>NZ_OZ245749.1:2170000-4100584 GCF_965227415.1 Sphingopyxis sp. | reverse complement strand
CGACCTGCGTCTTCGGTGAATTCGTCCCCTATCGCAAACCGGCGGGGGACGCTGGCTGAACCATCTGGTCAGTCGCAGGCGGGGACCGGTTTGCGCCGAGCTCTTCGGGTCGCAGCCCCGCCTGCAAATAGGGGATCACTCCCCCTTCCCCGCATCGGACGGAGTCGACATGGCCGCTTGCACCCGTCTTCTCGGCGGCTGTTTCGGCTTCGTCCGGTGCGGATAGGCGCGGGTCAGCGCTTTAGCTAAGCCTTGTAAAGCGCGGCGATCTTGTCTTCATAGACCTGTTTGAGGATATGCCGGCGGATCTTCATCGACGGCGTCATCTGTTCATTCTCGATCGTGAAGGCCTCGTCGGCAAAGTCGAACTTGCGGACCTTTTCGATCACCGAAAGCTGGGTGTTGACCCGATCGACGGCGGCGCGGACGGCAGCGCGGAATTTCTCGTGCTCGCGCAGGCGTTCGAGGTCCTTGGGCAAACCTTCGGCTTCGGCCCATTCCGCCATCCATTCGGGATCGGGGACGAGGATGCCGACCAGGTGCGGACGCTTGTCGCCATAGACCATCGCCTGCAGGATTTCAGGCTGAAGCGTCAGCATCCCTTCGACGCGCTGCGGCGAGACATTATCGCCCTTGTCGTTGACGATCAGGTCCTTCTTGCGGTCGGTGATGACGATGCGGCCCTTGTCGTCGATATGGCCGATGTCGCCGGTGTGCAGCCACGGGCCCTTGTCGGGCTCGGCCGGGTCGACGACGAGCACCCGCTCGGTCTCGGGCTTGTTGCGCCAATAGCCTTTCATCACCAGCTCGCCGCGAACCAGGATTTCGCCATCGTCGGCAATCCGGACCTCGGTATTCATCAGCGGCGGGCCGACGGTGTCCATCTTGAGCCCGACCGACGGCCGGTTACAGCTGATCACCGGCCCCGCCTCGGTCTGGCCATAGCCTTGCAGCAGAGTCAGGCCGATCGAGTGGAAGAAGACGCCGATCTCAGGATTCAGCGGCGCGCCGCCCGATACCAGCGCCTTCATCCGGCCGCCGAATCGCTGCTGGATCTTCGGACGGAATAATTTGTTGAGGATGACATCGACCGGGCGGTCGAACACGCCCATGCGGCGCTCATAATCCTTCTCGCCAACGCGCAGCGCCTGATTGAGCATCCAGTTCGCGAGCTTGCCCTGCTTCTCGACCGATTTGATCATCCGCGCGCGGATCACCTCGAACAGCCGCGGGACGACGACCATGATCGTCGGCTTCGTTTCCTCGATGTTCGAGACGAGCTTTTCCAGGCCCTCGCTATAATAGATCTGGGCGCCGACCATGATCGGCAGAAATTGTCCGCCCGAATGTTCATAGGCGTGGCTCAGGGGCAGAAAGGACAGGAACACCTCTTCGTCGCCGATGCCGAAATCGTTGACGAGCACTTCGGCGGCACCCGCCGCATTGTGCAGGATCGCGCCATGATGCTGCATCACGCCGCGCGGCGCGCCGCCCGTACCGCTGGTGTAGATGAGGCACGCCGTTTCGTCGCGCTTCATCACTGCCGCGCGCGCCTCGATCTCGGCGCGAAAACCCTCGCCGCCGGTGACGAGCGGATCCCAGTCCTGTACCTGTACATCGCCCTGCTGGCCGACGCGCAGGCTCTCCATGCTGATCACCAGCTTCGCGTTCGATCGCATGACAGCGGGCATCAACACGCGCGCCAGCTTGGCCGTCGACACGATCACCGCGCTGGCGCCGCTGTTGTCGAGAATATGCTGATGATCGCGCTCGGTATTCGTCGTGTAGGTCGGGACAGTGATGCAGCCCGCCGCCATGATCGCCAGGTCGGCGATGCAGAATTCGGGGCGATTTTCGCTGACCAGCACGACGCGGTCGCCGTCCTTGAGACCGAGTTCGCGCAGGTTATGCGCGAGCGCCGCGACCTGGTTCGCGACCTGGCGCCAGCTCAGCGGTTGCCACGTTCGATCGGCCTTGCGCCACAGGAACGGGTCCTCGCCGCCACGCGCCGCGCGGTCGAAGAACATCGCAACCAGGCTCGGGAAATGATCGAGATGGGGGTTTTCGAGCTTCATGCCTGCCTCTCTCCAGGGAGTGTCGACGTTTTCTTTTATCGTTGTCAGTTCTGGGCCGGCGCGCCATCGACCGACGAGGTGCCGGGACCGCGCGGATCGGCAGCGCCGCGCCAGCCGTCGCCGACACGCTCGACGGCGTTGAGTTTCGAGCCAAGGTCGGTTGCGGTGAAGCTGTAGCCGAAAGGCTTCATCTTCGCGGCGATCGCCTCGCCCGCGTCATTATTCTCGATCAATACGCCTTGCTGGCCAAAGAAGAGGTTGGGCAATTCCATTGCCGACTTCGCATCGAGGCCCCAGTCGAGCACGCCGATCAGCGTCTTCGTCACATGCATGATGATGCGCTTGCCGCCCGCCGAGCCGACAGCGAGCACGACCTTGCCGTCGGAGCCATAGACGATCGTCGGCGACATCGACGAGAGCGGACGCTTGCCCGCCTGCACGCGGTTCTGCGTCGGTACGCCGTCCTTGGTCGGCGCCAGATCGAAGTCGGTGAGTTCATTGTTGAGGAAATAGCCGTTCGCCATCAGCTGGCTGCCGAAGATGCTTTCGACCGTCGAGGTCATCGACACGACGTCGCCGTCGGCGTCGACCGCGACGAAATGCGTGGTCCCCTGTTCGGGCACGGGCGGCGCAGCAACGCGCGGCTTGGCGCCGGGCGGCGTGCCGGGATCATAATGACCCGCAGCGCCAAAGGGCGAAATCAGCTCGCGGCGCGCGGCAAGATAGCTTTTGTCGAGCAGCCCCTTGACCGGAACGTCGACGAAATCGGCGTCGCCGAGATAGGCGGAGCGGTCGGCATAGGCGAGTTGCATCGCCTCGGCGATGAGGTGCCAGCTCATAGGATTGTCCTTGCCCATCGCCTTCATGTCCCAGGCCTCGAGCATCCCGAGAATGCCGAAGACGGTGGTCGCGCCCGACGACGGCGGGCCCATGCCGCAGACCTTGTAGACGCGGTACGTGGTGCAGACCGCCGGGCGATCCTTCGCTTTGTAGGCGGCAAGATCCTTGAGCGTCAGCTGGGTCGCGTTGCGCGGCGCTTTCGCCACAGCCTCGCTGATCGCCTTGGCATTGGCGCCCGAATAGAAGGCGTCGGGACCGCGCGCGGCAATATCGCGCAGAATGGCGGCATAGGCGGGGTTGCGGATCGTGGTTCCAACGGGCGCCGGTTTGCCGTTCACGTAGTAAATGGCGCGGGCATCGGGGAAATCCTTCCACACCGGCTCGAACTGGACCATCCAGTTATAGAGCGCGGGGGTGACCTGATAGCCGTCCTCGGCGAGCTTGATCGCGGGCTGGAACAGCGCTTTCCATTCAAGCTTGCCCCACTTCTTGTGCGCCATTTCCATCAAGCGGACATTGCCGGGGACACCGACCGACAGCCCGCCGGGGATGACATCCATATAGCCGCGCGGCTTTCCGTCGGGACCCAGGAACCGTTCGGGCTTTGCCGCAGCGGGCGCCTTTTCGCGGCCGTCGATCGTCGAGATGCTGCCGTCCGCGGCATTGTGGTAAACCATGAAGCCGCCGCCGCCGATGCCGCTCGACTGCGGTTCGACGAGCGTCAGTACCGCGACCATCGCGATCGCGGCGTCGGCCGCGGTCCCGCCCTCGTGCAAGATCTGGCGCCCCGCTTCGGTCGCGCGCGGATCGGCGGACGAGGTCACGCCCTGTGCGGCGGCAAGCGACGGGAGGGCGACGATGAAGAGGCTGATGACAGCGAGGAGTCGTTTGATCATGCGCGCGACATTGGCGCGCGGCTCGATTCAGCGCAACCCCGATGGGGTCAGTCGTCCGCCCCCACTGCATCCGCGACGCGTGCGAAGCCATCGCGCACGGCAAGCGTTTCGAGGCCGTGCGCGATGCGGGCGGCGAGGCCGGGGCCTTCATAGACCATCGCCGAATAAATCTGGACCAGGCTGGCGCCCGCGCGGATGCGTGCCCATGCCTGTTCGGACGAGGCGATGCCGCCCGCGGCGACGAGCGGCAGCTTGCCGCCGCTGGCCGCGCGGAAATCGCGCACGCGCTGGAGCGCGAGGTCGGTGAGCGGCGCGCCCGAAAGGCCTCCCGCTTCCGCCGCATGGCGCGACGCGAGCGCGGGACGCGCGATCGTCGTGTTCGACACGATGACCGCCGAAAGTCCCTTGTCGAGGGCGACGGCCACGATGTCGTCGATATCGGCGGGTTCGAGGTCGGGCGCCACCTTCAGGAAGACAGGCTTCGCCGCCCCCGCGGGCTGCACCGCCGCCACGCCGTCGAGCAGGGCTTCGAGCGCGCCCCTGTCTTGCAACGCGCGCAGCCCCGGCGTGTTGGGCGAACTGATATTCACCGTCAGATAATCGGCGAGTGGCGCCATCGCTGCCGTGCCCCTGGCATAGTCGGCGATGCGGTCGGCGCTGTCCTTGTTCGCGCCGATGTTGATGCCGAGCGGAACCGGAAGCCCATATCGGCGCAGACAGGCGATGCGGTCGGCCGCCCTTTCCTGCCCGCCATTGTTGAACCCCATGCGGTTGATCACCGCCCTGTCCTCGACGAGCCGGAACAGGCGCGGACGCGGATTGCCTTCCTGGGGCAGCGGGGTCAGCGTGCCGACCTCGACGAAGCCGAAACCGAAATGCGGCATCGCATGCGCGACACGCGCGTCCTTGTCGAAGCCGGGGGCAAGGCCGATCGGGTTGGGAAAGGTCAAACCGGCAAATTCGGTCGCCAGCACCGGACTCGTCAGCGCATGGCGCGCGCGCGGCAGTGGCTGGAGCGCGTTCAGGGTCAGATTGTGTGCGGCCTCGCCATCGGTCGCCTGGACCAACGGACGGACAAGCGCGTAGGCGGCATCAGCGGCGGAAGCGAAGAGCGACATGGCCCGCCATTGCGCGCGCCGGGGCGCTATGGCAAGCCCGTGCCTGTCGGAAAAACAGGGAGAAAATTGTGTCGCAGCTTCGTATCGCCGCCCGTCTGTCCACCGCGCTGTTCGTGATCGCGACGGCCGCCTGTACCCCGGCTGCTGTCAGCGAAGCGCCCGCAACGGCTTCGACCGAAGCGCCCCCTGCCGCGCCCGCAGGTGCGACGCTGGCGCAATTTTTCGACAATTATGACGCAGCGCAGCTCTCGCTCTCGCCGCAAGGCAAGGCCTATCGCGGCATCCGCGACGGCGATTACGGTCGCTGGAACGACGTCAGCGACGAGGCCCAGGTCGCGAGCCAGAAACTGCAGCAAGCGAGCGCCGCAGCGATGCGCGGCAGCTTCGATCCCAAAACGCTGTCCGAGGACGAAGCCCTGTCCTTCGAGTTGTTCAATGCGCAGGCCGAGCGCGCCGACAAGCTGTTCGCCTTTCGCGATCATGCTTATCTGTTCGACCAGATGAACGGCGCGCAGAGCCAGTTGCCAGCCTTTCTGATCAACATCCATCGCGTCGCAAACGTCGCCGAGGCCGAGGCTTATGTGTCGCGCATCCGCGACCTCGGCCCGCTGCTCGACGCACTCTCGGCGCAATCGGCCGAGCGCGCGGCAAAGGGCTTTGCGCCGCCGAAGTGGGTCTATGCCTATGTCATTTCGGACATCGGCAATCTGACGAAACCCGACAATGCCGTGATCGAGGACATTGCGGCAAAGGTCGGAAAGCTTGAGATCGACGCCGCGGAAAAGGCGCGACTGATCGCAGCAGCAAAGGCCGCCTGGGCCGAGAGCGCGGGCCCTGGCTATGCGCGGCTCCAGACCGAAATGAAGCGCCAGCAAGCCGTCGCGCCGACGCAGGACGGCGTGTGGCGGATGCCCGATGGCAAAGCCTATTATGAAGCCTTGTTGTCGAATTATACGACGACCGACATGACCGCGGCGCAGATCCACGACCTTGGCCTAGCCGAAGTCGCGCGCATCCACGGCGAGATGACGACGATCATGAAGCAGGTCGGTTTCAAGGGCACGCTGCCGCAATTCTTCGACCATCTGCGGACGAGCCCGCAATATTATCATACCACCCGCGAGGCCTATCTTGCCGAAGTCGCGGCGAAGGTGAAGGCGATGGAAGCGCGCCTGCCCGCTTTCTTCAACACGCTGCCCAAGGCGGCCTTGCAGGTGAAGGCGGTCGAAGCCTTTCGCGAGAAGTCGGCAGGCAAGGCCTTCTATCAATCGCCCTCGCCCGACGGATCGCGTCCCGGCACCTATTATGTGAACCTGTATGATCTGCGCGACATGCCCAAGACCGAGCTCGAAGCGCTGGCATATCATGAGGGCGTTCCCGGCCACCACCTTCAGCGCGCGGTGCAGACCGAACTGACCGGCCTGCCGCCCTTCCGCCGCTTCGGTGGCTTTACGGCCTATACCGAAGGATGGGGCCTTTATTCGGAAGAACTCGCCAAGGACATGGGCTTCTACACCGATCCGTACAGCGATTTCGGCCGGCTCGGCATGGAATTGTGGCGCGCGTGCCGCCTGGTCGTCGACACCGGCATCCACGACAAGCGCTGGACCCGCGCGCAGGCGATCCAATATCTGAAAGAGAATACGCCAAACCCGCAGGGCGATATCGAGAAGGCGATCGAGCGCTACATCGTCTATCCGGGGCAAGCGACGGCGTACATGATCGGCAAGCTGAAGATCATGGAATTGCGCGACCGCGCCCAAAAGGAGCTGGGTCCGCGTTTCGATATTCGCGCCTTCCACGACACCGTGCTGCAGTCGGGACCGGTGCCGCTCGACATCCTCGAGCGGCGGGTCGATGCGTGGATCGCGAAGGAGAAAGGAACCGGTTAGGCAATTGCGAGTTGACGCACTGTAACAAATGGGAAATTATACAGGATAGAAAAAGGCAGCAATAAAGCTGCCCGGGGTCGGTCTCGTCATGACGGAAGTTACCTCTTCGCCATCAGGCGTCGACGGCGATACGCCGTTCGAACTGCAGTATTTTCCGCCCGATCCCGATCTGGCGGAAATGGTGTCGAGTTTCTATTTCGTGCGCATCGACATGCCGCTGTTCGACGAGAGCGAGCGGGCCGATCGCCCGCAATTCCGGATCATGAGCATCGCCGAGGGCGAATATATCTTTCCCGATGGGCATGTCTTTCCGGCCAAGCGCGCAACGATCATCGGCCCGACGAGCGGCAGCGTGCGGGCGCGCGGCAAAGGGCCGCTGCGCATCTATGGCTTTGGCATGATGCCCGCGGGCTGGGCGACGCTGATGGGCGAGCATGCCGACAAGCTGACCGACCGCGCGATGGACGCCGCCGAACTGTTCGGCGACTGGATCGACGACGTGATCGAAGCGCTGGTCGAAGCCGAGGATACCGAAGCGCGGCTGGTGATCGGCAATAATTTTGTCCGCGAGATACTGAAGCAGAATGAACCCGCGCCGGTCTGGTTCACCCGCACCGTCGACCAGTGGCTGAGCGAAGCGCTCTCGCCGCAGGTTCCCGACCTTGTCGAGGCGACGGGCATGTCGATCCGTTCGGTCGAGCGAATGACCAAATATTATTACGGTCTGCCCCCGCGAATGCTGGCGCGCAAATATCGCGCGGTTCGCGCCGCATCGGCGCTGGCGCGCGGGGAAGAGCTGGACGCCGACGCCTTTTACGACCAGTCGCATTTGATCCGCGAAATGAAGCGCTTCGCCGGAGCGACGCCCGGCCAGCTTGCCAGGCCTTCGCGCTACACCGAAGCGACGGCAAAGGGCCGCAAGCAGATGACCGGCAAGGTCAGCCCGCTCGTTTCGGACACCTGACCCAGGACGGGACGAAATAAAAACGCGCCGAACGACGATTTGGCGTTTTCGTACAATCGCGAATCGTCGGGGAGGCATAGTTCGGCCTTGCGACCCAGAAGAGCTCTTCCTCTGACGAGGATAGAGACCTTCATCTTGGCACCCGTTTGGCACTAGCCAAGCGGGTGCTTTTTTTGGCGCTATGCATTTTCTTAGGCCCGTGAAACCGCCGCTTGCTTGCGCGCCGCGCAGCTTCCGACTATATAAGTGGAGTAAATCACTCCAGTTAAGAATCGTTCGCAAATGCGCCTGTCGAACCTTGCCGATTATGCCGTGGTGCTGATGAGCGCCGCCGCCCGCCAGTGCGGGTCGGTGCCGATTCACGCCGGCATGCTCGCCGAGCAGACGGGCATCCCCGCGCCAACGGCGCAGAAACTGGTGAGCGGCCTCGCGCGCGCCGGCCTGTTGGTCGCATCGCGTGGCAGCGGCGGCGGCGTGCGGCTCGCCCGGCCGGCCGCGGCGATCAGCGTTGCCGATATCATCGAAGCGGTCGAAGGGCCGATCGCGCTGACCAGCTGCGTCGCCGAAGGGCGGCACGACTGTTCGCTCGAAGGGAACTGCAAGGTGCAGCCGCATTGGGGCGTGGTGAATGGCGCGGTGCGCGGTGCGCTGCAAGAAATCAGCCTGGCGACATTGAGCGTCGCGCCCGCGAAGGCGGGGGCCGCTGGAGATTCTACGCCAGCGACGCCGAGTAAGCCGACAACGGCCCCTGCCTTCGCAGGGGCGACGAGTTAAAGATATGACCGACAACACCGACCTCCCCGTCAAGGACCAGGCCGCGCACGACGCCGCGGCGAAGGTCGCCGATTATGAACATGGCTGGTCCTCGACCATCGAGACCGACTTCGCACCGAAGGGGCTGACCGAGGATACGGTTCGCTTCATTTCGGCGAAGAAGAACGAGCCCGAGTGGATGCTCGACTGGCGGCTGAAGGCGTTCCGGCACTGGCAGACGATGGAGACGCCCGATTGGGCGAAGCTCAACGTGCCGCCGATCGATTATCAGGACGCCTATTATTATGCGGCGCCGAAGCCGAAGCCCAAGCTCGGCAGCCTCGACGAGGTCGATCCCGAGATTCTCGAGGTCTACAAGAAACTCGGCATCCCGATCGAGGAGCAAAAGGTGCTCGCCGGTGTCGAGGGCGCGCGCAGGGTCGCGGTCGACGCGGTGTTCGACAGCGTGAGCGTCGCAACGACCTTCCGCGAGGAACTGAAGCGCGCGGGCGTGATCTTCCTCTCGATTTCCGAAGCGATCCGCGAATATCCCGAGCTGGTCAAAAAGTGGCTCGGCAAGGTCGTGCCGATGCACGACAATTATTTTGCGACATTGAACTGCGCGGTCTTTTCGGACGGGACGTTCGTCTATGTGCCCGAGGGGGTGCGCTGCCCGATGGAGCTCAGCACCTATTTCCGCATCAATGCCGAGAATACCGGGCAGTTCGAACGGACCTTGATCATCGCCGACAAGGGCGCGTACGTCTCCTATCTCGAAGGCTGCACCGCACCGATGCGCGACGAGAACCAGCTGCACGCCGCGGTGGTCGAACTGGTGACGCTCGACGACGCCGAGATCAAATATTCGACGGTGCAGAACTGGTATCCCGGCAACGCCGAGGGCCTGGGCGGCATCTATAATTTCGTGACCAAACGCGCGCTGTGTCAGGGCAAGCGCAGCAAGGTGTCGTGGACGCAGGTCGAAACCGGCTCGGCGATCACGTGGAAATATCCGAGCTGCGTCCTCAACGGCGACGACAGCGTCGGTGAATTCTACTCGGTCGCGGTGACGAACAATTTCCAGCAGGCCGACACCGGCACCAAGATGATCCACAATGGCAAGCGCACGCGATCGACCATCGTTTCGAAGGGCATCAGCGCGGGCCAATCGAACAACACCTATCGCGGCATCGTCCGCGTCGCGCCGAATGCCGAGGGCGTGCGCAACTTCACCCAGTGCGACAGCCTGCTGCTGGGATCGCTCAGCGGCGCGCACACCGTGCCGTATATCGAGGTCCGCAATCCCACCGCAACCGTGGAGCATGAAGCGACGACGTCGAAGATTTCGGACGACCAATTGTTCTACGCCATGCAGCGCGGGTTGGGACAGGAAGAAGCGGTGGCACTGATCGTCAACGGCTTTGCCAAGGAAGTGCTGCAGCAACTGCCGATGGAGTTTGCGGTCGAGGCGCAGAAGTTGCTGGGGATCAGTTTGGAAGGATCGGTCGGGTGATCTGGAGCCTCCGCGATCAGGCAAAGCAACTGAACACCCCTCGCCTTCAGGGGAGAGGCCGGGGGTGGGGTCTATCGGCCTCCACCGTCGAAGAGTTGCAAGCCCGCGCGCGTAACATGCGCAACAACCCGACGGAGCCGGAAAAGCGGCTGTGGCGGCATTTGTCGAACGGCCAACTTGAGGGGCACAAATTCCGGCGCCAACACGTCATTGGCTGGCACATTGCGGATTTCGTTTGTTCGGCCGCGAAGCTGATCGTCGAGGTCGATGGCGATACGCATGAGGAAGTAAAAGACCGGGCTCGCGACGCCGCGCTGGCGGGGCACGGTTACCGCACCGTCCATGTTACCAATCACGATGTGATGTCCAATATGGGGGGCGTGCTTCAGTTCATCGCCGAAGCCTCACGCAAGGCCGAGAGACCCCACCCCAACCGCTCCCCTGAAGGGGAGGGGCTTGAAAGTTGATAATGCTCAAAATTGAAAACCTCCACGCCACCGTTGCCGACAAGCCGATCCTGAAGGGCCTGTCGCTCGGCATCAATGCGGGCGAAATCCATGCGATCATGGGGCCCAATGGCGCGGGCAAGTCGACCTTGTCCTATGTGCTTGGCGGGCGGCCGGGTTATGAGGTCACCGAGGGTTCGGTCGCCTTCGAGGGGCAGGATCTGCTCGACATGGAGCCGCACGAGCGCGCCGCGGCGGGGCTTTTCCTGGGGTTCCAATATCCGGTCGAAATTCCCGGCGTATCGAACGTCCAGTTCCTGCGAGAAAGCTTGAACGCCCAGCGCAAGGCGCGCGGGCTGGAACCGCTGTCGGGCGGCGATTTCCTGAAGCTCGCGCGCGAGAAGGCGGGGCTGCTCAAGATGGACATGGACATGCTCAAACGCCCCGTGAACGTCGGCTTTTCGGGCGGCGAGAAGAAGCGCAACGAGATGGTGCAGATGGGGATCATCGACCCCAAGCTCGCGATCCTTGACGAGACGGACTCGGGCCTCGACATCGATGCGCTGCGCACCGTTGGCGACGGGATCAATGCGATCATGCGGCGCCCCGACAAGGCGGTGTTGCTGATCACGCATTATCAGCGCCTGCTTGACTATGTGCAGCCCGATTTCGTCCATGTGCTGGCCGCGGGCCGGATCGTGAAATCGGGCGGGCCCGAACTGGCGCGCGAGCTGGAAGCGCATGGTTATGCGGAGATCGCGGCGTGACCTTCCACACGCGCCTTTCCACCCATCGTCATGCCGGACTCGATCCGGCATCCATGACCGCGTGGACCCCGGAGCAAGTCCGGGGTGACGAAGTGGGGGAGATCGTGGTTTGACGACCGCCACCCTCCCCTCGCGACGTGACGAAGCGTGGCGCTATAGCGATATCGACGCGGTCACCGCCGCGTGGCCGCTGCCGACACCCGAGAGCATCATCGTGCCTGCGGGCGGCCAGTTCGCGCGCGCGATCGTGCAGGATGCGGGCGGCATCCGGCAGATCGAGCTGGTGCTCGGCAAGGGTGCGGCGGCATCGCTGCATGTGCTGAACATCGGCGGCACTTATGGCCGCATCGAACTCAGCGTGACGCTGCACGAAGGTGCCGACTTCCATCTCGGTGCGGCGCAGATCGGTGGCGGGGAGCAGAATCTGGAGATTGTCACCACGGTCACCCACGCCGAACCGGGCGCGACGTCGCGGCAGGTCGTGCGGTCGGTGCTCGGCGGCACCGCGACGGGCACCTATCTCGGCAAGGTCGCCGTCGCACGCGATGCGCAGCAGACCGACAGCGCGCAGGATGTGAAAGCGATGCTGCTCGACCGCAGCGCGACCGCCAACGCCAAGCCCGAACTCGAAATCTTTGCCGACGACGTGAAATGTGCGCATGGCTGTGCGATCGGCGAGCTCGACGCCATGGCGCTCTATTATCTCCAGTCGCGTGGGCTGCCGCCCGGCGAAGCGAAGAAGCTGATGTTGCAGGCGTTCGTTGCCGGCGTGTTCGATGGCGCCGAGGATGAGCAACAGTTGCAGGCGCTGGCGCTGGCGAAACTGGGAGAATTGGTGTGAGCACCACGACTGCCCTGCGCACCTTCCCCGACGTCCGCGCCGACTTCCCCGGGCTGACTCCCGGCTGGCATTATCTCGACACGGCGGCGACCGCGCAGAAGCCGCAGGCGGTGATCGACGCGACGGTGAACGCAATGGGCCGTGACTATGCGACCGTTCATCGCGGCGTCTATGCGCGTTCGGCCGATATGACCCTTGCCTATGAGGCGGCACGGCGGCGGATTGCGGCGTTCATCGGCGCCCGCGACGAGCAGGTGACGTTCGTGCGCGGCGCGACCGAGGCGATCAACCTGGTCGCCTATTCGCACCCGAAGAAAGGTCGCGTGCTGCTGTCGGTGCTGGAGCATCACAGCAATATCGTTCCGTGGCAGCTCGCTGGCTGGCAGGTCGATGTTTGCCCGTTGACCGCCGATGGGTGCATCGACCTTGATGCGGCAGAAAAGCTGCTGACCGCCGAACACACCATGGTCGCCTTTGCGCATGTGTCGAACGTGCTCGGCAGCCCACTCGACGTCGCGCGCGCGGCCGAGCTGGCGCACCGCGTCGGCGCCGAGCTGCTGATCGATGGGTGCCAGGCGGTGCCGCGGCTGCCCGTCGATGTCGCGGCGCTCGGCTGCGACTATTATGTCTTCTCGGGCCACAAGCTGTACGGCCCGACCGGCATCGGCGTGCTGTGGAGCGACAAGCTCGATCGCCTGCCGCCCTGGCAGGGCGGCGGGTCGATGATCGACCGCGTGACCTTTGCAAAGACGACCTACGCCCCGGCGCCGACGCGCTTCGAGGCGGGCACGCCCGCGATCATCGAGGCGATCGGGCTGGCCGCTGCGGTCGATTATGTCGAAGCAATCGGCGTGGACGCGATTCACGCGCATGAGGTTTCGCTGGTCGGCAGCTTGCGCGAGGCGCTGGCGCGCAAGAACAGCATCACGCTGTTCGGCCCCGAAAACAGCGCCGGGATCGTAAGCTTTTCGATGGCGGGGGTTCATCCGCACGACATCGGCACTATCTTGGACGAAAGCGGGGTCGCGATCCGCGCCGGGCACCATTGCGCACAGCCGCTGATGGAGCATCTGGGAGTGCCCGCGACCGCGCGCGCGAGTTTTGGCGTATACAGCAATGACGACGATGTGGCGGCGCTGATCGATGGCCTCGCCCGCGTCGAGAGGATTTTCGGATGAGCGACGACCGCATGAGTGAGACCGGGATTCGGGTCGAGGAAGTGGCAAGCGTCGAGGCACCGCCGAAGGCGCGTGTCGAGAACGCCGAAACCGCGCCGGAGACGATGGGCGAGAAGCTGGAACGCAAGCGCGATTATCTGGAGGGCTTCCTCGCGGCGAAACCCGCCGCGGTCGAACCGAGCGCGGTGGGCGGCGACCTGTACGAAGCCGTGATCAATGCGCTGAAGGATATCTACGACCCGGAAATTCCGGTGAATATCTATGACCTCGGCCTGATCTATAATGTCGAGATCGACGAGGGCCATGCCGTCGTCACGATGACGCTGACGACACCGCATTGCCCGGTCGCGGAATCGATGCCCGCCGAGGTCGAACTGCGCGTCGGCGCAGTGCCGGGGGTCGGCGACGCCGAAGTCAATCTGGTCTGGGATCCGCCGTGGTCGCCGCAGAATATGAGCGACGAAGCGCGGCTTGAGTTGGGAATGCTGTGATGACCGAAACGAAAACCCGCGCCCGCCCGGCGGCCGTGACGCTGACCGTCGGCGCCGAAGAGCGCATCGCGAATTTGATGGCGCTGGCGCCCGAGGGCGCGATCGGCGTCCGCCTGTCGACTCCGCGTCGCGGCTGTTCGGGGCTTGCTTACTCGGTCGACTATGTCACGGACGAGGTGAAGTTCGACGAGAAGATCGAGACGCCCGGCGGCGTCTTCTACATCGACGGCGCGTCGGTACTCTATTTGATCGGCAGCACGATGGATTGGGTCGAGGACGATTTCGCCGCGGGCTTCGTGTTCGAGAATCCGAACGCGAAGGGCGCTTGCGGCTGCGGCGAGAGCTTCACCGTCTAGACCTGCATTTCAGTATGAAATCTGCTAAGGTCGCCTCACATAAAGAGGGGGCCAATCATGATGCGTGCGCTCTACCTGATCTATGCTGCGATCGCTTACACGATCTTTTTCGCGACCTTTCTGTATCTTATCGCCTTTGTCGGCAATCTGTCCGTTGTCCCGGTCACGGTGGATTTCGCACGCGTCGCGGCACCCGGCAAAGCGGCGCTGATCGACGCCGGGCTGATCGCGCTGTTCGGAATCCAGCACAGCGTCATGGCGCGGCCGGGGTTCAAGGAGGGGTGGACGCGCATCGTCCCGGCGCCGATCGAACGCAGCACCTATGTGCTGTTCGCCAGCGCGGCGCTGATCGTGCTGATGGCCTTCTGGTATCAGCTGACGGCGCCGGTCTGGACCATCACCCACGGCGCCGGAGCGGCAATTCTGTGGACGTTGTTCGCCAGTGGCTGGGCGATCGTGCTGACCAGCACGTTCCTGATCAATCATTTCGAGCTGTTCGGGCTGCAACAGGCGTGGTTCGCGCTGCGCGAGAAAGCCGCTGCGCCGCCCGTGCTGCGCCAGCCGCTATTCTATAAATTCGTCCGTCATCCGCTCTACACCGGCTTCTTCATCGCCTTCTGGGCAACGCCGGTGATGACGGTCGGCCATCTGCTGCTCGCGGCCGGGCTGTCGATCTATATGCTGATTGCGATCCAGCTGGAGGAACGCGATCTCGTGGGCATCTTCGGCGAAGCCTATGTCAGCTACCGCGAACGCGTTGGCATGCTGATCCCGCGCTTTCGCCGCGGCTAGCGGCCCGATCCTAGTCGCAGGTCGACCATCCGCCCGTGCGTACCGCCATATCGAGGTGGAAGTGATTGGCGTGCGCCGCGTTGTGATCGGGTGACAGCACCGTACTGAACAGGTCACACGATCCGTCACGGATGGTGTGGAGGAACTCACTCCGCTTGTCGCCCGGCTTCCAGTCGTTGATGAGCGAAATGCGCGTGCCGTCGGCGAGCACGAAGGCCGAGATATCGATCGCGTTGGCCGTCGAATGCTCGCTCTGCGCCTGGCGTCCCGCAATCTTGCGACAGTTATAGCTGCCAAGATTTTCGAGACTTGCGACCTTTTGCCCGAAATATTTCTGCGCTGCGGGTTGAACGACGTCGCGCGTCCACAGCGCCATCGCGGCAGTCACGGCGCAGCCCGGCGCGGCATTCGCCGGACGCATCGTCGGCACGAGGCTGTTCCCGGTGAGAACGACGCGCTGGCTTGCCCGGCATGGGCCGGTGCCAACAACCGGCCGTCGTTCATACCCGGCCCGAGCGCGGTCGAACGCGGCGAAGCACGCCGCATTGTCGTCGGCAAGATTCATCAGCTTGCGATGCGTCGCCCAGCCCTGTGGGTGGGAGAACTCAAAACGCGCGCCCGGAAAATGCTCGGGATGATCGCGCGCCCACTCCATCGCGCGGATCGCGCCGAGAGTCAGCAGCACCGCCACGCCAAACCAGATCAAATAGGGCCGCAGAGTCTTCACGCGCTCCAAGTGGGCCATGAACATTATCCAGGCAATAGTGCGTCGCTTCTGCGAAGGCCGGGGGGGTCGTTCAGGTCAGCGGCACGAACGTAACTGTCAGCCCGTCCTTCGGTCGCGGGATCGGCAACATCTGCCATTCGGGCTCGTACCCGCCCTGCACCACGATCCGGTGCGTCGTCACGACATGGTGGAAGAATATTTTCGCCTGCATGTACGCAAAGTGCAGCCCGAGGCACATATGCGCGCCGCCGCCGAAGGGAACCCAGGCATATTTGTGCCGATCGCGCTGCACGTCGGGAGCGAACCGCATCGGGTCGAACTTTTCGGGTTCGGGCCAATGCTCTTCCATCATGTGCGTGAAGGCGGGGCTGACGCCGACGCTGGTGCCCGCGGGAATGCGAAAGCCGCCGAACTCGAAATCCCTGAGCGCCCGGCGCGGGAAGCTCGGCACCGGAGGGATCATTCGCAGCGATTCCTTGAACGCCCATTCGGTCAGTTCGAGCTCACCAAGGCCGTTGTGTCCGACGCCTTCGCCCGCGGGAGAGACCGCCAACATCTCCTCACGCAACCGGTCCTGCCATTCGGGATGCTTGGCCAGCATCCAGACCATCGAGGTAACCGAGCTGGTGATGGTGTCGTGCGCAGCCATCATCAGGAAGTTCATATGGTCGACGATCGCCTCGACGCTCAGATAGTTGCCGGAATCGTCCTTTGCGCGGCATATCTGGCTGAAGATATCCTCGCCCGCGCCGTCGCGCCGTTCGGGAACCATCTTGCCGAAATAACCGACCAGATAGGCGCGACCCTTCGCGCCGCGGCCCATCGCGGTGAACGGCAGCGGGCGGCGAACAACGCCGATCGACGCCTGCACCATGTCGACAAACGCCTTGTTGACCTTGTCAGCCTCTGGCCCCCACGGGATGCCGAGGAAGCTGGTCGCGGCAAGGTCGAGCGTCAGCTCCTTGATTGCCGGATAGAATTTGAAGGTCTTGCCGCTCCATTCGCCGATACGATCCTTGATCCCTTCGTTGAGCGAGTCCGCATAGTGGCGCATCGGTTCGGGCTTGAACGCGACCGACAGCACCTTGCGGTCGGCGCGGTGCTTTTCGAAGTCCATCAGCATCAGGCCGCGCGGGAACAGCAGGTTGAGCACCGGCCCCCAGCCCTGTTCGGACGAAAAAATCTTCTCGCGGTCGAACATCACCAGTTCGTTCGCCTCGGGCCCGTGGAGCGCGACGCTGCGCCCGCCAAAGCTGTTGTTGCGATAGACGCGGCCGTATTTGGCAACCATGCGCCGCGTGAAAGACGGATAATCGCGCAATTGTTCGAGCGTGTTGCCGATCACCGGCATGCCATCCTCGCCCGGAATATGATCGAGCATCGCATCGGGGTTGCGCGGCAACCAATGGGCAGTGTCGGGACCGAAACGGCCCTCGGACCAGTTGATTTTCGCTGGCGCATTCATCGGGGAGACCTCGTCCATCGTTGCAATTACCCCATGGCTATCGGACTACTGACATCAATGCAAGTAACGCCTGTCCCGATCGCGGACTCCATTCACCGCAAATTCAACTCGACTCGTACATTCTCGTGGCAAGATGACGGGCCGCATCCGTTTGGACCCTGAAGGATAATGCCATGGCGAAGAGTTTCCGGCGTCCCCTCTCGATCACGCTCGCCGCGCTCGCGACGACGACGCTTGGCGGCTGCTATTATGGCGACGTCTATGGCACCAGCTATGCTTCGGGCGGCGATTGCAGCTCGCGCTACGGCGCCAATTATTACGACTATGACGGCTATGCCTATGACGATGGCTATGGGTACGACTGCTATGATTCGTCGGACTATGGCGGGGGGTTCGTCAACATCGGCTTTGGCGGCGGTTGGTATGACGATTATTACTACCCTGGCTCGGGCCTGTGGCTCTTCGACAGTTACAACAACCGCTATCCGCTTCGCGGCCAGTATCTGAACTATTGGGGCGGACGCCGCGCCTGGTGGAAGCATCATGGCGGGCACGGCGACGGCAACTGGAACCGGCCGGGCCGCAGCGATGGGAATAGCGACGGCCGCCCGGGACGTCCCGGTGGCTGGAACGGCCGACCCGGCGATGGCAATGGCGACGGCCGCCCGGGACGTCCCGGGGGCTGGAACGGCCGGCCCGGCGATGGTCAGCACCACGGGCGCCCGCCTGCACCCGGAACGGGCAATGGCGTCCCGCCGACGACCTACCCCGGACGGCCCGACCGTCCGGACGGTGCGTCCGCGATGCCGCCCCGGAACTGGAATCCGCGTGGTCCGGAGGTCAGGCGTCCGCCGCGGCAAGCGCCGACGGGAGAGCCCGGCGGCTATCGCCCTGCCCCGTCGTCGCAGGCAGCGCCATCGACGCCGGTTGTGCGGAGCGAGCCGCCAGCAGTCCGCGCCGAACCACGCGCGGCACCCACGGGGCGCGCCCCGCGCGTCGACCGCCCGAACCACACCCGAGAGGATTGATTCGCGCGGTCAGGCGTCGGCAGGCGGCGTCCGCTTGTCGCTGACCATGTCTTCCTGAAGATCGAGGCCGCGCGCGCCGTGGTGCGATGTGTGCGCCGGCGCGTGCGGACGATCGAGATCGGCGGGCTCGGGCTCTTCGAGCATGCCTTCCCATTTGGTGATGACGCTCGTCGCCACCGCATTGCCGACGACGTTGGTCGCGGTGCGGCCCATGTCGAGGAACTGGTCGATCGCGAAAATCAGCGCGACGCCCTCGACCGGCAGGTCGAACATCGCGAGCGTCGCGGTGATGACGACCAGGCTTGCACGCGGCACGGCCGCGATTCCCTTCGACGATACCATCAGGGTCAGCAGGATCAGGATCTGCTGCGTCACCGACAGATCGATATTATAGGCCTGCGCGATGAAGATCGTCGCGAAGCTGGCGTACATCATCGACCCGTCGAGATTGAAGCTGTATCCCAAGGGCAGCACGAAGCCCGAAATACGGCGCGGCACGCCAAAGCGGTCGAGCTGTTCGAACAGCTTGGGCATCGCGGCCTCGGACGATGCGGTCGAGAAAGCGATCAGCAGCGGCTCGCGGATGTAGCGGATCAGCTGGACGATGCGCCCGCGCAGGAAAATCGCGCCGATGCCGAGCAGGATGACCCACAGCAGGACGAGCGACATGTAGAATTCGGTCACCAGCTCGGCATAGGTGCCGAGGATGCCGAGGCCATATTTGGCGACGACGCCGGCAAGCGCGCCGAACACGGCGATCGGGGCCAGACGCATCACATAGCCGGTGATCTGAAGCATCAACTCCGCCAGCGCTTCGGCGCCGCGTACCAGCGGCTTGCCCTTGTCGCCGATGGCGGTGAGGCCGATGCCCGCAAACAGCGAAAAGACGAGAATCTGGAGAACATTGTTCTCCGCCATCGCCTGGAAGATATTCTTCGGAAAAATATGCTCGATGAACTCGAACAGATCGAGTTTCTTGACCTCGCCCACTTCGGCGATCGAGTGCGTGCCGACGGTAAGGTTCAATCCGGCGCCCGGCTCGAAGAAATTGACCATGATCAGGCCGAGGCTGATCGAAATAAGACTGGCGAGAATGAACCAGGCGATCGCCCGGGTGCCGATGCGGCCCAGCGCCGAACTGTCGCCCATATGCGCGATGCCCGCGATCAGCGTGCCGAGGATCAGCGGCGCGACGACCAGCTTGATCAGGTTGAGAAAGATCGTCGACAGCATGGTGAAGCTGCGCAGCCAATAGGTGAAGGCCTCGCTGTCGGCGGGGACATAGACGCGCACCAGATAGCCGGTGATGACCCCCAGGATCATCCCGATCAAAATATATAACGTCAGGCGATGGCCCATCAAATTACTCCCCTGGCCCGCGCGGCGGGTCCTTATGGAACGGGGGTAACAGTCTGACGGTCGGCGCTCAACCGCATTGCGCGCGGTGCAGCAATTTGTGGTCGGCAAGGACGAGCGCCATCATCGCCTCGACCACCGGCGCGCCGCGAATACCGACGCAGGGGTCGTGGCGACCCTTGGTAACGATGTCGGCGGCTTCCCCCGCCTTGTTGATCGTCGCGACGGGCGTGAGAATCGAGCTCGTCGGTTTGAACGCGACGCGCACGACGACCGGCTGACCTGTGGAAATGCCGCCCGCGATACCGCCAGCGTTGTTCGACAGAAAATCGGGCCGGTTGCTGCCGTCGGTCGCCGGGCGCATCGGGTCGGCATTTTCCTCGCCACGCAGCCGTGCCGCCGCGAAGCCCGCGCCGATCTCGACACCCTTCACCGCGTTGATGCCCATCATCGCCGCGGCAAGGTCGCTGTCGAGCTTGGCATAAATGGGCGCGCCCCAGCCCGCGGGAACACCGCTCGCCGCGCATTCGATCACCGCGCCGAGCGAGCTGCCGGCCTTGCGTGCCGCGTCCATCATCCCTTCCCACCGCTGGGCAGCAGCGGGGTCGGGACAGAAAAAGGGATTGCGATCAATTTCTTCGAGGTCAAAGTTTGCAGGATCGATGGCATCGCCGCCGATTTCGGCAACCCAGGCGTGGATCGGGACTTCGGGAATGATGAGCCGTGCGACGCCGCCCGCAGCGACGCGCGCCGCGGTCTCGCGCGCGCTCGACCGGCCGCCGCCGCGATAGTCGCGGATGCCGTACTTCGCGTCATAGCTGTAATCGGCGTGGCCGGGGCGATAGGCCTGCGCGATCTCGCCATAATCCTTCGAGCGCTGGTCGACATTTTCGATCATCAGGCTGATCGGCGTGCCCGTCGTCTTGCCCTCGAACACCCCCGACAGGATACGCACCTGGTCGGGCTCCTGCCGCTGCGTCGTATGACGCGACTGGCCGGGACGGCGCTTGTCGAGAAAGGGCTGAATGTCACCCTCGGACAGCGACAGGCGCGGCGGGCAGCCATCGACGACCGCGCCGAGCGCGGGGCCATGACTTTCCCCCCAGGTCGTGAAGCGAAGAACGCGTCCGAAGCTGTTGAAACTCATACTTCCCTCCCTCTCCCCCAAGGGGAGAGGCCCCCATTACGCCAGCGCGATGTCCGGCGCGTCTTCCTGTTTCATGCCGATCGTATGGTAACCCGCGTCGACATGGTGCGTCTCGCCCGTCACGCCCGAGGCCAGATCGCTCAGCAGATAGAGCGCGGACCCGCCGACATCGTCGATCGTGACGTTGCGGCGCAGCGGCGCGTTGAACTCGTTCCATTTCAGGATCAGGCGGAAGTCGCCGATGCCCGAGGCGGCGAGCGTCTTGATCGGCCCCGCCGAAATCGCGTTCACGCGCACGCCCTGCGGACCATAATCATTGGCGAGATATTTGACGCTGGTTTCGAGTGCCGACTTCGCGACGCCCATCACGTTGTAATGCGGAATGACCTTTTCGGCGCCATAATAGGACAGGGTCAGCAGCGAGCCGCCGCCATTGCCCGTTTCGGGATCATAGGGCGTCATCATCCCCGACGCGCGCTGGGCAACCGCGGTGAAGCTGTACACGCTGATGTTCATCGTCATCAGGAAGTCGTCGAGCCCGACGTCGGCATATTTCCCGCGCAGCGCTTCCTTGTTCGTATAGCCAATCGCATGGACGACGAAGTCGATCGTCGGCCAGCGCGCGGACAGCGTCGCGAAGGCGGCATCGAGATTGTCCATGTCGGCAACGTCGCAATCGATCAGGAAATCGCACCCGAGTTCGTCGGCGAGCGGCTTCACCCGCTTCAGCATCACGTCGCCCTGATACGAGATCGCCAGTTCCGCGCCGGCGCCGTGCAGCGCCTTTGCAATGCCCCATGCGAGCGACTTGTCGTTGGCGAGGCCCATGATCAGCCCCCGCTTGCCCTTCATCAGACCCGTCATTTTTCTTCTCCGGCCTTCTTGTCTTCAATAATTACGTCGTCGATGCGCCCAATAGCGTCATGGCCCAAATCCTCAACCTCGACGAGCGCCGCGTTGAGTTCGGCCCCGACCACCATACCCAATCCGACGAGGTAGAAAAAGAAAAGCGCGACCATCACGCCCGCCAGGCTGCCGTAGGTTGCGTCGTAGCTCAGCAGGCTGGCAAGCAACGGCGGCAGCGCGAGCGTGACGGCGATCCACCACAGCGTCGTGAACAGCGCGCCCGGCCATTTGGGAAATTGCCGCCGCCGGTATTTCGACGGGGTCAGCGAATAGAAAAGCAGATAGATCGCGAGAAACAGGCCGACGCCCGACACGCCGCGCGAAATCGCGACCGTCCCCGCCGACTGATAAGCGGGGGGCAGGACGCGCGCGATGAACTGTTCGATCCCGACGATCAGCACCTGCATGCTGAACGAGAGCATCATCAACACGACCGCGCCGGTAATGATGCCGATCGAGAGCAGCCGGTAGTGAAAGAAGCCGCGGCTGAAATGGGTGCCATAGGCGCGGCGAAGAATGTCGCGCATCGTCTCGATGAAGCTGCCCACCGTCCACAGCGCGACGAGCGCGCCGATCCACAGGAAAATGCCGGTGCGCGCGCTCATCACCTCGCGAATCGGCCCGGCGAGCGCCTTCGCGACCGAGGGGGGCATCAGCGAGAAGACCGCCTCGATCGCCGTTTCGCCGCCCTGGCTGCCGCCCAGAACGCTCAGCACCGCTGCGACAAGAATGAAGAAGGGAAAGAGCGCAATCAGCGCGAGATAAGCAAGATTGCCAGCGTGGATGAAGCCGTCGGTATAGGTGCCGACGACAACGCGGCGCAGGATCCTGAACGCGCGCGTGCCAGGGCCGAGCGTTTCGCGTCCGCGATCGAAGACGCCCTGCGCGCGCGCGCGCAGCTTGATGCGCTTCGCCCGCTCGGCGCGCGCTTCGGGCGAATGCGGCGAATGGCCCTCGGCAAGAAACTCCTGGCCGACTTCCACGGCCACTTCGCGCTCGAGCGCGGCGACGATCTTTTTCTCGTTGCGATCAGCCACGCATCACACGCCGAGATCCGCCCGTACCGAGCGGCCGTCGGTCCATGTCTCGACCAGCTTGGCGAGATCGCTGTCTTCCGCGGGCAGATCGACCATCAACCGCACCAGCTGGTCGCCGCGCCCGCCGCTCTTCTGGCTGAAGCCCTTTCCCTTGAGCCGCATGACCTTGCCCGAGGTCGAGCCCGCGGGGATCGAGAGCATGACGGGGCCGTCGACGGTCGGAACCTTGATCTTCGCGCCCTTGACCGCCTCGTTCAGCGTGACCGGCAAGTCGAGGCGGATATTGTCGCCCTCGCGATCGTAAAAGGGATGGTCCTTGATCGTGATCGTCACGATGCCGTCGCCGTTGCCGCCCGGGCCCGGCTGCCCCTTGCCGGCGAGGCGCATCTGCGTGCCGGTTTCGACGCCGGCAGGAAGTTTCAGGTCGATCGTCTTGCCGTCGCCGAGCGTGATGCGCTGCATCGCCTGCGTCGCAGCGTCGATGAAGGACACCGACAGGCGATAGGCAACATTCGCCCCCTTGGCCGGCGGCGCATTGCCGCGGCCGCCAAAGCCACCGAACGGCCCTCCACCGCCGCCACCGCCGCCGCGGCCGCCGAACAGGCCCTCGAAAATATCGCCGAAATCGGCGCTTTCATTGCCGAAGCCGCTGAAACCGCCAGGGCCTGTACGCTGATCGCCGCGAAAACCGCCACCGCCGCCGCCATAGCCGAACGGCATCGCCGGATTGCCCTCGCCGTCGATTTCGCCGCGATCGAACTGCGCGCGCTTGGTCTTGTCCGACAGGATGTCATACGCCTTCGTCACGTCGGAGAATTTCTCCGACGCCTTCGGGTTGTCCTTGTTCTTGTCGGGATGCAGTTCCTTGGCGAGCTTGCGGTACGCGGATTTGACTTCCGCTTCGGTCGCAGTCCGCGCAACGCCCAGGGTGGAATAGGGATCGGCCATTTTGCTCCTGTAGCCCGATAAGTGACTGGCCGTGAAGGCCTGATTGGTACGCGATGTGGGAACATGGCGGGAGGCGGTCAAGTTCCGACGGGTTCGCGCCCTCTCGTTCAAGGGAGGGGCTTATTGCTTGCTCCCCGATGGCACCGCGCTTTATGACCGCGCGCATGGAGACCGACCCCTTTGCCCTGTTCGATGCGTGGTTCGCCGAAGCGCGTGCCAGCGAGCCCAATGACGCCAACGCGATGGCGCTCGCGACGAGCACGCTCGATGGCCATCCGTCGCTGCGGATGGTGCTGCTGAAAGGGCACGGCCCGGACGGATTCATCTTCTATACCAATCTGGACAGCCGGAAGGGCGCGGAACTTGCCGCGAATGCGCATGTCGCGTTGCTTTTTCACTGGAAATCGCTGCGGCGGCAGGTCCGGATCGAGGGGCCGGTGACGCCGGTCGACGACGCCACCGCCGACACCTATTTCGCAACGCGCAGCCGCGACAGCCAGCTTGGCGCATGGGCGAGCGATCAGTCTCGACCGCTGGGCAGCCGCGAGACGTTCGAGGCGCGCTTCGCCGAAATGCAGGCGCGGTTCGATGGACAGGATGTCCCGCGCCCGCCGCGCTGGTCGGGCTGGCGCGTGACGCCCGCCGCCATCGAATATTGGCAGGACCGCGAACATCGCTTGCACGAACGCAACCTGTTCGTGCGCGACGGCGAACACTGGACGAAAGGACTTCTCTATCCATGAGTGCCCTCCGCTCGCTTCCGATCACGCGCGTCGACGCGTTCGCCGACCGGCCTTTTGCAGGCAATCCCGCAGCGGTGATGCCGCTAGAGGAGTGGCTGAGCGATACGCTGCTTCAGGCGATCGCGGCCGAGAATAATCTCGCCGAAACTGCGTTCGTCGTTCCCGACGAGAGCGGCGAGGCCGACTATGAGCTGCGCTGGTTCACGCCGACGGTCGAGGTCGCGCTGTGCGGCCATGCCACGCTGGCGAGCGGGCATGTGCTGCTGTCGGCGGCGCAATGGCGGAACGAGATGCGGTTTCGCACGCGCAAGGCGGGGATTTTGCAGGTGTCGCGCGATGGCGACGACGACAATGGCTATCGCATGGCCCTTCCCGCGTTTCGCGCCAAAGCAAAAGCGATGCCCGACGCCGCGCGCGCGATCGGCGGAACCCCGGTCGAGACGCTGTGGCACGAAGGCGGCTATGCGCTGATCGCCTATCACAGCGCAGAGGAAGTCCGCGCGCTGACCCCCGATTTCCGGGCGCTGCGCAGCGGCGGCGACATACTCTATATTGCCACCGCGCCGGGCGCGGACGACCCCTCGGGCGCCGACGTCGTCAGCCGTGCTTTCGCACCGGGGGCCGGGATCGACGAGGATCCGGTGACCGGATCGGCGCACTGCGTGCTGACACCCTATTGGACCACGCGCCTGGGCCGCGATCAGTTCGCAGCCTATCAGGCGAGCACGCGCGGCGGCCATATCGGGTGCCGCCTCGACGGCGAGCAGGTCGAACTGACCGGCCGCTGCGTCACTACGCTGATCGGCGAGTTCTTGCTATAGGCTCGCCATCAGGTCGGCGAGGCGGCGGCGGAGCGCCGGGAACTCGTCGTCGTCGGTGATGCCCAGCCGCACGACCGTCACGCGCTGCGACGGCGAGACGATGATATATTGCCCCCGATGCCCGATGCAGGCGAACAGATCGTTCGGGCCGCGATCGGGCCAGAGCGCCGCGTCGGCGCCCGCCGGACGGCGACGGTTGAGCCAGATATGCCCGCCATAGCCGGCATCGTTCGGCGACGGCGTCAGCATGAACTGCATCCACGCCTCGGGCAGCAATCGCTGGCCGTTCACGACACCATGGTTGCGCAGGAACTCGCCGAATTTCGCATAATCGCGCGCGGTCGCATGCATCACCGAGCCGCCGATCATCGTGCCGCGCGCGTCGAATTCGGGCGTCAGGCTGGTCATGCCGAGCGGCTCGGCGAGACGGCCCTGGATGAAATCGCGCATCGCCTCGCGCCGCGCGTCCGGATTCTGCGAGGGCGTCAGCGTATCGGTCATGATGTCGGCCAGGATGACGCTGGTCGCCGAGCTGTAGTTGAACAGCTCGCCGGGGCGCGCCGCCGCGGGCTTCGCCTCGGCAAAACCCGCCATATCCTGCGCGCCGCTGCCAAAGAGCATTTCGACGGTGTCGCCTTTCCACACCGGGTCGCCATTTTCCACATGCTCGAGCCCTGAGGCCATGTGGAGCAGATCGCGCAGGGCAATCGCGCCGCGCGGATCGCCGCTGCGTTCCCACGCCGCCACGGGTGCCGGGCCGTCGAGCGACAACTGGCCGTCGGAGACCATGATGCCGGCGAGCACGGCCGTGATGCTTTTGGCCATCGACCAGCTGATCAGCTTCGAATTCGGCCCGAAGCCCGCGCCATAGCGTTCATAGATCGGCTCGCCGTCGCGCAGAACATACAGCGCGCGCGTCTCCCCCACTTCACTGTCGTCGGCGAAGAGCGCGTCGGCTTTGGCCTTGATCATCGGGTCGAGCGCGGGCAGCGCTTCCGACATATCGACCGCCTGCACATTGTCGAGCGACGCGCCGAGTTTTGGCCCCGGCGCGCCGGGCGCGATATTGCCCTGCCCCGCTGCCTGCGTCAGCGACCAGCCCCCGAGCATCATCAGCGCGGCACTTGCCAGCATGGCTTTTTTCGTGATCATGGCGACAGTGACTAACACCAACCCGACCGATCCGGCAACGGCAGACCAGAAACCGGCCACGCCGCCGCCCGAGGTGCCGCCGCATCTGCGCGGGCGCAAACGGCAGGGCGGCAAGAGCGGCGGTTGCCTGGCATGGGTGATCGCGATCGGCGTCCTGCTCGCCATCTTCCTGATCTGGAAATTCCCCTCGTTCAAGGCGCAGGCCGAGCTGGGTTCGGCCTATGCCGCGCGCGTCGGTTGTTCGTGCCGCTATGTGCAGGGCCGCAGCCTGGAAAGCTGCCAGACCGATTTCGAGCCGGGGATGGACATGATCTCGCTGAGCGACGATCCCGCGACCAGGACCGTGACCGGCAGCGTGCCGTTGCTCGCGTCGCGCAGCGCGCGCTATGCGGGTGCGAGCGGCTGCCTGATCAATCCGGCGAATTAGGGCCTAGCCCGGACGCCCGAGCCGGGCCGCGATCAGCGCAAGCGCCGCGGGTGCCCCGAAGACGAGCAGCCAGACGACTGCTTCCTCGCGCCAGCCATAGCCGGCGGAGAGCACGCCAAAGAGCAGATTGCCCACCGACACCACCAGCCAGAGCGCAAGGAAGGCCCGCGTCGCACGCGTCTTGTCGCGGATCAGGATGCGCAAGGCGATCAGCAGCGCAAGGCCGGTGATCAACATGATGGTGGTGTGCGACATGGTCCTGTTCTCCCCCGGATGAATTATGCGTCGGCGCGGTTGAAACGCTCCAGCCACGGCGCCCAGCGGCGCCAACCGCCATTATAGCTGCTCCACTCCCAGACCGCCGTGAACAGGAGCGCGCCAAAGGCCGCGATGCCGAGCGTGACCGGCTGCCAGTGACCGAACCACGCGGCCGCGCCGACGACGAGCAGCAAAGCGCTGCCCAGCATATGCGAAAAAGGCGGAAACCGGCGATCGTTCGTCGTTTTCTTGAAGCCCATATTGCCGATCAGGAACAGCAGCGACCCGCCGATCGTGACGGCCAGAAAGGGCGCCTCGATGTGACCATAGGGATGCATCAGCAGCATTTCGTCCGCGACCGCCGACACGACAAGCCCCGCCACGATCGGAATATGCCAATAGGTATAGGCGTTGCGCGCGATCAGCCCCGCCTGCTCGCTCGCTTCGATGACTTCGCTGCCGCGCCGCGCGCCGGTGTCGAAATAGAGCCACCACAATGCCGCCGAGCCGAGGAAGCAGGTCGCGAAAGCGAGCCAGTGAATGCCGTCCTGCGGCAGCGTGGCGAACGTCGCGCCCGTGATCAAAACGCCCTCGCCGAGCGAAATGATGACGAACAGGGCGCATCGTTCGGCCATATGCGCGCCCGAAATATCCCAGTCGGTGCCCTTCGACCGGCCCAGCCCGGGCGTGGGAAAGAAGGTGATCGGTCCCATATAGTCGACGAGCAGCGCTCCGCCCCAAAGCAGCAATCGTTGATCGGGCGTCACCAACGCGCCGGCGACCCACAGCGGCAAGGACAGCAGATGCCAGAAGGCGATGCGCATGAAGTTCTGCGCGCGCGCCGAATGAACGCCCCAGCTCGCCCAGACCATATAGAGCGTGCGGCCGATCTGCATCGAACAATAGGCGGCGGCAAAGAGCCAGCCATTCTTGTCGAAGGCGTGGGGAATGGCGCTCGACAAGACAAGTCCGCCCAGCATCAAGGCGATCAGCATCAACCGGACATTGGCGCGCTCGGGGTCTAGCCAGTTGGCGACCCAGGTCGTGAATATCCACACCCACCACACCGCGAACAGCAGAAACAGCGTCTGCAACGCGCCGAGCCAGGTCAGATGCTCCAGCAAGGCATGCGACAATTGCGTGATCGCAAAGACGAAAACGAGGTCGAAAAACAGTTCGATATTGGTGACCGGCGCATGGCCGTGCCCGTCTCGTGCGCGAAACAAATTGCTGCGGATCACAAAAGCCCCTCCCTCGTCGCCTCGCGGCGCCACGCTCCGGGAGATATACCGAGCTTGTTGCGGAAGGCCGCACATAAATGCGCGTGGCTGGAAAAACCCGTCGCGAAGGCGATTTCGGCCACGGTCAGCGGCCGGTTCATCAGAAACCATCGCGCGCGGCGCAAGCGTTGATTCAACAGATATTGCGCCGGAGTGCGACCCGTCGCGCGCGCGAAATGGACGATCAGGCTGTTGATCGACATGCCCGCTTCCGCCGCCATTTCCTCGACCGAAAGATGCGTCTCGATCCGTGCTTCGATGAAGCTCATCAGATTGTCGAGCCGCCGGCCAATGTCCGGCGCAGCGGGAAGGCGCATCACCCCGCCTTCGAGTGTCTCGGCGATCGCCGCGAGCAGCGGGCCGGTTGCCGCATCGTCGCTTCCCGCCAGCGCGCGCACGAGCGCCGCAAGCGCCGCATCTTCATGTGCCGCGATCACGCGCGCATAGGGCGCGACGGCCAGAAGCTCCGGGGGAATCTCGACTCTCAGATAGCGCGCCGCGCCGCCCTGCGCGGCAGCGGCGAAAAGCCGGCCCGCCGGCGCAAGCCACATCTCGCCGGGAAGCGGGTCGCCGAGCGATGTTCGCCGTCCGTCGAGCCATGTTTCGAGGTAATGAAAGCTGCCCGCCTCGTGCAGCGTCAGCACATGGACATCGCATTCAATCGTCCAGTTACTGGGGCCATCGATCCTATCGACAATCGAGGCCGTCTTGAGTCGCCCCACGTCCATGACCCGAATATGGCAAAGATGGGAGAATCTGAAAGCCTGCAATCCAGGCGAATCCTATGGTTAAATCGCCCCTCCAATTCCCGGGGACGTCGACCAAGCACCCCTGGTCGGCGCGAAAATGCATGACTTTGGTGGGCCTGGTCGCGCCACCACGAGACCCCTCCCGGCGGGCGGCATCGGATCTTGCCGCCCGCCACCTTTTTCTCTCCCTGGCGAGAGAAAAAGGGCGGCCCTCGATCAGTATTTCGAGAGAAATTCATCCATTGCCGCATTGACCGCATCGGGATTTTCCCACGGCACGAAATGGCCGCAGCCAGGCACCGTCACGATCGTCGCTTGCGGAACGAGGTCGGCCATCCCGTCCAGATTGCACTGCGGCAGCGCGACATCGTCGAGTGCCCAAACCACCAGCGTCGGAATCGTCAATTTCGGGAACGGCGCCGCCGGCGGCTCGCCATAGGGTTCGTCCATTGCAGGCACGTTGGCGGGTGATCCGCGATACCAGTTGATCATCGCGCGACAGGTGTCGCGATCCTCCCAATCCTTGAGCAGACGCGCAATCTCGTCGGGCGGCTGGATACCGCCGCTCGGCACGCGTCCGGCAAAGGCGTGCGCCAAGATGCCCGCGATGCCATGCTCCTCGATGAGCGCGTCGCTCGCCGGATCGCGAAAGGTCCGGATATATTGGCTCGCCGCGCGCTGATCGGCATCCGTCATAAGCAGCCGCTGAAAGATCGCGGGGTGCGGCGCGTTGGCGATCACCGCGCGCGTCACGCGCCCTGCCCATCCGGGATGCAGGCCGCCCGGCTGCCCTCCCAGCGCGACCCCCCACGCGATCACCCCGCCCCAGTCGTGTCCGACGATCGCGAACTCGCCGATATCGAGCGCATCGGCGAGCGCAAAGATATCCGCGATCAGCTTGTCGGGGGTATAGCTTTCCGCATCCTGCGGCTTCGACGAACCGCGATAGCCGCGCTGGTCGGGCGCGATGCAGCGGAAACGGTCGGCGAAATGCGGCAGCTGGAAACGCCAGGTCCGATGCGATTCGGGAAAACCGTGAAGGAAGATCAGCGCGGGCGCATCTTTGGGGCCCATGTCGACCACGTCGAGCTCGACCCCGGTCGAAAGCTTCAGCCGCACCTGCTCGAAATCGCCGATCATCCACCCTGCTCCTTTAGTTTCGTTTCGAAACCAACTAGGCCGGGACCGGATCGGCTGGCAAGCTGCAACAGATGCTGGGGCTATAAGGCGGACGGACCAGGTCTTCGGGGTGGACCGCGAGCGTTGCCGCCTTCGGTTATCCGGGGCTGGTCCCGCGGTTCTGTCGGCGCGCCGGCGGACGCCCAAAGTTCAGGAAAGTTCAGCCTCGTGCAGCCCCCGATTTTCCATACTTGGCGGACATGCCGCGTCCGGCTGCTGCCCCTGTTCTTGCAGCAGGCGGCGATCGCTTTTGTCCACATATTGAAAGAGCCAAGACCAAGGCTGGCACAGCCGAATATTGTAGGACAGCGTTTTTTTTGCGCGACGGATGCCCGCTTCGAGGGAAGCGCACGTTGCCTCGCTTCGCTCCCGGGCTCGACCCGGGATCCATAGTTGCACCGTCGTCATGGACCCCGGATCAAGTCCGGGGTGACGAAAGGGGAATAGTGGTAACCGGTCGCGAGCCGGCGCTTACGGATAGCTGACCGTCTTCGGCGCCTCGGGGATCGGGATAAATTCTTCGCTGTCGCCGGGGACGAGCGGGAATTTCCTGTCCTTCCAGTCGTGTTTCGCTTGCGTGATCCGGTCGCGCGACGAACTCACGAAATTCCACCAGAGATGGCGCGGGGTGGTGAACGCCTCGCCGCCGAGCAGCATCACGCGCGCCTCGGTATCGGCGCGCAAGGTCATCGCCTGTCCGGGCTTCAAAATATAGAGACTGTACCGTTCGAGCGCTTCGCCATCGAGGCTTGCCGCGCCCATCGCGACCACGACCGCGCGTTCGTCGGCCTCGGCCTCGATCGGCAACGACGCCCCGGCGTTCATCATGATGTCGGCATAGATGGTCGCGCTGTGCTGCGTCGTCGGCGCGGTCGCGCCCCACAGGCTGCCCATGATGACGCGCGCCGAGACATGGCCGTCCTCGACGAGCGGCAGGTCGCCCGCAGCGACATGCTCGAACGCCGGATCGATCTCTTCCTTGCCGTCGGGCAGCGCGAGCCAGGTCTGCATGCCCGAAATGCCCGATCCCGCCGCGCGCTCGGGCGGCGGCGTGCGCTCCGAATGGACGATACCGCGCCCCGCGGTCATCAGGTTGCACGCACCCGGGCGGATCGTCGCATAGGTGCCCAGGCTGTCGCGATGATCGATCGCGCCCTCGAACAAATAGGTCAGCGTCGAGAGGTTGATATGCGGATGCGGGCGGACGTCCATTCCCTGGCCGATGTCGAAATGCGCGGGCCCGAACTGATCGACGAAGATGAAGGGCCCGACCATCGTCCGCTCCTTGTTCGGCAGCGTTCGCCGCACGTCGAACGCGCCGATGTCGTGGGTCGAGGGCGTGATAACAGTGAACATCAGACGAGCCTTTCGAGCGCGTTGCGGGTCTTTTCGGTTTCGACATTGCCGGTGTTGCGTGTCGAATTGGGTTCGAGCAATATCACATGGCATTCGCCATCGATCGCTTCCGGACAATGTTCGGTGCCGTGCGGGACGATGATGAACTCGCCGGGTTCGACGATGACGTCGCCGGACCGAAGGCCCATCTTCATCCGTCCCGCCACGACGAGGAACATCTCGTCCTCTGCCACATGATGATGCCAGTCGAACTTGCCGTCGAATTTCACCAGTTTGACCTGGAAATTGTTGATGTCGCCCGCAACCCTCGGGTTCCAATGATCGCTGAAGGTGGCGAAGGCAGCGGCCAGGTTGACCTTGTCGACCATCAATTCTCTCCCGGCGCGGTCGCCTTGATCGCGAGCGCGTGGACGCGCTGGCCGGGCAGGTCGCCCAGTGCCTTGTTCACCGCACGCTGGCGCGCGACGCGATTTTGACCCGCGAAGCCCACCCATTCGATCACCAGGCTGAAATGCGATTCGCCCGATCCGTCGTCGCCGGCATGGCCATGATGCGTCGCGCTGTCGTTGCTGAGGACGAAACTGGCGTCAGGAAAGGCTGCGGTCAGCAGGCTTTCCATCTCTTGTTGTACGGGACCTTTGCTGCTCATGGGGTTGACCATAATCGCTCCATCGCCAAATTATAAGACCTCCCTGCCCTCAGAAAGTCTGTTGTGCCTTCTTCTGCACGTCCGTCCCGTTTTCATGGCCGCGTCCCCCGCGAAGAGCCGTGCGCCGCGCCCGGCTGCCGCGAACCCGGCGAATTTCGCGCGCCGATGTCGTGGACCCGGTCGCCCGACGGGCCGCCGCAGTACCGCTGGCTGTGCCTCGACCATGTCCGCGAATTCAACGCGGGCTATAATTTCTTCGAAGGCATGAGCGCCGACCAGATCATCGAAGCGCAGTCGCCGACTGCGGGCTGGGAAACCGAAAGCCGGACCTTCCGCGCCGCGGGCAGCGCCGACCTGCCGCCGCGCTGGGCCGATTTCAGGGACCCGATCGACGCGCTGGGCGCGCGTTTCCGTCAGCGGATGGACGAGGCGCGGCGCGAAGCCGCCAATCCGGGACTGACGCGCGAAGAAAATCGCGCGATGCAATTGCTCGGCTTGCCCGCCGACGCCGACCGCGCGTCGCTCAGACGCCGCTACAGCGAGCTCGTCCGCAAATATCATCCCGACCGAAATGGCGGCGATCGCAGTTTCGAGGCGAGACTCGGCGAAGTCGTTGCGGCATATCAATTGCTGCGAAAGACAAAGCCGTTCGCATAGGAGAGGAACGATGAGCGAACTCGACGAAGCACGGATCGACGTGGTGCGCCGGCACATGGCGCTGGAGATATCGCACGACTGGGACGGCGTCATCGCGACTTTCGAACGTCCGCGCTATGAACTGATGGGGCCCGGCACCATCTTTGACGGCGAAGTTGCGGTGCGATCCTATTTCGCGGCGTCGCGCGAGCCCTTCCCCGACCAGGCGAACGAGGTGATCGCGATCGCGGCCGACGCGGCGACCGACACGGTGCTGGTCGAATTCTGGCTGACCGGAACCCATCTGGGTCCGCTCAAGCTCGGCGTGCGGACGATCGAACCGACGGGCAAGTCGTTTCGCATCCGGATCGCGGCAAGCTTCGAGTTTGCGCCGGGCAGCGACAAGATCGTCTGCGAGCGCCCCTATTATGACCAGTCCGCCGTGCTGAAGGCGCTCGGCCTCTTCTGAAAAGGCGTTGCAAGCCGCAACCCATGACGATACCGCGCTCCGACGGTCGGCAACAACGCGCCGACTCTTCCTCATCGTCACCCTGAACTTGGTTCAGGGTCCATGGTTCAAGGCCGCGATGTCGGGCCATGGATGCTGAAACAGGTTCGGCATGACGAAAATCAATGGACGCCAATGATGACCGATATTCCGAACAGCCTTCCCGACCATCATGGTTCGACGCTTCTTTCGGCGCCCGATATCGAGGTCGATGCGCGCGAGCTGTTCGGCGTCGATATCGACATGCAGGTCCCGGCGTTCAGCGAATCCGACGAGCGCGTCCCCGACCTCGACCCCGCCTATGTCTTCGACGGCGACACGACGCTCGCGATCCTGGCGGGCTTCAAGTTCAATCGCCGCGTCATGGTTCAGGGCTATCACGGCACCGGCAAATCGACGCATATCGAACAGGTCGCCGCGCGGCTGAAATGGCCGTGCATCCGCGTCAACCTGGATGCGCATATCAGCCGCATCGACCTTGTCGGCCGCGACGCGATCGTGCTTCGCGACGGCCAGCAGGTCACCGAGTTTCGCGAAGGCCTGCTTCCCTGGGCGCTTCAGACGCCGACCGCGCTCGTCTTCGACGAATATGACGCCGGACGCCCCGACGTCATGTTCGTGATCCAGCGCGTGCTGGAAGCCGAGGGCAAGCTGACTCTGCTCGACCAGAACCGCGTGATCCGCCCGAACCCACATTTCCGCCTGTTCTCGACCGCCAACACCGTCGGCCTTGGCGATACGAGCGGGCTGTATCACGGGACGCAGCAGATCAATCAGGGCCAGATGGACCGCTGGAACATCGTCGTGACCTTGAACTATCTGCCCGCGGCGACCGAAAGCGAGATCATCCTGAAAAAGGTGCCCGGCACCAACGACGCGACCGTCGCCAATATGGTGAAGGTCGCCGACCTGACGCGCCAGGGCTTCATCAACGGCGACATATCGACGGTCATGAGTCCGCGCACCGTGATCAGCTGGGCGCAGAACGCCGCGATCTTCAACAATCTGGGCTTCGCGTTCCGCCTGACCTTCCTCAACAAGTGCGACGAGGCCGAACGGATGATCGTCGCCGAATATTATCAGCGCGTGTTCGGCGAAGACCTGCCCGAAAGCGTCGTCGGCAAGTGACATACAGGCGCCACCTCGCGGTGGCGCTTGCCGCGCTGGGGCTGACCGGCTGTGTGACACCGGTCGACTATGGCAAGATTCCGCACGCCGCCTATGTCGCCGATCCGCGCTGCACGGCGCAGCCGGGAGCGGCGATCGACGAGGCCGGACTGCCGCTCTTTGTCGTGACCAGCCGGCTTCCCGACTGCCGCAACGACACGATCGAACTGCTCCATCACCGCGCCGACGTTGTGCGCTATGGCCGCTTCGCCGCGCCGCGCGAAATGGAGCTTGCCGGCAAGAAAAAGCTGCTCACGCCCATCGCCTTCCAGCAAGAAGGCGACTGGTGGCAAGGACTGCAGGCCGAAACCGACCGCAGACAGGGCCGCGTGTTGCTGTATGTCCACGGCTATCGCGAGACGTTCGAGACGACGTCGAAGGATGCGGCGCAAATCGCACGCATGACGGGCTTCGATGGTCCGGTGATCGAATATAGCTGGCCGTCGCAGGGCGAGGTGCTGAAATATGCCGCCGACGAGACCAACATGTATCACGACGTGCGCAATTTCCGCGAATTCCTGCGCAGCCTTGCCGACAAGCCGTGGGTAAAGGAAATCGTGATCGTGTCGCACTCGCTCGGCGCGCGTCTGGTGATCCCCGCGATTGGGTCGGTGGACCGCATGTCGCGGCGGGCTGATCGGACGGGCAATATCTCCAACATCATCCTCGCTTCACCCGATATCGATCGCGAGACTTTCGAGCGTGATATCGTCGACGAAGTGCTGGCGCCCGACCGCGTCGCGCTAGGTCGGCACATCACCATCTATGTCTCGGCGAAGGACAAGGCGCTGGCGGTGTCGCGCGCGGTGCACGGCTATCCGCGGCTCGGCTCGCCTTATTGCTTCAACCCGTTCGAGGCGGCCGATCTGAAGGCCAAGGGGCTTCCCGAGCGCTGCTATGCCAGCGCGATCCCCGGCATAACCGTCGTCGACACGACCGACGTGTCGCGCGGATCGACAGGGCACAGCAATTTCCTGCGCAGCGCGGTCGCGTGCCGCGATTTCGTCGATGCCATCGCGCGCAAGGAGTCGTGGCCCGCGCGCGCTGCAACGCGTCTGGCCCATGTGTTCCTGCTCAGGCCCGACCCGGCCGCGCCCAAGGAACTCGACCAGACGATCTGCAATCGGACGGCCGACTAACCAAAACCGCACATGATCGCGAAATTGGCGAGCCATACGACCGGGCCTTCGCCCGTCCATAGCCACAGCCCGGCGACTGCGATGGCGGCAAACAGCGCGGCCGCTATCCCGTCCTGCCGAGACAGCCTCACGCCGGTTGCAACCGTTTGACCGGCGCGTCGGCGATGGGCAGGTGGACGAGGCCCGCGAACAGGCCGAGGGCGATCGCAAAGCCCCAGGCGATGTTGTAGCTGCCGGTCGCGTCGAAGATCAGCCCCGCCATCCACGCGCCGAAAAAACTGCCGATCTGGTGGCTTAAGAACACGATGCCATAGAGCATCGACATATGGCGGATACCGAAGATACGGCCGACAATGCCGCTGGTCAGCGGCACGGTGCCGAGCCAGAGGAAACCCATCGCGCCGGCAAAGACGAGCGCGCTCGCGTGACTGAGCGGAAGCAGCAGGAACAGGGCGATCACGGCCGACCGCGCGACATAGAGCGCCGACAGCACATATTTCTGGCGCAACACGTCGCCGGCGCGGCCGAACACATAGGAGCCGAGAATGTTGAACAATCCGACAAGCATCAGCACCTGTGCGCCGACGCCGATCCCGAGCCCCTTGTCGTCGAGATAGGCGGGCAGATGCGTCGCGATGAAGGCGATGTGGAATCCGCAGACGAAGAAGCCCGCGTTGAGCAGCCAATAACCGCGATGTCCGATCGCCTCGCGCAGCGCTTGGCGGGCGGTCTGCTCTTCGACCTCCCGCGTCCCCGCGATTTCGGGGCGTCCGGCCACGCCGATCGCGAGCAAGCCGCACAGCGCGACGAGCCCCGCCATGATCCACAGCGTTTCGTGATAGCCGATCGTGCCGAGCAGCATCGATGCAAGCGGCACGACAAGGAACTGTCCGAGCGATCCGCCCGCAGTGACGATGCCGAAGGCGCTGCTGCGCTTTTCCGGGCTGACGACGCGGCCGACAGCGCCGAGGACGACGACGAAGGTCGTCGCCGACTGCGCCATGCCGATGAAGAGGCCGAAGCTGATGTGAAGGCCGATCGCGTCGGTCGCGAACGCCGCGCCAACCAGCCCCGCCGCATAGAGCAAGGCCCCCGCGAGCACGACACGCCCCGCCCCATGCTTGTCGGCCAGCGCGCCGACAAAAGGCTGGACCAGCCCGAAGAGCAGGTTTTGCAACGCCATGGCGAGGCCGAAGTCCGATCGGCTGATCCCGATGTCGACGCTCATCTGCGGCAGGAACAGCCCGAAGCTCTGTCTTACCCCCATCGCCAGCGTGACGATGAAGGCGGCGCAAACGATCACGATCCAAGGTCGTTTCATCGGGGCCAGGGTCGTTTCATGGGGGAGACTGCGGGGGGAGGACATGGCGCGGCGATGCTCCCGCCTCCCATTTTCGTCAAGCGAGCTTAGCTATGGCGAGACCCATTCTCTCTTCGTCACCTCTTCCTCGATCGGCAATTATCCCAATGGGACAAGGAAGGCGTGCCCCCCCGCGCAGGCGGGGCTCCAGCGTTTACGCGAAGCGTCGAAGGGTGCGCTGCCGCGCGCGTCTGTCCCGGCAGCTGGACCCCCGCCTTCGCGGGGGAACACATACTTGCCCCCATCGGACATATCCGGATCCCGTCCGGCATGACGATGAAAGGGAGTTTCTTCGCCGGCCAAAGCTGGTTAGAGCCGACTCGAAATGTCTGCCCAATCCCCTCTCGACGATCTCAAAGCCGCGCTGTCGAGCGTTGCGCGCGCGGTGACGCGCGATCCCGAAGTCGAGGTCGGCTTTACTGCCGACGCGCCCGTCCAGATCGGCAAGGCGATCAAGGTGCCGACGCCGTCGCGCACGCTGCCGCGCGATCAGGTCGCCGAAGCGCGCGGGTTCGCCGACGCTTATGCGCTGCGGATGAAGCATCACAGCGACAAGGTGCATAATGCCGCTCGTCCGGCCGAACCGCTTGCCGCCGCGGCGTTCGACGCGATGGAGCGAGCGCGGATCGAAGCGCTCGGCGCGCGCAACATGGCGGGTATGCGTCAGAACCTGTCGGCATCGCTGACCATGCGGATGCGCAGCGACCCGATCAGCCGCGCGCAGGAGCGCGCCGACGTGCCGATTTCGAGCGCGCTCGAGTTGATGTTGCGCGAAGCGCTGACCGGCGAACGAGCGCCGCAGGGTACCGAGACCGGATTGTCGCTCGTTCGCGAATGGATCGCCAACGAAGCCGGCGGCGACATCGACGCGCTGGCGATGCTGATCGACGATCAGGCCGCCTTTGCCGAGACCGCGAAGATGGCGCTTCGCCACCTCGACCTTATCTATGGCGACGAGCCGATGGAAGAGGGCGCCGAAGACGGCGGCGACGAGGATCAGTCCGAGGCCGAAGAGAGCCAGGAAGAACAGGAAAGCGAAGACGGCGGCAGCGGCGAGAGCCAGGTCGACGCTCGCGCCGAAATGGCGGGTGACCAGGCCGACGATGGCGACAGCGATCCCGACGCGCAGGAAATGGAAGCCGACGGCGAGCCCGAGATGGGCGGCGAAGGCGACGAAGGCATGCTGCCGGTGCGTCCCAACCGCCTGCCGACCGATGTCCCCGATTTCAACTATTTGCGTTTCACCGAAAAGCATGACGAGATCGTCGCGGCGACCGAGCTGTGCGACGCCGACGAACTCACGCGGCTGCGCGCTTATCTGGACCAGCAGATGGCGCATCTGCAGGGCGCCGTGACCAAGCTGGCGAACCGGCTTCAGCGCCGCCTGATGGCGCAGCAGAACCGCGCGTGGGACTTCGACCAGGAGGAAGGCCAGCTCGACGCCGCCCGCCTCGCGCGTGTCATCGTCTCGCCCGGCCAGTCGCTCAGTTACAAGATCGAGCGCGATACCGATTTCCGCGACACCGTCGTCACGCTGCTGATAGACAACAGCGGGTCGATGCGCGGGCGCCCGATCAGCATTGCCGCAATCAGCGCCGACATCCTCGCGCGCACGCTCGAACGCTGCGGCGTGAAGACCGAAATCCTGGGCTTCACCACGCGGACGTGGAAAGGCGGGCAGAGCCGCGAGGACTGGCTCGCCGCGGGGCGCCCCGCGCATCCCGGCCGCCTCAACGATCTGCGCCACATCATCTACAAGCCCGCCGACGAGCCCTATCGCCGCGCGCGCAAGTCGCTCGGCCTGATGATGCGCGAGGGGCTGCTCAAGGAAAATATCGACGGCGAGGCGCTGATGTGGGCGCACCACCGCATCATCAACCGCCCCGAGGAACGCCGCATCCTGATGGTGATCAGCGACGGCGCGCCGGTCGACGACAGCACGCTGTCGGTCAACCACGGCGCCTATCTCGACCAGCATCTGCGCCAGGTGATCGAATGGATCGAGAGCCGATCACCGGTCGAGCTCTGCGCGATCGGCATCGGGCACGATGTGACGCGCTATTACAGCCGCGCGGTGACCATCATGGATGCCGAACAACTGGGCGGAACGATGGTCGAACAGTTGGCGGGTCTGTTCGATATCGATTGAACAAAAAAGGGACCGGCAATGCCGATCCCCTGTTCGTCCCGTGACAGGGCAACTTACATCTTCTTGCCGCTCCACGTCTCGGGATTGAACCCTTCGAGGGTGTCGCTCTTCGCGCCCGCAGCAATTTCGGCCTCGGTGAGAAACTTGATTGCAACGCCGCCAGCCTTGGTGTTGCCCCAGCTCAGTGCCGTGATGTGGCTGTCGCCATATTTGGCGCCGATGACGGCATCCGCGCCCATCTTCTCGCCGCGCTCCCAGATTTCGGCATAAATCTTTTTCTGCGAGGGCTCTTTGCTGAAGATCGTCGCCTTGCGAACCCCGGCGGTCACGACGCCGACGATCTTGTACGGCTTGTCGGTGATATCATAGGGAAAGACGGGCACGCCCATCTCTTCGTTAACCATGACATAGGTCGCTTGTTTCTTTGCCATCGCAGGCGATGAAACCGCCGCCGAGGCAATGGCCATCGCCGCAATAATACCCATCTTATTCATGCTTTTGCTCCCCCAATACGAGCCTTCTAGTTTGTCCGCGAAACTGCGCAGGTCAACAGAATTCTGCCTTGGCATTTCCTTCAGTTCATGGCCTAAGAACCGCTGGGTTAAGGGGGACAATCATGTTTTCGATAAATGCTGCAATCGCTGCGGCGTTGCTTCTGTCCGCAGCGCAGGAGGTGCCGACCGATGCCATCATCACGCCGGTCGGGGCGACAAGCGATGACGCAGTCGCTCCGATCGTCTTGCGGCGCGACACGCCGGTGCATTTCATGGTCGTGTCCGAAGTGACCACGAAAACCCATCTTGCCGGGCACCGCTTCAAACTGCGCGTCGACAAGCCGGTGACGATCGACGGCCTGATCGTCATACCCGTCGGAGCGACCGCGTGGGGCGAGGTGCTCGACGCCAAGAAGAGCGGCAACGTCGGCAAGGGCGGATCGCTCGAAGCACGGCTTCTCTATATCGAAAGCGGCACCATCCGCGTGCCGGTCAGCGGCACCAATACGGCCAAGGGCGCCAGCGCCGGGGGCGAGACCGCTCTCGGCGTGCTCGCGCTGGGTCCGCTCGGCCTGTTTGCAAAAGGCAATAACGCCAAGATCAAGGCCGGCGAGTTGATGACGGGCTTCGTCGAGCAGGACATCGAGCTGCCGCGACCGACGCTGGCAGCGCAGTGACGAGACTTTACGCAGCGTTGGCGGTTGGCGCCCTCGCGGTCGCCCTGCCGGCCGGCGGTCAGGACATGGTCGTCGTCGCGGCGCCTGCGCCAAAGGCAACACGGATATTGATTCCCGCCGGAACGGTTGTCGACCTCGTCACCACCAATGCCCTGTCGAGCAAAAGGAGCGTCAAAGGCGACCTCCTCTACCTGAAGGTCGCGGCGCCCGTACTCATCGACAGCATCGCGGCGATCCCCGAAGGAACAATAGTCGTCGCGCAGCTGACTTCGGCAGATCCCCGCGGCGCATTCGGGCGGTCGGGCAAGCTCGACCTGGCGCTCCTTTACGCCGAGCTGCCCGGCGGCACCGTCCGCATGAGCGGCACGCTGGGCGTTCGCGGCAAGAAGGATGCCGGCGACGGCGCAGCGACCGCGCTCGCCTTTCTGGCGCTGCCCTTCATTGCGACGGGGCGCAGCGCGGAAATTCCCGTCGGTTCCGAAGTATCGGGCAAACTCGATCGCGATCTGTGGATCGAGAGACGCTGACCGATCGCGGTACAGCCGGCGTGACCGCCCGCAGGTGACAACCCGTTCTGCCCTCGTTACAAACCCTTCCGGAGCAGCAGGGACTCGCGGGGCTACGACGAGCACCGCTGCATCATCATTGTGCTGAAGGTCGCCGGCACGGACTGCGAGCCGCACCGAACAAGGTGCGTTGCCATAGGGGGCGACTGACTGTGAAAAAAGCATCCGACCTGTTCATCGATTGCCTGGAAGAAGAAGGCGTCGAGTATATTTTCGGCGTTCCGGGCGAAGAAAATCTCGACTTTCTCGACAGCCTGTCGCGCTCGACGAAGATCAAGCTGATCCTGACCCGCCACGAACAGGGTGCGGGCTTCATGGCCGCGACCTATGGCCGCCATACGGGCAAGACCGGCGTATGCCTGGCAACGCTGGGGCCCGGTGCAACGAACTTCGTGACGGCGGCCGCCTATGCGCAGCTTGGCGGCATGCCGATGATGATGATCACCGGGCAGAAGCCGATCAAGAAGTCGAAGCAAGGCCGGTTCCAGATCCTCGACGTCGTCGCGATGATGGGGCCGATCACCAAATATACGCACCAGATGGCGTCGTCGGACAATATTCCGAGCCGCGTGCGCGAAGCCTTTCGCCTTGCCGAGGAGGAAAAGCCAGGCGCGGTGCATATCGAACTGCCCGAGGATATCGCCGACGAGCATACCGACAGCACCCCGATCAAGCGCAGCCATTCGCGCCGTCCGAACGCCGATGTGAAGTCGATCCGCGAAGCGGTGAAGGCGCTGGAAGCGGCGAAGTCGCCGGTCCTGGTGATCGGCGCGGGCGCGAACCGCACGATGACCAGCCGGATGCTGCTGCAATTCATCGAAAAGACCGGCATCCCCTTCCTGACCACGCAGCTCGGCAAGGGCGTGATCGACGAGCGGCACCCGAAATTCCTGGGCTGCGCGGCCTTGTCGGCGGGCGATTTCGTCCATCGCGCGGTCGAGGCGTCGGACTGTATCGTCAACCTGGGCCATGACGTGATCGAGAAGCCCCCCTTCTTCATGAAGCAGGGCGGGCCGACGGTGATCCATGTGTCGAGCAAGACCGCCGAGGTCGATCCGGTCTATTTCCCCGACATCGAGGTGATCGGCGATATCGCCAATGCCGTGTGGCAGATGAAGGAGGACATCGTCCCCAACGGCGGCTGGAAATTCGACCATATGCTCGCCTTCCGCAAAGCCGAGGTCGATCATACCGCGCCGCTTGCCGCCGACGCGCGCTTCCCGATCTTTCCGCCGCATCTGGTGCAATCGATCCGCGATGCGATGCCCGACGACGGCATCATATGCCTCGACAATGGCGTCTATAAGATCTGGTTCGCGCGCGGCTACACCGCATGCAAGCCGAACACCGTGCTGCTCGACAACGCGCTCGCGACGATGGGCGCGGGCCTGCCGTCGGCGATGATGTCGTCGATGGTCTATCCCGACCGCAAGGTCATGGCGATCTGCGGCGACGGCGGCTTCATGATGAACAGCCAGGAGATGGAGACCGCGGTGCGCCTTGGCCTCAATCTGACCGTGCTGATCCTGAACGACAGCAGCTATGGCATGATCCGCTGGAAACAGGCGAACATGGGCTTCAAGGATTGGGGCCTGACCTATGGCAACCCCGATTTCGTCAAATATGCCGAAAGCTATGGCGCCTACGGCCACCGCGTCGAAAGCGCCGCGCATCTGAAGGAACTGCTCGCGCACACGCGCGACACGCCCGGCGTGCACCTGATCGACTGCCCGGTCGATTATTCGGAGAACGACCAGATCCTCAACATCGACATCAAGAAGCTGTCGAAGGAACTTTAATTCTCTCAGCTCCTGTTCCCCGGCGAAGGCCGGGGTCCAGAGCGATCCAGCGCCAGCGTTGCGCGTTATAGCCCTGGGTCCCCGCCTTCGCGGGGATGACTGCGTCGGAGAATGATTGTGAAGTTGAAGGACGTCTATCCGCTCTATCTCAACAACAAGGCGGTGCAGCCGAACACCGATCTCGAGGTGATCGACAAATATACCGGCGAGGTCGCATTCCGCACCGCGCTCGCAACGCCCGACGTGATCGACGAAGCGATCGCGGGGGCCGTCCGCGCCGCCGAGCCGATGGCGCGGCTCGCGAGCTTCGAGAAGCAGGATGTCCTGAACCATTGCGTCAAACGCTTTCGCGAGCGGTTCGACGAACTCGCCTATGCGCTGTGCGTCGAGGCGGGCAAGCCGATCGCCGACAGCGAAGGCGAAGTGAGCCGCCTGATCGATACCTTCCGCATCGCCGCCGAGGAAGCGGTGCGCAACTATGGCGAGATCCAGCCGCTCGACATCTCGGCGCGCGCCAAGGGCTATATGGGGATGTGGAAGCGCGTGCCGATCGGCCCGTGCAGTTTCATCTCGCCGTTCAACTTTCCGCTCAACCTCGCCGCGCACAAGATCGCGCCGGCGATCGCGATCGGCTGTCCCTTCGTGATGAAGCCCGCGTCGATGACGCCGCTGGGCGCGATCATCATGGGCGAAGTCCTCGCCGAGTGCGACATCCTGCCCGAAGGCGCGTTCAGCATCCTGCCTGCAAGCCGTGCCGGCGCCGACCTGTTCACGACCGACGAGCGGCTGAAGCTGCTGTCGTTCACCGGCTCGCCAGGCGTGGGCTGGGATCTGAAGGCCAAGGCGGGCAAGAAGAAAGTCGTGCTCGAACTCGGCGGCAACGCCGCGGTGATCGTCGACAAGGATGCCGACCTCGACCATGCGCTCGCGCGGATCATCTTCGGCGGCTATTATCAATCGGGACAAAGCTGCATCCATGTGCAGCGCACGATCATCCACGAAGATATCTACGACCAGTTCCGCGACATGTTAGCTGCGAAGGTCAAGACGTTGAAATCGGGCGACCCGAAGTTGCGCGACACCTTCATCGGCCCGATGATCTCCGAAAAGGAAGCGCAGCGACTCAAGGGCTGGGTCGATGCCGCAGTGGCGGCTGGCGCGACCCTGCTCGCGGGCGGCGGATGCGGCGGCAACATGATGGAAGCGACCCTGCTCGAAAATGTTCCCGGCGACACCGACGTCGTCCGCGAAGAAGCCTTTGGCCCGGTGGTGGTCCTGTCGAAATTTTCGAAATGGGAAGACGCCCTGGCAGAGGTCAACGACAGCAAGTTCGGCCTTCAGGCGGGAATCTTCACGCGCGATATCCACAAGGTGCTCGAGGCGTGGGATCATCTCGACGTCGGCGGCATCGTCGTCAACGACGTGTCCTCCTATCGCGTCGACAACATGCCTTATGGCGGGGTCAAGGATTCGGGCCTTGGCCGCGAGGGCGTGCGCTTTGCGATCGAGGATATGAGCGAGATCAGGAATTTGGTGATCCGGCGGGTTTAGTCGCCGAAGAAATTTGTCATTGCGCGCGAAGCGAAGCAATCTCCCGCGAGCGTCATGATACGTCGATAGCCGGAGATTGCTTCGCTTCGCTCGCAATGACGAAGGCCGCCCGCATCGTCACCAAACCGCCGCAAAACTTTCTCCGAACTGTCGCGGCTTCGATTCCCACCCTGTAACAAAACTCCTGTCTATGCCGTGGGCAGCCGCAAGCTGTTTACGGAGTACGACATGGCCTCGATTTCGACCCTGCCGATCCCCGCCCGGTTCCCCGACCCTTTCACGACCGATCCGCATATTCCCGAACGTGTGATCGGCGAGCGCCGCAATTACCGCAGCGTGTGGGTCAGCGACATCCACCTCGGCACGCGCGGCTGCAACGCCGCGATGCTGATCGACTTTTTCGACCATGTCGATTGCGAGACGCTGTATCTGGTCGGCGACATCATCGACGGCTGGCGGCTCAAGAAGCGCCACTTCTGGCCGCCCGAGCATAATGACGTCGTCTGGCGGGTGCTGAAGCGCGCGAAGCGCGGGACGCGCGTCGTCTATGTCCCCGGCAACCACGACGAGATGATCAAACCCTTTGATGGCTTCGATTTCGGCGGCGTCGAAATCCGCCGCGAAGCGATCCACGAGACCGCCGACGGAAAGCGGTTGCTGGTCGTCCATGGCGATGATTTCGACGCGGTGATGCTGGCGCACCGCTGGCTCGCCTTCGTCGGCGACGCTGCCTACACCGCGCTGATGAAATGCAATGTCGTGGTGAACTGGGTCCGCAATAAGATGGGCCTGCCCTATTGGTCGCTGTCGATGGTCGCCAAGCACAAGGTCAAGAACGCGGTCCAATTCATCGGCCATTATGAAGAGGTCGTCGCGCACGCCGCGCGCGCACGCGGCGTCGACGGCGTCGTCTGCGGCCATATCCACAGCGCCGAGATGCGCGAGATCGACGGCGTCACTTACTATAATGACGGCGATTGGGTCGAAGGCTGCACCGCGCTCGTCGAGCATCATGACGGCACGATGGAGATCCTGCATTGGGCCGAAGAGGTTGCCGCGCGGTCGGCGCCGGCCACGCTCCAACTGCCTGCCCCCGCCCCCGCGCGCGCTGCATGAAAATCCTGATCGTCACCGACGCCTGGGAGCCGCAGGTGAATGGCGTGGTGCGGACGTTGCAGGCGACGATCGCCGAATTGCAGGCGGGCGGGCATGACGTCGAGGTGATCTCGCCCAACCTCTTCCGATCGATCCCCTGCCCCACATATGGAGAAATTCGGTTGGCGTTCGCCGGCCGCCGGACCGTCGGCCGACGTATCCGCGCTTTCGCTCCGCATGCCATCCACATCTCGACCGAAGGTCCGCTTGGTCTTGCTGCGCGGCGCTGGTGCCTCGACAACGGCTTTCCCTTCACCACCGCCTATCACACCCGCTTTCCCGAATATGTCGCAGCGCGGCTGCCGGTGTCGCCGGCGTTCGTTTGGCGCTTCATCCGCTGGTTCCATCGTCCTGCGCAGCATATCATGGTCGCAACGCGCAGCCTCGCCAGCGAGCTCGCCGGACAGGGCCTGACGCAGACGATGATGTGGGAACGCGGCGTCGATCACAGTCTGTTCCACAAGGACCGCGCCCCTCATCCGGCGTTCGATGGCTTCGCGCGGCCGATCCAGCTCTATGTCGGCCGCGTCTCGGTCGAAAAGAATATCGAGGCGTTTCTGGACACGGCACCGCGCGGTACGAAAGTGATCGTCGGCGACGGCCCCGCGCTCGCCGACCTGCGGACACGCTATCCGGAAGCCATGTTTCTCGGCAAACTCGGCGGCGAGACGCTCGCATCGGCCTATGCCGGCGCGGATGTCTTCGTTTTTCCGAGCCGTACCGACACCTTTGGCCTGGTGGTCATCGAGGCGCTGTCGTGCGGCACGCCGGTCGCCGCCTATCCGGTCCCCGGCCCCGGCGATATCATACGCGACGGCGCAGGAGCGCTCGACGACGATCTCGACAAGGCGATCGTCGGCGCGCTTGCATGCGACCGCGCCGACGCCGCAGATGTGAGCGCGTGCTATACTTGGTCCGCGTGCACCGCGCAGTTCCTGCGGGCGCTAACCTTCGTCCCCGCCGCAACGCCGGTCGACGTCGCGGCGGGCGCCCCCAGCCTGGCCTAGAAGGCCTTGCGCCACTCCAGCTCGATGTAGCGACCAAGCGGATCGGTATAGCCCGGCTGGTAATTCAACGGGACGATACCGTTGGCGTCGGTGATCTTGCGCTGGGCGTCGAACAAATTGTCGATCGACAGACGCAAGCGCGAGCTCTTCAGGAACGGCAAGGATTTCGTGATCTCGGGCTTCTGGCTGAAGTCCATGAAGAAACGCAGGTTGAAGGTCGCCAGATCGCCGAATTTCAGATCGCCCGCGCTGCCGCCGACCACCGTGCTGCCGCTGTCATATTTCGCGCTGACGCGGGCGCCCATGCCCTTGTAGAAGACACCGCCATCGAGCTCGACGAGGTGGCGGTTGCTGCCGCCGCCGCTGCCCGTTGCCGAGCCATTGAGCAGATCGAGTTCGGGGATTCCGGGACCGATCAGCACTTTGTCGGTCAGCTTGATCGTGTGGTAGAGCGAGACCTGCCAGCGGCCCCCCTGCGGTTGGCCGAACATGCCGCCACCGGGACCACCGCGACCACGAAACCCTCCGCCGCCGCCGGGACCACCCGGCCCACGCGGACCGGCACCGGCACCGGGAGGCGGGCCGCCCGGCCCACCGGGACCGGGGCCGCCGAGGCCGCCAAGACCGCCCGGGCCGCCGGCGCCCTGCTTCGGCTGCGCGAAGCTCTTGCCGAAGTTGAAGCCCCAGCGGATCTGCGAATTTTCGGCGCGGTCGTAATTCACCGGGCGCTGGTCGAGCGCGATCAGGACGCCGTTCGCGTCGCGGATGGCCCGGCCAGGGAACGCGGCCTCGATCTCGGGCGTCAGCAGCGGGAAATTGTTCGCCGTGTCATAGCTTTTGTTACGGTTGTAATTGACCGACAGGTCGAGCCCTTCGAGCATCGGCGGCGACCAGTTGAGCCCGATCTTGAGGTCACGGCGGCGCTCGGTAAGCAGGAAGGGATTGCCGCCGCTCGTCGTTGTAATGCGGACGGTCTGGCCGGTTGCGAAGTCGTAATAGGTGACGTCGGGCGTGGTCAACGGCGCCGCGCCGAGCTGCGTCACGCTGGGCGCGGCTTCGTCGCTGTTGAAACTGGTGACGATCGAGAAATTCTTCGACAACACCCAGTTGAGGCTCGCCCCCCAGCTTTTCAGCGTCTCGAAATCGCTCGGCTTTTGGACCTGTGCGCTGAGATTCGCCGAAAGGCGGATCGGCCAGGCATGATATTCGGGATCGAGCAGCGGGACATTGAGCGAGCCGAACACGCTGGGCAGGTCGCGCGACAATTCGGTCGTCGTGATCGTCGCGCCGCGTTCCGAGCGGCTGTCATAACGCAGCCCGCTGTAGCCGCCGGTCACCGACGCACGGATCGGTCCGGCCCAGCCGTCGCCAAGACTGCCCGACAGATTGACGTTGCTGCCGAAATTCTCGCTGCTGCTGTCGAAGCGGTCGCGCGAGGTGCCCAGCCGGTCGGTCAGGATGCGCTGGTCCGAATCGCCATAATTGCCCGTTGCCGACCAACGCCAGTCGCCAAGCATGCCGTTCACGCTCGCGGTCGCGGCGATATTCTGGGTGCGGCTGTCGCGGCGCAGCGGGTCGGCTACGCCGCCCGCGCCGGGGCCGAGCAGCGACAGCGAATCCGTCTGGTCGAAGCGCAGATTTAGCGATGCGTCGGTAACCTTGTCGAGGCTGCGCTGGATCGTGCCGTCGATCGAATAGGTGTCGGTCGCCGGCAGGAGGCTGCGTGCAGGCGCCTCGGCCGCGTCGTTCGTCGCCGGATCATAGCGCAGGTTGCGCTCGCTCTCGCGCAGCATCGTCGCATGTTCCCAGCCGGCATTGAGGTTCACGCGGCCGTTCTTGCCGATCATCAGGAAGCTCGGGTCGATTTCGCTCTGGAAACGGCCGCCCTGTGTCGGAATACCGCCCTCGGCCTCGACGGCAAGCTGGCGGAAATTCGGCTTGAGCACGACGTTGACGACACGCTCGTCGGCCGAATAGCCATATTGCAGCGCGACCTCCTCGGGAAAGATCTCGACCTTTGCGATCGCCTCGGGCGGCAGGTTGCGCACTTCGCCGAAGCCGCCGATGCGGCGGCCGTTGACGAGGATGATCGGACGTCCGCTGCCGCGCCCCCGCCCCGAGCGCGTTTGCGGCGCGAGCGCGTCGATCAGTTCGGACAGGTTCGATACGCCATAACTTGCAATCGCCGCCTCATCGAGTTCGGCCTCGGCCGCAATGTCGGTGTCGAGCTGGCCCGCGAGGCGCGGCGCCGTGACGATGATCTCGTTCTGATCGGCATCGTCATAGATGTCGTCGGAGGCCGACGCCGATACGGCAGGTTCGGCGGGCTGGCCCGCAGTATCGGCAGCCGCAACCGCAGTGGCTTCGGTTGCCGCCATCGCGGGCACTGCAAGCGAAGCGCCCGCCGCCAGCAGCAGCGCACGCGTGGAAAGGGAGAAGCGATATTTTTTCATCGGGGAGAGGCCTTGTTTCTTTTCTGTCTTGGTTTTTTCTTGCCACGCCGGGCGTTAACGCGCGCTGACGCCTGTTTTTGTCTGTCGTTCAGCTATGTCGCAATTGTCGCAACAATGTGTCGGGACCATGCTTGTTCCACGAACGACCCATATCGACCGCTGGACAGCGGCGGCGCGCCTCTTTATCGGCCAGCCATGCCGACTCCCGACTCTCCCGCCGCGCCTGAATCGATCCTGATCGTCGACTTCGGCAGCCAGGTCACCCAGCTGATCGCCCGCCGCGTCCGCGAAGCGGGGGTCTATAGCGAGATCGCCCCGTTCAACAGCGCCGCCGAAGCGTTCGCGCGGATGCAGCCCAAGGGCGTCATCTTGTCGGGAGGCCCCGCGTCGGTCACCGACGAAGGCAGCCCGCGCGCGCCGCAGGTCATTCTCGACAGCGGCCTGCCGATCCTTGCCATCTGTTACGGCCAGCAGACCTTGTGCGTCCAGCTTGGCGGTACGGTCGAAGGCGGTCATGCCGCCGAATTCGGCCGCGCCGACGTCGAGATCCTGAAGCCCAGTCCGCTTTTCGACGGTTTCTGGGACGTCGGCCAAAAATATCCCGTGTGGATGAGCCACGGCGACCGCGTGACCGAGGCGCCCGAGGGCTTCGAGATCATCGGGACGTCGCCGAACGCACCCTTCGCGATCTGCGTGAACGAGGCGAAGCGTTATTACACGACGATGTTCCACCCGGAGGTGGTCCACACCCCCGACGGCGCCAAGCTGCTGTCCAATTTCGTCCACAAGATCTGCGGCCTCGCCGGCGACTGGACGATGGCCGAGTTTCGCGCGAGCAAGATTGCCGACATCCGCGCTCGGGTCGGCGACAAACGGGTTTTGTGCGGCCTGTCGGGCGGGGTCGACAGCGCGGTCGCGGCGGTACTGCTTCACGAGGCGATCGGCCATCAGCTGACCTGCGTGTTCGTCGATCATGGCCTGTTGCGCCTCAACGAACGCGAGCAGGTCGAGCGTTTGTTCCGCGATCATTATAATATCCCGCTGGTCGTGGTCGATGCCGAAGAGCGGTTCATGACCGGACTTGCCGGCGTCTCCGACCCCGAGGCCAAGCGGAAGTTCATCGGCAAGACTTTCATCGACGTCTTTGACGAAGAAGCCAAAAAGCTGGGCGGCGCCGACTTCCTTGCGCAAGGCACGCTTTACCCCGACGTGATCGAAAGCGTCAGCTTTACCGGTGGGCCGAGCGTCACGATCAAGAGCCACCACAATGTCGGCGGCCTTCCCGAGCGGATGAAGATGGCGCTCGTCGAACCGCTGCGCGAGCTGTTCAAGGACGAAGTCCGCCTGCTCGGCAAGGAACTCGGCCTTCCCGACATCTTCGTCGGCCGCCATCCCTTCCCCGGCCCCGGCCTCGCGATCCGCATTCCCGGCGAAGTGACGAAGGCCAGTTGCGACATCTTGCGCAAGGCCGACGCCATCTACCTCGAAGAGATCCGCGCCGCTGGCCTCTATGACGATATCTGGCAGGCCTTTGCAGTGCTGCTCCCTGTCCGCACTGTCGGAGTGATGGGCGACTATCGCACCTACGATCAGGTCTGCGCCCTGCGCGCGGTGACCTCGACCGACGGCATGACGGCCGACATCTATCCCTTCGAAGCGGCATTTCTGAGCCGCTGCGCGACGCGTATCATCAACGAGGTGAAGGGCATCAACCGCGTGGTGTACGACTATACGTCCAAGCCGCCGGGCACGATCGAGTGGGAGTGACGGTGACAATCGATCAATCGGCATGAAGCATATCGATTGCTCGGCTAGGTTGACCTGACCAGATCTGAAAAACCGTCATCACTGGCAAGACCAGTACGACGGTTAACGTTGCCGGTATTGAAATCGGATCCGCAATAGACGGAATGTTTATGCTTCTTTGGCATCGACGGATTCATGATGTTGCCGCCGCTTCCGATACGCCGCCGCCGCGCATGGTTTATGGCCGTTATGATCGCTGCCGCGGCCGTGCCGACCGCCGCGCAGTGCGCCGTCGATACCGCTGAGCTTCCGGCGTCAAACATAAAGCCGGCATCGTTCCTCGGCGACATCTGCCGAAAGACGCCGGCTCGCACGGGTTCCGCAACCCTCGAGGCCACCCCGGCGGCGGCTCCACAACGACCGAGCGCGCTCGAACGCATGCGCATGAGCCAGGAAGGATCGGGCGCAGAACTGGCGAAACCGCTTGAGCCGGCCCCTTCAGCAGCGCCCATCATGGCCTACGCAACGGCCAATTTTCCGAGCGGGTCCGAACCGGCCTGCCCCATGATCGCGATCGAGCAGAGTTACGACAGCGCTTCAGAGCTCGGGACTGCGGCAATCGCCATCGACCATACGCGCTTCGATAACCGGTGGAACCGGGTACGCCGCGCTGCGCCGGGCCGCCTGATGCGCATCGAACTTCAAATGGCCGGCGCGCGCCGCGGCCTTGCAGAGACCGAAATACTCGAGCGCGTGAACCGCTGGGTTAACCACCGCGTCACCTATGTCACCGATGACCGCAACTATGGCCAAGGCGATGTCTGGGCTACGGCGTCGGAGACGATTGCGCGCGGCAGCGGCGACTGTGAGGATTTTGCGATCCTCAAGATGCAAATGCTGCGCGCGGCAGGCATCGGCGACGACCGCGTCAAACTCGTCCTCCTCCGCGACCTTGCGCTTGGCGCCGATCACGCGCTGCTCCTGGTCCGGACGGAAACCGGGTGGGTTGCGCTCGATAACATGACCGACCGCGTCTATGACGGCAGCCGGCCGATCGCAGTGCGGCCGATCATGTCGTTCAGCGGCGAACGCAGCTTTGTGCACGGTTATCTCGATCCGCCGCCGGCGCAGCGCTTCACGAGGATCGCGACGGATAGCCGGCCGCTGGCGCCAGCGGCAACAAACGACATGACCGCGCGCGCGGCAAGGATCGCTTACAAGGCGACCCGATATGATGGGGATCAGGAGAACCTGCTCGCATCGGGCGCCATCTTTGCGCTCATCAGCTGGCCGCTCGGCAGCGGGGTCTGACCCGTTACCCACGCCGGACCGACAAAGTTCAAAACTGGCGATATAGTGGCGCGGTGATCGCATTGAATGCGCCACGCCTGTTGCAAAAGGAACGGCCCCGATCTGTTGCGAAAGCGTCGCGACTCGGAAGGCCGATTCTCAGCTCCGCTTGGTTAAATGCAACGAGATAACTAACATATTTCCCTAATATTATAAGTGTATGACAGGTTGGGGACATTCCGACGTCCTTCCCCTCACCCCAAAGGATTGCGGTACCTTCACTTTATGGCCTGAACGTGCTAGCGCTAAGTCATTGCATTCTTGCGGATATGCCAAAGCGCACCTAGCGAGAGGGAGGAGGAGCTGGCCAAGCGGGCAGAATCCCGCGATACCTCTAAGGAGGTAATGGTGCGATTCTGCATGGATTCCGTAAGCTACTGGTATAACCATTATTGCAGTAATCAGTTTTGAAAGCAGGGTTCTTAACAAAACTTAACAGAAAGAAAGGAGGATCGGCGTAAGGTCGCCGTCGATCGAACCTCACAGGGTTGCCTTAACTGAGAATTCAGGGAGGCGGAGAATGTCGAAGGTAGTTTCCATTTCTATGCTCGCGAAAAATGAAATCGCGCGCGAGGGGCTAAAGCAGATATTGTCGGGGGAAAGCTTCGAGATCGAGGCGTCCGTGTCCGACGTATCCGGCTTATTGAATGCAGCGGGGCAAATCCTCAGCGACAAGCCCGACCACGTCATCATCATCGATGGCGCAGGCGGCAATGGACGTGACGCCTGCCGAGAGATCGCCGCGCGACGAACCGAAGCGCGTATGGCGCTTCTCCTCGATCATTATTCCTTCGAAGAAGTCGTCGAGGCGTTCCAGCTGGGCGCGGACGGTGTCATCATCAAGGAAATATCGTGCGCTCCGCTAGCGGAGTCGATCCGGCTCATCGCGATGGGCGAGAAGGTCTTTCCTTCGCAGCTCGTCACGAACATCAAAAACTGGATCCCTACGGCAACGTCGGGCGACTGGAAGGGCGCCGCTTCGGCGGTCGGGCTCTCCGATCGCGAGATCGAGATTCTCGAAAGCATCATGGCTGGCATGGCGAACAAGGTGATCGCGCGGCAGTTCAGCATCTGCGAGGCGACCGTCAAGGTTCATGTGAAAGCGATCCTTCGCAAGCTCGGCGTCGAGAACCGAACCCAAGCCGCCACTTGGGGAGTGAAAAATGGTTTAGGTGAACCGGTGCAGCTCAATTTGCGGGAGGTGAGGCCGGCGCGGGTTCTCCCCAGGCTGTCGCCGGTACACGGCCGGGCCGCCTGACGGCACGATTTCGGGCGGGAGAGGCGACGCCCCTCTCCCCTCCGCCAAGCCGCCTGAGCGGCAAGCCTCAGACCGGCTCGGGTTCCGCGTTATAAGGATAAGCAGCGCCGCCCGTCCGGGCGGCGTTTTTGCGTCAGCGCTCGGTGAAGGCCTCGGAGCGCGCGCGCAGGAACGGCTTGAACAAATAGCTCAACACGCTTTTCTTTCCCGTTATGACCTCGACATCACAGATCATGCCCGGCGTGATCGGGAGGCGCCGGCGCCCGCTCTTGAGATAGGAAAGATCGGTCTCGACGACGACGGTGAAATAGGCCTCTTTCGCTGCTTCGTCATAAATGCTGTCGGGCGAAATCTGGACGACTTTACCCGAGAGCCCGCCGTATATGGCAAAATCATAGGCCGTGACCTTGACGTTGGCCCGGTCACCGACCTTGATGAAGGCAATATCGCGCGGTGCTACCCGGGCCTCGACGAGCAGCTTGTCGCCGATCGGAACGACCTGCATGATCTTCTGGCCCGCCTGGACGAAGCCGCCCTCGGTGGTGACCTGGACGTCATTCACGATTCCGTTCGCCGGCGAGCGGATTTCGCTGCGCTGGCGGCGTCCGGCAGCGCCGCGGAGCGATTCCGAATTCACCGCCATTTTCGCCATCAACTGACTGCGCTCGTCGAGCGCTTCCTGGCGAAACTGATTTCCCGCCTCGGAAACTTGCGCCATCGCTTCGTTGATCGCCGCTGCCGCGCGCGATGCGCTCTGCTCGGCTGCGGCAAGCTTGCCCCTGATTTCGGTGGCCTCGCGCTTTGCACTGAGGAGTTCGGTTTGGGGCACGATCGACTTGGCCGCGAGCGGCTCGAGCATGTCGACCTGGCTTTGCGCAAGGCCAAGGCTCGATTTCAGGGACGCGATCGTCGCCTGGGCTTCGGTATAGTCGCGCCGGCGCTGCTCTACGGCCGACGCAAGCGCGAGCTTGCGGCTTCGCTGCGTCGCAGCGCGCGCCGACTGAAGCGCCGCTTCCTGGTTGCAATCGGCGACCGATTTGCCGCTCACGCTGCCGCACCCGTCGCTTTCGCCTCCCGCTCCTTCGCGCCCGAGGCGCGCGGCACGCGCCGCGAGAGAGCGATTTTCCGCTTCAATCTGACCAAGCTGCGAAGAGGATTCGGTGTCGTCGAGGCGAACGAGAAGCTGACCTTTGCGGACCGGTTGGCCCGCTCGCACGACGATGTCGAGGATCGTCGCTGGCTCGGACGACTGGACGATCTGTGCCTTGCTGGACGGGATCACGCGGCCCTGCCCGCGTGTGACTTCATCGACCTTCGCGAAGCTTGCCCAACTGGTGAAAACAAAAAGCGCGACGCCCGCTGACAGGATGATGCGGCGTGTCCCTGCATAAGGGCGCGATCTGATCATGAACCATTCCCCGTACCATTGATCTCATATTCGCCGGCTTGCTGCGACGCCATCATGCGCGATGCGCGGCTGCTTTCCTCGACCGGCGGCAGTGCAAGCTCCCAGCCCTTGGCGGCGTCGATGCGCCCGCCATCATCATTGTCTGCGCGGCGATCCTGCAGCGCGCGCATCCCGTCCTCCGACGAAGCCTTCACGAGACCGCCTGCGTCGGCGCCGGACTTCCGCACCGAACTGCGCGGAAGGATCGCCGGGATGGCCTCCATCCCGCTATACTGGCCGGAAAAAGCGCCGGGCATGCCCCAGCGGCCGGGCCAGCGATAGAAGATGTGAGCGCCGATCTGCGTGATCTTGACCAGCTTCGGTGCCCAATAGGGCGACACATAGTTGGCGTGATAATGGGTCGAATATCCGACCGCGGTATCGACATAGCCGTTGAGCGCGGCGATCGCGACATCCTCGGCTTCCTTCCACGCACGCGGGTTGGGCTTGCGGTTGAGCGATCCGTCGCATGTGAAGCTGAATTGGCAAACGGGCCGGTTCACGCCCTGATACACGACACCGCACACCGATTTCGGGAACGCCGGGTGCGCGGCGCGGTTGAGCACAACCTGCGCGACCGCGCGGCGCCCCGCAATCGGTTCAAACCCGGCTTCAAAATAGACCGCCTGCGTCAGACAGCGAAGCGCGGTGAGCTTGGCCACTTCGCCAAGATTGGGCGGCGCAAACGGCCGCGCCGAAGCGACGGGACCATGGGTGAAGGGAATGGCCTCGTTCAGCTGGATCGCCTTTTCGGGCGCATAAGCGGGAAGCTCGGCATTGTCGCCGGTGATTTCGATGAGTTCCTTCATCTGCGCATCGGGGACGAAGGGCGCGGACGAGGCCTGCTCCGAATAATCATGATCTTCGGCGCCGAAGAGATCGAGAACCTGTCCCCATATCGTTTCCGACGTGAGCAGCGACACCAGCACGGCAATGCCAACGAGCCACAGCGCGGTACGGCGATGATCCTCGCGCGGCGCCGGGCGATAGGATCTGGCGGCTGCGACGTTCATGCCATCGTCCGATGGGCAAGAATTTCGTCGCGCGGCCCGTCGGCGACGATGCGCCCATTATCCATCACGATCAGGCGGTCGACGAGGCCGAGGACCGCCATACGGTGCGTCGCGACGATCAGCGTGCCCGATGCAGGAAGAGCCGAGCGCAGCCGCTCGACGAAAAGCTGTTCGGTCTGGCTGTCCATCGCTCCCGTCGGCTCGTCGAGAAACAGAAGATGCGCCGGCGTCATCAGCGCGCGGGCAAGAACCAGAAAGCTTCGTTGCCCCCCCGACAGCCGCGCGCCACGTTCGCCGATGTGAAAATCGAAACCGGTCGCATCGCGGCCCAGGAAGACGTCGGCGCCCGAACGCTGGACGGCGTCGATCACGTCGGCATCGCTCACATCGCTCGCGCCAACGAGCAGATTCTCGCGCACGGTGCCGCTGAACAGCTCGGCATCCTGCCCGACGAAGCGGAGCGTCGAACGCAGGTCATGCGGATCATATTGGCGGCTTTCGAGCCCGTCGATGCGATAGCTGCCGGCGGCCGGGTCATAGAGACCGCAAAGGAGGCGGCCAAGCGTCGACTTGCCCGAAGCAACGCGGCCGATCAGGCCCACCCGCTCACCCGGCGCGATGACGAGATTGATGTCGGCGAGCGACTCGCGGTCTGTATCGGGGTAGCGAAACCCCACTTGCTCGAGCTGCAACGCACCTTGGCGAACCTCGGGCGCGATCGAATGTGCGCCTTTGTCGCGTTCATCGTCCTGGTCCATCAGGAGCTGCAGACTGTTCAACGTCACGAAGGCCTGGCGGCCGCGCGTCATCAGGAAGGCGAGCTGGCCGACGGGCGCAAGCGAACGGCTCGCAAGCATCACCACCGCAATGATCGCGCCCATGGAGATCGAGCCGGCATTGAAAAGGTAGAAACCGCCCATGATCAGCGCGATGCTCGTGCCCTGCTGACACAGCGTGGCGAGGTTGACCGCAGTTGCCGTCAACTTGCGCATTTCTTCCTGCGTATAGGCATTCGATGCTGACAGCCGCCGCCACTTGCCGAGCATCCGGCCTTCGGCGCGGCAAGCCTTCACCGTTTCCAGGCTACCGATCGATTCGATAAGTGTCGTCTGGAGCAGGCTTGCGTCGATCTGGGCGTCCGACACCGCAGCGGTCATCCGGCGTTGAAGACGCCAGCCGAGAACGAGCATGATCGCGGCCGCGATGATCGGGATGACCGCCAGCCAGCCGCCGATGACGCCGATCAGGCCGACGAAGACGAACAGGAACAGAATGTCTGTTACGAGCACGACGGTCGTCGACGCGAAGAAGTCGCGAACCTGCTCATATTCGGTAACGCGCCGCGCAAGCGCGCCCGTGCTCCCGCGCTGCGTCGCCAGCGGCAGGTTCAGCACCTTGTCGAGCAGGCGCTGCGATAGCCGCGCATCGATCCCGCGCCCGACCTCGTCGATCAGTCCGGTTCGCGCAAGCCGCAGCGAATATTCGACGGCAATCGCGAACACCGCCCCCAGCGCCATGACCCACAGGCTCGACGCAGCCTTGTTGGGAATGATGCGGTCGTAAACGTTCATCGTGAACAACGGCATCGCGAAGGCGAGAAGATTGATCAGCAGCGAAGCGAACATGACCCACGCATAGGGGCCGCGCTCCTTGCGGACCTCGCTCCAGAACCAGTGGCGCTGCGGCGCTTCGTCCCACGGACGCTCGCGCGCGGCTTCGCTTTCGGGATCGTGACGCACGATGACGCCGGTGCCCGAATAGGCCGATTCGAGATGACCGCGCTCGATTTCGATATCGCGGCTGCCCGCCGGCAGGCGCACGGTGCAATGCTCGGCATCGATGCTCGTCACGATGACCGGACGGTCGTCGGTCAGAAACAGGATCGCCGGCACATCCTGGTCGTTCCAGCCCGCAAGCGAGCGGCGAACAAGGTGACAGCGCAGCCCGACCGCTTCGAGTGCATGGTCGAGCTGATCTACCGGAAGATGACCATCCTCGTCGAGAGCGAGGCCCTTTTTGACCCGCGCTTCGGAAAAGGGACGCTCGAACATTTCTGCGATCCGCGCCACCGCGCCGAGCAGTTCGTCGCCGGGTGCCGGATCGGCCGTCCAGGCCTCGAAGCTCGCGGTCGGCGGCTGCGCGCGACGCGAGCGGAGAGGATGCGATGGAAAATTCATGAAGGTTCCCGGATCGATTCCGGGTTCATCTCGGGCGTGGGTTTGACATTGAAACGCTCGCGGGAATTCGCCGTTGCGGCCTTCGGCGGCGTCACCTCCATCGCGTACAGCAGGTCGTTCAACGCAGCGAGCAGTTTGAATTCCGCATAGAATTGCGCGAATTTCGCTGTCTCGGTACGCACCTGCACATTGTAGCGCGTGTTCTGCGCATCGAGGACATCGAGCAGTGAGCGACGCCCGACGTTGAACTGGGCCTGGTAGGACCGCAGCAGCTCGTTCGAGACGCGGCTCTGCTCTTCAAGTTCCTTGACCAGCCTGCCCTGCGCATCCCAGGTGTTCCAGGCGATCCGGACATCCTCTTCGGCTTCGCGGGTCATCTGATCGAGCCGGAAACGAGCTTCGCGCTCGCGGCGATTCATCTCCTGGACTTTCGAGCGTTTTGCGCCGCCGTTGAAGACGTCCCAGCGCATGACGACGCCCGCTTGCAGGTCGTTCGTCTGGCCCTTGAAGCCATCGATATCGTCACCGATCCGCGCATTGCCCTCAAGCGACACCGTCGGCACCATCTCGGCCTTGGCCTTGGACACCAGCGCGTGCGCGGCATCGAGATCGGCCTCTGCCTCCCGAATGCGCGGATTGCGTTCGCGGGCGCGCGCCAGCGCTTCCTCTAGCGTCGCCGGAATGGCGCTCGCCAGCGAGGGGGGCAGCGCTGCGCCGTCCACCAGGTCCAGACCCGTCAACGTCCGGAACGAGGCCGACGTGTTGACAAGATCGAGATTGGCCTCGGTCAGGCGCGATTGCGCAGCCTGTTGACGCTCCTCGGCCTGTTGCTGATCGGCGATACTGAGCGAACCCTTCGCGACACCCTCACGCAGATCGGTGACAAGCTTGCTGTGAAAACCGATGTTGTCTTCCGACGCCGCAACGATCCGCTGCTGAAGCAGATAGTCGAGATACTGACGGGTCACCTGAAGCGCGATGAACTGCGAGCGCTCTTCAACGCGGAAAGCGGCGCCATCGGTGCGCGCGGCCTGCCGTTTCACTTCCTGCCGCTTCACGCCTCCGTCGAAGAGCGTCTGCTCGAGCCTCAGCGCAGCTTCGACCGGAAAGAGCTTGTCGTCCGCGATCCCGAGGGACCGGCGCGTGCCGTTTTCAAGACGGCGAACGCCCGCCGATCCTTCAACCGATACACGCGGCATGAACAGGCGCTGCGCCTGCTCGCGTTCAAACTCGATCGCTGTTCGGTTCTCGACCGCCTGGTTGATCTCGGGGTTTGTCTGCATCGCACTTTCGACCGCCGACTTGAGCTCGAGGCGCTGCGCTCCGGCAGGGCGGGCAATCACGACGAGCGCCGCCGCGCTCAGCAACAGGATTGCGGTACGCTTCTTCGACATCTTCTACCCCCTGCTTCTTCTTCATTCGCCGGCTAGCGGCGCGTTTTCAGGCGTGGCCAGCGGCAGCCGCCTGCTCGAGCTGTGCCGCGACATGCTGATCGGCGAGACCGATCATGAAGGCATGCCCCATTGGGCCGCTCATCTCCCCGAAAGCTCCGCTTCCGGCGTCTCCCAAAAGGGCAATCTGCGGCAGCGGCCGCGCCTCGGGCTGCGGCCCCAGCAATGCATCCAGGTCGACTTCGGGACCTTGGAGCGCTGCGGTTGCAAGCGACGAAACATGGACGGTCCCGACAGCCGAATCTGCCGTCCGCGTATCCGCCGGATCGGGAGCCGCCTGCTCGGGCAACACCATCTGGACCTGATCAACGCTGTGAGCGTCGCCCAGCGCTGGCGCAGGTGTCTGGGCGGGATCCTTGTTGTCAGCATCGGCGAGGCTGACCAGCGACCGGTCGGAATCCGGGGCCTCGAGACCGCTTGCATGATCGGTGACAGAGCGTTCGTCATGGAAGCGACCATGCTCATCGCTATTTTCGGAAATCCGAGCTTCGGCGGGGCTGGTCCAAAGCTCGTGGGTCAGCACGCTCGCACGATCCGATTGATGGATATCAGACGCAGGATGCGTTTCGGCCGTCGCCGTCATCGCAGCGGCGAAGACCGGCACTTCCTTTGCCGGCGACGGGCTGACCGGCTCGGCGGCGAGCGGCGCCGCGATCAGCCCCGCGGCCAGCATCGCCGCCGAAAGGCCCGTCGATCCCGCTGCGGCCGCCGCTCTCTGCTGCTCGGACGCGAAGTTGGTCGCAAAGGCCGCGTCGGCGAGCTTTCCCGTGCTGCCGTCGGCGCGGGTATAGATGGCCTCGCCCCGCACCTGCACCTCGCCATTCGCGGCGGTGTAAGCCTTGCCGTCCGAGACCAGAGCGATACTGACGATGCCTTCGTCGATGAGCGAGCGGAACTCGCCGGGATCGGTCACCCCGTTGCCGTTCGCATCGTGCCAGATGCCGAACTTCGCAAAATCCTTGTCCGATGCGTCGAGCTTGCCATCGCCATTGCTGTCATAGGCAGCGGCCAAGCCCTGCAGATCAGTGACGCCGGGCTTGCCGAACACAAGCTCGGTCCCGTAGCACATTGGGAAGCAGCCTTTCGAAGGGCCGCGATGCCTTGATGGAGACAAGGGCGCGTAGCGCCCGCCGGCTTCATCAAGGCAGTCATGACCAGCCAGCAGGTCTCTAAAGAGATGTTGTCGACACAACCCTTTGGAGGCTGACCGATCATGACCAAGTTTCATTCTACTCCACCCGACGCCGTGCTGGTAGCTATCGATATGTCCAAGCATCGCCAGGAGGTTCTTCTCGAACGACCGGAGGGCGGCCGCCGGCGCCGCATGACCGTAATGGCGACGAAGGCGGACTATGACCGGCTGGCGGACGATCTGACGACCATCGGTAGGCCCGTGATCGTCGGCTTTGAAGCAACCGGCAACTATCACCGCACGTTGGCGCATCGATTGCTGTCCGCCGGGTGCGAACTGCGCCTGATTTCGTCGGTCGCCTTGGCCCGGACACGCGAAGCGCTGCACAATGGCTGGGACAAGAATGATTCCAAGGACGCGCAAGTCATCCTGCACATGCTGAAGATCGGCGCGACCCAGCGCTATGTCGATCCGCTGGCGGCAGGGATCAACGATCTGCAGGAGATGTCGAAGACGCATGAAGCCATATCGAAGGCGAAGACCCAGACCTGGCATCGGATCCTCACGCATTATCTGCCACTGTATTTTCCGGAGATCGAGCGTTTCGCCGGCAACAGCCGGTCCGACTGGTTCCTGGCGTTGATCGAACGCTTCCCGACGCCGGGCAGCATCACCTCGATCGGACGCGAGGCGTTCACCGAACAGGCCTGGCCGCTGATCGGTCGCAAGGTCTCCAAGGCCCGGGTGGTCAACGATATTTACGAGACCGCCTGTGCATCGATCGCGCTGCCGATCGACGAAGATTCCACGGCGGTCACAATGTTCCGCATGGTCATCTCCCAGGCGCGCACCCTGATTCAGCAGCGTAACGAGATCGAGCGGATCGCCCATGACGCGCTGGCGACGAACAGCGATTATCAGCTCCTGCGCATGATCCCCGGTATCGGTCCGATCAACGCTCTGACGATCCTGGCCGAGGCCGGCGATCTACGCCGGTTCAGCCACCATCGCCAGTTCCTCAAGTTCTGCGGCCTCGACCTCGCTACCTACCAGTCAGGGATATTTCGGGGGCGGACGAAGCTATCAAAGTACGGCAATGCCCGGCTGCGACGCACCTTCTGGATGGCCACGCAGGTCGCGATCCGACAACCCAACAACAGCTTCCGTGACAAGCTCTCCCGCTATGTCGATGGCCATGCCGACGACCCCGATCGCCGCCGCAAGGCGATGACCGCTCTCACCGCCAAGATGGCGCGCGTCGTGCACGCCGTCATCAAGACGGGAACCGAGTACCGCCCGTTCGTCGAACGGGCGGACACCAGATGGAAGGACCCCTCTCTGCTGTGCCGTGAGGGCGCTACGGCGACCCTGTAGATAATGTTCGGGCCTTCCATCTGGCATGCGTATCTCATCTTAAGGACGGTGAGGACCACGATCCCGATGATCGATGGATCCTATGTTTGCTATGGCCGAGAGCGCCTTCCTTGACGATGGAAGCCATCTGGATCATAAAATCATCAGCGCCGATCACATTCGGCGCAACGAGATCTGCTGGCCTGTTCCCGCCGCTGCTTCCCAACATAGGACGTTGTCGATCCTGCCGTTGCCGTTCTTGTCGAAGGCAAGGAGGCCGTCGTCGCGCCCCACCCAGGCGGTGGTTTCCGCGACTCCATCGCCGTCGTAATCGAAGCGAACGCCGGCAGCGCCGGAAACGAATTCGACGCCGTCGCCGTCGAGATCGACCGCGATCGGTGGCGCGAGCGCCGTGATCGTCACCGACAGGTTCGCGCTCGCGGTATCCCCGTCGCGGTCGGTGAGGACATAGGTGAAGACCTCGGTCGCCGTGACTGTAATCGGCGTCGGCGGCTGATAGCTATATTGCCCCGTCGCAAAGTTCAGCGTCAGCGTCCCGGCCATCGGTGTGCCAATCGCGCTCAGCATCGAGCCCGAGATCGTGCCGCCGCTCGATACCGCGATGGTCGAGGCGCCATCCCAGCTGTACGTTGTGCCGCCGATCGTGATCGACAGGATGCGGCCGCCATCGGCACCAAAACCATCATTGGCATCAAGGTCGCCCGTTACCGCCGAGGGCACGATGACCGACAACAAGGTCGAAACCAGGTCCTGGAAATCGTCGACGAGGATCGGCTGGTTATTGGGGGCGTCGTTCAGATCGACGTCGCGCAGCCGCTGGATGTTGAGCGGCTGGAGCGGGTTGTTGTCGATGCCGATTGCGGTGACATTGATGTGATTATTGTCGACGAAGCTGTTCCATGCGCTCGCAGTGGCCGCCGCGAGCGAGTTCACGACCGCCGGCGGAGTACCGCCAAATTGAACCTGCTGGTTGGGGTTGCCGTCGCTCAGGAAAAAGACCTGGTTGCTTGCGCCCGCGATGGCGTGGAAGTTGGCGAGCGCGGTCTGGATCGCACCGGTGTAGTTGGTATTGAGGCCGATCTGCTCGGCCGACGGCCTCTCTCCGTCGGCAAGCGGGTTCAGCGAATTCAGATACTCATTGGCGTCGGCCGCACTCGCAAAGGTGGGCGAAGCGAAGGAGCCCGACGAAAAGATCACGAACCGGATCACCATCGCGCCGGTGCCGACCGCATCGAGTTGCGCAAGCGCGCCCTGGACGGCGCCGATCATCGTATTGAGCTCGCCGTTGTCGATGCTGTCGCTGAAATCCAGGATGAAGAGCGTGTTCACGTCCTGCGCAGGCTGTGTGGACGAACCGGTCTCGCCCACTGCGTTCGGCGCATCATCCTCTATGACGACCTGAATCGCGGCGGCGTTCGTCGTCGTTACCGACCCATCGAATACCGATACCGGAACGGTAAAGTTCTTGAGGTCTTCCAGCGCGACGGTCGGGTGGTCGACCGCGTGCGACAGCTTGACCGTGTAGGCGCCATTGGATGACAGCGTAACGCGGATGACTTCGCTGCCGCCAGCCGAGCCGATGAGCGTCCCGGTCCCCACACCGGTCCAAGTGACCGGCACGCCGCCCGCCGAAAGAGCCGCGCTCGGGGCGCCCAGCGTGACGGTCAGCGTCTCGCCCGCATCGGCGTCGGCGATCGCAAGCGTTCCCGACGCCACGGCGCTGTTTGTTGTGTCGAGCGTTGCGTTGGGCGCCGCGTCGGGCAGCCCGCCGGTCAAGCCCTCTTCCGAAACGCGCGCGATCGCCGTTCCGACCGTGGGCGCGTCATTGGTACCGAACACGGTGATCGCGAGCGTCGAAGAAACGGACAGCGATCCGTCGCTAATCGTATAGGCGAAGCTGTCGACAAGCGTCTCACCGCTATCGAGCGCGTTGACCGCGGGCTTGTCCTCGTCGAGCGTGTAGGTGTAGCCGCCGTCGGCCGCGATAACGAGCGTCCCGTACAGGCCGACATAGGTCCCGGCAGAAACGACGGTGATCGCCTCCAGATCGGGATCATTGTCGGCAGCGTCGGCGAAGACGCCCATCGGCGCGCCGGGGTGCGCGATGTCCTGAAGGACGTTGCCACTCGCGCTCGGATCGGTCCCGCTCGCTCCATCGAGAACCCAGTTGGTATCGGCGCGCGCGATCGGAAAATCATTGGCGCCGGTGATGACGATCCGGATCGTCGCGGTCGAGGTATCGCCGTCGCCGTCGCTCACGCGGTACTGGAATGTCTCGATGAGCGTCTCGTTTGCGCCAAGCGCGATGACCGCGGGGTCGGACGGATCGAGCAGATACCGATAGGTGCCGTCGGCCGCGAGCGTGATCGACCCATATTCGCCGGCCAGCGCCGCACCGAGCGATCCTGCAGTTGTGCCGAACTGGACGCCCACGACCTGCAGATGACCGTCAGCGCCAGCGCGGTCAGCGGAGCCGTCCATGCCGTTGTCGTCGATGCCGCCCGAGCCTGTCAGCACATTGCCGTCGGCAAAACTTTGTGCATCGCGCGCGACATTGTCTTCGTCGCTGACGGCGACGGGCGCGTCGTCGCGGATTGCGAAATGCCCGGTAATGTCGGCAGTCGCCGTTGCCGTGTCGCCGTCGCCGTCGGTCACGGTCGCCGTCAGGGTCACGAGATTGGAGCCGCTGAGGAACAGGATCTGGTCGGGCCCGGTGTCTGGATTATGGATCACGGCGCGCGACTGGTCGAAGGTTACGGTACCTCCCGGCGCGACCGAGATGCGGAAGACTTCCTGCGAACCCGCGCGCCCAAAGATCACCCCGCCCTCGATCGAAAGCACGACCTGCGCGCCCGACAGCGCGTCGATGAGCCCGCTTGGCCCGGCCTTCACGCCCAAAGTAAAGACTGTGCTTCCCGGGCCATCGGCGCCAAAATCGCTCGTCAGCGTGAAAAGTCCCGACAGATTCTCGCTCGCTTTGACCGAGAAATCGCTTTCGTCGACGACCAGATTCGGCGCGGTGCCGGCGGCGGTGACCGACGGGCCGTCATCGGCGAATCTGATATTGCCGCCCAGATCCAATACGGCGGTGTCGGAGATGCTGTCGCCGTCGCGGTCGGTGATCGTTGCCGTCCCGCGAAGTTCCACGAGATTGGCGCCAAGCTCGACGAGCTGCGCGACAAAGTTGGCGGACGAGCCCGGTAACGGATGGTCGATCTCGGCGAACTGCGTCAGCGTGACGACCCCGGTCGCCGCATTGACCGCGATCGAAAAGATTGGCGTGCCGCCCGCGCTGCCCACGATCTCTCCCGAGACGAGGGCCAGTGTGACCGGCACGCCGTTGCTGGTCATAGCGGGGGTCGCTCCCGCCGTGCCCAAAGCAAGCGAATATGCCCAGCTGACCTGTCCCGTTCCCTGCGGACCGTCCGCACCGAAATGCAAGTCCGAGGCGGAAAAGGCCGAGGCAAAATTGGCGGTCGCAGCGTCGAAGGCCGCGCCGCGCGTATCGCCATCCTGCGTCGTGAGGAGGATGGTGTTGGCGTCGGTGCTCGACGCATGAAGAGACGGCCCGTCATCCTTGAAGACGAGAGCGTTGCCTATCGAGATCGTGGCCGATGCCGTGTCGCCGTCACCGTCAGTTACGGTCGCGGTCAGGCGGATCAGCGTCGCCGAAAGCGACACGCTGTCGTCGGGACTACTGTGATCGGCATGTTTGACGGCGCGCATCTGGTCGAGCGTGGCCGTTCCGTCGGGTGCAACGGTCAGCCGGAAAGCAACCGTCGTGGGCACATCCAGAAGGCGACCCTCGACGACGTTGCCGATCGTTTGCAAGATGATCTTCGAGCCCGTCGCGACGTCAGTGAGTCCCGACGCGGTGGTGACGGTAAAGCTATAGGCCGTGCTGCTTCCAGCCTGGTCGGCGCCGAGGATCGTGTTGAACAGGGTACGGAAATCGGCGGTCGCGTTGACGGCAAGGTTCGTCTCGTCGACCACCAATATCCCCGCAGCCGAACCGCCGGCGCTGATCGAGGGGACATCGTCCGAGACCGAGACATTGACGGTTCCCGATGCCGTGTCGCCGTCGGCGTCGGTCGCGACAATCGAGATCGAACCGAGATCGACTAGGTCGTCGATCGCGGTATCGGGATGAAGTCCGTAATTCGACTGCAGCGTCGCAGTGACCGTCGCTGTATTTCCAGAGACGATGAGTTCGAGCACGATCACGGGGTCGAGGTCGGCGTTGAGTCCGATGATGCGGAATTCGGATTCGATTTGCCAGGTCAGCCCGCCATCAAGCAGCGATGTGTCGCCAAAACCGATCGAGACGATGGCATCCGAGCCTTGCGCAAAGCTGATCGTGCCGCTCGCCGCGACGGCCTGCACCGTGGGCGTCGATCCGCTTTCCAGGCGCTGGTCGTCGACGACCAGCGTGATCGGAGCGCCTGCCGTCGGATCGGCACCGTCGGCGACGCGGATCTGCTGCAGCGCCGCCGACTTGTCGCCGTCACCGTCGGTGATCGTATAGGTGAAATCGGCAGGGATCGGGAAAGCGCTGGTCCGGACAACCGGATCGAAGCTCCACGCGCCGCTCGCCTCGAACGTATAGGTTCCGTTCGCGTTGGTATAGTTCGTCTCACCCGACGCCGCGACCGCGATCGTAACGCCGCCGATGGTGACCGAAGTCAGGGTGGCGCCATCGGCGCCCTGGGCATCGTTTTCCAGCACGTCGCCGGTAATCGGCGCCGCATCTTCGGCGACGGTGATCAATGCCTCGGACATCGCATGCGGGACGTCGTCGAGAATCTGAACATCGAGGCTGGCGGTTGCGACGGTCCCGTCGCTGTCGATGATCACCACGGCAAACGCCTCGCCGAGAGCTGCATTCGCCGCGCCGGTATGGAGCAGGCTGTTGCCGGTGAGTTCGTAGCTGTAGCTGATGGTCCCACTGACCAGTTCGCCGCTCGTGTCATAGACGCCGTCGAAATCGGTGATCGTCAGGACGCCGAGCGCCGTCGTGATGGTCAGCCCGGCGACGATGTTGCCGTCGAACAGAGTCTCTCCTGCGATCGTGATCGCAGAAACGCCATCGGCGGCGTCGAACGCGAAGTGACCGCTCTTGACGAGCGCGTCGGCGTCGGGCGCCGATCCATACGGCAGGTTGGCCTCGGACAGCATGAGTTCGGCGCCAGCCGCGGAAAGCCCCGAGATGGCAACGCTGTCGTTGCGACCGTGGATCGTTACCGTCAGCGTCGCTGTCGCTTCATCACCGTCCCCGTCGGTGACGACATATTCGAATGTCTCGGTGAGTTCATCGTCACCGTCGAGACCTTTGACATCGATATTGTCGGGATCGACGACATAGCGATAGCTGCCGTCCGCCGCGAGTTCGAGGCGGCCATAAGCGCCCTCGGTGATCCCGCCGACCTCTCCGCTCGCGCCTTCGAACGACACCGCGCTGACGCTCGCGCCATCGGCGCCCTGGATGTCCGCCGCGCCATCGCTGCCATTGGTGTCGGTGCCGCCCGATCCGGTGAGGACATTTCCGTCGGCGCCGCCGACGTCGCCGACCTTCAGACTGTCGACATCGTCGATCGCGGTCGGGACATCGTCGACGATCGCGATGCTGAGCGTGCCGGTCGCGCTGTCGCCGTCGGCATCGGTGACGATTATGCCGAAGGTTTCGGCAGCATCGTCGCTGGTGGCCGCGTCGCTGAGCGTATAGTTGTAGCCGATCGCGGTGCTGCTGACGCTGGTGATCGTCAGTGTGCCGTAAGTTCCGGCGATGGTCTGGCCGACCGCGGTAATCTCGGCGCCGCCGATCGAGACCTTGCCGGGCCCGTCGAGGATCGAGAATGTAAACGAGCCGCTGGTCGTCGCCGTCCCGCTCGCCGGATCCGAACCGAAGGGCAGGCCCGCTTCGGCCACGGTTTGACCGCCCGATCCGCCGGCCGGAGTGAGCGTCACACCATTGTCGCCGATCGAAATCGTCAGCGTGGTACTCGCGGTATCGCCATCGCCGTCGGTCAGTTGATAGGTGAACACATCCGAGACGCCGCCGGGCGTGCCTGCGTTCCTGGTATAGCTGTAGCTGCCGTTGGCGTTCAGCGTGAGGATGCCATAGAGCCCCGCGACCGGAACGCCTGCCGCGGCGGATCCGCCGGCGCCCGATACCAGAGTGACGGCGGCCCCATCGGCGCCGGTCAGGTCCGCTCCACCGTCATTCTCGGAGTCGGTGATGACGTTGCCGGTAGCGGGACCAAAGGTCCCGGCGGGCACGCGATCGATATCGGCAAAGACGATCGGCGCATCGTCGACGATGTCGATGTTGAAGCTGGCCGAGCTGGTGTCTCCGTCGGCATCCGTGACGGTCACGTTGATCGGCTGCGCGGTCGGGCCGCCAATCAGGTTGGTCGCGAGAACGAACGCATATTCGATCGAATCGGAATTGATTGTGATCACATAGAAGGTGCCGGTCGGAAACTCGATCGTCTGCCCTTCTTCAGTGACGCGCACACCGTTGATCGTGATGACGGCAGGTCCGTCGGGCGCCTTGAACTCGATGACCCCGGCAGTCACGTCCGAACTGTCGCCCGCACGCGAACCGAGCGCGCCCCCGCCGTCGCGTTCGGAGAGCCCCGCTTCGAAGACCTGCGTCCCCTCCCCGCCGGCCGCGGGCGGCGTGATGGTGACCGCGGCGTCGCCGATCCTGACGGTCAGCGTTGCGGTCGAGGTGTCGCCGTCGGCATCGGTGATGCGATAGGTGAAGGTGTCGGAGACGCCGCCCGGCGTTCCCGGGTTGCGCAGATACACATAGCTGCCGTCGGCGCTGATCAGGATGCGGCCGTATTGCCCGGCGATCGGAACGCCGGCGCGCGTGAATTCGGCGCCTTCGTCGACCCGGATGCCCGTCACCAGCGCGCCATCGGCGCCCGGCGTATCGGCTCCGGCAGCGCCGGTGGTGGTGCCGATACCCGTGATCACATTACCGATCTGCGGCGTATAAGTGCCCGATACGACATCGTCGATATCGGCGCGCGCCGTCGGCGCGTCGTCGGCGATGGTGAGCGTCAGCGTCGCGGTGGATACATCGCCGTCGGCATCGGTAACGATGATCGTCACGACGTCCTTTGCATCAGGATTGATGCTGTTGTCGGTGAGCGTGTAGCTGTAGCCGATCGCGCTGGGCCCGATGCTCGTGATCGTCAGCACACCGAGCGGCGTCGTGATCGTCTGCCCCACGGCGGTGACAGCGGTGCCCCCGACCGATACCACAAAGGGCCCATCGAGCGCGGTGATCTCGATCGTGCCGGTGATCGTTTCTCCGGAGGATGCCGCATCCGAGCCTGCCGGCTCCGTTCCGCGCTGGGGAAGCGCCACCTCGGCCACGGTCGCGGTGGCCGAGGTGGCACCCGCCGGCTGATCGGGGGTCGTGATCAGGATTTCCGGCTTATTGTCGACGGCATTGGGAATGAGCTCGCGCTCTTCCGGCTCCGTCAGCAGAAATTCGGTCGAAGGCAGCAGATCGCCGAGCGCAAAGGACTTGCCGATGTCGCCGGGGGTCTGTTCAAAATTACCGCCCGAGCTTTGCAGCGCGCCTGCAGCAGGCTCGGGTTCCTGGCCTGCGATAAGCGCGGCGACGGTTGGCCCTGGAATGTTGATCGGGCCGATCTTGATCTGCGGAATATGGAGGGCGCCGCCCACAATGAGGAGAATCTGGCCGTCGGGCAACGTTACGATCAGGTCATTCCCGGAAAGCTTGATCGCATCAAGGCGTGTCCCGGGCGGCAACTGGATGACGCCATCCACGGGCAGGACTCGCTGTGCGCTTGCGGCGAGTAGAAGCGCCGCTGCCGCAGCGGTCGGCACGCTGGCAGGTACGGGCGCAGGAGCCGCAGCCGTTTCGGCCGCTTCGGAAGACTCCTGATTTCGATGTAAATCCATCGCCCTTAAGGCCCCCCCTTGCACGTCACACACTCTGCCGCAGCCTTTGCGGGCAAAGCCGCCAGGCCATGACAAACGCCTCCGTCCCCGGGCGAAACCCAGCCCGGGACTGCGCTATCCACTGTTGTGATTATGCTAGGATCTCGTGGGCGACCCGTGCCTACGCCTCATCACTCTTGATCCGAATACAAACCCGGGCCGGTGATTCTGCAATGGCAATTTCTGGTACTGGCTCCTATACTTTTGTATAAAATCAGCATCTTATGGGTTAAATTTTTGTAAATTTCGTTAACATACGCCAACAATCCCGAGTTTATCTGTCGCAATTTGACCATTTATCGTCAAATATCCGGACGCTTCGGGCGTGTCGAAAAATATCTTGTTCACAATTACCTTACAATATGGCTCGTATTTTTCCATATTAGTATTTTCTCTTTATCTATTGAAGCAACGCGCTGGTTTCAACCTCCGCTGCAACTGCGCCGGCGCGAACGATCCTGTAGCGACCGACATAGCGACCTTTGATCCAGCCCGCCGCTGACGGACGCTTGCCGCTGTACGCGAACCAGCTGAGGCCGCCTTTGTCGACATCGCTCACTTGCGTGTGCACCGCCTCGCCGCGCGGCCCGATGATCGAAAACTCCTGCCGATCCCCGCTTCGCGCGCCGAATGCGTCGACCCACAGGATGAGCGGTGCGTGGACCCCGGCAAGCGCGGGCGGCGGGTCGCGCATCGTAACGGGCGACGGCGGAATTTCGGAGGAGAGACCCGCGGAAATGACCCCCGCCGGCGCATAGCCGAGTTGCGCGGCCACTGGTCGCGACCAGAGCGGCGTGTGCGCCGCGCGGGTTCCGCAACCGGCAAACGGTGCAAGGCCGACAAAGGGATCTACCGCGACGCCGCCATGCCGCACCGTGAAATGAAGGTGCGGAAATTCGCTGTTTCCCGAAAGGCCGATCAGCCCGAGCGTCTCGCCGCTCGTCACGACCTGTCCAGGTCTTACGCGCACGCTTCCTCGCAGCAGGTGGCTGTACTGCGTTTCCCATCCATCCCCATGATCGATCACGACGGCGTTGCCCGCGTCCTTGCCGCCCACCCGATCGGGGCCGCCAAGGCCGGCATCCGCCTCGCCATCGCGTGTACGAAGCACGGTGCCCGCGCGCGCGGCGACGACGGCGACGCCCGAACGCATCGCAGCCATCGTGCGAAGGCGAATATCGATACCGTCATGCCCGTCGGTCGTCAGCAATCCGCAGCGATAGTCGCTGCGGCCGGGACCGGGATCGTGATCGAACAGTTTCTGGATGAGACAGGTTTCGCCGGGCCGGCAGTCCGCTGGAAAAAGCAGCGCCGGCGCGGCGGCGGGCTCCGATCCCGCGAGCGAAGTCATTGCGACGAGTATCTGGGAAAGCATCATGAGCATTTGACGCTGACCGATCCTTTCCACGTGTATCGCGTTTCAAATTGGAAGGCCTGCAGCCTCCATCGCCGGCCGCCGCCAAGGGGGGCAATGGCGGCGAGCACGGCGGGCCAGCTTGGAGGGCCGGCCAAGGCTGGAATCGCTGCCGCGAGCAGACCGGGTTGCACGAGCTTCGCCGTGATGCCGGCCAGAGAAGCAGCTTTTTCAAATCCTGTTGTTGCGCACCCGCGTGGACGAGACGGGCCCGGAGCGGATGATCTTTGATCGCCATCCTGCGAACTGGTCTGATGAATATCGGAAACGGCCGAAATTCCCGGATGGGGACATTCTTGCCGGATCGAGCCAAGCCATTCCGAATATCGCGCCGATCCAAATAAAAAGGAGGGCAGACCAAGGCCTGCCCTCCTCTTTTTGCAAAGGTTTGTCGGGGTGTGGACGTCCCCGAACCGACCTTCTTAGACGAACGTGATCATGTCGTAGGTCGCGTTGCCTTGGCTGTAGGCGTTGATCGCCGCAACCGAGTCATACGCACCTGCTTCGGCGAGCGCCTGGATCGGAGCCGAAGCGCCTTCCCAGAAGTCCTCGATGAGCACCGAGCCAGCCGCGGTGATGACATAGACGTCCAGCGCGTCGCCCTGGCCATCCCAGTCGCCCGTAACGACGAACATGTCGGCCGACGGATCGAAGCCGGCATCCACGTCGAAGACCAGGGTGTCACGGTTGGCGAGGTTGAAGTCGCGTCCCGAACCGAGGCTGAACGGTGCACCGATTACGTCGTTGCCGAAGCCCGGCGACGAGTCGGTCGAGTCGAACTTGAACAGGTCCTTGCCTGCGCCGCCCGACATATGGTCGTCGCCTTCACCACCGGTGATGCTGTCGTTGCCAGCTTCGCCTTCGAGGTTGTCATCGCCGACGCCACCATTGATGGTGTCGTTGCCGGTGTCACCGCGGATGGTGTCGTCGCCGTCATCGCCGTTCATCACGTCGTTGCCGAAGCCGCCCGACATATAGTCGTTGCCGTCGCCACCGTTCATGGTGTCGTTGCCGCCACCCGGGAGACCCAGGTTTTCGAACAACGTGTCACCATACATGGTGTCGTCGCCATCGCCGCCGTTCATGGTGTCGTTGCCGGCATCGCCCGCGAGCGTGTCGTCACCGTCATTGCCATTCACGACATCGTTGCCGGCACCACCATAGATGGTGTCGTCGCCGTCATCACCCGACAGGTTGTCGGCGCCGGCATTGCCCTGGATAAGGTCGTCGTCGTCACCACCGGACACGACGTCTGCGCCGTCATTGCCCTGGATGTTGTCGCTGCCTGCTCCGCCGGAGATGTTGTCGTTACCGGCGTCGCCGCCGATGACGTCATCGCCGTCATTGCCTTCGATGACATCGTCGCCTTCGTCACCGTTGAGGACGTCGTCGCCTGCACCGCCCGAGATGAAGTCGGCATCGGTGTTCGACGGATCGAGCGGATCGAAGAACGGATCGCCGTTGCCGCGGATCACGTCGTCGCCGGCGTCACCGTAGAGCGAGTCGTCGCCGCCTTCGCCCCAGATCACGTCGTTGCCGCCGTCACCATGGACCAGGTCGTTGCCGTCGTTGCCGTTCAGCGTGTCATCGTCGGCGCCGCCGGCAATGTCATCGTCGTCAGCACCGCCCTGAACGAAGTCGAAGCCTGCACCGCCGCGGATCACGTCGTTGCCGGCATCGCCGTCAAGCTCGTCATCGCCGTCGTTGCCTGCCAGGTTATCGTCGCCTTCGCCGCCGTCGAGCTGGTCATAGCCCGTGCCGCCGGTGATGGTGTCGTTGCCATCGTCACCCCAGAGAAGGTCATCGCCGTCGTTGCCGGCAATGGTGTCGTTGCCGCCTTGTCCGAAGACCTGGTCGTCGCCGGCGCCGCCCGTGATGTTATCGGCATGGCCGTTACCCGGGTTATAGCCGCTCTGGTTGTAGGCGAAGTCGGGATCGGCTTTGCGGCCAACGCCGTTGTCGCCGAAGATGACGTCGTTTCCGTCGCCGCCCGAAAGCTGATCGACGCCATTCGAGTTCGTACCGCCCTCAATATAGTCGTCGCCATTGCCGCCGCTGACGTTATCGGTTTCGGTGCCGCCGAACAGGTTGTCCTGTCCGTCCCCACCGGTGATGACGTCGTCGCCGGCATTGCCTTCGACGCGGTCGTCGCCCGATTGCCCGTTCAGCGTGTCATTGCCTGCGTCGCCGCGGATATAGTCGTTTCCGCCGCCGCCCCATGCGGTGTCGTTTCCGGCCCCGCCGAGCAGAGTGTCGTTGCCGTCAGCTCCGCCGTTGTCGACGCCCGTGTAAACGACGTTGCCGGGTCCGACGACGACGAAAGTGGCTTGGTCGCCGATCAGCGTGTCGTTGCCGGCCCCGCCGTCGACGCGGTCATTCCCGCTACGACCGATGACATTGTCATCACCCGCATCGCCATAAAGGTCGTTGTCGAGATTGTTGCCGTAAACGGTATCGTTCCCGCCATTGCCGCGTGCGTTGTACGGCAACGTCGCGGTGGAAACGATCGCATTCAGATCGATGAAGTCGACGGAATTGGTCCCGAGAACCTGACCTCGCGAGGTCGGATTCTTCGCGGCCGTCGGCGCGTTAGATGGAGTTACACTCGGCATTTCGCTATCCTCTTCATTCTGGTCGCAAAGGATGCTGCTTCAACGATTTGATTAAAGCCCCACCCAAATGGCCCACGAAAATACGGGACCTGAGGATTGAATATGGCGGGGGGGGCAACACCGACATTCCTGCATGGGGACATGGTGTTAACTTTTTTAACCTGACCCATTTCGGGGCAGTCTCCGCTTTCGCAAACGGCGCGTACGACGTGCGTCGGCCGATGCGCCGCAGAATCGTCAGTGTCAGAAATCGGTACCTTGCGGTCGCCGCTCGACCGTCAGTTCGGTTTTCGTCCGAGGCGCGAGGCGGACGGACGCGACGGGTTCGGAATCGCAGACGATTCGTCTTGCACCGCCTGCAGAGGCGCAGCCGCGACTTCGCTTCCGCCGCCGAGCGATGCGACTACCGGACGTGACGCTGCAAGCGCTGTCTCGCCAGTGGGTTTGCCGATATCGGCGACGGCGGGACGCCCCAGCGGCGACGCCCCCGGACGCGGCGTTCCACCTGCGGCGCAACAGCGCCCTTCCTCGATCGCGTCGACGTTCAGCCGACCGATCGCCGCCAGCACAAGCGCGCGCGCGACAAACTCGTTGCGCTTCGCCCGCTCGAGCGACACCTGCGACGCCAGCAGAGAATTTTGCGCGTCGAGAACCTCGGTGAGCGTGCGGTTGCCGCCGACGGCTTCCTTCTTGAGGCCCGCAACCGCCTGCTCGGTCGCCGCGACGGCCGCCTCGGCGCTGACGATTGTGCTCTTCGCCGACTGCCAGCGAGTCCAGCTGCTGGAAACATCCTCGGCGACCGTGCGCTCGGCGGTCTCGATCTGGGCGAGTCGCTGGTCGCGCACGGCGCGGGCGCGGCGCACTTCGGCATGGTCTTTGGGCAGGAAGACGGGCACGCGGAGTTCAAGGCCGCCATACACCGACGAGCGATCATCGGGGAGCTTTCCCGTGAACAGATTGGCGACGCCGCCCGTAAGATATTCGTACCCGCCAACCGCATCGAGCTGCGGCAACAGCGCTCCCAACGCAAACGCCGCGCCAGCCTTGCCGGCGATCGCGTTCAGCCGTGCGGCGCGCAGACGGGGCGACATCTCGGCCGCGATCTTCTGCGCGGCGGGAAGGGAAGACGGCAATTCGGCGAGAACGGGCAGCGGCGGAACGATCGTTCCCGATTGCCCGCTGACGGTCCGGAAGCGAAAGCCCTGGACGTTGAGTTCCTCGGTCGCGGCGAGCACATTCGCCTGCGATGTCGCGAGACGGGCGCGCGCCAGTTCCTCGTCGGTCCGCGTCGCTTCCGAAAACTCCAGCTTTCGCGATGTCGCGCGCAGTTGCTCCGCGATCGCATCGCTCTGCATTTGCGAGAAGGTCAGGATCTTGCGGTTGAGCAGGACGTCCGCCGAACTGGTCAGCAGTTCGAGCAGCGTGTCGGAGATGGCACCGTCGAGCGTGGCTTCGGTCGACAAGAGTTCGGCCTTCGCAATCTCGACACTGTTATAGGTGCGATTGCCGTCGAAGAAGCGGAGCCGCGCCTCGATCGCCGCATGGCCCGACGTGTATTTCGAGTCGTTGCGCGTTCCGCCGCGGACGTTGATCTCGCGCCGCTGTACCGAGCCGTTGGCTTCGATCGTCGGCATATAGCCGGCCTCGGCGCCTTCGAGTCGCGCCTGGGCGATGCGAATTTGGACGCGCTGCGTTTCGACGTCCGGATTGTCGTCGACGACCGACCGTGCGAGCGACGCCATCGTGCTCGACGGGGACGGCGATTGCGCGGAAACAGGGCCGATCGCCGGCCCCGCGGCGATGACAGGCACGCACATTGCGCTCGCCAGCATGATCCATTGTTTGCGCATATGCCCCTCTTCGGAAATCGTTCGATCGAACGAGAGCCGACCCATTCTCTTATGGGTGCAGATTAATCGGGGGCGCCGAGCGGCGAAACTACCCGAACGGATATGTCCGAGGGGATAATAGACTCGTTCCGCTGAATCGAAATAGACAGCACCCATCGGCTGCCCTGTCACGGCATCCGGAGTCTTCGCCGGCCTATCAACCGACACGGACTTACCTGACCAAGAATACGAACAAAAATGGTCAGAAAATGCGTTCTGTTCCTGAACTGGGGTTGGGCGCTGGACATCATGGTCGCGAGTGCATCTCCTGTTGCAGACTTCAATGTTTGCGGCGGGCTATATGTTTCATGGGGGACCATATGTCGTCTGATATTGAATTGGCTGTGCATTGTAGTGGGCCGGCAACAGCCTCTTTCTATTCCGACGACGTCTATGAAGGGCAGGACCATCGCCCTGCAGCGAACGACGCCGCAGAAATCGATGTGGCCGCCGGAACCCGAAAGATCTGGCACGACTATCTCGCGCAGTTCGACATCAGCTCGGCCATCCTCACGGTGCTTGCTTCGTCAGCGAGCGCCCAGCGCCGCGCGTTTCTGATCGGCTTTGATCATGTGCGCGGCAACCCCGCGGCAACCAAGAGCCTGCTCGCTTCGATGGACGACCTCGTCGAGCGCGGCGGCGAGCCGCCGGTTCACCATTTCCAGCTGGCGCGCACCGACCTCGCACCCGCCTCGCCGCTCGCCAGCGATCTGTCGGGCCGGTTCGACTGGGGCATCATGGTCCGGATGAAGCAGGGCACCGAGATCATCCGAGCGCTTTTCTTCCGGCGCGAGGAGGCGGGCAAGTTCAGCGACCGCGATGCGCTGTCGTTGCAATTGATCGCGCCCATCCTTGCCGAGTCCGCAACGCGCGTCTCGCAGCTCGCGCATCAGTCGCGGCATACCGCAATGCTCGAGGCGATGTTCGACCGCGTCTCGATGTCGATGGCTTTGCTGTCGGCGGAGGGGCAACCGCTATTCCTGAACAGCGCGGCCGGCGCGCTCGTCGCGCAGCGCCGTTGGCTCATTCCTGCGGTGGACGGCACGCTCGTCGCCGCTAATCCGGCGCAGGCAAAGGGCCTTCGCGATGCGATCGCGCGGGCCGCGACCGCCGTGGATCCGGTCGAGGAGGTCTTTCGCCTCGATTGCCGCGACGGCGACTGGCGCCTCGCCTATGTTGTTTCGGCCAAGTCCCGCACGGGCGGCGAAATGGCGCGTTGTGCGATGCTCATCATCATGGGGCCCGGCAAGGTCGATGCACCGAGTTCGCTACTCGAAGCGCTCGGCCTGCTCCCGTCGGAACAGCGCTTTCTAGGCCAGTTCCTGAAATCGAGCAGCCTCGGCAACGCAGCGGAAGGATGCGGCCTCTCGGAGGAGACCGCGCGCACATATCTGAAGCGTGTCCGCGCCAAGCTGGGCGTGCATCGGCAGATGGAGTTGGCGGGCCTCATATCGGGGCTGGTACTTCCGCTTCGCGCCGCCGACAGCGCGCCGATGCTGGACGGCCGGGATGGCTAACGCCCTGGTGGCCGGTCGCCGGACCGCAAAAGGCGGCAATCTGCTGACGGAAAGCCTGCGGCTACAGCGTTCGATCGCGGTCCGCCTCATCCTCTTTTCCGCCATCACGAACACGGCGGCGCTCGCCATGTCGCTGTACATGATGCAGCTGTTCGACCGCGTGCTGACAAGCCAGAGCAAAGACACGCTCTATTTCCTCGCGATCGCGATCGTCATGGTGATCGGGCTCGCAGCGCTTCTGGACGGCATCAGACAGCAGGTCGCGAACCGCGTCGGCACCTGGCTTGCCCAGCGGCTCGCGCCAGTGCTTCTCGTTCGGACGCTCGAGCAACGGCTGATCCACCCGAACATGCGTCTCGAGGCGCTGCGCGAACTGGCACAGATCAAGAATTTTATCTCGACGCCAACCGTCTTCAGCGTCGTCGACATGCTCTGGGTGCCTTTCTATCTCCTCATCGTATTCATGCTCCACCCGATCTTCGGAATGATTTCGGGAATCGGTGCCGTCCTCCTGTTCGGGCTGACATGGTACAATGAGCGCCTGACCCGCGACGCGATCAAGGACACGCAGGCGCTGGCGGCGAGCAACATGCAATATGCCGAGTCGCTCGTCCGCAACAGCGAGGTCATCGATGCCATGGGCATGGCGAAGGACACGGTCGCGCACTGGAGCGATCGCTATATCGCCGAGACCACCTCGGTCGATCAGACTCAGTTCCAGTCGAGCAAGATCCTCGCGTGGATGAAATTCGTCCGCAACCTCGTTCAAGTCGTACTTCTGGGCGTGGGCGCGTTGCTCGTTCTGGATCAGCAGCTCACCGGCGGGGCTATGATCGCCGGATCGATCCTGATCGCGCGATTGCTCGCGCCGATCGAGGCCGCGATGAGTTACTGGAAACAATTCGTCGTGGCGCGCGAAAGCCTCGAGAAACTGACGCGCTTTTGCGACCTGCCGCCCGCCCGCATCTCCGAAATGGAATATCCGAAACCCTCGGGCCGGATGTCGATCGAAGGGCTGAGCTACGCGGCGCCGGGCATGAAGGGCGCCATCCTTCGGAATGTGACGTTCCAGATCGAAGCCGGCACATCGCTCGCGATCGTCGGCCCCTCGGCTTCGGGGAAGACGACGCTCTCGCGCCTTCTCGTCGGCGTGCTGAAGCCCACTTCGGGCCATGTCCGCCTCGACGGCGCCGATACCTTTGAATGGAAGCGCAGCGATTTTGGGCAGAATGTCGGATACCTGCCGCAGGATGTCGAGCTTCTGTCGGGAACGATCCGCCAGAATATCGCGCGCTTCCGCCCCGACGCCCGCGATGCCGACATCATCGCCGCCGCGAAGCTTGCGGACTGCCATGACATGATCCTCCAGATCGATGGCGGCTATGACTGCGTTCTGACCGATGGCGGTCATCAGCTGTCGGGCGGACAAAGGCAGCGGGTCGGCCTGGCGCGTGCCCTCTTTGGCCTGCCCCCGCTCGTCGTTCTCGACGAGCCCAATGCCAGCCTTGACGCACGCGGCGACGCGGCGCTTCTCGCCACGATCAAGAAGCTGAAGGCGCTCAACATGACGACTATCATCGTCTCGCACCGCTCGAACCTGCTCGAACTGTCGGACAAGATTCTGCTGATGATGAACGGCCAGATCGCAAAATTCGGCGACGCCCGGACGGTGGTCGAACAAATGTCGGGTAACCGCCGCGCGATTTCTCCGCAGGAGGAAAACGCCGCCAAACAAAAGCCGGCCATGTTCGGTGACAAGGGGATGGGTGCATGAACGTTCCGCTCCGGATGAGCCCCGACGGCGAAGGCGCTCCGCTCGCCCTTCCCGCTCCCGCGGGTGACATAGGCGCAGCACCGAAGGTCAAAAGTTCGTTCCGGCTCGCCTTCGTCGCGATCACGCTGTTCGTGGCCGCTTTCTCGGTATGGGCGTGGGCGGCGCCGCTCAACAGCGCAGCGATTGCCAGCGGTTATCTGGAAGCGGCCGGCGGCGGACGGCGCACTGTGCAGCACCTCGAGGGCGGAATTGTCAGCAGGTTTCTGGTCCAGGAAGGCCAGCTTGTGAAAGCGGGCCAGCCGCTGCTTTTGCTCGATGCGACGCAAAGCGATGCGTCGGACGCGGCCCTACGGTCGACCTTCTACGGCCTCCTTGCGCAGGATGCCCGGCTCGATGCCGAACGGCGCGGTCTTCGCTCGGTCGCCTATCCGGCGGAGTTGATGGCGCAGGCCGGCGATCCCGAGATTCAAGAGATTATCGCAACCTCGAACGACGAATTCGCCTCGCGCCAGCGCGGCCTTTCCGAGCAGTCACAAATCTATTCGCAGCGGATCGGGCAGACCAATGCCGACATCCGCAGTTCGGACGCTCAGATTGCCGCGCTCTCGGACCAGGCGAAGTTGCTCGCCGATGAAGAGATGGGCGTCGATATGCTTGTCGATGAGGGGCTTGAACGGAAATCTCGGCTCCTTTCGCTGCAACGCCAGCGCGCCTATGTCGAAGGCGAGCATGGCAAGCTGACGAACAACCTCGATCGCTTGCGGAATACGATCGGCGAGTCGCGCGCGCAGATGTCCTCGCTGCGCAGCCAAATGGCGGCGGAGGCGGCGACGAAGCAGCCTGAAGTACAGCTTAGAATCGCCGAAACCCGCGAGAAGATGAAGGTGAGCAGCGACATCCGCAGCCGCCAGCAGATCGTTGCACCGATCGATGGACGCGTCTCGAACCTTCGCTTCATCACGCCGGGCGGTGTGGTCGGCGCCGGCCAACCCATTCTCGACATCGTGCCCTCTTCGGAAAAGATCGTCGTCTCGGCGCGGCTGAAGCCCAACGACATCGACATGGTTCATGATGGCCTCAAGGCAGAAGTCAAACTCACGCCTTACAAGGCGCGCGTGATCCCGAACCTGTTCGGGACCGTCCGCGAAGTGAGCCCCGACGCCATTTTCGACAAGGAAAGCGGCCAGATCTACTACAAGGTCATCGTGGAAATTTCGCCCGAACAGTTAAAGCGTTATCCTTCGGTCCGGCTGATGTCCGGCATGCCGGCGGAAGTCTTTATCGACCTCGGATCGAGTTCGCTCGTGAGCATGTTCTTCCAGCCGATGATCGACAGCTTCAACCGGTCATTCAGGGAATCCTGATCGTCGGACCGCTCGGGGGAGTGTCGAGGCGGGCCGACTAGCCCGCCCCGATGAGGGGGATGGAATTGCCTGGCTACGGATTACTTCTCCGGGGAATCCAGCAAGCTGTGCAGGGAACTGCACTGGGCGTCGCGGCCGGCTGCGGCCTCAGTGATAACGCCACGATCGAGGCGCCGGAGCCTGCGATCCTCGAGCCCACACCGCGGCGAAAGCGCTGGTCGCGTCGCAAATCACCCCTCGCCATCGAAATTCCGATGACCGCCTCGGCGGCGGTGCGCGATCCCGATGCGGATCTATCCGCACGAGCCGTCGGGGGACTGATCGCGATGGGCGGCGAGGCAGCGCCGGCTACAGACGGCGACGGACCGGTGTCGCTTGCCAGGACCGACGCGCTCGCTCTGGGCGTTTCCAATTTCGCGCTTCCATTTGCGTCTCCCACGCGCGGTGCACCGACTGCGATTGAGTCGCCGGAGCCGCTCCTCCTCGGTACGGGCGGCGGACATGACACATCGTCCAGCGATGTGTCGGGGACTCCAGCCGACGCTTCCGCGGTCGGCTCTGCGCTGGCGCATGCTGACAATGCGGCAAACTCCTCCGCAATGACGATCTTCGGGGATGCGCTCGATGTCGAAATGATTGCCGCGGCTCCGCCAAGGCGGCAGGCGCTGCTCGCTCTTGCCGATCTTGGCCAGCGTATGGGCGCACCGACCGCCGCGATGGCACCCGCCAAGGACGAAACGGCGACTGCGGACGTCGGCGCGGATGCGGGCGGCGCGGGCGCGGAAGGCCTGGAGGCGGACCCGGCTTCGGGCCAGGCGAAGGAGGGCGACCTTCTCACGCTCCAGACACTGTCGCGCGGCGGCTTGGCTGTGTCGGGCGGCTATTCGTCGATCGAGGGGCCGGTCGGGTCGGTCAAGCTTTCCAGGACCAATATCGGCAAGCCCGGCCGCGACATCACGCTTTCGGGGCGCTATTCAAAGGTTCAGGCGCTGATGGAGCTTGGCGCCTCCGACACCAATTTCGCAGGCAGCGGCTTTGCCATCGCGCCGACCTTTTTCTACTCCCGATCCAAGGCCGTCGGTTTCGACGACGACGTCAATTCTTCGCTGTTCGTTCAAACGGCACGCGGCGGAAATTTCTATCTCGGGCGCCCGCTGAAGCGCGGTCTCCGCTTCGCAGCCAACTACCGTTATTCGGACGAAGATTTTGTCATTCGCCGAAAGAACGCGGCCTGCGACGCCAGCGTCCACGGCAGCGTTTTCTGCAATGCCCTCGGCCACTCGACCGGCTCGGTGTTGAGCCTCGCACTCAGCCTCGACCGGCGTGACAGCGCACTCGATCCGAAGCGCGGCTTTCAACTGAGGGTTTCGCAGGACATCGCCGGGCCGGGAGGCACCACGCGCTTCGTCCGCTACCGCGCCGGAGGCACCTATTACCGGCGCCTCAGCGGCAATATCGATCTCTCCGCCGGTCTCGAAGGCGGATATATGAAGGGATACGACGGGCGCGACGTCCCCCTCTTCGACCGCTTCTATATCGGCGGCAACACCATGCGCGGGTTCGACCTTCGCGGTCTCGGTCCGAAGGTCGTACCGGTAGGGGCGGCGCCCGGACAGGCCACCGCCATCGGAGGCCGAGCCTATTATGTCGGGCGCGTCGAACTTTCCTTCCACCTCAGCGGCGACGTCAACCGGTTCGCCGTTACGCCCAGCATCTTCGTCGACGCGGGATCGGTCTTCGGCGCGCGCAAATCGGAACTCGCGCCGGGAGAGGCCTTGATCGGAAACAGCGCGACTCCGCGCGTCGCGGTCGGGCTTGGACTATCGTTCAATGTCGCGCCCGGAAAGCTCCGTTTCAATGTCGCTCAGCCGGTAAAACGGCAGAATGGCGACCGCTCGAAGATCCTCTCGATTAGTTTCGGCACAGCATTTTAGATTGTGGCACTAACCGTGTCCCCATCGGGGACTGGCGGCAAATCGAGCGCCTCAGCATATCTTTCCCGCGGGTCACGCGTGCTAAAGGGGGCGCTGATGGGTTACGTTCATTTCAGATGGAGCGGCACGTCCACGATCCACGTCGCTGACCTCCGATGAGCGCCTCGGCGGAACCCGTCGGCAGTAGCCCTGCCGAACAGCTCTCCGAGCGCCTTCGCCGCTTTCGCGAGGAACGCGGGATGAGCCGGTCGGAACTCGCCGAACGCGCGGGTCTCAGCCGCCCCACCATCTGGGCGTGGGAATCGGGAAAGACGCAGCCACGCAACAGCAATCTCCAGACCCTGGCGGCAGCTCTCGGCATTTCCGAGATCGAGCTTATTGCGGGCCGGGAAAGCCTGGGCGGCGGCCCGCTCGACGAGATGGACGTGCTCATGCCGTCGGCTTGGGAAAGCGGTGAACTGCCCGTCGGCCTCGCGCATCCGCAGCGGCTGCGCATCATGATATATGCCGCGAAACTCGGCATCGCGGCGCTTGCCGGAATCAAGGCGCAGAATGTGAAGATCTCCATCGAATTGTGAGTGCGACTTCCGCGTCGTTGGACGACCCTCGATGCGCACGCGAATGGCGATCGACGCGCTGGCCGTCGTTCAGCTGAATCTGTCCTCACTTAAAGATGATCCTAGTCCGCAACCGGGGACTGATCGAACCGCTCCTTTGTCTTAATACCAAAGAGGGACTGATTCGGTTGGGAGGCTGCGGCATGGCACGGGGTTTGGAATTCAACTGGTCGGAGGCGGATCTCGTCGTGCATCCCGTGCAGGCGATTACAGCCTATCCGACGCAGCACGGCGTCGTCATCCGGCAGCAGAAGCGAACGGATCGCGACCGCGACGACGCGATCATGATCCCGCACTATTCGATCGATCTGTTGATCCAGCGTCTGAGATACCTGCAAAACACAAGCGTGATCAACGTCGAGCATGTGGCCAATTCGGAATTGTCGGAAATCCTGGCTGCGGAATAAGCGCCAACGGGCTCCGCTGATCCGGGACTTGCCGTCAGGGGCAGGAATGTCACGCGAGCGCCGGTTTTGACAGGTCGCGAGAGCGCAGCGGACTAGCCGCGCGTATAGTCGCCGACGCCTTCTCCCAGATATTTGTTGTTGGCTTCCCGCTCGGCCGCCGCTGCGTCGTCATACAGGAACGGCAGGAATGCATAGCGCCGGCCGCGAGTTACCGGCGTCGCTTCATGGAGCAGGCCGCAACCAAAGACGATCGCGCCGCCGGGCGGCGCGCGATAGGTTCGCGATCCGAATTCGGGAAAACGAAGCTCGCCGCCGTCGAAGTCTTCGTTGAGGTTGATCGTGACGGCAAACCGGCGGTGCGCCGTACCCTTGGTGGTATTGTCGCGGTGCGGACGGAAATGCCCGCCAAGTTCCGCCTCGTAGCAGGCGACGATATAGCGCTCCATGCGGGTCGCATCGAAGTTGAAGGCGCGCTGGATCGCAGGACGGACGCAATGCCCGATGCGCGCGCGAAGCGAACGGCAAAGCTCGCTGTCGTCGATCGTAAAGTCCGATCGACGCTTGTGACCATAGTCGATCAACTGGACGGTCTTGCCGTCGACCTCGCGCATGAAACCTGAATCGCTTCCACCGTCGGCGTCGTAAAGATCCATGAGTTGCCGGCACATGGCCTGATCGAGCACGCGCGGAACCGACAGGACGGGCGCCCAGTCCTCCACTCCCGCTTCACCGATGAGGCGCTCGGCCAGGATGAGACTTTCATCCGCACGCGGCAGCAAGTAGCGGCCTGCCACACGCAGTTGCCGATCGAGCACCATGACATAGGGATCGTAACCGTCACCGCCGAGGCGACTGGCACCATAGGCGTCGGAAATGGCGCGGTCATAGTCCAGCACGACCCGAACCCCCGGGAGCCGGTTCTGGATACGCCCGCTCCTCGCGTCCTCAGGATCGTGCGTGACGATGAAAAGGCTGCAGGCGCGATCGTCGAACAGATCATGGGCGAGAAGTTCGGCAAGCTTGCCCCGGACGGCCTCGCTCTCTGCCGATCCGACGAAGAAGAGCAGCGTGACGCGCCCCGCAACGGTATGGAAGGTATATTCGGGATTTCCGTCGAGGACCGGGGCCTTGAACCAGGGTGCGGGCGATCCCACGATCGGCTTGAGGATCGGCGCTGCCGGCGCGCTCGGACGTGCGGGCGCGCTTGTCTTCGCACGGATCGGTCCGGCGCGATTGGCAGCCGCAATGGCCAGTGCCGAAGATGTCGAAGCACGGCCGGCAACCGACCGTCCAACTCGCGTTGACTGCTGCGCCAAGATTGATCCTCCCCTCAGGCCCAAGGGGCTTTTCTATCATTGGAGGCGCTGTCCGCTTATTGGCTATTAAGGGGTATCTCGGCGCTCAGAAGGTGCAAGGATCCCAAAACCGGACCCATCCGGCGCGAGGCGGAAAATCTCGATGGTCGATGGATCCAGCTGGCGAACGGCCGCTTCAAGGCGCCGATGGGGCGCGGCCCAATCGGCTGGCGGCGTTTGCGGTCCCCCTGCCCCTGCACTCGGCAATAAGGCAAGAATTGAACTCGTCGATACAAGCGCATAACTTCGGCATCGGCGATTCGACTGGCCGGGGAAGCGGGCGAAGGGCCGGATTCATCCTGCGGCTCCACTGATTGTCTTCGAAAGCGACATTTTCAGAAACGCAGAAATCTGACGGGACCCCGATCGGTCAATCCGGACCACATATGTCTCATCCCATAAGTCAGTGACTTATGGCGCTTTGAATAACTGAACGGGAGGGACGCGATGCGAAAGGCCTGCCTTGCCCTGTTGATGACGCTGGCCGCCTGCTCGTCGCCCGACACGGTCGCGGCACCTGCGAAAAAAAGGGATGCTGCCGCCGCGCCGCTCACGGCAGCCTCGGCGCCAACATCGTCGCCTGCCAAGACCGCGCCCGCGCTGACTCTCGCGCCCGACGGCCTGGTCGTCGATGGCCGGCTCGTCCGGTTCGGCATCCCGCGTGCCAGTGCGGAGCTGGTGATCGGCAATGTGCTGGGCAAGCAGCGCAACCGGGGGTCAAGCTCCGAATGCGGCGCCGGGACGGTCGACTACACCGGATATCGAGACGAGCTGCAGCTTGCGTTTCAGGACGGCAAGTTCGTCGGCTGGACAATAAACGGCGGCGAATCGGCGCTCAAAACGACCAAGGGCATCGGTATCGGGTCGCCGCGCCAATCGGTCGATGCCGCCTATCCCGACGCGATTGTCGACGATTCCTCGCTCGGCCTACTGTTCAGCACCGGCGACCTCGTCGGCATCTTCGACCAAGATGGTATCGAAGGCATCGTCACCGATATATGGGCCGGAACGGTCTGCCTGGTCGACTGAGGAGGCGGGAATGGATCGTATCGAAACCGAGGCATCGGGCGGCTGTCAGTGCGGCGCGGTGCGTTGGCATGTCACTGCCGTTCTCGACACGTCGCACATCTGCCACTGCCGCATGTGCCAGAAAGCCGCCGGCAATTTTTTCGCGGCCTTGATCGGTGTTCCGCGCGATGCGATCAGCTGGACCCGCGGCGCGCCGGCGTGGTTCAAAAGCTCCGACAAAGCCGCGCGCGGTTTTTGCCCGACGTGCGGCACGCCGCTTGCCTATGATTATCTCGAGAGCAAGCACATCAACCTAACGACCGGGTCGTTCGACGAGCCCGCGCGTTTTGCGCCCAGGATGCAGTTCGGGATCGAGGGCCAGCTGCCGGCCTTCGCCGCTCTGCCGATCCAGGCCGAAGGCACGACCGAAGACACGATGCGCAGTGTCGTCGGCGCAATCAAGGCGAGCAACCACCAGCATCCCGACCATGACACCGATCACTGGCCGGCATAATTCGCTAAACGCTCCTCGCCGCCTGTGATACGCCGCCTCGGGGCTTTGGGGGAGGCACAGCGTTGGCAACGCAACCGATCGGCGAACGCACAAGCAACGCACGGCTGAGCTGGGTCGTCGGACTGATCGCGCTGTCCGTGCTCCTCAACTATGTCGACCGCGGCGCGATCGGCGTCGCGGCGCCGCTGATGAAGGAAGAGCTGAAGCTTTCGGCGACGGGCTTCGGCGTCGCCGTTTCGGCGTTCTTCTGGGTCTATGCGCCCGCCTGCCTGCTTGTCGGATGGCTCTGCGACCGCTTTTGCGTCTATCGCATCTTTGCGCTGGGCGTTGCAATATGGGCGGTCAGCACCGCGCTCACCGGTTTTATCGGCGGTCTCGCTTCGCTGATCCTGCTTCGCCTCTTCCTCGGCCTCGGCGAAAGCATCGCCTTCCCCGGCAGCAGCAAGATTTTCGCCGCCGAGGTTCCCGACGAACGCCGCGGCATCGCCAACGCTTCCGTGTCCGCTGCGCTTGCCTTCGGACCGGCCGTGGGCGTGCTGTTCGGCGGCGCGATCCTGGGCGAATGGGGCTGGCGCGCGGTGTTCTGGATCTTCGGCCTGGGAACGCTGATCTGGCTCATCCCCTGGCAGATCGCCTCGGCACCCCTGCGCGCGAAGAGCATCGCCGCCGAACCCGGCGAGCGCGTGTCGATCCGCCGACTGCTGCGCGTGCCCACCCTGTGGCGGATGGGGATTGTCCATTTCCTGTCGAACTACGGCTTTTATTTCCTGCTCGCGTGGCTGCCGCTCTATCTCGTGAACACGCGCGGCTATTCGATTGGCGAGATGACGGCGTTGACGACGCTCAGCTTCACGACGCAGGGCGTGGTCGCGCTGGGCGGAGGCTGGATTTCGGACCGGATGGTATCGCGCGGCGCCGACGAGGGCGAACTGCGCCGCTGGTTGATGATCGGTGGCCAGACCGCGACGGCCGCAGCCATCGCGGGGATCGCGCTGAGCGACAATGCGGTGACGCTTGGGCTCTGGCTGGCGGTCGCCGGTCTCGGTACCGGGCTGATCGCCACCAACCTGTTTGCCATCGCACAGATTTTTGCGGGTCCCCGCGCGGCCGGGAGCTGGGTCGGCATCCAGAACGCGTTCGGCAATATCTCGGGGATCGTCGGGCCGATCGTCACCGGTCTGATCGTCGACTATCTCGGCGGCTATGGGTATGCGTTCGCGACGGCGGCCGGTCTCTCGCTGCTCGGCGGATTACTTTGGTGGACGATGATCCCGACGATCCGGACGGTCGAGCTGTAACCGAACCACTGGCGAATCCCCGCCCGCGCGATTAGAGGCAGCCCCATACGCCAGCGACGGAGCGACGCCATGACCCCTACCGCCAAAATCCTGCTCCTCGGTTCGGGCGAGCTGGGCCGCGAGTTCGTGATCGCTGCAAAGCGGCTCGGATGTCATGTCATCGCGTGCGACAGCTATGCCGGCGCGCCGGCGATGCAGGTCGCGGATGCGTTCGAGGTCTTCTCGATGCTCGACGGCGATGCGCTGCGCGCGACGATCGCGAAGCACCGGCCCGATTATATCGTCCCCGAAGTCGAGGCGATCCGCACCGAAATTCTTGCAGAGGTCGAAGCGGAAGGCTTTCATGTCGTGCCCTCGGCCCGCGCCGCGCAGCTGACGATGAATCGCGACGCGATCCGCGATCTGGCGGCAGGTGAACTGGCGCTCAAAACCTCGACCTTCGAATATGCAACGACCCGCGACGAGCTGGCCGCAGCAGCAGCGCGCATCGGATTTCCGCTCGTCGTGAAGCCGGTGATGTCCTCGTCGGGCAAGGGACAGAGCACGGTCAGGGATATGTCGGACATTGACGCGGCGTGGGACTATGCCGCCGCCGGAATGCGCGGCGACCGGCTGCGCGTGATCGCCGAGGCGTTCATCGACTTTGATTACGAGATCACGCTGCTGACGGTGCGCCACAAGGACGGCGTCGCGTTCTGCCCGCCGATCGGCCACCGGCAGGAACGCGGCGATTATCGCGAGAGCTGGCAGCCCGCCGCAATGTCGGATGCGGCCCTGGCGTCGGCGCAGGACATGGCGACGAAGGTCGTCGACGCGCTTGGCGGGCACGGCATTTTCGGCGTCGAGTTTTTCGTGAAGGGCGACGACGTCATTTTCTCCGAACTCTCGCCGCGTCCGCACGATACCGGGATGGTGACGCTGATCTCGCAGGCGCTGTCCGAATTCGACCTGCACGCCCGCGCGATCCTGGGCCTGCCGATCCCGGATATTGCCGTGCCCGATCCAAGCGCCAGCGCGGTCCTGCTCGCCGATCGCGATGCAACCGATTTCGCCATCTCCGGTCTCGCCGAAGCGCTGACCCCGCCGAATGCCGAAACCGCCGTCGATGCCCGCATCTTCGGCAAGCCGGTAACGCGCCCTTACCGGCGCATGGGCGTGGCGCTCGCAAAGGTTGCAGGCGGCACGACCGACGATGCCCGCGTCGCGGCAGTCGCGGCGGCGGCGAAACTCATCATCGACTATCGCTAGGCCTCGCGGCCCCTGCTACATCCGCCCGATGTCCGAGAAGAATCATCTCTATCTGGTCGATGGCTCCAGCTACATCTTCCGCGCCTATCACCGCCTGCCGCCACTGACGAACCCGAAGGGTGTGCCCGTCGGCGCGGTTTACGGCTACACCACCATGCTGTGGAAGCTGGCGAAGGATCTGCACGACGCCGACGGGCCGACGCACCTTGCGGTGATCCTCGATCATAGCAGCCATTCGTTCCGCAACGACATCTATGACCAGTATAAGGCGAACCGGCCCGAGCCGCCCGAAGATCTGCGACCGCAATTCCCGCTGATCCGCGACGCGACGCGCGCCTTTTCGCTGCCGTGCATCGAAATGGAGGGGTTCGAGGCCGACGACCTGATCGCCAGCTATGCCGAAGCCGCGGTGCGCGAAGGCTGGGACGTCACGATCGTCAGCAGCGACAAGGATCTGATGCAGTTGATCCGCGAGCCCGCCGAAGGCCCGCATGTCGACATGCTCGACACGATGAAGAATGTCCGCCTCGGCCTGGAAGCGGTAGACGAGAAATTCGGGGTCGTGCCCGATCTGGTCGGCGACGTCCTCGCGCTGATGGGCGACAGCGTCGACAATGTTCCCGGCGTGCGCGGCGTCGGTCCCAAGACCGCAACCAAGCTGATCCAGGAATATGGCAATCTGACTGCGGCGCTCGACGGCGCCGACACGATGAAGCCCAGCAAGCTGCGCGACAATTTGATCGAGCATCGCGCGATGGCCGAACTGTCGCGTATTCTGGTCGATCTGAAGCGTGACGTTGCGCTGCCCGACCCGCTCGACGCGCTGAAACTCGGTGCAATCCCGCCGGCGCCGCTGAAGATATTCCTCGACGAACACGGCTTCCGCTCGCTGTCGGCCAAGCTCGACCTGGGTACGACGCCGGGCGGCCCGCCGACGTTTCCGCGCGCGGCTGCGTCGCCCGTGGCTGCCTCCGGCGACGCCCCGTCGACGCCGACCCTGCCCGCGATGCCCGCTATCGACCGCTCGACCTATGAATGCGTCACCACGATCGAAGCGCTCGACCGCTGGATCGCCGAGGCGCGTGCCGCGCATGTCGTGGCAATCGATACCGAAACCGCCAGCCTCGACAGCGTCACCGGCGACCTTGTCGGCGTCAGCATGGCGGTCGCGCCGGGCAAGGCCTGCTATATCCCGCTCGGCCATGGCGGCACCGATATGTTCGCCGAGAAGCCCGACCAGATCGCGATGGACGCCGCGATCGACCGCCTCCGCGCCCTGTTCGCTGACGATGCGGTGCTCAAGGTCGGGCACAATCTGAAATATGACATCGGCGTGCTCGCGCAGCATGGCGTGATCGTCGCACCCTATGACGACACGCTGGTGATGAGCTTCGCGCTGGACGCGGGCAAGCATCAGCACGGCCTCGACGAGCTGGCGAAGCTCCACCTCGATCACACCTGCCTGACCTTCAAGGAAATGTGCGGCACCGGCAAATCGCAGATCAGTTTCGCCGAGGTGCAACTCGACCGCGCGACCGAATATGCGGCCGAAGACGCCGACGTCGCGCTGCGCCTTTGGAAACTGCTGAGGCTTCGCCTGCCCGTCGAGGGCGGCACGCGCGTGTACGAGATGGTCGACCGCCCGCTCGTCGCGACCGTCGAGACGATGGAGCGCGCGGGCATCATGGTGAACCGCGACTATCTGGCGCGGCTGTCGGGCGAGTTCGCGACCGAGATGCTGCGCATCGAGGGCGAAATTCATGGCCTCGCGGGCCAGCCCTTCACCATCGGCAGCCCCAAGCAGCTGGGCGAGATCCTGTTCGACAAGCTCGGCCTCAAGGGCGGACGCAAGGGCAAGTCCGGCGACTGGTCGACCGACCAGAGCGAGCTTGAACGGCTCGAACGCGACGGCGTGCCGATTGCGCGCAAGATCCTGGAATGGCGCCAGCTTGCGAAACTGAAATCGACCTATACCGACGCGCTGCAACAACAGATCAACGCGAAGACCGGCCGCGTCCACACGAGCTATAGCCTCGTCGGCGCGCAGACCGGGCGCCTGTCCTCGACCGATCCGAACCTCCAGAACATCCCGATCCGCACCGAGACGGGGCGCCAGATCCGCGACGCCTTCATCGCGGCGCCCGGCCATGTGCTGATCGCCGCCGATTACAGCCAGATCGAGCTGCGCCTCGCCGCGCATATGGCCGACGTCCCCGAACTCAAGGAAGCTTTCGCGCAGGGACAGGACATTCACGCCGCGACCGCAATCGAGCTGTTCGGCGAGGTCAATCGCGACACCCGCGGCAAGGCCAAGACGGTCAATTTCTCGATCCTCTATGGCATTTCGCGGTGGGGGCTTGCCGGCCGCCTCGAGGTCACACCCGACGAAGCGCAGGCGTTGATCGCGCGCTATTTCGAGCGCTTTCCCGGTATTTCGGATTATATCACCGACACGCTCGAGAGCGTGCGCGCCAAGGGCTATACCGAGACCTTGTTCGGGCGGAAAACCTGGTTTCCGCGTATCAAGGCCGCGAGCCAGAACGAGCGCGCGGGCAGCGAACGCGCCGCGATCAACGCGCCGATCCAGGGCACGAGCGCCGACCTGATCAAACGCGCGATGGCGCGGATGCCGGGGGCGCTGGCCGACGCGGGTCTGTCCGACGTGAAGATGCTGCTGCAGGTCCACGACGAACTCGTCTTCGAAGCGCCGGAGGACCAGGCCGCCGCCGCCGGCGAAGTGATCCGCCGCGTGATGTCGGGCGCCGCCGAACCGGTGCTGACGCTGTCGGTTCCGCTGGAGGTCGAGATCGGCACGGGCAAGAGCTGGGGCGAAGCGCATTGATCGCCGTCCTGCTGTTCGTCGCAGCGCTTGCCGCCGATCCCGTTACCGTGCCTTCCGCTCCGGCAACCGAAGCCGCGACGCCCGTCGTCGCCGACACCGACGTGCGCGAATATGCGGCGGTCGCCGGGCGAAAGGTTGCCGGGCGCCCCGTCGGCGGTCCCTATCCCGACGCCGACAAGGTGCTGCTGCTCGCGCGCGATGGCAAAGGCTATCCGGTCGTCGCGGCGAGCATCGGTTTTCCGGTGCGCCAGTCGCTGCCCGCCCCGCCCGCAGGCACGCTGGCCATCGTCCGCCTGCACCAGCGGTCGGAAACGACCGTCCCCGGCCCGACCGCCGACGACCTGGCGTTCGTGGCAGCGAACAGGATGCCGCTCTTCGTGATCGGCGAATGGGCACGCCCCGCGCCGATGTGGGAGGTTGCATGGGTCGACGATGCGGTGCGCTATCGCGCGATCGGCGATGTCGGCGAGATTGGGCCCTGGCAGGACTAGCATAGTCTCACATTCGCGCTTGACTGTATTATTATTATAATACAGCAGGGTCGGAACCGAGGGAGAATCTATGGTGCGCACGCTGATTGTGGCCCTGGCCGCCGCCGCTCTGTTTTCGCAGGCCGGCTTCGCTGCCGAACCGGCGCCGCCTTCTCCGCCGGTCGAGCCCGTCGAAATCCTGCCCATAGCCTTTTCGCCCGACGGCCTGTCGGGACCCGGCGGCGAACGGCTGCGCACCGCGATGGAGCAGGCGCAATTTATTGCGCTTGGCGAGGATCACGGGTTCGCGGGGTCGCCGCAACTTGCCGAAGCGCTCGCGCACGACGCCACGGCAATCTCCGAACGGCAGGACGCAGGGCCGCTGTATCATGCCGTCGAAGTCGGACCGGACACCGTCACTTGGGTCGCGGCCCAGCTTGAAATCGGCGGGCTCGACGCGCTTGGCATGGGGTTGAACGGACGGCCGTGGGCGATGCCGTTCCTGTCGAATGTCGAGGATGCCAAACTCGCCGCCCCCTTCGCTGCCGAAGGACGCTTGTGGGGGATCGACCAGGAGTTCGTCGGTTCGCCCTCGCTGCTCTTCGACGTCCTCGCCGGGCGCACCAAGGACAGGGCGACAAAGGCGCTGCTGGCGGGATGGCGCCACAAGGACGACAGCGCGCTCGTTGCCGGAAAATTCGATACGATCTTCACGGCCATCGCGACGGACAAAGATTTTGCCGACCTTCGAACCCGCTTCAAAGGCGATAGCGAAGCGCTGAAGATGATCGACGACCTGGCCGAGAGCACCCATATCTATCAACTCAACAACAGCGGCCAATATCTTCAAAACAATGAAGAACGTTCGGCGTTGATGCAGCGCTATTTCCTGGCGGCCTATCGCGCCGCGCCCGTCAAAGCGCCGCGCGTCCTCTTCAAAATGGGGCTCAACCATATCGGCCGCGGCACGACGCCGACGTCGATCGTCGACCTTGGCTCGATCCTGCCTGGACTGGCGGCCGCAAACGGCAAGACGGCGTTGACGGTCGCCTATGTCCCGCTCGGCGGGTCGGTGCGCCAGATCAGCCCTTCGCCCACCGCCTTTACCAAGGTCGCCCCTTATGAGGACGAGATGATCGGCCCGATCCTCGACGCCGCAGGGATCGCACGCGAACGCATTCCCGCCGACGCGCATGTCCTGATCCCGCTCGCCGCGCTGCGTCACAATCTTGCCGGCAAGGCGCTGCGCGAGCTGCCCGCCTATGCCAAATTCCTGCTGCTGGGGGCCGATTATCTGGTGACGACGCGCGGCGCCGAACCCGCCACACATTTCGAGGCTTTGGGCAAAGCGGCGCCCTGACGCGCCGGGCCGATGGCATCGCTCTTTCGCGCGGCGCACTTTCTCTCTATGACAGGTCGATGACATCCCGCCGGCACTTTTCCGACAGCGGCGACGAAAGGCTTTCATGACAACCTCTCCGGCAGCCAGCGCGCCGACCCGCATCCAGCAGAATTTCCTGGCGCGCCACGAGCGTCGCCTGCTCAACTGGATATGCCCCCGCCTCCCGGCCTGGACGACGCCCGACCAGCTGACGACTCTCGGCTTCATCGGCGCGGTGATCGTCGCGGCGGGATATATGTTGAGCTGGATCGACGACGAATGGCTCGGCCTGTGCCTCGTCGGCTATATCGTGAACTGGTTCGGCGACTCGCTCGACGGCAGCCTGGCGCGCTGGCGGCGGATCGAGCGGCCGAATTACGGCTATTTCGTCGACCATAGCGTCGATGCGGTCGCGACCTTGCTGATGGTCGGGTCGATCGGAATGAGCCCCTTCATGCGGCTCGACGTCGCGTTGATGGCCGTGATCGGATATTTCCTGCTGTCGATCCACACCTTCATTGCGGCGAAGGTCGCCGGCGAATTTCGCCTGTCCTATATGGCGGGCGGACCCACCGAATTGCGGCTGATGCTGATGGCGATGACCGCGCTCATGCCGCTCGTCGGCGGGCATGACGTCCTCGGCACCAATTTTTCCGGCTTCGACCTGTTCGCGATCGTCATCGCAAGCATTCTGGTGACCTTGTTCGTCGTCCAGAGCTTCGCAACCGCGCGCATGCTCCACGCCCGCGGGGTCTAGGGTCAGGACCCTAGGGCCGCAAGCGCGCCTGCGGATAGGTGCCGAGCACGCGCAACGACTTGGTCTGGAAATCGAGCTCCTCGAGCGCACGGTCAATCCGCTCGTCACCTGGCGCACCGACGATGTCGGCGTAAAAGGTCGTCGCGGCAAAGCTGCCGCCGACCTGATAGCTTTCGAGCTTGGTCATGTTGACGCCATTGGTCGCGAAACCGCCAAGCGCCTTGTAGAGCGCAGCGGGAATATTCTTCACCTCGAAGATGAAGGTCGTCATCAACGGCACATCCTGCGGCGGCGCGGCGAGCGGTTCGCGTGCGAGCACGACGAAGCGCGTCATATTGTGATCGGCGTCCTCCATCCCCGTACCATGCAGCGTCAGCCGATAGAGTTCGGCGGCATGCGGCGGCGCCAGCGCGGCAAGTCCGACCTCTTCGCTGTCGGCGACCCACGCCGCGGCACCGGCCGTGTCGCTGTGCGCGACGGGCGAAATATTGTTGGCGCGCAGCCATTTCCGGCACTGGCCGAGCGCCTGCTCGTGGCTCATTGCGCGGGTGACCGGGCCAAGATCGCGACTCATCAGGCCATAGCGGATCGGCAGGAAATGCTCGCCGATGATATGCAGCCCGGATTCGGGGAGCAGGAAATGAATGTCGGCGACACGGCCGTGCAGGCTGTTTTCGATCGGGATGATCGCGCGGGCGACGCTGCCGTCGCGCACCGCCTCGATCGCATCCTCGAACGAATAGCAGGGCAGCGGCAGCGAGCCGCCGTCATATTCGCGTGCAGCAAGGTCGCTGTTCGCGCCCGGCGCGCCCTGAAAGGCGAGCCCGCGCGCCGGATCGGCAAGCGCTGCCGCCTTCATTGCGTCCACCAACCGCTGTGCCGAAGCCGAATAACTGCCCATGTTTGCCTTCCCGCGCCAGAGCCGCGGCGCATAGCGACACGGCGCCATCGACGCAACCGGCGCGGCGTGCGATTTCATCCCCTTGCGCGGCGCTTCGCGCGCCAGTAAGGGAGCGACCAAATCATATCACGCGTCCCAAAGGCGGGCGCCAGCGAACGGGGCTGCAAGCATGGACAATCGCAACAACACTATTGCCGGCTGGGTATTGTTCGCCGGCATTTGCGCACTGGGCCTGTCGATCGGCTCCGGCATGTTGTTCGCCAGCCACAATCCCGAAAAGCCGGGCTATCCGATCGAGGATGCCGAGGGCGGCGCGGACAGCGGCAAGCCCGCTGTTCCCCTGCCCAATTTGCTCGCTGCGGCCGACCCGGCCAAGGGTGAAGCCGTTTTTGCGAAATGTGCGGCGTGCCACACGATCAACTCGGGCGGCGCCAACGGCATCGGCCCGAACCTGTATGCGACGATGGGCGAGCCGATCGGCCAGGGCAAAGCGGGCTTCGCTTTCTCCGACGCGCTCAAGACTGTCGGCGGCAACTGGGACTTCGACAAGATGGACCATTGGCTGACCAGCCCGCGCAAGTTCGCCCCCGGCACGAAGATGTCGTTCGCGGGCCTGTCGAGCGCCGAAGATCGTGCGAACCTGATCGTCTATCTGAACGCCCAGGGTTCGAACCTGCCGCTGCCGAAGGCCGAGGCCGCTCCGGCCGACGCCGCTGCCGCTGCCGCTCCGGCGGCAGGCGCCGACAAGGGCGCGGCTCCGGCCGAAGCGGCGAAGGGTGCCGCGGTTCCGGCGGCAGGCGCCGCTGCGGCGCCGGCACCGGCCGAAGCCAAAAAATAATGCGGTTCGCGCCCGTCGTTCTGGCGGGCGCGCTGCTGCTCGCCGGCTGCGGCAAGGCCGAGCAGGCCGAAACGCCGACCGATGTCGCCACGACGACCGAACCGGCACCGACGGTCGCACCGACAGCGGCGATGGGCGAGCAGGTCTTCAAGCGCTGCGTCGCCTGCCACACGATCACCAAGGACGGCGCGAACGGCATCGGCCCGAACCTCCACGGCGTCGTCGGCCGCGCGGTCGCATCTCATGCGGGCTTCAGCTATTCGTCGGCGTTGCAGGCAAAGGGCGGCAATTGGGATGCCCCGCATCTCGACCATTTCCTGGAAAGCCCGATGAAATATGCGCCGGGCACGCGGATGGCCTTTGCGGGCGTCATCGACGCCGCGGATCGCAAGGCGCTGATCCTGTATCTGGAATCGCAGTCGAAATAATCCGCGCTTCGCCGCTCCACCATCCTTTGGTGGCCCCCTCCCCGTCGCAACGCGACAGGGATGACCTAACGATCAATGATGTTCGGCGTTCGCGTAAAAGTCCTGGATGATCTTCCAGCCTTCCTCGGCGGTCTCGACGAACTTGAACAGGCCAAGGTCGCGCGCGCTGACGACGCCTTCCTCGACGAGCGCCTCGAAATTGACCACGCGCTGCCAGAATTCCTTGCCGAACAGCACGATGGGGATCGGCTTGATCTTGCCGGTCTGGATCAGGGTCAGCAGTTCGAACATCTCGTCAAAAGTGCCGAATCCGCCTGGAAAAACGGCAACCGCGCGCGCGCGCAGCAGGAAGTGCATCTTGCGCAGCGCGAAATAGTGGAACTGGAAGCTGAGCGACGGCGTGACAAAGCGGTTCGGCGCCTGCTCGTGCGGCAGGACGATGTTGAGCCCGATCGATTCGCGCCCTTCGTCGGCGGCGCCGCGGTTCGCGGCTTCCATGATCGACGGCCCGCCGCCCGAACACACGACGAAATGGCGACAGCCGTCGTCGTCGCACGGCACCTGGCTCGCAATCCGAGCAAGGCTGCGCGCTTCGTCATAATATTTGGCCTTGGCCTTCAGATGACGCGCAATGTTGCGCTGGACGTCGTCGGTCGCCGCGGTTTCCAGCGCGTCGGCGGCATCGGGTTCAGGAATGCGCGCCGAACCATAGATGACAAGCGTCGACTCGATCTTCGCTTCGTCGAGCAGCAGTTCGGGCTTCAGCAGCTCGAGCTGGAAACGCACCGGGCGCAGATCTTCGCGCAACAGGAAGTCATTGTCCTGAAAGGCGAGCTTATAGGCCGGATCGGCAGTCTGCGGGGTGGTCGTCGCCTGCTTGGCGAACTGCGCGTCATCCTTGGCTTTGTGGAAACGCGAACGATGGGGTTGTTTGTCCTGGGCCATGTGCGAGCGGCTAGCCGTTTCGCGTGACTTTGCCAAGTCACCGGCCTTATCGGCAGTAACCGTTGCCGCTCATGTCCATGTGGAAGTGATTGTAATGCGCGGCGTTATAGTCGGGGCTGAGCACGGTGCCAAAGCGGCGGCACGCCGATTTGTGGAGCGCGCGAAGGAAATCCTGCGACGGCTTGTCGCCCTTCCATCCGCCGTCGAGCATGATGCGGCGCCCATCGGCGAGCACGAAGCCCGCCACGTCGATCGCGTTGGAATAGGCATGCTGCGACAGCCGCCCCGAGCGGCCACCATAGATGTTGCGGCAACTATAGGTGCCGAACGTCTCGATCTTCACGACCTCCGACCCGAGATATTTCAGCGCTGCCGGCTTCACGGCGAACTGCGCCCAGGCCGCGAACGTCTTGGCCAGCGGGCAGGTCATTGCACCGAGGTTCGTCACCGGCGTGCCGATGTCGAGCAGCTTTACCGAATCGATCGAACTGCACCCGCCGCCATGATCCTGATTCGGCAGCGGCGTGAAGCGCACGCCCGCCTGTTTGAGGTCGAAAGCACATTGCTGGGCTTCGGGGCTGGTAAAGGATGGCGTACCGACGACCTGCGGACGGTTCGGCGTGCTTGTCGTCGCGCGCTTGCCGCCGCCCTGCTTCATCACTTCGGGCGCACCGAAACAGCCCGAAAGCGCCAGCGCCGCAGTGGCGGCGATCAGGACCCGGGGCCGCAGGAAAGACGGGATCGGCATGGCCGGTAATTTACCGAAGTTATGGTTAACAAGCCGTATACCTTTGCTTCGGCTCGTCCGAAATTTCGCGCGGCCGACGCAATTTGTTTGACAGTTGCGCGCCCGACCCTAAACGCGGCGCCGGGCCACGCGGTCCCAACGCCGCGCGAGCTCTCTGCAAGGAGAGACTATGATGAGTGAAGTACCGACGCCACAATTGCGCCCTGCGCGCCCGTTTTTCTCTTCCGGACCCTGCGCCAAACCGCCGGTCTGGTCCCCCGAAAAACTCCACACCGAATCGCTGGGCCGCTCGCATCGCGCCAAGATCGGCAAGACGCGTCTGCAATATTGCATCGACCTGATGCGCGAGATGCTGCAGCTGCCCGACACCCATCGCATCGGCATCGTTCCGGGCTCCGACACCGGCGCTTTCGAGATGGCGATGTGGACGATGCTCGGCGCCCGCCCCGTCACGACGCTCGCATGGGAGAGCTTCGGCGAGGGCTGGGTCACCGATGCCGCGAAACAGCTCAAGCTCGACCCGACCGTCCTTCGCGCCGACTATGGCGCGCTGCCCGACCTGACGCAGGTCGACTGGTCGAACGACGTGCTCTTCACCTGGAACGGCACGACCAGCGGCGTCCGCGTCCCCGACGGCGACTGGATCGCCGACGATCGCGAGGGCCTGAGCTTCGCCGACGCGACCAGCGCGGTGTTCGCTTATGACCTGCCGTGGGACAAGATCGACGTCGCGACCTTCAGCTGGCAGAAAGTGCTCGGCGGCGAAGGCGGCCATGGCGTGCTGATCCTTGGCCCGCGCGCGGTCGAACGGCTCGAGAATCATACCCCCGCCTGGCCGCTCCCCAAAGTGTTCCGCCTCGTCAGCAAAGGCGCGCTCGCCGAGGGCGTGTTCAAGGGCGAGACGATCAACACCCCGTCGATGCTTGCCGTCGAGGATGCGATCTTCGCGCTCGAATGGGCGAAGTCGCTGGGCGGTCTCGACGGGCTGAAGGCGCGCAGCGATGCCAACGCCGCGGCGCTCGACAAGATCGTGACGGAACGCGAGTGGCTGAGCCATCTCGCCGCCGATGCCGCCAGCCGCTCGAAGACGTCGGTCTGCCTGTCGGTAGCCGGCGCCGACGAGGGCTTCATCAAGACGTTCGCCGGGCTGCTCGAAGCCGAAGGCGCGGCCTATGACATCGCGGGCTATCGCGACGCGCCGCCGGGGCTTCGTATCTGGTGCGGCGCGACCGTCGACACCGCCGATATCGAGGCGCTCGGCCCGTGGCTCGACTGGGCCTACGCCGAACTTCGCAAATAATTTCCATCGTCATTCCCGCGGAAGCCGGAACCCAGTGCTGCCATCGCTAACGCTGGAACTGGGCCCCCGCTTTCGCGGGGATGACGAGAGCAAAGGAACAATGACATGACCGCTCCCAAAGTCCTCATCAGCGACAAGATGGACCCCAAAGCCGCCGCAATCTTCAAGGAACGCGGTATCCAGGTCGATGAAATCACCGGCAAGACCAAGGACGAGCTGATCGCGATGATTGGCGACTATGACGGCCTCGCCATCCGGTCGGCCACGAAAGTCACCGCCGACGTCCTGGCCGCCGCAACGAACCTGAAGGTCGTCGGCCGCGCCGGCATCGGTGTCGACAATGTGGACATCCCGGAGGCGTCGAAGAAGGGCGTCATCGTGATGAACACCCCCTTCGGCAACAGCATCACCACCGCCGAACATGCGGTCGCGATGATGTTCGCGCTCGCCCGCCAGATTCCCGAAGCGAACACGCTGACGCAGGCGGGCAAATGGCCGAAGAACGACTTCATGGGTGTCGAACTTACTTCGAAGACGCTCGGCCTGATCGGCTGCGGCAACATCGGCAGCATCGTCGCCGAACGCGCGATCGGCCTGCGTATGAAGGTCGTCGCCTTCGACCCCTTCCTGACCCCCGAGCGCGCGATCGAGCTTGGCGTCGAAAAGGCCGATCTCGACACCTTGCTCGCCAAGGCCGACTTCATCACGCTGCACACGCCGCTGACCGACCAGACGCGCAACATCCTGTCGGCCGAAAATATCGCCAAGGCGAAAAAGGGCGTGCGCATCATCAACTGCGCGCGCGGCGGGCTGATCGACGAAGCGGCGCTGAAAGACGCGCTGGAAAGCGGCCAGGTCGCAGGCGCGGCGCTCGACGTGTTCGCGCAGGAGCCGCCGGCGGCCGACCATCCGCTGTTCGGCGCGCCCAATTTCATCTGCACGCCGCACCTCGGCGCATCGACCGACGAAGCGCAGGTCAATGTCGCGATCCAGGTCGCCGAGCAGATTTCGGATTATCTCCTCACCGGCGGCATCACCAACGCGCTCAACGTGCCGAGCCTGTCGGCCGAGGAAGCCCCCAAGCTGCGCCCCTATATGGCGCTCGCCGAAAAGCTCGGCAGCCTCGTCGGCCAGCTGGCGCATGACAATCTCACCAAGATTTCGGTCGAAGCCGAGGGCGCAGCCGCCGATCTCAACCTCAAACCGATCACTGCCGCGGTGCTGACCGGCCTGATGCGCCGCTATTCGGACAGCGTGAACATGGTCAACGCGCCGCATCTGGCGCGTGAAAGAGGCCTCGACGTGCGCGAGGTGCGGCATGATCGCGACGGCGATTATCACACGCTGATCCGCGTTACGGTGTCGACCAGCGACGGCGATCGCTCGGTTGCGGGCACGCTGTTCAGCAATGGCGACCCGCGCCTCGTCGAGATGTTCGGCATCAAGGTCGAGGCCGATCTCGACGGCCATATGCTCTATATCGTCAACGAGGATGCGCCGGGCTTCATCGGCCGCATCGGAACCGCGCTCGGCGAAGCGGGCCTCAACATCGGCACCTTCCACCTCGGCCGCCGTGCCGCAGGCGGCGAAGCGGTGCTGCTGCTCAGCCTCGACTCGCCCATGCCTGAACCGCTTCTGTGGCAACTTTGCCAACTTCCCGGCGTGAAGACGGTGAAAGGTCTGAAGTTCTGATCTTAGTCTCCCTCCCGCTTGCGGGAGGGGTCAGGGGAGAGCGTGTCGCGGGCAGCTCGACCGAAACAGGCCCTCCCCGCCCCCTCCTGCAAGCGGGAGGGGAGAAGTTGACTCCCGCACCTACAGCCCTAAGGCCGCACCCATGACCAAGGCCCCTGCCCTGCTGCCCGAAGGCCTCCGCGACCGCCTGCCCGTACAGGCCGAGGCCGCATCGCGCGTCACGCGCGCGCTCGTCGATGCGATGCGCGCGCATGGCTATGGCCGTGTATCACCGCCGCTTGCCGAATTCCGCGAGACGCTTGGCACCGATGACGACCGCTCGGCGCGCGACCTGCTCCGCTTCACCGATCCCGTGTCGCAGCGCACGCTCGCCCTGCGCCCCGACATCACGCGTCAGGTCGGCCGCATCGCAACCTCGCTGCTCGCAAAGGCGCCGCGCCCGCTGCGGCTTTGCTACGCGGGGCAGATCGTCAAATTGCGGGCAAGCCAGCTTCGTCCCGCGCGCGAAATGCTCCAGGTCGGCGCCGAACTGATCGGCAGCGACAGTGTCGCCGCGGCGCGCGAGATCGTGACCGTCGCGATCGATGCTCTCGAGGCGGCGGGGATCGGTCAGGTGACGATCGACTTCACCCTGCCCGACGCCGTCGGCCTGCTCGCCGGCGGACCGCTGCCGGTCGCCGCCGATATCGAGAGCCTGCGCGACGAACTCGACGCGAAGGACGCCGGCGCGCTCGTGCAGCTCGGCGCCGAAGCCTATCTGCCGCTGCTTCGTGCGACCGGCCCGTTCGACCGCGCGATCGCCGATCTGCGCGCCTTCGACACATCGGGCGTGTTGACGAGCCGTATCGATGCGCTTGAGGAAATTGCCGCGCCGATCCGCAACCGCGCCGACCTGACGCTCGATCCGACCGAGCGGCATGGCTTTGCCTATCAAAGCTGGTTCGGCTTCCAGATTTTCGTCCCCGGCCAAGGCGACGCAATCGGTCGCGGCGGCGGCTATGCCATACCGGTCGGCGACGAACAGGAAGAGCCCGCCGTCGGGTTCTCGCTCTATCCCGACCCGCTGATTGATGACGGTCTCGGCGTCGAGGATGAAGCCGACCGCCGAATCTTCCTGCCGCTTGGCCACGATCCCGCACTCGCGGCAAGCCTGCGCGCCGACGACTGGCAGACGATCGCGGCGCTGTCCGAAAGCGACGATGCGCGCGCGCTCGGCTGCGGCTTCACGCTCGGCCCCGACGGCCCGGTCGAGGTCTGACGCGCTATTTGCCCAATAATGTTTCCCCGCAAAGGCAGGGATCCATCACCTACTGGCCCGACATGGCACCGACCGGAGATGGGCCCTCGCCTTTGCGGGGGAGCGGCTTTTTTGCTGATCGAATCGTTCAGAAATCCGACACGCCAAAGCGCGGGATGCCTTGGTTGATGCCGGGCGGATCGAGCACCGTCACGTCGAGGTCGACCGCCTCGCCGAGCCAGTGCGCAAGGCTGGTATGGTCGGCAAGATCGTCGTCGGTGAGCGGATGGACGAGCGCACGCAGCCCGGTCGCCTCGATCGCCGCGACCACGGCTGCTCGGTGCTTTGCCAGAAAATGCACTTCATATTGCGCGATCGGGTGCGGCCCCGCCGGGCCGTCGGTCAGCGCGCCGACGAACAGGATCGCCGGGTCTTTGCCGAAATCATGACGCAACGCGACGGCGGCCGGCCGCTCGGCGGGATCGTAATAGATATGAGCGTGATAGGGCGCATCAGGGTCGGTCATGCAAGTATCCATTCCTCGTCACCCCGGATTTGATCCGGAGCCTGGCTATCTTGACGTCAAAGGCGAGCCCCGGGTCAAGCCCGGGATGACGAAACGGCGGCGCGCGACCAATTGCGGACGATGCCTATGTGTTCCCCCGCGAAGGCCGGGGTCCCGAGCGTGTGCACGCAACGTCGGCCCTCGATCGCCCTGGGCCCCGGCTTTCGCCGGGGAACACGCTGGGTCAGGGCCCCGGCTTTCGCCGGGGAACACGCTGGGTCGCTAGGTTCCCGCTTTCGCGGGAATGACGAAGGGAGCTATGAGCGCTCCTCACCCCCAACCGGACGCCCAATCGATCGTCACCCCGGACTTGATCCGGGGTCCATGACGTCAGCGTTGCAGTGGACCCCGGGTCCAGCCTGTCCTGACCCTGTCGAAGGGTCCGGGATGACGAAGGCATGACCGTCCGCTTCTCACGGCAAAGCGGACCTAAACGCCAAACACCCGCTTCAACCACGCGTCGACCGTCGCCGTCGGCGCATAGGCCGGATCGCCCAGGCGCCGGTTGATCTCGGCGTGCCCTTGCAGCCCCTCGCCGGGAAAGCTGCCGCGTTCGACCCGGCTGCCTGCCGCCGTCAGCGCCTTGTCGAGCGCTTCGGCCTGCCGCACCCCGTCGGGGCGCTGGACATAGAGCAACAGGAATTGCGAGGCATTCGGCGCCGCCGCCTGCAAGGTCGGCGAAAGCGCCTTCTGCCGCGCCGGATCGTCGCCAAAGGCTTGAGCATATGTCTTTTGCATGATCGGCGGCCCGTCCTTCATCTGCGCGGGTACGTCATAGGCCGCGCCGTCGATCGGAATGACGCCCGAGATGTTGGCGAAGCTCAGCCCCGCGCCGCGCAAATATCGTTCCTCGGTGCCGACAAGCGCGACCAGATGCGCGCCCGCGCTATGCCCCATCAGCACGATCCGCCGCCGGTCGATGCCAAGGCTGTCGGCGCGCTCGATCAGCGCCTTCACCGCCGCGGCGACGTCGGACGCCTGCTCCTCGACCGTCGCATCGGGAACGAGGCGATAGTTGATCGAAGCAAAGGCAAAGCCTTCGGCGGGGTAATGCTGCGGTTTGAACTGGCCCGTCGCATTGTCCTTGCTGCCGCGTTTCCAGCCGCCGCCATGGACGAAGACGATCAGCGGCGCCCGCCCCTTTGCATTTTTGGCGCGCCAGACATCAAGGGTTTGCAGCGCGTTGCTGCCATAGGACATCGTCTCGCCGCCCGGCACCTTCGCGCCTTCGTCGGCGCCCATCCGTTCGGCGAGACGATCGCGGAATCGGTCGCGCATCTTCTCGCGTGCGTCGCCTGCGGTCATGCCGCCGATGACGAATGCGGCCGCCGCGCTCATGCCGATGTAGGTTCGCTTGTTCATACCGCATCTCCATCTGCCCCGGCATCGCAGATTTGCCGGTCAAATGTCGCAAATTCATCCCAGCGCACCTTGCCTCTCCGGCCAAATCCGCTAAGGCCGCGCCGGGCCGAAGCGGCCTCTTTCAGCAGGACAGCATCATGGCAAATGTCACCGTCATCGGGTCGCAATGGGGCGACGAGGGCAAGGGCAAGATCGTCGACTGGCTCGCAAGCCGCGCCGACGCGGTCGTGCGCTTTCAGGGCGGTCATAATGCCGGCCATACGCTCGTCGTTGGCGAGCAGGTCTACAAACTGTCGCTGCTCCCCTCGGGCATCGTCACCGGTACGTTGTCGATCATCGGCAATGGCGTCGTGCTCGATCCGTGGGCGCTGCGCGACGAGATCACCAAGCTGCGCGGCCAGGGTGTTGCCATCAATCCCGAGAATTTCGCGATCGCGGACAATTGCGCGCTGATCCTGCCCTTTCACCGCGACCTCGACGCGCTGCGCGAAACCGCCGCGGGCGCAGGCAAGATCGGCACCACCGGCCGCGGCATCGGTCCGGCCTATGAAGACAAGGTCGGCCGCCGCGCGATCCGCGTCTGCGACCTCGCGCACCTCGACAAGCTCGACCCGCAGCTCGACCGCCTCACCGCGCACCATGACGCGCTGCGCGCCGGTTTCGGCGAGCCGCCGATCGACCGCGAGCGGCTGATCGCCGACCTCACCGAAATCGCCGACTATGTCCTCGAATATGCGCAGCCGGTGTGGAAGCGCCTGAAGAAGGTCCGCAAGGCCGGCGCGCGGATCTTGTTCGAAGGCGCGCAGGGCGTGCTGCTCGACGTCGACCACGGCACCTATCCTTTCGTCACCAGCTCGAACACCGTCAGCGGCACCGCAGCGTCGGGCTCGGGGCTGGGTCCCAGCGCCGTCGGCTTCGTGCTCGGCATCGCCAAGGCGTACACGACCCGCGTCGGCAGCGGCCCGTTCCCCACCGAGCTCGATGACGCAATCGGCCAGAAACTCGGCGAGCGCGGGCATGAATTCGGCACCGTCACCGGGCGCAAGCGCCGCTGCGGCTGGTTCGACGCCGTGCTCGTGCGCCAGAGCTGCGCAGTATCGGGCGTCACCGGCATCGCGCTCACCAAGCTCGACGTGCTCGACGGCTTCGATACGATCCGCATCTGCACCGGCTATCGTCTCCGCGGCAAGATCCTCGATTATTTCCCGGCGCATTCGGCCGACCAGGCCGAAGTCGAGCCGATCTATGAGGAAATGGACGGCTGGCAGGAAACGACCGCAGGCGCGCGCAGCTATGCCGACCTGCCGGCGCAGGCGATCAAATATATCCAGCGCGTGCAGGAATTGATCGAAACCCCGATCGCGCTCGTGTCGACCAGCCCCGAGCGCGAGGACACGATCCTGATCCGCGATCCGTTTAGCGACTGATCGCAGCGGTATCGCGGATCGCCGCGACGAAGCCCGCGGGATCATCCTCCTGGATGAAATGGCCGCCCTTCAGGGTGCGGTGCGCCATGCCCTGCGTCCCCGGCACGCGCCCGCGGAACAGGGCATCACCGCCGCGCGTGATCGGATCGCCGTCCGAAAAGCAACAGAGGAAGGGTTTGTCGAAGCGCTCCAGCACCGCCCATGCGCGCTTCTGGTCGGGAACCGCGACATTGTCGCCCAGCGGCACGAACGACGGAAAGACGCGTGCCGCGACCTTTGACGCCCGCGTCGGAAAGGGCGCGTCATAGGCGGCGATTTCTTCGGCGCTCAGCTCGCGCTTTGCACCGGCCTTGACGATCTTGCCGATCGGGAAGACCGGGCTGTAACGCGAAAAGGCGCGCCAGATCGCAAAGGCACGCGGCGCCGGCTGGCCCTCGGGCAGCCCGCCGTTCGACAAGGCGACGCCCGCGAACCGCTCGGGCATTTCGGCGACCAGGCGCAGGCCGATCAGCGAACCCCAGTCCTGGCACGCAAGGATCATGTTCCGCAGGTCGAGCGCCTCGATCCATTGCCGCATCCACGCAACCTGCGCCGCATAGCTGTACGCCGAACGATCGAGCGGCTTGTCCGATCGCCCGAAACCGATCAGGTCGGGCGCGACGACGCGAAAACCCGACGCGGTCGCAGGGCCGATCATGTGGCGATAGAGATAGGACCAGGTCGGCTCGCCGTGCAGCATCAGCACCGGCTGCGCATCGACCGCGCCCTCGTCGACATAATGCACGCGAAGCCCGTCCGCGATGTCGGCATATTTCGGTGCGTAGGGCCAGTCGGGCAGCCCGTCAAAGCGCGCATCCGGCGTGCGAAATATCCGCATCGTGTTTTCCCCTATTCGCGCCCGCCGCCAGCTTAGCGCGCGCCGCGGCCTTGTCCATGCGCGGCGAAGGCCTAAGATGGCGCCATGCGCATCGCGTTCGCCCTGCCCTTCCTTCTGCTCGCGGCCTGCGGACCGGCGCTGTCGCAGCCATTCGCTGCCGAGACACAGGTCGATCGCCTTCTCGTCGACAAGAGCGAGCGCGTGCTGATCGGCTATGCCAAGGGTCGCGAGATCGTCCGCTATTCGCATATCCGCCTTGGCGACGCGCCGGTCGGGCACAAGCGGTTCGAGGGTGACGAGCGCACGCCCGAGGGCGACTATCGGATCAACGGCCGCAATCCGAACAGCCGTTATCATCTCTCGCTGCGCATCTCCTATCCCAACGAAGCCGACCGCGCCTATGCGGCCGCGCAAGGGCGGTCTCCGGGAGGCGATATCTTCATCCACGGTCAGCCGAGCGCTCAATCCGGCCCACCGATCGCACGCGACTGGACCGACGGGTGCATCGCGCTCTCCAACGCCGAAATCGAACAGCTGTGGGCACGCGTTCCCGATGGCACGCCGATCACCATCCGCCCCTGAAAGGAAGACACCCATGTCGCGGCATATCCTGGTCCTATATGGCAGCTATCGCCGCGACAGGCAGGGCATCAAGCTCGCGCACTGGCTGGTCGAACAGATCGCGGCGCGCGGCGACAGCGCCGAACTGATCGACGCAAAGGCCGTCGACCTCCCGATGCTCGACCGCATGTACAAGGAATATCCGAAGGGCGAGGCGCCGCCCGCGATGGCCGAGCTTGCGGGCAAGATCCGCGCCGCCGACGGATTCCTGTTCGTCACCGGCGAATATAATTGGGGACCACAGCCGGGGCTCAAGAACCTGACCGACCATTATCTCGAGGAATGGTTCTGGCGGCCCGCGGCGATCGCCTGTTACTCGGCCGGCCCCTGGTCGGGGGTGCGCGCGATGATGGGCTGGCGCGACACGCTCGGCGAGATGGGCATGGCGGTCATCTCGTCAATCCTGCCGGTCGGACGGATCGGCGGCGCATTTGGCGGCGATGGCAAGCCGGCGGGCGAGGATGGTGCGCGGCTGGAAAAAAGCTTCCCGCGCTTTGCCGACGACCTCAACTGGTGGATCGATGCCGCGAAAGCGCAGCGCGACCGGCAGGACCCGCCTTATTAGCCCGACTTCAATTCCGCCTTCAGCCGCAGGCTGGCGCGCCAGAAGAAAAAGGCCGGGATCAATCCAAGCCACGCCGCGCCGTACAGCACCCAGCGCACGCTCTCCTGCCCTGCTACAGGTTGCAAGGCGTCGGACAAGACGCCGAACAGGAAGGGGCCAAAGCCCAACCCGATCAAATTCTGCCCGAACAGCATGATCGACGCCGCGATCGCGCGCGCCTGAGGGCGGACCAGCCCCTGCACGCAGCCATAGGCCGGACCGTAATAGGCCGAATTCAGGATCGTCGGAATGATCAGCAACGCAACGGCAACGCGCCAATCCTCCATATAATAGCCCAGGAACAGGATCGGCGCCGCGACCGCCATGCCATAAGCCGGAAAGGTCAGCAGATGCTTCCGGTCGCGCGGGCCGAACTTGTCCGCCATCTTCCCGCCGAGCCAGGTGCCGAACACCCCTGCCAGCCCCAACACCACCGCCATCGACAGCCCGGCTTCGGTCGTCGACAGGCCGTGGCTGCGGATGAAGAAGCTGATCGTCCACAGCGCCTTGCCATAACCGAGGAAAGCAACGACCGACGACGCGATCAGGATATGGACGAACGCGCGCGAGGCAAAGATTTCGCGCATCGCTGCGCCCGTCGAAAGTTGCGTCGGCGCGGCGACGGCATGGGCTTCGGCAGGCCGGAAGTGGCGCGGCTCGCGCAGGAAAAAGAGCACGACGAGCGCGAGCAGCAGCCCGGGCGCGCCAACGAGCATCAGCGCGACGCGCCAGCCGTAAAGGTCGTTGACGACGCCGCCGATGATCAGCCCTAGCAGCGACCCGATCGGGACCCCGAGCCCATAGAAAGCGATCGCCGACGAACGCTTCTCCGGCGCCACGGCGTCCGAAATCAGCGAGTGTGCCGCGGGCGTGCAGCCCGCTTCGCCGACACCGACGCCGATCCGCGCGAACAGCAGCTGCACAAAATTTTGCGCCAGCCCGCACACGGCGGTCATCGCCGACCAGATGGCGAGCGCGACCGCGATCAGGCGGACGCGGTTCGACCCTTCCTTGTCGGCATAACGCGCGATCGGGATGCCCAGCAGAGCATAGAAGACAGCAAAAGCCGGCCCCGCGAGCAGGCCGAGCTGCGTGTCACTGAGGCCAAGGTCGGTCTTGATCGGTTCGGCCAGGATGTTGACGATCTGCCGGTCGAGAAAGTTGAAGATATAGACGACCAGCAGGATCCACAGCATCGTCCGCGTGCGTGCAGCGGCGTTTTCGGCGCTGTCGGCGGGGGGCGACGCGATGCCGGTGGCAAGCGCTGGCTTTTCAGTCATTTTTCTCTCCCAGGCGGAGAAAGTGCAGACCGGCGCGCAGGCTGTCAACGCCGTGGCGGCAAACCGAAATTCCGGACTTGCAATTGCCGCTACGGCTGGCAGCCTGCTGTCCATGAAGAAAATTTTCCTGGCGACCGCCGTGTCGCTCCTCGCGCTCGCCCCCGCCGCAGCGATGCCGCCGCCGCTGCCGCCCGTCGAGGACAAGGACGCCGCGACCTTGCAGGCCGAGATGCAGGCGGGCGCGCTGCACGACGAGTTGGTGACCACCCTGTATCTCGACCGGATCACCAAGCTCGACGATTATGGGCCGACGCTGGGCGCTGTCATCGCGACCTTTCCCGATGCCATGAGCGAGGCGAAGCGGCTGTATGACGAACGCGCAGCGGGCAAACTGCGCGGGCCGCTTCACGGCATCCCCATCCTGATCAAGGACAATATCGAGGCGAAAGGTCCGGTTCCGACCACGGCGGGCTCGCTGGCGCTCAAGGATAATATCACCGGCCGCGATGCACCTATCGTGGCGCGGCTGCGCGACGCGGGCGCCGTAATCCTTGGTAAAACGAATCTCAGCGAATGGGCGAACATCCGCTCGGGCGATTCGACGAGCGGATGGAGCGCGGTCGGCGGATTGACCAGAAATCCCCATGCGCTCGACCGCAATAGCTGCGGCTCCTCGGCGGGCAGCGGCGCTGCCGTTGCGGCAAGTCTCGCGCCGCTGGCCATCGGGACCGAGACCGACGGATCGATCACCTGCCCCGCCGCGATCAACGGCATCGTCGGGTTCAAACCGACTGTGGGACTGGTCAGCCGCACCTTCATCGTTCCGATCAGCCACAGCCAGGACACGGCCGGACCGATGGCGCTGACGGTGCGCGATGCTGCGGTGCTGCTGGGCGTGATCGCGGGCAGCGACCCCGCCGATCCGGCAACCGCAGAGGCCGACGCTCGCAAGGTCGATTATGCGGCGAAGCTGCGGCCCGATGCCCTCAAGGGCAAGCGTATCGGCGTGCTGCGCGATCGCATCGGCGGGCGCGCCGACATCGCCGCGCTGTTCGACGCAGCGCTGAAAGCGATGGAAGGCGCCGGCGCGACGATCGTCGAGATCAAGGGCAGCAAGGCGGGGCAGGACGAACTCGGCGGCGCCGAACTCGAAGTGCTGATGACCGAACTCAAGGCCGACATGGCGACCTATCTCGCTTCGCTTCCCGCAAAGGACGGTCCCAAGACGCTCGCCGACCTGATCGCCTTCAACAAGGCGCAGCCAGAGGAATTGCGCTGGTTCGACCAGTCGCTGTTCGAGCTTGCCGAAACCAAGGGCGGACTCGACAGCCCTGCCTATATCGAAGCGAAGGCCAAGGCAGCACGGCTGGCCGGCGCCGAGGGGATCGACCGGCTTTTGGCCGCCAACACAGCCGACTTTCTCGTCGGCGTGACCAATGGCCCCGCCTGGACGACCGACCTCGTCAACGGCGACCATTATACCGGCCCCAGCGTCAGCCAGATGCCCGCGGTCGCGGGCTATCCGCACCTGACGGTACCGATGGGCGCGGTCGAGGGACTGCCCATCGGACTGTCGATCATCGGGTCGAAGTGGAGCGACGCCGACGTTCTCGCCGCGGGCTATGTTTATGAACAGGCGAGCAGGAAGCGCGTGACGCCGACCTATAGGCCGCACTGATCAGCGGCGGTCGCGCCGCTTCTTCCAGCCCATTTCCTCCAACTCGAGCAATTCCATCGGCACATGGATTGTCCGGATCGCCAGCCGCACCTCGATCAGGAACAGCGCCAGTGACAGAAGCAACAGCAGCATCGCGACCGCAAAAACCCATGCCGCCGCGAGCCCGAGGTCGAAACCCGCGACCGCCTGTGTGAACAGCAACGCGACGAGCAGGCAGACGACGATCCCGCACGCAACGGCGGCGGCGATCGAATTGTTGATGACGTCGATCCGCCGGTCGACGACGCGCAATTCGGCGACGACGCGCTCATGCTCCTGCCCTTCGGTCTTCGACCAAAGTTCCATCAACGCACGCGACCGGTCGATCACGCGCGCCAGCCGGCCGGTAAAGACGTTGAGAAGGCTGCCGGTCGCCACCAGCAGGAACACCGGTGTGACCGACAGCTGGATCGTCTCGGCAATCGCGCCGAGCCCGGTGGCCATCAGCCGCCGGCCGCGACCGACGGCGTGTTCACGCCGTGCATCTGAAGGAATTTGCGGACGTTGCGCGCGGCCTGACGGATGCGCTGCTCATTCTCGACCATCGCGATGCGGACATAGCCTTCGCCGTCTTCGCCATAGCCGACACCCGGCGCGACCGCGACCTTGGCATGCGTCAGCAACTGCTTCGAAAACTCCAGACTGCCCATTTCCCTCAGCGCGGGGGGCAGCGGCGCCCAGGCGAACATCGACGCCGGCGGGCTCGGGATGTCCCAGCCGGCGCGGGCAAAGCTTTCCACCATCACGTCGCGGCGCTTCTGATAGAGTTCGCGATTCTTCTGGACGATATCCTGCGGCCCGTTGAGCGCCGCGCAGGCGGCGGCCTGGATCGGCGTGAACGCGCCATAATCGAGGTAGGATTTCACGCGCGTCATCGCCGCGATCAGCCGCTTGTTGCCAACCGCAAAGCCCATCCGCCATCCCGCCATCGAATAGGTCTTCGACATCGAGGTGAATTCGACCGCGACATCCTTCGCGCCCGGCACTTGCAGGATCGAAGGGGTGGGATTGCCGTCGTAATAGAGTTCCGAATAGGCAAGGTCGCTCAGGACCCAGACCTTGTTCTCCTTAGCCCAGGCGACGAGCCGCTCATAGAACGCCAGGTCGACGGCTTCGGCGGTCGGGTTCGATGGATAGTTGACGACGAGGATCGACGGCCGCGGCACGGTGAACGCCATCGCGCGGTCGAGTGCGCGCCAGTAGTTCTCGTCGGGCGTCGTCGGCACGCTGCGGATCGTCGCGCCGGCGATGATGAAACCGAAGGTATGGATGGGGTAGCTCGGGTTCGGTGCCAGCACGACGTCGCCGGGGCCGGTGATCGCGGTCGCAAGGCTCGCAAGCCCTTCTTTCGACCCCATCGTCACGACAACCTCGCTCTCGGGATCGAGTTCAACGTTGAAGCGGCGTGCGTAATAATTGGCCTGCGCGCGGCGAAGGCCCGGAATGCCCTTCGACTGCGAATAGCCATGCGCATCGGGCTTCGCCGCGACTTCGCACAGCTTGTCGATCACATGCTGCGGCGGCGGCAGGTCGGGGTTGCCCATTCCCAGGTCGATGATGTCTTCGCCCGCGGCACGCGCGGCCGCACGCATCGCATTGACTTCGGCGATGACATAGGGCGGCAGGCGCTTGATGCGATAGAATTCATCTTCGGGCATGGGAAACTAGAACAACTCCTTTTCGTTACTTGCAGATTGACGCGAGCGGCAGCCTCGCCAGCCGCACCGCGGCTTGTTATAGGCATATTGACGGCACTGACCAGCAGGAACGAACATGACCGACGCAGGCGAAAACAACACTACCGAAGCGCCGAATCCCTTCCTGCCTTCGCCCGATGATCTGCAACATTGGGCCAGCGTCATGGGCCGTGCACAGCAGATGATGCTCGAATATGCACTGGGTCAGGCGAACCAGGGCAACAGCGCCGCCGCAGGAATGTTCGACCCGGCAAGCTGGCTGCAAAATCCGACGACGCAGGCGTGGGCCGAGCAATCGTCGAAGATGTGGGAACAGGGCGTTGCCTTCTGGACTTCGATCGCCACGTTGAAACCGCCCTTCGAGGCGGCCGCCGACGCACCCAATGACCGGCGTTTCGCCGATCCCGATTGGAACGCCAACCCGGCCTTCGCGCTGATCCGCCAGACCTATGGCCTGTTGTCCGACCAACTGCTGACGACAACGCGCACGATGCAGGGCCTCGACGATGTCGCGCGCGCGAAGATGGAGTTCGCGGCAAAGGGCATGGCCGAGGCGCTGTCGCCCTCGAACCTCGCGATCACCAATCCCGAAGTGATCAAGCGCGCCGTCGAAACGCGCGGCGAAAGCCTGCTCAAGGGCCTGAAGCATATGCTGACCGACCTGTCGCGCGGGCAGCTCAGCCATGTCGACCCCGACGCGTTCGAGGTCGGCGTGAACATCGCGACGACCCCCGGCAAGGTGATCCACGAAACCGATCTCTACCAGCTCATTCAATATGAGCCGACAACGAAGGACGTCTTCGCGGTCCCGCTCGTCATCTTCCCGCCGTGGATCAACCGCTTCTACATCCTCGATCTCAACCCGGCGAAAAGCTTCGTCGCCTGGGCAGTCGAACAGGGTCTTACGGTGTTCATGGTGTCGTGGCGGTCGGCCGACGCGTCGATGAAGGATGTCGTCTGGGACGATTATATCGCCGCACAGGTCGACGCGATCGATACGGTGCGACAGCTGGTCGACGTCCCTGCCGTCCATACGATCGGCTATTGCGTGGCCGGCACCACGCTCGCCGCGACGCTCGCGATGCTCGCTGCGAAGGGCGAGGCGGACAAGGTGAAGTCGGTGACCTTCTTCACCGCGCAAGTCGATTTCGAACAGGCGGGCGAGCTCAAGCTGTTCGTCGACGAAAGCTATCTGACCCTGTTGCAGCAATTGTCGGCGCCGGGCTTCCTCGACGGGCGCTATATGGCGGCGACCTTCAATTCGCTGCGCGGACGCGATCTGATCTGGAATTATGTCGTGAGCAATTATCTGCTCGGCAACGACTATCCGCCGTTCGACCTGCTCTATTGGAATGGCGATACGACCAACCTGCCCGCAAAGTGGCACCGGCAATATCTGGTCGACCTTTATCGCGACAACCGTCTGGTCATCCCGAACAGCCTGTCGGTTCTTGGCACCCCGATCGATCTCAAGAAGATCACGACTCCCGCCTATATCCAGGCGGGACGCGAGGATCATATCGCCCCGCTCGCCAGCGTCTGGCGGCTGATGGATCATCTCGCGGGCCCGAACAGCTTTGTGCTGGCGGGATCAGGACATATCGCCGGGGTCGTCAATCCCCCCGCGGCGGGCAAATATCAATATTGGACCGGCGACAACAAGGCCGCGACGCTGGACGATTTCGTCGCTGGTGCCACCGAGACAAAGGGCAGCTGGTGGCCGCACTGGATCGGCTGGATTTCGGCACAGGACAGCGCAAAAACCCCTGCCAAGGGCTCGCGTATACCCGGAAAGGGCGATAAAAAGGCGATCGAGGATGCGCCCGGTCGCTATGTCAAACTGCGGTAATATCGCGCGAATATAACGCCTCTCGCAGCGCGCTCCGACAATTTTTGTGCACTGCACCATTTTTCCCTTGAAATCGCCGAACCACTCCTATATTGTGCACTGCAACATAAAGGAGTTCCCCATGGCTACCAAGATGGATAGTGCCGAAAAGGCTTTTGAAGCCGCGACGCTGGAAACCGCCCCCAAGCCGGTGGCTGCTCCTGCCGCGCCGGCTCCGGTTGCTGCCCCTGCGGCAGTGAAGGCCCCGGCCCCTGCAAAGATCAAGACGGTTAAGGCAAAAGCCAAGCCGGCTGCGAAAAAGGCCGCTGCTCCCAAGGCAGTTGCCAAGAAGGTCGCCCCCAAGAAGGCGGCTGCAAAGACCATTGCCCCGAAGCTCACGAAGGCTGCGCCGAAGCCGGCCGCCCTCGCCACCAAAGGATTCAAGACCATGAACGACACCGTGAAGAAGTTCGCCGACGAAGCGAAGACCCGCGCCGAAACCCTGACCGCCGATTTCCAGTCGCGTTCGAAGGACGCTCTCGCCAAGTCGAGCAAGCTGGCTGAAGAAGCCGTCGAATTTAACAAGGCGAACGTCGAAGCGCTCGTCGAAGCCGGCAAGATCGCTGCCAAGGGCATCGAATCGCTCGGCCAGGAAGGCGTCGCTTTCGCTCGCAAGAGCTTCGAAGACACGTCGGCCGCGATGAAGGGCTACACCGCCGTCAAGTCGCCCGCCGAATTCCTGAAGCTCTATGCCGAAAACAGCAAGAAGGCGTTCGACGCCGCTGTTGCGCAGACCTCGAAGACCAGCGAACTCGTCGTCAAGCTGACGAACGACAGCTTCGCGCCGATCTCGAACCGCGTTTCGGTCATCACTTCGAAGATGAAGGCAGCCTAAGGCTTTCATTCTTCTCGTTGGCGCGGGCTCTTCCCCCTCCTCTCCCCGCCTGCGCCGACGCCGACAAGACCGCTCGCTTCCTCCGGAAGCGGGCGGTTCTTGCTTTTGCGGGACAGGCATGGCGAACAATCGGTAAAAATGCCCCTATCCGCCCTCTTGCGATTCCGCCCCGGCTTGCGATATTCCTGACGATGATGCTTCCTGCTTCGATCCCTCATGTCGTGCACGCAATGGCGGGCAAGGATGACGATGCTTCCGGTACGCCGGGCGTCGGCATAGCCACGCGCACCCGCGCGAAGCCCAAGAAGCCGTCGATGTACAAGGTGCTGCTGCTCAACGACGATTACACGCCGATGGAATTCGTCGTCATGGTGCTCCAGCGTTTCTTCAACATGGACATCGAACAGGCGACGCAGGTCATGCTGCATGTGCATCAGCAGGGCGTCGGCGTGTGCGGCGTGTTCAGCTATGAGGTGGCGGAGACCAAGGTCAATCAGGTGATGGATGCCGCGCGGCAGAACCAGCACCCGCTGCAGTGCACGCTGGAAAAGGCATAACTTTCGTCGTCATGGCGAGCGAAGCGAAGCAATCTCAAGCTATCGACCCTGTGCGGGGCCGATAGCTTGAGATTGCCGCGTCGCCGACGGCTCCTCGCAATGACGAAACCCTAACGCGCCCTCGCCGCCTGCTCGGCGCTGAGCGCCGGCGACGGCTCTCCCTTCAGATCGCCATAGCGCAATGGCGCGCCACATCCCGGACAGACGGTCGACGTACCGACGTCGGCGCCGCACGCACGGTGGATATAGCGCATCGCCGGCCCATCACCGGTCTCGCCCTGTTCATACGCCCAGCGCTCGGCCCAATTGCGCATTGCATACAGCACATCGAACAGATCCTTGCCTTTGGCGGTGAGCCGATATTCGTGGCGGGACGGGCGCTCCTGATAGGCGTGTCGCTCGACAACGCCCTCTTCCGCCAGCCGCTTCAGCCGCGCCGACACAAGCTGCGGCCCGAGCCCCGTGTTCGCAGCAATGGCTTCGAACCGCCGCCGCCCGAAAAACAGGTCGCGCAGGATCAGCAGCACCGCGCGGTCGCCGAGCAATTCGGCCGACCGGCCGACGGGACAGAATGTGTCCGATAAATCGGCACGCTTGGGCACGCTTTCGCCTCCTCGCAAAAATCGCTTGTCACTATGATTATCATAGTTACTATCGATCGCAAGAGGAGAGTCGCAAATGCCCAACCCCGCAGCTGTCATCATCGGCGCCGGCGACGCCACGGGCGGCGCGATCGCACGCGCTTTCGCGGCGGAAGGCCTCACCGCTTGCGTCAATCGCCGTGAACGCAACGCCGACGCGCTCGAAGCGCTCGCCCAATCGATCCGTGACGACGGACATTACGCCCGCGCCTTCGCCGGCGATGCCCGCGACGAAGAGGCGATGATCGCCTTGTTCGACCGGATCGAGGCCGAGGTCGGCTCGATCGAAGTCGCCGTGTTCAACATCGGCGCCAACGTCAATTTCCCGATCGCCGAGACAACGGTGCGCGTTTACACCAAGGTCTGGGAAATGGCCTGCCTCGGGGGCTTTCTGATGGGGCGTGAGGCGGCGAAACGCATGACCCCGCGCGGCCGCGGCACGATCATCTTCACCGGTGCTACCGCAAGTCTGCGCGGCGGATCGGGCTTTTCGGCCTTCTCGGGCGCGAAGGGCGCGCTGCGGATGCTGGCGCAGTCGATGGCGCGCGAACTGGGGCCGCAGGGCATCCATGTCGCGCACACGATCATCGACGGCGCGATCGACACCGAATTCATCAAGGGTCGCCACCCCGATTTCGACAATGCCAAGGCGCAGGACCTGATCCTGAACCCCGATGCCATCGCTGCCAATTATGTGATGCTCCACAAACAGCCGAAGAGCGCGTGGACGCACGAGATGGACCTTCGGCCCTGGGGAGAGAAATGGTGAGCAAAACCCTCGAACTCATCTTCGACTTCGGCAGCCCCAACGCCTATCTCACGCTGAAGGCACTGCCCGAGCTGCTCGACCGCACCGGCGCCGACCTGATTATCACGCCCTGCCTGCTCGGCGGCATCTTCAAGGCGACGGGCAACAAGGCGCCGATGATCCAATATGCCGAGGCGCCTGCCAAGCTTGCTTATGAAAATCTGGAGATGCAGCGCTTCATAGAAAAGCACGGCTTGACCAGGTTCCGCATCAATCCGCATTTCCCCGTCAACACGCTGCTCATCATGCGCGGCGCAATTGTCGCCAGCGATGAAGGCAACCTCGACGACTATGTCGATGCCGTGAACCGCGCGATGTGGGAGGATGGCCTGAAGATGGATGACCCCGAAGTCGTCGCGACGTTCCTCTCGGCGAACGGCTTCGATGGCCCCGCGCTGCTTGCGCGGACGCAGGAGCCCGAAATCAAGGCGAAGCTCGTCGCCAACACCGAAGCCGCGGTTGCGCGCGGCGTGTTCGGCATTCCGACCTTCTTCGTCGGCGACGAAATATTCTTCGGCAAGGATCGGCTCGGTCAGGTTGAAGAGGCACTCGCCTGACCAAAACTCGCCGCCCCTGCTTTTGCAGGGGGGTATAGTTATCGTCGGCGAACTACGAAACTTTGACCACAGGAACGTAATTCCGTTCATATGGTCAGCTCGAAAAGTCGTTGCCATTCGCGGGTGCGGCGCAACATTGGGTCGCTCTCTGCAATGACTTCTAATGCCTGGTGACACGCCTCGAAGAGGAGACCCGGATCGGCAAGGGCGGGACCCTGGCGGCGCAGCTGTCGCGGCTCGACCTGATCGTGCTCGACGAGCTTGGATATCTGCCGTTCGCACGCTCGGGAGGGCAGTTGCTGTTCCACCTCATCAGCAAGCTTTATGAGCGCACCAGCGTCATCATCACCACGAACCTCGCGTTCGGCGAGTGGCCTACCGTCTTCGGCGATCCCAAGATGACCACGGCGCTGCTCGACCGCGTCACCCACCACTGCGATATCGTCGAGACGGGCAACGATAGCTGGCGCTTCAAAAACCGCAGCTGACCGCCACCTTCGCCGCCTTCAAAAATCTATCTTGCGCTGCGTGCGCCTCCGGTCGGGCTACGCCCGACCTCCGCCGCACGCAGCGCAAGGCTCACCTCAACAAACCCCCATCATATCCGCAAGGGGGTCCTTCTTCGACGCCGATCGGGGGTCCCGTTTGAACGCCGTTTGACAGGCAGATCGAGCGACGGGATAATGACGACAAACGCAAAGCCTTTGCTATCGGTCTTGTGACACGCAAACTCGCCGCCAGCATCGAAACGCTGGATCGGCACGTTCCCGAAAGCCGGAAAAGAACGACCGCGCTGGAATGGCATCGGAATGCAATCGATAGGCTGGAACGGGAGAGCGTCGCTACCGTCAACGATTTGCGCGGGATCGAAGGTCAGGCCGCAACGCTCTATTTCGGATCGTGGCAGGGATTGCCGATCAATTGGACGGGCAAGCGGCCCATCCCTGACGACTGGCATCAATATGACATTCGCAGTTCGATGGCGAACGGTCCAAAGCCGCAAAATCGCAACGCCTCGCACCCGCTCAATGCGATGCTGAATTACGCCTACACGGTGAAGCTGGCGCAAATGCAGATTCAAGCCATCGCCGATGGATATGATCCGACGATTGGCATCATGCATCACGGGAGGCGCGGTAAGCCGTCGTTCGTATTCGACCTGATCGAACCAGAACGACCGAAGATTGATGCGGCCATTCTTCAATTTGTTGCCGATCAGTCGTTCACGGCGACAGATTTTGTAATTCGAAATGACGGCGGTTGCAGATTGTCGCCGCAGCTCGCTCGAATGATTGCGCAAGAAGTTAGCAGCGGGGTAGCAAGATGACGCAGCGAGAAAGTCTTAAACCGACAAAAAAGGATAACGTCTTTGATCTTGCGGAACAGGCAGGCTTTGACGTTTCGGACTGGATCGACAGCTCGAATGATCCTCGTGGTCACAAGGCAAACCCGAAATACTGCTATGAGTGGGTATTTATCGAACCCGGCAAAGTGGTGATTTTCAATCTATGGTTTTCAAGCATGATTGAGGAGGCCGGCCAAATCAAACAACGAGGGAATTTTCGCGAGGATGCCGCCTCGCACAATGTTCCCGGTGGCAACACTCTTTGGCGGCGACGCGCCACTAGACTCGATGACGCCTTGAAAGCCTCGGTGATCGACAATCTGCCGATTCGAGTGATTATCGTTGATGGGAAACAGCGCGATAAAACTGAGCCCGGCTACGCACAAAATGCGTCCGAGGTTAGCAAGCGCGAGCTAGACCCAGAACCTTGGACGCTGACGCAGTATGATATGGCGACTGGGCAGTTTGAGCTAACGCGGGGCATTCTGGATCAGGAATTTGTCGATCAGTTTGACATGGATCAGCTCACGAAATCTGGGCCGGAAAAATTCGAAACTACTTCCTCGGTCTATTACCGCGATCCGAAGGTTCGCAAGGCGGTTTTGCGTCGTGCCAATGGCAAATGCGAACTCTGCGGCGTAAAGGGTTTTGAGATGGCTGGGGGCGCAATTTACCTTGAAACGCACCACGTCATTCCGCTCGCTGATCGCGGAGACGATCACGTTTTTAATGTAGCGGCACTTTGCCCGAACGATCATCGACGCGCTCATTATGCGCAGGAAAGAAATGAGATTCAGCAACAGCTCTTGGCGTTTCTGGGTCAGCTCAATATTTCACAACGCCCATTGCATCGACCTGTGGTCAATTCCGTTTAATTGATCCAGCATCACTATACCCCCCTGCTTTTGCAGGGGCGGCGGTTTTCTGGCTTTTGACGGGAATCGACCGATTGCGGCCATCCCAATCCTCCCCGCTTGCGCGGAGGGGGCCGCCGAAGGCGATGGAGGGAGGCCGCGGCCTGACGTGCCGTTGCGCACGGACGCGAGCCCCCTCCGTCAGCCGCTGCGCGGCTGCCACCTCCCAACGAGTGAGGAGGATTTTCCCTCGTCGCCTCGGACTTGATCGGCAATTATCCCACTGGGACAAGGAATGGATGCTCCCCCGCGAAGGCGGGGGCCCAGCGACAAGGAAAGACGCGCGGCAGTGCACCCTTCGACGTTTCGCGTAGACGCTGGACCCCCGCTTTCGCGGGGGAACACATATTTGCTCCCATGGGATATATCCGGACATATTCGGACTTGATCCGGAATCCATGACGACGGTGCAGCTATGGATCCCGGATCAAGCCTGTCCTGAGCAGACCGAAGGATCCGGGATGACAAAGCGAAGGGAGGCAATTTCCGCTTCGTACCCCAAAGCCGACGACTGCGCGCCTCAGCTGAAATCGAGCTGGATGATGTCGCTCGGCGTCGCGCGGCAATACATCTCGATCGAACGCGCGCCGTCGGGATAGGTCGCGGTCATTGCGGCGCGGATGCGCCAGCCGCCATTGCCCTGTTCGAGCGACACCAGCTTGTCATAGGACAACCGCGTTCCGCCGGTCACGCCGATCTGGCGCGCCGCGTCGGTCATGCAATTCTGAACCGACGGCCGTGCCGCGCTCGGCAGGCTCGACAGATTGGCGCTCAGCGTCGCCGGGGGACCGGCAGGATAGGTCGCAGGCGCTTCAACTGCCGTCTCTTCGCCCGTCGCCGACTTCTTCTTTTTGCTGAGCAACAGCGCCAACAGCCCGCCGGCAACGACAACGCCGCCGATGATCAACCCGGTGCTCGGCCCCTTGTCCTTTTCCTTTTCGGGCGGGCGGGCATCCCAATAGCCATAACCAAAGTCTGCACGGCAGCCCTTGTCGACCCAGATATAATCGGCCGTATAACCCCATTGGCGGCCGGCGTTGCACTTGCCACCGATCCTCTGCACCAGTTCGACGCGGCTGTTCGTCGCGACGTTGCATTGTTCATAGCGGTTGCCACGCGACTCGCAGCGGATCGTGCCGGCATAATCCTGAACCGGCTGAGGCAGCGGCGTCGGATAGCCGCCGCCGCTGTTGCCATAGCGGAATTCGCCGCGGCAGCCGTTGTTGACCCAGATATGATCGACCGCATAACCCCAGGTGGCGCCTTGCGAGCATCGCCCGCCCAACGTGCGTAAAAGTTCGACGCGATATCCCGTCTGGACGTTGCAGCGCTGATATTGCTGGTTCCGCGATTCGCAGCGGATGGTCGCGCCATTGCCATAGTCGGGCCGCGGCGGCTGGATCTGCGGGCCGCCGGGCCGCGGCGGCGTCGGAGGGACCGGGACGGGCTCGACCGGCCGCGGCGGCTGGATTTGCGGGCCCCCGGAGCCGGGATAGGGCAGCGTCGTAACCTGGGCAAATACTGGCGTCGCCAGTTGCGACGCGATCAACGAAACCGTGGTGATGGTTGTGACGACAGGATTCCGCATAGCATTTTCTCCCTGTTGAACTGTTTGCCCGACCGCCCTCTTGTTCTTCCTCTATCCACGCGAATCATTTCATATTTTCACATCGAACACCACGACCAAAGGCGCAGCCGGGAAACCTGGGCATGCCCATCGGCGCGCTTTCCTTAGCCGGACGGATCAACTAGCCTCGCCACCGGGTCGCGCCACCGCAACAAGGGAGCCGACATTATGACCACTTCGATCATCGACGGGCACGTCGCAGCCGCCGACCTCAAGCGAGCGCGCTCGGGCATATCGATCTACCGCAGCATCACCTTCCAGCCCGACCAGGGCGCCGAGTGGGTGGTCAAGAATGCCGTCGTCAAACAGAATGTCGCCGACGCGCTGCTGCCGGGTGCGCGCGGCCGTTTCTATCTCTATAATGCTTTCGACGTGAAGGGCATTCACGGCGTGCGAACGTCCGACGGACAATCGATCTTCGGCTTTCCCGGTAACAACCAGAAACTCTTTCTCGTGCTCGGGATCTTCAACCTCATCTGGGTTGCCTTCACCATCGTGGTACGCGGCGGCGTTCCGCTGCTGGGCGCTGCCGGAATGGTCCTGTGCATCGTCGGCTATATTTTCATGAGCAAGGGGCAGCGCGAGGCACAGGCACAATTCGATGGCGACGCCGGCCATGTCGCAAAATAATCGCTTTCCTACTTTGCACCGGCGTGCTCATCCTGGCGGATGAACGACACCCGCGCATATCCTCGTTTCGCACGCGACGTTGCATCCTTGCCTAAAGCCACAAAGGACACAAATTCGATGCGAACGTCCGTGTCCTTTGTGGCTTTAAGCCCTCTTGCCGCATCCGCTTGCGCCACGATGCGCATCCGCTAAAGACAGCCGATGGATCAGATCGTCATTCGCGGCGGCCAGCGACTCAAGGGCCGTATCCCCATCTCCGGCGCCAAGAATGCGGCGCTGACGCTATTGCCCTGCGCGCTGCTCACCGACGAGCCGTTGACCTTGCGCAACCTGCCGCGGCTCGCCGACGTCGATGGCTTTGGCCATCTGCTCAATCAGCTCGGTTGTTCGACGACGATCGAAGGGTCGCGCCCCGAGGATTTCGGCCGCGTGATGACCGCGCGCACGACGACGCTGACGTCGACCGTTGCGCCGTATGACATCGTCCGCAAGATGCGCGCCTCGATCCTCGTCCTCGGCCCGTTGCTCGCGCGCGCGGGCGAGGCGACGGTGTCGCTGCCCGGCGGCTGCGCGATCGGCAACCGCCCGATCGACCTGCATCTCAAAGCGCTCGAAGCCCTGGGCGCCGAAATCGAACTCGCGTCGGGCTATGTAAAGGCCGTCGCGCCCGGCGGGCGTATCAAGGGCGGGAAATTCACCTTCCCCGTCGTTTCGGTTGGCGCAACCGAGAACGCAGTGATGGCCGCGGCGCTCGCGAAGGGCACCTCCGTCCTCGAAAATGCAGCGCGCGAGCCGGAGATTGTCGACCTGTGCAACTGCCTCGTCGCGATGGGCGCCCATATTGACGGCATCGGCACCGAGACGCTGACGATCGAAGGCGTCGATCGCCTCCACGGCGCGACCTATCGCGTGATGGCCGACCGGATCGAGGCAGGCAGCTATGCTTGCGCTGCCGTGATCACCGGGGGCGATGTCGAGCTCGTCGGCGCCAACGCAAGCGAGATGGAAGCAACGCTCTCCGCGCTCCGCGAAGCCGGCGCGACGGTCGAAACGACCAAGCAGGGCATCCGCGTCGCCATGTCCGGCCGCGCCGAGCCGGTCACGCTGTCGACCGCGCCCTACCCCGGCTTCGCGACCGACATGCAGGCGCAGTTCATGGCGATGGCGACGCTCGGCACCGGTGCCTCGCTGTTCACCGAAACGATCTTCGAGAACCGCTACATGCATGTTCCCGAACTCGCACGCATGGGCTGCGACATTCAGGTGAAAGGCCGCACCGCCATCGTCCGCGGCGTCGACCATCTGGTCGGCGCGCCGGTGATGGCAACCGACCTGCGCGCCTCGATGAGCCTCATCATCGCGGGACTGGCGGCGCAGGGGACGACCGAGGTCAACCGCGTCTATCACCTCGACCGCGGCTATGAGCGGCTCGAGGAAAAACTTCAGGCGGTCGGCGCCGATATCGAACGGATCAGCGCGGGCTAATCCGCGTCGACCGGCACCGACACCATATTGCCGCTGACCGACGGCCGTTCGGGCCGCTTCGCGACCGCGATCACCAGCCCGATCAGCGCGACAGCCCCGCCCGCGATCGACAGCGGCGCCCAATGATAGCCCTCGAACGCCGTTGAAAAGCCCATTGCGATAATCGGGATCAGCACGCTCGACCAGGCCGCCTGCCCCGGCCCGACGGCGCGTATGACATTGAAATAGAGCGGAAAAGTAACCGCGCTTGCGATGATCCCCAGATAGAGGACGCCGCCAAGATAGGCCGCTGTTGGCTCGATCACCGGCGCGCCCGTCGTGATCCAGGCGAACACGCCGTCGGCCAGCGCCCCGAACAGCATCGCCCAGGCGATCATCACGACCATCGGCTGCGCGCGCGCGATCGTCGTCCCCTGCATCACGTTGGAGGTCGAGGCGCTCAGCACGCCGGTGAGCGTCAGCAGCGTCCCCATGATCACCGCCTGTGGGCCGAGCGCCGCGGCGCGATATTCGTGAAGGATCATCAATCCGACGCCGACGATCGCAATGCCCGCACCGGCCAGGAAGCGCTTCTCGAGCGGCGTCTTCAGAAACAGGCGGCCGAGCAGCGTGTTCGGCACGATCAGCAGAGCAAAGAGCACCGCGACAAGACCCGACGTGATATGCTGTTCGGCGCGATAGACGAAGTTGAAGTTCAAAGCGAACTGCGCGAGCCCGAGCAGCGCGGCAAAGACCATCGCACGCGGCTCCAGCCACAGCCGCTCGCGCCGGATCGCCGCGAAGGCAAACATCGCAATGCCCGCAACCGCAAAGCGATAGGTGACCGACCAGCTCGGCGGCACGATGCCGAGTTGCCCCTTGATGACGATCCAGGTCGATCCCCAGATCAACGTCACCAGCATGAAAGGAAGAAGTACGCGCGGGCTGAGCAGCGTCGGCTGCTGATCGCTCATAGCGCCGCGATGGCGGCCGCGAGCGGCGCCACGGCAGCGGCATCCTGGTCCCAGCTCACGACAAGGCGCGCGGCGCCGTCGCCCCAGTCGTAAAAATCAAAGCCCTTGGCGCGCAGGTCGGCCGCTTCTTCGGCACTGATCCGCACGAACAGCTCGTTCGCCTCGACCTTGTGCATCAGCCGCGCGCCGCAAGCCGCTGCGAGCGCAGCAGCACCGGCGTTCGCCGCACGCGCGTTCGCGAGCCACAGATCATTGTTCAGCATCGCGCGGATCTGTGCGGCGACGAAACGCCCCTTGCTGAGCAGATGGCCGCCACGCTTTTTCAGTTCGCGCACGCCCGCCCCGCCACTGCCGCCGAAGAAGACAAGCGCTTCGGCCATCATCGCGCCGTTTTTGGTAAAGCCGAACGACAGCGCATCGACCCCGGCCCGCCAGGTTACGTCGGCGGGCGCACAGTCGAGGAACGCCACCGCGTTGGCGAAGCGCGCGCCGTCCATGTGGAGCTTCATGCCGCTTGCTTTCGCGATCTCGCTGATCTCGCGCACTTCGTCGGGACGCCAGGCAAGCCCATATTCGGTTGCGTTGGTGATGCTGATCGCCGCCGGCTGCACCTGATGCACATCCTTGCGGATGCCCGCGATCCGCGCCTTCAAGGCGTCGGCGTCGATCTTCGCGCCGGCGCCGGGCAGCGTCATCAACTTCGCGCCACCCGAATAGAAGGTCGGGGCGCCGCATTCGTCGACCTCGATATGCGCTTCCTCATAGCAGAGGATGCCCTGCCAAGGCCGCACAAAATGGCCGAGGATGATGCTGTTCGCCGCCGTGCCGGTTGATATCCAGACGACTTCGCACTCGGTTTCGAACAAGTCGGAAAAGGCCGCGTCGAGCGACTGGCTGAGCGCATCGCCGTCATAGGCGGTGTCGACATGATTGGCAGCGGCCAGCGCCTCCATCACGGCGGGATGGACGGTTGCGGCATTGTCCGAAAAGAAGCGCATGGCGGTCATGCCGCGCCCCTTAGCGCAGGAATCTCGATCGCGCTAACGCGTTAAGATTTTGGCTGTCCGGCGGTGGGATCATCATCGTCGCTCCCCGCGCCGACCGCCGATCAGCGGTCGCGTTTCGCCAGCAGCTTCAGGCGCAGCGCGTTCAGCTTGATAAAGCCGGCCGCGTCCTTCTGATCATAGGCTCCGGCATCATCCTCGAACGTCACATGGCGTTCGCTGTAGAGGCTGTTCGGCGACTTGCGGCCGACGACGCTGGCATTGCCCTTATAGAGCTTGAGCCGCACCGTGCCCGAGACCTTCTCCTGGCTGTGATCGATCGCGGCTTGCAGCATCTCGCGTTCGGGCGCGAACCAGAAGCCGTTGTAGATGAGCTCGGCATATTTCGGCATCAGCTCGTCTTTCAGGTGCGCGGCGCCGCGGTCGAGCGTGATGCTTTCGATGCCGCGATGCGCGCGGGCATAGATTTCGCCGCCCGGCGTCTCGTACATGCCGCGCGACTTCATGCCGACGAAGCGGTTTTCGACCAGGTCGAGGCGGCCGATGCCATGCTTGCGGCCAAGGTCGTTGAGCGCGGCGAGCAAGGTCGCGGGCGACATCGCTTCGCCGTTCAGCGCGACGCCGTCGCCGCGCTCGAAATCGACCGTGATATATTCGGGGGTGTCGGGCGCGTCTTCGGGATTGACCGTGCGCGAATAGACATAGTCGGGGGTTTCATCCCACGGATTTTCGAGCACCTTGCCTTCCGAAGAGGTGTGAAGAAGGTTCGCGTCGGTGCTGAACGGGCTTTCGCCGCGCTTGTCCTTGGGAACCGGAATCTGGTGCTTCTCGGCGAATTCGATCAGCGCGGTGCGGCTGGTCAGGTCCCATTCGCGCCACGGCGCGATCACCTTGATATCGGGATTGAGCGCATAGGCCGACAGTTCGAACCGCACCTGGTCGTTGCCCTTGCCCGTCGCGCCATGCGCCACCGCGTCGGCGCCGGTTTCGTGCGCGATCTCGACCAGCCGCTTCGAGATCAGCGGCCGCGCGATCGAGGTGCCGAGCAGATAGTCGCCTTCATACCGCGCGTTGGCACGCATCATCGGGAAGACGAAGTCACGGACGAACTCCTCGCGCACATCGTCGATATAGATATGTTCGGGCTTCACGCCCATCAGCACCGCCTTGGCGCGCGCGGGTTCGAGCTCGTCGCCCTGCCCCAGGTCGGCGGTGAAGGTCACGACCTCGCAGCCGTAGGTGACCTGCAGCCACTTCAGGATCACGCTGGTATCGAGGCCGCCCGAATAGGCGAGGACGACGCGTTTGAAGGACTCGGACATGATGGCACCTTTGGCGAGGGAAGGACGCGGGCGCGGCTAGCAGGCCGCCGCGCCGCGCGCAACATGCCGACACGATTCGGCCGCGCCGCGCGAGCAAATGTTTCGCGGCACGACGTCGCAAAGTTCAGTAAAGTTCAGCCTTACACGCACCAATCAGGTCGCTGCCTCCCCCCCGGAAAAGCCCGGGTCCAGACAGCTCGCTATCAAACAACCGCGGCATCGGTTTGCGCCAGCGCGTAACAAGGAAGAGCGTGCGACGACCATGTACCATCATGAAGCATAGCGCGATATTGTAGGAAAGCGGTTTCTTCTTACGCGACGCGGGTCCAGTCCATGAACCAGCTGTCGTCCCACGTCTTGCCGCCGTCGCGCGAGGCGCTCTGGAACCAGCGGCAGCTTTTCGGCGTGATGCGGTCCCACACGCCGCGATACAGCTCGGGACCTGTTTCGCCCTCCCCTTCGGACAGAAAGGTGCCGGCGCCATTTTCGAATACGCCGAGCTGGCCTGGCACAGCGACGACGCCCGATTTCGCGTTGACCCAATGGTCGGACCATATCTTCCTTTCGATGTCGAGCAGGCGGAGCCCCATACCCGAAAAGCCCCGGGCGGGGATGCGCAGTTCCTCGATGCTCGCGACACCGCCGAGAATGCCGACGACGGTCGCTTCGCCGGGAAACTCGATCCACTTTTCGCCCTCGCGGAACTTGTTGTGGATGCGCCATTCGCCGGAGAGGAAATCGAAGTCGCCTGGCTTGCCAACCGGCGCCGGATTGATGGCGGCGGAAACGGCGGCGGGGATCAGGCTGGACATGAGGGCTCCGGCGGAAAGGGCGATGACGGCGCGGCGTTCGATCTGGGTCATGGTTGTTTCCTTGTTGACCCGCTCGCTCTACGCGCCTGATCCTGACATTTTCTGTCAGTTATTTTCTGCTATGGCGAATAATGCGCGCAAGCCGCCTCCTCTCGATCCTGATCCTGCTGCAGTTGCGCGGGCGGATGACCGCGGTCGATCTTGCCGCCGAGTTCGAGGTGTCGATGCGGTCGATCTATCGCGACATCGATGCGCTCTCCGCCGCGGGCATCCCGGTCTATGGCGACCGCGGTCCCGGCGGCGGCTTTCAGCTTCTGGACGGCTATCGCACCCAGCTGACCGGCCTGTCGGCGCGCGAAGCAGAGGCGATGGCGATGATCGGCCTGCCGGGGCCGGCGGCAGAACTGGGGATCGGTGCCGCGACGAACGCCGCGCACCATAAATTGATCGCCGCGCTGCCCGGTGGCGGCGGCGCGCTGGCCGACCGCATGGCGGCGCGCTTTCACCTCGACGCGGTCGACTGGTACCGCGGCGGAGAGGCGCTGCCCCACCTTCCCGCCATCGCACGCGCCATGCTCGACCAGCGCCCACTGGCGATGCGTTATGAAAGCTGGCAGGGCCTGCGAAACTGGACGGTCGACCCGCTCGGCCTCGTGCTGAAGGCGGGCATCTGGTATCTTGCCGCGCGCAGTGGCGGGAAGGTTCGCATCTTCCGCATCGCCAACATCGACAGGCTGGCGGTCGGCGCCGCGCCGTTCGAGCGCCCCCCGACCTTCCATCTCGCGACCTGGTGGCGCGCCGAACAGGCGCGGTTCGAGGCCGAACTGTTCGCGACGATCGCATCCGTCCGCGCCTCGCCCGACGGATGCAAGCGGCTCGCCGCGCAATCGCCGCGCGGCGCTGAGGCCGTCGCCGCGTCGGGCCCGGCGGATGGCGACGGATGGCGCGCCATGGAAATGCAGGTCGAAGACAGCGACCATGGCGCGCGCGAGATGCTGGCACTCGGCGCCGAGGTCGAGGTGGTCGCGCCCGCCAGCTTTCGCCAGCGCATCGCAGCGCTCGCCGAACGGATCGCGCTGCGGCACGGCTGACTGGAAAAGGCTCGGCGCGCCGCTATGATCCTCGCAGGGAGACGATCATGGCCAAAACCGAGATCAAGACCAAGACGACCGAAGTGTCGGTCGCCGACTTTGTCGCCGCCGTCCCGAGCGAAAGGCGGCGCGAGGAAGCGGCGATCGTCGATGCCATCCACCGCCGCGTCACCGGGCTGGAACCCAGGATGTGGGGCCCCTCGATCATCGGCTATGGCAGCTATGACTATCTTTACGACAGCGGCCATTCGGGCACGATGTGCCGCGCCGGCTTCAGCCCGCGCAAGGCCGCGATGACGCTCTATCTGATGGGTGATCATGGCCGGCACCAGGACCAGGCCGACGCGCTGTTTGCGAAGCTTGGCAAATACAAGACCGGCAAGGCCTGCCTCTATGTCAACAAGCTTGCCGACATCGATCTGGATGTGTTGGAAAAGCTTGTCGCTCTGAGCTGGGACAGCATGAACGAACGCTATCCGGCGTAGCGCCGCTTCGCCGTCGTCCTATATTCGCGTGCAATAGGTCGTATCGGCTGCCCGGGGATGCAGTCAGATCCCGGCATACCATTCATAGTCGATGCGATCTTCCCAAAAGCCGCCTTTTCCTGCCCCGATTTCATCGAGACTGGCGACGGCTTCGATGCCCGTCAGATATTTCGCGTGCTTATAGCCGAGCTGACGCTCGATGCGCAGCCGCAACGGCGCGCCGTTGGCGATCGGCAGCACCGCGCCATTGAGCGCCCACGCCAGGATCGTCTGCGGATGAAGCGCATCGACCATGTCGCAGCTCTCGTAATAGAGCGCATCGCCGATGCGGTCGGCGCAGCGAAAGACGACATAACGCGCGCTGTCCTTCACGCCCGCGGCGGCGAGGATGCCGCTGAGCCGGGGGCCGGTCCATCCGCCGATCGCGCTCCAGCCCTCGACGCAGTCATGCCGGGTGATCTGCGTCCGCTGGGGCATCGCGCGAATGTCGGCCATCGACAGCGACAACGGCCGCGCGACCAGCCCCGACACCTTGATGCGCCAATCGGAAAAGCCCGTGGCGACGTGCGCGGCATAGGCCGCACCATCGGGAAGCTTGGTGCCGTTCGACCGGAATATCGGCGACAGGTCGGCGCGGGTAAATTCGCGGGCGAGCGCGTCGCGATCGATCAGCGCGCGCTGGGTCGCGCGGTTCATTTCCTCGCCCATCGACAGGATCTTGCGTACCGCCGGCGCCTCACTGATCGCGTCGCAGCCCGAAAGCAGCGGCAGCGCACCCGCCGCGGCGACGAGCCCGCCCGCGCGCGCGATCAACTGGCGACGGGGAATCGAGATTTTTTTCCTCTCGTCACCCCGGACTTGATCCGGGGTCCATGACTTCGACGTCGCCGATGGATCCCGGATCAAGTCCGGGATGACGAGGGAAGGAAAACGAGGGCTCATTCGCCCTTCCCCGTTTCGCGCGGCAGCGTGAACCAGCCGGTGATCATCGACCTGAGCTCGTTCACCGGCCCGGCGAGCAGCACCATGGCAATGTGCACGAAGAAAAAGGCAACGAGCAGCCAGGCGGCGATGAAATGGATCGACCGCGCCGATTGCCGTCCGCCGAACAGGTCGAGCAGCCACGGCCACGCCGCGCCCATTCCCGGCGACATCGTCAGGCCGGTGAATATCATCAGCGGGAGCAACACAAAAATGACGCCGATATAGCTGAGTTTCTGGAGGATATGATAGCGCGCCGCCGCTTCGCCCTTCGGGAAGCGCAGCCGCGCATGATCCTTGATGTCCTGCCAGATGTGGCGCGGCGACCATTCGGCGCGGCGGACATGCAAGTCTTTCCGCACATGGCCGCCGAACAGGCTCCACACCATGTAAAGCGTCAGGCCGATCGACAAGATCCAGGCGAAGAACAGATGCCATCGGCGCCCGGCGGCAAGGTCATAGCTGGTCGGGATCGTCGCCCAGCCGGGAAAGGCCCAGGTCTGTTCCTTGCCGTGGTGATCGGTCCAGCGCCCGAGCACGCCGGTCGTCCCGATCCGCGTTTCGCCGAACCGGACATAGCCGGTGTCGGCGGTCGATCCGATCGCGAACCAGGCACGGTCGGGGTTCGCGCCATATTGGCCCCAATAGAGCCGCGGATGCGCGTTGAAGATCATCAGTCCGCTCATCAGCATGACGAGCAGCGTGACCGCATTGACCCAATGCCAGATCCGCGTCGGCAGGCGATGGCGATAGACGCGCGCAGGCGGGGTCGGTGCCGTCGCGGTCGGAGCATCGGGAGAGTCAGGCTCGGCCATAGTCCTCCTTCGCTCCTCCGCCGCCTTTGGTTACGCCGCGACCTCCGCCTGATATTCCTCGCGATAGCGATTGCGCAGCGTGACCTTGTCGATCTTCTCGCTGCCCAGCTTGGGCAGCGCGTCATTCGACATCCAGATCTTGCACGGCACCTTATAGGGTGCAAGCCGCTGGCCAAGGAAAGACACAAGATCTTCGGCCCGCACGCCGCTGTCCGGCTTCACCCAGACGACCGCGCCGACGCATTCGCCGAGCCGTTCGTCGGGAAGGCCAAAGACGGCACATTCATTCACTTCGGAATGCTCGTAGATTGCCGCCTCGACTTCCTGGCAGCTGATATTCTCGCCGCCGCGGATGATGATGTCCTTCTTGCGGTCGACGATGAACAGATAGCCATCGGCGTCGAGATAGCCGAGGTCGCCCGAACGGAAATAGCCATTGTCGAAGAAGGCCGCCTTGGTGGCCGCTTCATTGTTCCAATATCCCTCGAAATTGCACACCGACCGCATGCAGACTTCGCCGACGCCGCCCTGCGGCAGCGCGTTGCCATGGTCGTCGAGGATCGCAAGATCGACAAGCGGCTTCGATGCCGGTCCCGTCGAGGTCGGCTTCTCGACATAATTCTCGTTGATGATGCCGCAGCCCACCGCGTTGGTTTCGGTCAGACCATAGCCCAGCAGCGGCTTGGCATCGCCCATCTCGGTCGCGAGCCGCCGGACATGCTCGGGCGCGCGCGGTGCGCCGCCGCCGGCATAGCTTCTGCACGTCGACAGGTCGTAATTCTTGCGGTTCGGACTGACCAGAATTTCATAGCTCATCAGCGGCACGCCGACGAAATAATTGCACTTCTCGTCCTGGATCAGCCGCATCGCCTCATCGGCGTTCCACTTCGGCATCAGCACGAGCTTGCGGCCGAGCGCGAAGCTCTGAAGAAACACCGGAATCTCGGCCGTGACGTGGAACAGCGGGGTACAGATCAAGGTTGCGGGCTGGATGTCCGACATCTGCCCGTCTTCGGTCAGCAGGTGCACGATGCTCGCCGTCTGCGTCACATAGTTGAAGATCGCCTGCACGACGGCCTCATGACGCGAATAGGCGCCCTTCGACTGGCCGGTCGAGCCCGAGGTGAAGAGGATGGTCGCGAGATCCTGTCCGGTGAGCGTCGGCAACACCGTCTCCGCGCTGCCACCGGCCGCGATCGGCGCGATGGCTTCGTCGATCGGCCTGGTGATGTCGAGGGTGACGACCTTGGCGCGATGGCTGACGCCCGGTTCCTGCAGCCGCGCCGCGCGCGGCGCGTCGGCGATGACGAGCTTCGCCTCGGCATCCTCGATCCCTGCGGCCAGTTCGCCGCCCTGCCACCAGCCGTTGAGCAAGGTTGCGCAGCCGCCCGCGAGCAGGATGCCGACATAGGTCACGCACCAGGCATTGGCGTTGCGCATCGCGATGGCGACGCGGTCGCCGCGCTGTACGCCATGCCCTTCGACGAGGCCCGCCGCGACCTTGCGCGCCGCAGCATAGACCTGTGCGAAACTCAGTCGCTCGCCGCCTTCGACCAGGAACGTCGCATCCCCATGCTGCGCACAAAAGAAGGCGATATAGTCGGCCAGATTCGTCGGCGCATTGGCGATGAACGGCAGCTCGCGGCCAAAGCGTTCGACGGACCCGACCTGGATCGGGCCGCCCGGGCCCGTGATCAGATTATACGCGGATTCCAGGCGCAGATCGAGCGCGGAAGGCATGGGGCATCTCTCCTCTTGGTCTCGTTCGCCTTACCCCCTATGGGGAAGGCCTCTCCTGGGGAAGGTGTCGAGACTATATGTTTCTTTTTGCAACCTTAGCCGAAGCAACACAATATGTGAACTTCAGCGAACTGATGGGCGAACATAGCGAAATCGCCTTCAGCGTCTTCGGGCTGCCGATCCGCTGGTACGCCCTCGCCTATCTCGCCGGCATCTTCCTGGGCTATTGGTATCTGCTGAAGCTGATCGCCCAGCCCGGCGCCCCGATGGCGCGGCGCCATGCCGACGACATGATCTTCTATGCGATGCTCGGCATCATCCTCGGCGGCCGGCTCGGCTATGTGCTCTTCTACAATCTGGAATCCTATCTGAAGGACCCGGCGGGAATTTTCCGCCTGTGGGACGGCGGCATGTCGCTGCACGGCGGCGTCCTGGGCGTGCTGATCGCGATCTGGTACGTCACCCGCAAGGAGAAGCTGAGTTTTCTGCGCTTCTGCGACTATATCGCCTGTACGATTCCGTTCGGCCTGTTCCTCGGCCGCCTCGCCAATTTCGTGAACGGCGAGCTGTGGGGCCGCATCACCAACGTGCCGTGGGCCATCATCTTCCCGCGCGGCGGCGTGGAACCGCGCCACCCGAGCCAGCTTTACGAAGCAGGGCTCGAGGGCATCGTGATTATGGCGGTGCTCGCCTTCCTCTTCTGGCGCACGGACGCGCGCTACAAGCCCGGATTCCTGGTCGGCATGGCGTCGATCATCTATGGCATCAGCCGCTTCGTGGTCGAATATTTCCGCGAGCCCGACGTGCAGCGGATGAATGTCGTCGAGGCGACGGGGCTTTCGATGGGCCAATGGCTGACCGTTCCGATGATCCTGATCGGCCTGTGGCTCGTCCTGACCGCCAAGCGGCGCCGCCAGCGCGTCGAGCCGATTGCGGGGCCCGACAGCGTTGCCTGACGGGCCTCCAACGCCGGACCAGCTGATCAAGGATATCGCAGCCGCCCGGCCGTTGACGGTGGCCGACTATATGGCCGCCGCCAACGCGCATTATTATGCGACGCGCGACCCGCTCGGCGCGGCCGGCGATTTCACCACCGCGCCCGAGATCAGCCAGATGTTCGGCGAACTGATCGGCATCTGGATTGCCGACCTGTGGAGCCGCGCCGGACGCCCGGCGTTCCGCTATGTCGAGCTTGGCCCCGGCCGCGGCACGCTCGCCGCCGATGCGCTGCGCGCCGCAAAGCGTTTCGGCTGCACACCGCGCGGCGTCCATCTTGTCGAGACGAGTCCGACCCTGCGCGCGGCACAAGTGGCGCGGCTGCCCGAGGCGGTCCACCATGACGAAATCGACGCGCTGCCCGACGATGCGCCGCTGATCATCGTCGCCAACGAATTCTTCGACGCGCTGCCGATCCATCAATATGTGCGGGCCGCGGGCGGCTGGCGCGAGCGGATGGTCGAGCGCCGCGACGGCCGGTTGGCAGTGATTGCGGGCGACGTTTCTGCCGACGACGTGGTAGCGCCCGCGCTGAACGGCAGGCCCGAGGGCACGATCGTCGAAACCGCGCCGGTCGCGGCAGCGATTGCGCAACGCTGTGCCTTCCGCATCGCCAGGCTCGGCGGCGCGATGCTCGCGATCGATTATGGCTATAGCGGTCCCGCTGCCGGCGACACGCTTCAGGCGGTGAAGGCGCATCGATTTGCCGATCCCTTTGCCGATCCCGGCGAGGTCGATTTGACGGCGCATGTCGATTTCACGGCGCTCGCCGACGGGGCGCAGCCGGCAGGGGTCGCGATCAGCGACGTCGCGACACAGGGCGACTGGCTGCGGCGGCTTGGCATCGATGCACGGCTGGCATCGTTATCGGCTGCGGCGCCCGATCGCGCCGAGGAATTGAAGCGCCAGCGCGACCGTCTTGTCGAGGCCGACGCGATGGGCAATCTGTTCAAGGCCATCACCTTCTCTGCGCCGGCCTGGCCCGCGCCCGCAGGATTTTCAGGAGACACCCCATGACCGCCATCGAACTGGCAAAACCGGAGGATGCCGAGGCCATCGCGATGTTCGCGAACGGATCGTTCACGCACACCTTCGGCCATATCTATGACCCAGCCGATCTGTCGACCTTCCTTGCCGACTGGAACCCGCCCGAGCGCGTGCGGGCGCAGATCGAGGATGCCGAGCATGATATCGCGCTGGTGCGCGGCGAGGCGGGCGCGATCCTGGGCTATATCAAGATGGGACCGGTCGAATTCGACCTGCCGCCCGAGCAGCCGACGGACGCCGCGGTCGAACTCCACCAGCTTTACGTCGCCGATGCCGCCAAGGGTACGGGCGTCGCGGTGTCGTTGATGGAATGGGGCATCGCCTGGGCCCGCGAGCGCGCCGAGATCCTGTACCTGACGGTGTTCACCGAGAACCATCGCGCGCAGGCATTCTATCGCCGCTATGGGTTTTACGACGTCGGCCGCAATGCGTTTCTCGTCGGCAATCATGTCGACGAGGACCGTTTCTTCAGGCTCGATCTGTGAGCGCGCCTTTCGCCACCGCGATGCCGCTGGCCGGGGTGGCGCACGGGTTTTTCGGACGCCGGGGGGGCGTGTCGAGCGGCGATCTGGCATCGCTGAATTGCGGCCTCGGTTCGGGCGACGACCCCAGCCTGATTGCCGAGAATCGCCGCCGCGCCGCCGACGCCGTCTTGCCCGGCGCGGGGCTTGCCGGACTCTATCAGGTGCACGGCAATCGCTGTGTCATCGTCGACGAAACCACCGACCTCACCGCGCGGCCCGAAGCCGATGCGCTGGCAACGCGGACCCCGGGTCTGGTGCTCGGCATCCTGACGGCCGATTGCGTCCCCGTGCTGTTCGCCGATCGCGACGCCGGCGTCGTCGGGGCCGCGCATGCCGGATGGAAAGGCGCGATTGCGGGCGTGACCGACGCCACGCTGGCCGCGATGGAAAGCCTCGGCGCCAGCCGCGCCAACATCGCCGTCGCGATCGGCCCGTGCATCGGCCGAGCGTCTTACGAAGTCGATGACGGTTTCGTCGCCCGCTTCCTGTCCGACGACCCGGCGAACGAGCGCTTTTTTGCGGCAGGCAAACCCGGCCATGCGATGTTCGACATCGCCGCCTATGTCGCCGCGCGGCTCGCGGCCTGCGGGGTGACCCGAATTGCCATCGGCGGGCAGGACACCTATGCCGAGGCGGAAGATTATTTCAGCTATCGCCGCGCGTGCCACCGACAAGAGAATAGCTATGGCCGCCAGATATCGCTGATCGGGCTGGTATAGCAACGTTACATCAATCGTCATCCCGGCGGAGGCCGGATCCCGCCGGTGCGTGGGAGCGAGAGGGTGAGATCCCGGCCTTCGCCGGGATGACGAGATGGGGGAATGTGATGAAGGCCTTCGCCATACCGCGCAAACGGCTTGTGTCGATCATCGGCGGGTCGGCGGGCAATCTGGTCGAATGGTATGACTGGTTCGCCTACGCCGCCTTCGCCATCTATTTCGCGCCGGTCTTCTTTCCCAAGGCCGATCCGACCGCGCAGCTTCTGAGCACCGCAACGATCTTTGCCGTCGGCTTCGTGATGCGGCCGATCGGCGCCTGGTTCATGGGCCGTTTCGCCGACACGCGCGGACGCAAGGCGGGGCTGTCGCTGTCGGTCGCGCTGATGTTCAGCGGGTCGATGCTGATCGCTGTCGCGCCGACCTACGCCGTCGCGGGGCTGCTCGGCCCGGCCACATTGCTGATCGCCCGCATGCTCCAGGGCTTGTCGCTCGGCGGCGAATATGGCGCCAGCGCGACCTATCTGTCCGAGATGGCGCCCAAGGAAAATCGCGGCTTCTGGGCGAGCTTTCAATATATGACGCTGATCGGCGGCCAGCTCTGCGCGATTTTCGTGGCGGTCGTACTGCAGGCGTTCCTTACCGAAGCCGAGCTGACGGCCTGGGGCTGGCGCGTTCCGTTCGTGATCGGCGCGGTGCTCGCGCTCGGCGTCTATCTGCTCCGCCGCAATCTGGCGGAGACTCCGTCTTTCGAGAATCAGGCCGTCGACCGGCCGGTCTCGACCGCGACGCTGCTGTGGAAGGAGCATCGCCGCGAGAGCATCCTGGTCGGGATGCTGTCGGCGGGCGGCGGGCTCGCGGCCTATACCTACACCAGCTATATGCAGAAATATCTGTTCAACACCGTCGGCTTCGACAAGGCGACGGCGACCTATATCATCGCCGCGGCGCTGATCTGGTTCACGCTGATGCAGCCGGTCTTCGGGTCGCTCGCCGACAAATTCGGGCGCAAACCGATGCTGCTGCTCTTCGGGATCGGCGGTGCGATCGTCGCGGTGCCGACCTTCATGACGCTCGAGACCGTGACCTCGCCGGTCGTCGCGACCTTGCTGATCCTGATCCCGCTGACGTTGCAGGCGGGCTATAGCGCCAACAATGCGCTCGTGAAGGCCGAGCTTTTTCCCGCGCATATCCGCGGGCTTGGCGTCGCCCTGCCCTATGCCATCGGCAATGCGATCTTTGCCGGGACGCTCGAGATGGTCGCGCTCGGCCTGAAGGGTGCTGGCGTCGAGTGGGTCTTTTATTTCTATGTCGCCGCGGTGATCGGCATGGCCGGCGTTGCGACGCTGTTGCTTCCGGAGACCAAAGAGCGCAGCCTGATCACCGAAGATTGACCGCGCAATATAGTTTCAAACGAAACCAGTCCTGCTATAGGCGGGGTAACCCTCAAAGGAGCACCCCCATGGCCATGCGCGGAAAACCCAAGACGAACACGAAAAAAATCGGCGACAGGGAACTCAGCCCCGCGACGCTGATGATGGGACTCGGCTATGATCCGGTGCTGTCCGAAGGCTCGCTGAAGCCGCCGATCTTCCTGACCTCGACCTTCGCGTTCGAAAGCGCGGCCGCGGGCAAGCGCTTTTTCGAGCATATCACCGGCAAGCGCGAAGGCCCCGCCGACGGCCTTGTCTATTCGCGCTTCAACGGCCCGAACCAGGAAATCCTGGAAGATCGCCTGGCGGTCTGGGACGGCGCCGACGACAGCCTTGTCTTTTCCAGCGGCATGTCGGCGATCGCCACCCTGCTCCTTGCGCTCGTCAGCCAGAATGACGTGATCGTTCATTCGGGACCGCTCTATGCGGCGACCGAAACGCTGATCGCCCGCATCCTCTCGCGTTTCGGCGTCAGCTTCCTCGATTTTCCGGCCGGCGCGACGCGCGAGGAAATCGATGCGATCCTGGAACGGGCAAAGGCGCTTGCCGCCGAAAAGGGCGGCAAGGTCGCGCTGGTCTATCTGGAAAGCCCCGCGAACCCGACCAACGCGCTCGTCGATGTCGAAGCGGTGCGCGGCGCGCGCGACGTGGCGTTCCCGGGCGAGCAGAAGCCCGCGATCGCGATCGACAACACCTTCCTGGGGCCGTTGTGGCAGAAGCCGATCCGACAGGGCGCCGAACTCGTCGTCTATAGCCTGACCAAATATGCCGGCGGCCATTCGGATCTCGTCGCGGGGGGCGTGTCGGGCGATCAGCGACTGCTCAACATCATCCGTCCGATGCGCAACACGATCGGGACGATCTGCGATCCCAACACCGCATGGATGCTGCTCCGCAGCCTCGAAACGCTCGAGCTGCGCATGAACCGCGCGGGCGAGAATGCGCTGAAGGTCTGCACCTATCTTCGCGATCATCCCAAGGTCGACGGCCTCGGCTATCTCGGCTTCATTCAGGATGCGCGCCAGAAGGACATCTTCGACCGCCACTGCACCGGCGCCGGATCGACCTTCTCGCTCTTCATCAAGGGCGGCGAGGAAGAGAGTTTCCGTTTCCTCGACTCGCTGAAGATCGCGAAGCTCGCCGTCAGCCTGGGCGGCACCGAAACGCTCGCCAGCCACCCGGCGGCGATGACGCATCTGTCGGTCCCCGAAGAGCGCAAGAAAGCGCTGGGCATCACCGACAATCTGGTCCGCGTGTCGATCGGCATCGAAGATCCCGACGATCTGATCGCCGATTTCGCGCAGGCGCTCGACGCGGTCTGACGGCTGCGATCGTCTTAAAGCCACAAAAGCCCCGCACGTGCGGGTCGGGATTGTGTCCTTTGTGGCTTTAAGGCGGCCGCCGGTCGCGATGGCAAAAGCGACCATCGGGATCGGTTCGGGCATCATCTTGCGACGCTAGCGCGACCCGATTTTGTAGGACAGCGCTATTTTCGGGCGCGCCAGTCGACGACCTGCCAGCCCATTTTCGGCGCGAGTTGCTTGAGCTTGCGCGACGGGGTCGTCGCGACAGCCTCGTCGGCGAAGTGGAGCATCGGGTGGTCGGAGACATGGTCCGAATAGGCCCGGACATGCGCCTGATCGCGCGTGATGTCGTTCGCCGCGAGCCAGTCGGCGATGCGCGCGAATTTCGCCTCGCCATAGCAATTGTCGCCGGCAAGCCGTGCATGAATATGGTCGGCGCCGTCGGGCTCGTCGAGCCGTGTCGCCAGGACGTCGTCGATCCCGAGCCGCCGCGCGATCGCATCGACATAGAGATGGAATGACGCCGTCGCGAGCAGCAGCCGGTACCCCGCGTCGCGGTCGGCGGCGATCTGGTCGAGCGCCGCGCCATGCAGTCCGCGCGCAACGACCTGGTCGGCATAGCTTTCGGCGAGCGGCGCGATTTCGCCGCGGTTGAACCGCTTGCCGACGAGAAGGCGCAGGTTGATCGCCTTGAGCGTCGAGCGATCGATCAGGCGCAACGAATACCCCAGCCCCGCGAGAGCGACGAGCGGCAGCAGGAGCAACCGCCATTGCTGCCTCCGCCTGGCAACATGCATCAGGAATCCGCTGTAAGTCCCTGATCGCGTTATCGTCCGGTCCATGTCGTACATTGCGACGCGGTGTGCATATTCGACCGGGACCGGGACTGGCGTCGTTTCCATGACCGCGTTCATAGGCCTACGCGGCACGACGGCCAAGGGGCGGGATTCGCTTGCCGTGATGGGGCAAATAAGACAATGTCCGCCGCACGATGGTGGCCAGAGCGGATTTCGAACATAGCGACGGCACCGAAGGCGCCAATGTACGCTTCACCGGCCGCCTGACCCTTGCACGCCTTGGCGACGTTCCGGCGCGGCTCGAAGAGCTGGGCCCCATTGCATCGGTTGACCTGTCGGCGATCGAACGCATCGACACGGTCGGCGCATGGATCGTCACGCGCACGATCAACGAACATGGCGCGAAGATCATCGGCGCCAGCCCCGAGGCCGAACGGCTGCTCCACGCGTTGAAAGACGACAAGAGCGAATATCGCGTCCATCGCGACCGGCGATCGGGACTCGAGCGCATGCTGGGAGAGGTTGGCACGGCGAGCATCGCGGTCTGGCGCGAGCTGATCGGCATCATCGATTTCTTCGGTGCGATGATCCTGGCCCTCGGCACCCAGATTCGCGCACGCCGGCGGCTCCGCTGGCATGCGATCGTGACGCGATTCCAGTCGGTCGGGGTCGATGCCCTGCCCATCATCGGGTTGATGACATTCCTGATCGGCATCGTCGTCGCGCAGCAGGGCGCGGTGCAGCTGCGGCAATTCGGGCTCGAGGTCTTCACGATCAACCTCGTCGGCCGCGCCTCGATCCGCGAGCTGGGCCTGTTGATGACCGCGATCATGGTCGCGGGCCGATCCGGATCGGCCTTTGCAGCCCAGATCGGCACGATGAAGCTGACCGAGGAAATCGACGCGATGCGCACGATCGGCGTGTCGCCGATGGAGGCGATCGTGCTGCCCCGCGTGGCCGCGGCAACGATATTGATGCCGCTGCTGGGCTTTTACGCCAGCCTCTGCGCGATCGCAGGCGGCGGCGTCTTTTGCTGGATCGGGCTCGATATTCCGCCGGTCACCTATGTCCAGATGCTCCGCGACATCATTCCGATGACCGATTTCTGGGCGATGCTGATCAAGGCGCCGGTGTTCGGCATCCTGATCGGCGTGACCGGTTGCTACGAGGGCATGCAGGTGCGCCAGAATGCCGAGGAAGTCGGCAAGCGCACCACCTCCGCCGTCGTCGCCGCGATCTTTCTCGTCATCGTGCTCGACGCCTTTTTCGCCGTCTTCTTCTCGTCGATCGGGTGGAACTGATGACCGAGGAGGTGCAGGCAGAAATCCAGGAAGAGCTGGCCGCCGCCGATGCGGTGCGGCCCGAGAAGTTCGAGTATCCGATCCGCATTCGCGGGCTGGTCAACCAGTTCGGCGACACGATCATCCACGACCACCTCGATCTCGACGTGCGGTCGGGCGAGATCCTGGGCGTCGTCGGCGGGTCGGGCACGGGCAAGTCGGTGCTGATGCGATCGATCGTCGGGCTGCAAATTCCGGCTGCGGGCGAGATCGAGGTTTATGGCAAGACGATCGACGCGATTGCCGACGAAGAGGAATCGCGCGACCTGCGCCGCCGGTGGGGCGTCATGTTCCAGGGCGGAGCGCTGTTTTCGACGCTCAGCGTCGCCGAGAATATCCAGGTGCCGCTGCGCGAATATTATCCGCGCCTCGACCAGCGGCTGCTCGACGAAATCGCAGCCTATAAGGTCGCAATGGTCGGCCTGCCCCCCGATGCCGGCCCGAAATATCCCGCCGAGCTGTCGGGCGGGATGGTCAAGCGCGCCGGGCTGGCGCGCGCGCTCGCGCTCGACCCCGCGCTGCTCTTTCTCGACGAGCCGACCGCCGGGCTCGACCCGATCGGCGCGGCCAAGTTCGACGAGCTGATCCGCGAGCTGGCCGACACGATGGGACTGACCGTCTTCCTGATTACCCACGACCTCGATTCGCTCTATGCAACGTGCGACCGCGTTGCGGTGCTCGCCGAGAAGACGGTGATTGCGATCGGCACGATACCGGAACTGCTTGCCACCGAGCATCCGTGGATACAGGAATATTTCAACGGGCCCCGCGGGCGCGCAGCAGCAGGCTGCAACATCGCCACCGAGCGGCAGGATAGGAAAAGTTGATGGAAACACGTTCGAACAATGTGCTCGTCGGCGCTTTCGTCCTCTTCTTCACCGCGGCGCTCGCGATTTTCATCGTGTGGCTCGCGAACGACAGCGGCGGCACGAAGCGCGAATATGACGTTTTCTTCAAACAATCGGTCGATGGACTGAGCAAAGGCTCGGCGGTCCAGTTTTCGGGCGTCCCCGCCGGCCAGGTGCGCGAGATCGCGCTCTGGCCCGACGATCCGCAGTTCGTGCGCGTTCGGATCGAGGTCAACGAAGGCGTGCCGATCCTCCAGGGAACGACCGCCGCGCTCGAAGGCGTCGGTTTCACCGGCGTCTCGCAAATTTCGCTCGATGGTGCGGTCAAGGGCGCGCCGCCGATCGGCGACAAGGGACCCGCGGGCAAGCCCGTCATCCCGACGCGCGTCGGCGGGCTCGGCGAATTGCTCAACACGGCGCCGCAATTGCTGCAACGCCTCTCGACGCTCTCCGAACGTCTTGCCGAACTGGCCGACGACAAGAATCAGGAAAGCTTTGCGAACATCCTCGACAATGTCGAGACGACGACCGCGACGCTGGCGCGCAACGGGCCGGCGATCGAAAAGGCGCTCGCCGATACGCGCATCGCGATTCAGCAGGCAGGGAACGCCGCCGAACAGGTCGGCAATCTGGCAGCGGCGACGCAGGGCACGATCGACCGCAATGTCGATCCGGCGATGGCGAATCTGCGCGACACGCTGAAGTCCGCGAACAATTCGATCAAGACGCTCGAAGAAGCGATCTCGGACGCAAGGCCGGGGCTCAAGACCTTCAGCGAGACGACAATCCCCGAAGCCAATGCGTTGATCCGCGACCTGCGCCGCACCTCGTCCTCGCTGTCGAGCCTGACCGACAAGCTCGACCAGCAGGGCGCCGGCGCGGTCCTCGGTGGCAGCAAGCTGCCCGATTACAAGGAATGAGGATGTCCATGATGCGAACACTCCGCGCACCGCTGCTAAGCGCCGTCCTCGCCGTGACGCTTTCGGGCTGCATCGGGCTTGGCGGCAAGACCCCGCCCTTTCTGCTCACGCTCGATCCCGAGGCCGCGCCGCCCGCAGGTTCGGCGCGCACCGCGGCCGAGGCGGCGACCCTGACGATCCTGATCCCGACCGCACCCCAGAAACTGCGCACGACGCGCATTCCGGTGCAGCAGGACAATAGCAGCGTCACCTATGTGAAGGACGCCCAGTGGGTCGAGGCGCCGCAGCGGCTGTTTCAGCGGCTCGTGTCCGAAACCGTCGCCGCGCGCACGTCGCGCGTCGTCCTCGACGAAGGCCAATATCTGACCGCACCGGGCGAGCAGCTTGCCGGGCAGCTGATGGAATTCGGCGTCGACGCACGCACGAACGAGGCAGTGGTCGTCTTTCAGGCTATGCTGGTGTCGGCTGGCGGCAAGACCGTCACCCAGCGCCGTTTCGAGGTCCGCGAGCCGATCGGCGGCAAGGTCGAGGCCAAACCCGTCGGCGAAGCGCTGACCCGCGCCGCGAACAAGGTCGCGGTCGATGTCACGGGGTGGCTGGGGGGATAGCGACCCGAAGCGGTCCTTCTTTTCATCGTCATCCCGGACTTGATCCGGGACCCATCACCGCGCCGTCGCCGTGGATCCCGGATCAAGTCCGGGATGACGAAAGGGAATGGCAATCCACTTCCGACAAGCCGACGCTAACCCAGCAAACTCTTGCTCGCCTGCTCGGTGACGTCGCGCGACAGGCCGGGCTGCGCGAGGATGCGTTCCAGTTCGGACTTCATCATCGCAGCGCGCGCGTCGTCGAAGCGTTTCCAGCGGCCGAGCGGCGGGATCATCTTCGCCGACGTTTGCGGGTTCTTGGGGTCGAGCGCGATGACGAGGTCGGCGATCAGCCGGTAACCCGCGCCGTCCGCCTGATGAAACGCCGCCTGGTTGCCGGTGAGCGCGCCATAGAGCGAGCGCACGCGGTTCGGATTGGCGAGCGTGAAGTCGGGATGCTGCGCGAGCTCCTTCACCGCATCGACGGTGTCGGAACGCATCGACCAGGCCTGCACCTGGAACCATTTGTCGAGCACGAGCGGATTGTCGCGATAACGCTGATAGAAAATGTCGAGCGCCGCGACGCGCTCGTCGCTGTCGCCATGCGCGAGCGTGGCGAGCGCAGCCTGCCGCTCGGTCATCCCGTCGGCGTCGGAGAATATCCGGAACGCCAGCGCGGCGACGTCGTCGATACCGGTGGCGGCAAGATAGGCCAGCGCAACACCGCGCAGACGGCGGCCGCCCTTCGCCTTGCGCGACAGGATCGCGGCGGGCGGCGGCACCTCGCCGAGGATCGCGCGCCAATCGCGATCGAGCGCGCGGCCGATCGCTGCTTGCAGCGCGAGCCGCTCGCGGCGGATCGCGTCGGGATCGACGGTGACCATCTGGTCGCCGACGAAAGCCTCGCTCGGCAGCAATATCGCCTCGGCGACGAACGCGGGATCGGTCGCGCGACCGGCGAGCGTCAGCCCGACCGCATCGATTACCGCCTGATGGTCGGCCTTCTCGCCCGACACCGCCGCAACCAGCGTGTCGAGCATCAGCTGTTGCAGCGCTTCGTAGCGCGCGAACGGATCGTCATCGTGCGCGGCCAGCCAGGCGAGTTCGCCCGGCGCGCGCTCGAAATCGACGATCACCGGCGCCGAGAAGCCGCGGTTGACCGACAACGCGGGGCGCCTGGCGAATTTGCCGAGCGCGATCCGCTGCGTCGCGGCGGTGAGCGTCACCAGCGTATCGGGCAGCGATGCCCCGCCGTCGGTCGCGAACGCCGCGAGGCGCAGCGGCATCATCGCAGGTTGCTTGTCGGGCTGGCCGGGGGTCGGCGGAACGACCTGCGCGACGTCGAGAAACCATGCCCCCGCCTCGTCGATGAGCGACAGCTTGAGCCGCGGCGTGCCCGCCTGCTCGTACCAGCGGCGGAACAGTGTGAGGTCGATCGCGCCGCCTTCCTCCATCGCGCGGACGAAGTCTTCGCACGTCGCCGCCTCGCCGTCGTGGCGGTCGAAATACAGGTCGGTGCCTTTGCGAAAGCGTTCGGGGCCGAGCAGCGTCGCCATCATGCGGATGATCTCGGCGCCCTTGTTATAGACCGTCGCGGTATAGAAGTTGGAGATTTCCTGATAGCTGTCGGGGCGGATCGGATGCGCCAGCGGCCCGGCATCTTCGGGGAATTGCGCGGCGCGGAGCAGGCGGACATCCTCGATCCGCTTGACCGGCGGCGAGCCCATGTCGGCCGAGAAGCTCTGGTCGCGAAAGACGGTGAAGCCCTCTTTCAGGCTGAGCTGGAACCAGTCGCGGCAGGTGACGCGGTTGCCCGACCAGTTGTGGAAATATTCATGCGCCACGACGCCCTCGACCCCGTCGTAATCGAGGTCGGTCGCGGTATCGGGGTCGGCCAGAATATAGCGGGTGTTGAAGATGTTGAGCCCCTTGTTCTCCATCGCCCCCATGTTGAAATCGCTGACCGCGACGATGTTGAACAGGTCGAGGTCATATTCGCGGCCATAGACGCGCTCGTCCCACGCCATGCTGTCCTTGAGCGCTTTCATCGCGTGGCCGGTGCGATCGACGTCGCCGTCGCGCACCCAGATGCCGAGTTCGACCTTGCGTCCCGACATGGTGACGAATTCGTCGCGGTTGGCGACAAGGTCGCCCGCCACGAGCGCGAAGAGATAGCTGGGCTTTGGCCAGGGGTCTTCCCACAACGCCCAATGGTTGCTGCCCTCATCGCCCGCTGCAACACAATTGCCGTTCGAGAGCAGGATCGGGAACGCTGTCTTGTCGCCCTCCATCCGTACCTTGTACCGGCTGAGCACGTCGGGACGGTCGGGGTGAAAGGTGATCCGGCGAAAGCCTTCGGCCTCGCACTGGGTGCAGAGCATGCCGTTCGAGGCATAGAGACCCATCAGCTGCGTGTTCGCCGCCGGGTTGATGACCGTATCGACCTCGACCACCGCCGCCGTGCGATCGCCCAGATCGACGATCAGGTCGGGACCGTCCATGCGCCAGTCGTTCCAGCCTTCGCCATCGACGCGGACCGCCGCAGCCGTCAGGCCGTCGCCGCGCAAGGTCAGCGGCGCCGGTGCATCGGCATGGCGTTCGACGGTCAAGGTCGCGGCGACGCGCGTCTCGTCGACGCCCAGCGCGAAATCGAGCGCGATATCGGGCACCTGCCATTCGGGCGGGCGATAGTCGCCGCGATGGATGGTGACGGGGATGGCGGGGGTGGAAGAGACGTCGGTCATGCGCGGTGTGAAACCCCAAACAGGAACCCTTTGCCCTGAGCTTGTCGACGGGCCGCTCTTTCCCTCTGCGACGCCGAAAGAAGAACGGTGCGTCGACAAGCTCAGCACGAACGGAAAAATGGTTGCGCATTGTCCTAGGCTTGCGCCGCGAGGCGCGCAATAAGGCGCGCGATGGGACATATGCTGATTTTCGGAATGGGCTATGCCGCGAGCCACCTCGCCGGGCGATTGCGCGCGCGCGGCTGGGACGTGACGGGGACGACGCAGGACGGACGGAGCGACAGCCTGGCGTTCGGCGACGAGGCCGCGATCATCGGTGCGCTGCGAACCGCAACGCATATCCTGTCGTCGGTACCGCCGGTCGCAGGCGCCGACCCGGTGCTCGCCCGATACGGGCAAGCGCTCGGCATCGCGCCCGCGGCGTGGGTCGGATATCTTTCCTCGACCGGCGTCTATGGTGACACGCGCGGCGCATGGATCGACGAGAGCGGCGCGGTGAAAGGCCGCCGCGCCGACCGCAACGCCGCCGACGCCGCCTGGTCGGCGCTGCGCGGCGACGTCCGCGTCTTTCGCCTGCCCGGCATCTATGGCCCCGGCCGCTCGATCCTCGACCGCATCCGCGAAGGCCGCGCACACCGGATCGACCTGCCCGATCAACTGTTCAGCCGCGTCCATGTCGACGACATCGCAGGCGGCGTGATCGCGTCGTTCAGGGGACCGCCGGGCGTCTATAATCTGGCCGACGACGAGCCGTGCCACCAGAACCGGCTCGTCGAATGGGGCTGCGCGATGCTGGGCACCCCCCCGCCCCCGCTTCAGACGCTCGAGGAAGCCGCGCTGACGCCCGCCGCGCGCGCTTTCTATGCCGAAAACCGCCGCGTCGCGAATGGCAAGGCGAAGCGGCTGCTCGAATGGACGCCGCGCTATCCGACGTTTCGTGAGGGGCTGCGGGCTGTTCGCGATTGAGCGAAGGCACTGAAAGAATTGTCTCCGCCGACAGGCATCGGCAGCGCGTCGCGCACCCTCCTTGTGTCTTCGTGGGAGATTGTCCGGAAACTGACGTTGGCTAAATCAGCAAATCCACCGTGTGGATCAGCACGCCGACCAGACCGCCGACCAGCGTTCCGTTGATGCGGATATATTGCAGATCGTCGCCGACCGCATTTTCCAGCCGGTCGGTGATCGTCTTTGCGTCCCAGCCGCGGATCGTGTCGGACACCAGCTTCAGCGCAGTCTCGCCATAGCTGTCGACCGTGCCGACCACGGCGCGGCGTGCATAGCGGTTGAGCGTGCGCTTGATCGCGACATCCTCGCCCAGCATCGCCCCGAACTGCGTGAACAGCTCGCCGATCCGGCCCGCCAGCATCGTTTCGGGATCGCGCGCGGCCTTGAGCAGCGCGCTGCGGCCCTGCTCCCACAGACCGTCGAGCCAGCGCTTGACCGCCTTGTTTTCGAGCAATTCGTCGCGAACCTTGGCGACCTTCGCCTTGACCTCGGGGTCGTGCTGCAGGTCGAGCGCCATCTTGGCGAGGCCTTCCTCGACCCGGATGCGCAGCGGATGCGTTTCATCGACCGCCATCTCGCTGAGCAGCCGCGACAGCCCGGCGACGATGCGGTTCGAGATGCTTTCGTCGAGCCCGGTAAAGCGCACGATCGCGTTGCTGTTGTCGTGGACCATCTGGTGGATCAGATGCTCGTTGAGTTCGAGCGTCTTCGATCCCCATTTGACCATCGCGTCGAGCAAGGGCTGGTGCCGCCCTTCGGCGAGCGCCGCTTGCAGTGCCTGCCCCAGCAGCGGGGCGACGTCGAGTTCGCGCAGGCGGTCGGCGATCGCCGATTTGACCATGCCGCCAAGCCGTTGCTGGTCGAGCGCGCCGAGCCCGTCGGCAATGATCCGCGACGCGCCTAGCTTCAGCCGCCCGCCGCCTTCGGCCGGTTGGGACAGGAATTTGCCGACCGCGCCGGCGACGTCGACCGTCTGCATCTTGCGCGCGATCAGGCGCGGCAGCAGGAAATTGGTCAGCAGGAAGCGGGCGAGCGTGTCGCCGATGCGGTTCTTGTTGCGCGGGACGATCGCGGTGTGCGGGATCGGGATTCCCATCGGATGCCGGAACAGCGCGGTGACCGCGAACCAGTCGGCTAGCCCGCCGACCATTGCGGCTTCGGCAAAGGCGCGGACGAAACCAACCGCCGGATGGACGTCCTGAAAATATCGGGCGGCCAGAAAGATCGCCGCCATCACGACGAGCAATCCGGTCGCGACAACACGAATGTTGGAACCCTTGGCCGGAATGGCGAGGCCAATCGGGCGGGAAAGCGCTGGGTCGGTCATGCGAACCAAATGGCGAAATGCCGCAAAGGTTGCAACCGGCGCAGCAGCTTACCGCGCCGGTTGGCTCTCATGTCACTCGGCCGGTTCGGGCGTCGGCGCCGAATGCGGCTTCGTATCGTCGCCCTTCCGGTAGGTGAGCAGGTTGCTCGAGAAGAAACGGCCCAGCCGCTTTTCCATGCTGTCGGCCAGGCTGAAGCCCGCCGGAACGATCAGCAGGGTCAACAGCGTCGACAGGATCAACCCGCCGATCACGACGACGCCCATCGGTGCGCGCCACGCCCCGTCACCCGAGAGCGACAGCGCCGTCGGCACCATGCCCGCGACCATCGCGACCGTGGTCATGACGATCGGCTGCGCACGCTTGCGGCCCGCATCGAGCAGCGCGTCCATCTTGCTGACGCCATGATCCATCTCCTCGATCGCGAAGTCGACGAGCAGGATCGAGTTCTTGGCCACGATGCCGAGCAGCATCAGCAGGCCGATGAAAACCGGCATCGAGATTTCCATGCCGGTGACCAGCAGGCCGAGCAGGCCGCCGAGCGGCGCCAGCAGCAGCGAGGACATATTGACCAGCGGCGACAGGAAGCGGCGATAGAGCAGCACCAGGGTCGAGAAAACGAGCATCAGCCCCGACACGACCGCGATCAGGAAGTTGTTGATCAGTTCGGCCTGCCATTTGGCGTCGCCCTGCACGACCTTGCGGATGCCCTGCGGCATAGCCTTGACCGCAGGCAGCTCGTCGATCTTCTTTTGCGCATTGCCCGTGACGAGCCCCGGCGCCAGATCGGCACCGATCACGATGCGCCGCGTCTGGTTGTAACGGCGCAGTTCGGTCGGACCCGCGCCAAAGCCGATTTCAGCCACCGACTTCAGCGGCACGGTGGTCCCGCGCGAGGTCGGCACCGGCAGATTTTCGATCGTCGCGAGCGCGCGGCGCGAATCTTCGGACAGGAGCACACGGATCGGGATCTGCCGGTCGGACAGCGAGAATTTCGCCGCATTCTGGTCGATGTCGCCGATCGTCGCGATGCGGATCGTCTGGCTGAGCGCTGCGGTGGTCACGCCGAGTTCAGCCGCCAGATCCATCCGCGGATTGACGATGATTTCGGGGCGCGGAATATCGCCCTCGATCCGCGGCGAGCGCAGTTCCTTGACCTTGCCCATCTGCGACACGATCAGGCGCGCATGCTTTTCGAGCGCCACCGGGTCGTCGCCGCCGATGATGAAGGTGATGTCGCGGCCCGAAAAGCCGCCCGACTGGCTCTGGAAATGGACGCGCGCATCGGGGATCGCCGACATCTTCGGCTGAAGATTGCGCTCCCACTCAACGCTCGAAAGCTCGCGGTCCTTCTTCAGCGTGATATAGACGCCGCCGCCGCCGACGTTGACGTCGAAGAACGCGTTTTCGACCGTCGGATTGGCTTCCAGGATGTCGTTGATCTGGTTCGAGATATGCTCGCTCTGCGCGAGCGTCGAACCCGGCGGCAATTCATAGCTGATCTGGCTGTAATCGCTGTTGATCGTCGGCTGGAACTGTTGCGGCAGCACCATGAACAGCACGATGCTCGTCGCAAAGGCCAGGAAGCCGATGCCGACGATCCAGACGCGATGGTCGAACAAGCGCGCCCAGGCCCGCAGCGCCATCGATTTCGCCCAATGGGTGAACGCCCATTGGCGAACGCCCATCGCATAAGCGATCGCGCCGAGGATGATCTGCAGAAGCGAGACGGCCAGAAAAGCGCCAATGATGGAGAGCGGCGTCAGCAGCAGGAAATGCAGCGCCGCATTCGGGGCATCCTCCCCCAGCGGGACCGGTTTGAAATAAGTCAGGACCATCATCACCGCGGCGATGCCGGCGGCGATGAGCGGCACGATCAGGAACATCAGCCGCGTCGGCGTCAGGTCATAGCCCGCACGCTTCGCGCCATGCTTCTTGCTGTCGAGCGTCCACGACAGGATGCGCTCGTACCGGTCGACCCACGGCCCCGCGGCATGCTCCTGCTCGCCCTCTGCCGACAGGAAATAGGCGGCGATCATCGGCGTGATCATGCGCGCGACCGCCAGGCTGACGAGCACGGCAAAGACAACGGTCATGCCGAACTGGATGAAGAACTGGCCGGAAATGCCGGGCATCAGCGCGACGGGCAGGAACACCGCGACGATCGACATCGTCGTCGCGACGACCGCGAGCCCGATTTCGTCGGCGGCATCGATCGACGCCTGATAGGCGGTCTTGCCCATCCGCATATGCCTGACGATATTCTCGATCTCCACGATCGCATCGTCGACGAGCACCCCGGCGACCAGGCTGAGCGCGAGCAACGACAGGCCGTTCAGCGAAAAGCCCATCATTTCCATGAACCAGAAGGTCGGGATCGCCGACAGCGGGATCGCGAGCGCGCTGATCAGCGTCGCGCGCCAGTCGCGCAGGAACAGGAAGACGACGACCACGGCGAGCACCGCGCCCTCGATCATCGCGGCCATCGAGCTGCGATATTGTTCCTTGGTATATTCGGTGCGCGTGAAGAGGATCTTGAAGTCGACCTTCGGGTTGTTCTTCTTGATCTCCTCGAGCTTCTTCATCGTCTCGTCGTGGATCGTGACGTCCGACGCGCCCTTTGCCTTTTCGATCGAAAAGCTCAGCACCTGGCGCCCGCGGATCTTTGCAAGGTTGCGCTGTTCGGCATAGCCGTCGGTCACCTTGGCGATGTCCGACAGCCGGATCGTGCGGCCGTTGCCGATCGAGATGCGCGAGTCACCCAGCGCGAAGGCATTGGCGGCGTTGCCGAGCACGCGCACGGCCTGTTCGGAGCCCGCGATTTCGGTGCGGCCGCCCGCGGCGTTGACGTTGGTCTGGCGCAGCTGCTGGTTCACCTGGCTTGCGGTCAGGCCATAGCTTTGCATGCGCGACGGATCGAGGATCACGCGGATCTCGCGGTCGACGCCGCCCGACCGGCGCACCTGGCTCATGCCCGGGATCGAAAGCAGTTCTTTCGCGATCGTGTTGTCGACGAACCACGACAGCTGTTCGAGCGTCATGTCGCTCGTCTCGACCGCGAAATAGGTGATCGGGCCGCCGGCAATATCGACGCGCACGACCTGCGGTTCGAGGATGCCGTCGGGCAGGTCGCTGCGGATCTGCTGCACGGCCTGGTTGACGTCGTTATAGGCGCGGTCGATCGGCGTGCCGATCGCGAACTGCACCATCGTCCGGCTGTTGCCTTCGGCGACATAGGACGACATTTCGTCAACGCCGCTGACGCCGCGTACCGCGGCCTCGATGCGCTGCGTGACCTGCGTCTCAAGCTCGGTCGGCGCGGCGCCCGGCTGCGCAACGATGACCTGCACCGCCGGGAATTCGATGTCCGGATTGTCGTTCACGTCCATCCGGTTGAAGCTGACGACGCCCGCCAGCAGCAACAGGACGAACAGGACGATCGGCGGCACCGGGTTGCGGATGCACCAGGCGGAAATGTTGCGAAAGCTCATGATTCAAACGCCTTTTGCGCGTGCTGTCCGAAGAAGCGGCCCGTGACTGCGACGATGTCTATTGCGACGATTTCTGCAAAACCGGCTTCACCTTGTCGCCGACGTTGAGGAAGGCGCCCGCAAGCACGACGATCTTTTCGTTACCGGTCAGGCCGGAAGCGATCGAAACGCCGCCGTCGGTCACCGTGCCGACTTTCACGGCGCGGCGCTGAATCACATTCTTGCCGTCGACGACCAGAACGAAACTGCCTTCGGGGCTGCTCTGCACGGCGCTTTCCGGCAGCAACGGCGCCTGTTCGGTGCCCGAGACCAAGCGCGCATCGGCAAAGCCGCCGGGGCGCAGCGCCGCGCTGTACGGCACCGCGATACGGACCGTACCCTGGCGGCTGTCCATGTTCACGATCGGCGAGACCTGCCACACCTGACCGGCAATCTTCAGGTCGGTGCCGACGGGCGTGACCGTCGCGGTCGTACCGACGTTGACGCGCTGCAGATCGGCTTCGGAGAGCTGCGCGAGCATTTCCATCTCGCCGCCTCGTGCCATGCGGAACAGCACGCCGCTGCCTGCGCCGACGACCTGGCCGGGTTCGACCTGCCGCGTCAGCACCAGACCTGCCGCCGGAGCGACGATGTTGAGGCGACCGTTGCGTGCGACGGCTTCCTGATATTGCGCCTGTGCGACGCGAACGCGCGCGTTGGCGGCGTCGCGCGTCGCGCGCTTGCGATCCATGTCGGCTTTCGAGATGAAGCCGCGGCCGACGAGCGCCTGCGCGCGTTCGAGTTCGGCCTGCGCAAGATCGGCATCGGCCTGCGACACCTTGATCGATGCGGCCAGGCTGGTCGCCTGCTGCGTCTGGACCGAGCGGTCGATGATCGCGAGCGTCTGACCCGCGCCGACCCACTGCCCGGGCTCGACCAGGACGCGGACGACCTGACCGCCTTCACCGGCGATGCCGACGGGCATTTCGCGCCGCGCGGCGATCGTGCCGTTGGCGGCGATCGCGGTCTGAACCGCCACGCGGCCGGGAACCACGACGGTCACGTTCGGGATGTTCTGCGCGCCCGCGCCGCCTGCGGCTCCAGCAGCGGCGGCGCCATCGGCCTTGCTATGCGCAAAGGCGTACCAGACGGCGAGAAGCACCACCGCGATCAGCCCCACCGCAATGATCAGCCGTGTCCGCTTGCGGCGGCTGTCCTGCTCTTCGTAATAGCTTTGCGTCCCCGCCAGGCTGTCCATCGAATCCACTTTCCGCTCGTAGTTCACGCCATATCCCCTCTGACACCCGCAAAAGTCCTGGCGACGATCGCACGGCGGCGATCGTCCCGGCCCGCAGATGCAGGATAATCCCTTTGAAGGTGTATTACCCTATTATAGCACCGCATGCAAGAGGTGAAAGCCCCCCGGCCACCCTGCCCTCCAGCCGGGTGGCCTTAGGAGGCTCTTGGCGCGATTTCCAGTGCTTAGCGCATGAAAATGGGCGGCCGGCACCAGCCGACCGCCCTATTTCGCGCCGTCCGGTTCGCGAGGAACCGGTCGGCCAGCCTGATTAGCGGACCTTGCCGCGCCGGATCAGGTTGACGATGGCGAGCAAAAGAATGGCACCGACGAACGCCGTCACCAAAGTCCGCCAGTCGAACGCGTCGCCACGCAAATGGCCACCGCCGAGGAGGCCGCCGAACAGCAGGCGGCCGAGTATCGAGCCGATACAACCAACGATGATGTTCAGGAAAATGCCCTGTTGGGCGTCAGTGCGCATCACGATGCTGGCAATCCAGCCGATGACGCCGCCCATCACGATTGCAATAATGAAATCAATCATCTGTTTGACCCCCTACGATCATTGGATGCCTGTCGCTGCAGGCCGGGACGTTGCTACCTTAAATATTTCCAATCGCATAGCAAAATGGCTTCGCGCCAGTTCCGGCATCCAACGCTGGCCACGGCACACCCGAACCAGAGGATGATGACCGAATCCGCAACGCGCCATTAAGATCCGCACAGCGCGAGCGCTGCGAAGAAAAAATCGCCGAAGGGGAAAAAGGTTCCCGGCCGTCCCGAAGGACGAAACCGGGAAAAGGGGGATCAGTTCCGGTCGGGGAACTTCTCCGGGTCGCAGGTCGGCAATAAGCAGCCAAGTTTGACCGGGATGTGACGCGCGTCACACGACAGAAAATATTTCGGCGGGTTGGCGAAAGCGGGATCGCGCAGCGCGCGGCGTCGCGCGGCAATAAGGCGCGCAAACGAAATGGGGGCCGACATCGCTGCCAACCCCCACTATCCGGCTGTTGTTCCTTCGCACCCCGCTTCACCTCATCCCGGTCCACCTGTCCGAAGACCTGTGGCCCGCAAAACGATGCGGAGCGGCGCACGCCGGAGCAGTCCGGCGATGGTTTGGTCGGCCCCCTTTCGGGGGCCGGCCTCACCTGAAAAGCCCTTCATCATCTTGTCCGTGCCTCTGTCGAAACAGCTGCGCTTCCAGAGCGATGGACTGCTTTTCATGTCCTGATCGGGTCCGCTTCAACTCGTGGGAATCGCTGCGTTCCGTGACCAAGATACCGGTCAATCTCCTCGTAAAACCAGTCCGTTCTCTTCTGGCTAGTCTTGCAACTACCCTTGATGTCCCGGCGGCTTTTCGTCTCTGTCGTCCGATGATTTGAAGCTGTCACGAACCGATTTCGTCGCCAACAAAAAAGGCGCGGGAAACCCGTTTCGAGGTCCCGCGCTTGTGGATAAGTCCGGTATTAGCAACAAGCCATTATCGCCCCGCATCTTTGTAACATCGCGGCAACATTTTCGGATGCGAGAATCGAATAGCCGCGCCGTATCGTGGTCTCGATCGTACCGCCGCGACGCCCGTCGAGTCGCGACTCGGCGCCCCGAAAACAAAAAAAGAGCGAGGCCTCACGCCTCGCTCTTTTCACGATAGCAGGGCGACGATCAGCCCTTGACGGTAATCTCGACGCGGCGGGCCGCCGCGTTGTCCGCCGCGGTCGTCGTCGTCTCGGCGGGCTTTTCCAGCACGACCTTGTCGGCGGCGATGCCAAGCTTTTCGAGCGCTGCCTTGACGCTCTGCGCCCGTTTCTTCGAAAGCTCGGCATTGGCCGCGGCATTGCCCGTCGGGTCATTATAGCCCGATACGGCCAGGGTCGCCGCGGAATTGGCGGCGAGATAGGCCTTAACCGCCGAAGCCGCGGTCGACAGGTCGTTCGACACGTCCGATTTGCCCGTGTCGAAATAGACCGTCAGCATCGGCTTGCCCTCGCGATCCGCCGCGACGACGCCGGCGCCCTCGGGGATCGCCGCCGCAGCGGCGGGGGAAGCCGCGGGATCGGCGGGCACGGCCTTCTCGCTGATCGCCGCCTGGTCGGCCGCCGGTGCAACCGCCGTGTCCTGCTTCGAGCAATAGCGCAGCCCGAAGAAGAGCAGCGCCGCCAGAACCAGCCCGAGCAGAAGCCACGGCAGCCAGCCCATTCCTCCGCCCGACTCGTCTGCGTCGCCACCCGAGTAGACGGTTTGAGGAGGGGCTGCTGCCGGTGCGGGTGCGGGTGCTGCTGCTACGGGAGCGGCAGACGCTGGCGCAGGCGCAGGCGCGGCAGCCGCTGCACCAGCCAGCCCCGCTGCGGCAAGCGGCGGCGCCGACGCTTCGTCCTTGCTCGTGTCGCCGCCCGAACCGCCAATAGCGGCCAGAGCGGCGGCCGATCCCCCCGCGCCGACGGCGCCGGCAATGCCGCCAAAGATGTTGAGCAGGCCGAAATGCTGCGCGAGGAGATAATAGACGGTGACGCGATTCTTTGTCCGGTCACCCTTCATCTGCGCGCCGACGCCGGCAATCGCTGCGTCGAGCGCGGCGTCGTCGTGGGTCAGCCCCAGCTTCTTTTTCAGATAATTTTCGCGAACCCGGTCGGTTTCGGTCTTGTCGGTAAAGGAGACGAGGGAAGAGTCGCGGTTCCTGAGCGCAATCCCCAGATATTTGACGATTGCCGAGACCACTGTTTCGTCGGCGTCTGCGACATATTTCCTGACATCCGCCAGCCAATCTTCTGCCATGCGACCATACTCCTACCCAGACGCAAGGCTTCGCCGTTCGGCGCTCGCACGGGGGCGAGACTCGCGCCTTAGGAGTTGGAACTTATATCAATTTTCACGAATGCAACATCCACCCGAAGGCGGGCCACTCTACCCGTTCCGATCGCCTATCGCTGGCCCAGATCGCCCTTGCCGACCGTCCCCGATGCCATTTCGAGCATCCGGTCGAGGCTCTTGCGCGCCGCGAGGCGAAGCTCTTCGTCCATCTCGATCTGTGGCTTCAGATCGCGCAGGGCCAGATAGAGCTTCTCCATCGTGTTGAGCGCCATATAGGGACAGATGTTGCAGTTGCAGTTCCCGTCGGCCCCTGGCGCCCCGATGAAATTCTTCTCGGGCAGCGCGAGCTCCATCTGGTGGATGATGTGCGGCTCGGTCGCGACGATCAGCGTGTCGCCTTCGAAGGTCTTCGCGAATTGCAGGATGCCGCTCGTCGAGCCGACATAATCGGCATGATCGACGATATAGGGCGGGCATTCGGGATGCGCGGCGACCGGCGCGCCCGGATGCTGCGCCTTGAGTTTGAGCAGCTCGGTTTCGCTGAACGCTTCGTGGACGATGCACACCCCCGGCCAGAGCAGCATGTCGCGTCCGAACTTGCGATTGAGATAGCCGCCAAGATGCCGATCGGGGCCGAAGATGATCTTCTGGCTTTCGGGAATCTGGCTGATGATCGTCTCGGCGCTCGACGAGGTGACGATGATGTCGCTGAGCGCCTTCACCGCCGCCGAGCAGTTGATGTAGGTCAGCGCAATATGGTCGGGGTGCTTTTCGCGAAAGCGCTTGAACTGCTCGGGCGGACAACTGTCCTCGAGGCTGCACCCCGCGTCCATGTCGGGCAGGATCACCGTCTTTTGCGGGCTCAGGATCTTTGCGGTCTCGGCCATGAACTTGACGCCGCAGAAGGCGATGACGTCCGCGTCGGTGTCGGCGGCCTTGCGCGACAGCTCGAGCGAATCGCCGACGAAATCGGCGAGGTCCTGAATTTCAGGCTTCTGGTAATAATGCGCCAGGATGACCGCGTTGCGGTCCTTGCGCAGCCGGTCGATTTCGGCACGCAGGTCGAGGCCCGAGAGATTCTCGCGAATGGGAGCAGTCATCGCTTTATCCTTATATGGCTTTGCCTTGCGCGCCCTCTACAACGGGGTCTGCGGCAGGGCAATTGGCGCCGTACCTAGATGGGCGGCGGCGGCGCGAAGGCAAGGCCATCGACGGCCGCGCCGGGATGCCCCGCGGTCACCGACGCATAGATCGCGTCGCCGAGCGGCGAAAAGGCGACCAGATGCGCGATCGGGATCGCCGCGACGATGCCGAGCATTCCCCACCACCATGCGGGGTGCACGCGCCCCTCGCGCCGCAGATCGCGCACCATGCCGATGACCGGGATCGCAAGCCCGCAAAGGCCCGCAATGTTCCACGCGTGCGGCGCAAGGAGCGGCATGGGCAACAATCGCCCGAACGCCGGTCCGAGTATCGACGCCATCGCGCACAGTTGAAGGCGCATGTGCCAGTCCGGGCGTCGACGCATTCGCAACGCTGCGCCGATCAGTATCGCAAAACAGAGGATGTTCGCCGGATTGGCGATCAGAAAATGCTGCGGCTGAAAAAAGAAGGGCGCGGTGCCGCGCTGGACCATGTCGATGGTGATCCAGAAGCCGAAGACGATCATCAACAGCGTCCACAGCGCCGCGATCCGGCCGAGCCGGCGGTGAAGCGCCACGGACCCGCTCGATGCGAACCAGCTCTGCGCGACGAAGATGCCGACCCATGTCATAAAGATCAGGCCATGGGCATGGACGAGCGGGCGCGCGGTGAAAGTCGAGCGCCCCATCGCCCACTGCATCGTAAAGCCCGTGACGATGATGATCGCCATCGCGACCGCACTGCGGAAATAGAAGCGGTCCTTGTCCGCCGCTGCGAGCGGCTCCTGCGCTATGGTCGCCATCGGATGTCCCCCTGTGCCCGAATGCAGGTGGAGACTATCGCAACGAACGGGGAGCGAAAAGCCGAATTACTCGGCGAAGCGCGCAGTGACCTTTGCGTCGATCCCTGCGGCCTTGAGCGGCATCGCGAAGCTCTGTTCGACCGCGGCGCGCGCGGCGCCCTGCGCGAGCCGCATCGGGGTCGTGCCCTTGGCCTGCTTGATCAGCTCTTCCTGCGCCGCCCTGCGGTTCGCGGTATCGAGCGTCTTTTCGGCGTCGGTCAGGGCCAGCAGGATTTCACCGTCGCGATATTCGCTGATCGCATCGAGATCGATTTCGGGACCGGCGAGGCGCAGCTGCGGCAAGGTGACGGTGAGCGCGTTTGTCGCCGCATCCCAGTCGAGGTCGGACTGTTTCAGCTTTCCGAGGTCGAGTTCGTAGCGGACCGTGCCGGGCATGATCAGCGTCTTCTTCGCGCTCAGCCCCAGCCGGCTCTGCGTCGAGGTCACGACCGCGACATAACGCGCGGTAAAGGGCACGAGAACATTCTGTTCCTGCAAGCCTTGCAGGCTGGCGGCCACAACGGTTTCGGGATCATAGCCGCGCTGCCAGTCGCGCCATGCGGAGAAGGCCCACCAGGCGGCGAGCGCGAGCAGCGCGGCGGCGGCGAGCAAGATGAGGCGCGGCAAAAGGCGCGGTGCGGGGGCGAGATCGGTCATGGCGTGGTGTAATCCGAACAATCGGGCGCCGGCCGGTCCATTTCATAGCGCGACGTCGCGGGGTTGTAGCGCAGTACGCGCTGATAGGTGCAGGTCGGGTCCTGGGCGCGGACAAGATCGGCGCGCTTCAGCTTGATCGCGCTGTTATCCTCCGACCGCTTCGACGTTCGCGGATAGCTGGTCGCGACGCTGCCATAGGTCAGCGCGGGCAGCCCGCCGCCGTCGTCGGGCGCCGCCGTGAGTGTCGCTTTGAAATCATATTCGTCGTGACACGCCTCAAGCCGGTCCTTCATATCCTCTTCGGAGAAACAGGCGCGGATCATCAGCGATCCGTCCCACACGACATTCAGCACTTCCTCGCCGAGTCCGGTCGCGCCGGGCGCGGTGCCGAATTCGAACAGATGCAGGCGCGTCGCCGAGCCGCCGCCGCCCGAATACATGGCGTTCACGCGGCCAAGGATGCCCACGAGGTAGCGCGGCGCGCCGTCGTCGCTCTTCACCGCAATCAGGTGCGGCCAGAGTTCCTGTTTTTCGGCGTCGGTAAAGGCCGGCAATGCCGCATTGGTCGATGAGCCTTCGGTCGGCGATGTGACGATCAGTTCGGCCGCGCTCGCGGTACCGTCTTCGGTGGCCGGGAGTTCGAGGCACAGGCTCCTATCGGGCAGGCATTGCCGGTCGCCTTCGCCCTTCACCAGCGCGATCACCGGGCCATCGGCGGGCGCGGCGGCCGCGAGCAGGAGCGCCAGGAGCATCAGGCGAGCATCCACTCATCGCCTTCGGCCCGCACGACGCCGCGGGTCTTGAGATCGATCAGGTGCGCGAGCACCGAACGACCGGCGGCGCCGGTCAGGCGCGGGTCGAGGCCCTTGTACATATGCGCCACCATCGCGGGGATGACGTTTATGCCCTTGTCCAGTTCCTTCAATATCTGCCGCTCGCGCTGCTTGCGGTGGCCGAGCATCCCGCGCACGAGCTGTTTCGGCTTCGTCACCGCGGGCCCATGAGCGGGATAATAGACACGGTCGTCGCGCTCATACAGCTTCGACAGGCTCGCCATATAGGCCGCCATGTCGCCGTCGGGCGGGCTGACGACGCTGGTCGACCAGGCCATGACATGATCGCCGGTAAACAGCGCGCCGCTTTCGGCAAGGCCGAAGCAGAGATGGTTCGAGGTATGTCCCGGCGTCGCGACCGCCTCGATCGTCCAGCCGTCGCCCGAAATCCGATCGCCGTCTGCCAGCACGCGGTCTGGCGCATAGTCGGGATCGAACGCCGAGTCCGCGCGCGGCCCGTCGTCGCGCAGCGCCAGCGGAGCGCAGCCGATGATCGGCGCGCCGGTCGCTTCCTTCAGCGGCGCGGCGGCGGGGCTATGATCGCGGTGGGTGTGCGTGCACAGGATCGCGGCGATACGCTGGCCCTCGGTCGCGCGCAGGATCGCATCGACATGCCCGGTCCCGTTGGCATCCGGCGGATCGCCGATGCTCATGCCCGATCCCGTCGGGCCGGGATCGATCACCGCAACGTCGCTGCCAGCACCGACGATCCAGGTCTGCGTCCCGGTAAATGTATAAGGCGACGGGTTCGGCGCGAGCACGCGGCGCACCAGCGGCTCGTGCAGCTCGCACTCGCCGGCGCGGATCGTGTCGGGCCAGGGCTTGTCTTCGCTCATGCTGTCCATGTGGCATTGCGAAGGGCAGAACGAAAGAGGGAGCGACCAACATTTGCCAACAAGGAGCCGGTGCGGCCGACGATAACGACCGGTGGTGACCAATCCTTTGCCGTCACCCTGGACTTGATCCAGCGTCCATAACGACGGTGCAGCTATGGATCCCGGGTCGAGCCCGGGATGACGAAGGGAAGCCAGCCCCCGTCCCCACATCAGCCCACATCAGCCGTTCGCTGCGGATGTGCCATGATCGGCAGCCATGATCGGACCGCGACATTTACAGCATGACGACAATGGACCGCCCGCCCCCTAACCCGTCATCTCTCTCATTCCCGCGCGCGAAAAAGGGAGCGACATGGGCCGCTCCCTTTCCCCGCCCCTGCCGCCGACCCCACCGGGGAATGGGGGTCGACGTCAAAGCTGTCGGCCGTGTCAGTCGGCCGATTTCTCGATCTCGGCGATCGCCTTGTCGAGGTCGGCAGCCACTTTGGCGCGCATATCATCCGACAGATTGCGTGCAGCCTCACCCTTGGCGAAGCTCTCGCGCGCCTTCTTCAGTGCCGAGAGGCGTGCCGCCTTGCTTTCGGCGGTGTCGCCGCAGCGGATCATCACGATGCGCTGCCGCTTGTCGCCGCTGGCTTCCTCGCGATTGACAATCGGCGCCGATTTCGAACCGTCACCGCACTTGCCCATCACCATGGCCTTGCCGTCGAACTGGCCCCAGGCGCCATGCGCCATCGGCGGCATGGGAGGCATCGGCGGCATCGGCGCCATCGCGGTGTGGATACGCTCGCGGCGCTTGGCCTCCAGCTTGTCGGCGATCGCTTCCGCCTTGGCGCCGGTGATCCCCTGTTCCTTGAGCGTCGCGATGACATCGTCGCGCGACAGGCCGCCGGGATTGCGAATATGAATGCGTTGAACGGTGCCGTCCTTGCCCTGGCCGTCGGCCGGCGCAAACATCACCGCCGGATGCCCTTGGCCCTCGCCATCACGGCGGATGACGATGCGGTGGACTTCGCGCTTCTTGCCGTCCTTGTCCTTGGCCTGATCGCCGTCCCGCACATCGGTGAAGATCATGACGTTCGACAGTTCGCCCTGTGCGGGAGCCTCGGGCGGCAGCGGCGCATCGGGCGCGGGCGGCGGCGCGGGAGGCCCCGGCGGCTCGGCCATGTCGGCTTGCGCACTCGCGGTCGCAGCGGGCACCAGCGTCGCCGTCGTCGCGAGCACGGCAAGCGTCGCACCGCCGACGAGCAGCTTGCCGATCATGCCGCGCTTTCTCGAAATATCCTGCCTCATCAGCATCGTCAGTCTCTCCTGCAAATTGTCATGGACCGCCATCGGCGCCGCGAGCGACAGCCGCGAACCAACCGCCGCCTTGGCGATCGCGGTGGCGTATCGGGCCGTGCGCACGTCGCGCGGAGCGGTGTCGGTCATCGTCAGGACGCGCGCGTCGCACGCGGCCTCCTGGTCGAAACGAAAGGCGCGGATCGCGCGCCAGGCGAAGGGATTGAACCATTGCGACGCGAGCAGCAGCAGCGCCGCGGCATTCGCCCAAAGGTCGCCGTGGCGATGATGCGCCAGTTCGTGATCGATCGCGAGCGCGCGTTCTTCCGCCGCGTAGCGCCCGAAGAAGTCGTGCGGCACGGCGACGAAACGGCGCCGGAGCCCGAATGCGACGGGGCCGTCGACCGCACTCGTCATCACCAGCCGGACCTTGCCGATCGATTCCAGTTCGACGCCCTGCGCGAGCACCGCACGCCGAAAGCGCCGGTGCGACGCCCATGCCGACACCAGCACGAACACGACGCCTGCGGCCCAGGCCGCAAAAACATAGGGAAGCGCGTCGGCCATCGACCATGCGGGCGCGCTCGCCACCGGTGCCTGGGTCATCGCATCGACGGGCACCAGATAAAGCGCATCGCTTGCCGGCATCGCCGCGACCGGCTGCACCGGATCGGCAAAGGGCAGCGGCGGCAGGAACAGCCGCAACGCGGGCGCGAGCCAGAGCATATAAGTGAGCTGCGGGCCGAAATGGCGCGCGAAGGGCTTGCGGATCAGCAGCACCGCAAGGACAAGAGCCGCGGTGGTGACCATCGTGTCGCCCCACGCCTGCATGATCATGTCGGCGCTCATGACTTGAGCCTCCGCAGCAAGGCCTCGATCTCGGCAATGTCGGCGTCGGTCAGCGCCTCGCGCTCGGCAAGATGCGCGATCAGCGGGCTGACCCGGCCGCCGAAGAGGCGATCGACGAAGCGCTGCGATTCCTCGCCGACGGCCTCGGCGCGCTCGACCGCGGGGCGATAGAGATAGCGGCGCCCGTCGGCCTCGGCCGTGACAGCGCCCTTCTGGACAAGCCGGGCGAGCAAGGTTTTCACCGTCGCCTGTGTCCAACCGTTTATCTTGCCGATACGCTGGGTCAGGTCGGCGGCGGTCTGCGGGGCTTTGTCCCACAGCGCCGACAGCACCTGCATCTCGGAATCGCTTGCTCTTTCCGCCATGTCGGAAACCCCTCCCTTTGGCGCTGACTTGCAACACGACTACAAATGTAGTCATTCGGCTGAACGCTTCCTGAACAAAACTGAACGGCGGGATGTCGGAAATTTTGACAGCGATGGGGGACGTTAAGGAATCGCTAACCAGCGTCGCCCGCCCAAAAGCGCGAAGGCGGCAAATTGGCACGGCACTTGTATGGTAATAGATGTTCCCGAGTGTTCCGCTCAATGGAGCGGTGGGGGACATCGGTCTGGTCCCTGATGTCCCCTGCCCCCACTCAGGAAATCCCCACTTGCCCCCGATGCAAACGGGGGGCGGAGCGGCCTTCAGGCCCCGCCCCCCGGATGCTTTCTCCGACATCGAAAACGGCATCAGGCGATTTAATCCCCGATTAGAGCTTTTGGTGCATTGCATCGCGATGAGCGGGGAAAATGCCCAGACGAGAAAACTGGTCGCGCTCGACCTTTTGCGCTTTGTTTGCGCGATGCTCGTCGTCGCCTTTCATTATGGCGCATCCTATGCCCGTGAACCCGGCGCAACCGCCGCCAGCGCCTTTGCCGGCCTCTCCGTCCCTGACATGTTCGTCGCCTCGAGCTGGTACGGATGGATCGGCGTCGAGCTGTTCTTCGTGATCTCCGGCTATGTGATTGCGCTGTCGGCGCGGAGCGCCACGGCGGGCCTGTTTCTGCAACGTCGCGTGCTCCGCCTCGCGCCCGCCGCCTGGATCTGCGCGAGCCTGACGGCGATCGCGCTTCTCTGGTCCGGCGCCGGCGGCGCCGACGCGATCGGCTGGCGCTGGGTTGGATCGGCCCTGTTTCTGCCATGGCTTCCGCAGATCGACGCGTCCTATTGGACGCTCGGTATCGAGGTGAACTTCTACCTGCTGATCGCTGCCTGCCTGTGGCGCGGCGGGGTCGCAGCGATCGAGCCGCTGCCAAGGATGCTCGCGCTCGCAAGTGCCGCGTTCTGGGCCGGGCATTTTCTGGCTGGAGCGGGACTCGGCGTGACCCCGCCGTCCGGGTTCAGCCTGCTGCTGCTGCCGCATGGCTGCTTCTTCGCGCTGGGCATGTTTCTCGAACGGCGCGCCCGGACCGGCGACGTGCCGCCGCGAGCGATGTTGGGGCTGGTGCTCGCCACCTGCGCAATCGAAATCGCCAACCAGACAACCGAACGCATGCAGGCGGTCGAGGTCGAGACGGGATTCGCCATCCCGTTTGCAATTTTCATCGCGGGTCTGCTCGTTATCGCGCATGCCGACCGGCTTGCGATCGGCGGTCGACGGGCCCGGGTCGCCGCCATCCTGGGGCTCGCAAGCTATCCGCTCTATCTGATCCACCAGGACGCCGGGGCAGTGCTGATGGCGGCGATGATGCGAAACGGCGCCGCCTTCGCCGTCGTGCTGGCAACGACCGCAGCGGCAGCGGTCGCGGCGGCGGTGTTGTGCACACTATTCGCCGAACCTCGCTTGCGCGGTGCGCTTGCCGCCATCATCAGTCGGCGCCGCGCGCCGATGGCACCCGGTATCAGCCGTCCCGTCGCTTAGGGAGAAAGGGCGTCGCCGCCCTCCCGATTATTCGGCGCGCGTCGCGACGTCGCTCACCAGCGAGTGCAGTTCGCCCGCTTCCCACATTTCCATCATGATATCGCTACCGCCGACGAATTCGCCCTTCACATAGAGCTGGGGGATGGTCGGCCAGTCCGAAAATTCCTTGATGCCCTGGCGCACTTCCATGTCCTGAAGGACATCGACCGTGTCATATTCGACGCCGAGACGGTCGAGCATCGCGATCGCGCGCGACGAAAAGCCGCACTGCGGAAAGAGCGGCGTGCCCTTCATGAACAGCAGCACGGGATGGTCGGCAACCAGCTTGGCAATGCGGTCGTGGGTGGCGGGATCGCTCATCATGTGTCTCCGGTGGCGCGTCGCGCCGAAAAAATTTCTGTCTGGCCCCTATGAAGGAACGGCAGTGGTCAATTGCAAGGCATGAAGTTCGCCGCCCATGCGCCCGCCAAGCGCAGCGTACACCGCCTTGTGCTGGGCGACGCGCGCCATTCCGCGAAAGGATTCGCTGACGACATGCGCCGAATAATGGTCGTTGTCGCCGGCCAGGTCGGTGATCGTCACGACGGCGTCCGGAAAAGCCGCCTCGATCATCGCCTTCAGATCGGTCTCGCGCATGCCCATGTCGATATCCTCAGTTCTGGCTGTCCATGAACTGGCGGCGCGCCTCGATGGTCTTTTCGTTGAGCGCGGCACGAATTTCGGCATCGCTGATCTCGACCTGCGCGGCGGTCAGGTCGCCCGCAAGCTTGCGGATCACATCCTCGTCGCCCGCTTCCTCGAAATCGGCCTGAACGACGGCCTTGGCGTAAGCGTCGGTTTCCTCGGGCGTCAGCCCCATACGCTCGGCGGCCCATTCGCCGACGAGGCGGTTGCGGCGGGCGGTGATGCGGAACTGCACGTCCTGGTCGCGGGCGAATTTCGCTTCAAAAGCCCGTTCACGATCATCGAATGCGCTCATCTTTGGTCCTTGCCGGAAAATAGGGTTCACGGCCCAGATAGGTCGGGCAGACAAAGCGCGCAAGGCGCTGTGCCGCAGATCACTTCCCTTTTTCAGATGATGGGTTTAGGGTCCGCGGCGACGGGAATGGGTCGTACCGCAGCATAGTAAGACTGCGCCTTACCGCGATAACAGCGGACAGGGCGCCTTGAGGCTTGGCTTTGGGGGATTGGTGATGACCGCTCGACGTCCGCATTTTCTGCCGCTTCTGGCGGCGCTGGCTCTCGCCGCGCCCGGAACCGCGCAGGCACAGGTCGGCGATCCGACGCTGCGCGACAGCTTTTCGATCGGCGACCAGGGCGGTTCGCTCTGCGAAGTGCAGGCAACGGTTCGCGATTCCGTCATCAAGGGAATGTTCGATCGGGGCTGGCTGATCGTCTGCCGCGACGCCAGCCAGCCGGTCGGTTATGTCCGCATGCTCCGTGCCACGCCCGATGAAGCCCGCGCGCGCATCGATCAGGCCCGCACCGGAACGATCCTGTGCGCCTCCGACGGCGCCTGCACGGTCAAGGACAGCAATGTCGGCTGGACCACGCGCATCGAAACGGGCGGGAACACCACCTATGCGGTCGAAGGCTTCACGGCTTATGGCGACGCGCTGAACCTGGCGCTCGAATCGATCCGTCAGCGCAAGGTCGTGGCCGGCCAGATCCGGGTGGCGACGACTTCGGTCGGCGGCAACGACGGCTTCGCGCGCACGCTTGCGGGTACGATCGACGTCGATAAGGCGCTCGCCGAGGGCTATCGCCGCAACCATAGCGGCGACTATGCCGAGGCCGCCGAATTTTTCGAAGCGCTGTCGCGCCGCGCGCTCGATGATCAGTCAGCCGCCGACCTCGATCCGACCGAATTCACGTTGAACCGCGCGCTCCAGCGCTCGAACCTCGGCGAATTTGCCGAAGCCGAGCGGCTGTTCGGCGAAGTCGAGGCCATCCCGACCAGCGACCCGGTCCAGCTCCGCCTTCGCCGCAATTTCCGCGCGATCCACGCGCTGAACCAGCGCGATTATGACGGCGCTGCCGCGCTGCTTCAGACGCCCATTCCGCCGCTGACCAATGCGGTGACGGTCGAGGCCGGTGCGGTTACGCTGACGCCCGAGATCGTTGCCGGGGTCAACAGCGGCAACAGCGGGCGCGCCGTCCGCCAGACCGGCGACCGCGAACGGCTGACGCCGTTTGAACGCGCGCAGATCATCGACGCGCAGGCGGTGCATCTGCTCGGCACGGTCGAGCGGCTGCGCGGCAATCCGCAGGCAGCGAAAGCCGCGCAGATCAAGGGTCTTGCCGATTCCGTCGCGGTTCGCGAAGGCCGCGTGACCTCGATCGTGCGGCTGCGCTCGCAGATGCTCGGCGAGCTGGCGCTGGCCGAGGAAGCGCTGGGCGACAATGGTGCCGCCGACACCCGCTTCCAGGAATCGATCGGCGCGCTGGCGATCGAATATCCCGAAACGAGCGCTCTCGCCTCGGCGCGCGCGCGCTACGCCGCCTTTCTCACGCGCCATGGTCAGGATGACAAGGCGCTCACCATCTATCGCGACGTCGTGACCGCGCTCACCGGTTCGCAGCGATCGATGACCGGCATGGCGAACATGATGGCGCCTTATTATCGCCTGCTCGCGGCCCGCGCGGCAACCGATCCCGCCGCCGTGAGAGATTTCTTCGTCGCCAGCCAGTTGCAGGTCCGCCCCGGCGTCGCCGACACGCAGGCGATGCTCGCCCGCGAATTGTCGGCGGGCGACGGCGACGGCGCGCGACTGTTCCGGCAGGCGACGACACTCAACCGCGATATCGAACGGGCGCGGATCGAGGACGCGCGGCTCGCGCTGCTGCCGACCGCACCCGAGGTCAACGCGATGCGCGCCGACCTCAAGACCCAGCTCGACAATCTGTCGTTTCAGCAGGCCGAAACGGTCGCGAAGCTGTCCGCCTATCCGCAGTACCGTGTCGTCGCGCCGGGCAAGCTCGACCTGGCCGAGCTGCAACAGGTTCTGCGTCCCGACGAGGCCTATCTGAAGATGCTCGTGGTCGGGGATTCGGTTTATGGGATGCTGATCGGCAACAAGGATGCGCAGCTCTGGAGCGCCGGTGTCAGCGCACAAGGTCTCGCAAATGCGGTCGACAGCATCCGTTCGACGATCTCGATCGTCGAGAATGGGAAGCGCGTCACCTATCCCTTCGATGCTGTCACCGCACGCAAGCTCTATACACAGCTGTTCGCACCCGTCGCCGACCGGCTGCCCGGCGTCCCGCATCTGATCTTCGAGCCCGACGGCGCCATGCTGCGACTGCCGATCAACCTGCTGATCACCTCCGATACCGGGCTCGTGGCCTATGAGCAGCGGGTGGGCGACCCCAACGCCGACGCGTTCGACATGCGCAACATCGCCTGGCTTGGCCGGTCGACGCGCCCGAGCACCGCGGTGTCAGCGCTGTCCTTTCGTAACGCGCGCCAGACGCCGCCGTCGAACGGAACGCGCGAATATTTCGGGCTGGGCGAGAACCTGCCGGTACGGGGCGGCGTGCTGCCCTCGACAGGAACGCGCGGCGCCGTTGCCGGCGGCACCGACGGCAGCTGTCAATGGGACGTCAGCCAGTGGAGCCGTCCGATCTCGGCCGAAGAGCTCGTCACCGCGAGCGGCTCGATGGATCGCAATGCCACGACGCTGCTGACGGGCGGCGCGTTCACCGACACGGCGGTGAAGACGCGTAGCGACCTGTCCGACTATCGTATCATCCATTTCGCCACGCACGGCCTTGTCACCGCCCCGCGCCCGTCGTGCCCCGCGCGGCCGGCGCTGGTCACCTCGTTCGGCGACCAGGATTCGGACGGTCTGCTGACCTTTCAGGAAATCTTCGACCTCAAGATCAACGCCGATCTGGTCATCCTGTCGGCGTGCGACACCGCGGGCGCGGCATCGGTCGCGGCCACGCGCGAGGCCGGCGTGTCGAGCGGCGGCGGCAATGCGCTCGACGGGCTGGTCCGCAGCTTCATCGGTGCAGGCGGCCGGTCGGTGATCGCAAGCCATTGGCCCGCGCCCGACGATTTCGACGCGACCAAGCGGCTGATCGGCGGACTGTTCGCCGCCCAGCAGGGTGAAAGCATCGCCGATGCGCTCTGGGCCACGCAGACCAAGCTGATGGACGAAAAGCAGACCTCGCATCCTTATTATTGGGCGGGATTCGCCATCATCGGCGACGGCGGCCAGGCGCTGCTTCATGCGGCGACTGCGACGGCACAGGTCGGGGAGGCTGCAGGCCGCGCGGCCCGCTGATCCGATGGCGACGACCCTGATCGATACGACGCCGCAAGACGGGCGCCCCGCAGCGGTGCCGCTCGGCAAGCGCGTTCGCCGGCTGGTCATGCAGCTTGGGCCATCGCGCATGGCGATGACGATCCTGTTCCTGATCGTCGCATCGCTGTTCGCGCGCTTCAGCTGGCAGATGCCGCTTGTCGGCGATGCCGAGCGTGCGCTCTATGATGCGCGCGCGACGTTGATGGCGCCGCACGTGGGGCAGGACAAGCGGATCGTCATGGTCACCTATAATGACGAGACGCTGTTCAATACCGGCATCCGTTCGCCGCTCGACCGTACCCTGCTCGCCAACGCGCTCGCCAATCTCGACCAGATGGGGCCGAAAGCGATCGGCATCGATATCGTCTTTGACTCGCCGCGTCCCGACGACGACCTGCTGAAAGCACAGCTTCGCGCCATGAAGACGCCGACCTGGCTTGCCTATGCCGAGCAGGCGAGCAACCCGAACACCATCTTTTACGAACAGCAGAAATATCTCGAATCCTATCTGGCCAGCGTCACGACCGCGATGACGAAGCCGACGAGCGTCCTGTTCCGCACCGACGGCGACGGGGTGATCCGCAACTGGCCCGACCGGCCCAGGAACCTGCCGCCGCTGATGGCCAACGCGCTGGCTCCGGTCGATCCCGATCACGCCAATTATCAGGGTAATATCCGGTTCCTCCTCCCGTCCAAGGCCACCGCGGGGCAAGAAGAGCCGGTGTTCGCGAACATCCCGATCGACACATTCGCGATGCCGATGGATCCGGAAATGCGCGCCGGTTTTTCGGAGCTGATCCGCGGGCGCTATGTGCTGATCGGCGGCGATGTCATCGATAACGACCAGTTCAACACGCCGCTCAGCCGCTTCACCGACCCGATCACCGGACAGCATGAAACGATGATCGGGCTGGAGGTGCACGCGCATATGCTGGCGCAGCAACTCGACAAGGATTGGTCGAACCCGCTGCCCGGCCCGGCGCTGTGGGCACTCGCGGTGCTCGTCGTGATCGCAGGGGGGCTTACCGCGCTGGTCGATATGCGCGCACGCTGGGTCGCCCTTGCCTTCCTGGCGCAGATGGCCTTTTTCGTTGCCTTTCCTTTCTGGCTGCAAGGGCACGGCGCCGACACGACCACCCTGCCCGCCTTCGGCTGGGCGATCGGATGGCTGCTCGGCTATGCCGCGGTCGGCACTGCGGCGCGCACGATCGGGTCGCGCCAGCGTGCTTTCGCCCAATCGGCCCTCGGCAAATATCTGCCCGCCGACGTCGCCGCGCAGATCATGCGCGATCCCGATCAATTGTCGCTGCATGGCGAACGGCGCAATATCTTCTGCATTTTTACCGATCTTGAAGGCTTCACCAAGCTGAGCCATGCGACCACGCCGGAAACCGTCGCGCGGTTGCTGAACGAATATCTCGACCGGCTGTCCGATGTCGTGCTCGACCATGGCGGCACGATCGACAAATTCGTCGGCGATGCGATCGTCGCTTTCTGGGGGGCGCCGCTGAGCCGTCCCGACGACGGCACGCGCGCGGCCGCGGCGGCCATTGCGATGTACCAGGTCGGCGAGGCATTCCGCAACGACGTCAAGAGCGAGGACGTCCCCCCCGTCGGCATGACGCGGGTCGGGCTGCACGTCGGCGACGCGATCGTCGGCAATTTCGGCGGCGAGGGCCGGATCCAATATACGGCGCTGGGCGACAGCATGAACACCGCCTCGCGCCTCGAGGCGGCGAACAAGAGCCTGAAGACCGGCGTGCTGATCTCGACCGAGGCGGCGGCACGGTCGGGACGCGACGATCTGGTCCCGATGGGCCGGGTAACATTGCGCGGACGCGCCCAGCCGGTCGACGTGCTGACACCGCGTGCCGACCTGACCCCCGAACAACGCACGCGCATTGCCAATCTTGTCGCCGCGCACGGTGCGGGAAATAAAAAAGCCTATGTGACCTGTGCCACAGCAGTACGCCAAGAATTTAGTCAGGATGCATCCATCATGTTCCTGATAGAACGCCTGAACGAGACCGAAAGTGGAGAAAGCTATGTCCTTTCCTGATATGTCGATGCGCCGCCTCGGCCTGACAGCCGCTGCGGCAATCATGGCGGTGGCCTTTGCCGGCACCGCCGCCGCCCAGTCGATGGTCGTCCGCTCGACGGGGCCTTCAGCAGGCAAATACCCGACCGGCACCAAGCTCAAGTCGACCGACAAGCTGGCGCTCGTCGCCGGCGACAAGGTCGTGCTCATGCAGGCGGGCAAGACCCGCACGCTCTCGGGACCCGGCACGTTCGGCGCGACGGGGCAGATTCAGGCGAACCAGACGATGGGCGCAACGGTCACGCGGATGCTGTCGACCGGCCCGACAATGCGCTCGCGAGGCGGATTTTCGCGCGGCGCGGAAAGCGATGCGCCGGTGAACGTCCGTGCGCCGAATGTCTGGCTGCTCGACTATCGGGAGAATGGCACTTTCTGCGTCGTCGATCCCACGACATTGATGCTGTGGCGTCCCAACATGGAAGGCGACACGGCGCTAGAGATTGAAAGCGCCGGCAAGAAGGCGACCGTTGCGATCGTCGACGGCGCCAATTTCCGCAAATGGCCGACCGATACGCTGCCGGTACAATATGGCGTCGACTATCGCCTGTCGGGCGCTGGCCTCGCCAAGCCGGTCACGGTGCGCTTCACGGCAATGGGTACGGTTCCCGACACCGTCGAAGGCTCGGTCGACATATTGATGGCCAAGGGTTGCTCGCCGCAGCTCAACCGCCTTGTCGACGCGATGTCGGAAAGCGAGGCGGCGGGTGGTTAATGGAAACGGGTTTGCATTGAACCCGTTCTGGCCATCTGATAACAATTGGACAAAAGCAGCCGCAACAAAGCGGTAAGTCCTTTCCTTGGGTCGAAAATTCGCCCTGCCGGACCAGCGGCAGAGCATGAAGAATTGGTGCGCTCCGCCGATGCGGACGCATGCGTACACAAGGGGTGATAATGACCGACAAGGGGCAATTCGACGCTATCGGAAACGCGCAGCCAGCGCGTCGCATGATCTGCAGGGCACTTGTGTGTTCGGCGGGATTGGCGGCGATATCCCTGTCGAGCATGGCGCAGGCCCAGATCGCCGCGTCGATCCCGACGCGCGAGGAAATCCAGCGCCCGGGCCTGCCCCCCGCAAGCCCGCCGGGCGAACAGGTCGTCACGACGGACGACAGCATCGAACGCGCGCCCTGCCCGCTCTCCAATCCCCAATTCGCCAATGTCCGCGTCACCGTGCGCGACGTCCAGTTTTCGCAGGTCGAGGGCATCGACACCGCAATGCTCGATGCAAGCTGGCACGACCGGGTCGGGCAGGATCTGCCGATCTCGGTCGTTTGCGATATTCGTGACCGCGCGGCGACGATGCTGCGCGCGAAAGGCTATCTTGCCGCGGTTCGCGTGCCGCCGCAGACGATCGGCAATGACGGCATCGTCCGGCTAGACATCCTGTCGGCGCGGATGACGCGCATCGAAGTGCGCGGCGATGCCGGCGCCAACGAGGGGTTGCTGCAACGCTATCTTTCGCGGCTCGACGACCAGCCGGTGTTCAATATCGTCGATGCCGAACGCTATCTGTTGCTGGCACGCGACATCCCCGGCCTCGACGCCCGCCTGACCCTGCGCCCCGGCGCGGAGCCGGGCGAGGTTGTCGGTGAAGTGACGGTCGAGCGCACACCGATACTCTTCGACGCCAATGTCCAGAATTTCGGGTCGAAGGATGTCGGCCGCTGGGGCGGGGTTGCGCGCGTGCGCTTTGCCGGGCTCACCGGCATGGGCGACCTGACGACCGCCAGCTTCTATTCCACCCCCGATTTCGACGAGCAGAATGTGCTGCAGCTCGCGCATGAATTCCGCGTCGGCGGCGAAGGGCTGCGCCTCGGCGCAAGCTATACCTATGCATGGACGCGCCCGGGCATTGCGAATTTCCCGGTCAAATCGACCACGCAGATCGTCAGCGTCTTTGCCGCCTATCCGCTGGTCCTGACCCAGGCGCGGCGCCTGACCCTTGGCGGCGGGCTCGACCTGATCGATCAGGACATCAAGCTTGGCGCCCTGCCATTGAACCGCGATCGTATCCGCGTGTTCAACCTGCGCGCCGACGCGAGCTGGGTCGACCCTGCGTCGGTTGCCGGAAAGAGCGGCTACAGCCCGTCCGAACCCCATTGGAGCATCGCCGCCTCGCTCGAAGCGCGGCAGGGCGTGAACTTCCTTGGCGCGAGCGACAATTGCGGTCCCGGCGGCGCGGCCTGCTTCCTGCCCGGCGCGATCCCGCTGACACGCGTCGAGGCGAAACCCGACGCTTTTCTGGTCCGCGCCAACGCGCAGGCCGAATGGCGCCCGCACAAGATGTTCACGCTGGCGGTCTCGCCGCGCGCGCAATGGGCGAGCGATCCGCTGGTCGCCTATGAGGAGTTTTCGGGCGGCAACTTTACCGTCGGACGCGGCTTCGATCCGGGTACGGTGATCGGCGACAGCGGCGTCGCGGTCGCCGTCGAGGCACGGTATGGCTCTTTCGTTCCCGCCAACACCAAAAGCTTTGCGATCCAGCCTTTCGCCTTCTTTGACGCGGCCTGGGTGTGGAATGAGGACACGGCCTTTGCCGGGCTCGATCCGCAGAAACTCTATTCGGCAGGGGGCGGCTTGCGCGTCGCCTATGGCGCGCTTGCGCGGCTCGACATGACGCTCGCCGTGCCGCTCAATCGCGGCGGTTTCCTGGCCCAGAAGCCTGACCCGCGCTTCCTGGTTTCATTTACGACCCAATTCGGCGTGAAGGCGCGCTGAGCCATGACGTCTGCATCGAGGACCAATACCATGCGTGCCACTGTCACTCCGCCGACCGTTCGCAAAGGCAAGCGCCGCCTGCTCGACAGCTGCGCGATCGCAGCGGGACTGGCGGCGATCGCTTATGGCGGCCCGGCGCTGGCGCAGGTCGCCGCAAACCCGGTGCCGGTGAGCGTCGGGGCGGGTTCGAGCGTCTCGACCAATGCGGGAACCAAAACGACCACGGTCAACGTCACGGGCGCGCAATCAATCTATAACTGGGTGCCGACCGATACCGCGCCGACGGGCGGCGATATCAACGTCCTGCCGTCCGACAGCACCTGGAATTTCAGCGGCAATGGCAATTATGTCGTCCTCAACCGCTTCACGAATGGCTCGGGAGGATCGCTGAGCCGCCAGATCGCGCTCAACGGTACGGTCAACAGCACCAACGTCGCGGCATCGGGCGCGCAGGGCGGCAGCATTTGGTTCTACAACGCCGGCGGCATCCTGATCGGCAGCACCGGCGTCATCAACGTCGGCAGCCTGGTGCTGACGACGAACGACATCGTCACGACGGGCGGTCTGTTCGACACGACCACGGGCGCGATCCGGTTTCGCGGCGCAGCGGGCAGCACCTCGACCATCACGGTGAACGGCGCCATCAATGCGAGCCAGGCGTTTACGCCGGGCAGCAGCTATGTCGCACTCGTTGCGCCGCGCGTCGTGCAGGCCGGCACCGTCACCGTCGATGGCTCGGCCGGCTATGTCGCCGCCGAACAGGCCGACATCCGCATCAACGGCGGGCTGTTCGACATCAACGTCCTTGTCGGTGCCGAAGGTGGCAACGTCATCACGCACAGCGGCGTCACGACCGGTCCCGAGCAACAGGCCGCAGGACCGGCGCAGCGCATCTATATGGTCGCGATCCCAAAGAATGTCGCAGTCGGCATGCTGGTATCGGGGCAGGTCGGCTATCAGGATGGCGCGACCGCGGCGATTACCAATTCGGACGGCTCGGTCGTGCTGTCGGCGGGCTACAACATCGCGAACGGCGTGATCGCCGCCGCGCCGGTCAATGCCACGGCTGCGAACATCACGGTCAACGACACGATCTTTCGCAGCAATGTCGTGGCGCATGCCAGCGGCGCCTTCGTAGGTCAGCCGCTCGCAGCAGTGGCCGCTGCGCCGCCGCAAGCGGGGCGTCTGTCGATACAGGGTGACGGCACCTTCATCGGCGATGCGAGCGCAACGCTCAACATCACGGGCAACCGCATCGCCAACGCGACCGGCACCCTGACCGTTCAGTCGAACGGCCGTGGCGGCGTGCCGGGCAATGCCAGCATCAACGTCGACGGCGCCACGCTGGTCGCCACCGGCGGCCTGTCGGTCGTCGCCGACGGCGTTGCCGATGCGACCACGGGCAACAGTCGCGGCGGCACGGCCGTGCTGACGGTCAATGCCGGCGGCACCGTCGCCACCAACGCGCTGCGCGTTTCCGCCACGGGCACCGGCGACCTCGCCGCCTCGGGGGCCGGTGGAACCGGATCCGGGGGCACCGCGCGGATCACCGTCGGTGGTGCGAGCAGCTCGCTGAGCGCCATCGCAGTCAATGTCGACGCAAGCGGCTTCGGCGGGGGCGTAAAGACCGTTTCCGGCGTCACCACGACCGCCAACGTCGGCGGCGAAGGTCAGGGAGGCAGCGCTCTCGTGACCGTTCAGGCCGGCGGCAGCCTCAACGCGCAGAACAATGTGGCACTCAATGCCAATGGTGTCGGCGGATATGGCAGTGTCCAGTCGGGCGACGGGACGGGCGGAACGGCGCGCCTCACGATCGCCAACGGGACGACAGGCTTCAGTTCGACGCTGACGACGCTGAGCGCCCTGGGGATTGGCGGCGGATCCTTCTCACAGTCGCCGATCGGCACCTTCTTCTCGCCCAATGGCGGCGACGGAACGGGCGGGACGGCCGAAGTGCTGATCAACGCCGACAACAGCGCGACGCTCAACCTGGGCACCCTCGGGCTCAACGTCAGCGGCTTCGGCGGCGGCGCCAGCGGCAGCGAGAATATCCGGGGCGGCAGCGCCACCGGCGGAACTGCGACCCTAACGGTCGACGGCGGCGTGAGCGTGGGATTGGCCGACCTGGCGGTCGATGCTGGCGGCGAAAGCGGCGGTGCGTCGAGCCCGAGCAGCCTGACCGGCCTGTCGGGCAACGCCCAAGGCGGAACCATCACCATCGGCGCGACCGGCGCTTCGACCCTGCAAACAACCGGCAGCCTGTACGCGGACGCGAGCGGAACCGTGCTGAACGCTGACAATGTCGGCAGTGGAGCCGGTGGCGACGTGACCATCTCTGCGACCAACGGCGCGACGATCAGAATCGCCGACACCTTGACCGCGATCGCCTCCGGCGGCAGCTTCACCAACGGGCTGCCAGGCAGCGCCGGTAACGGGACCGGCGGCAACATCGACCTTGTGGCCGATAACAGCGGCACGATTACCACCCTGAACTATAATCTCGACGCACGCGCCACTGTCGCGAACGTCAGCGGCAGCAACGGAACGGCACAGGGCGGGCGGATCGCGATGACGTCGCTCAACGGCGGGCTGATCGCGTCGACCAGCGACGGCATCGATTTCGTCAGCGTCGACGCCCAGAGCGGCTACAGTCAGACCGGCGGCTCGGCGACTGGCGGCGATATCCTCATCGTCGCGAACGAAGGCAGTATTGCGCTCGCCAACCCGATCTTCGCCGCGAGCGGTGTATCGGGAGGCGCCCTCGCCGCGGGCGCGACAATCCCGACCGGCACCGGCGGCACTATCCTGGTCCGCACCGGCTTCGATGCGAGCAGCCAGATCAGCTTCGGCAGCGTCAGCGCGAGCGCCGATGGCCGCACGCAGGCCTTTATCGAAGGCGCGGGCGACGATTTCCAACCCGCCGGCAACGGACAGGGCGGCACGATCAATTTCGAAGCGAATGGCGGCAATTTCACTGCCTCCGGCCCGATGAGTCTCGGCGCCGACGGCTTTGGCGGCATCGGCCCGAACACCGTGGGCCGGGGCGGTACGGCCAGCTTCACGCAGATCGGCGGCGTTGTGCAAACGGGCGATGTGACGCTGAGCGCCGACGGCATCGGCGGCGTCGCGCCCAGTCAATCCGGCGACGGTTTTGGCGGCAACGCCACGATGACGCTCACGGGCGGAACCTTCACCGGAGGGGGCATCAGCGTTTCGGCTAGCGGCTATGGCGGCTTTGCGTTCAGTGGCGATGATTTCGATGTCGCCAACCCGCGGCCAGGCGGCAATGGCGGCAATGGCTATGGCGGGACGGCGCGAATCGAAATCGCGGGCAATGCCGTCGTCGACACGGCCGTCCTCGGCGCATATGCCAGCGGAAATGGCGCGGCGGGCGGCGATTTCTATTCCAACAACGGCGTCCCGGGTACGGGCGGCAACGCGGGCATCGGTCAGGGTGGCAATGCCACGGTCAGCCTGACATCGGGTGAACTCGACAGCGACGCGGTCATCGCCGATGCCGGAGGCTTCGGCGGCAATGGCGGCAGCATCCTGACCTCGACCAGCTCGGGCTTTTCGACCGGGGCTGGTGTCGGCGGCACCGGCGGCGACGGATTCGGCGGCACGGCCGCAATCGAGCTCAACGGAACGGTGCTCAACATCAGCGAGAGCCTCAGCAGCCGCGCGATCGGCAGCGGCGGCAACGGCGGCGGCGTCCCGACATCGAGCAGCTCGGGCTCCCCGACCGGCGCGAGCGTCGGCGGCAACGGCGGCAACGCGTCGGGCGGCCTGGCGCAAGCAATCGTCAATAATTTCGACGCGGGCACCCTCGCTCTCGTGCTCGACACGTCGGCGTTCGGCGGCACTGGCGGCGACGGCAGCGACGGCGATGGCGGCCGCGGCGGCGACGCCCGCGGCGGAACCTCGCGGATCGAGGCGATCGGCGGGGATGGCTCGGTCCTCGTCTCGCAGGCCAATTTCGAAACCAGCGCTTTCGGGGGCAACGGCGGTTCGGCGTTCACCGATTTCTTCTCGCGCCCCGATGTCGGCGGCCGCGGCGGCGACGGCGGATCGGGCACTGGCGGCGAAATCCAGATCGTCGCCACCGACGGCGCGACGGTTGGCCTCGGCAACGGCAGCACCGGCGGCGGCGAGTTCAGCAGCACCGGAACCGGCGGTGACGCCGGGCGCGGCGCCGACAATCCGGGCACGATCACGCTGCCCGGCCTCGACGGCATTCCCGGCACGCCCGACGACGTCATCCAGGGTCTGCGCGGCGGCGACGGCGGCATCGGCGGCGGCGGTATTGGCGGGACAGTGTATCTGTTCGCCAATGGCGGGACGATCACGTCAAACGGCTCACCGGTGGACATTTCGGTCAATGGCCGGTCGGGTATTGGTGGCAACGGCGGCACCGGATCGGGCGGCGGCGGCAATTGCTGTTCGAGTTTCACCGACATCGGCGGGCTCGTGAAGTTCGAGGCGTTGGTCTCGCCGACGGGAACCGGCCAGATCCTGCTCGGCGACACCGTGATCCAGGCGAGCGGCGGCGCCGCGGGGCGCATTCAGATGCGCGCCGAAGGCAATATCGCGATGGCCAGCCTTGCGGCCGATGCGTTCGGTTTCTCCTTCCCGACGACGACCGGTATCGACGCCTCGTCGCAGGGCATTTTCTTCGAAACGCCCGGCGGAACGATCAGCACCGCGGACGACATGGCGCTGCGGACCGACAGCTCTGTCGGCGTCTATGCGCAGGCCGGCGGCCGCGTGACTGCCGGCGGCGATCTGACGATCGAGGCGGGCGACGGGGTCGACCTGCGGCACAGCCTGCGCGGCAATGCCACAAACGCGACGCTCTTTGCGGAAGGCGATGTGTCGATTACTGCGTTCAACAGCTTGCGGGCAGCATCGGGCACCTTGCTCGACGCTGGCGGCACGCTGCTGCTCACCACGAATGGCCCGAGCGGCAGCATATCGGTCGACCGCATCGACGGCGACAATATCCTCGTCACGACCGCGGGGCTTGCCAGCATCGAGCATGCCGAAGCGCAGGATAGCTTCACCGCCAATGTCGGCAGCTTTCGTACCGGGCTCAATTCGATCATCACCGGCGGCAATATCAGCATCACCGCCCCCGGGTCGGTCGATCTCGGAAACTCGACCGCCGGCGGCTCGGTGTCGGTGTCTGGCCTGTCGATCGCATTCAACATTATCGACGCCGGCTCGTCGGTCGACCTGACGGCGACCGGCACCGACGCCGGCGCCGAAGGCATCCGTGGCGTGTCACTTACCGGCGGCAGCAGCGTCTTCCTGAACGCCAACAGCATCACGATCGGCTCGGTCGCCTCCAGCGATTTGCTCTCGGCCTTTGCGTCGGGCGGAAACGTCGCGATCGAGCAAGCGAATGCGGTTCGTGGCATCGGCGTGTTCGCGCAGGGCGACATCACCGGCAGCTACGCCGGCGGAGAGGATATTTTCCTGCGCGCCGGTGGCGACATCACCGCCTCTGCCAGTGCCATAGGCGGCGGCGAGGGCGGCGGCAGCAGCAGCAGCGGCTCCCCGACGGCAGCCAGCGTGTTTGCCGACGCCGGCGGCAATGTCTTGATGTCGAACAGCCAGGCTTCGGGAATGTTCGGCGTCAATGCGGGCGGTTCGGTCGAGATCAACGACGCGACGGTCGGCGAAGACATGCTCGTCCTGACGCAAGGGACGGCAAATCTGTCCGGCATCACCGTCGGCGACGACCTCGACGTCAGGGCCGCGGGCGCGATCACCGCGGCGGGACTCAGCGCCACGGGGCTTGGATCCGACGGCCTCCAGCTCACCTATTCGACCAACGGCTTCACGATTAGCCAAGGCGAAGGCGCGTCGTCCGTCGACGGTGCCGACATCAATCTCCAGTCGTTCGGTGCTTCGATCAATGCGAGCGGCCTGTCCGCTGGCGATGACATAGCCTTGACCGCGGCGACGACGATCGCGCTGAACGGCGCGACGACGCTGGGCCTCGGCATCACGGGCGGCGACAGCAGCATCAGCACGACGGGCGGCGATACCACCGTCTCCGGGCTGGATTCGTTCAGCGACGTCCTGATCGACTCTACCGGCGCAGTGAATGTTTCGGGCACCGTCAAGGCAGGCCGCAACGTCATAATCGGCGCCGACAGCGTCACGCTGGTCGATATCATCCAGCCGAACAACCAGGTCGTCAATACGGTCGCCGCCGGCGGCAGTGTCACCGTCACGTCGGCGGGCGACATCACCGGCGGCGCGCTCGCAGCTGGCGGCAACCTGACGCTCACCGCCGATGGCGCGATCGACATCTTGCAGGCGATCAGCGGCGAAGATGCAGAGATGGCATTGACCGGCACGACCGGCATCAAGGCCGATATGGTGCGCAGCCGCGGCCCCACGACGCTGACCAGCGATGACGGCAACATCCAGATCAACGGCCTCAGCTCGCGCGACCCCGTCAGCGTCAGCGCAAACAGTGTCGACATCGCAACCAACGGCCCGGTCGAATTCGGAAGCCTCGTCACCGATGTCGGCGGCGCCACGATCAGGGCGACCAACCGGCTGATCATCAACTCTGCCACTATCGCGGGCACGGCGCGCTTCAGCGACACGGGCGAACATATCATCATTCGCAACCTCACGGCGGCGGCGGCAGAGATCGACGCCAATGAAATGCTGTCGATGACCAACGTCAATGTGACGGGCAACCTCGATGCCGATGCCGGAACGACCATCGTCATCAATGGCGTCGTCACCGGAAGCAATATTTCGCTGGCCTCGGCCGATATCGACATCGATACCGAGCTGGGCCGCGTCGGAACCGCTGGGGTAACCCAAGCTTTGTCGGTCCAGAACAACGACAACCAGAACCAGACCTTCGTCGGCGGGACGGGAGCGCGCGACGGCTTCCACATCGATGCCGCCGAGCTGACCCGTCTGTTCGGCACCGCGATCGAGATTTTCGCCCCCGAAGTGCGAGTTTTCTCGCCGGCCTCGCTCGGCGGCACATCGCCGCCCGATATCGTCGTCGATACCTTCACGATGACCGGCGGCACACAGGGATCGAACCTCGGTACCAATGGCGCGCTGACGATCACGACCCCCGGCAAGATGCGCGTGCTGGGCAATGTCCAGCTGACCGGCCTGTCGGACGCCAATGCGCTGAATCTGGTCGCCGACGATGCGCTCGAGGTCATCCTGGGTCGGGGCACGGTGCGCCTGCTCGGCGCGAACAATGCGCCCGGCGGCGTGCTCAATATGGAATCGGACGACATCATCGTTGCGACGCCTGCCGCGATCACCGACGTTGCCAATGCGGGCTCGATGGACGTGATCAACAGCCGGCTCAGCCAGAATGATGGGGTCGTTCTGGATGAAGGCTCGCTCTTCGCTCGCCGAATCGCGTTCGACGTCGTCGGCGGCGTCTATGTCCAGAACAGCGGCGCAGGCACCGATTTCGGCCAGCGGCGCGGGCTGACCTTTGGTGCCGGTGGCCTCGACGTCGTGACCGAAGGGCAGTCGCGGATCGTGCTCAACGGCGTCCAGCTCGGCCCCAATGGCCAGATCACCGGGATCGACACCATTGCCCTGCTGACCGTCGGAGGCAGTCCGCCACCCTCGGGCGGGTCCACGGGCTCGCTCGGCTTCAACGCGCAATCGACGCTCAATGGCTGTTTCATCGCCAACACCGCGGCCTGCACGACCACCTCGATAGAGATCGCACCGATGTTCCCGGTTCAAGACGTGATCGAGAAGCAGGATGAGGACGGCGATGGTGACGGCGAAGCGGGCGATGGCACCACGCTGCCGACCGCGCTGATCACGATGCGCGACCTCGATCCGCTGTCGGGCGAGCCGCTGCTTGACGATCCGGTGACCGGCGCGGGCAATGACGATCTGTGGACGCCGACGAGCGACCAGCAACCCTGAGCCTTTCGGTTGACGGCGCGGGCAAACGCGGGGCATGGGCGCGGGCATGACCGACGCCCCTGCCCCGTCCGCGGATTCCGGCACGCCGCTCAAGCTGTTCAACAGCCTGACGCGCAGTCTGGAAGAATTCCAGCCCGTCCACCCCGGCGAGGCGCGCGTTTATAGCTGCGGCCCAACGGTCTATAACTATCCGCATATCGGCAATATGCGCGCCTATGTCTTTGCCGACACGCTCGGCCGCACGCTGACGTACAAGGGCTACAAGCTCACCCACGTCATCAACATCACCGACGTCGGCCATCTGACCGACGATGCCGATGCGGGCGAGGACAAGCTGGAGAAGGCCGCGGCCGAGCGCGCCCAGTCGATCTGGGACATCGCAAAACATTACACCGAGGCCTATTGGGCCGACGTCAAAGCGCTCAATATCCGCCAGCCGGCGCATTGGTCGATCGCGACCGACTATGTCCCCGCGATGATCGAATTCGCCAAAGCGATCGCCGACAAGCATTGCTACGCGCTCGAAGGCGGCCTCTATTTCGACACCACGAGCGTCGCCGACTATGGCCGCCTCGCGCGTCACGGCACCGATGAGGGCGAGAGCCGCATCGATCCGGTCGACGGCAAGCGTGCGCCCGCCGACTTTGCGATCTGGCGCAAGACGCCTGCGGGAGAAAGCCGCCAGATGGAATGGGATTCGCCGTGGGGCCGCGGCGCCCCGGGTTGGCATCTGGAATGCTCGGTGATGTCCGAAGCCTTGCTCGGCTTTCCCTTCGACATCCACACCGGCGGCATCGACCACCGCGAAATCCACCACCCGAACGAGATTGCGCAGAACCAGGCGCACAGCTGCTCGAGCGACAGCGGCGCGCGGATGTGGATGCACAATAATTTCCTCGTCGAACGCAGCGGCAAGATGTCGAAATCGAGCGGCGAGTTCCTGCGTGTGCAGTTGCTGATCGACAAGGGCTATCACCCTCTCGCCTATCGCCTGATGTGCCTGCAGGCGCATTATCGCAGCGAGCTGGAATTTTCGTGGGAGGGCCTGGGTGCGCCACTGACGCGGCTCAAACGGCTGGTGATGGCTGCCGCGTCGATCCGTGACGCTTCGGCCGACGAACCAACCGACCGCCGGTTGGTTGACCTGCTCGTCAAATTCGAGGCCGCCATATCCGACGATCTCAACACAGCCGTGGCGTTGACGCTGCTCGAAGACGCGGCTGCGATGAAGAAAATCGACGCGGGCCAGAAGCGCGCGGTGCTGGAGACGATGGACGCCGTTCTTGGCCTGCAGCTGCTCACGGTGTCGCGCGCCGACCTTCGCGTCCGCCCCAAATCGGCGACGATTACCGAAGCCGAAATCGAAGCCATTCTCGCGCGGCGCAAGGAAGCCCGGGCTGCGAAGGACTTCGCAACCTCCGACACCCTTCGCGACGACCTCATTGCCGCAGGGGTCGAGGTGATGGACGGCGATCCGCTGGGCTGGGATTGGCGGCTGGGCGAGGTTTAGGCTTGCTGGCGCGTTGCAGCATGCTAGCTTCGTTGCATGTCGCAACTGGTCTGCTGGTTTCTTGTCGGGCTCGTCCATCTGGTCCCGGCGTTGGCGCTGTTCAGGCCCGCGCTCATCACGCGCCTTTACGGCCTCCGCGCCGACAACCCGCTCTTCGCGCTGATGCACCATCGCGCCGCGCTGTTTCTGGCCGTGCTCATCGCTTGCCTGTGGGCGGCGTTCGATCCTGCCGGTCGCCAGCTTGCGACTGTTGTCGCCGCGACGAGCATGTTGAGCTTCCTGCTGCTTTACCTCTCGTACGGACGGCCCGCTTCGCTGAAAACCATCGCCGTCGTCGATCTTGTCGGCCTGCTTCCGCTCGCATGGGCGGGCTGGCACGCCTTTCATCGCTAGGAACGTCATGACCGTCACTGTCCTTTCAGGCCTCATTCGTCCGCTCGTCGAAGGGCGCCTGCCCGATTGGGTCGAACCGCGCTTTTTCCAGTCGAAGGAAGAAGCGATGGCGCTCGCGCCCGAGGCCGAGATCGGCTGGTTCGACATGTACGACAAAAGGGATATGGCAGCGGCGGTGACCGCCGCGACCGGTCTCAAATGGCTCAACTCGATCTACGCCGGCGTCGACGGCCTGCCGCTCGACCTGTTGAACGAGCGCGGCACGGTGGTTACCAACGGCGCGGGCATCAATGCGGTCACCATCGCCGAATATGTCGTGATGGGGATGCTGACCGTCGCCAAGGGCTATCGCGATGTCGTGCGCGCACAGGAGCGCCGCGAATGGCTGATGGACTCGCCCGGCAAGGTCGAACTGTTCGGATCGAAAGCGCTGCTGCTCGGCTATGGCGCGATCGGCAAGCTGATCGAGGAGCGGCTGAAGGCGTTCGCGGTCGACGTCACCGTCGTGCGCCGTTCATCGGGGCCGAACACGCTGACCCCCGACCAATGGCGCAGCCGCCTCGGCGAATATGACTGGGTGGTCCTCGCCGTTCCCGCGACCCCCGAAACCGACGGCATGATCGGCGCCGCAGAACTCGCGGACATGAAGCCGACGGCGACGCTGATCAATATCGCGCGCGGTGCGGTGGTCGATCAGCAGGCGCTCGTCGCCGCGCTCGATGCGAAACAGATCGCCGCGGCCTTTCTCGACGTCACGACGCCCGAGCCGCTTCCCGCCGACGATCCGCTGTGGAGCCTCGACAACGCCCACATCACGATGCACCTGTCGGGCCGCGCGCAGGACAAGATGTTCGTCCGCGCCGCGACGCGCTTCCTCGAAAATCTGGATCGCTGGCACAAGGGCGAGGCGGTCGAACCGCGCGTGGATCTGACGCTCGGTTACTAAACCGGCCGTTCGGCCTTCAATTCGCGCACCAGGGGCTGCAACCGCTCGTCATATTTGGCGAGCATCGTGTGCGCGCCGGCATGGTCATAGAAACTGACGAGTTCGCGCCCGTTCCAGCGATGGAGTGCATAGGCGGGGTCTTCGGCGACGATCATCGGACGGTCGTCGGGCCGATTCTCGTCGATCGGGCGAAGGTCGAGCGATACCTGCGGCGCGGTCGAAGAGCAGATAGCAACCGTCCGCCCCTCCCACGCCACGGTCACGCTGCGGTGAAGATGGCCGCAGATCATCCCGCGAACCTGCGGATGGCGCCGCACGACGTCGGTAAACACCGCGACCCACGGTTCGTCGGGATCGGTGTTCATCCACTCGATCCCGCTTTCGACCGGCGGATGGTGCATCACGATATAGGTAGGCTTGGTCGGGTCCTTCGCCAGCTCGGCGTCGAGCCATGTCGCGCGCGCATCGCAAAAAGCGCCGCCGTGGCGCCCTTCCTCGAGCGTATCGACCGTGACGAGCCGCATCTGGGGAAGCTCGATCGTATATTGGATAAAGCCGTTGCCGTCGTCGAAGCCTGGAAATTGCGCATGGAAATTGTCGCGCAGGTCGTGGTTGCCGACGCTCGGCCAGACTGGAAAGGGACAGCGCGAGAATGCCGTCGCCAGCCGACGATAGCTGTCGGGATCGCCACGATCGGTAATGTCCCCGGTCGCAAGCAGCAGGTCGGGCCGGTTCGGCCCCTCGATCAGCACGTCGAGGACGTCGTCGAGCCGCTTGCGGTTATATTCCGCCGGATTGTCGGGATCGAACCCAATATGGATATCGGTGATCTGCGCGATCAGCATATCCGTCCCCTGCTCCCGCCGGTCGACCCCGGTCCAAAGTGCTAACCGCCCTGCCTTGCCCCGTGCAATTGAGGTGTGCGCCACGTCACATCATAAAGCCCCCGCCCCGAAGGACCTGTGACCATGCTCACACCATAGATAGTACGAAGAGGTTTATTTGTGATTGCCGCGCTGTTTACCTTACGCTGACGCGCCGGCATCCACGGCTTGCCGCCGTCGGAATGATATTCGTGGCACATCGCGCACGGCGATTCGGTTGCGGTTTCGACCTTCACCACCCGCGCCCCGGTCTCGCCGACATGACAGTCGCGGCATTGGCGAAGACCTGGAACGAGCAGATCGGTTGCCGCCTTCGATCCCGTCGCCATCGTGTGGCAATCGGCGCAGTCGGTTTCCTTGTGCGCGTCATGGTCGAACCAGCCCTTGGTCAGGAATCGCTGCGTCTGGTCGACCTTCTGGACGCGCCAGCCATTCCCCGCCTGCGGCGCAAAGATCGTGTGGCAATCATAGCAGGCACCGCCCTTCGAGAAGACGGCGCGCACGGCATCCTCGGCGCGGCTCGGGCGCACCGCGACTTCGCGGAAATAGATGTTGTAGACCTGGCCTTCGGCATAGGCGCCGGGGCGCCGCCGCTGCATTCCGCCGAGCTGGAGCGGGCGCGAAGGCGGCGTCGATCGGTAATAGGCGAGCAGGTCGGCAACCACCTGATCGGGCTCGCCGTGGCGCAAGGTACGCGTCACGCCGCCGACGGTCTCAAAGGCCAGGCTATGGCACATCGCGCAATCGCGCTCCATCTGCACGGGCTTGATCCGCACGCCGTCGGCGTCGGGGCGGTGGCAATTCTCGCAGTCCAGCTTGGTGCCGAAATCATAGCGCCCGCGGAAGCTCGCCGCCATCCGGGCGACCCCGCCGGTCGCCTGCAGATGCAGGTCGTGCGGAAATTTGAGCCCGTCGAAATCGGTCAGCGCGCCTTTGCCCGGCATCGCGCGGATCGGTTTCGCGCCCGGCGCTGCGCGAACGAGCGGACGGAATTCGGGATGGCTGGTGCCAAAATCGGCGGCATCGGCGACGGTCGGCTTGAACCCGGCCTTCAGCAGCCGCGCCGACATGCCGTCATGGCAGTCGGCGCAGAATTTCTGCGGCGTCGCCAGCATGGGCCCCGCGCCTTCATGCTCGGTATGACAGGCGACGCAGCGGCCTTGCGGCTTGTTGAAGGTCTTGGCGAACCCCGCGAGGATGCGCTCGCCGACACCCGGCGGATGCCGCGCTGCAAGCAGCATCGCGGTCGGCGCATTGGCGTGCGCCATGCTCATCGCCTTATGCTCGCCCGTGTGGCAACCGACGCATGCCTTGTCGGTCACCGCAACGAAAGGCTCGACGTGGCACGACTGGCAGTCGTTCTTCAGGCTTGCGTGCGCGCTCGACAGCGGGCCCGACATCCATGCCGTGTCGGCATGATAGCCTTCGGGCCGCTCGTCGACCGACTTGAAGCTGCTCCACGCCCAGATCGGGCCGATCAGGAAAGCGAGCAGCATCAGGATGCCGAACGTCCATGCGCCGATGCGCTTGCCGGGCATCACGCCCGCGAGCGAAAAGGCCTTTGCTTCGTCCACATCCTTCGACGACTGCGACAATTCGTCGATGCGTTCGACGAGCAGGATGACATTGTCGCCCTCGCGCGCGATCGTCAGGCGGTGGCCGCCAAAGCGGAGCTCGGCGCCGGCAGCACTGTCGACTTCGGCCGCATCGACCGTCCGGCCGTTGAAATCGAACCCCAGCCCTTCGCTCGCCTGCACGCGCACATGGCGCCCGTCGGCGCTGGTGATCGTCGCATGATGCGGGTTCACCGCCAGATCGGCGACATGGATGATGTTGCTGCCTTCGCGGCCGAGCGTGATCGTGTCGCCCGGCAGCGCCTGGTCGCGGATGATCTGCTTGCCCGTCTTTGTCGTCGAGATACGGCGCAGGATGAAGCTCATGGTCCCCCTCCTCGCCTTACCAGTAAAAGAAGACGCTGATGATGTGCGCCGACAGCGCCGCAATCAGCGCAAAGGTCAGCGGCACATGCACGTAAAGCCAGACTTCGAGCAGCGCGCGGATCTTGAGATGCTGGCGCAGCCGCGCAAGCGCGGCCTCCTTTTGCTTGAGCAGCCCGATCACCTTTTCGCGCGGCGCGGCATCGCTGCTCCGCGACGTCGAGAGCGTGACGAGCGCAGCGGACGTCGCGCAGTTGCGATACCGCCCCGACAGGCGTGCGATGACGCCGCCCGCAAAGGGATCTTCGTCGAGCGCGCCCAAAACGGGCGCGGTATCCTCGGGCGTCAGCGGCTGCGCGGCTGAATGGAGCTGACGGTCAAAGGCACGGATCGCCTCGAGCATCTGCATCTGCGTCATTTCGTCACGGTTGTTCGACAGCGCCGCCGGCAAGGTCGCATAGACGATCACGCCATAGAGACCCGACAGGATCACGAGCATCATCAGCACCCAAGCCAGCGTATGGACGTTCCAGCCGAGCTGGAAGCCGGTGTGCCAGGTGCCGATGACGATCAGGCTGAGGCCGAGATAGACATGCGCCGACGTCCACGCCTTGAGCGACCAATAATCGTTCGTCATCTTGCGCTTGCGATAGCCGAGCGCCGTCAGCCACAGGATCAGACCCGCGCCGATCGTGCCGAGCGTATAGCCGTACCAGCTGCCGCCACTCGGCCGCGGCGTGACGTCGATCATCGCATAGCTGACGACGATCAGCAGGCAGAGCCCGCCCGAGATCTTGGCCCAGCGGAAATTGGCATAGCGCAGAAAGCCTTCGTGCCGTCTTTCGCGCACGCGCTCGGTCTGGGTCGCCTTGCTGCGACGGCGCTTGAACAGGCTCGCCATCAACCGGCGTCCTCTTCAAGCCTGGCGATCGAGAGGAATTCTTCGGGCGAGACGCGGATCGCGGCGCCGGTCGGACAGGCGCGAACGCAGGCGGGGCCGCCCGCAATGCCTTTGCACATATCGCATTTGACCGCGATCTTCTTGGGCTTTTCCTCGCCCAATTGCTTCTTGGTCCATTTGGGCGACGGTTCGCCCGGCCCCGGGCCGAAGCCGGTCAGCAACCAGCGTAGCAGGCTCGGCTTTTCGGGCGGCGCGGCTTCCATGCGGATCACGCCATAGGGACAATTGCGCATGCAGTTGCCGCAGCCGATGCAGCCCGGCTCCATGAACACTTCGCCGTCGGGGCCGCGGTGGATCACGTTCGGCGGGCAGTCGGCCATGCAGTGCGGATGCTCGCAGTGGCGGCAGCTGGTCGGCACGTGCAGATGCGCAAAGGTCTTGCCCGCTTCGCGATCGAGCCGCGACAGACCCTCATGGCTGTCGGCGCAGGCTTTCTCGCAATTGTCACAGCCGACGCACAGATTTTCGTCGATCAGCAGCGCATCGGTCGCTTCGCCCAGCCCCTCCTTCATGATGAAGCTGGCGGTGTCCGAATACATGTCGACCGCGCTCGAATAGCTCGCCTTGCGCGATTCGATGAAGTTGTTCATCGCGGCGCGCTCGGCAACCGCAGCCTCGGTGGCCTCGCGCACCCGCGGGCGTCTGGCGAGCATTTCCTTGAACTGCTGGCCTTTCAGCCGGATCACTTCGCTTGCGACCGCCGCTTTCACCGTCGCGTTGCGTGGAGCGCCACTCAGGACCGCCATTTCGCCGAAATAGCTGCCCGCAGGCAGATAGCGGAGGAAGATCGGTTTACCGCCGATATCCTTCTCGACGACCATCGAGCCGGAGCGGACCACGTACACGTCGTCGCCTTCGTCGCCCTCGGCCAGGACGACCTTGCCCGCGGGAACGCGCTCGATCGCAGGGTCTTCCACGATCGGCTCCAGATCCTCGACCGTCAGCCCGCCCCTGAATATCTGAAGCAGCTGGCGTTCGAGCGAGATGCGGTTGATCACGCGCTTCGCGCCCGGCACTGCGGCCATCAACTTGAGCGCCGCGGTCCGCGACACTTCGACAAAGATGCTGTCTTCGCCCGCGCTGATCTTCGCGCCGCGCTTGCGGCCGGAGATCAGGCCGACTTCGCCAAAGATCGACCCCTGTTCGATCGGCACGGTCATTCCGTCGCCAATCTCGACCACCGCATGGCCGTCGGCGATCGCGAACAGCGACGATCCGGGCTCGTTGGCCTCGAACACCACCTCACCCTTGCGGTAAAAGGCGACCTTCGAATCGAGCATGAACTCGCGCATCTGCAGCGGCGACACATCGGCAAAGATCCGCACGCGCGTCCGCACATATTCCAGCCATTCGGACACCGTTTTCTTCTGCGGCACGCTCGCAAAGATCGCGGCCAGATCCTTTTCGTCGGCGGGGGTCAGGCTGGTGTTGCCATTGATGAACTCGACGACGTCATAGCCCTGGTTCATGCAATGCTTGATCAGCGGATAGCCCGCGAGCGCGCCGATCACGAAGATCCCGGGGACGGTCGATTCAAACGTGGGCGACAGCTTCGGAAACGCCTCGCGGTCGGGACCGGTGAATTCGATCCCCATCGATTCGACGAAACCGCGCGGCGCGACCGACCCCAGACGCGCGACGATGACGTCGCACTGGATCCGGTCGTCTCCCGTCGGGGTTTCCAGCGTCAACCAGCCGGGTTCGACCAGCTTGGGCTGCGTCTCCGTCCTGATGCTCATGAAGCCGTTCTCGCCGGCCTCCATCATGTCGGAGACATTCTTGGCCTTGGCGCGAGCGAAATCCTTTGACCGATTGAGGATCGTGACGGTGTTTTCGAGCGCTTCTTCGGCAACGCCGAGCGCATTCTCGATCCCCGCGTCGCCCGACCCGACGACGGTGATATGCTTGTCCTTGAAATCTTCGGGGTCATCGACCTGATAGATGATGTGCGGCAGGTCGGCGCCGCCGCAGCGCATGCGGTTCGGATTGCCCTGCGTCCCGATCGCCAGGACGATATTTTCGGCGTGATAGACATCGCCCTTCGCCGTCTTGATCGCGAAGGCGCCTTTCTGCCCGGTGACTTCGGCGACCTCGGCGTGCCGGACGACATGGACCTTGTTGTTCGCGGCATCCTCGTCCCAGTTGCCGAGGATATATTCGCGCGCGCCTTCGGCGAAGCGGCAATCCGACCGCAAGTCGAGCCGCTCGGGCGTCGCAAGGACGCGCTTGCCCTTCTGATATTTGAAGATGGTGTCGGAGAGATGGTCCGTCTTTTCGAGAAGGACATGGCTGAGCCCGAGCTGCCCCGCGCGCGAGGCCGCGCTGAGCCCCGCGGGGCCCGAACCGATAATCGCAACCTTGACCGGCTCGCTCATGCGCAGGCGCTCTCGCGGCGAGCGCGCCCATCCCTGGTCTTGATGCTGACGAACGCGCGAACGGGCATCCTATTCCCCCCGATCGCCTACCCCTAGGCGACTACAATATGGATGCGACCCGGACTTATGTCCTGGACGAAGAGCTATGCCCTTGAAAGCGGGAAAAGGTCAACCGGCGAGGCGGAGATTCCGGCTGCTGCGAGACGTTCGCAACTGGCGCGGATCAAGCGAGTTCGAACATCGCCGCAATACGATCCGACGTGGCCGGCTCAAAGCGCGACCAGCCGTCGGGGCCGAGCTTTTCGAGCGGACGGAAGCGCGCCTTATAGGCCATGCGCGCCGACCCTTCGATCCAATAGCCAAGATAGACGTAAGGCAGCCCGGCGGTCGCCGCGCGCAGCACATGGTCGGCAATGATGTAAGTGCCAAGCCCTTCGCGCAGCGGATGCGCGGCATCGAAGAAGCTATAGATCATCGACAGGCCGTCGCCCTGCCGGTCCGTCAGGCAGCAACCGACCAGGCGGCCGCGGCTGTCGTCGCTAGTCGGCTCGCGATATTCGATCATATAGCTGTCGACCGGGCTCTGCTCGACCATGTCGGCGAAATCCTGCTCGTCCATATCGGCCATGCCGCCATTGGGGTGGCGCGAACCCAGATACGAGCGGAGCAGCGCATATTGTTCTTCGGTCGCCCACGGCTCGCACGCGGTCGCGACAAGATCGCGGTTGCGGCGGATCGTCCGCTTCTGCGAATTGCTGGCCGCGAACTCGGTGGCGCAGACGCGCACCGACACGCATGCCGAACAATCGGCGCAGCTCGGGCGATAAGCGACCGACTGGCTGCGGCGGAACCCGATTCGGCCGAGCGCATCGTTGAGCTCGGTGGCACTGTTGCCGCTCAGCTCGGTGAACACCTTGCGCTCGGTCTTGCCCTCAAGATAGGGGCACGGCGCGGGGCTCGTGACGAAAAAGCGCGGAAAACGGAAAGGTGCGGACACGCGAGACAGACCTCCGGTAGTGCGAAGCGGAGCCCCCCGATGCGGGTCCGATGCGCTACATGCAGCGGTTATGCCGTGCCGCGTCAATGGTGCAAAGACCATTTACCATTTTTGTCCGTCCCGAACTGAATCAGGTGCGAAATTTTCTGAATCGCCTGGTAACTGTTGTGCCGATTTGAATCGGATCAGCTATATCCGCGCAGCTCGTCGCCGGTCAGCGTCGCGACATGGATCACATTCGTCGACCCGGGCGTGCCAAACGGAACCCCCGCCATCATCACCAGCTTCGACCCGGCGGTGCCGATCCCGTGGCGCAGCGCCATGCGCTTCCCCTTGGCGATCATTTCCTCGAAGCTGCCGATGTCCTTCGTCGGGACGGCATGCGCGCCCCACAACAGGCCCATGCGCCGCGCGGCGTCGCGTTTCGGGGTCAGGACCAGCAGCGGCGCGTCTGCGCGTTCGCGCGCGACGCGGCGTGCGGTCGATCCGGAAAAGGTGAAACAGATGATCGCGTCGGCGCCGACCGTCCGCGTGATGTCGCCCGCCGCCTCGGCAAGCGCGTCGGCCGTCGTCGAATCGGGCGTCGTTTCGGTGAAATGCAGCCGGCGGAAATAATCGGGATCGCCTTCGACCGACCGCGCGATCGAATCCATCATCGTGACGGCTTCCACTGGCCACGACCCGGCAGCGGTTTCCGCCGACAGCATGATCGCGTCCGCCCCGTCATAGATCGCGGTCGCGACGTCGGAGACTTCGGCACGCGTCGGCGATGGCGAGACGATCATCGATTCGAGCATCTGCGTCGCGACAACCACCGGCTTGCCCATACGCCGCGCGGTCGCGACGATACGCTTTTGCAGCGGCGGGACGGCCTCGGGCGGCAGCTCGACGCCCAGGTCTCCGCGCGCGACCATCGCAGCATCGGCGATCTCCAGAATCTCCTCGATCCGCTGAACCCCTGACGGCTTTTCGAATTTGACGAGCAGCGCCGCCTTGCCGCCGATCAGCCGCCGCGCCTCGGCGACGTCTTCGGGGCGCTGGACAAACGAGAGCGCGATCCAGTCGACATGCTGCTCGAGCGCAAAGGCCAGGTCTTTGCGGTCCTTTTCGGTCAGCGCGGCGAGCGGCACGACGACGTCGGGCACATTGACGCCCTTGCGATCCGAAATCTTGCCGCCGACTTCGACGATCGTCTCGATCCGATCCTTCGTCACGCTCTTCACGCGCAGCACCAGCTTGCCGTCGTCGATCAGCAGCCGTGTGTCGGGCTCCAGCGCCGCGAACAATTCGGGGTGCGGCAAATGGACGCGCGTCGCGTCGCCCGGCGCCTTGTCGGCGTCCAGAACGAAGGATTTGCCCTTTACCAGCTCGGCGGGGCCGTCCTTGAACGTGCCGACGCGCAGCTTCGGTCCCTGCAGATCGACGAGGATCGTCGTCGGGCGGCCGGTTTCCTTTTCGAGCGCGCGGATCGCCGCGATCACCTTGGCATGACCCGCGTGGTCGCCGTGGCTCATATTGACGCGAAAGGCATCGGCGCCGGCGACATGGAGCGCCGCGATCATCTCGGGATTTGCGCTCGCGGGGCCAAGCGTCGCGAGAATGCGAACCTTGCGCTGGCGGGGAGTGAAACTCTGGGCCACAAATGCTCCGAATAACTGGGGAAATACTGATCGCTTGCCTAGGCGCGTTGGCCCCGCCAAAGCAAGCCGCGTATAGCTATTCATCGGCCTGTCAGAAGGAAATCCGCCATGTCCTGCAGCGACGATACGACCACTCCGAACGATGCGCTCGATACGCTCGATACGCTCGACGATGCGGTCGCTGCCGCGGCCTTCCGCCGCCTCGCCCGCCTGCTCCAGCATCGCAGCGACGCCGCGAACATCGACCTGATGGGGCTCGCCGGATTCTGCCGCAATTGCCTAGGCGACTGGATCGCCGAAGCGGGCGCCATGGACAAGGAAACCGGCCGCGCGATCGTGCACGGCATGCCGACGGGCGATTGGAAAGCGCGCTTTCAAGTCGCGGCGACACCCGAACAGCTCGCGCGCATGGAAGAAAGCATGGCCAAGAATCCCTGACCCCGCTAGGTGGGCGCCGAGGCGATTCTCGCCACCCAAAATCCAATCCTAGCGGAGTGTATAATGAGCGAAGCCACCGTATCCGACGAACAACTGCGCCTTTTCATCGAGCGCATCGAGCGTCTGGAAGAAGAAAAGAAGGGCATCGCCGACGATATTCGCGACGTCTATCTCGAATCGAAATCGCAGGGCTATGATCCGAAGATCATGCGCCAGATCATCCGCCTGCGAAAACTGCCGATCCACGACCGCAAGGAAATGGAAGCAATCCTCGACGTTTACAAATCGGCGCTCGGCATCGACTGAGCCGTTGGCCTTCTCTCCGTTCGCCCTGAGCTTGTCGAAGCGCCGTTCTTCTCTGTAAGCATCGACAAACAGGGCCGGGGCTTCGACAAGCTCGGGGCGAACGGCCGTGAGGGAGATATATCATCATGTTCAGCACCACGACCAATACGATCGAAGGCCGTCCGGTCCGCGAATATCTGGGCATCGTCACCGGCGAAGTGATCGTCGGCGCCAATCTGTTCCGCGATCTGTTCGCCAGCATTACCGACATCGTCGGCGGCCGCTCGGGCAAGTATGAGGATGTCCTCGCGCGTGCCCGCAAGGAAGCGATCCAGGAAATGGAAGCCGAAGCCGCGCGGCTTGGCGGCAATGCGGTCGTCGGGGTCGATCTGGATTATGAAGTGCTCGGCCAGAATGGTTCGATGCTGATGGTCAGCGCGTCGGGCACCGCCGTGGTTGTCTGATTTGCGATACCGCGCGTGGTTGTTTGAAGCCGCGCTCCGCGCTAGGGGCGGCCCAGCTTTCAAAATTACCGATGGAGGGTGGCTTGGCCGGCCATAGTAAATTCAAGAACATCATGCACCGCAAGGGTGCGCAGGACAAAAAGCGCAGCGCGCTCTTCTCGAAGCTCGCGCGCGAAGTCACCGTCGCTGCGAAGATGGGCCTGCCCGATCCCGACGCCAACGCGCGCCTGCGCGCCGCGGTCAACGCCGCCAAGGCGCAGTCGATGCCAAAGGACAATATCCAGCGCGCGATCGACAAGGCCGCGGGCGGCGAAGGCGATAATTACGAAGAAATCCGCTATGAAGGCTATGGCCCCGGCGGCGTGTCGCTGATCGTCGAGGCGCTGACCGACAACCGCAACCGCACCGCGACCAATGTCCGCACCGCGTTCAGCAAGAATGGCGGCAACCTCGGCACCAGCGGCAGCGTCAGCCACGGGTTCGACCGGCTCGGCCTGATCAACTATCCCGTCAAGGCCGGCGATGCCGACACCGTGTTCGAAGCCGCGCTCGACGCAGGCGCCGACGACGTCGAATCGTCCGAGGACGGCCACGACATCTGGACCAGCGTCGACAGCCTGCACGAAGTCGCCAAAGCACTCGAAGCCAAGCTCGGCGAAGCCGAAGGCGTCAAGTTGGCGTGGAAACCCACGATCAAGAGCGAAGTCGGCGACGAATCGACCGCGCAGTCGCTGTTCAAGCTGATCGACACGCTCGACGACGACGACGACGTCCAGACCGTATGGGGCAATTACGAAATCCCCGACGCGGTGATGGAGAAGCTAGGTTGAGCCAAATCCTCCCCATTCGTGGGGAGGTGGCAGCGCGAAGCGCTGACCGAGGGGGGCGGCGTCCTTTCGCGAGATCGCGTCAGCGCGCCCGCCCCCTCCACCGCTTCGCGGTCCCCTTCCCCGTTCCCGGAAGGATTTTTGGATGATCATTCTCGGCCTCGACCCTTCGCTCAGCTGCACCGGCTGGGGCATCATCCGCGTCGAGGGAAGCCGGATCAGCCACATCGCCAACGGGCAGGTGAAGACCGACGCCAAGGCGTCCCTTCCCGATCGGCTAGCGCATCTCGATACGGTATTGGCCGCGGTGATTGCCGATCACGCGCCCATATGCGCCGCCGTCGAGGAAGTGTTCGTCAACGACAATCCCCAATCGACGCTGAAGCTCGCACACGCCCGCGGCGTCATCCTGCTCGGCTGCGCGCGCGCCGGCCTGCCGGTCGGCGAATATGCGCCGCGACTGGTCAAGAAAGCGATCGTCGGTACCGGCGCAGCGGCGAAGGAACAGGTGCAGGCCATGCTGCGCGTGCTGCTCCCGGGGGCAAAGGTCGTCGGGCCGGATGCCGCCGACGCGCTGGCGGTCGCGATCTGCCACGCGAACCACCGGCCGCTCCAACCCTCGTCGCAGTAATATCTGTCCCTTCGTCGTCACCACGGACTTGATCCGGGCTGCACGCGGACATGGATGCCGGATCAAGCCCGGCATGACGAAATGTGGGATGGATTTGGCGACCCGGGGAAATTGATTCCCTTTTCGTTCTCCCCGCGCTAGCACAGCCAAATGATCGCAAAACTCTCCGGACGGCTGGACAGCAGCGGCGCGGGCCATGCGGTGATCGACGTCGGCGGCGTCGGTTATCTGGTCGAGGCATCGGCGCGCACGCTCGACGCGCTCGGTCCCGTCGGCGGCGACGTCACCATCCACACCGAAATGCTGGTAGGCGAGGATTTCCTGCGCCTGCTCGGTTTCGCCAAGGCCGAGGAACGCGACTGGTTCCGCCTGCTTACCAGCGTCCAGGGCGTCGGCGCAAAGGTCGCACTCGCGATCCTGTCGGCACTCGAAATCGGCGACCTGCAACGCGCGCTCGCCAGCGCCGACAGCGCGATGATCGCGCGGGCCAACGGTGTGGGGCCGAAGCTGGCACAACGGATTACGCATGAACTGAAGGACAAGGCGGGGGCTCTGGGTGGCATTGCAGGAGGAGGGCCGATGCTCTCAGCTGCGCCAGGCCCGCTTGGCGACGCCGTCACCGCCTTGACAGGTCTCGGCTTCAAGCCCGGCGAAGCGAGCGCCGCGGTTGCAGCCGCGCACGAGGAACTGGGCGCGGGCGCAAGCCTCGACGCGCTTGTCCGCGTCGCGCTGAAGAAGGCCGCGAAGTGACCGAACGCGTTCGCAACGCCTCCTGCCGCTGCGGCCAGCTCCGCATCGCCTGCTCGGGCGAGCCGATCCGCGTGTCGGTCTGCCACTGTCGCAATTGCAAGGCGCGGAGCGGCAGCGCCTTTGCGGCACAGGCGCGCTTCCCCGCCGATCAGGTTCGCACCGAAGGCGACGCGAAGCTCTACCAACATCCGGGAGGGAGCGGTACGCTCGCGGACTTCTACTTCTGCGAAAACTGCGGCTCCACGCTCTGGTTCCTCAATCACCCGGAACTCGACAGCTATGCCGTACCGATCGGCAATTTCGAACCAGGCCATGACTTCGAGCTGCAATTTTCAGTCTATGAGGATCGTCAGGAGCCTTGGGTTTGTATCCTCGGCCAGGCAATAGAGCGTTATGACTGAGCCCGTCGGCCTCACCACCCCTATCCGAACGCCCGAAGACGCCGACGCAGCGCTCCGGCCAAAGACGCTTGCCGAATTCGTCGGGCAAGCGGCGGCGCGCGAAAATCTGCGGATCTTTATCGAGGCCGCGAAGACGCGGTCGGATGCACTCGACCATGTGCTGTTCTATGGCCCGCCGGGGCTAGGCAAAACGACGCTGGCACAGATTGTTGCGCGCGAACTCGGCGTCGGTTTTCGGTCCACGTCGGGTCCGGTGATCGCCAAGGCCGGCGACCTTGCGGCGCTGCTCACCAATCTCGAGGATGGCGACGTCCTCTTCATCGATGAAATCCACCGCCTGTCGCCCGCAGTCGAGGAAATCCTCTATCCAGCGATGGAGGACCGCGCGCTCGACATCATGATCGGCGAAGGGCCGTCGGCGCGGTCGGTACGGATCGACCTGCCGAAATTCACGCTCGTCGGTGCAACGACGCGGCAGGGACTGCTCACTACGCCGTTACGCGACCGGTTCGGCATTCCGGTACGACTCAATTTCTACACGCATGGCGAACTCGAACAGGTGATCACGCGCGCCGCCAGATTGCTGTCGCTGCCGATCGCATCGGACGGCGCGCTGGAGATCGCGAAGCGCTCGCGCGGCACCCCGCGGATCGCGGGGCGCCTGCTTCGCCGCGTGCGCGATTTCGCGACCGTCGCCGGGCATAAGGTCGTCGACGCAAAAGCCGCCGATGCGGCGCTCAACCGCCTCGAAGTCGACGCACTTGGTCTCGACGCGATGGACCGGCGCTATCTCCTTATGATCGCTGACATTTATCGCGGCGGGCCGGTCGGGGTCGAGACGCTCGCGGCGGGACTGTCGGAGCCGCGCGATACCATCGAGGACGTCATCGAGCCTTATCTGCTCCAGATAGGGCTGATCGCGCGCACCGCACGCGGCCGAATGCTCAATGCAAGTGCCTGGAAACATTTGGGACTATTACCTCCCGCAGGGTCGCAGGACAGCCTGTTCGACCCCGAAACCTGATTGGCGCTACGCGGCACCTTCGCGACCATCCGCACCTTTCTGCCACCAATCGTCTCGTCGCTGCGACAAACCGTTGATGAGGGGTTTGCGACGAGTCGTTGCGTCGCTATCGGTCTTGGGGATGGCCGATGTTCCCCCACCCTTCATCCCCGGCGCCTTCGTCGGGGCTGCGCACCATTATCGGGCGCGCGTGTATTTCGAGGACACCGACCTGTCGGGCATCGTCTATCACGCCAATTACCTGCGCTATATGGAGCGCGCGCGCTCCGACATGCTGCGCCTCGCCGGCATCGACCAGCGCACGGCGATGGAGAGCGGCGAAGGCGCGTGGGCCGTCACCGATCTGACCATCAAATATCGTAGCCCCGCCAAGCTCGACGACGACATCCTTGTCGTCAGCAGTGTCGAGGCGGTCCGCGGTGCGAGCGTGATCATCGCGCAGCGCATCCTTCGTGGCGCTGACACGTTGACGGACGGGCGCGTCACAGCGGCCTTCCTGTCGCCCGAAGGCCGACCGCGGCGTCAACCAGCTGGCTGGGCCGATCGCTTTACCGCCATCATGAATGGAGAGACTATCCCTTGCTAGACAATATCAAGCTGGCCGCCGATGCGGCAACGCTGTCCCCCGTCGCGCTGTTCCTGCAGGCCGATATCATCGTGAAAGCGGTAATGATCGGACTTTTGCTTGCATCCATCTATGTCTGGACGGTGATCATCACGCACGGTCGCAGCGTCGGCATGATGATGCGCGCGTCGGATCAGTTCGAGCGCGATTTCTGGCGCGCGGAAAATATCGACAAATTCTATGACAAGAACAGTGGCGAGGAACTGCCGAGCGCGAAAGTGCTCGCGGCGGGGATCGGCGAGTGGCGCCGGTCGACCAAAGGCAAGACGGTCGACCGCGACGGCACCCGCGAACGCCTGGGCATCGCGATGAACGCCGCGGTCGAGGGCGAAGTCGACCGGCTCGCCGACAAGATAGGTACCCTCGCGACAATCGGCGCAGTCGCGCCCTTCGTCGGCCTCTTCGGCACCGTCTGGGGTATCATGCGCAGCTTCACCGCGATCGCGGCGGAAAATAACAGCAGCCTCGCGGTCGTCGCGCCGGGCATCGCGGAAGCGCTGTTCGCGACCGCGATCGGCCTGTTCGCCGCCATCCCGGCGGTCATCGCCTACAACGCCTTTTCGCAGCGCCTCAACCGCCTCGAATCACGGCTCGGTCGCTTCGCCGACGGGCTGCACGCGACGTTCAGCCGCGAACTCGAGGTCGACGCCTGATGGCGATGTCCGGCCCCTCTGGCGGTGCAGGCCGAAGGCGCGGGCGCGGCGGACGTCGCGCGCCGATGGCCGACATCAACGTCACCCCGCTCGTCGACGTCATGCTGGTATTGCTGATCATCTTCATGATCACCGCGCCGCTGCTCGCATCGGCAGTGCCGATCGACCTGCCCGAAAGCCGTGCGAAGCCGGTGGAGACCGAGGAGCAGGAGCCGGTGCAACTGTCGATCAGCGCCGACGACACCCTCTACCTTGGCGATCAGGTCGTCCCCGAGGCCGAGCTTCCCGCCCGCCTCGATGCGATCGCGCGCGAGAACGAGGGCAAGGACAAGCCGCGCCAGATCATGCTGCGCGCCGACAAGGGCCTCGATTATGGGCGCGTGATGCGGATCATGGGCGAACTCAACCGTGCCGGCCTGACGCGTATCGCGCTCGTCACCACCGGAGCCGAAGGGGAAGCGCCTGCCGAAGCCGCGGTCACCGACGGTTCAGATACCGGCCAATAGGGTCGGCGGATGGTTGCAACAACGGCACCAGGGGGGAAGCAGAACATCGGCATCGCCATAGCGGTGCTGCTGCATATTCTCGTGATCGGCCTGCTCTCGGTACAATGGACCGCCGGCGACCGGCGTTTCGACAATCCGCCGATGGAGGTCGATCTGGTCGCAGAGACGGCGGCGCAATCGAGTGCCCCCGTGATCAGCGAGACGCCGCCCGCGGCGCGGCTGGGCGAAGAGTATTCCGAAGATATCGCTGTCGCGCAGCAGGTGCCCGCGCCGCCGCTGCCCGAACCGGTGGTTCGGCCAACGCCAGCGCCTTCGCCCAAACAGGTCGCGCGTCCCGTGGTGACACCCAAGAAAACGCCGCCAGCAGCGGCGAAGGCGACACCGAAGGCTACGCCCAAAGCCACGCCGAGGAAAACAACCACCGGCCCGACCGGCCGCCTCGACGGGATCGTCGACGGCCTCGCCAAAACGCCGCCAAAGGCAGCACCCGGAAAGGGTGTGCCAGCGGCAGCGACAGCCGCAGAGGTCAAACGATCGATCGACGTCAGCATCAAGGCAAAGGTTGGGCCACGCTGGAATGGTTGTCGCGTCACTGGCGTCGATGTCGACCAGCTCAAGACCGTCGTCAAATTCCGCCTGACCCAGTCGGGTGCGCTTGCCGGCTTCACCAGCGTGGCCACGAGCGGCGAGAATGACAGCAACCGCTTCCAGGTCCAGCGGCACCAGGAATGTGCGAAACGCGCCATCGAACTCGCCGCGCCCTTCGATCTGCCCGAAGAGAATTTCAGCTTCTGGCAGAATTACACGCTCGATTTCATCAAAAGGTAGACAGATGACCCTGCGCCCCATCGCCCTTTCGCTCGCGCTTGCACTGACCGCCGTCCCGGCGTTCGCGCAGACCTCGCCGCCCGTCGTGCCGGCGCCAACCGAACCGCGCGAGACGATCGAAGGCACGTTGTCGCAAGACCGCACCGTCATCGCCGTGCCCGCGTTCGCGACGCCTGCCGTCACCAATGTCGCTGGCCTGCGCACCGATGCGCTCGGCCGCCAGATCGCCGAAGTGATCGCCGCGGACCTTGAGCGCAGCGGGCTCTACGCGCCGCTCGGCCCCGGCAGCGTCCGCGCGATCAGCATGGCAGAGGTGCGCGCGCCGCGTTTCCCTGACTGGCAGGCAAAGAATGCGGAGAATGTCGTGCACGGCTTCGTCCAGGCCAGCGGGACCGGCGGGCTGGTCGTCGGCTGTTACCTGTACGACACCGATCTTGGCAGCGAGCTGGTGCGGCAGGGTTTCGAAATTCAGCCCGGCGACTGGCGCCGCGCTGCGCATAAATGCGCCGACGCGATCTATGCGCGCCTGTCGGGTGAATCGCCCTTCTTTGACAGCCGGGTCGCCTATATCGCCGAGAGCGGCCCGAAGGGGAACCGCATCAAGCGACTCGCGATCATGGACAGCGATGGCGGCAACCACCGCTTCATCACCAATGGTCAGGCGCTGGCGATCAGCCCGCGTTTCTCACCCGACTATAAAAAGATCGTCTATGTCAGCTATCTGAACAACCGCGTCCGCGTGTTCATCTATGACGTCACCAATGGCAGCCAGAAGCTGGTGACCGAAAGCGCCAACGCGACCTTCGCGCCGCGCTGGTCGCCCGACGGGCGCCAGATTCTCTATTCGATGGCGATTGGCGGCAACACCGACATCTATCGCATCTCGGCCGATGGCGGCACGGCGGTGCGGCTGACGAGCACGCCTGGCATCGACGTCGGCGGCAGCTTCTCACCCGACGGCAAGAAGATCGTGTTCGAAAGCGACCGATCGGGGGGGCAGCAAATCTATACGATGAACATCGACGGATCGAACCAGCAGCGGATCAGCTTTGGCGGCGGACGCTATGCCACCCCCGAATGGTCGCCGCGCGGCGACCTGATCGCCTTCACCAAGATGGGCGGCGGCGAATTCCGGATCGGCGTCATGACGCCATCGGGCGGCGGCGCGCGCCTGCTGACGAACAGCTGGCAGGACGAAGCGCCGACCTGGTCGCCGAACGGCCGCGTCATCCAGTTCTTCCGCACCTCGCCGGGCAAGGAAGGCAAATCGCAGCTGTGGCAGGTCGACTTGACCGGCGTGAACCTGCGCCGCCTGCCCACGCCGCAGGACGGATCGGACCCGAGCTGGGGCCCGATCCTGCCCTGACGAGACTCGGAACCAAAGGAAAACCGCGGGGTTCAACAGTTGCGTTCAAACAGGGTTCATCCCGCCCCGACACGATGAAGACGCAACAACAAGAGGACAGAAACCATGACGATACGCAAAACAACCGCGATGATCGCGGCGATCACCATGCTGACTGTTGGCGCCTGTGCGAAAAAGGCTCCTGACACGCTTCCGCCGGCGCCCGACGGCACCGGCACGACCGACACCGGAGCCGGGACGGGTGCGGGCGTCGTTCCCGGGTCGCAGGAGGACTTCGTCGCGACCGTCTCTTCGGATCGCATCTTCTTCGATCTCGACCAGTATAATGTCGACGCGCAGGACCAGACGACGCTGCAGAGCCAGGCGCAATGGCTGGCGCGCTACCCCGCCGTGCGCGTCACGCTGGAAGGTCATGCCGATGAACGCGGCACGCGCGATTACAACATCGCGCTCGGCGAACGCCGCGCCAATGCGGCGAAGAACTATCTCGCTTCGCTGGGCGTCGATTCGAACCGGATCCAGGTCATCAGCTATGGCAAGGAGCGCCCTGCGGCGCTCGGCTCTACCGAGGAAGCCTGGGCACAGAATCGCCGCGCGGTGACGGTCGTTATCGGGAACTGAACGCCTTTTTCTGACTGACGTCAGAGCTTGGCGGGTTTAGCCAGCCAAGCGGGGCCAAATCGGAACCGCGGCCCAAGCCGAGGCGCAGACAAACAAACCGAAGGGGACCCGTCGCTGGGCAAGCGGCCGGTCCCCTTTTCTTTGTGCGACAAGCGCCCAGGCAATTCCGCCCAGGCTTGCGAGGAGGAGCATCAGCGGCAGCGCTTGCCATCCGAGCCAGGCCCCGGTCGCCGCGACGAGTTTCGGGTCGCCGCCGCCCATCCCCTCACTGCCGCGCAGGCGGCGGTAAGCCCAGGCGACCGCAGCAAGGATCAAGCCGCCGGCGAGAGCGCCAATCCAGCGATCGAGAAGCGATGTCGCGAGCATCGGGCCCGCCAGCAACAGGCCAGTGATCGCGAGGATCGCGTTGAGCCTGTCAGGCAACCAGAAATGTCGCGCATCCAGCAGGGCAAGCGGCAGCAATAGCCAGCCGAAGAGCGCCCAGAGCCAGCCCGCGGTGCCGGGCATGATCGCCAGTGCGGCGGTGCCGATCAGCGCCGCGCCAAGTTCGACCCACGAATGAAAAGGATCGATCCGTGCGCTGCACGACCGGCATCTCCCGCGCGCCGACAGGGCCGAAAGCAATGGCACCAGTTCCCAAGGCCTGAGCGATCGCCCGCAGCCGTCGCATTGCGACCGGCCCACCACCGATCGCCCCGCAGGCCATCGCAGCGCCAACGTCGCGATGAAGCTGCCGAGAACGAGGCCGATTACTGCCGCGAGAAATACGCCCGTGCCGACTGGCAAGGCGTCGAGGACAGGCACGTCAGAAACGGCCGGAGGTCGCCAGCACGAACCCGCTCGATCCCGGCTTGAATCCGAGGACCGCGAGCGCGGCCGCCATCGTCGGGTCGCGATCGACGTTGATCGCGAACTGCGCGCGATAGGCGCCCGCACCGTCGAACGACAGCGTCAGCTTCTCCATCCCCGACTGGCTGGCAAGCGCCGCCTGCGCGCGCTCGTTGACACAGCTCAGCGGTCCCGAAAGCCCTTGCGACAGATCGAGTCCCGCGATCGGCGCCGCAACCGACAGCTGGATGCGCCCGCGGGCCTCGACGCACTTTCCGCTTTCGTCGAAGCGTACCGTCGCACCCTCGAAACGGATGGTGTCGGCGGGGATGAGGCCGAGCCCGCCCGCGAGCGAAGTCGAGCCGTTGACGTCGGACATGCCGCGCGGATTGCTGCCGTAAAGCCGCCCCGCCAGCGCACCAAGACGCTGATCGGCGCGTTCGAAGCTCAACTCGGTAGTCCCGCCGAGCAGCGCGAGCGGCGAAAGGCTGGCGCGCACGGTGCCGAGCGGCAGCGCGCCGAGGCGCGCGTCGACGAGCGTTCCCGACCAGACCGACCCGCCAATTTCGCGCGCCGATACGCCAGCGTCCTCCGCGCCTGACAGCGAGAGCGCGAGGCGCATCGGAAAGGTCGCGATGATCAACAATAGCGCAAGCAGCGCCGCCGCGACGATCCAGCGTTGACGCGCGTTCATTGACTGCCCTTCCGAAGCTCGGCCGTCATGCCGACCGTGCCGTCGGCGGCCGGCGTAATCGTCAGCTGGTCGACGACGAAACCCTGCGCTTCGAGCCCGGCAATCCAGTCGGTCAGCACCGGCGCTTTCGCCGTCGCGACCGCGATCGTTGCCTGCCGGTCGCCACGCGCTTCGTTGCGGTCGAGCGTCAGCCCGATCTCGCCCGCCGACTGCGCAAGAAACTGGTCGATCGCAACCGCGTCGACCGGCGCGGCAACCGATTTGGCCGGGCGCTGGGCAAACAATTGGACCTTGGCGGCGACGCGGCCCTCGCGCTCGATCGCGGCGCGATGCCGGTTCTCAAGATCGAGAAAGGTCGCCACCGCAGGCCGTCCGAGCGACCAGCCGAGCACCGCGACCGCAAGCACTCCCGCAACGCCGACAAGCCAGCGCTCCCGCGTCGACAGGCCATCCCACCAACTTTTTACCGCGTCCATCATGGCACCGCCCGGATCGTCACATTGGCCATTTGCTGGCCGTCAATGCCTGCCATCGGCTGCGCCGTGATGCGATAGCCGCGCGCCTGCAGCGCGAGCAGCACCTTGTTGATGTCATCGACCCGCGGCCCGGCAAGCGTCGTCGTCAGCGTACCGTCGGTGCGATGTGTCAGCGTCTTCAGCGACACGCCGGGCGCGTCGCGCATTGCATCGTACAGCGCCGACGCCGGGACCGAGAAAGCGAGCGGGCCGCCGCCTGCCGCCGCCAGACGGCGATCGAGTTCGGCTTCGGCCGCTTCGGCATCCACGGCCGCGATGCCGCTCTTCTTTGCTATTGCAACAGCCGCTGCGTCGGCGCGGCTTGTATCGGACGTCAACCGGATGGCGTAGACGATCGGGATCAGCAGGCTGACGACGACGAGCGCGATCACCAGACGCTTCGCAAGCCGCACCAGCGCCGGATCGATCGACCATCCGCGCTTCGGTTTCCATGCGCCGCTAAGCAGATCGAGCGGCGGCGCAGCGAGTGACAGCAGCAGCGCATCGCGCATCTGTTCGGCATCGAGTGGTGCGATATTACGATCGCCCGCGATCAGGGGGTCGAGTTCCGGGTCGGACAGGAACGCGCGGTCTGCGGTGCGCACAATCGCTTCGCCGCCAACGTCGGCGGTCCAGAGCATGTCGGGTTCGGGCGGCGGTACCGTCGCGGCGGACGGGATGATCGAAGCTGCGGACAGGCCGCGAGCACTCAGCCAGTCGGCCCACGCCGTCATGGCGCTATGCGTCGTCACCGCCACGGGAACCGCCTGTCCCGTTTCCGCCGGCTGTCCCGCAACAATGTGCAGGGCAGCAGCCTCGCCGAGGGCGTCCCGGAGTGCATCGATCCGTGCCGCGGCCGCCGCTTGCGCCGGCGCAGCGTCGGGATAATGGTGCCAGCGCAGCGGAACATCGGCCGCGGGCGCCAGCGCGATCATCCGGTCATCGCCTTCATCATCGTGCGGCTTTTCCCAGGCATCGACCCACCCGTCGTCCTGTCCGGAATCGACGATTACGCCATCGTCGACGCGCAGCCAGGCTGGGCGGATCGCATCCTCCCGCGAAAGCGCTGCCAGCGGTGGCAACCAGAGAACAAGGGTGCGAGCCATGTCAGTCGCTATCGCCCCAATCGCGGCGGACGATCGTGGGCGCGGCCTGACCAGCGCTGGCCGCACCGCCGTTCGCATCGATGAGCGATCTTGCCGTCAAAACCCCGTCCCCCATCGTTACATTCGTCGTCAGCGCAAGCCAGCGGCTGTTCACCCCGGCCTGTTCGGCAATATCCTGCGGCGGGTCGAGCCCCTCGAACGCTCGCCCCTCCCAGAATCGCACGCTGCTGCCATAGCCGCCCGCAGGCCGCGCGGCTAGCGCTGCCCGCGCGTCGGCAATCGTGATTTTCCCCGGCATCAGCATCGCGATCAGCGGCGCCTGTTCGGGCGTCAGCGTGTTGATATTGAGCCGTACCGGCACGGCGACCGGAAGCACGCAGATCCAGGGCTTCAGCTGCGCGTAAATCTTTGGCGTCACGCCGCGCACCGCGCGCAGTTCGCTGATGTCCGCCATCTTGCGATTCGCCGCGAGGTAGCTCGCCTGCATGCCGCGATAGACATTATCCTCGGCGCCCAGCGGCCCGTCGTTGCTGTCGCTGTCGATCCAGTCAGCGGTCGCACCGGCAATCTGCTGCGCCTGCCCGTCGTTGATCCCGATCAGCTTCATCAGCGCAGCAAACTGGCCCGTCGCGCCCGATCTTGGGCTGAACGTGCCGGGAGTTACTTCGGCAACCAGACTGTTGAGATTGAAACAATTATTTGCGTCGGTCAGCCGTGCCCGCCCCTGCCCGCCCGGCAGCGGCAGGGTGAAATCGCGACCAAGCCAGCCGCCATCGAGCGTCAGCCGCGCCTTGTCGCGCGAGACGAGACTGGAAACGCGGCGAAGCGCGATCTGCTCGGCAGCGAACGTATAGGCGCGGCCCTGATCGACCGTCGCCGCGCTGCCCGCGATCCGCGTCGCGAGCATCAACCGGTCGAGCGCGGTCGCCGCGATCACCGCCATCACCGCGACGAGCAGCAACACGGTGAGCAGCGCCGCTCCGCTCTCTTCTCTGCCCTCGCGCTTCATGGCGGTGTCACTCCCGCGACCGGCGGAGGCAGGGTCGGTCCGGTCAGAAACAGCATCGTCAACGGTGCGCGGCCGCTGCGCGTCAATCGCACCTCGACCGCGCGCGGCAGCCGGTCGCCGGGATCGCTTGTCCAACTTTGTGCCCAGTTTCCCTGCGCGTCGCGATAACGCACTGCGGCGCCGGTCACGTCGCCGATCAGCCGGTCGCCCTGTCCCAGCGCCTTGCCGTCGAGCATCGGCTGCGTCGCGCGGCGCCATTCGCCTGCCGTGAGCGCGTAGCCCACACGCTCGACGCCGGGGCGCGGGCTGCCGTCGAGCGACGCCGCGCCGGCGTGAACGAACGCAAAGCCGGTCGAGGAGCCGATGAATGCAGGAACGGGTTCGCCGGCCTGCCCGCGCGTCGGGCGTTGCACCGCCTGCGCGAGGTCGTTCGCCATCACCGCGCGCACCCGGTTCACGCCGCTCATGCCCTTCAGCCGCACCTGCACCGCGTCCTGCGTATCGACGCTGCTGCGCAGCAGCGTGACGCCCATCGCGGCAATGACAGCAAAGATCGACAACGCGACGAGCATTTCGACGAGAGTGAAGCCGCGCTCGTCCCTCATCGCGAGGGCCTGATGATCGTGAGGGTCGCCTGCCCGCTGCCGCTCTCCGGACGGACGATCAGGTCGATCCGCAGCAGGCTGTCGTCGGCGGTCTTGGCGACGCGTTGCTCGATGCGCCAGTTGCGGCCGGCATTGGCGACGCTGCTCGCGCCGTTGCCGATGGTAGGCGGAGACGGGTCGGTCCAGAGTTCAACGGCGCGATTTTGCGCGACGATGCCAGCCATCGTACTTTCGTCGAGGTCGCCCGCCGTGCGCACCGCATAGGCATCGAGCCGCACCAGCGTCAGCGCCGCGATGCTGATGATGCTGAGCGCAACGAGCATCTCCAGCAAGGTGAACCCACGTTGGTTACTGGCCACGGCTGACCTCCCCGGTCGCCGAAACGCGGACGATTTCTTGCGCATCGCCGCCCGACAGCACGACGGCCTGCGGCGTCGGGCTGGTGCCGACACGGTCAAAGAGGACGCGCGCCGCTGCCTGCCCGTCGCCTGCGACAAAGCGGACGCCGCCCGGCCAGTTCCGCTGCGCGAAGGCACGACCGGGAAGCGGCTGCCACGCACCCCCGATACGGCGTTCGAACCCATAGCCCGACGGAGCCAGATTGACCGAGACGCTGCGCCCCTCGATCACCGCGACATCGCGCGCAGCGGCGAGGCGCGCGGCAAGCCGGTCAGCTTCGCTGCGCACGGTGGGCTCTTCGCCGGGGATGGTCAGCGCGACAATGGTCGCCGCCAACGCCATGATCGCAAGCACGACCATCAGTTCGACGAGCGTGAAACCATTGCCTCGTGGCGAAGGCGGTTCAGCCTTCTGCGTGAATATCCGCATTATCGTCGGTCCCGCCCGGTGCGCCGTCGGCGCCCATCGACCAGACATCGAACGCCTTTCCGTCGGCAGCGGGCGCCTGATAATTATAGGGGCGACCCCAGGGATCCTGCGGCAGCTTCTTGATATAGCCGCCGCGGCGATAGCGCTCGGGCTGCGCCAGTGCCGGCGGCGCCGTGACCAGCGCGTTCAAACCATCGGTCGACGCCGGATAGGTCAGATTGTCGAGGCGATATTGTTCGAGCGCGCTTTCCAGCGTCGCGATGTCGGTCTTCGCCTTTGTCACCAGCGCCTTGTCCTGCGCCGGCAGAACATTGATCATCACGACGGTCGCGAGCAGACCGATGATGAAGATCACGACCATCAGCTCGGTGAGGGTAAATCCGCGCTCGTCACGCTTGCGACGAGGCGCTGCGGGACGCGCCTGATTGGAAAAGGAGGGATCGAGCATCAGGCGGAGGAAAAGCTTCATGAGCGACATATTATTATAGACCTGCAAGGTTCTGCAACTGGAGGATCGGAAGCAGGATGGAAAGAATGATGAGCGCGACGCACGATCCCATGACGACAATGATGACAGGTTCGAGGAGCGCCATGGACGCGGCCGTAAAGCGGTCGAATTCGCGTTCGAGATAGTCGGCCGCGCGTTCGAGCATCTGCTCCAGACGCCCGGCGCTCTCGCCGCTCGCCGTCATATAGACGAGCAAGGGCGGAAAGACTCCGGCGTCGCGGAGCGCCGCCGACAGACTGCCGCCCGCGCGCACCTGATCGACAATGCCCGCCGTTGCGGCGGCGAGCGCGCTGTTACGGATCGTTGGCACCGTAAGCCGCAGCCCCTCGACCAGCGGCAGGCGGCTCGACACCATGGTCGAGAGCGTGCGCGCAAACCGTGCGGCGTAAAGGTCGCGCAGCAACCGGCCAAAAAGCGGCAGGCGGAGCAGGCGTGCATCGACCGAAGCCTTGAACGCCGGACGACGCATCGCCGTTACCCAGCCAAAGATTGCGGCGGCGATCAGCAATGCCACAAGCCACCACCAGTTCGCGGCGAAGCTCGATATCGCGATCACCGCGCGTGTCAGGAAAGGCAGTTGCTGCCCGACATCGTTGAATTGCTCGACGACGCGCGGGACGACGAAGATCATCAGCGCGGTGACGACGCCCATCGCCACGATCGCGAGCACGATCGGATAGGCCAGCGCCGCGATCAGCTTGCCGCGCACCTCTGCCTGGCGCTCGAGCAGGTCGGCGAGCCGCGCCAGGATGACGGTCAGGCTGCCCGTGGTTTCGCCCGCCGCGACCATGGCGCGATAGAGCGGCGGGAAGCTCGCCGGCTGGCGCGCCATCGCATCGGCGAGGCGTCGGCCTTCGAGCAGGCCGGCGTGAATGTCGCCGATCACCGCTCGCGCGCTTTCGGCTTCGCTTTGGCGCGTGAGCGTTCGGAGCGCTTCCTCGAGCGGCGCGACCTCGGCAAGCGTCGCGAGTTGGCGCGTGAACAATGCCAGTTCCTGGCGGCCCAGCTTGTCGCGGCGAAACGCCAACAGCGAACGACCGCTTGCCGGCTTGGTCCCTGCCTCCTCGACCGCGACGATATGGAATTTGCGGCGGACCAGATCCGCGCGCGCAGCATCGTCGTTCGCGGCGGTCAGCCGTCCCTTGCGCTCGCGGCCGTGCGGATCGATCGCCACATAGCGATAATCAGGCATCGACATCCTCGCGCCGCGCGATGCGGATGGCTTCTTCGGGGGTCGTCAGCCCCTTGGCGACCATAGACCGCGCCGCCGAAGCGAGCGTCGGCGTTTTCAGGAAGGCGTGTTTCGAGATCATCGATTCGTCGCCGCCGGCATAGATGTAACGGCGAACGGTCTCGTCGACCTTGATTGCCTCGAACACCCCGATGCGGCCCTTGAAACCCGTATTGCCGCACTGATCGCAGCCCTTCGCGCGCCATACTACGGTACCGATGTCGAGCCCGAGCACCGCCGCGACATTGTTGTCGGCCTGCACCGGTTCGCGGCAATTGTCGCAGAGCTTGCGAACAAGGCGCTGCGCGATCACCGCACGCAGCGTCGAAGCCAGCAGGAAGGGCTCGACCTTCAGGTCCTTGAGGCGGGTGATCGCACCGACGGCATCGTTGGTATGAACGGTCGAGAGCACGAGGTGCCCGGTCAGCGACGCCTGCACCGCAATGTCGGCGGTCTCGCGGTCGCGGATTTCGCCGACCATCACGACGTCGGGGTCCTGCCGCAAGATGGCGCGAAGTCCCGCCGCAAAGTCCAGCCCGACCTTGCTGTTCACTTGCGTCTGGCCGATGCCATCGACGGCATATTCGACCGGATCCTCGACCGTCAGAATATTGCGCTGGCCATCGTTGAGCTGTTTGAGCGCGGCATAGAGCGACGTCGTCTTGCCCGAACCGGTGGGTCCCGTGACGAGGATGATACCGTTCGGCTCCGCAAGCGCTTCGCGGAGAATGCGGTCGGCCTCTCCGACCAGCCCGAGGACGTCGAAATCGATCCCGGCTGTCTCCTTGTCGAGGATACGCATCACCACGCGCTCTCCCGCCCTGCTCGGGAGGGTCGAGACGCGAACGTCGACGGCCTTGCCCGCGAGCGTCAGCCCGATGCGCCCATCCTGCGGAACGCGGCGTTCGGCAATGTCGAGGCGCGCCATCACCTTGATGCGGCTGACGATGACCGGAGCAACGTGGGGCGGCATGCGCAGATGTTCGCGTAATACGCCATCGGTACGCATCCGCACGACGAGCCCGCTTTCATAAGGCTCGATATGAATATCGCTGACGCCCTGCCGCACCGCTTCGGCGATGATCGCATTGATCAGACGGATCGCGGGCGCGTCGTCGGCGCTGTCGAGCAGATCTTCCGCGCTCGGCAAGCTGAAATCGATGTCGTTGCCGTCGAGCGACCCCGCCATCGCCGCCGCCGAGCTGTCGACGGCATAATGGTCGGACAGCAGCCGGTCGAAATCGCCGACATTCGCAGTTGCAACGCGGATCGACTGCGCAAGGTGCCGCTTTACCTCGATCAGCACCGCCGGGTCGCTGCCTTCGCGCAGCGTCGCGAGCCATCGCCCTTCGCCGTCGGGCGCAATCACGACGCCATGCGCTCGCGCAAAGCCATAGGGGATATCAACCGGCGCCGGGGGAGGCGCCGCCGGTTCGATGTCTGTCACGGATACTCTCCGGGCGGGGGTGCGGGCGCCTGCGATACCGACGGCGGCACGTCGGTGCTCACCACCTTGCCGTCCGGACCGCGCAGCTCGGGCAGATTGACCGGACCGATGGTGACATCGGCGGCCGTCGGCGCGACCGGAATGGGCGGAACGGCGCCCATATAGTCGCGCACCAGCGTATCGATTGCGGGTTCTTCGTCGGGATTCCGCTTCAGCTGGAAGTCGCGGATATAGCCGTACCGACGCGCCGTGAGCGCGGCATTATCCTCGCGGTTGCGCAGGATCGTCGGGCGGATGAAGACCATCAGATTTGTCTTCGACCGCGATCGGCTGCGCGACTTGAACAGTTCGCCGATCAGCGGAATATCGCTGAGCAGCGGGATGCGCTCGATCGTCTTGCGCTCGTCGTCGTTGAGCAGGCCGCCGATCGCAAAAATCTCGCCATCGTCGACGGTCAGCACCGTTTCGAACGAGCGTTTGTTGATGATCAGGTCGCTGTTGCGCGACGACACGGGTCCCGCAACGCTCGAGACCTCCTGGCGCAGAAACAGCTTCACCTCGCCCGCGCCATTGACCTGCGGCGTGACCTCCAGCTTGATACCGACCTCTTCGCGCTGGACAGTGCGGAACGCATTGTCGAAATTGTCGCTCAGCGCTTCGCCCGTCGTGATGGGCACTTCCTGACCCACCAGGAATTTCGCCGCCTGATTGTCGAGCGTGACGATATGCGGCGTCGCGAGCAGGTTCGACGTCGTGTCCGATTTCACCGCATTGATGATCGCGCCGAAAATGGTGTTCTTGCCGATATCGCCCGCGAAGCCGGCAAAGCCGCCGGTTGCCGTCAGCAGCGACGCCGCAGCCGCTTCCTGAAGGGTGCTGCCGAGCGCGCTCGACGTTTGCGTCACGACCGTGGTGCCATCGACCGTGGTCTTGTCCTCGGTCAATTTGGTCGCAGCATAGGCGCCGCCGAGCGTGAAGATGTTCGGCTGCGCGTTGCTGTAGTTGGTCGCAACGAACGGGATATTCTTGCCGCCGAGGAGGAACTGGACGCCCAGGCGTTTCGCGGCATCGTCGCCGATCTCGACGACGATCGCCTCGACGAGCACCTGTTCGCGGCGGCTGTCGAGCTGGCGGATCAGCTCGCCAAGCATCCGCTGCACTTCGCTGTTGGCGGCGACGATGATCGCGTTGGCGCCTTCGTAGCGGGTGACGATCGCGGGGCCGCGCGTGGCGATGCTGCCGCCCGAGCCGCTGACCGACGTCGGGGTCGTCGTCGTTGCGGCCGCCGGTGCCGCTGCGCCGCCGTTACCCGAGGATGACGAAGAGGACGACGTCGCGGGCGAAAGGCCGGCTTTCTGCACCGGGTCGCTGCCCCCGCCTACGAGCTGCTGCAAGGTCGGGAGCAAGGTTTCGGCGTTGGCGTGTTCCAGCCAATAGACCCGAAGCTCGGTTCCCCCCGCTGCTTTCGCATCAAGGTCGTTCGCCATCGCGACAAAGCGCGCGACAAGCGCCTGATCGCCGCGGAGCGCAATCGCATTGCTGCTGTCGATAGGAACGATGGCAAGCGGCGACTTCGCGCCCTCACCCGCCGCCGGAACGAGCGCCGTGAGCGCCGCGGCGATTTCGCGCGCACCGGCGTTTTTCAGCGTCACGATCTGGCTGGTCGACGTGTCACGGTCGATGCTCGATGCGAGCGACCGAATTCGCCGGATATTGTCCGCGAAGTCGGCGACGATCAGGCTGTTCGCATTGCGGTTCGCAGTCAGCGAGCCCTGCGCGCTGACGAGCGGACGCAATGTTTCGACCGCCGCAACGGCATCGATATGTTTCAGCCGGATGATTTCGGTTACGAACTGGTTCTGCGCGGCACGGTCGCTTCCGATCCGGCCCGGTTGCGATGCTGCGCCGTCGATCGGCTGAATGCGATAGGCGCCGTTCGGTCCCGGTATCGCGACGAGGCCGTTCGACCGGAGCGTCGACAGAAAGATTTCGAAATATTCACTGCGCGACAGCGGCCGGTCGGTGACGACCGACACCTTGCCGTTGACGCGCCCGTCGATCACGAAAGTGCGCCCGGTAATCCGCGCCGCATCCTGAATGAAGGCGCGGATGTCAGCGTCGCGGACGTTCAGCGTATATTGCGCGAACGCTGGCCCCGGGGTGGCGGAAACAAGCGCGGCGGCGAGCATCAAAGACAGTTTGAGACGCATAGAACCTATTGCTTCGAGAGGATGAGGGCGATGGGTACGACGTTCGCGCCGCGTTCGACCTCGATCGAGAGGCGCGCGCCGGGCGTAAGCTGGTTGGCAAGCGCGGCGGCATCGCTTGCGGAACCGATCGGGCGCCCGTTGACCGAATGAACGACGTCGCCGGGCCGCAGACCCGCAGCGCGGAAAACCGAACCGTCGCCCTGCGGCTGAACGACCAGACCGGTAATCTTGCCATTCTCGGCCCGCGGCGTGAAGCCGACGCCGGCCTTCACCGCGTCGGGCGTCAATTCGCCGCCTGCCGGTGCGCCAGCGGCGGGCGCCGACCCGACTTCGGGTGTGGGCGCGGGCAACGGCGCAACGGTGCCACTGTCGGCGCCGCCGCTTTGATCGATAAACAGGGTTTCGCGGGTGCCGCCGCGATCGAGTATCACATGGTCGAAGGCGACGCCCACCAGCCGCAGGCCCGGCGCGATCTCGTCGCCCACGGCATAGCTGTTCTGGATACCGTCCTCGGCCGCGATGATCGCCGAGCCGCCGCCCGTTGCTTCGTTGATATTGATCCCGAACAGCGACAGCCCCGCCGACGTCACCGTAGCGGTCGCCGGCCCCTGCGCTGTACCACGAAAGAAAGGATCGATGCTGGTGAACAGCGCGCGCCGCTCGGCCAGCGAAGCGATCACTGCGGTTTGCGGCTGCCACGCGCCGAGCGGCGAGAGCGGGACGATCAACGTCCAGAGCAGGCTCACGCTCTGCCAGACGAGCGCGGCGCCAAGCAGGCCGACGAGCAGCAGCGGCGCAACGTCGCGCGGCGTCCGTTTGCCGACACGCAGCCACGACGGCAGCGCGCGCGGCGACCGAACGGCCGATCCGGACATCAGCGTCACCATGAAATCGTCCCTGCCCCCCAACTGAAAAAATGGTCTCGCGAATCGCCTAGGGGCGATAGGTGACAATCAGTTGACGATAAGATTACAGTTTTTTGGCAGTCGGGCGAGTCTGCAGGCAACGACTGGTCGCAGTCGCCATCCCGGCCGGAACCGGGATGGCGTGCAAGGGACCTCTTAGAACTTCAGCGACGCGCCCAGCGAGAAGGTCGTGCCGGGCTTGTACAGGTTGTAATAGATGATGTTATCGCCGCTCTGCTGCATTTCCTTGTACTTCGTGCCCAGGATGTTCCGCGCCTCGAACTTGATTTCGAGCTCTTTGCCGAAGATCGGGAAGCCCTGACGCGCGACGAAGTCGAGCTGGATTCCGGGCTTTTCAAAGATGTCGGGCTGGCCCGACGGGCCGCGCCGCGTGATGCGGTCCGACGCATAGGAGATCAGGATCGTCTGCTGCGACAGCTTTTCGGTATCCTCGAGGCCGAACTCGACGTTGGCCAGATGGTCCGACTGGCCGGTCAGCGGCGCGCCGTCGCGGAAGAACTGGCTGGCCAGCGTCGCACCCGTGAACGGGAACGCCTGGACCGGATCGTCCGCGGCAACCTTCAGCTTCGATTTGGAATAGGTGTAGTTGCCGATGAACACCGCGCGCCGGTTGGCGAAGAAGCCGTCGCCCCAGCCGCTGAGGTCGAAATGCTTCTGAACCTCGAACTCGACGCCATAAAGCGACGCTTCGGGCGCGTTGGCGAAGCGGGTCGTGACCGTGTTGCCGTCAAAACTGGCATAGGTTTCGATCGGATTCTTGATACGCTTCCAAAAGCCGCCGATCGAGAGGCGCTGTTCCGGCGCGAAATACCATTCGAAGCGGCCTTCGGCATTATACAGCTGGCTGTCGACGAGCTGCGGATTGCCCTGGAAACTGCGGTTGGTGTCCGGATCATAATAGGACTGGAACACCAGCTCGCGAAACTGCGGGCGCGCGATCGTCTTCGACGCGCTGAGGCGGACCTGCATCTGCGGCTGGACTTCATAGGTCAGCGTCGCCGCCGGAAGCAGATAGCTGCGATCGAGGTTGGTTGCCGGCGGCAGCGTCGGGCTGACGGCATAGACCTGGACTGCGTTGACCCGCTGCACTGCCGTTTCGTAGCGCGCGCCGATGTTGAGGTTGAGCCCGTCGAGCAGATCGGCCTGTAGCTGGAAATAGCCCGCATGGTTGCGCAGGATTGCCCGGAAAGTCGGGTTCGAGCCGGTGCTGTCGACCAGCGAAATGCCGGTCGGACTCGGGTTGGCCGGGCAGTTGGGATTGACCGGCGGGCTCAGCGGCGGGAAACAGATCACCGTCTGCGAGAGCAGCAGGTCAGGACGCAACAACGAAACGCCAAGCGGAATATTGTTGTTGCCCTGGAACAGGAAGTCGCGGCGTTCGGTGACGCGGGCGGTATCGCTGAACGCATAGCCATAGACCGCCTTCACCGTCGGCGTGATCTCATAGGTGAAGTCGATGCCGGCCGAATAGAGATTCTCGTTGAGATCCGAGAAGGCAATCGTCGCACTGCCCGGACGCTGGCCGGTGTTCAGCGTGTTTGTATAGAATTGGCCGTAGGGATCGGTCGGGCTGTTCGAGCGGCTGTAGAGAAAGCTCAGCTCGAACGGCGCCTCGCGCTGCGAGTTCGCATAGCCGGCGCGAATCTCGACATTGAGGTCGTCGAACGGCTGGAATTCGCCAACGAACTGCGTGTTGAACAGCTGGCGCGCGAACCAGGCCGTGTCCTGATACATGAAGCTGACGCCGGGGTTCGCGTCCGAACTCAACGGACGGTCCTCTGCACCAAGGCGCGCCTGCTTGATCGTGTCGCGGATATAGAGCGTGGTCCAGCGGACCTTGTTCTCGCCAAATTCCGCGCTGAGGCCGACAAGGCCGTTCACGACGACGCGATTGTCCGTGATCACGCGGTTGATGTCGGTGTTCAGCGATGACAGATCGAGCGCATTAGCGGTCTGCTGCGTCACGTCACGCGTGCGCCACTTGCTGGTGTAACCGGCCGTCGCGATCAGGCCGATTTCGGTGCCGCCAAGCGTCCATGACTTGCCGCCGGTGATGTTGGCGCCCCAGTTGACGGGCATATTGTCGTTGCGCTGGACGATCGCGTTGCGCGCCGTCACGAACTGGCCGGCGATCGCTTGCTGGTTCACGGTCGGGTCGTTGATGCGCAGGCCCGAGGCGCGCCACGCCTTGTACGCGGGCGGCAGGTTGCGTTCGCCGTCGCCGAAGCCGGTCCAGTCGCTGCTCGAACCATAATAGGTGTAGCCGAGCTGACCGGTCGTTTCCGAATTGCCGCCGATGCTCGCACCGATCGTGAGGAACGGATCGCGCGGGACCGCCTTGGTCGTCAGGTTGATGACACCGCCGCCGAATTCGCCAGGGAAGTTCGCCGAATAGCTTTTCTGCACCAACGACGAGGCGATGATACCGCTGGGGAAAATGTCGAGCGGGACGACACGCTTGAGCGGTTCGGGGCTCGGCAGCGGCGAGCCGTTGAGGAGCGCGAGCGAATAGCGGTCGCCAAGGCCGCGGACATAGACGAAGCCATTGCCGACGACGCTGAGGCCGGTGACGCGGCCGAGCGCGCCTGCGATATTGCCTTCGCCCGTTCGCGCGATGTCGGCGGCGCCGAGGACCGAGACGACCTGCGGCGCGGTGCGCTCGACATTGGCGTTGCGGCGGCCGGTCACGACGATCTCGCCGCCCGGGATCGAAACGTCGAGCTCTTCCTCGGCGGGCGCGGCGTCGGCGGCCGTGTCGGCGGGGGCTTCGGCCGCAGGATCGGTTGCCGGCGGCGCGGGGGTTTCCGCAGCGGGATCGGATTGCGCCATCGCCGTGGCAGGCGCAACAAGCGCGGTCGAAATCAACAACATGCTGATGAGCCGGATCGGCTTAGACATGACGGTCACCCCTTAGGATCCTGAAAATCCTGAAAAACTCAAAACATATGCGAGAGGGAGCGGCTGGCACCGCTCCCTCTCCATTGAAGCCAATGCCTCAGGTCGTCGGCAGCGAGGTGCAGAGACCCGAATTGGTGGTGCCGAAGTTGGCGGTCCCGCTGTTGCAGGTCCAACCCTGGAACCAGGTGTCGGTCGCATCCTTGACCGCTCCGATGTACGTCGTGCTGTCGAAGAAGCCGGCGCGCGTCAGTTCGATGCCGTTGAACGTCTGGGCATTCAGCGTCGACACGTTGAACGGAGTGACCGCGGTCTCGGTCGCGCCGTTGATGTAGAGGCTGGTCAGCGTCGGCGTGTAGGCATCGCTGTTGCCGTTCGTACCCGAGCCGAAGATCGTCTGGACATCGGTTGCCGAAGGGCCGTTGCTGCCGATATATTTGGTCCCTGCGCACTGCATCAGGACCGAACGGAAGATCGGCGCGCCGAATTCGTCGACGGCGGCATTCTGCGTGCCCGAAGCAGTCTGTGCGCGGCTGATACGCAGGCACGGGTTGTTCGGGCTTACGACGACCGAGTTGTAGATCGCATAGTCGGTGCCGCCGCGCAGCAGGATCGATGCCTGGTCGGACGAGGTGTTCTGCGAATTCTGATAGAAGACGAAGTTCGCAACGCGTGTGTTCTGGCGCGGATTGTCGGCGTCGAGCGCATCGTCCGAGTCCGCTTCGATCAACGCATCACCCACATTCGGGCGCTGCACGACGATGCCGTACTGGAAGTTCGCCTTCGTCCCCACGTCGGTGTCGAGATTGTCGTCCTCGGCGCCGACCGCGATGAAATGCTTCAGATGGGCGTGGCCGCCAAAGATCTCGATCGCGTCGTCCGAGCTGTTGTACGACATGATGTGGTCGAGTTGCGTGCCCGAACCGACGCCCTGCAGCGTCAGCGACTGAAGCTCGCTGTTGCCCGACAGGATGTAGCCCGAGAAGCGGATCTGGACATAGCTCATCCGGCCGCTGCTTTCGGTGTTGTTTGCACCGCCGTATAGCGCCGGATCGACCGAACCTTCGGTCTGGCGTTCGCAGGCGGTGGTGCCGGGAGCCGCGGTGCCGCTGGCGCAGTTGGTGATCTGGCTGCGGCCGCTCAGGACGACGCCGCCCCACTGGCCCGACGAGTTTTCGGTGTTCAGCCCCTGAACATTGTCACGGCTGGTGAAGACGATCGGACGGGTCGGCGTACCGACGGCCTGGATCGAATTGCCGCGATTGACGTTGAGCCACGACGGGCCCGATTCGCCATACAGAATGACGCCCGGTTCGATCGTCAGCACGACGCTGGTCGTGCCGGTGGTCGTCGGACCCTGGTCGGTGCCGACATCGACGCGACCGTTCATGCGATAGACCAGGCCAGCGATCTTCGGCAGCGTGACATTGCCGGTGATCCGTGACGGCAGAGTGCAGACGCGGAAGCTTCCGACCGACGCGTTGGTGATCGTTCCGCTGTCGGTCAGGCTACCGGCAGCGATCGTGGGACAGCCGGCCGCCGGCGTCACCGACGGAGGCGTCGGGGTCGGCGTGGGAGTCGGCGTCGGCGTGGGGGTGGGCGTCGGATTGATGATGATCGTGCCGCCTTCGCCGGGCGACGCGATGTCGTCGGCACCGCAGGCGGCGAGAGTGGAACAGGCCACGCTGGTAAGCATGATCAAACGAACGCGTGCAAAGGCCGCCATGAAAGTCTCCGTTCCCGGTGTGCGCAGGTTGGGCGCAATGAAAAACCACCGGCAAACGAAAGAGGAATCGTTACTTCGCCCCCGGTGACGCCGCCACTAGGGTGATTCGATGACGGTCTGACGCCAGAGCGATGACAGTAAGGTGACTCTTTTGAGTCGATTTGGTGACACCGGCCCAAGCCGCGGAACCGCGCCTTCGCACCTGCGGAAAATAAAAGCCGCGAAGCTCGCTTGCATCGCCCGGAAAGCTTTGCTAGGCGCCCGCTCCTACCTGGTACCGGACCCGTCCGGACCATCATGATGTGCGGTCGTGGCGGAACTGGTAGACGCGCAACGTTGAGGTCGTTGTGGCCGAAAGGCCGTGGAAGTTCGAGTCTTCTCGACCGCACCATACAGTCCGGTAGGACACTAATAATCAGCAGGATAAATTGGCTGCGCCGCAAAGGCGCGCCTTTCTACGCCACTTGCGCGCCGCCGATCTGAGCGAGCAGCCAGACACCCTCAGTTTCGCTGTTGTCACCAGGCCAAAAAAAGCCTGGTCTCGGCCGGGCAATTTCCTGGCTGCAGTCGGCAGTAGGCGAGAAGCCGAGCGCCCTACGCTGTTCCTGCCAGAGCATCGGCAGATCGTTCGCCGGTAGCAACTTCGCAGTCAGCGTCGCCGGCTGCCGACCTTCGATGATGGCTGTCACGATGTCCGGTGCCAGGCAGGACAGCGCAACCAATTTGCCAAGCCGGGTACGGCATCGACCTTAGTGTGCTGCGATAGCAGCGACCGATGGCTCACGGGACGCGGTTCGATGCTCGGCTTGCGAGTTTAATATTAATAAGATAGTAACAAAAAGTTACAGCAGTCTCTTAAGTGAGAGTCGGAGCGAGATGGGGCGCTCTATACCGCCGGGGAGGTCGCCTCCGGCATATCGATCGCCCCCGGACCATGCGTCTCGCAGACCTTCCCTAAGTAGGCTGGCCTGTATGAGGGGGAAATCGGGAGGGGCGCTCAATTCGAGAGCAAGGCCGCATACCGTCTCCCTCACTTGGACCTGTGGGTATTTGGGAGTGAGCCTTATGCGACCGTTTCTAGCCAAGATTGCAGCGACCGTTTTCCTCTTTTCAGCGATTACGGGCACCGCCGAAGCCAGGCGAACTGTGATTGATCGCAGCGATCCAGACAATCCAACAGCCATGGAGTTGAACGGCTACTGCGACCTCGACGCATTGGATTGTTCTCCCGTCGCGCTCGGCTATTCTGTGGACTTCGGACAGGGGCCGCTCAACCAAGTCATCGTCTATGGAAACGCTCTTCTGTCCTTTGGCACCGACAAGGTCCCGCTGGATGATGTCAGCTCGCTGGCACAATATGGGGGGACGGTCGTCTCGCCCGGATTGAATAATGACCTGGGTTTTGATGATTTTGGTAATGATGCCTATTCGCTGTTCGGCAGCGTGACGGTGGATTCGTTGACTGGCGTCATCACGGCACTCTTTCAAGATTGCTACACCCCTCAGACCTGTTTCATCTCCAACAGCTCTTTGATCCTGACGCCAACAGAGGGTGGATTTCAGGTTCTTGCAGTAAATCCTCGATCGGCCTTGTCGGGATATGCGCTGCCCGATGGCACAGTGAACGAACAAATCTCGCGCAGCCGTTCATTCTTCATACCGGCCAAGTTTTCGGGATTGAGCCTTCAAAACGGTGTGCCGGAGCCCGACACTTGGGCAATGATGTTGATGGGCTTTGCCGCCATGGGCTTTGCGATGCGTCGTCGTTCCGCGCCGCGCTTGAGCCGCGCCAGTAGCTGACCGGGCGCTGCCGAGGATAAAAGGGCTGTTGCGTCGGGTCCTTGGAACCACGTCATCTTGAAGCCAGCGTAAGGCCGAGAATTGCGCGATGATTTGTTGGGTGTGGGAAGACCTGATCCCCCTTGCCGCAATATGTCCGAATTTTTCGGCACTCGGTCATGATGTCGGCTGCTCGATACTGCGCTGTCGGCGAATCGATGGTTTCGGTAAATTTTATCGGGGAGTTGCGATGGGAGACGCGCCGTGAACGCGACGACTGGGGGCGAGACACAAATCCAGAAGGCAGGCATTTCCGACGAAGAGGCCGAAAGGTTCCGATATAGCGCCTTCATCAGCTATAATCATTTGGACAAGCGCTCGGCGAAATGGCTTCACCACGCGCTTGAAACCTATTCGATTCCGACGTCTCTTCGCGGGCGTCAAACTCGGCTGGGTATTCTCGGTGCAAAGCTGCCACCCGTGTTCATGGATCGCGAAGAGCTTGCCAGCTCAAGCGATCTTGCAGCCTCGGTCGTGGCGGCGCTGGAGCAGTCTGCAACACTGATCGTAATCTGTTCGCCTAACGGCGCACAATCCCGCTGGGTTAATCAGGAAATTCAGGAGTTTCGTCGTCTTGGCGGCGAGGAGCATATCCACTGCGCGATTGTCGGTGGTGAACCGGGCGCTTCATCAAAAAGTGGCATGGATCCGGCGTCTGAAGCGCTGCCCGCTGCCTTGCTCGAGGAAAGCCGCAGCGAGCCGTTAGCCGTAGACCTGCGAGCGGGCGGTGACGGCAAGCAGAACGCCAAGTTAAAGCTGATCGCTGGCATTCTTGGCGTCGGATTCGATGAACTTCGCCGACGCGAAGCAGCGCGACGTCAGCGACGTCTTCTGGCAATTTCAGCAGCGTCTTCGATTGGACTTGTCCTTACCTCTGGGCTGGCGGTCTTTGCCTTCTTGTCGCGGGCCGACGCCATCGAGCAGCGCGACTTGGCACGTCAGAAGACAATGACCGCCGAGCGAACGGTGACCTTCGTCAAGTCACTGTTCGAAGTGGCCGACCCAGCCGAGTCTCGCGGCGAAGAAATTACTGCGCGAGAGATATTGGATCGGGGTGCCGCAAGGCTTGCGACAGAGTTGAAGACGGAACCGGCCGTGAAGGCCGAATTGATGACGACCTTGGCCGAAGTTTATCTAAGCTTAGGCCTGTATAAGGAGGCTGACAGCACGATCCGGCGCTCACTGACTTTGGCTCAAACCGACCCGAATGCAAAAGCTCGCCAATATGCCGTGCTGGCCGCGTCAGACACGCTGCAAGGGCACTATGAACCCGCGATAGCAGGATATTCCAGGGCCCTCGACTTGGTTTCAAACCGGGGCGCCGCTGCTGGAGACCTGATTTCCAAACTGTTGATTGGGCGGGGCGAAGCTTACTCAGCCATGGAAGAATATGAAGAGGCCGAGCAGGATATCCGAAAGGCCGTCGAGTTGGACGTCGAGCGGGTCGGCGCGGATCACCCGGATATCGCCCGCGATCTGGAAGCTTTGGGTCTCAACTACTTTTTTTCCGGCCAGCTGGAAAAGGCGCGGATTGCTTTCGAACGCGCTTTGCGATTGCGCCGCTCCCTGCAAGGGAAAAGTCACCCGAAGGTAGCGCAAAACCTGAACGAGCTTGGCAATATCGCTTATATGCAAGGGGATCGATCATCAGCTGCACGCTATTACAAGGAAGTTATCAAGCATGATGAGGCGGTCCTCGGCCCCAATCATCCGGACGTTGCGGCGACTTTGAACAATCTTGCGCGGGTGCTTCTGGAGCAACGACATTTTGTCGAAGCGCTCCCCAATCTCAGGAGAGCGCTCAGCATCAACTTGAGTCAGAGAGATGTGACGCATGACGATCTCGCCTTCATTTACGCGAATTTGGCTCTGGCTGAGCGAGGCGTCGGGAACCGGAAGCGCTCGGAAGAAGCCTTTCTGACTGCATTAAAGCCCGCTCGCGAACATAAGCATCGGAATCTCGCTCCTGTTTTGACCGACTTGGCAGATCTCTACTGCGCATCGGGTCGCTATCAAGAAGCCCTGCCCCTTCTCGCGGAGGCACGGCCGGTCATGGCTGCGGACTACCCCGACGATGCTTGGCGCACCGCCTGGGTGGACAATGTGAAAGGACGGTGCCTGCTGGGGATGGGAAAGACGACCGAAGGAACTCGGCTGCAGAAATCAAGTTTACCAGCCCTCCAGAAGAAATGGGGCCCGGACACCTATTATGGACGCGAGGCTGTGAGTATTTAACCCCAGCGCACTCAATCACTTTCGGGCGCGGCCTCCCCATTTCCAAAAAATCGTCGAGGTCTGCCTTTCCAAGTGCGGTTCTGAAAACAGACTGACCGAGATCGGCGATAGGTGGAAAGCTTGCCAACTAGCTCATGGCGCATCGTCCAAACTGTTGTTTCGCAATCGGCCGACCAGATGGTCGTTCGCCTATTCGATCAAAACTGGCCAACTGACTCGGCAGGCGCTTGGAAAACCGTCACGTTTACGAGAAGCGGTGGGTTCTTGGGGGTGATGACCTCAAATGGCAAGAAAGTCCCGGTCTCGGGCTGGGTGATCCAGCGCTCGTGTAGCCGCCGCCGTGCTTATCAGCGCAAGAAAGATGGTCTAATTGGCGATCAACTGATCGCAGTTCAGAGCGCTCTCGAAATAGATTGTCGGCGGAACGTCGAGATGATCGGGGTCGGTTGTTTCGAACGACCGCCCGTCTGCGGACGGCATGACCCGCAATCTTGAAGCGAAGCGCTGGCCCTCGCCCTCCATCTCAAGAGTGACCAGATAGTCGGAACCATCCTGGGTCACCGACTGGACGCGCCCGATGGCTTCGTAGAATTGAATCTTGTCGGGAGTGACAACGATTTCCAGGTCTGAGCCGACCCCGTTGCAGCTCTCCTTCGTCGACCAGCGACCCGTCAGAAAATCAGGAAGCTTGCCTTGCGATTGAACATTCGACGGGGGCTGCGCGGGAAGAGCGGGCGGCGGCTGTGTGTTCGAATCCGAATGGACAGAAGGCGTGTCGGTCGGACGATCTCTGTCCTCAGACGCGCCGCCGCCGCCAGCAAAATTTGTTGCCTGATAAATCATCAGCAGCACCAGAACGCCGAGGCCGACCAGCGCGAGCAATACCCGACGTGCGAGGATCGAACCGTCGATATCCTGTTGCTGGCCTTTCACACCGAGGATCACTGTGGCGACATGGAGTACCGTAGGCACCAGCGGAATCCAGTTGAGACCTGGCATCAAGTCAAACAGCGCCGCTATGCCAGGAAGAACCGGTAGCCAGTTTTTGCCGATCGCACCCCCGCGGATCCAGCTGATCGCGATCAATAGATACAGGAAGATCAAATGAAGCCAGAACTGCGGAAGCGCTCCCGCCCCTGCCGCTACCCCCACGCTATTCAGTAACGCCGAGTTCGAGCCAAAATACGGCAACACGTAGGTTGGAACCATCAATAGCGCGTAAGCCAGGAAAAAGGTGATCGGATTGACCAGCATCGCGCCCGGCAACGCAAGGGCCGTCGATGCGGTGGATGCCTGCCGGACGTGGACAGGGGCAGGGGCAGGGGCAGGGGCAGCCGACGGAATACCCGTTGGCGCGGACGCTACGCCTTCCTCAGTCGAGGCGAGCTCGGCTCCACAATTCTGACAGAAGCGATTTGTGGCTGGCACTGCCGCGCCACACTGGCCGCAATATCTGGTCAATTCACATCCCCATCCGCGAAATTCGTTCCCTGCCCTTCGATCTGGCAAATTCTACGCCTCAATGCACGTCTCGAATGTGCTCGCGCGAACGTCGCACACATTTGCCACGCAGAGCAGACCTATCAGCGCCCAGCACCGCCATCGCCGGTTTGTGGCTATTCGGAGCATGTTCCGTTCATCGGACGCCACCCGCCCTTGTCAAAGACCACGCGCCCCATTATCCCAGCGATCGTAGCCCCGGGCACATTGACCAGCGGACGCCGCCACCAAAGATTGCTTCAGCTGAGCCCTGTTCCAGCCACTCCCTACGTCGAACAGCTCAGCATCGGGGCGGGGCGCCGTGCGCTTGCCATTGCCCTGGCCGTTCTGATCCCGGCGCTCCTGCTGCTCCTGCTGCTTTCATTTGGTTTCGAGAAGGAGTCCGACCGCAAGGAGGCACGCGTCAGTGTGGTGAGCCTTGCGGCCACCGAGATTGCGGCGGAATCGCCCGAGCCGAGTAGCCCGGAGCAAAAGAAGACCGAGCAGCAGCCCACGCCGCCACAGCCCGCGACCGAAGAGCCGCTGCCTCCGCAAGCCGCCGAACCCAAAGCCGCGCCCCCCATAGCAATGCCGGTGCCAAAGCTGCCCTCGCCTGCCGCGCCGCCGACCGCAATTCGTCCGCCGGGTGGGGCGGTCTATGGACCGCCCAACACAGGCGGCTCACCCGCATCCCGAGATACGGAGCGCGTGGGAACGGCTCCGAACGGCGAGCCGCTCTATGCGGCAGCCTGGTATCGCGAGCCGAGAGATGACGAGCTGCGCGGTTATTTGTCGACCGCCAGCGGGCCCGGCTGGGGTCTGATCGCTTGCCGCACGGTGCCGGATTTTCGTGTCGAGGATTGCGTCGGGCTCGACGAATATCCGAACGGGTCACAGATCAATCGCGCCGTGCTGGCCGCCGCGTGGCAGTTCAGGGTGCGGCCTCCGCGACTTGGCGGACGGCCCATGGTCGGCACCTGGGTCCGTATCAGGATCGATTACGGCGCGACGCGGCGTTAGAGCAAGCCGGGTTTCAAAGACGCGAGACGCGCGCTGCATCAAACGCGCGCTGCTATTCGCCGATCGCGTGGTCCGGCACCGCGTCGTGGCCGCCATAGACTGTATCGCCGGTCGTCGGGACCCGATCGGCGGCCCAGAAAGCATCGCCGGGGGCGAGCCCCAGCGGCAGGAACGCCAGCGTGCAAAGATAGAGGCTGCCAGTCGAGATATAATCTTCCGCCAGCCCCGGTTGATGCCCGCAACAGCCGATCGTCAGCCAGCCGTCGGCGTCGAACGTTCCCGGCGCCGACAGGCTGCGGGATATCGCGCGCGCCATCGCTTCGCGAACCCTTGCGACCTCCGGTTGTCGCGGCTGCAATCGCAGGACTGCAAGTTGGGCGAGCAGGTGCAGATTGCCGCAGCGATAGGACAGTGAGCGTCCGATTGCCGGCATCGCGCCATCCGCGCCGATCATCCGTTCGATCTGCGCAGCATGGCGCTGCGCACGGACGACCTGCTTGCGCGTGAACTCCGCCCACTCGGTATCGCGCGGGAAGACGCGCAAGATATCGAGCAGAAAGGGATGGATGACGAAGCTGTTGTAATAATCGAAATGAAAGAGCGGCCCGTCGGCATACCAGCCATCGCCGACATACCATGCGTCAAACTGGCGGATGGCACGGTCGATCCGCGACCGGTCGAAATCGAGACCGATGACGGCAAACAGGCTTTCGATCATCGCCGCGAAAAGCAGCCAGTTGTTCACCGGCGGTGCAATGGTCCGCGCCGCGGCAAGTTCGCGAAGGATATTGCCGCGCACCGGCCCGGGCAAGTCATTCCACAGGATTGTCGGCGCGCGAAGGATGGCTTGCGCAAGAAAGGCCGTATCGACGAGCGGCTGCATTCCGGTGCCGAAGTTCAGATGGTCGGGCGACGCGGGATCGGCGATCGACGCGACCAGCGCCTGCGCCTGGACGCGCGCTTCGCTTTGCAGGCGCGCCTCGTCGCCCTCGAGCCCGCCGAGTTCAAGCCACGGCGCGATCCCCGCAAGCGTGCGGCTGCACGCTTCGAGATGCGCAAAGAGCCGCCGCCCCTCCCCGCCCGTGGGCGCTTCGACCGGCATCGCGGCCTTGAGCGTCCCCGCCGCGCCGTGCCGCAGAACCGGGTCGGAAATCGTCCGCAGCATCGACAGCCAGTCGCCGCGCGTCCACGGCGCGAGGGGCGGTGCCCCGGTCATGCTCCGTCGATGCCCCCGCCGAGCGCCTGATAGAGCGCGACATAGGCTGTCAGCCGGTCTGCGCGCAGCTGGATCAGCGAAAGATCGACCGACAGCAACGCCCGCTGCGCGTCAATCTGCTCGATATAGGGCGAATAGCCGGCGCGATAGCGGTTGGTCGCGTGGCGTAACGCGTCGGCAACCGCCGTCCGCTGCGCCACAAGCGCTTGCTCCTGAAACCCCAGCCGGTCGATGAGCGCCAGCTGGTCCTCGACCTCGCGAAACGCGGTGAGCACCGTCTTGCGATAGGCGAACGCCGCCTGGTCGCGCTGCGCGGTCGCGGCGTCGAACTGGCCTTCCAGCCGCCCGCCGGAAAAAATCGGCGCGAGAATGCTGCCGCCGACCGACCAGATGCTGATCGGGTCGCCGATCAGCGTCGAGAAAGCGGCGCCAGCCGATGCCGTCAGGCGGATCTGCGGCAGAAACTGAGCGCGCGCGGCGCGCAAATTCGCGTCGGTCGCCGCCACCGAATATTCGGCCTGTGCAATATCGGGGCGGCGGCGAAGGAGTTCGGACGGAATGACGGCGGGCACGGCGGGTGTCGCAAGCGCATCAAAGCTTGCACCCCGCGCAATCGCGTGCGGCGTGTCGCCGACGAGCAGCGACAGCGCATTTTCCTGCCGCGCGATCGCCGCTTCGATCGCGGGAATCTGCTGCTCGGCGGCACGATATTCGGCTTCGGACTGCCGCAGTTCAAGCTGCGAGGTATAGCCCGCCTCGGCGCGGTCACGCGCGATACGCAGCGCCTCGCCGCGCTGGGCCAGCGTCTCCCTGAGCACGGCGAGCCGATCATCGAGCGCCAGCAGGGAGATATATCCGCTCGCCGCGGCTGCGCTGACCGACAGCGTCGCCGCTTCATGCGCCGCCGCAAACGCCGCGGCGCTCGCGCGCGCCGCATCGCGCCGCGCCGCATTCGCGCCGAACAGGTCGACTTCATAGGCTGCCTGAAACGTCGGCTGTCCCGACGTGCTTTCGCTCGGCTGGCCGAAAGCGTTAACCGTTCGCGCCTCCGAACCCGGTACGCTCGCCGACAGGCTGGGCAGCAGCAGCGACCGCGCGACGCGTTCCTGCGCGCGCGCTTCGGCAACGCGGGCCGCGGCAATCGCAAGGTCGCTGTTGTTCGCTCGCGCCTGTTCGACGAGCGCCGACAATTGCGGATCACCGAACCGCGCCCACCATAGGCGTTCGATCGCGCCGTCGGCAGGGACCTCCGTCCGCCAGTCGGCTGGCGGCGCGACGATGCTCGCTTCGGGCCGCGCCGTCATCGCAGGCGCGCAGCCCGCGACAAGCAGCGGCAGCAAAAGCCCGGCGCGTTTCACCGGCCGCTATCCGTGTCGACGGTCGCGATCACCGACATGCCCGGCCCCAGCTTCTTTGCGAGCGCCTGCCCCGGATCGATGCGGATGCGCACCGCGATCCGCTGCGGCACCTTCACGAAATTGCCCGATCCGGTGTCGGGCTTGATGACACTGAACTCGCTCCCCGCCGCGGGGGCGACGCTTTCGACCGTGCCGTTCAACTCGGCATCTCCGAGCGCGTCGATGCGCATCCGCGCCTTTTGGCCCGTGCGGATATTTGCGGTCTGTGCTTCCTTGAAATTGGCGACGACCCAATGCGTTTCGGGCACCAGATACATCAGTTGCGTGCCTGGGTTCACGAGCTGGCCGACGCGCACGGCCACTTCGCTGAGATTGCCTGAGCGCGGCGCGCGGATCACTGTGCGCCCAAGGTCGATGTCGGCGAGGCCGCGCGCCGCCTTGGCATTTTCCACTCCCGCTTCAAGCCCGCCGCGTCCGACAGTGACCGAGCGGACTTGTTCGAGCGCGATCTGTCGCTGAGCCTGCGCCTGACGCACCGCGGCTTCGGCCTGGCGGAGCGCCGCGAGCGTCTGATCGCGCTCGCGCAGCGACACCGATCCGGCGTCGACCAGTTCGCTCACGCGCCGCATGTCGGCCTGCGCGCGTTGAAGCTGCGCGCTCGCATTCGTGATGGCGGCATCCTGCAACCGCACCTGCGCCTCGGCCGAGCGTCTGCTTTGCTCGCTATTGTCGAGACTCGCCGCTTGCGCCGCGATGTTCGCCGCGCCTTGCGCAACGCGCTGACGATAGATGCTGTCGTCGATCCGCACCAGGATTTGCCCCGCCGCGACATGCTCGAAATCCTGCACCAGCACCTGCGTCACATAACCGCCGACCTGCGGCGCGATGATCGTCGTCTGGCCGCGGACATAGGCATTATCGGTGGTCTGGCTGTCGGAGCGGAACGGCGGCAGGCCCCAGGCATAGAGGATCGCGAGCGCTCCGATCAGGATGATCCCGGCGAACAGGATGATCTGCGAACGCGAGCGATCGGGCCGCCAACCGGGCTCCGCCGAAGCCGCGGGCTCCGCCGGCGGTGGCGCGGGTACGGGAGCGGGCGGCGCGGCAGGCGCAGATTTCGGTGTCGCCGGCTTGTTTTCGGTGTCGCTCATTGTCGTTGCGCCAACATTTTCTGGAGGTTGGAGAGATCAGCAGCCAGCGGGCTGTAACCGCGCCGATGGTCGTTGAGCCAGCGTGCGAAGATGATCAGGAAACCCAGCGCCGACAAGGTGCCGATGACGAAAAATACGTCATTATAGGCGAGCACCGCCGCCTGCCGCGCCGTTTCGCGAACGACATCGCCGCCAGCGACCGCGGCTCGCAACGCGGGATCGGTGAGCGTGCCGGTCCGGCCCGACGCCAGCGCGCCGAGGATCTGCACCAACCCCGGGTCGTCAGTCGGCAGGCTGAGGCCGAGCGTCATCAGATGCTCTTTGACGCGGATCGTGAAAAAGGCCGACAGCGCGGCGGTGCCCGCCAGACCGCCCACCGTCTGCGACAGATTGAAGAGCGCCAGAAAGCTGACGACATAAGACGGCCCTCGCGTCAGCGCGCGCAAGAACCCTTCCATCAGCATCGGCCCGATGAAATAGACGGCGGCAAAGGCGATCGCCGCCTGCGTCAGATACAGGTTGATCGGGCGCGTCATCAGCCCCGAATGCGTGTCGGCAAAGGCGGCAATCGCGATGATCGCCAGCGAGATCAGCGTCGACATTCGCAGATCCATGGGATTGAGCCGCACCAGCGGCAGAAAAACCCCCAGAAACGCGGCAAACGCCGTGATCGCATAAAATGTCACGAGCTGGTCGTTGACCAGCCCCAAGGTGGTGAGCAGGCCGGTCGCGCCGAAATTCTGCTCGGACAGGACAACACGAACCAGCGCGCCGCTTAGCGCCAGCTTGATCAAGTCGCTGCTCGCCATCCAGCGCGTCTCCAGCATTGGGTGAAGACGGTTATGTTCGACCAGGAACGACGCACCGATCAACACGACCGACAAGGCCAACACGCCCCCAAGCCAGGGCGTCGGCCACCACAGGATGCGGCCCTGGACGAAAAAGACGCACAGCAACCCGACCCCGACCGCGAGCAGCGGAAAGCTGATCATGTCGAACCGGTTGAACGCACGGACCTTGATCCCTTGCGGCAGCGGCAAAATATTGACCAGTCCGACGGCAACGAGCGACAGTCCGAACTGGAATGCGAACAGGCTTCCGATATCGCCGTCGTAAACCAGCATGGGCGATATCGCGCGCGCCAGCGGCAGCCCGACCTGTACCATGCCGATGCCCAATATCAGCGCCAGCATTCTTTTGGGGCCGGGAAGGCTCTGGAACATATAGAATATGGCCAGCGTCGCGAGCCCGCTCGCCGCGATGCCCGCCAGGCCGCGCGAAATCAGTTCGACATGATATCCCGCATCGAACAATTGCACGAAATTGGCGACCAACAGCGCGATCATGGTGACGCGGACAAAACGCTGGATGCCGAAATGCTGCCGCGCCTTGAACAGCAAGATGCTCATACACGCGTTGGTCACGTTATATGCCACGGTGATCCAGCCCGAATCGACGGGGGTCAGGTCCATATGGCCTTGCAGGACCGTCAGATTTGCCAGCAACAATCCGTTCTGCAACCCGCTGACTAGCCCCAGAAAAAGGCCGATCGCAAAATAGGCCTGACGGCGGCGGAGGGGATGGTCGGGAGTCGCCGGCGAACCGGGAATGAGCGGCTGCTCATGGGGTTTCAGCACATATTCGCCCGGCGCGGCGGAAGGCTGCGCGGGCTCCGTCATCGGGCGGACGCATATCGACCGGGGCGCCCGGCGGGGCCGCCCGTGCCGATGATCTGTAAGGTAAATTTTACCGCCATCGTGCGGCGCACAATATGCCGGGCGGCGGCATTGGCATAGTGGCGAAAATCAGGCTGTCGCTCGTCGCCGTCAGGTGGCGTCGTTAACGACCGCCAGTTCGCTGCGTGCGTGGCGGAACACGTCCAGACTGCCCCAGATCGCGAGGCCCGCCATGATCGCCGCGACGAGCAGGTCCGGCCAGCCCTGTCCCGTGCCGAATACGCCCACCGCAGCAGCCAGCACCGCCAGATTGCCGATTGCATCGTTGCGCGAGCATATCCACACCGACCGCATATTCGCGTCACCGGTGCGATAGCGATAGAGCATCAGTGCGACCGCGACATTCGACACGAGTGCGAGCGCGCCTATCAGCCCCATCGTCTCGGCATGCGGCGCTGCCCCGACGATGAAACCCCAGACCGCCCACGCAAAGACCCAAAGCCCGAAAGCCAGCATCGTCGCGGCCTTCAGCAGCGCGGCGCGAGCGCGCCAAGCGAGCGCCATTCCCGCAACGCCCAGACTGATCGCATAATTGGCGGCATCGCCCAGGAAATCGAGGGCATCGGCCTGCAGCGCACGCGAATCCGCGGCAACGCCTGCGACGATCTCGACCCCGAACATCGCAGCATTGATGACCAGCGCGATCCACAGCACGCGCCGCCAGCGCGGATCGTTGAGCGCGGTCTTGCCGCTTTTGCCTGCACAGCATTGATCGGCCATCGCCGAAACCTCCTTGTTTGTCCGGCCGGTTCCCGTGGGGAAACCTCCTTGGATCTTCGAGTCGGCCTCCTATATGCAGTCTGTAGCAACTACAGGGTCAAGCGATGAAAATTGGCGAGCTGTCGCGTGCCACGGGCACCAACATCGAAACGATCCGCTATTATGAGCGGATCGGGCTGCTTCCGGCGCCCGCGCGCACCGACGCAAACTACCGCAGCTATGGTACCGAGCATCGATCGCGGCTCAGCTTCGTGCGCCATTCGCGCGACCTCGGCTTTACGATCGACGAAGTCCGCTCGCTGCTCGATCTGTCGGATCACCCCGACCGCGACTGCGGCGAAGCCGATCGCATCGCCACCAGCCATCTCGCCCAGGTCGAGGAGAAGATTGCGCAACTGTCGGTCTTGCGCGACGAACTCGCCCGCATCATCGGCCGCTGCCGCGGCGGCCTGGCGGGCGATTGCCGGGTGATCGAGGCGCTCGGCGACCACGGGCAATGTGAGAACCCGCACTGAAGCGGTCGCGCGATCAAAGGACGACGAACTGGCGCCGTTCGGCCTGACACCCAAGACTGCCCTGCCGAGCAGGCCGTCCTGGGACCTGAAATTCCATCGAGATGCCCGACGACGGACAGAGGCGCAGGCCCCTCCGCTCATATCTACGCGCCGTCGATGCAGGAAGGTGGGACGATTCTGTTGCCCGGCTCGTCCCCAGCCGCTGGTATCCGATTCTGTTGCCCGGTTCGGTCCGAACCGCGTTCTATTTGTCTAACCTTAGGCCGTGAGGCTTATCGGTTAGGCAGCAAGAGCGAGTGCTTCGTTATCGTTAGCACCTATTGGTTTTGAGCCTTGAACGGGTTACTCAGCCCGGGCAAAAATATCGTCTTTGAACACACGTCGATCCTGGTTCGGCCCCGTCAGAAACCCGCTTGCCCCATGGGGTGCGCGGGTTTGTGGTGGAGCCGCCGGGTACTGCCCCCGGGTCCGCTGTGTCTATTCCACGACACCATTTATCACCATAGCCGGCCGAAACCGGCACCCCCTATATAGGAAGCCCGCCCGCGCTTGGAAAGAGCGCGGGCGGGCCATTCGTCCCGTTATGGATTGAAGCGCCTATTTTTTGCGCAACTCGTCGCGGATTTCGGTGAGCAGGTCGACCTGCGTCGGGCCCGCGTCGGGCATGGCGATGATCTTGCTCGCCTGACGCACGAGCAGGAAGACGACAAAGGCGAGCAGCACGAAATTGATGATCGCGGTCACGAAGCTGCCGAGCGCCAGCACATTGGCGCCCGCCGCCTTTGCAGCCGCGAGCGGCATCCCTTCGGTCACCTTCTCTCCGCCGGCGAGGATGAGATATTTGTTCGTAAAATCGACCCCGCCGCCGGTGAGCCAACCGATGAAGGGCATCAATACATCGTCGGTCAGCGACGATACGATTTTGCCGAATGCGCCGCCGATAATGACGCCGACCGCAAGGCCCATCACATTACCCTGATTCAGGAACGCCTTGAAATCCTTGAACATGCCGCAACCCCTTCTGAACGCGCTGTCGAGGGTTCCAGACTGCATGACGCGACTATCTGCGTCAATCACTGCGGGGCGGGCATTGCGGCGAAGAGAGCGTCTTACTATATTAAGGCAGTTGGCGCGGCACAGTGTCGCGCGGAGGGAGTCTTTGACCATGACCTTGCGTTCCGCCCGCTGGCTGATTGTGCCCGTTGCCGCGATGTCGCTGTCCGCCTGCGGCATCAACAGCGTTCCCACCAAGGAAGAGGCTGCAAAGGCCAAATGGGCCAATGTCGAGGCCGCTTACCAACGGCGCGCCGACCTGATTCCAAACCTTGTCGAAACGGCGAAAGGCGCCGCGAAGATCGAACAGTCGACGCTCGAAGGCGTCATCCAGGCGCGCGCCTCGGCGACTCAGGTCAAACTCAGCACCGACGATCTGGAAGACCCCGCAAAGGTTCAGGCGTTCCAGCAGGCGCAGGGCAATGTGTCGAGCGCGCTCGGCCGCCTGCTCGTCACCGTCGAACAATATCCCGACCTCAAGAGCCAGGCGCGCTTTGCCGATCTGATGACTCAGCTCGAGGGCACCGAAAACCGCATCAACGTCTCGGTTCAGGATTATAATTCTGCGGTGCAGGACTATAACACGACGATCCGCACCTTCCTCGACATCATCGGCGCCAAGATCGTCCATGGTGCCAAGCCCATGACGCCGTATCGCGCGGTGTCGCCGAACGCCAACCAGGCGCCAAAGGTCGATTTCGGTCAATAAAATGCGCCGCGCCGCTCTTGCCGTTCCGCTCGCGATCCTGCTGGTCGCGGGCGGGTGCAAGGCGGCTGCGGAACCGGAATCCGCGATTTGCGTCGGCGTCTCCCAAATGACTCTTCAAGGGCGTGTGACGGACAAGGCGAATATTCTGAGCGCAGACGACGAACGGCGATTATCGGAACGCCTCGGGGCTTATGAACAGCGCACGACACATCAAATGGCGGTTGTCACGACGAGCGCGTTGAATGGTGCAGCGCCGATGGAATTTGCGACCTGCCTCGGAAGGCGATGGGGCATCGGTGATAGCAGGCGCGACGATGGCATCCTCGTTCTTGTTGCGCCGAACGACCGCCAGGCAGGCGTCGCCGTCGGCGAGGGTTTGGAAAAGGCGCTAACCGATGTGGAAGCCAAAACCGTGATCAAGCGAATGACTCCGAGTTTCCAGAAAGGCGATTATGCAGGTGGCCTGTCGACCGGCATCGACGCCATCGCCGCGCAGACGGGAGATCCAAGATGAGGTTGCTTTTGCTCGGCTGGGCGCTCGGCCTGTCGCTGCTGGCGGTTCCCGCGACCGCGCAGACTTTTCCCAAGCTGACCGGCCGCGTCGTCGACCAGGCGGACATCATTCCGCCGGCCGAGGAAGCCAATCTCAACATCCAGCTCGAACAAATTGAAAAGACGAGCGGTCACCAGTTCGTCGTCGCGACGGTGAACAGCCTCGAAGGCAATGACATCGCCGACTATGGATACAAGCTTGGCCGCGCGTGGGGGATCGGGGACGAGGCAAAGGACGACGGCGTCGTCTTTCTGGTCGCCCCGAACGAGCGACGGATGAACATCTCGGTCGGCCTCGGCCTGGAACCTGTGCTCACCGACGCGCTGTCGGGCCGAATTATCCGCGACGTCGTTACCCCGAAGTTCAAGGCGGGCGACATGCCCGGCGGCATCCAGGACGGCGTCAACTCGATCGCGCAGCAAATCCAGCTGCCGCCCGAAGAGGCCGCCGCGCGCGCCGCGGCCGCCGACAAGGCGGAACGCGACCGCGCCGACGATGGCGATATCGGCGGGTTGATCTTCATCGGTTTCATCGTCTTTTTCTTCTTCATCCTGCCGATGCTTTCGGCCTTTGGACGCCGCGGCAAGAAGCATCGGCGCAACCGCCCGTGGGGCGGCGCGCCGATCATCATCTGGGGCGACGACGACTGGGGCGGCGGGAGCGGCGGCGGATCGTCATGGGGCGGCGGCGGCGGATCGAGCTGGGGCGGTGGCGGAGGCTTTTCGGGCGGCGGCGGCAGCTTCGGCGGCGGCGGCGCCTCGGGCGGCTGGTAGGGAGTGCGGAGCATGAAAGTCAGCCACGTCAGCGACGCCGACCATGATGTCGTCACCGCGGCCGTCGCCGCGGCCGAGGAGCGGACAAGCGGCGAGATCGTCACCGTCATTGCGGCGCAGTCGAACGATTATGACGATGTCGCGCTCGTCTGGGCGAGTGTCATCGCTTTCCTCGCCATGTCGGTCATCGCGCTCTTTCCCGAATTTTATCGCGGACTGTACGACAGCATAACTGGCGGATGGGGCCACGAGCTGACGGCCAATCAATGGCTTGGCACGGTGATCGCGATCGGCGTGCTCAAATGGATCGGCGTGTGGCTGATCCTGCTGTGGCGGCCGCTGCGCCTGTGGCTGACGCCGCGCGCTATCCTGGCAGGCCGCGTCCGCGCCCGCGCGATCGAGTTGTTCAAGGTCGGAACCGAGGCGAAGACCCTCGGCCGGACCGGGGTGCTCCTTTATGTCAGCCTACGCGAGCATCGCGCCGATATCGTCGCCGACGAAGCGATTGCCGCGAAAGTGGCGCCCGAAGTCTGGGGCGACGCCATGGCGTCGCTGATCGAACTGGTCCGCAAGGGCAAGCCCGGCGAAGGGATGGCCGAGGCGGTGCGCCAGATGGGCGTCGTGCTTGCCGAGCATTTCCCGCGTGGCAGCGAAAATCCGAACGAACTGCCCGACCGGCTGATCGAGCTTTAGACGCCTTCGTCGTTGCGAGCAGCAACCGCGCGTGGCAATCCCGAGCGAGCGGGCGCCGCTGTGGACTGCTTCGCTTCGCTTCGCTCGCCATCACGACAGGAAACCCGATGCCCCGCCCCTCCCCCGACGCCCCCATCGAAACGCGTTGGGAGGGCAGCTTCATCACCGTCAAACAGCAGGGAAGCTGGGAATATGTCTCGCGCTCGCGCGGCATGCATGCGGCCGTGATACTGGCCATCGACGACGCGGCCGACGGGCGCCACGTCATTCTGGTCGAGCAATATCGCGTGCCGTTGAAGGTCCGGTGCCTCGAACTGCCGGCGGGTCTTGTTGGCGACCATGAGGCGGGCGAAGCCTCCGAGGTGGCGGCGCAGCGCGAACTCGAGGAAGAAACCGGCTATCGCGCCGCAAACTGGCGAACGGTCGGCGAATTCTACAGCTCGCCCGGAATGGTCAGCGAAAGCTTCACGCTGCTCGTCGCGACCGGGCTGACGAAGGTCGGCACCGGCGGCGGCGTCGATAGCGAAGAGATCATCGTCCACCGCGTGCCGCTGACCGCGATCGAGGACTTTATCGCTGCAAAACGCGCCGATGGCTGCGGCGTCGATGTGCGCGTCGCGATGCTGCTCGCGGGCGGGTTGCTAGCCCTGGGCGATGCTAAAGCCGAATAAGCGACGCTAACGCGCGCCGAAACGCCAGCGCAGCAAGGGCCGCGCCAGAACCAGCCCGGCGAGGAAACCGCCGACATGGGCCCAAATCGCAACCGCACCGAATCCGCCGCCGCCCGCAAAGCCGAGCAGCAACTGAAGCCCGATCCACGCCGCGGCGAGCCAGAGAGCGCGCACCCAATGCGCGGGAATCGGTCCGATCGCCGACGTCTTGGTGCGGCTGAAGATCAGCGCGAACACGGCGAGCAGCGCCGAAATCGCGCCGCTGGCGCCGATCATCGGGACGGTCGACTGCGGACCGGCCGCCCATTGCGCAATTGCGCCGGCATAGGCGCCCGCGACCAGGAGGATCGCCATCGCCCTGCCGCCAAGCGGCGCCTCGAGCTGGCGACCGATATATAGCAGCATGACCATGTTGAAAATCAGGTGCAGCCAGCCGCCATGCAGAAAGGCGGACGTCAGCGGGGTCAGAAAAAACGGCACCATCGTGCCCGGCGGCGCGACGACATCGATCCCGAACCGCGCGGGGATGAAACCCGCGCCGATCATCGCATTCGCCTGAAACCCCGTAATCGTGAGCAGGACGAAAATCACCACACAGGCCAGCGCAAAGCCCGTGATGACCGGCGCGTCCTGCGGCTTCATTGCCCGATCCCGTTTGCGTGGCTCATTCAGAGGAATTCGATCTTGGTCACCACATAATATTTGTCGCCCGCAGGCACGGTGACTTCGATCTCGTCGTCGATGCGGCGACCGATCAGCGCGCGACCGAGCGGCGAATTATAGCTGATGCGGCCATCCTTGGCGTCTGCCTCGGCCTGGCCGACGATCTGGTAACGCACCGGCTTGTCGTCCTCGTCGGCGAGCGTGACGGTCGCGCCAAAGACGATGCGGTCGCCCGAGAGGGTGGTCGGGTCGATGATCTGCGCGCGCGACAGGCGGTCTTCCAGATCGCCGATCGACGCTTCGACCTGGCCCTGACGCTCCTTCGCGGCGTGATATTCGGCATTTTCCGAAAGGTCGCCATGCGCACGGGCTTCCTCGATCGCATCGACGATCAAGGGTCGTTCGGCCTTGAGAGCGGAGAGCTGTGTGCTCAGCTTCTCATAGCCTTCCTGCAGCATCGGTACCTTTTCAACGCTTGCCATTATCCTGTTGTCCTTCGTCAATAATCCACCACCAGCGAAACTTCGCCGGGGCGGCTCAGCCGCTTTTCCGTAATGTCGGGGAGGTGGAGCGGTCCCTCAATAATAGTCTTGAAGCGGCTTCACTTCAAGACTGTGCGCGCGCAGTGCCCCGATCGCGTGCGTTGCCGCGTCGCTTCCGGCCGCGGTCGTATAATAGGCGATGTCCGCGGCGAGCGCAGAGGCACGGATCGATTGCGAATCCTGCAGGCTCTGCCACCCTTCGGTCGTGTTGAAGATCAGCTGGACATCGCCGTCCTTGATCCGGTCGACGATATGCGGGCGCCCTTCGGCGACCTTGTTGACGCGCTCGACCTCGATGCCCTGTTCGGCCAGGTAATCGGCGGTTCCGCCGGTCGCGACGATCTTCCACCCCCAGGCGCGAAGCTGCTTCACCGAGTCGATGATGCGCGGCTTGTCGCTGTTCTTCACCGATACGAACAAACGCCCGTCGGTCGGCAGGCGGTCGCCCGCACCGAGCTGCGCTTTTGCGAACGCCAGGTTGAAATTGCGATCGATTCCCATGACTTCGCCGGTGGACTTCATCTCGGGCGACAGCACCGGATCGGTGCCGGGAAAGCGCGCAAAGGGGAACACCGCTTCCTTCACCGCGACATGATCGATGTCGCGGTTGATCTTCGGAAGATCGGCCAGCTTCTCGCCCGCCATCACCCGCGCGGCGATCTTGGCGATGGGCGAACCCACCGCTTTCGCGACGAAGGGTACCGTGCGGCTGGCGCGGGGATTGACCTCGATCAGATAGACGACGCCTTCCTGGACCGCGAACTGGATGTTCATCAGGCCGCGGACATTCAGCGCGCGCGCCAGCAGATCGGTCTGGCGCTCGATCTCGGCGATAACGGCGGCGGGCAGGCTGTACGGCGGGATCGAACAGGCGCTGTCGCCCGAATGGACGCCGGCTTCCTCGATGTGCTGAAGCACGCCTGCGACGACGACATCGCTCCCGTCGCACAAGGCATCGACATCGACTTCGATCGCGTCGCGCAGATAACGGTCGATCAGCACCGGCGAGTCGCCCGACACCTGCACCGCGGTCTCGATATAATTTTCAAGCTGCGCCTGATCGTCGACGATCTCCATCGCGCGTCCGCCGAGCACATAGCTGGGGCGCGTCAGCACCGGGTAACCGATGCGCGCCGCGACCGCGACGGCTTCCTCGCGGCTACGCGCGATGCCATTGTCGGGCTGCTTCAGGCCGAGTTTGTTGACCAATGCCGCAAAGCGCTCGCGGTCTTCGGCAAGGTCGATCGCGTCGGGCGACGTACCCAGGATCGGAATGCCCGCGTCGGACAGCGCCTGCGCCAGCTTCAGCGGCGTCTGGCCGCCGAACTGGACGATCACGCCGACCAGCGTGCCATTCTGCTGTTCGACGTGCAGGATCTCCAACACATCCTCGGCGGTCAGCGGCTCGAAATACAGGCGGTCCGACGTGTCGTAATCGGTGCTCACCGTCTCGGGGTTGCAGTTGATCATGATCGTCTCATACCCCGCCTCCTCGAGTGCGAAGCACGCGTGGCAGCAGCAATAGTCGAACTCGATCCCCTGCCCGATCCGGTTCGGCCCGCCGCCCAGGATGACGATCTTCTTGCGATCGGTCGGCGCGGCCTCGCACTCGGGAGCCCCGAAGGTCGGCGCTTCATAGGTCGAATAAAGATAGGGCGTTTGCGCCTGGAATTCGGCGGCGCAGGTGTCGATCATCTTGAACACCGGGCGCACGCCCAGCCGGTGGCGCAGCGCGCGCACTTCGGCCTCGGTGACGCCGCCGGTCATCGCCTTCACCGCATCGTGGATCAGCCCGCTGCCGCGCGCATTGGCGCGGCGCGTCCCCGGCTGAAGGTTCGCCGACTGGAGCGCGAGATAGGCAAGGCGCTTGTCCGAAAAACCCATCGCCTTCAGTCGCCGCAAGCCTTCGGCATCGCGCGGCAGGCCGTTGGTGCAGACTTCCTGTTCGGCGGCAACAATCTCGGCAATGCGTTCGAGGAACCACATATCGTACCCGGCGATGCGGTTGATTTCCGACAGGGGCAGCCCCTCGCGCATCGCTTGCGCGGCGTTGAGCAGACGGTCGGGGGTCGCCCGTGCCAGTTCGCTGCGCAGTTGATCGTGGCTCGCTCCGACCAGCCGGTCGACGAAGTTGAAGCCGCTCAGCCCCGTCTCCAGCCCGCGCAGCGCCTTTTGCAGCGATTCGTGGATCGTTCGCCCGATCGCCATCACTTCGCCGACCGACTTCATCGCGGTCGACAGAACCGCTTCGGCACCCTTGAACTTCTCGAAGGCGAAGCGCGGAATCTTGGTGACGACATAGTCGATCGTCGGCTCAAACGAGGCCGGGGTGACCCCGGTGATGTCATTCATGATCTCGTCGAGCGTATATCCGACCGCCAGCTTCGCCGCGACCTTGGCGATCGGGAAACCCGTCGCCTTCGACGCGAGCGCCGACGAGCGCGACACGCGCGGGTTCATCTCGATCACGATCAGACGGCCGTCCTTCGGATTGACCGCGAACTGCACGTTCGAACCGCCTGTTTCGACGCCGATTTCACGCAGCACCGCGATGCTCGCGTTGCGCATGATCTGATATTCCTTGTCGGTCAGCGTCAGCGCTGGCGCGACGGTGATGCTGTCGCCGGTGTGGACGCCCATCGGATCGACATTCTCGATCGAACAGATGATGATGCAATTGTCCTTCCGGTCACGCACCACCTCCATCTCATATTCTTTCCAGCCGAGGAGCGATTCCTCGATCAGGACTTCGGTCGTCGGCGAGGCGATCAGGCCGCCGCGAACGATATGCTCGAACTCCTCGCGGTTATACGCGATGCCGCCGCCGGTGCCGCCCATGGTAAAGCTGGGACGGATGATCGACGGCAGACCGGTGCGTTCGAGCACCGCGAAGGCGTCGTCGAGGGTGTGTGCAATGCCCGATCGAGCACTTTCCAGCCCGATCTTGTCCATCGCGTCGCGGAACTTGATCCGGTCCTCGGCCTTGTCGATCGCCTCGGCATCGGCGCCGATCATCTCGACGCCATATTTCTCCAGCGTCCCGTCGTTGAACAACGCCAGCGCGGTGTTGAGCGCGGTCTGCCCGCCCATCGTCGGAAGCACCGCGTCGGGGCGCTCCTTCGCGATGATCTTTGCAACGATCTCGGGCGTGATCGGCTCGACATAAGTGGCGTCGGCGAGGTCGGGATCGGTCATGATCGTGGCGGGGTTGGAGTTGACGAGGACGATGCGATAGCCCTCCTCCTTCAACGCCTTGATCGCCTGCGTCCCAGAATAGTCGAACTCGCACGCCTGACCGATAACGATCGGGCCGGCGCCGATGACGAGGATGGATTGGATGTCGGTTCTTTTGGGCATTAAAAGTGCTTACTTCCAATTTCGACCAGCTTTTCAAAAGCGGCCTTATCCAGACGGATGGTTTGTGAGAGTTTGCCCGGCTTTTCGCGCGTCGGTCGACCGTATGTATCAATCTGAATCAGACGTTCTCGACCGCAATCGACAAGGCGGACGATGGCTTCAACATCCTCATACGAGCGCGCATCGTCGAGCGGCACAACGGTAAACTTCCGGACAGTTGCCATTGCTTATGCTCTCTCCAACCCACCCACGAACTTCTCGAACAGATAGAAGCTGTCCTGCGGTCCCGGGCTCGCCTCGGGGTGGTACTGGACCGAAAACGCATTTTTGCCCGTGATCGCGATGCCGCAGTTCGATCCGTCGAACAGGCTCTTGTGCGTCTCGACCACGCCGCCCGGCAGTGTCGATGCGTCGACCGCGAAGCCGTGATTCATGCTGGTGATTTCGACCACGCCGTCCGCGAAATCGCCGCCGACGCGCTGCACCGGGTGGTTCGCACCGCGGTGGCCCTGATGCATCTTCACCGTTTTCGCGCCCGCCGCGATGCCGAGCAACTGGTGGCCGAGGCAGATGCCGAAGATCGGGACGTTGCGTTCGAGAAGCCCCTTGATCACCGGCACGGCATATTCTCCCGTCGCCGCCGGATCGCCGGGGCCGTTCGACAGGAACACGCCCGCGGGGCGCAGCGCCACGATCTCTTCGAGACTGGTCTTCGCGGGTACGACGGTGACGCGCGCGCCCGCCTTGACCAGGTTGCGGAAGATATTGTCCTTCGCGCCATAATCGACCGCGACGACATGCGGCGCAGGATCGCCCGCGCGCTTGTGGTCCGATGCCTCATAGCCAGAGCCGAGGTGCCAGACGCCCGCATCCCAGCTGCCCTGGCGTTCGCGCGTCACGGTCTTGGCAAGGTCCATGCCCTCCAGCCCCGGCCAGCCCTGCGCCAGCATCAACAGCCGGTCGAGGTCGAACTTGCCGTCGGCGCTGTGCGCGACGACGCCCGTCGGCGCGCCGCCGTCGCGGATGCGGCGGGTCAGCGCGCGGGTGTCGATGCCGGCCAGCCCGATCAGGCCTTGCGCGGCCATCCATTCGGGCAAGGTCTGGACGCTGCGAAAATTGCTGGGCAGCGTCGGCAGCTCGCGTGTCACGCAGCCGATCGCGGCGCGCTTTTCGCGCTCCATATCCTCGGGGTTCGCGCCGACATTGCCGATGTGCGGAAAGGTGAAGGTGATGATCTGCCCGGCATAGCTCGGGTCGGTCAGGATTTCCTGATAGCCGGTCATCGCGGTGTTGAAACAAATCTCGCCCACTCCCGCGCCGCTCGCGCCATAACCCACGCCCCACAGGATCGTGCCGTCGGCAAGGACGAGGACGCCGTTCGCGCCAGCAGGCTGGCTTTTCGACGCGGATTTAGGCGCGACTGGGGGGTTGGCTGGTGCCATTCAACATGCTCCGGACGGGGGGCTAAACGGCCGACCAAGTAGGCAGCAAAAAAGTGATTCACAAGCTATCGGATTTGGAAACTTGCCGCTAGAGAGGGCCTTTCCGAAATTTGCAGCGCATGGGGACACGCATGATTCGTGACGACATCAAGGCTGCGCAGGTCGTCGCGATGAAGAGCGGCGACAAGGCGCGGCTTGGCACCATCCGGCTGATGCTGGCCAAGATCAAGGACAAGGACATCGAACTGCGCACCGGTACCGCGCCGGCCGACGACGATGTGCTGGTCACCGACGTGCTGCAAAAGATGGTGAAGCAGCGCCGCGAGTCGATCACGATGTTCGAACAGGGCGGCCGCCAGGAACTCGCCGATATCGAGGCCGGCGAAGTCGCCGTGATCGAAGATTTCCTGCCCGCCCAGCTCTCCGACGACGACGCAATGGCGGCGATCAAGGCGATCGTGACCGAAGTCGGCGCCGAAAGCCTGAAGGATATGGGCAAGGTGATGGCCGCGGTGAAAGACCGGCTCGGCAGCCAGCTCGATATGAGCAAGGCAAGCGGGTGGGTTAAGGCGGCGCTCTCCTGAAAAAGGCCCTCCCCGCCTGCTTGCGGGCGGATGCTGGCAGAGGCATATCTAGAATATGACCCTCACCCCGCAATGGCTGGACGAACTGCGCGCGCGGATCACGCTGTCGACGCTCATCGGACGGACGGTGAAGGTCACGCGTGCCGGCCGCGAGTATAAGGCTTGCTGCCCCTTCCATAACGAAAAGACCCCCAGCTTCACGATCAACGACGAAAAGGGATTCTACCACTGCTTCGGGTGCAGCGCCCACGGCGATGCGATCCGCTGGATGACCGACCAGCGCGGACTGTCGTTCATGGACGCGGTCAAGGAACTCGCCGCCGAAGCGGGAATGGAGGTTCCCGCCGCCGACCCGCGCGCCGCGAAAAAGGCCGAGGAACAAGCGAGCCTGCGCGACGTCGTCCAGGGCGCGGCCGACTGGTTCACGCAGCAACTCGACAGCAGCAATGGCGCGCCCGCACGCGACTATCTGACCAAGCGCGGCATTTCGGACGCCACGCGCCGCGCCTTCGGCTTCGGACTCGCGCCCGACAGCCGCAGCGCGCTGAAAGAGGCGCTCAAGAAATTCCCCACCGCGATGCTCGTTGAATCGGGCATGCTCATCGCCGTCGAAGACAAGGACCCCTACGACCGCTTTCGCGGCCGCCTGATGATCCCGATCCGCGATGCGCGCGGACGCGTCATCGCATTCGGCGGGCGCATCCTGGGCGACGGTGAGCCCAAATATCTGAACTCGCCCGACACGCCATTGTTCGACAAGGGCCGCACGCTCTACAATCTCGACAAGGCTTCGCCCGCATCGCGCCAGACGAACCGGATCATTGTGGTCGAGGGTTATATGGACGTCATCGCGCTCGCCGAGGCGGGCATCGCCGACGCCGTCGCGCCGCTCGGCACCGCGCTGACCGAGAATCAGCTCGGCATGATCTGGCGGATGGTCGCTGTGCCAGTGCTCTGCTTCGACGGCGACAGCGCGGGGCAGAAGGCGGCGATGCGCGCCGCGCTGCGCGCGCTCCCGCTGCTCCGCCCCGGTTTCAGCCTGGCCTTTGCGACGCTTCCCGCAGGGCAGGACCCCGACGACATCGTCCGCGCGCGCGGTGCCGACGGCTTTGGCGCCCTGCTCGACGAAGCGCAGCCGCTCGTCGAACGCCTCTGGGCGCATGAAGTCGCCGCAGGTCCGCTCGCCACGCCGGAAGAGCGCGCAGCGCTCAAGACCCGCCTCCTCGCTCACGCCGACGCAATCCAGGACCCCGACGTCCGCCACCATTATCGCGAGGCCTTTCGCGAACGCCTCGACCTGCTCTTCGCGCGCAAGCAGCCCGAACGCAGCCAGCGCGTCCCGTGGGCACCGCAGTCGCAGCGCGGCGGCCGCCGCTTCCAGCCCGACCCGCGATTGCAGCCCCCCGACGACGAAACGCGCGCACTCAGCCAGACGGGTATTGCGGGGTCGCTCGCCGCAGCCCTGCTCGGCGGGCTCCTGCGGTATCCCGCGGCGATCCGGCGCAATGAAGATGCGCTTTTTCGCCTTGCAATCCCCGATTCCGGCGACGCCGACCTGCTCGGTGCAATGCTTGACATCGCAAATGCCCAAGAAGGGCTTGATTGCGAGGGGTTGCTTGCCATATTGGAGCCAATGAAAGTGTATAATAGGGCGATGACATTGCTCAGAGCCGACGGAATGCACTTCTCATTCAATCGAAGGCTGGAAGGCGAAGAGGTTGATGCGGCACGGGAAACTGCGCTTCGCGACCTGGACGAATATATCGGCGTGCTGGTCACCCAGCCCGAGATTCGCGCGCGGCTTGCAGAAGCCACCGCGGATTTTCAGCGCACGATGGACGACGAAGGCCTGGCGCGTCAGCAAAAGCTGCGCGCGATGGATGAGGAACTGACCCGCCGCCTGGCCGCGCTGTCCGACAGCAGCCAGTGACGACCATTTTGATGCCCCTAGGCAGGAAGATTTGATGGCCACCAAGAACACCGCAGCCGAGACCGAAGCCGACACCGACGGCCCGCTGATCGACCTCAACGAGGCCGACGTCAAAAAGCTGATCGCGCGCGGCAAGAAGCGCGGATACCTGACCTACGACGAACTCAATGCGGCGCTGCCGCAGGACGAGATGTCGTCGGAGCAGATCGAGGATATCATGTCGGCGATCTCCGACATGGGTATCAACATCGTCGAGAGCGACGAGGATGTGCAGGAAGAGGCCGACGCCGAACCCGATGATGAGGTCGATGTCAGCGCCGGCACCGGATCGCTGTCGAACCCCGCGGTGGAAAAGAAGAAGGAAACGGTCGATCGCACTGACGATCCCGTTCGCATGTACCTGCGCGAAATGGGCGCGGTCGAACTGCTCAGCCGCGAAGGCGAAATCGCGATTGCGAAGCGCATCGAGGCTGGCCGCGACACCATGATCCTCGGGCTTTGCGAAAGCCCGCTGACCTTCAACGCGATCATCGAATGGTCGAACGCGCTGAACAATGGCGACATGCAGCTGCGCGAGATCGTCGATCTCGAAGCGATGCTTTCGAAGGACCCCGCGCCCGAAAACCTCGAAGAGGAAGGCTCGACCGACGACGGCGAGATCAGCGAGAAGACCGCCGGCGTCTCGTTCAAGGACGAGGACGAGGTCGAGGAAGAGCCCGAAGCCGACAGCGAAGACGAAGACGGCGAAGGCACCTCGGGCAAGCGCGAAACCTTCGAGGAAGACGAAGAAGACAATACGCTGAGTCTTGCGGCGATGGAAGAATTGCTCAAGCCCGACGCGCTCGAGAAATTCGCCGACATCACCAAGAGCTTCAAGGCCTTCTCGAAGCTGCAGGAAGCGCGCCTCGAAGCCCTGTCGGGCAATGGCGAATTCCCCTCCGCGTCGGAGAAGAAATATCACAAGCTGCGCGAGGAACTCACCGCGCAGGTCGAGAGCGTGCAGTTCCACGGCACCAAGATCGAATATCTTGTCGACCAGCTCTACAGCTATAACCGGCGCCTCACCGCGCTCGGCGGCCAGATGCTGCGCCTCGCCGAGCGTCACAAAGTGCCGCGCAAGGCGTTCCTCGACAATTATGTCGGGCGCGAGCTCGAAGAAAACTGGCTCGAGGAAGTCGGCGGACTCGACAAGAAATGGGCCGCCTTCGCCGAGAATGAAGCCGGCGCCGTCGATCGCATCCGCATCGAGATTTCGGAAATCGCGCAGGCCGCCGGCATGAGCCTGACCGAATTCCGCCGCGTCGTGAACATGGTCCAGAAAGGCGAGCGCGAAGCGCGTATCGCCAAGAAGGAAATGGTCGAGGCAAACCTGCGTCTCGTGATCTCGATCGCCAAGAAATATACGAACCGCGGGCTGCAGTTCCTCGATCTCATCCAGGAAGGTAATATCGGCCTGATGAAGGCGGTCGATAAGTTCGAGTATCGCCGCGGCTACAAGTTCAGCACTTACGCGACCTGGTGGATCCGCCAGGCGATCACCCGCTCGATCGCCGATCAGGCACGTACGATCCGCATCCCGGTCCATATGATCGAGACGATCAACAAGCTGGTCCGCTGCAGCCGCCAGTTCCTCCACGAAAGCGGCCGCGAGCCGACTCCGGAGGAAATGGCCGAGCGTCTGTCGATGCCGCTCGAAAAGGTCCGCAAGGTGATGAAGATCGCCAAGGAGCCGATCTCCCTCGAAACGCCGATCGGTGACGAGGAAGACAGCCACCTCGGCGATTTCATCGAGGACAAGAATGCGGTCATCCCGGTCGACGCCGCGGTGCAGTCGAACCTCAAGGAGACGGTTACTCGCGTCCTGGCGTCGCTCACCCCGCGCGAGGAACGCGTTCTGCGCATGCGCTTCGGGATCGGAATGAACACCGACCACACGCTCGAAGAGGTGGGCCAGCAGTTCAGCGTGACGCGCGAACGCATTCGTCAGATCGAGGCGAAGGCGCTGCGCAAGCTGAAGCACCCGTCGCGCAGCCGCAAGATGCGCAGCTTCCTCGACCAGTAAGCCGCCGCCACCCGGCCAAACGAACGTCCAACCACTGGACCATTCACCCCGTCCGCATCCGTGCGGGCGGGGTGTTTCGTTGGGCCCGCGCAAAGAAAATGGTGCGGCGCACAATTATTTTCGCGACTTACTTCAAATCTTCATCATTCCCCACCAGATAGCGCCTCGCCAGGGCGGCGACGAATGGCTTTCAGGAGGCGTTCATCCGCCGCCACTTAATGGTAATTTATCCCACCCGGTGGGAAACTGAGTATAATCGAGGGAAGGCGGCCGATCCGGTCGACCCAGAAAATCCCCGAAAAACGAGAGAATGCACAAATTGGCACGCCTGTTGCTTAGCAATGGGTACGAGCGCGGCACTCCCCGCCGCAGCCAAAGGGAAAGACGATAAGATGGAAAACGAAACCACCAACCTCTTCCGCCGCCGCGACACCTTCTTCGGTATCTGCGAGGCCGTGGGCCAGGATTTTGGCTTCAACCCGCTGTGGCTGCGCCTGGCGTTCATCGCGCCGCTCTTCTTCTTCCCGGTCCAGACTTTCGCGGCTTATTTCGCGCTCGGTTTCATCGTCCTCGCCTCGCGCCTGCTCTTCCCGAACAAGGCTGCCGCTGCCGGCCAGGCCGCGCTGACCTCGGTCGAGCCCGCCGCCAGGGCCGAACAGCCGGCCGAGGATTTCGCGCTCGCAGCTTGACGGGAACGTGGGCCCGGCGTCCCTTCGCCCCGCCCGCCTCCCTCAAAATGGCGTCTCCCCGGCGCCATGCAACAAAAGACCGGCAAGCTCCCCGTGCTTGCCGGTCTTTCCGCGTCCGGGCTCCTGTCTCTCTCCGGCACAGGTACCGCGCCAATTCAACGCCGCCCCTATAAACGCGACGTTTACGACGTTGCGTTAAGGCTGAGCCCTCGAAATCCACGGGCGAGGCGCATCGGCGTCCCGCCACAGGCAAGGATCTTGCGTTGAGCCAGTCGACCCAGCCCCAGCCGCAAAGCCGCGGCGTCGCCGAACTGCTCGATTCTCTCGTCGCGAGCGAAGGCACGGGGGCCCATCCGCACGTCAAATCGGGAGCGCTGTCGAGCGATTCGCAGGCGATGCGCAACCTCGCCGACGCCGTCCATTTCCTCTGCCTGCTCCACGGCCGCTATCCGGGCATCATCGACAGCGCCGCACGCAAGGCGGTCGATCCCGCATCGCGCCGCTGGATGGATGAAGCCGCGCAGGCCTTTGCGCAGGAGCGCGCCTTCCTGTCCAAGATTGCCGCAGCGGTCGGCCCGGTACCGAGCACGCAGGGCCAGGCGCAGTGCGAGGCCGCCGTCGCCGCGCAGCGCAAGGCGCTCGACATGCTGGCCGAGTCGGATCGCCATGGCTGTGCCGTCGGCGCCGCAATCGCGCTGACGCTCGACTGGCGCACGATCCGCGTCCTTCTCGATATCAGCGCGCAGCGGCTCGAAATGACGACGCCGCGCTGCACATTGCCCGATCTTCGCGACACCGCGCGCCTTGCCGCCGAGGTCGCCGACAGCCCCGCCGCCGAACGCGCGATGGCGTTTGGCGCGCAGCAGCTTATCGCACAGCACAGCGGCCTGTGGGATTTGATGGCGGCGCGCGCCGCAAGCCGTTCGCTCTCCTGAGCAATTCCCTCCGACAGGCAAAAGGGGGAGATTCGCTTGCACCCCCCGCGCCGCTGTGCCATTTCGCTTGACGTTCACGTTAAGGGAAAGAGCCGATGCGTTTCGAGGGTACCAGCGCCTATATCGCCACCGACGACTTGAAGGTCGCGGTCAACGCGGCAACGATGCTGCGCCGCCCGCTGCTCGTGAAGGGCGAACCCGGCACCGGCAAGACCGTGCTGGCCGAGGAGATCGCAAAGGCGTTCGACGCGCCGCTGATCACCTGGAACATCAAATCGACCACGAAAGCGCAGCAGGGCCTCTATGAATATGACGCGGTCGCGCGCCTCCGCGATGGCCAGCTCGGCGAAGAGCGTGTTCACGACATTCGCAATTATATCCGCAAGGGCAAATTGTGGGAGGCATTCACCTCGCCCAAGCTGCCCGTCCTGCTGATCGACGAGATCGACAAGGCCGATATCGAATTCCCGAACGATCTGCTTCAGGAACTCGATCGCATGGCCTTTCACGTGTACGAGACCGACGAGACGGTGACCGCCAAGGAACGCCCGATCGTCGTCATCACCTCGAACAATGAAAAGGAACTGCCCGACGCCTTCCTGCGCCGCTGTTTCTTCCACTATATCAAATTCCCCGACCGCGAGACGATGGCGAACATCGTCGATGTCCATTTCCCGGGCATCCAGAAGACGCTTGTCAGCCGCGCGATGGATATCTTCTACGAAGTGCGCGACGTTCCGGGGCTCAAGAAAAAGCCCTCGACGAGCGAGCTGATCGACTGGCTGAAGCTGTTGCTCAACGAGGATATGCCGCTGGAGGTTCTGCAGAACCGCGACGTGGGCAAAGCGATACCGCCGCTCCACGGCGCGCTGCTCAAGAATGAGCAGGATGTGATGCTGTTCGAAAAGCTCGCCTTCATGGCGCGCCGCCAGGGCAGCTGAGCCCCCACATCCGCTCATATATTGGGCATTCGGCGCCGCCCGCCGATTGCGACCACGCGTGCGCCTGATATCCTCGCCGCCGGAGAGAGGGAGGTCAGAGATGTCCGAAAGCAAGAGCTACACCGGAGGCTGCGCGTGCGGCGCGGTTACATACCGCATCGACGGCGACCCGATGGCGGTGCGCCAGTGCTGGTGCCGCCATTGCCAGAAGCTGTCGACCGGCGGGCCGACGCACAACGCGTTCTTCATGGCCGACGCGATCGCAGTCGACGGCACCTTGGCGTCCAATGCGCATGCCGCCGACAGCGGCAACGAGCTGAGCTGGTATTTCTGCGCGAGCTGCGGAACGCAATTGTTCGGCGCATCTTCGGCGCGGCCGCAGATGCGCGCGGTGCGGCTCGGCAGCCTCGACCAGGCGCACGAACTTCAGCCGACGGCGGCGATCTGGGTGCAGGAAGCGCCCGGCTGGGTCAGGATCGACCCGGCGATGGAGCAGCATCCGGCGCAACCGCCGGCCCCGCCCCCGCAAAATCAGAGCTGATAGGCGACCTCGACGTCACCCCATCGGCGACCGTTGATCACCGCCGGCATGTAGACGTTGCGCACCGTCAGATAATTGATTCCGTCACCTTCCTGCCGGTAGACCGTCATGAAGAAAGGCGCGGTGCTGCGCTTCGCTGCGGCGTCGGTTTCGTCATAGAGCAGGCGGCCGTTGCGGCAGTGCGCGGTGTCATGCTCGAGGTCGCCGGTCGGCGCGCGCGAACAGTCGGTGATATGCGTCGGCAAAAAGCCGTTCATGTCGCCCGCCGACGACATCTTGATCTCGGGATGGCTGGACACGATGCGGTCGAACAGCGGGCGCCAATGGGCATCGGCCCAGTCGCACAGACCGGTGCGGAAGCGCTCGGGGTTCGAGTACGGCACGCGGACATAATTGGTATCGAACAGCTGCTCCATCGACAGTTCGCCGTTCGCGACCGCGCGCTCGGCAAGGCTGACGAATTCGTCGCGCACCTGCGCCGCCAGCTCGACGATCGTCGAATCCTGCGGGGAGACGCCTGCAGAAATGACGGCGTTGAACATGCGGTTCGACACATGCTCCATCGACAGGATCGAATCGCGGGTGCCGTCGAGCGTCGCACCATTGTCGCGCACCGAGGTGACGACACGGTCGAGCGCGTCGCGTACTTTGGCGCCATTGGCGTGCACCATTGCGCTCGATTGCGCGATGCGGTCGCTCTGGTCGTCGAGCAGCGCGACAAGGTGCGTCGCGTCGTGCAGCGCGTCGGTGATCGTCTCGAACTGCGCCTCGGCCCGGCTCGACTGTTCGACCCCCGACTGGATTTCGGTGACGAGCCCGCTGGCTTCGGTCGCAAGGCTGCCGATGCTCCGGCGGATTTCGTCGGTCGCGCTACGCGTATTCTGCGCCAGCTTTTTCACTTCGGCGGCAACCACGGCAAAGGTGCGCCCGGCGTCGCCCGCACGCTCGGCTTCGATCGCGGCGTTGAGCGCGAGCATGTTGGTGGTCTTGGCGATCGACTCGATCGACTGGCTGACCTGCTGCACCTGCTCCATCACTGCGGCGAAATTGGTGACATGCGTGCCGAGCCGCGCGACGAGATCGATGACCGAGCGGAACTCGCTGACCGCGGCATTGACGCGCTCGGCCCCGGTGTCGAGCTGCTCGCACGCGCGCGCCGAAAGCAGCTTCGCTTCGTCGGTCGAATCGGCGATCTGGCGTTGGTCGTTTTCCAGGCTGACGACAAATTCTTCGAGCCGCCCGAGTTCGCCGATCTGGCGGTCCATCTGGTCGGTCGCACGTTTGATGCGTCCCGCAGCGTCGCTGCAGCCCACGGCAAGCTCGCCGCAGTCGCTCGCTACCGACTGGTCGAGTATCGGTGCTGCTGGATTGATCGGATCGAATTTCATTGCGCCACCCACCTGAATATCATCGACGGGTCATGCCGGATAATGGTTAACGGGGGGTCAATGGGTTCGGCCACTAACCAAGCTCGCGAAAGGCGGCTTTGCGGGTGGTTAGCGGCCAGCACTGCCTGCGGCGATCCAGCACCGCGTCGGCAACCCGGCCGCCGCATGGGCCGCCCTTTCATTCCAAAGTTCAGGAAAGTTCAGCCCTGTGCAGCCCCCGATTTGCCGCGTTCCGCGGACAGGCTGCGCCTGGCCTTTGCCGCTATCCGTAACCGGTAGCGATCGCGTCTGTTCCCCTGTTCAAAGAGCCGGGTAAAGGCTGGCACAGCCGAATAATGTAGGACAGCGTTTTCTTGCGGGCGACCGATGCCGGCTTCGGGGAGGGAGCGGGCGTTGCGTCCCTTCGCTTCGTCATCGCGGATCCGTCGACAGGCTCAGGACAGGCTTGATCCGGGATCCATGAGCGCCACGGCAGCCGTGGACCCCGGATCAGGTCCGGGGTGACGAAGGAAAAAATCCTCCCCGGAACGGGGAGGTGGCAGCCCGCAGGGCTGACGGAGGGGTCGAAACCTGTCGTCATCTTGCGCTGTCCCGACCCCGCCACCCCCCTTCGGGCGATCCCCCTCCCCGGACCGGGGAGGATTGGGAGTGTCGGCTTTCGGTCGCTACCCGGCGCCTCCTTTCCGTTTACGTAAAGCAGTTGCGCCATCGCAGACAACGCGATAATCCGGCCCCATGCTTTTTGGCTTCCTCGACGAACTGCGCGCCGCGGGCATTCCCGCCAGTCTGAAAGAGCATCTGATGCTCCTCGAGGCGCTCGACCGCGAAGTGATCGACCGCAGCCCCGAGCAATTCTATTACCTCAGCCGCGCGATCTATGTGAAGGACGAGGGCCTGCTCGATCGCTTCGACCAGGTATTCAACAAGGTCTTCAAGGGCCTGCTGACCGATTACGGCCAGAACCCCGTCGACATTCCCGAGGAGTGGTTGAAAGCGGTCGCCGAAAAATATCTGACGGCCGAAGAGATGGAAGCGATCAAGTCGCTCGGCGACTGGGACAAGATCATGGAGACGCTGAAAGAGCGGCTCGAGGAACAGCAAAAACGCCATCAGGGCGGCAGCAAGTGGATCGGCACCGGCGGCACCAGCCCGTTCGGCAATTCGGGCTATAATCCCGAAGGCGTCCGCATCGGCGGCGAGAGCAAGCACAAGCGCGCGCTGAAGGTCTGGGAAAAACGCGAGTTCGCCAATCTCGACAACACCAAGGAGCTTGGCACCCGCAACATCAAGATCGCGCTGCGCCGCCTCCGCAAATTCGCGCGCGAAGGCGCCGCCGACGAGCTCGACATTCCCGGCACGATCGACGGAACCGCGCGGCAGGGCTGGCTCGACATCCAGATGCGCCCCGAACGCCGCAACGCGGTGAAATTACTGCTGTTTCTCGACGTCGGCGGATCGATGGACCCGTTCGTCAAGCTGTGCGAGGAATTGTTCAGCGCGGCGACCAGCGAGTTCAAGAATCTCGAATTCTTCTATTTCCACAACTGCCCGTATGAGGGCGTCTGGAAAGACAATAAGCGCCGCTGGTCCGAACGCCACCAGATGTGGGACATCCTCCACAAATATGGCCATGACTACAAACTGATCTTCGTCGGCGACGCATCGATGAGCGCCTATGAAATCACCCATCCGGGTGGCAGCGTCGAGCATTTCAACGAAGAGTCCGGCGCGGTGTGGATCCAGCGCATGGCGCATGTGTACCCCGCCGCGGTGTGGCTCAACCCGGTGCCCGAGGCGCATTGGGGCTACACCCAGTCGGTGAAGCTGATCAAACAGCTGATGAACGACCGCATGTACCCGCTGAGCCTCGCCGGACTTGACGATGCCATGCGCGAGCTGACGCGAAAGCATTGACGCAGCGTGGGCGGGGTGTAGGGGCGCGAAGATGATCGACCTCCCCCTCGTCACCATCCTGCTGCTTACCGGCTTCATCAACCTGATCGGTGCGCTCGCTTATGCCGCGCGCATCGCCGGTGTCCGCACGCTGCGCATCGCGATGTCGTTCGCGCTGTTCAACATCCTCGTGCTCTTTTCGCGCACCTCGAACAGTTTCCTCGGCCCCTTTCTCGCCAAGCGGATCGAGACGCGCATTCATGAGGGCAGCGGCGCCTCGCTGTTCATCGACATGCAGTTCGTCCTCGCTGCGGCCAGCGTCGCGACCTTGCTCGGCATCCTGCTCGTGCCCACCGGCCAGCGCATGTTCGCCAGCGCGATCGGCTGGTATCAGGACAATCGTTCGACGACGAAACTCGCGATGAAGGCGGTCAGCCCGAGCGGCCTCAGAACGCTCCGCCGGTCGCTGACCATCCCCAGCCTTTCGCATCTTCGGGCCTGGAAGATGCCAAAGGGGATCGGCTGGGGTATCCTCATCGCCAACTGTCTGGCGCAGTCGCTGATCGCGGTCGGTGTCGTCGCGTCGCTCTATGCCGGCTATCTCGCGCCCGAATTCCGCGTTACCGCGTCGCAATTGTCCGCGCTGATCAATGGCTTCGCAACGATATTGCTGTTCGCCTTCATCGACCCACAGCTGTCGGTCATGACCGACGACGCGGTCGAGGGCAAAGTCGACGAGGCCGATTTCCGCCGCGCCATCACTTTCATTTCGCTGAGCCGTCTCGCCGGCACCATCCTCGCGCAGGCGCTGTTGCTGCCCGCCGCCATGCTGATCGCCTACGTCTCCGTCCATGTCTGAAGCGGCGCGCGGTCATTCGCGCTTCCATGCCGTCCGCGCGCGGCTGGAGGCGATGGCGGTCGAACCCGGACCGCGCGGCTGGTTTCTCGAATTTATCGTCTTCGGCTTCAAACAGGGATGGGCCTGCCTGTTCGGCGGCCTGATGCTCGCGCTCCTGCTCGGCACGCATCTCTTCTGGCCCGACGGCGCGCCACTCCACCGCTATGACGCGATCACGATCGGCGCGATATTGATCCAGCTCGCCATGCTGGCCTTTCGGCTCGAAACGCCGAAGGAAGCGGTCGTCATCCTGATCTTCCACATCGTCGGCACGGTGATGGAATTGTTCAAGACCGCCGCGGGGTCCTGGCAATATCCCGAGGCGAGCCTGCTCCACATCGGCGCGGTGCCGCTCTTCTCGGGCTTCATGTACGCCGCGGTCGGCAGTTATATCGCGCGCGTCTGGCGCATCTTCGATTTCCGCTATTCGGCTTATCCTTCCGCGTGGACGACCTATGCGCTCGCCGCGGCGATCTATGTCAATTTCTTCGCGCACCACTGGCTGCCCGATATCCGCTGGCCTCTGTTCGCCGCGACCGCGCTCCTCTTCTGGCGCTGCCAGGTTTGGTTCCGCCCGCTCCACGTCCACCGCCGCATGCCGTTGCTCGTGGGCTGGGCTCTCGTCGCTCTGTTCATCTGGTTCGCCGAAAATATCGGCACCTTCGCACGCGCCTGGACCTATCCGAGCCAGGCGGGCGGCTGGCACATGGTCGGCGTCGAAAAGCTCGGCAGCTGGTATTTGCTGATGATCATCTCGTTCGTGCTGGTGAGTTTGGTCCAGCGGCCGAAAGGCCTGGGCAAAGCGTGATCAGCCGTCGCCCTCGCGAGGGCGGGGGCCGCAGTCGGCCTTGCCCAGCATCGAATGCGTGAACCGCTGGCGGCCCCCGCCTTCGCGGGGGCGACGGGCTATCCGAATGGCTTGTCGATCGACGGCGGCGGCTCGCTGAACCACTGCGGACCCGCCTCGGTCATATGGAAGCAGTCCTCCAGCCTGGTCCCGAACTCGCCGGGAATATAGATGCCCGGTTCGTTTGAGAAACACATGCCCGGCGCCAGTTTCGTCGTTTCGCCATGCACGAAATTGACCGGCTCGTGCCCGTCGAGGCCGATGCCGTGTCCGGTGCGGTGCGACGTGCCCGGAAGCTTGTAGCCCGGCCCCCAGCCGAGGCCCTGGTAATAAGCACGCACCGCATCGTCGACCTGACCTGCAGGCGTGCCGAGCTTCGCCGCGGCGAAGGCGACATCCTGTCCCTTGCGCATCTGGTCCCAGACCTGCCGCTGCCGCGCGCTTGCCTTGCCGTACACGAAGGTTCGCGAGATATCGGACTGATAGCCGTGCACCGTCGCGCCGCAGTCCATCAGCACCACTTCGCCGTCCTTCACTGCCTGCGGCTTGCCCGATCCGTGCGGATAGGCGCTCGCTTCGCCGAGCAGGATCAGCTCGAACTCGCTCTGCCCGCCAAGCGCCTGCGTCGCGGCCTTCATCAGTCCGCCGATCTGGCCCGGCGTCATCCCCGCCTCGATCTGCGGCGCGGTGTGGCGATAGGCGGCGATGGTGATGTCCGCCGCGATCTGCATCAGCGCGATCTCGGCGGGCGACTTGTGCATCCGGCAGCCGCGCACGACCGGAGCACCGTTGACCACCGTCGCCCCCGGCATCGCCTTTTGCAGCCCGTCGACCGCGAAATAGCGCACCGTCTCCTCGACCCCGATCCGGCCTTTGGCGAGCCCGCGCTTGCCGAGCCAGGCCGCGACCGCAGCGATCGGATTTTCATCCTCGTTCCACGTCAGCACCTCGGCCTCGATGCCCAGGCTCTCGCGCACCGATGGCTCCTCGAAAAAGGGCGTGACGATCGCGACGTCGCCCTCGCGCGTGAGCACTGCGGCGGTCAGCCGTTCGCTGCGCCACCATTCGACCCCGGTGAAATAGATGAGGCTCGACCCCGGCTCGATCAGCAGCGCGCCGATATCGTTCGCACGCATCAGCTCCTTCGCCTTGGCGATCCGTGCCAGACGCTCGGCCTTGCCGATCGGGACTGCCTTGGCGGCGAGGTTGGGAAGGCTTGCGGTGTCGGCAGCAAGCACCGGCACAGGCATGGTCGCCGCCAGCCCGGTCAGCGCCGCGGTCCCCAGAAACTGCCGTCGGTGCATCGCCATTCCCCTCTTCAGTAAATCAGCAGGTCCGCAATGTCCGCGCGCCACGCCGCCTCGTCGGGCAGCGCCAGCGCGTCGAGATCGCCCGCCGCGGCGCCCGCGTCGTCGACCCACTCGCGCAGCCCCGGTCCGCCGTTGATCACGTCGATCGCGAGCACGTCGTCGGTATATTCATATTTGAAATCCTTGCCGCGCCAGATCGGATACTCCGGATAGAGCGAGCGCACGGCCTTGAACCCCAGCGCCTGCACGCGCCACGGCTGGAACGCTGCATCGTCGTACCACGGACCGTCGGCGTGGATATGGACACCGCTATTGAGCAGCCCCGCGTGCTTGTGAAAGGTCGGCTGGAACCAGATATCGCGCAGCTTGCAGCCGCCGAGCCATTGCGGCGCGAGCCGCTTCATCTCTGCAATCACCATTTTCGCGTCGATATCGGGCGCACCGAACATTTCGAGCGGACGCGTCGTTCCCCTGCCCTCGCTCAAGGTCGCGCCTTCGACCATCACCGTACCGGCATAGGCGCGCGCCATGTTGACGTTCGCGGCATTGGGGCTGGGGTTGACCCACACCCGATCGGTCGGCCAGCCGAAGCCGGGGCCCTTCGGATCCCAACCCTCCATCCCGATCACGCGATAATCGACGTCGAGGCCGAAGTGGCGGATGAACCAATGCCCCATCTCGCCCATCGTCAGCCCGTGGCGCATCACCATCGGCCCGGCGCCGACAAAGCTCTCCCAGCCGGCCTGCAACAGCGTGCCTTCCACCGGCCGCCCGGCAGGGTTCGGCCGGTCGAGCACCCATACCGCCTTGCCATGCGCGGCCGCGGCTTCGAGCACATAGAGCAAGGTCGTGACATAGGTGTAGATGCGGCAGCCCAGATCCTGAAGGTCGACCAGCATCACGTCGAACGTGTGCATCGACTGCCCCGATGGACGGCGCACCTCGCCATACAGGCTAAACACCGGCATGCCGTAAGCGGGATCGGTGAAGTCGGGCGACTCCATCATATTGTCCTGAAGGTCACCGCGAACGCCATGCTGCGGCCCGAACACGGCGGTGACGTCAATTCCCGCTGCCACGAGCGCGTCGAGGCTGTGCGTCAGGCCGGCCGTGACCGAGGCAGGGTGCGCGAGCAGCGCGACGCGCTTTCCTTCGAGCGGCCCGCGCAGGGCGGGGTCGGCGAGCAGGCGATCGATACCGAAAAGGGTCGTCATGCCCGACCGCGTGCCTCAAGCGTCAGCGCAAAGCAATCGGGATGATGGAAGTCGGGCTTGCCCGGTGGATGCGCGAGCGCCCAATAGCTTTTGGTGCCGTCAACCTCTTCGATCACCGCCGACAGCGCGAGCTTTGATCCGCTGTCCGGGAAAACGCCCGGCTCGATCCGGATCGCATAGCGGTCATCGCTGCGTTCGACCTCCATCAACCAGGGCGCCAGATCGTCGGCGCGCAGCAGCGAGCGATAATCGTCGAACTGGTAACAGGCCCAGCGTCCGTCGGGGGCATAGTTGAACTCGGTGTAATCGGGCTGGCCTTCCTCGGTCAGGAATGCCTCGAAGCAGGTACTTTGCCATAGCTCGTCGGTGCCGCTGTCGGCGATGACGAGTTGGCTGTCTCCCTGCGGCAGCACCACGGCACCAATCCGGCCATCCACGACAAAGCGCAGCGCAAAGCCGTCATCGAACGACAGTTCGACTTCGACAATTACCGATTTCACGGCTTTTGCAGGCGTGTCGGGATGGCAGACCAGCTCTTTGCGCATGCTATCCAAATCACAAACCCCATGCTAAGCGCCGCGCCGTCATGACGAACTACAAATCCGACCTGCTGCGCCTGCTCGATGAGCGAGGCTATATCCATCAGATGACCGACGCGGAAGGGCTCGATGCACTTGCCGCCAAACAGATCGTCCCCGGATATATCGGTTTCGACGCGACCGCGCCGTCGCTGCACGTCGGCAGCCTCGTCCAGATCATGATGCTGCGCCGTCTGCAACAGACGGGACACAAGCCCGTCGTGCTGATGGGCGGCGGCACCACGCGCATCGGCGACCCGACGGGTCGCGACGAGAGCCGCAAGATGCTGTCGGATGCGACGATCGAAGAGAATATCGCCTCGATCCGCACGATCTTTGAACCCTTCCTGACGTTCGGCGATGGCCCGACCGACGCGATCATGGTCAACAACCAGGACTGGCTCGGCAAGCTCGGCTATATCGAGCTGCTCCAGCAGGTCGGCACGCACTTCACGATCAACCGCATGCTGACCTTCGATTCGGTCAAGCTGCGGCTCGATCGCGAACAGCCGATGACCTTCCTCGAATTCAACTACATGATCCTGCAAGGCTATGACTTCCGTCACCTGTCGAAAGACATGGGGGTGCGGTTGCAGATGGGCGGTTCGGACCAGTGGGGGAATATCGTCAACGGCATGGAACTTGGCCGCCGGATGGACGGTGCAGACCTGTACGGCCTCACGACTCCGCTGCTGGCAACCGCCGCCGGAGCCAAAATGGGTAAAACCGCGGCAGGTGCCGTGTGGCTCAATATGGGACAGTTGCCCCATTTCGATTATTGGCAATATTGGCGCAACTGCGACGACCGCGACGTCGGGCGCTTCCTCAAGCTCTTCACCGATCTGCCGCTCGACGAAATCGCGCGGCTGGAAGCACTCGAAGGCGCCGAGATCAACGAAGCGAAAAAGATCCTCGCGAACGAGGCGACCGCGCTGTGCCGCGGTACCGAAGCCGCCGAGAGCGCTGCCGCGACCGCGACGCAAACCTTTGAAAAGGGACAGATTGGGGGCGATCTGCCAACGGTCTCCATGCCCGCCGAGGGGATCATGATCGTCGATGCGCTGCGCGAGCTCGGCTTCGCGGCGTCGAACAAGGAAGCGCGGCGCAAGCTCGAAGAGGGAGCGGTCAAGGTCGACGGCGTCGTCATCCGCGATCCGCAGCACCTGATCCAGGCGGCGGCAGGCGACGTTCCGGTCAGTCTCGGGTCAAAGAAACACGGGCTCGTAAAACGCTGAGTCACCAAAAGCCCTTTACGGTTTCTTCAGCATTCCTACCGATGCTATTGGTCAAACCACAAAGGTCCGGGACGTATGCGCAAGATTGACACGAACAAGGCCCATTATGTCGGCCTCGACCAGCGAATAGCGCCGCGTAGCGACGTCTATTGCCGCCTGCCCTTCGTGCTGCCCGACGGGCGGCAGGAAATGTGCACCTGCGTCAACATCAGCGCCGACGGTATGCTGATGCGATATGAGCGTGGCCTGGAGATCGGCGACCTCGTCGTTTTCCGCATGCCGATCATCGGCCGCACCGCCGCGAAAGTGGTCTGGTCGCTCGGCGGCAAGACCGGTGTGCAGTTCGAAAAATCGATCGCCGCCGAAGATTATCTGCCGATGATCCGCGCCATGGGCGCAAGGGCCGACGTCAACTAGGACCCGGTTCCCTCAGCGTCGTCGAGGACTGTCCCCTTACCTCATCCACTCCGCAGCAGCGGCACTGCCGCATCGCGCTCGAACAGATAGAGGCACAGGCGCACCGCATCGGCTCGCGCGCCATCCATACCTCCGTCACGCTCGACGAACAGCCGCGCATCATCGTGCGCGACCGGAAGCAGCCGCACCAGCTGCTCGGGAGTTGCGACCCGGTAATCGGCGTCGCCCGACTGCTTGAGCCCAAGCAATTCGCCGCCCCCGCGTAGCTCCAAATCCTTTTCGGCGATCACGAATCCGTCGTTGGTCTCGCGCATCAGCGCGAGCCGCTCGCGCGCCGTTTCGGACAGATTCTGCGACCGCAGCAACAGGCATACCGACTTCGCCGCGCCGCGCCCCACGCGGCCTCGGAGCTGATGGAGCTGCGCGAGGCCAAAATTCTCCGCATGCTCGACGACCATCAGGCTGGCGGCCGGAACATCGACCCCCACCTCGATCACCGTCGTCGCGACGAGGACGCCGATCTCGGCCGCCTGGAACCGCGCCATGACGTCATCTTTCTCGGGCCCCTTCATCCGCCCATGGACGAGCCCGACGCGATGGTCGCCAAGCCGGGCGCGCAGCAACGCCGCGCGATCCTCGGCCGCGGCCAGCTCGCTCCCCTCGCTCTCGGCAACGAGCGGGCAGACCCAATAGGCTTGCGCCCCACTTGCCAGATGCCGGTCGAGCCCATCGATCACTTCGTCGAGCCGGTCCACCGATACGACGCGCGTGTCGACCGGGGTACGCCCCGGCGGCATCTCGTCGATCTGCGACACGTCCATCTCGCCATGATTGGCAAGTTGCAGCGTTCGCGGGATCGGCGTTGCGGTCATCACGAGAAGATGCGGCGGGCGCGCCGCCTTTTGCGTCAGCATCAACCGCTGCGCGACGCCGAAGCGATGCTGTTCGTCGACGACGACGAGCGCCAGATCCCTGTATGCCACCGCCTGCTGAAAGATGGCGTGGGTGCCGACGAGAATGTCGATGCTGCCGTCGGCAAGCCCCATCAATGTGGACTCGCGTATCTTGCCCTTGTCGCGTCCCGTCAGCACCGCGAGGTTCACCGGCAATCCACCGAGCATGCGCTGCAACGTCGCGTAATGCTGGCGCGCCAATATTTCGGTCGGGGCCAGCAGGGCCGCCTGTGTCCCCGCCTCGACCGCGGCCAGCATCGCGCGCAAGGCAACCAGCGTCTTACCCGACCCGACATCGCCTTGCAGCATCCGCAGCATCGGCGTCTCCTGCGCCATGTCGCCCGCAATCTCGCGCCCGACGCGCTCCTGCGCGCCGGTCAAGCCGAACGGCAGCTGGAGCGCGCCGGTCAGCCGGCCGTCGCCGACGATCGCCCGGCCCTTCCGGGTTCGCAGCCCCTGCCTGATCAGCATCAGCGCGACCTGACTCGCGAATATCTCGTCATAGGCCAGCCGGTCACGCGCTGCTTCGTCGCGCGGACTCGCATGCGCGCGCTCGATCGCCTCGCGCCACGCCGGCCAGCCGCGGCTGGCAAGCAGCGGCGCATCGATCCATTCGGCAAGCTCGGGGCGCCGTTCGAGTGCCACCGCGCCAAGCTGCGCCAGCCGGGCGTTGGTCAGCCCTTCGGTGAGCGGGTACACCGGTTCATGGAGGGCGATTCCCGCTTCGTCGCCCGGTGCAACGACCTGGTCGGGGTGCACGATCTGGCGCATCTCGCCATAAAGATCGAGCCGTCCGGACACGCGGCGCGGCTCGCCGAGCGGAAAGAGCTTGCGCGCGAGTCCCGAGGTCCGCCCAAAATAGACGAGCCGCACATGATCGCCCGCCTTGTCGAACGCCTCGACACTGAAAGGCGCACGCGGGCTGCGACCCGAACGATAATCCTGCGCGGTCAGGTCGACGATGATTGTCTGCCCCGGAAGCGCCTCGTCGAGCCGCTCTACCGGAAAGCGCGAAATCAGCCCGGTCGGCAAATGGAACAGCACATCGACCACGCGCTCCAGCCCCAGCCGCGTCAACGGCTTGGCAAGCTGCGGCCCGACACCCTTCAGGTCGGTCAGCGCGGCAAAGAGCGGGTTGAGTATCTCGGGTCGCATATATTATCGCTGTTTAGCGCGGGTTTTGACAAGTTGCACCTCCCCTCTCCCCTTGCGGGAGAGGGAAGCGAGACTTACGCGCTTGCTCGTTAGTCGCAGCGGTTGAGGGGTATGCGCTTGCAAAGCAAGCGCGCGCTCGCCATGCGAGCGCACACCCTCATCCAACTTCGCCTAGCCGCAAAGCGGCAAGGCTCCGTATCCTTGTCCCGTCAAGGGAGAAGGGAAAGAGACACAGATGACCGACCGCCTGAAACGCCTGAAATTCCGCGCCTGGCACCGCGGCACGCGCGAGGCCGACTATATGATCGGCGGCTTTTTCGACCGTTATTCGGCCGAATGGGGCGACGACGAGATTGCCTGGTATGAAATCGTCGTCGAGGAAGACGATGTCGACATCATGGCGTGGGCGCTCGGCACGGGCCATCCGCCGGCGCATCTCGACCGTCCCGATATGATCGCGGCGATGCGCCGCCTGGATTATATCCCGCTGCCATGACGCTCCGCGCCGCCGACATCTTCGCCGCCATCGGATCGGCATCGGCGCCGCTGACACTGGCGCGCGCCGCCGACGGCTTCCTGCCGCTGTTGCTCGCCGATCTGGCGCGCGCGAGCGACAGACGCCTCGTCTATGTCGCGACCGACGATAGCGCGATGCAGGCGGTCGCCGACGCCGCGCCCTTCTTTGCCCCCGACCTGATCGTCCATCGCTTTCCGGCGTGGGACTGCCTGCCCTATGACCGCGCGGGGCCGTCGATGCGCGTCAGCGCCGACCGGCTCGCGACGCTGTCGGCGCTGCAGGTGGCGCCGAAGCGCGGTGAGCTGATCCTCACCACCGTCGCCGCGATCACCCAGCGCACCCTCACGCCCTTCCGCATCCGCCAGCTCGCGACGACGCTGGCGGCGGGGCAGCGGATCGATCGCGACGCACTCGCCGAGCTGCTGGTCTCGAACGGTTTCAGCCGTGTCGATACCGTCGCCGACCAAGGCGAGTTTGCGGTCCGCGGCGGCATCCTCGACCTGTTTCCGGCGGGCGAGGAAACCGGCCTGCGCGTCGATTTCTTCGGCGACGAGATCGAAAGCATCCGCCGCTTCGATCCCGCCGACCAGCGCAGCCTCGGCCCTGCCAACGCGCTGCAACTGTTACCCGCCGCCGAAACATTGCTCGACGAAGCGACGATCAAACGCTTCCGCTCCAGCTACCGCGAAATCTTCGGCGCGCAGGCGACGGGCGATCCGCTCTATCAGGCGGTGAGCGAGGGCCGGCGGCAGGCGGGGATGGATCACTGGCTGCCTTTGTTCGAAGAGAAGCTGGCGACGCTGTTCGACCATATCGATCCCGCGACCCCGGTACTGCGCGGTCACCGGACCGAGGCGACCGCCGAAACGCGCTTTGCCGCGATTACCGATTATCACGCGAACCGTATCGCCGCCGCGCAGGACGCCACAGGCAGCTATCGTCCGCTAAAGCCCGAAGCTCTCTATCTGACCGAGGCCGAATGGACCGCCGGGTCCGCAGCCCGCCCGATCCACATCATCACCCCCTTCGACGTCCCGCCTGCACCGACTGTCATCGACCTCGAAACCTTTGCGGCGCGCGACTTCACCCCCGAACGCACCGCCGATCTTAACGTTTACGACAAGGTCGCCGACCATCTGTCGGACGAACGCCGCAAGGGACGTCGCACGATCATCGCCAGCTATTCGGGCGGTGCGCGCGAACGCCTGTCGGGACTGCTCCGCGATCATGGCGTCACGTCGCTCGTGCCCGTCGACAGCTGGCAGGATGCGCTTGGCACCGCTTCGCCCGAAACCGGCGGCGCGACCGCCATGGTCGTCCTGCCGCTCGACCATGGCTTCGCCAGCGACGCCATCAGCCTGCTCACCGAACAGGATATCCTCGGCGAACGGCTCGTCCGCAGACAGAAGCGCAGGAAAAGCGCTGACGCATTCCTGGCGGAGCTGGCAACGCTCAGCGTCGGCGACCTCGTCGTCCATCTTGACCACGGTATCGGGCGGTATGAAGGCCTGACCCAGATTCCCGTCGGCAGGAGCCCGCATGATTGCGTCGCGCTGACTTATGCGGGCGGCGACAAGCTCTACGTTCCGGTTGAAAATCTCGACGTTCTGTCGCGCTACGGCGGCGAGAGCGAAGGCGTCGCTCTCGACAGGCTCGGCGGCGAAGCCTGGCAGCGCCGCAAGGCGCGGATGAAGGAACGCATCCGGGAGATTGCGGGCGAATTGCTCGCGACCGCGGCGCAGCGCGCCCTGCGTTCGGGCGAATTGCTAGCGCAGGATGCTGCTTACCCCGCCTTCGCCGACCGCTTCCCCTATCAGGAAACCGACGACCAGGACCGCGCGATCGGTGATGTGCTCGCCGATATGGCGTCGGGACGTCCGATGGACCGCCTCGTCTGCGGCGACGTCGGGTTCGGCAAGACCGAGGTCGCGCTGCGCGCTGCCTTCGTCGCCGCAATGGCCGGAGTGCAGGTCGCGCTCGTGTGTCCGACGACCTTGCTCGCACGCCAGCATTTCACCAATTTCGTCGAACGCTTCAAAGGCTTCCCGGTCAACATTGGCAGGCTGTCGCGGCTGGTTCCCGCAGCCGAAGCGCAGCGGACGCGCGACGGGTTGGCGAGCGGCCAGATCGATATCGTCATCGGCACCCACGCGGTGATCGCCAAATCGGTCGCGTTCAAAAATCTCGGCCTTGTAATCGTCGACGAAGAACAGCGTTTCGGCGTCGTCCACAAGGAACGGCTGAAACAGCTCAAGACCGACGTCCATGTCCTGACGCTGACCGCGACGCCGATCCCGCGCACGCTCCAGATGGCGATGTCGGGCCTGCGCGAGCTCAGCGTCATCCAGACACCGCCGGTCGACCGCCTCGCCGTGCGCACCTATGTCGCGCCGTGGGATCCGGTGGTGATGCGCGAGGCTTTGCTGCGCGAACACGACCGAGGCGGCCAAAGCTTCTTCGTCGTGCCGCGGATCAAGGATCTGCCCGATATCGAGGAATTCCTGCGCAACCGCGTGCCCGAAATCAAATATGTCGTCGCGCACGGCCAGATGACCCCGACCGAGGTCGAGGACCGGATGAGCGCTTTCTACGACCGGAAATATGATGTGCTGCTGTCGACGACGATCGTCGAAAGCGGGCTGGATATTCCGAGCGCCAACACGCTGATCATCCACCGCGCCGACCGCTTTGGCCTTGCGCAGCTATATCAGCTGCGCGGCCGCGTCGGACGCGCGAAGACGCGCGCCTATGCCTATCTCACGACCCCCGAACAGGGAGCGATCACGGACACCGCCGAAAAGCGGCTCAAGCTGCTCGGCGATCTCGACACGCTCGGTGCGGGCTTCCAGCTGGCAAGCCACGATCTCGACATTCGCGGCGCCGGCAATCTCGTCGGCGACGAACAGTCGGGGCATATCCGCGAAGTCGGCTTCGAACTCTATCAATCGATGCTCGAGGAAGCGATCCTCGTCGCCAAGGCCGAAGGCGCGGGCACGTTGCCGCCGCGCGAAGCGCTGTCGCCGACGATCACCATCGACGCGCCGATCCTGATTCCCGAAGACTATGTGCCCGACCTGCCCTTGCGCATGGCGCTGTATCGCCGCCTCAACGATGCCGAAGATCGTCCGGCGCTCGACGCTTTCGCCGCCGAGATGATCGACCGGTTCGGTCCGCTCCCGCCCGAAACCGCGAACCTGGTGCAGCTGATGGAGATCAAGGCGAACGCCAAGGCCGCCGGCATTGCCAAACTCGACGTCGGCACCAAGGGCGCGCTGGTCAGCTTCCACAACGAACAATTCGCCAACGTCCGCGGGCTGATCGCCTATGTCGAACGGCTGAAAGGCCGCGCGCGCATTCGTCCCGACAACAAGCTGTCGATCAGCGGCGACTGGGTGAGCACCGGCGCACGGCTCAATGGCGCACTGCAATTGTCGAAGGGCTTGGGCAAGCTGGCGCGGCAGGCGGGTTGAAACGGGCCGTCACTGCGAACGCAGCGAAGCCATGACGAACCCTACTCCATCAACGCCAAAAGCTGATCGCCAGGTACGGGCCCGGACTTCAAAAACCCCTGCCAGGTCGCGACACCCAGCTCCCTGAGCCGGACGAGCTGCGGCTCATTCTCGATCCCCTCGGCAACGACGAGCAGCCCCAGCGCGCGCGCAAGGTCGACGATTGCACGCACGACGATGCGGTCACGGTCGCTGCCGTCGATCGTCCGCGTGAAGCCGCTGTCAATCTTCAGATAATCGATCGGCAGCCGCGCGAGCAGCGACAGGCTGGAATAGCCGGTACCGAAATCGTCGATCGCGATTGCGCAGCCGATCGCGCGAAGCTGTGCAAGCTGCGCCGCCGCGCTCGCCGGATCGCTGAGCATCGCCTGCTCGGTGAGTTCGAGCGTGATGCGGTCGGGATCGACCCCCGCCCACTTTGTCATCATCGCAAAGCGGTCGGCGAATTCCGAATCGCCAAGGTCCGCGGCGGTGATGTTGAGCGACACACGCAGTTTCGCAAGCGTCGGCGGCCAGTTCGCCATTTCGGCAAGCGCGACGCGGTGCGCATGTTCGGTAAGCTCGGGCTCGAGTCGCGCGGCGCGCGCCGCGGTGACCAGTGGCCCCGCGCCAAGCAGGCCGAGTTCGGGGTGCTGCCAGCGCAGCAGCGCCTCGACGCCGGTCATCGCGCCGGTACCGACGTCATATTGCGGCTGATAATGGATGACGACTTCATGGCGCGACAGTGCGGCGTTGACCATCGCTCCGTCGCGCGCCGACGCCGGCCGCCCCAGCTGGTCGCTGGCACTGCGCAACTGGTTTGCGATGTCTTCATCGCGCGTAATCAGCGCTGCGGCGATACGGATCGCAAGGCGCCCGTTGGGATCGCCGACCATCGGCTCCGCAAGCGCAACGTGCAGCGCGCGTTCCTGCGCGCGCAACGCACCCAGCGACAGAGGCATGGCGGGCACGATCAGAAAGCGGGGGCCGTCGAGTCGCTCGACGAGCGAGCCATGGCCGAATTCGTCGCCGGCGAAATTCTCCAGTCGCCGCGCGACTTCCTCGAGCAGCGCATCGCCCGTTTCGGTACCCGCGCTGTTGTTGATGCGCGCGAGTTGATCGACCTGCACCAGGATGACGCCGATGTCGGCGCCGGCTTGCGTATGGAGCGATTCAATGTGCCGGACGCTCGCTGCGTCCGAGTCAATAGTGCGATTCATGGAGGTCGCCATAACAGGCTTTGCTTGCCAAGCCCTTCCCTTTTGCATCACAATCACGCCGATGACCGCGATTTCGCCTTCACCAACCCTGTTGACCGACGGTCATGGCCGGCGGATCAGCTATTTGCGCCTGTCGGTGACCGACCGCTGTGACCTGCGCTGCCGTTATTGCATGGCCGAAGATATGACGTTCCTGCCCAAATCGGCGGTGCTCAGCATAGAGGAAATGGGCGCTCTTGCCGAGCGGTTCGTCGCGCGCGGTATCCGCCGCATCCGCCTGACCGGCGGCGAGCCGCTCGTCCGGCGGGGAATCGATACGCTCGCCATGCGCCTTGGCGCGCTGATCGGGAACGGGCTCGACGAGTTGACGCTGACGACCAATGGCATGCGCCTCGCCGAGCATGCGTCGATGCTGGCCGCGGCCGGGGTACGGCGCATCAATGTCAGCCTCGACACGCTCGACGTCGATGCGTTTCGCCACATCACCCGCGTCGGCGATCTGCGCGTCGCGCTGCGCGGGATCGATGCTGCGCGCGCAGCCGGGCTCGCGGTCAAAATCAACATGGTTGCGCTGGCAGAACTCAACGAAGACCAGCTCATGCCGATGCTCGATTATTGTGCAGCAAACGGCTGCGACCTGACGCTTATCGAAACCATGCCGCTGGGCGAAATCGAGGGCGACCGCAGCGACCATTATATTCCGCTCCATCAGTTCCTCGCACCGCTCCGCGCCGAACGGGCGATCTGGCCCGTCGACACTACAACCGGCGGCCCCGCGCGCTATTTCGCAGTCGAGGACAGCCCCGTCACGCTTGGCCTGATCACTCCGCTCAGCGACAATTTCTGCTCGACCTGCAATCGCATCCGCCTGACCGTCGAAGGGCGCATCTATATGTGCCTCGGCCAGGATGATCATGTCGACCTGCGCGCGGCGCTGCGCGAGGGCGGCGATGTCGATGGCTTGATTGATGCCGCTTTGGCTGGCAAACCCCGCGCGCATGACTTTCATATCGAACGAAAGTCCGTACCGGCGGTCGCGCGTCATATGAGTGCAACGGGCGGCTGACATGCCGCCCCAAGGGGGACCCTGATGCAACGCAAGATCGCGCTGGTGGCGTCGAACGCGCCCGCGGCGGAAGAGGCCGAGGCCGAGCTTCGGCCACTCTACGACTTCGTCGAACTGCACGAGGCCGACATGCTGATCGCGTTGGGCGGCGACGGCTTTCTGCTGCACATGCTGCACCAGCTGCTCGACCAGCGGCGCAGCCTGCCCGTTTTCGGGATGAATCGCGGCACGATCGGCTTTCTGATGAACGAATTCCGCGTCGAGGGGCTGATCGATCGTATTGCGGCGGCGCGGCCCTATCTGATTCACCCGCTGTCGGGCGACATCACGACGATCAGCGGCGAGCGCCATATCCTTCCCGCGATCAACGAGATTTCGCTTCTCCGCGAAACGCGCCAGGCCGCAAAGCTCGAGGTGATGATCAACGAAAAGACGATGCTCGAAGAGCTCGCATGCGACGGCGTACTTGTGTCGACGCCAGCCGGATCGACAGCTTATAATCTCAGCGCCAACGGTCCCATCCTGCCGCTCGATTCGGCAATGCTCGCGCTGACGCCGATCAGTCCGTTCCGTCCGCGTCGCTGGCGTGGTGCGCTTGTCCCCGAATCGACCAGCATCCGCTTCAACGTCCGCGAAGCCGCGAAACGCCCGGTCAGCGCCGTCGCAGACCAGCGCGAAATCCGCGACGTGAAGACGGTATTGGTCACGTCCGACCGAAGCAGACCGCTAACTTTGCTGTTCGATCCCGACCAGGGATTGGACGAACGCATCGCGATGGAACAATTTATCGTTTGAGGTATTGCCAAATGCTGCTGCGGGCGGCAAAGGGGCCGCCTTGTCCGCCTCGGCGGCGTGTTCCTCGGTAGCTCAGCGGTAGAGCAGTCGACTGTTAATCGACCGGTCGTAGGTTCGAATCCTACCCGGGGAGCCATTTCTTTCCAGACGCGCGAAAGCCTGAGCCAAAGCCCTTCAGCCTGGCGTGCCATTCGCCACCGCGGTCGCCATATTCGACGCATTGCCGGGCAGGTTGGGCACCCCTGGAAGAGCCGGTCAGCGTCACCTTCGAGCCTCAGTCCAGGCCCGATGCGCCATCTTGTCGGGCCAGGCCAGGGCGGGTTCAGACGCAAGGCCCAGGCAATCTTGATCCAGTGGACCGAGCGCGACTGCGCTGGATGCTGCATCTTCGACATCATTCGGGCGGTGAAACTCTACGCCGCCGCAAGATCCCGTCACATTCTCGCAACATCGCGGCATATTCGCGCAAGGGTGAGGGGATAGGCCGCGGCTGAGTTCAACAGCCGGAGCCTCACCGTGGCGACACAACAATATCTCGACGAGCATGACGTTCCCGATGGCGGTTTCGTCGAAGATATGGCGGCGCTTGAGCGATTGCGGCTTGGACGGCGCCGCGCGCTGGGGCTCATGTTCTCGGCCGGCGGAGCGGCCCTTGTCGCCGGCTGCGGCGGTGGTGGCGCCGACAGCAGCAGCAGCACGACCACTCCGGTTACTGTAACGCCGACGCCTTCGCCGACGCCCACACCGACTCCCACGCCGACGCCGACACCGACGCCAGCATCGACGTGCACAGCCTATGCCAGCGAGACCAATGGACCTTACCCTGCGGACGGCACGAACACGGCGCCGGGAGTCAGTTCGAATGTGCTCACCGTCACCGGTATTACGCGCAGCGACATAAGGTCGAGCTTCATCGGCTCGACCGCCACCGCGCCCGGCGTACCGGTGACATTCACGATCACGCTCGTCGATGCGAACAATAGCTGCTCGCCGCTGGCGGGCTATGCCATCTATATCTGGTGCTGCGATCGCGGAGGAAACTATTCGCTCTACAACCTGACGAACGAAAGCTATTTGCGCGGGCTGCAGGTGACCGACACCAACGGCAAGGTCAGCTTCACGATGATCTTCCCCGGCTGCTATGCCGGGCGCTATCCGCACATTCACTTCGAGGTGTTCTCGAACGCGACCAACGCGACGAGCGGGCGATATGCGCGGCTGATTTCACAGTTCGCACTTCCTTCCGATATATGCTCGACGGTCTATTCGACCGCCACCGGCTATTCGACCAGCCTCTCGAACTTCCGCTCGACCTCTATCGCAAGCGACAATGTGTTCGGTGATAACAGCGCGGCTCAGATCTCGGTCATGACGATGACGATGACGGGCGACATAACCAATGGATATGCCGCCACCGCCACTGTCGGCCTTGCTACCTGACCTTTTCGAGCTCGTTCCCCGCGAGCGCTTCATTCCCGCCTGCCCTTCTGATAGGCAGGACGGGAATGAAGCGAAAGGCGGCGGAGGCGCGAGGTTGGACCAGAAGACACGCGTCCTGATCATCGATGACGATGCCGCGATCCGCTCGCTTACCGCCGAATTCCTCGGCACTCACGGCATCGATGTTGCCACCGGCACCGGCGCTGCCGACCTCTACGCCCATCTCAAATCGAGTCATTTCGATGCCATTGTTCTCGACGTCATGATGGCCGGCGAAGACGGGCTTACGGCGCTTGGCAAGCTGCCGATCCACGACCGGCCGCCCGTCATTCTGGTATCGGTTCTGGGCAACGACATCGACCGCATGTCGGTATCGAACTCGGCGCCGACGATTATCTCGCCAAGCCGTTCAATCCGCGAGAACTGCTGGCACGCATCCGCGGACTCGTGCGCCGCAGCAAGGTCCGCGATACGCAGTCCGACCGCATCGAGCTTTGGGCGTTCGCGGGCTGGCAACTCGATGCATCACAATGGCTTCTGACCGCGCCGGATGGCGGAGAAGTCGCGCTTACGCGGGGCGAGTTTCGTCTCCTGCTCGCTCTGGTGCAGCAAAAGGGGCGCCTCGTCGATCGCGACCAGCTTCTGTCGGCGACAGCCGGCGAAGAGGCCGATGTCTATGATCGTTCGATCGATGCCATCATCAGCCGCCTGCGGCGAAAACTTGGCGACCATGGCGGACGCGATCTGATCCGCACGGTGCGTGGCGAGGGTTATCAGCTGGGCGTTTCTGCGCGGTCGGCGGGCTGACGATGCGCGCGCGCCGGACCATCCTTTTTCGGCTTTCCGGGCTTGTTCTAGCCGCAATCATTATCATGGGCTTGGTGTCGATCGCGGTCACCTTCTACAGTCCGCCGCCGTTTCGGCCTCCGGTACGAACGAGCGATATCCTCGCCGCTCTCGATGACCCGCACGCCGCCGGCGGACCTATCATACGGGACGTTCGGATCGCGCGCGCACCTGCGCTTCCGCCCGCCCGTACCGACGAATATTGCGATAACTCCACGGCTGCTGCACTCGCGCAGCGCTTGGGTTTAGCCGCAGACGACGTTCGACTGTGCACAGCCGAACCCCTGCATCAGAGCTCGACAACGGCCACCGTTCCTCGCGAACTGCGCGACCATTTCTCGCTGGCGGTGCGTCGCGACGGCGTCTGGCAGATTGCCCGATTACCCCCGCAACCGATCATCACGCGCTGGCACGTCACCACCTTCGGTTGGCTTCTGTTGGCCGGATTGATCCTGTTCAGCGCTTGTCTCTTCATCGTTCGATCCATTACGCGTCCGCTGCGGCAGCTTGCTGCGGACGCGCGGACGGCCGGTATCGATGGCCCTGCTTTCAGGGCCGATCCGGGCGCGCCGGCCGAAGTTTTGCAACTCGGCGCGGCGATCGCCGGCATGCGCCGACGTCAGGCATCGCTCGTCACCAACCGTGCAGAGCTGCTCGTGGGGATCGCGCACGATCTTGGCACGCCGCTGACACGGCTGGCGTTCCGGGTGGAGGCTCTACCCGACGCATCGCGCGAGGCTGCCCAGGCGGACATTGCCGAGATGCAGAAGCTGATCGCTGCCGCGCTTGAATTCGCGCGCGGTCGCGAACGCAGCATCGAACCGGTGGCACTCGACATGCTGCTTGCTGACCGGGCGCAGGTGCTGGACCGCGACGCTGCGCCAATTCGCATTCTCCATGTCGAGCCATCGGTCGTAGTCGCCAACATGGTCGATCTGATGCGAGTGATCGACAACCTGATTATCAACGCCCAGCGCCATGGCGGTAGTGCCGAACTGTCGCTGCGACGCCTCGGTGACACGGCCGTGCTCACGGTTCGCGATCATGGTCCCGGCATCGATCCGTCCGCTGTATCCAGGGTGTTCGATCCACTCTATCGCGGAAATAACGAAAACGCCGACCAACATATCGGCGTGGGAATTGGCCTTGGGCTCGCCATCGTCCAATCGACCGTAGAAAGCCTTGGCGGATCCATAGCGGTCGCCAATCATGCGGCGGGCGGCGCGCTGTTCTCCGTAAAACTTCCGATCGTGGCATAATTCGATATCGGGCAACGGCATCACCGTGAGAAGGTGCGTTCTGGCCCGAAGCAGAAAGGCCGCAATTGGGAGCGAGAGCGCGGCCAACCGACATTCGCGAACAGGCGCATGGCTTGGGAAATGTGGTGCTGATCCGTCAGGTTTTGGCGGAGCCGCGATGTTAGACAACCCCGCCCGACTCTATTACAGTCAGGCGATGACCATGTCCGATCTGGGCCAGGCCCTCATGTCCGTGGCGATCCTGCAATATGCGGTGGGCCCATTAATCGCGGATCTGAATCGCAGCCATGCCGCCAACCCTGCTTGGCCCAGCCACGCGCGATTTCACGTCGTTTCCCAAACGCTCGCGGGGTCGATGATCGGTCTCGCGGCATTATTTTTCCTCTGGTCAGGCCGCGTGGACCTGCCGGTCGGGATATGCATCGCCACGATCCTGAGCCTCGCGGTCCTGGGGAGCTTCTTCATCGCACTGTTCAGCGCGCCAATCTATGGCGGGTCGGGCAATGCGGGATCCGGAATCGCGTTGATCAAAATGGGCAGGATCGACGGCAATGTCGCGAACTTCGGCTTGTCGATGGCCCTCCTTTTGATCGGGCGGTTGCTGGCGGCATAGAGAGAGAAAGCGACAGTTCGCGCTCTCGGTAAACGGTCAACATGGAGCTTCTGGCCGATTGCGGCCAAGCCGCTGTTGGTTATGATTACCGGATAGCGATCCCAGTGGGCAGCGAAGTATCCCTCGCATCAAGTGACGTGAAGGTTTTTGCCGGCTAGGCCGAACCATCGAAATCAAACACTCGGAAAATAGTAGTCATGCGCCCACGCTTCCTTTCCGCCATCATCGCAGCGATCGCTTGGGTCGGTCTGAGCGTGCAGTTCGCCGCGACCTTCGCCAGCCTGGGAAGCGTGGTCGCCACGCTTTGGGCGATGCTGCTCTATTTTACGATCATTGCAAATATTGCCGTTGCGATTGTCTTTACCGCGGCGGCATCGGGCCATGCGAGATTGGCCTCCCCCTTCGTTTTGGCCGGAGTGACAATCACGATGCTGCTGGTCGGCATAGTCTACAACACCCTTCTTCAGGGATTGGTTGAATTGAGCGGCGGCGCGCTGCTCGCAAACCTGCTGAACCATATCGTCACCCCCATCACGGTGAGTCTCTTCTGGCTCTTTATCGCGAAAAAGGGTCACCTCGCTTGGCGAAATCCCTTCCAATGGGCTTTGCTGCCTTTGCTCTATTTTGCCTACGGCATTGCGCGCGGCGAGGCAGAAGGCAAATATCCATATCCTTTCATGAACCTCGCCCGGCTCGGCTGGTCTCAGACGCTATTCAACGCCCTGGCCCTGGCGATCTGCTTTCTGGCCGTCGGCTTCGGCATGGTGTGGCTGGACCGACTGTTCGCCCGAAAAGTTTCGGCACCGGATTGACGCTGCTTCCGGCAAACCCGCGATCGACCAATAACGGCCATTGCATTCCCGGCCGGTGCGAATGGCGGCCAACGATCCGAAGCCTGACTGCCTGACGGCGAATTCATTCGCCCTGCAGCTGGCCGGGCATGCTTGACCGAGCATTGAAGACGCCGAAAATTGGATCCCACTCGTTCACGGTCATGTTATCGATCAGTCCCTGCTCGGCAAAAGGGTCGGTCGCGATCAGCGCGTCGAGCGCTGGCCGGTCCGGCGCGCTCAGAATCAGCATGGCCGGTCGCACGGTCCTGTCGCTGAATGGTCCGGAAGCAATGAGCGATCCCGCTTTCAACTGAGATTGAAGCCACAGGATATGCGGCATCATATACGCCTTCCAGCCCGCTTCGTCGGGATGCTCGTAGGTTACGACGAATAGTGGCACCGGCATGTCTCCTCGCACGTCACAATGCACAGCGATCGTCGCAAAGGAAAGCGACTGTCCACGTCCCGCCTCATTCCGGCAAGAAGCCGCGTTCCAAGGCGCGCATCGGATGAACCGCAATTCTGCCTCGAGGTCTTCAATTTTCCCACGGCCGCCGCATTGTAAGCCAGCGATTTTATCTATACATCATAGATAGAGGGCTTCGGATGCCCCAATCGGCGCTTCAATAGCGCAGATCGCAAGGAGGAGCTTGATGGCAGGCCGGTTGTCGGGGAAAACCATTCTTCTTTCGGGGGGAACCCGAGGAATGGGGGAGGCCCAGGTTCGCGCGATGGTCGCCGAGGGCGCGCAGGTCGTATTCGGCGGCCGCGACGAAGCGGCAGGCGCTGCAATCGAGGCCGAGTTGGCGGGACGCGCGACCTTTGCCCGGCTCGACGTGACGCAGGCCACGGACTGGAAAGCGGTGGTCGCGCTCGCGGTCGACCGCTTCGGCCAGATCGACGGGTTGGTCAACAACGCGGGCGTCGGTGTGACGCATGCGCTCACCGACATCAGGGACGCGGATTGGTCCGAGGTCATCGCGGTCAACCAGACGGGCGTGTTCCTGGGCATGCGCGAGGGCGCGCGGGCGATGCTGGAGGCCGGGACGCCTGGTTCGATCGTCAATGTCGCATCGCCGGCGGGCACCAAGGCACACGCCAATCTGGTCGCCTATTCGGCAGCCAAGGCTGCGGTGATCGGCATGTCGCGCGCGGCGGCAAAAGAACTCGCGCCGCAGGGCATTCGCCGTCGGCTCCCCTGCCTATTTCGCCGAACGTGGCCGGCCGCAGCTTCCGCGCGACCTGCTCCAGCACCGCTGCCTGCGTGGCCGCTTCGCCGGCGGACGCATGGCAGTGTGGGAGTTTGAGAAGGATGGCGAGATTATCCGCGTCGATCCCGACGGCCCGCTGATCAGCCAGCCGGGGAGCGCGTCCGACCTGCTGATCCAGGCCGCGGTCGGCGGGCTTGGCCTCGTGGGAATTTTCGAGGACTGGATGCGCGCCGAACTGAACAGCGGCGCACTGGAACCGGTGCTGGAGGATTGGTGCCTGCCCTTCGCGGGTCCCTTCCTCTATTACGCCGGTCGCCGCTACCTGCCCGCCCCGCTACGCGCCTTCGTCGATTTCTTGAGACAGCAGCCTTAGTCGATCTCTTATGTGAAGCCGGAAATGGCCGATAGCGGGCTGGTTTCATTTGGCCGCCCCGCTGGCAAAGCGGACACTCGACCGCCGACGTCGGCAAAAACGAGCTGCTTCGCCTCGATGGCTTGATTCGGTCGGTAACGAACGGTCTACTTCGATCGAGCATCGGATATTAAGCGCCCTAGTTGGGCAAGAGAGCGTGTCGTAGCGTCTACGTCTGTGTGACCGTTTGTTCAGATAGTCGGGCAACCGAAAATCAACGAGCGGCCTCGTCGTTTGGGCGGTCGAACACCGATGCTGTTGGGAGCGCTGTCGATCGCGTCGATCACGCGGTTGCCTTCGCGGAATTGACGACACTCGACGAGCGGCTGCCTTAGCGAGTAGAAATATGTTCACAATTCCGATCGCCTTGGAGTAAATGTCCGCCACATAAGATATCTGCAAAAGGGGAGTCGCAGGATGCTTATCGCGTCAATTCTTTTGGCTGCAGCTGCGCCGGCACCTGCCGGCAATGTCGATACGACACGCGCCGCCTTCACTAAATGCCTCCGTGGCCATCTCAAGAAGTCGCTTGAGGCCAAGATGGGTGACGCCGAGTTCGAAATGTCGCTCAAGGCGACCTGCGATACCGAGCGCGAAGCTTTTCGCACCGCGGTCACTGCCGCCAATCGTGCTGGCGGCGATTCAGCCTCGGATGCTGCTGACAACGCCGAGATGCAAATCGAGGACTATGCTGCAAACTTCACCGACAAGTTCAAGGACTATTCGTCGACCAACACTCTGCCCGGTGACGATTGACTTGCGTGATGGGCGCGGCAAAAATCGCAATGTCGCCGCGCCTTGTCGCACTTTCTACCGATCCTCAGCCTTCGAAAACTGGACTATCGCCAGCATTCTGAGCAGCTCGGTCTCCATACTTCGCAGCCTCATTCCAATCTCCAGGTCGCCGTGACCTGTTAAGCGGAGCACGGCGGTCATTACTGGTTCCGAGCGCGCCGCCAACGCCATCAAGTGCAATCCGCTGGGGCTTGATCGGCCCTGCAGCCACGAACGCGCAGCTTTATCGCTGACGCCGGTCCAAAGCATGACTGTTTTCGTGGCTCGGCGACTCGCTCCAAGCTCTTCGCGAAGCGCTACGCCAATTTGGGTCGCTAGCTCCAAATCCGTCAGGATGAAGCGCGAATTCGGAAGTTGACTACCGTTCTTAGGGACCATGCTCCGGCGTCCATGCTGTATAACGCATCCGGGCGAACATTCGCGTCAATGCGCCTGTCGAGGTGGCAATGGTTATAAAGTGGCTCGATTCAGAAGACGTTGTCAAACGGCGTTCAAACGGGACCCCCGATCGGCGTCGAAGAAGGACCCCCTTGCGGATATGATGGGGGTTTGTTGAGGTGAGCCTTGCGCTGCGTGCGGCGGAGGTCGGGCGTAGCCCGACCGGAGGCGCACGCAGCGCAAGATAGATTTTTGAAGGCGGCGAAGGTGGCGGTCAGCTGCGGTTTTTGAAGCGCCAGCTATCGTTGCCCGTCTCGACGATATCGCAGTGGTGGGTGACGCGGTCGAGCAGCGCCGTGGTCATCTTGGGATCGCCGAAGACGGTAGGCCACTCGCCGAACGCGAGGTTCGTGGTGATGATGACGCTGGTGCGCTCATAAAGCTTGCTGATGAGGTGGAACAGCAACTGCCCTCCCGAGCGTGCGAACGGCAGATATCCAAGCTCGTCGAGCACGATCAGGTCGAGCCGCGACAGCTGCGCCGCCAGGGTCCCGCCCTTGCCGATCCGGGTCTCCTCTTCGAGGCGTGTCACCAGGCGGATGGAATGGCCTAAAGGGCGTCGCGGTGAAACGACGCCCTCCCATCAGGACAACCCAGACAGATATGCGAGAACCATCAGAACCAGCACAACGGGAATCGTGATCCCGAAGTCCAGGCGGAAGGTCTCTCCGCAGGGCTGGCTAGTCGCGATGGCGAAGTTCAGCTTCATAAGCTTGCTCCACTTATCGTGCACGGATCTCTTGATGAGCCGAATACCGCGCATAAGACCAGCAGCGAAGGCAGTTCCCGTTTAGAAGCAGTCCGGACGTTGCCTTCACACGCTTTCGACTGCGACTTCATTTCGTAATGAAATCAGGAGGTGTGACAAGCGGTATATTCTGGCGCGCCGGCGAAATCCGAATTTTTGGCGGAAAACTTGGGTTGGCGGACACCACTTTAGGGACAAGCCTTCGCGACGTTGATAGATCCGAACGAATGGCGGGAGGGCGCCATCGTCATAGAGGAAAACATCCGCTATCAGGTGACGGCATCGGACCATAGGAAGGACCGATCTCGGGCGCATTGCTGTCACTTCGTCCCGACAGCCGCGAACGGCAGGTTCCAGGTAGTAGTTTTGCTCCCGGCTATGACTGGGATCAGGCGCAAAGCCGCCTTTCGAGACTTCAAATTACCGCTCAGGACTCGAACCTGTGCCACGGATTTGAACGGTGTCCGACAACCGATCTCGTTAAGTCATTCTAACATTTGACGATTCGAATTCAGGACATTTTGGGAATTGTTGGTAAGCGTCGACAAACTTCAGCCTGATACCAACAATCGTACCAACAAATTGCTCGAACTGGGCTCAAATTGAAAGATCCGCGTGAGACGCCCCGGGACGATTTGGGATCGTTTAATCCAACGCTTTTCAGCCAATTTTTCGCTGCTAGAGGTGGGACGCTGTGGGACGTCAAGGGACGTTCTGGGCCGGCCTGGCAGGGGCAGTAGGACTCGAACCTACGACCCTCGGTTTTGGAGACCGATGCTCTACCAACTGAGCTATACCCCTAGGCCGGAGTGCGCCAGTAGCCGGATTGGGGGAGCGGAGCAAGGGGGATGACGGCTTGCCTATCAAGGCGTGGCTGATATGCGCAAAGACGCATGACCGCTGCCTCAACCTCCGGCCCGCCACAGCATTATCTCGGCGGCATCGCGCTGCGCCTGCTCGCGATGGCGAGCCTGTCGTTCATGTTTGTCCTCGTCAAATATATCGACCAGGCCGGCATCCACCTCGCCGAGAGTCTGTTCTGGCGGCAGGCGCTCGTTCTGCCCTTCCTGCTCGTCTGGATTCGCGCGACGACCGGCGGCTTCGTATCGCTGAAGACACAGCGCATCGGCGCGCACGCGCGGCGCGCGATGATGGGCCTGACCGGCATGGCGTGCAATTTTGGCGGCATGATCTTCCTGCCGATGGCAGAGGCGACGACGATCAACCTGTCGGTGCCGATCTTCGCCGTGATCTTTGCCGCCATCCTGCTGGGCGAGCGAACGGGCTGGCAGCGATGGGGCGCGGTGATCGTCGGGTTCATCGGCGTCCTCGTCGTCCTCAATCCGGGGGCGAGTTTTGCCGCAGGCTTCGGCGGCGAGCATGGCATGGGGACAGTGATTGCGCTCGCGGGCGCGGTCATGACCGCGCTGATCACCATCGCTGTGCGCGATCTTGGCCGCACCGAGCCTGCCGCAACGATCGTCTTCTGGTTCAGCCTGCTCTCGATGATCCCGCTCGGGATCGCCTTGCCCTTTGTCTATACGCCGCACAGCCTGCACGAATGGCTGCTCCTGGTCGGCCTCGGCTTTTCGGGGGCGGTGGTGCAGATGTCGCTGACTGGCGCGCTGCGCCTCGCGCCCGTCGCGGTGGTGATCCCGATGGATTATTCCGCCCTTCTCTGGTCGATCGCGTGCGGCTGGTGGTTCTTCGGCACTTTTCCCGCCGACACGACCTGGATCGGCGCGCCGCTGATCGTCGCGAGCGGGCTGTTCATCGCCTGGCGCGAGCATCGCCGCCATATCGACCGTCCAAAGGAAGTCGCCGCATGACCCAAAATGACTCCAGACCGATCCTCTATCACTGCGCCGATGCCCGGTCCCTGCGCTGTCTGTGGGCGGTCGAGGAAGCCGGGATCGACGTCGACCTGCGCTTGCTGAAATTTCCCCCGCGCGCGTTCGAGCCCGACTATCGTGCGGTGAACCCGTTGATGACGATCCCCGGCTGGGTCGAGGACGGGCGGCTGATGACCGAGTCCGCGGCCATCTGCGAACGCATCGCCGAGGGCACCCCGCTTGAGGTGCGCCGCGACGAGGGCGATTATTGGGATGCACGCAACTGGCTCCACCGCAGCGACGCAACGCTGACCTTTCCGCTCGCGATCATGATCCGCTACACACGCGTCGAGCCCGAAGAGCGGCGGCTCGCGCAAGCGGTGGCCGATTACAAAGCCTTCTTCGGCGGCCGCGCGAAGAGCATCGAGGCGGCGCTGGGCGATGGTCGCGAATGGCTGGTCGCCGGACGCTTCACGATCGCCGATATCGTGATCGGCTATGCCGCGTTTCTCGCAACGACGCTGGGCGCAAGCGATGTGCTCGGCCAGAAGACGCTGGCGTGGCTGGAGCGCTGCATGGCGCGCGACGGATTCCAGCGCGCGCGGGCGCGGCAGAAAATTTAGCCGCATTGGCCGCTTCGGGGTGGGAAGCCGCCGTTTTCTTGCCCCAAAGTTCAGGAAAGTTCAGCCCTACGCCATATTCCTGATCCGGTTCTGCCGCGGGCCGGACGCACGAGGTCGTGGCCGCTCTGGCAAACCGGGCGGCAACCGCTTTTTATACACCCAGGGAAAGAGCCGGGATCGACGCTGGCATAGCCGCATATTGTAGGAAAGGCTTTTTTTGCGTCGGCTTTGGGGTGGGAAACGGCCGCTCACGCCCTTCGTCATCCCGCGAGAGCGTGAAGCTGGCGGCCCAGCGTGTTCCCCGGCGAAGGCCGGGGTCCAGGGCGTTCGAGAGCCGATGTTGCGTGAATACGCTCTGGACCCCGGCCTTCGCCGGGGAACACATCAAGATCGTCCGCAATGGGTCGTTTGCCCTCCGTCATGCTGAACTTGTTTCAGCATCCATGGCCCGACCTCTCCTTTCGCGCCGTGCCCAAGGAAACGGCAGCCCATGGATCCTGAAACAAGTTCAGGATGACGAGGCTATAAATGTCGCGTTCTGGTCGAAAGCGGGCATCGCTCCCTTCGTCATTCCGGCGAAAGCGTGAAGCTGGCGACCCGTCGTGTTCCCCGGCGAAGGCCGGGGTCCAGGGCGTTCGAGAGCCGATGTTGCGTGAATACGCTCTGGACCCCGGCCTTCGCCGGGGAACACATCAAGATCGTCCGCAATGGGTCGTTTGCCCTCCGTCATGCTGAACTTGTTTCAGCATCCATGGCCCGACCTCTCCTTTCGTGCCGCGCCGAAGGAAGCGGCAACTCATGGATCCCGGATCAAGCCTGTCCTGAGCCTGTCGATGGGTCCGGGGTGACGAGGAATGAGAGGTTCCTCCCTGTGGCGAAGCCATTGGGAGGATTAGAGCAGCACCCGGTCGAAAGCCCCGCTCAATTCACCATCCGCTCATAGCCCGCCCAATAGGGCGCGCGCAGGTCCTTGCGCAAAATCTTGCCGCTGGCGTTGCGCGGCAGCGCTTCGATCACGTCGACGCTGCGCGGCGCCTTGAAGGCGGCGATGCGATCGCGCGTCCAGGCGATGATATCGGCCTCATCGACGGTCATGCCGGGCTTGGGCACGCACACGGCCTTCACCGTCTCGCCCCATTTCGCGTCGGGGATGCCGATCACCGCGACTTCCTGCACCGCGGGATGGCCGAAGATCGCGCTTTCGACCTCGGCCGGATAGATATTCTCGCCGCCCGAGATGATCATGTCCTTCATCCGGTCGTGAATGAACAGATAGCCGTCTTCGTCGAGATAGCCCGCATCGCCGGTGTGGATCCACCCGTCGGCGGTCATCGTCTTTGCGGTGGCGTCGGGCAGGTTCCAGTAACCGACCATATTGTTCGACGAGCGCGTGACGACCTCGCCGACTTCGCCGACCCCGACCTGTTTGCCGTCGGGACCGAGGATGTGGATTTCGACGCCGGGCAGCGGCTTGCCGGCCGAGCGCATCCGCGCATTGCCTTCGGGGTCGTGATCCTCGGGCGGCAGCATGCAGATCGTGCCCGTCGTCTCGGTCATCCCGTACGCCTGGATGAACTGCGCGCCGAACATCTTGATGCACTGGCGCAGCAGCTCGAGCGGGATCGGCGCAGCGCCATAGAGGATATATTTGAGCCGGCTGTAATCGACGCTGGCACAGCGCGGGTGCATCAACAGCATCTGGAGCGCCGCGGGGACAATGAAGAAGCGCGTGACGCCGTGCTGCTCGACCGCGTCGAACACGCCGTCGGGATTGAACTCGGCCAGGATGACGCCCGGAAGCCCGGCGGCGAGCGCCATGATGCCGAGCCCGGTGCCGCCGATATGCGCGCACGGCATCGCGACGAGCACGGCCTCGTCATCTTCCCACTTGGTATAGGGCATGTCGGCTTCGTTCGAATTCTTGCGAAGGCCGAACAGGTTGCGGTTCGACAGCACCGCCCCCTTGGGGTTGCCGGTGGTGCCCGATGTATAAAGCTGAAGCACCGCATCGTCTGCGCCCGCCGGGTCGAAAGCCGCCCGCGCGGTCGTGTCGATCATCGCGCGCGCTTCGTCGGCACCGATGATCCGCGGCGCATGGTCGAGCTTGTCCGCGAGCTGCTGCGGCACCGCTTCGAAGCCGGGGCCCGTGAAGATGATCTTCGCCTTCGTATCATTGACGACATAGGCCCATTCGGCGGGCGACAGGCGCCAGCCGATCGGCGCCATCACGATACCGGCGCGCGCCGCGCCATAGAAGAGCGTGAAATACAGATCGCTGTTCTTGCCGATCCACGCGACGCGGTCGCCCTTTTTCAGGCCTGCCGCGAACAACGCGCTGGCCACGCGCGCGGTGCGTTCTTCAAGGTCGCCATAGGTGAACACCCGGTCGTCCTCGCGTATCGCGACGCGATCGGGGCGCTCTTTGGCCCAATGCGTGACGAATTCGTCGAAACTCAAAAGATCCGAAACATCGGCGGCCATCGCATCACTCTCCTCGAATCGCGTCTTTCTGCGCGTTTCGGCAAGGCTAGCGGCTGCTTTGGCCACGTAAAGCCGCGAATGGCGAACCTGCCACGTCTGACAGTCAGCTTTTGCGGAAGAGGAGCATCAGATTGTTCGCCGGCATCGTGCGGCGTTCGGCAAAGCCAAAGCCTGCTTCGGCCGCGGCGCTCGCGACAAGACCGAGGTCGCGCAGTCCCCATTCGGGATCGCGCGCGCGCAGGCCGGCATCAAAGGCCCGATTGCTCTCGGCCGTCGCGACACCGGGCTCAAGATAGGGTCCATAAAGGATCAACGGCGCCCCCGTTGGCAGGACATGCGCAGCCCCGGCAAACAGCCCAGCCGTCGCCGCCCAGGGGCTGATATGGACCATGTTGACGCAGAGGATCGCGTCGGCCCGGTCAACCGGCCAGTCAGCCGCTGCCGCATCGAGCCGCAGCGGCGGCGCAATATTCGCCAGGTCCGCTTCCGCGCTCCACGCCGCGATCGAAGTCAGCGCGTCGCGGTCGGGATCGCTCGGCTGCCAGCCGAGATGCCGAAAGACGGCGGCGAAATGGACGATATGCTCGCCCGACCCGCTCGCCACTTCGAGCACCATTCCCGACGCCGGCAACCAGTCCGCCAGTACCGCGGCAATGGCTTCGCGATTGCGCTGCGTCGCCGGCGCGTAGCGCTTTGCCTCCGCGCCGCCGTCACCCGGCGTCCACGGCTCGGTCACGAGCGCCGCGCGCGCGCTTCGGCGAGCATCCGCCGCGCCCGGATGAAGATCTCGACCCGCTGGAAGGTGATGAAGCCGAGCGCGAAGGCCATCAGGATATCGGTCGCCGCCATCAGACCGGAGGGACCCGGCCCCGCCATCTGTACCGCCATCGCGCGCGAACCGATGCGGACGACGATCAGCGCGACGATGAAGATCAGCGCCGCGGGCGATACGGTCTGGCTGAGTTCGTGCGTTTCGGGATCGACCGCGACGCGCATCAGCTTGCCGCGCCACCAGCCAAGACCGCCGCCGATCCCGAGCGCAAGGGCACACCACAGCCAGACCGCTCCGTGCGGCGGCACGCTCCAGAAGACGAAGCCGACGATCGCCGCGTAGAAGGCCGGCAAGATCCACAGCCGCTCGAGCCTGAGCCGCCGCGCCTTGCCGACCGAGCGCAGGCGGAAGAACAGCACGACCAGAATGACCATGCCGGGGATCGCATATTGGGCGGTTGTCGCGCTCATTCGGGCCTCACTTTGCCTTGGCTTGCGCGCGCGCGCGGCGCTCGCGGACGAGCAGCCACAGGAACAGGCCGACCGGTCCGGCCATCAGGGTCAGAAACAGGAAGGGGACTTGCGCGATACGGCTGAATCCCTTGTTGTCGGCATCGCGCGCGATCCACATGCCGGTGAACAGGTCGAACGCCAGATAATGCACCCACCCGAGCACCGCCCCGCCCGGCGCATCGAACAGCTTCATGACGCCGGCGAGCGACGAGAAGTCACCGCCGCCCTGCCCGCCCGGGTCGATCCCGCCCGTCAGGAAGCCGGTGATCAGGACGACATAGACAAGGCAGAGCAGCAGCACACCGGCATACATGACGATCGACAGGATGCGCGGACTGCGCGGCGCAAACGCGAGCAGCAGCCAGCCGGCCATCGCCCAGTAATTGGCCAGCAGATAGATGCTATTCCAACCCATATACGCCCCCTTGTCCTAAATAAGCCCGCCGAGCCCGAAGAGCAGGATGCCGCCAAACAGGGCGAGCAGGCCCGTCGCCAGGATCAGCAAGGTCATCCGCGCGGCCGGCACATGCCGTGCCGCGCAGAAAGCCGATGCCAGCCCCACGCCGAACGCGATCAGCGGCGCATAAAGAAAGGCCCAGTCGTAACCGAACTCACGGCGGACACGGACCATTTCCCACTGCTCGACGACGAGGCCGTAAAAGGTGATCGCGGCAAGCCAGATCGCGATGAACACGACCGCAAACAGCGCGCCGCCTGCCAGGCAACCGGCGCCGCGCCGGCCGGGAGTATCGGGCACCGGATCGGGAAGCGGCGTCAACGCCAATCGAAAACCCCCTTCATTCGGCAATATACCGCCACGGACTTGCCGGACTATCACGATGCCAGATCGTAAAAAAGGGCGATGCTGGCAGCGGTGCCTCGGCGGCCAGCCCCGGCGGGCGCTGCTTGGCGTGGATGCGGCCGAAACTGACGCCCAGATCGCCCGACGGCGCGATCAGTCCGAATTCGGGACCCCAGTCGATCGACTGACCGGGCTGCGGTTCGGGGTCGAAACCCGCCGCGATCGCGGCGGCTCCTTCGGTATAGGCAGCGCTCGCACCCATGTTGATCGCATCGGCATGGCCATATTCGGCGAACGCCGGACCGACACCGACGATTTGCGCTTTGGCGGCAAAGGCGCGTTCGGCGGCGAGCAGCCTGTCGAGCGCGCCCGCCGAATCCTGTCGGCGCCATGCCGCCACGTCGGGCAAGCCGATCGCACGAAAGCCGGTCTCGACCGCGCCTTCGGGCCGCGGCGCGCGCTTGTAGGCGAGCGCGCGCCAGCCGCTCTTCGTCCGCGCCCAATAGGCGATATATTTGCCCGGCTGCTTCGTGCCGTCGGCTTGCGTCACCATGATATAGCCGGCGGTGAAGCCTTGCCGTCCGTCGGCCGAAATGCCGCCGCGCACCGGATACCAGTCGGCCCGCGCGGTCGCCGCCGCGGGATTGGCCGCCAGATAAGCGACGATCTCGTCGCGCGAGCGCAGGAACGGCTTGTCACCGCGCGCAGGCATCACCGCGTCGGCCGCGAGCATCGCACCGATCGCGTCGGGAAGCGGACGCTCGCGCCCCGCTTTGGCGAACGCCCTGTCGGCCTCCACCAGTTCGTCCAGACTGGCCGAGGGGCTGGCGGCGGCAACGATCGCCTGTGCCTCCGGCGCGGCGGCGTGCACGGGCAACGCCATTGCCGCGGCCGCGATCGACCAGAACAGAACAGGCGACATATCAGGCTCCTCCCATAACTTCGCCGAAGCGGCGAAGGGATGATAAGCCCGTCAGCTGCCTCCGATTTCGCTTGCGACCGGCACATCCGGCGCAACCGCAGGTTCGGACCAGGTCAGCACCGGGTTACGCGCTGCCATGGTCTCGTCGAGGCGCGCGCGCGGCGCGAAATGCGGCGCCGATTTCAACGCCGGATCGCCCTGTTGCGCCCGCAAAGCGATGCTGCGCAGCGCCCCGATGAACTGGTCTAGCACGGCCTTCGACTCGGTCTCGGTCGGTTCGACCAACATCGCGCCATGGACGACGAGCGGGAAATAGACCGTCATCGGATGAAAGCCCTCGTCGATCAGCCCCTTGGCGACGTCGAGCGTCGAGAAGCCTTCGGCGAGGCCCTTGTCGCTGAACAGCGCCTCGTGCATGCACGGACCCGACGGACCAAAGGGCGCGTCGAGCACGTCGTCCAGGCTGCGCAGGATATAATTGGCGTTGAGCACCGCATCCTCGGCAACCTGCTTCAGTCCATCGGCGCCGTGGCTGAGGATATAGGTCAGCGCGCGGGTGAACATGCCCATCTGGCCATGGAAAGCGGTCATGCGGCCAAAGGTCTGCGGATGGTCCTCGCCCGCGCTTTCTTCCTCGATCAGGCGAAAACCCTCGGCATGCTTCGTCACGAACGGCAGCGGCGCGAAAGGAGCGAGCGCTTCGGACAGCACGACCGGACCCGAACCGGGGCCGCCGCCGCCGTGCGGGGTGGAGAAGGTCTTGTGAAGGTTGATGTGCATCGCATCGACCCCCAGGTCGCCGGGACGCACGCGGCCGACAATGGCGTTGAAGTTCGCGCCGTCGCAATAGACATAGCCGCCCGCCACATGCACCGCGTCCGAGATCGCTTTCATGTCGCGCTCGAACAATCCGCAGGTGTTGGGGTTGGTGATCATAACGCCCGCCACATCGGGGCCGAGGCGTGCTTTCAGTGCCGCAAGATCGACGCGGCCTTCGGCAGTCGCGGGAATATCCTCGACGCTGAAACCAGCGAAGGCTGCGGTCGCGGGGTTGGTGCCGTGCGCGCTTTCGGGAACGAGCAGCACGCGCCGGTTCTCGCCGCGCGCTTCGAGCGCCGCCTTGATGCAGAGGATGCCGCACAATTCGCCATGCGCGCCGGCCTTGGGCGACATCGCGACGCTGTGCATGCCGGTGAGCGTGACGAGCCATTCGGCCAGCTCGTGCACCACCGCATAGGCGCCCTGGACGGTTTCCTGCGGCTGGAGCGGATGCGCGTCGGCAAAGCCGGGCATCCGCGCGACCTTTTCGTTGAGGCGCGGGTTGTGCTTCATCGTGCAGCTGCCCAGCGGGAACAGCCCGAGGTCGATCGCGTAATTCTGGCGCGACAGGCGGGTGTAATGGCGCACCGTCTCGGATTCGCTCAGCCCCGGCAGGCCGATGGGCGCCGAACGCGCGAGCGCGCCGAGGTCGGCAGCAGGCGCGGCCTCGTCGAAATCGACGCCGGTGGTCGCGGTCCCGCCGATTTCAAAGATCAACGGTTCCTCCAGCATCAGCGCGCGGTTGCCGGTGAAGGTGACATTGTCGTCGGCGCCGCCGGCGACGTTCATTTCGGGGCGCCAGCCGGCGCGGTTGAGCGCGGTCATGCCAGCACCTCCTTCAACGCGGCAGCAAAGGCGATAATATCCGCCTCGGTGACGGTTTCGGTGACCGCGACCACCAGGCCGTTCGCCAGACCGCCATTGTCGGGATAAAGTCGGCCCAGCGACACGCCGCCCAGAATGTCCTGCTCGGCAAGCTTGTGGATCACCGGCCGCGCCTCGGTCGGCAGCAGCAGCGTGAATTCATTGAAGAAGCTGCTGTTCAGCACCGACACGCCGGGGATCTTCGCCAGTTCGGCCGCCGCCGCTTTGGCGCGGCCATGATTGATCGCGGCCAGCTGGCGAAGGCCCGCCTCGCCCAGCAAGGTCATGTGAATGCTGAATGCCAGTGCACAAAGGCCTGAATTGGTACAGATATTGCTCGTCGCCTTTTCGCGGCGGATATGCTGCTCACGCGTCGAGAGCGTCAGCACGAAGCCGCGCTTGCCATGGGCATCGACCGTTTCACCGCACAGGCGGCCGGGCATCTGGCGGACATATTTGGCCTTGCAGGCGAACAGGCCGACATAAGGCCCGCCGAATTGCAGGCCGACGCCGATCGACTGCCCCTCGCCCACCACAATGTCGGCGCCCATCTCGCCCGGCGCCTTGATCAGGCCGAGCGCGACGGGTTCGGTCACCACTGCGATCAGCAGCGCGCCTGCGGCCTGACAGGCCGCGGCAAGCGCCGTCATGTCGTCGATACGGCCAAGGATGTCGGGATATTGGACGACGACGCAGCTGGTTTCCTTGTCGATGTCGCTGGCGAGCGCGGCCCAATCGGTCCCGGCGTCGAGACTCGGGTCGCCATCGACCAGCACATCGCCGGTGTATTTCGCCATCGTCCGCGCCACGCTGCGATAATGCGGATGAAGGCCGGTCGACAGCAGCGCCTTGCCGCGCTTGGTGATGCGCCGCGCCATGACGATCGCTTCCCAGCACGCCGTCGAGCCGTCGTACATCGACGCATTGGCGACGTCGGTGCCGAGCAGGCGGGCGACCTGACTCTGGAATTCGAACAGCATCTGCAACGTGCCTTGCGCGATTTCGGGCTGGTACGGCGTATAGGCCGTCAGAAACTCTCCACGCTGGATCAGATGGTCGACACTCGACGGCACATGGTGGCGGTAGGCACCGGCGCCGAGGAAGAAAGGCCCGTCGCCGGCAGCGCGATTTTGTCGCGCCAGCGCCGCCATATGACGTTCGACCGCGAGTTCGCTTGCGTGCATCGGCAGGCCCGGGATCGGGCCATCGAGCTGCGCCTCGGCGGGCACATCGACGAACAGGTCGTCGATCGACGATGCGCCGACTGTCGCGAGCATCGCCGTCCGGTCGTCGCTGGTCAGGGGAAGATAACGCATGAACTACTCCGAGGAAGAATCTGGTTTGACAGAGAAAAGTTGCGCGGTTTCGGCAAGCGAGCCCGAAAAGACCGTGGGCCCTGCGTGCGTCGTGCGGACCCATGGCGCGAGCCAGATCCGAAAGCCCGCGTCGCGGACACGCCGACAAAAGGCATAGTCGTCCGAAAGGAGCGCCTGGCTTTCGGCCTCGATCATCGGACAGAAAAAAGCAGCCTCGATTTCGCCGATGCCATGCGTCTGGCGCTCGGCGGGATCGGGACGGAAGACGAGATCGGGCAAAGCGTCGCGCAGCCGTTCCAGCACGTCGCGGCGGATCAGCATCATCGCGGTGCCGAGCCGCGACAGTTCGACAAGTTCGGTCAGCTTGAAGCTCTGGTTCGGGTGGAGAAAATGCAGCGCGAATTCGCCGGCATACCGGGCAAGATCGGCCGGATTGTCCTTGACGAGCCCGGCCTCGACCGCGCGCACAACATTGTGCCAGTTGATCATCCGCCGCGGATAGGCGCTCCCCAGAACGCCGACCTCCGGGTTGGCGTCCATCGCCTTGATCAACGAGAAGATATCGTCGGGCGAGAAATCGATGTCGGCGTCGACGAACAGCATATGCGTGCAGTCGCTTGCCAGGAACATCGCGGCCAGCACGTTGCGCGCGCGCGTGATCGACGGCTGATACAGAATGAACTCGAACCGCACGGGCACGCCCATCGCCTGCGCCCGCAGCGCGAGCGCCAACGCGGCGCGGACATAGGTGCCCTGCGCTCCTTCATAGATGGGCGTTGCCACCATCAGGCGGCAATTGGCGAGTGCGGCGTCGGTGCTCACACGCAGTCTCCCCCCTCGCTTGCGCGAGGGGTCCTGAGGTCAAAGATCGTCGCAGAACGCCTTGTACGCGGCTGCGTTCATCAACGCGTCGAGCTGGCTCTTGTCGGTCAGCGTCATGCGAAAGAACCAGCCTTCGCCCTCCGGGTCGCTGTTCACCAGCGCCGGGTCTTCTTCGAGCTGGCCATTGCCCTCGGTCACGACGCCATCGACCGGCGCATAGACGTCGCTCGCCGCCTTCACCGATTCGACCACCGCCGCATCGCCGCCCTGGCTGAGGTCGGCACCCGTGTCGGGAACCTCGACGAAGACGATGTCGCCAAGCTGGCCCTGCGCGAAATCGGTGATACCGACCGTCGCGACGTCGCCGTCGACGTCGATCCATTCATGTTCTTCGGTATAGTAACGCGGCATCGGTCAGCCTCCCTGTTTACGCACATAGCGGTGTGGAACGAACGGCATCGCGGCAACGGTGCAAGGCACCCGCTTGCCGCGCACTTCGGCAGCGACGGCCGTGCCGGGGACGGCATGGTCGCGCGGAACATAGCCCATGGCGATCGGGGCGCCGACGCTCGGCGCAAAGCCGCCCGACGTCACGCCGCCAATCTCTTCCTCGCCGTCGAACAGCTTCGCGCCCTCGCGCACCGGCAGCTTGCCATCGACGAGCAGGCCGACGCGCTTGCGCGGGCTGCCGTCGGCAAGATGGCCCAGGATGCGCGCTGCACCCGGAAAACCGCCTTCTTCGCGCCGCCGCTTGCTGATCGCGAACGCGAGATCGCCCTCGACAGGATCAATCTCTTCATCAAGGTCGTGGCCATAGAGCGGCAGCCCGGCTTCGAGCCGCAAGCTGTCGCGTGCGCCAAGGCCGATCGGCTTGACCTCGGGCTGCGCACAGAGAGCGTCGGCGAACGCGGCCAGCGCTTCGTTGGGAAGCGAGATTTCGAACCCGTCCTCGCCCGTGTAGCCCGACCGGCTGAGCCCGACCGCATGGCCCTGCCACGTCGCCCGGATCGCCTGCATGAAGACAAGATCCGAAGCCTCGGGGATCAGGCGCGCGAGCGCCGCGACCGCTTTGGGGCCCTGCAACGCGAGCAGGCCATAATCTTCATTGTGGTTGAGCGTGATGTCATCGGGAAGATTCTCGCGCAGATAGCCGATATCTTCCCACTTCACGGCGCCGTTGACGACGATGCCATATTGATCGCCCTCGTTGGTGATCATCAGATCGTCCAGAATGCCGCCATCTTCCGCGAGCAGCAGCGAATAGCGCATGCGGCCGGGCTTCAGCGCCGAGATGTCACCGGGCACCAGCGTTTCGAGCGCCTCGGCAACGCCGTCACCCGAAATCAGCAGCTGTCCCATATGGCTGACGTCGAACAAGCCGGCGCTTTCGCGGACCCACCGGTGCTCGGCCATGATGCCTTCATACTGGATCGGCATCCAGTATCCGGCGAATTCGACCATGCGTCCGCCCTTGGCGCGGTGCCAGGCGTCGAGCGGCAGCGCAGCGGCCGGAACCGCTTCTTCGCCTGTCTGGTCGTTTTCGGTCATGTCAGTCTCCCGTCGTTGGCACGGCCAGACACGGCATCGTGCCGCGCTGTCGCCATGCCCCCTCTGTCACGGGAACCTGAGAGTTTTCCCCCGGCGCATCTCGGAAAAGACGCGGCAGGGTTACCCCTTCGGTGGTTCCGACCCTCTCCCTTGCAGGCGGCCGGAACGCTTTCCAGAGTGTCCGTTCCAGCCCGCGCGGTCCATTTACCTGAGAGTTTCCGGGGCGGTTGCTCCTTCGGTGGTGAGGTGCCGGTTGCCCTGCCCCCACGCTCTCCCGCGCAGCCGGTCGAATCTCTTGCGAAGGTCCGACAGACAGCCGAGCCTTGGCGCTGCGCTTTTGCGGAGTCAATCGGCGAGCGAGCGGATCGCGTCGTTTTCGTGGATTTGCACGCCCGATGCCCCACCGCCGACCAGCTTGACGATCGCTTTGGCGACCGTCTCGGCCGGAATCGATCGATAGCGGCGCAGCGATCCATGGAGCAGCGCATCGGTCAGCGGCGCCGCGACCATCGCCAGTCCCTCGCCCAGCCGCGGCGCTCCCTGGCGGTCGCCCGTCAACAGTCCGGGCCGGAGCAGGTCGAGCCGGTCGAAACCCAGTGCGCGCAGGCCATTCTCGGCCTCGCCCTTGGTCTTGAGATAGAAATTCGCTGCGCTGGAACCGGCGCCGACCGAGCTGACCGAAATCATATGCGCCACGCCCCCGCGCCTGGCGCTTTCGGCAACCGCAAGCACCAGGTCATGGTCGACCGCGCGAAACGCTGCCTGCGATCCCGCCTGACGGATGGTCGTGCCGAGGCAGGAGATCAGCGTCGCCGGCCGTTCGGCAGCGATGATGCCGGCCCAGTCTTCGGGCGGCGCCACGATCAGCTTGTGATGCTTGGGCAGACCGGCAATGTCGCGCCGTGCCAGGACGGTCAGCGGCGCCGCGGCCTGCGCGAGGACCGCCTGGCCGACCATGCCGGTCGCGCCGACGATCAGCGTTTCAGACATGCGCCAGCGCCTCGGGCACGGCATCGCGGCCGAAAATCCCGGCATAACGGTCGATGGCGAAACGGTCGGTCATCCCGGCAATATAGTCACCGATGTGCCGCGCTGTCGCGCATTCTTCGTCCGGCACGCGCGATGACCAGTCCTCGCCCATCAAGTGCGGGGCGTCGGCATAAGCGGCAAACAGCCGCCCGACGACGTCCTTCGCCGCATCGGCAGCCGCGACCTGTTCGGCATGATGATAGAGATTGGCATACATGAAGCGTTTGAGATCGCGTTCCTTTGCCGCGAGGCCCGCCGAAAAGCCGCCGAGCACGCGGCCCGCCGCACGGACCTCTTCGACGCTGCGGACGCCGGCGTCGGCCACATTCGCCTGCGTCGCGGCGATCACGTCGTTGACCATCACGCCGATCTGGTCGCGCACCAGTTCGCGAAGCAGGCGGTCGCGCGGTGCCCCGGGAAAGCGCGCCTCGACGCCACGAAAATTGGCCGCGACGAACGGCTGTTCCATCAACTGGTCAAGACCGAGCAGCCCGGCACGCAGGCCGTCGTCGATGTCGTGATTGTCATAGGCGATGTCGTCGGCAACCGCCGCGATCTGGGCCTCCAGGCTGGCGTGACTGCGAAGATCGAGCGGGAATTCCTGATCGATGTCGGCGAGCGCCCAGCCCGGATGATTGACAGGACCATTGTGCTTGGCGAGGCCTTCGAGCGTCTCCCACGTCAGGTTGATCCCGTCGAACAACGGATAGGGACATTCGAGCCGCGCCAGCGTGCGCAGCGTATGCCCATTATGGTCAAAGCCGCCATGCGCCGTCATGGCGGCCTTTAACGCATCCTCGCCGGCGTGACCAAAGGGCGGATGGCCGATGTCATGCGCAAGACACAGCGCCTCGGTCAGATCCTCGTTGAGTCCGAGCGCGCGCGCAATGCCGCGACCGATCTGCGCAACCTCGATGCTGTGGGTCAGGCGGACACGATAATGATCGCCATCGGGGGCGACGAACACCTGCGTCTTGTGCCGGAGGCGGCGGAACGCGATCGAATGGATGATGCGATCGCGGTCGCGCTGGAATACGTCGCGCGGGCCGCGCACGACGCGGCCCACCTCCTCATGAAAGCGCCCGCGGCTGTGTTCGGGTTTGCTGGCGCAGCCGGCGACGCTCACTTGAACGGATCGACGTCCTGGCCGACCTCGCTGTTGAAAAGAAAGCCGTCGCCGCCCGCCTTCTTGTAACTCGCCAGCCAATCCTGCGCGGCCTTCTTGTCCTTGAACGGACCAACCAGCAGGCGGCGCGTCTTGCCCCATTCGGTCGTCGCGCCGGTCTTGCCCTTGAACACCGCGGGGCTCTTCTTCGCGAATTTTCCGAAATCGCTGGAAAGCGCCTTGGCGTTGGCACCGGTCGCGATCTGAACCCACAGGCGCGCCGGATTGGCTTTCTTTTCAGCGGCTTCGGCCTTGGCCTTTGCGTCGGCTTCGGCCTTCGCCTTGGCAGCGACATCGTCCTTGGCCCGCTTCGCCGCTTCGGCGGCATCGGCACGCTTCTTGTCCTCGCGCAGCTTCGCCAGTGTGTCGGCACCGATCGCACTCTCGGTCTGCGCCAGCTCCTCGGGCGGAATCTCGATCGAACTCGCAATCGCGGCGAGCGAAGCGAGCGGAGCAGCCGGGTCCACCGACGACGCCGAAGCGGCGGCCGTTGGCGGGGGCTCGGCCGCGACGGCGACACCCGCCGGCACATCTTCAACTGGCGCCGGGGTCGCGCTCGGCGCGGACGGTGACCGGCCTAGATCATTGATCGAGAAACCCGGCCCGATCGGTCCTTTCGGCGCATCAACCGCTGCCGCGACAGGCGCCGCGACGGGCGCCGCGACAGGCGGCTCTGAAACCAATTTGGCCGTCGGCGCCGGAACGGCGGGAGCGGGCTCGCGATCGGGTACGCTCGTCGCGCTTGGCGCCGCCTCGCGGAATGGCGACTGCTGGACCGGCGGACCCGACGGCGCGGGGACGCCAGCCGACGGAAACGGATTTTGGGGTGTCGGCCCGGCGCGAACCACGGTCGGCATGGAGCCGTCGGCCGATGGAAAAGGATTCGCGGGCGATGGCAAGGCTGACGAAGGCGCAACGCGCGCGGGGCGCGGCGCTGGCGCGACGGCGGGCTTCGCGACCGTCCGGGTTGGTGCGGGGGCGGGCTTGACCACAGCGGCGGTCGGTTTCGGAGCCGGGGTTGCCGGCGCAGGCTTGCCGCGCTCGCCACGTTTGCCCGTCGGCGCGGGCGCGGGCGGCGGCGTCACCGCAGCAATTTGCACCGGCTTGCGCCTCGGCCCCAGTTCGCCCGACGGAAAACGGCCAAAATGCGCGGCCGCCGCCTGCTGGGCGGGATTGAGCCGATCCATCTGCGTCAGATAGGGAAGGATATTCTGGGCGAGCGCGGGCGGCATCGTCGCATTGACGATTTCGGTCGCCTCGGCATCGCGGCCGTTCATCGCCAGAATCATCGCGCGCAGCCGCCATGCGGCACGGTCCTGCGTGCGCAATTGCGGCGTCAGCAACTGTACCGCGCGATCGGTATCGCCACTGATCCCGAGCGAAAGAGCATAGCGGCGCGTCACTTCGTCGTTCGGTGCAATAGACAGCGCGAGTTGATAATCGCGCTGCGCCGCATCTTGCTGGCCGAGCAGGTCGCGCGCGAGGCCACGATCGGCAAGAAACAGGCGCTCGGACGCACCGAGCAGCTGCGCTTCGCCGAAATAGTCGAGCGCGCGCGTCGGATTTTCCATATGGACCATCGCCGACCCGAGCGCCGCTTTCACGGCGCCGTCGCGCGGATTCGCCTGTTCGGCGCGCGTCAGGAAGCCGATGGCGGCGCGATAATCCTCCAGCTCGACCGACGCGCGTCCGGCATCGAGCAAAGCCGTGCCGTCGTTGTTGTTCGCGGCAAGGCGCCCCAATGCCGACGACAGCAGGGTGCGCGCCGCGGTGCGCTTGTCCATCGCCGCGCGCGTCGCCGCGTCGGGCGTCGCCGCCTGAAACGCGAGCGCCGGCGTGTAAATCCCGGTGGTCAGCAAAAGCGCGCCGAACGCGGCGGCACAGTGCCGCACGCGCCCGTGCCTGGCGGTCAAAAGATTTTGCCGCGTTGGTTTCGATCGCCACAGGGGCAAGTCAATTCATCCCGCTTCCAGCCAGCCTCGCCCGTGCGGCGGCCACTCGATGCCCTGTTACTGGTTGTTCTGCCGACCCAGGAAACGCGGGATATCGACCCCGTCTTCCTTTTCCTCGTCGGCATCGGGAGCGGCCGATCCGCGCGACAGGCGCGACATACGCTCGAACAGCGTCCCGCCACCGATCGAGCGCGACGGCGCTTCTTCGCCAGCGGGAGCCGCATGCGAACCCGCATCGCTGGACGCAGCCGGCGTCGAATCATAGCCGGACGACGCCGCTTCGGGCTCGCTCAGCACCAGTTCGTCGCTGGCCCCCTCGTCGCTTGCCGCAACCGTCGACAGCTCCATCGGTTCTTCGTCGGCAGCGTCGGCTTCTGCCGATGCCTCGGCGTCGGGCGCCGACAACGAGAAGCCCGGCGTCGGGTCGCTATCGGCTTCTTCTGCCGCCGCTTCGACCGGGGTTTCCGCGGCTACCGGTTCGATCACCTCTTCGGCCGCCGGAATGGACGCCGCAGTACGCGCGGGCTGGAACGAGAAGCTGCGCGTAGCAGGCGAAGCCTGCGCCTGTTCGCCCGTGCCGTCGATACCGGTCGCGACGACCGATACGCGGATCTTGCCGTCGAGATTGTCGTTGAAGGCACTGCCCCAGATGATGTTGGCGTCGGGATCGACCAGCTCGCGAATATGGTTCGCGGCTTCGTCGACTTCCATCAGGCGCATGTCCTCGCCGCCGGTGATCGAGATGATGACACCCTTGGCGCCCGCCATCGACACGCCGTCGAGCAGCGGGTTGGCGATCGCCTTTTGCGCCGCTTCAAGCGCGCGGCCATCGCCTTCGGCTTCGCCGGTGCCCATCATCGCCTTGCCCATTTCGCGCATGACGCTGCGCACGTCGGCGAAGTCGAGGTTGATCAGGCCGGGCATGACCATCAGGTCGGTGATGCCGCGAACGCCCTGCTGGAGCACTTCATCCGCCATGGTGAAGGCTTCTTTGAAGGTCGTGTTCGGATTGGCGACCAGGAAAAGATTCTGGTTCGGAATGACGATCAGCGTGTCGACATGGTCCTGCAGCTCGGCAATGCCGGCTTCAGCCGACCGCATGCGGCGGTTGCCCTCGAAGGTGAAGGGCTTGGTCACGACGCCGACGGTCAAAATGCCGCGGTCACGCGCTGCCTTGGCGATGACGGGCGCAGCGCCGGTGCCGGTGCCGCCGCCCATGCCGGCCGCGATGAAGCACATATGCGCGCCATTCAGCGCTTCCTCGACCTGCGCGATGCTTTCCTCGGCGGCCGCGCGGCCAACCTCGGGCCGCGAACCGGCGCCCAGGCCCTGGGTGATCTGCGTCCCCAGCTGGATGCGGCGTTCGGCCGGCGATGCGTTGAGAGCCTGCGCATCGGTATTGGCGACGACGAAGTCGACACCCTCGACGCGCGAGGCGATCATGTTGGCGATCGCATTGCCCCCAGCGCCGCCGACCCCGATCACCGCGATACGCGGCTTCAGTTCATCGACCTGCGGCGGGCCAATATTGATGCTCATCAACTAATCTCCCTGCAGCGGCGGACCAGCGCCGCTTCCCTCACCTTGCGACCCATCCGGACGTTAGTCCCACCGTCCGGGTTCTGGTACCGCATTGCACTATTGTGACGCGGGAATCACCCAAAAAATTAACCCTTTTGGCCTTCCGGCATCTAAAAACTGCTTTTCAATGCTGCCATCAATCGATTGATGATGCCCGCATTCTTTGGCCGGTACACGTCCTGCGACATCATCGGCAGATCGCGCAGGTCGACCGGGTCCGAAGCAGCATACAGAACCAGACCCGCAAGCGTCGCGAAAGCGGGCCCCGAATGCGCATCGGGCAACCCGTGCAGCCCGCGCGGCCGACCGACGCGCGCTGCGCGACCGAGCGCGACCTGCGTATATTCGGCGATGCCCTTCAGATCCGCGCCGCCGCCGACCAGCACAACCTGGCGCCCGATCGGCCCGACGAAATGCAGGTCTTTCAACGTTCTACCGATCTCTCCCATCATTGCATCGAGACGCTGGCGGATCACGGTGACCAGCTGCGCCCGCGTGATGCGCGGAGAATCGCTGCCCGAGGGCGCGCCCGGATCGAGTTCGATGATATCGTTGTTGTCGCGCGGGCTGGCGGACGCCGAGCCGTAAAAGCTCTGGAGCCGCTGCGCCTGGCTGCGGCGAATGCCAAAGGCCGAGGCGATATCGTCGGTGATGTCGCTCGCGCCGAACGGCAGCGACGCCATCTCGACGAGCATGCCGCCCGCATAGAGCGAGACCGTGGTGACCGCGGCGCCCAGCTCGACCAGCGCGACACCCAGATCGCGCTCTTCGTCCGACAGACAGGCAAGGCCAGCCGCGATCGGCGAGGCGACCACGGCGTTGACGTCCAGATGCGCCTGCCGGACCGCCGCTTCGAGGTTTCGCACCGGCGCGCCGTCGGCCATGATGATGTGGATGTCGACGCCGAGCCGGTCGGCGTGAAGACCGATCGGATTCTTAACTCCGTTGAGCCCGTCGAGTGTGTAGAGCGCCGGCTGTGCGTGCAGGATCATCCGGCCTTCGGGGTCGATGCCGGCGCGGCCCGCGGCCAGCAGGTCGTCGATATCTTCCTGCTCGATCCGGTGGCCGCCGAGTTCACTCTCGATCGGGGCGACGTCGCTCAGCAGTCCGCCCGCCGAAAAACTGACCCACACATCGTCGATGTTGAGGCCGGCGATCCGCTCGGCCTGCTCGATCGCCTCGCGCACGATATGCTCGGTCTGTTCCATGTCGGCGACATAGCCGCGCTGCACGCCGCGGCTTTCGCGCTGGCCGGTACCCAGAACATGGAGCTGCCCGTCGGCGGTCTGTCCCGCGATCAGCGCGCACACCTTCCACGATCCGACGTCGAGCGCGGTAATGATCTTTTCGATGCGCGGCGGCGCCATGCCTTATCCCTTCTCCGCCGAGCTGGCGGCAGCGACGGCATCGACCGCGTCGCGCGCATCGTCGAGCTTCGCGGGCGCCACCTGCCCTTCGTGCGGCAAGCGTAGCACGAAACGCGACGGATCGCGCATGTCGAAACGCAGGATACCGCGTCCGAGCAACCGGTTGGCGCCGTCCATATGCGCGAACTTCGCCAGCGCCGCTTTCGCCTCGCGCTCGCCTTCCGGAAGCGACAGCGTTTCGCCGCTGCGAAAGCGCAGATCCCAGCGCCGGTTGCCGACCCATGTCGCGCCGGCGAGCAATTCCTTGAGGCTGCTCGCTTCGGTCAGCAACCGGTCGAGGTCCTGCGCGCGCTGGTTCGCTTTCGGCCCGATGACAAGCGGCAGGTCGGGCATCGTCGCGACGCTGACGGGTTCCAGAACGACACCCTTTTCGTCGATCAGCGACAGCCGGTTGTTGTGCTGCCAGATCGCCGCGGGCGAGCGCTCGACGATGTCGACGACAAGCGTGTCGGGCAGGCGCCGCGACACGCGCGCGTCCTTGATCCAGCCATATTGCATCAGGTCGTGGCGGACGTCCTCCAGGTCGACCGCCGCCATCGAGCGATCCTTCTGCGCGAGGGCGATGTCATAGACTTTCAGCCGGTCGATCCGGTCGGCGCCGACGACCTCGACCTTCTTGACCTGAAAGCCCGCGCGTCCGACCGCCTGCGCATATTCTTCATGCACTTTCGCGGTGACCCCGGTCGCATGCGCGGCGAGCCCGACGATGGCGACGAGGCAAAGCCCGATCGTCCAGTTGGCGACGCGCTGAAGCTGTTGCGGCGAGATCGGCAGCGCGTTGATCACCGCATTGAGGCGCGAGGTCTGCACCCGTTTGCGTTTTCGGGGCGCATGCGTCGTGCGCCGCGGCGGCGATTTGCCGCGCTTGATCTTCGTGCTGCTCATAACGCTTCCCCCACGATGCGTTCGACAAGTTCGGCATAATCCATGCCGATGGCGCGTGCCTGCTCGGGCACCAGGCTGAGCGGCGTCATGCCCGGCTGGGTGTTGACCTCGAGCAGGAAGATTCCCGCGAGCCCCTGTTCGTCATCCCAGCGAAAATCCGATCGCGACGCGCCCTTGCAGCCCAGCAGGCGGTGCGACTGGACCGCCAGATCCTTCATGCGCTGCGCGATATCGTCGGGCACGTCGGCGGGACAGACATGCTCGGTCAACCCGTCGGTATATTTGGCGTCATAGTCGTAGAAGCCCGACTTCACCCGCAGCTCGGTCACCCCGAGCGCTTCGTCGCCGAGCACGGCGACGGTCAGTTCGCGTCCCTTGATGAAAGGCTCGGCCAGCAGGCGATCGAACTCCTGCCAGGGGCCGACCGCTGCTCGCGCAATCGGGTTGCCATAATTGCTGTCGTCCTTGACGATCGCGACGCCCACGGACGATCCCTCGTTGACGGGTTTCAGCACATAGGGGCGCGGCAAGGGATCGCCGGAATACAGGCTTTCGCTGTCGACCATCGTCCCCGTCGGCATGGGCACACCATGTGGCACAAGCGCCTGCTTCGTCAATTCCTTGTCGATCGCGATCACCGACGTGACGAGCCCGCTGTGCGTATATCTGAGGCCCATAAGGTCGAGCATGCCCTGCACCGTTCCGTCCTCGCCGGGGACGCCGTGGAGCGCGTTGAACACGACGTCGGGTTTCGCTTCGGCAAGCCGCTGCGCGACGTTGCGATCCATGTCGATGCGGGTGACCTTGTGGCCACGGCTCTCGAGCGCGTCGGCAACGCCATGGCCGCTCATCAGCGACACCTCGCGCTCGGCCGACCAGCCGCCCATCAGGACGGCGACATGCCACGGACCCCGGCTCACTTCGCCACTCCCACGTGCTTCTCCTCTGGCGCTCCGGCAAACATGCCGACGCGCTTATCCTCTGGCGCTCCGGCAAACATGCCGACGCGCTGTATCTCCCATTGCAATTCGACACCGCTCTTTGCTTTGACGCGGCGGCGGACTTCTTCGCCGAGCGCTTCGATGTCGGCGCTCGTCGCCTCGCCTGTGTTGATCAGGAAATTGGTGTGCTTCTCGCTGACCTGCGCGCCGCCGACCATGAAGCCGCGGCATCCGGCTTCGTCGACAAGCTGCCACGCCTTGTGCCCGTCGGGGTTCTTGAACGTCGAACCGCCGGTTTTCGAACGCAGCGGCTGCGACGCTTCGCGGCTCGCCGAAATGCGGTCCATTTCGGCCTGGATTGCGGCGGCCTCGCCGGGCTTGCCGCGAAAGGTCGCGCCGATCACGACCGCGCCCTCGGGCAATTCGCTGTGGCGATAGGTATAGCCGAGGTTGGCGAGCGGCAGCGTCCTCTGCTCGCCCGAACGCAACACGACGTCGCACTCGATCAGGATGTCCTTGACCTCGCCGCCATAGGCGCCGCCGTTCATGCGGACGAAGCCGCCGACGGTGCCGGGGATCGAGCGGAGAAATTCCATGCCCGCGATCCCTGCGTCGCGCGCGGTCGACGAGACGAGAATGCCCGACGCGCCGCCGCCGCAGCGCAGCGTTATCGCGTCGATCGCGTCGACCTTCGCAAAAGCTTTCCCCAGCCGCACGACGACGCCCGGAAAGCCGCCGTCGCGAACGATCAGGTTCGACCCGAGACCAAGCGCCATCACCGGAACCGCGGGATCGAGGTTGCGCAGGAAATCGGCGAGATCGTCGGCGTCCTTCGGCTCGAACAGCCAGTCGGCGGGGCCGCCCGACTTGAACCAGACGAGCGGCGCGAGCGAGGCGTTGGCCGTCAGCTTGCCACGAACGGTGGGAAGCGTTGCGGTGGTCATCTGCCACAGCCCATTCTGTTTCCGTCACCCTGAACTTGTGTCAGGGTCCATGGCCGGACGTCGAAACTCACCCCGCGTTCAACGCGAGAGCAGACCATGGATGCTGAAACCGGTTCAGCATGACGAGGGATGGAAAGGTTCATTTCTGCCCCTCCACCGCCGCGGCCAATCCCGCCGCCATCTTGGTGATATCCCCCGCGCCGAGGCAGATGATCATGTCGCCCGCGCCCAGATCGCCCGCTTCGATGCTTGCGGCGATGGCCGCGGCAAGCGCGCTTGCATCGGCGACGGTCGAGGCGTGGCGATGCCCGCGGTCGCGCAGCCCCGCGACCAGCGAATCGGATGACACGCCCTCGATCGCACTTTCACCGGCCGCATAAACCGGCAGCGCTAGGACGATATCGGCGTCGTTAAAGGCTTGCTGAAAATCATCCATATGATCGCGCAGCCGCGTAAACCGGTGCGGCTGGACCACACCGACGACGCGCCCCGCGCCAACGCCCTCGCGCGCCGCCGACAGCACGGCGCGAATTTCGACCGGATGGTGCGCATAATCGTCGATCACGGTCACGACGCCACCTCCCGCCTTGGCCCCCGCCGCGATCTCGCCGACCTTGGTAAAGCGGCGTTTGACCCCGGCAAAGCCGTTGAAGCCCGTCGCCACTTTCTCGTCCGGCACGCCCATGTGCAGCGCGACGGCGATCGCCGCGAGCGCATTCTGGACGTTGTGGCGGCCCGACATCGGCAGGTGGATGCCCTCGATTGTCCGGCTGTTGCCATCGCGGTCGCGCACGACGACGTCGAAGCGGTTGCCGCCGGGACCCGGCGTCACATTCGTCCCGCGCACGTCGGCCTGCGCCGAAAAGCCATAGGTCACGATCCGCCGGTCGCGGATGCGCGGGATGATCGCCTGCACTTCGGGATGGTCGAGGCACAGCATCGCCGCCCCATAGAAGGGCACATTCTCGATGAACTCGACAAACGCGTCCTTGATCGCGTCGAAACTGCCATAATGGTCAAGATGTTCGGGATCGATGTTGGTGACCACCGCGATCGTGCCGTCGAGGCGCAGGAAGCTGCCGTCGCTCTCGTCGGCCTCTACCACCATCCAGTCGCTGGCGCCCAGGCGCGCGTTCGAACCATAATTGTTGATGATCCCGCCGTTGATCACGGTCGGGTCGATCCCGCCCGCGTCGAGCAGCGCCGCGACCAGGCTGGTCGTCGTCGTCTTGCCGTGCGTACCGGCGATCGCGACGGTCGATTTGAGCCGCATCAGCTCGGCAAGCATTTCGGCGCGGCGGACGATCGGGATGCGGTGCGCGAGGGCAGCCTCGACCTCGGGATTGCCGCGCTTGACCGCCGTCGAGGTGACGACGACCGCGACGCCGTCGACGTTCGACGCCTCATGACCGATCGCGACCTTGATCCCGCGCTTGCGTAACCCTTCGACGACATAGCCGTCGGCGATATCGCTGCCCTGCACCTGATAACCCAGATTGTGCATCACCTCGGCGATCCCCGACATCCCGATGCCGCCGATGCCGATGAAGTGGATCGTGCCGATGTCGGTCGCAACGCCGCGCATCAGCGCTCTCCCGAACGGGTGGCGGCGATACCGCCGGCAACCGACGCGCTGCGCGACGGCGCCCCGACCCGGATCACGTCCATCATCGGCGGCGCAGCAAGCGATTCGACCAGATCGGCAAGGTCGCGCGTCGCATAGGGCAGTCCGCAGGCCGCCGCACGATTGGCCGCTTCTTCGAGCGCGCCGGGTTCCAGCGCCATGCGCTGGATATGCTTGGCGACTTCGGCGGCCGTGAAGTCGGGCTGTTGAAACGAAATCGCGCCGCCCGCCTCGACCAGATCGACGACATTATAGGTCTGGTGATTGTCCATCGCATGCGGATAGGGAACGAAGATCGCGGGCCGTCCGGCGCAGGCAAGCTCGGCAACGGTCGAGGCGCCCGCACGCGCGATGACCAGATGCGCCCAGCGCAACCGCTCGGGGAAATCCTTGATATAGGGGGCGCATTCGGCGGCGACGCCCAGCTCGGCATATTTGGCGCGCACGGTCTCGACATCATCCTCGCGGCATTGCTGCACGACCTGCAACCGGTCGAGCAAGGCGCGCGGCAGCATCGCGACCGCAGCGGGAACGACGTCGCTGAGCACCGTGGCGCCCAAACTTCCCCCGACCACGAGCAGGCGAAAGATGCCGTCTTCGGGCAGCGGCGGAAAGCCGTCGTCACGGATTGCGATAATCTCTTCGCGCACCGGATTGCCGGTGAGGTGCTTTTTCAGTTCATGCCCGGCCGGATAGCGCTGGATGTGTTGATAGGCGACCGCGACCGCATCGACGCGCGGCGCCATCAGCCGGTTGACGCGGCCAAGCACGGCATTCTGTTCGTGGATCACGCGCGGCCGCTTCGTCGCACCCGCGGCGAGCAGACTGGGAAGCGAGGGATAGCCGCCGAATCCGACGACGACGGCAGGATCGAACTCGTCGATCAGGTCGATCGCCATGCGGCGGCCCTTGCGGATCGCCAGCGCGGCCCTGATCCAGCCGATCGGCCCGCCCGAGACGCGGCCCGCGGGGAGCACATGGGTTTGGAGGTCGCCCGGCGCACCCGGAATCTTCAGCCCGCGATCGTCGCTGACCAGCGCGACACGGTGGCCGCGCGTGATCAATTCGCCTGCCAGAGCATAGGCAGGCAGCATATGCCCCCCTGTCCCGCCGGCAGCGAGAAGGAAGTGACGCGTCGCGGTCATTTTCGGGCGCTCATTTCTTGTTCCAGTTTCCTGTCATCGACACCCGCGCCGCATAGGGGTTCCGGCGGGTCAGCGACAAGAGCAAACCCATGCCGATCGACAGAGCGATGAACGACGAGCCGCCATAGCTGATGAAGGGCAAGGTCATGCCCTTCGACGGGAACAGCTGCGTGTTCACCGCCATATTGATCGTCGCCTGCCCGCCGAACTGGGCAATCAGGCCTGCGACGGCAAGGATCAGGAAACTGTCCTCCTCGTCGAGCAGACGGACCAGGACGCGGACGATGATCGCCAGGAACAGGACCGCGATGGCGATACAGGCGATGATCCCGAACTCCTCGCCAATGACCGAAAAAATATAGTCGGTATGCGCCTCGGGCAGCTTGAATTTGGCAAGCCCGGCGCCGGGACCGGTCCCGATCAGCCCGCCAGCGGTGATCGTCGCGTGCGCCTTGTCTTCCTGAAAGCTGTCGCCTTCGCCGAACAGCCAGCTGTTGATGCGCTGGTGCGCGACCGAATAGGTGAAATAGGCGACGACGATGCCCGCCAGGCCGCTGGCCGCGAGGACGCCGATGATGCGCATCGACAGTCCGGCGATCATCACCAGCACGAGCCAGGTCCCGATGAAGATGATCGTCTGCCCAAGGTCGGGCTGGCCCATCAGCAACACGCCGATCACGCCGGTCAGGACAAAGGTCAGCGGTACGACGGGCAAGCTCTGGTCATGAAGGCGGAGCGACAGGATCCAGGCGAGCGCGACCGCAAAGAACGGTTTCAGAAACTCCGACGGCTGCAGGCGAAAGACGCCGCTGCCGATCCAGCGCTGCGCGCCGTTCACGGTGGTGCCGACCAGCGGCACCAGGAACAGCAGCGCAAGAAAGGCTATGGTGCCATAGATGGCGAACCGCCGCGCCTGCGCTTTCGGCAGCATGGAGACCGCAAGCATGACCGGGACGCCGACCATCACCCACATGAGCTGGCGATAGAAATAATACAGCGGGTCGAGCGAGGCGGTCGCGGTCGAAAGCTTCTGTGCCGCGACGGGCGAGGCCGCCGCAACCGCAACAAGACCCGTCGCGATCAGCATCGAGACGAGTAGCAGCAGCACGCGGTCGATTTCCCAGAACCACAGGCCGAGCGGTGTGCGGTCGGCGCGGCTGAGGCGCGGCCCGCGCCGCTTGACCGTCCGCGTCGTCGCCGCGATCACCGGCCGTTCGGTTGCGTCCATGTTGTCGGTTCCCCCACCCATATCGTCATTCATGCCCCAGCGCCTGAACCAGCTCGCGGAACATGTTCCCCCGCTGCTCATAATCCTTGAACTGGTCGAACGACGCGCACGCCGGCGACAGCAGCACGATATCGCCCGGCTCTGCCGCAGCCGCCGCCTGCTTGACCGCCGCGGCCATATCGCCCGACCGCTCGACCGGAATCGCTTCGCCGATCTCCGCGGCGAAACTCTCCATCGCTTCGCCGATCAGATAGGCGCGCTTGACGTTCGAAAACCAAGGGCGACAGGCGGATAGCCCGTCACCCTTGGCCTGCCCCCCGGCAATCCAGTGAAGACGCTGGTCCGGCGCCGGCGGAAAGGCCGCCAGCGCCGGTGCAGCGGAAGCCGCGTTGGTAGCCTTGCTGTCGTTGAACCAGCGGACCCCCCCGACTTCGCCGACCAATTCCATCCGGTGCGGGAGCGATTTATAGGTCGCGAGCCCCCGCTCGATCTGTTCGTCGTTCAGCCCGAGCACGCGGCACACGGCGATCGCGCAGACGGCGTTCTGCGCATTGTGCGGTCCCTGCAAGGCGGGCCAGCGTGCCTGGTCGGCGGGATCGATATCCTTTGCCGATACGCGGTGAAGCCGATGATTGATGCGCCCCGCGATCATCTTCGAAGGATCATCGTCGACCGCAACGATCGCGACCTGATCACGATGCTGGAGCGAAAAGAGCCGAGCCTTCGACGCGGCATATCCGGCAAAGCCGTCATAGCGGTCGAGATGGTCGGGCGTCAGGTTGGTGAGGACCGCGATGTCGCAGGCCAGGCTGTGCGAGAGATCGATCTGGTAGCTCGACAGTTCGAGCACATAGACGCCGACGCCGTTTTCATTTGGCGTCAGCGGATCGCGGGTCAGGATCGGCAGCCCGATATTGCCGCCCATCAGCGTCGGCACGCCCGCACTCTCCAGCATATGGGTCACCAGCGCGGTGACCGTCGACTTGCCGTTGGTCCCCGTGATGCCGACGACCTTGTGCGGCGGCAACTGGTCGCGCGCTTCCGCGAACAGCTCGACATCGCCGATGATCGGCACATGCGCCTCGCGCGCATGCGCCGCAATCGGGTGGCGGTTGAGCGGCACGCCCGGCGACACCACGACGCCGGCAAATCCGATCAGGTCGATGTGTAGCGGGTCGCCGATGTCGGCGTTCAGCGCCATCGCCTCGTCGCGCGCGTCCTCGCGATCGTCCCACGCCGTGACGCCCGCGCCGCTGGCACCCAGCGCCTCGACGGTCGCGAGGCCCGAGCGCGCCAGTCCCAGCACCGCATAGCGGCGACCGGCAAAGGCGCGCGAGGTGATCACCGGAGCTTGAGCGTCGCGAGTCCCGCGAGCGCGAGGACGATCGAGACGATCCAGAAGCGGATGACCACGGTCGATTCGGGCCAGCCCAGTTGTTCGAAATGGTGGTGGATCGGCGCCATGCGAAACACGCGCCTGCCGGTGCGCTTGTACCAGAAGACCTGGATGATCACCGACAGCGCCTCGACCACGAACAGGCCGCCGATGATGACCAGAACCAGCTCGTGCTGGGCCGTGACCGCGATCGTTGCGAGCGCGCCGCCGAGCGCGAGGCTGCCCGTGTCGCCCATGAAGACGGCGGCGGGCGGCGCATTGAACCACAGGAACGCCAGACAGGCGCCGATGATCGCCGCCGCAAAGATCGCCAGCTCGCCGGCTCCGGGCACATGGGGAATGCCCAGATAGCCCGCGAATTTCACGTTGCCCGACAGATAGACGATGACGAGGAAGGCCAGGCTCGCGATGATCACCGGAAAGGTCGCGAGGCCGTCGAGGCCGTCGGTCAGGTTCACCGCATTGCCGAAACCGACGATCAGCACCATCGCAAAGACATAATAGAGCGGCCCGAGCTCGATGACGACGTCGCTGAAAAAGGGCAGATACAGGTCGGTCCCTGTCCGCGAGACGATCAGGAACACCGCGACGCCGGCGATCAGGAACTCGATCAGCAGGCGCACGCGCCCCGGAATTCCGCGGTGGCTTGCCTTGGTCACCTTGTCGAGATCGTCGAGAAAGCCGACCGCGGCGAACCCGCCGGTCACGAACAGGCACGCCCACACGAAGCGGTTCGACAGGTCCATCCACAGCAAGGCGGAGATCATCAGAGAAATCAGGATCATAAGCCCACCCATCGTAGGCGTGCCCTTTTTCGCGAGATGGGTCTGCGGGCCGTCGTCGCGGATCGGCTGGCCCTTCCCTTGTCGCATGCGCAGCATCAGGATGAAGCGCGGCCCGATCCACAGGCCGATGATCAGCGCGGTCGCAACCGCCGCGCCCGAACGGAAGCTCAGATAGCGAATGAGGTTGAGCGCCCCCGGAAAGCCAAGCCATTCCGCCAGCCAGTACAGCATCAAAATTCCCCGTTGGTCAGCGCCGTCACGACATGCGACAGGCCGACGCTGTTAGAGCCCTTCACCAGCACGGCATCGCCCGGCCGGATCAGGTGCTTCAGCCGCGCTACCGCGGCCGAGTGGGCGGGCACATGCTCGAAATCGATCCGCCCCTCAAGCGCTTTGGCAAGCGGCGTCATCTCTTCGCCGACGAGCAGGGCAAAGTGCACTCCGGCTGCGACGAGCGGAGCGGCGAGGCCTGCGTGATAGGCTTCGCTGCCCGGGCCGAGTTCCTTCATCGCGCCAAGAATCGCAACTTTGCGCTCGGCGGATTCGGTTCCGAACTGGTCGATCGTTACTGCCATCGACGCCGGGTTGGCGTTGTAGCTTTCGTCGATGACGACGACGCGGCCACCGGACATTTCGACACGGTAACGCGCGCCGCGACCGACAAGGCCGCCCATCTCGGCAAAGGCCAGCCCTGCGGCAGGGAGATCGCCGCCAACGGCTTTCACGGCGGCGAGCACGGCCATCGCGTTCGACACCCAGTGCGCACCCGCCTGCGCGATCGTGAAGCAGAGGAGCGCATCCTGCACTTGCGCCGTGACCAGCGAACCGCCCTGCCCGTCGGACAACCAGTCGACGGCGCGGACATCGGCGCCTTCGCCGAGCCCGAAGCTGACGACGTGGCCCGCGTGTTTTTCGGCCTTGGCACGCAGTCGCGCATAATGCGGGCTGTCGAACGGGACGATCGCGGTACCGCCAGGTTCGAGCCCTTCGAAAATCTCGCCTTTCGCATCGGCGATCGCTTCCTCGCTGCCGAAATATTCCATATGCGCGGGAGCGATGGTGGTGACGATCGCGACGTGCGGACGGACCATGCGCGTGAGCGCTGCCAACTCGCCGGCGTGATTCATTCCCATCTCGAACACACCGAAATCGGCCGTCGAAGGCATGCGCGCGAGGCTCAAGGGCACACCGACGTGGTTGTTGTAGCTTTTGACCGAGCGGTGCGCCTTGCCGGGGCGAAAGCGGTCGAGCGCCGCGAACAGCGCCTCCTTCGTCCCCGTCTTCCCCGCCGACCCGGTGACGCCGATGATCCGGCCGTGGCTGCGCGCCCGCGATGCGGTGCCAAGGGCATTCAGCGCCGTGACGCTGTCGGCAACGCGAATATGCGGATGGTCGATCGCGCTTTCGCAGACGATCCCGGCGGCTCCCGCGTCGATCGCCTTGGCGATGAATTTGTGGCCGTCGGTTTCCTCGCCCTTCATCGCAATGAAAAGGTCGCCCGCCGCCAGCTCGCGCGAGTCGAATGCGACGCCGGTCACCGTGAAGTCGGTGCTGGCGATGCCGCCGGTGGCCGAAGCGATGGCGCGCGCGGTCCAGAGTGGGGTCATGCGGCCTCCTCGCGCGCGACCGCGACGTCGTCGAACGGGATCACGCGCAGATCGTCGCCGCGGCCGATGATCTGGCCCTGTTCATGGCCTTTGCCGGCGATACAAATGATGTCGTCGGCGTGCGCCTCGGCAATCGCCGCAGCAATGGCAGCCCGGCGGTCCCCGATGATCTGCGCGCCGGGAGCCCCTTCCGCAATCGCGGCGCGGACGAGCGCCGGGTCTTCGCCGCGCGGATTGTCGTCGGTGATGATCAGGACGTCGGCCTTGCCCGCAGCGACCTTTCCCATTTCGGGGCGCTTGGCCTGATCGCGGTCGCCGCCCGCGCCGAAAACAAGGATCAGCCGCCCGCTCGCATGCGGGCGCAGCGCGTCGAGCGCTGCTTCGATCGCGTCGGGTGTGTGCGCATAATCGACATAGACTGGCGCGCCCGCCCTGGTGATCGCCGCGCGTTCGAGGCGACCGCGCACCGGCTGCAATCGTGCCAGATTGGCGAGCGTCAGGGCCGCATCGCCGCCGGTCGCGATCACCAGCCCGGCCGACACGAGCGCATTGGCGACCTGATAGGCGCCGATCAGCGGCAGATTGACCTTCTGCGTCAGGTCACCCGCCGCGATGACGAGCGACTGGCCGAGCTGCGTCGGCTCGCGCGAAACGAGCCGCAGCGCTTCACCCTTGGTGCCGACGGTCAGCATGCGGACCCCGCGCGCCGACACCTTGTCGATGACGGCCGCCGAATATTCGTCATCGGCCCAGACGACCGCCGCGCCGTCCTGGTCCACGACTTCGGTGAACAGGCGCAACTTGGCGTCGAGATACGCTGCCATCGTGCCGTGATAGTCGAGATGGTCGTGACTGAGGTTGGTGAAGGCGGCCGCTTTCACCTTGAGCCCTTCGGTCCGATATTGATCGAGCCCATGGCTCGACGCTTCGAACGCAGCGTGGGTGACGCCCTCGATGGCAAGCCCGGCCATGTTCGACAGGAATGTGACGACGTCGGGCGTCGTCAGCCCCGTCGATGCGCTGTCGAGCGACGTCGTAATGCCGAGCGTGCCGATCGACGCGGCGTTGAACCCCGCCATCCGCCAGAGCTGGCGCGTCATCTCGACGGTCGAAGTCTTGCCGTTGGTGCCCGTGACGGCGACGCAGGTTGCGGGAAAGCGATGAAAAAAGCGCGCCGCGATATGGGCAAAGGCGCGGCGCGGATTGGCATCGGCGATATGCACCGCGCCTTCCACTTTCACCACGGGCCGTGCGACGACCGCGATCGCGCCGGCGTCGATGGCCGCGGCAATGAAATCCTCGCCGTTGAATTTTTCGCCGGCAAAGGCGCCGAAGACAGTTCCAGGCGCCACCTTGCGATGGTCGATCGCAAGCCCGGTCACCACCGGGTCCGTTCCCGCCGGCTCTTGATTGTCGAGCAGCGCGGAGAGACGCATTATTCCGCTTCCTCGTTTCTCCGCAGCAGAGGGGTGAGTTCGGATACGTCGACATCGCGGGTTTCGTCGGGGAAAACGCCCAGCATCGGCCCCGCACGCATCACGATCTTCCGCACGACAGGCGCCGCCGTCCACCCGGCAGTCCGCTGGCCCGAGCTATAGGCGTTGCCTTTGGGTTCATCGATCATTGCGACGATGACGTAGCGCGGATTGTCCATCGGAAAGGCTGCGGCAAACGTCGCGACGACCGAGCTACGACGGTAGCCGCCGATCCCCGGCTTTTCGGCCGAGCCCGTCTTGCCGCCGACGCGGAAGCCCGGTGCGTCTGCCTGTTTGCCGGTGCCGTCCATGACGATCAGACGCAGCAGCTGGCGCATGCGCGCGCTGGTCGACGCCTTGAAGACACGGCGTCCCTGCGGCGGCGCCTTGTCGCCGAGCTTGACGAGCGTCGCGGGGCGCCAGAGACCGCCATTGACGAGCGCGGCATAGGCACTTGCAAGGTGCAACGGCGTCACTGCGATGCCGTGGCCATAGGCCGTCGTCATCGTGGTCAACCGGCCCCAATCCTTGGGCCAGAGCGGAAAGGCACGTTCCTTGAGCTCGATTTCGGGGCGCTTGTTGAATTCGAGGCTGCGAAACAGCGTCTCCATCTTTTCGCGGCCGAGCTCGTCGGCGATACGTGCGGTCGCGATGTTCGAGCTCTGGATCAGCGTTTCGGGCACATTGTACCAGCGCCCCGGATGGCTGTCGCGAATGCGGAAGCCCGCGATTGCAAGCGGCGCGCTGGCATCGTAGCGGCGCGCCATGTTGGTCACGACGCCATCGTCGATCGCGGCGCCGATCGAAAGCGGTTTGAAGGTCGAACCGAGTTCGTACAGATTGTAGCTCACGGCGTTGCGGCGCGCCGCGGCATCGGCGGCGACCAGTTTGTTCGGATTATAGGTCGGCAACGATGCCATCGCCAGCACCTCGCCCGTGTGTACGTCGAGAATGATGCCCGCTCCCCCGATCGCCTCGAGGTTGGTGACGGCGTTGCCGAGTTCGCTTTCAAGCACGCCCTGCACGCGCGCGTCGATCGACAGCGCAAGCGGCTGGCCGCGCGTCGCCTTGTCGGTGAGCTGCTTGTCAAACGAGCCTTCGACGCCCGTTACGCCATGCCCTGCCGCATCGGTAAATCCGAGCACATGCGCGGCGAGCGAGATCTGCGGATAGAGGCGCTCTTTCTCGCGCGGGAAATCGAAACCGATATCGCCGATCGCGTTTACCGCTGCGACCTGATCGGGCAACGCGCGGCGACGGATATAAGTGGGCTTCGAACCCGACAATTTCGCAACAAATTCTTCGCGCGGCGTGTCGGGGAAGATTTTGACCAGCTCGTCAGCCAGATACTGCCGATTGTTGAGCAGTTTCGTCGGCACCACGCGGATCGAATAACCGTCGATCGTCCGAGCCAACGGTACGCCGTTGCGATCGACGATATCGGCACGCGCAGGCAGAAACGCCGCCGCGCCATTGCCATTCCCCGAGGACGTGTCGAACAGGGCAAAATAGAGCAGCCGAACCGACACGAGGAAAAAGGCCGCCATGAACAGCAGCATCAGCATCATCAGACGCTGCTGCGCGGTCAGCAGTATCTGCTGCCGCACCCCTGCGGTTCGCACCCGGGTCGGACGGACGACCAGCGTGTTCATTGCGCGGACTTGCCCTCCTTGGCTTCACGCGCCGCCGCCTTCTTCAGATCGGCAAGCGTCGATTCGGCGAGAAGCTGGTCCTCGATCATTTTCAGCTGCTCGCGGCGGCGGGTCGGTGCCAGCCGTGGCGCACTATCGCTGCGAACGCCGGTTTCAGCCTGCGCGAGCACGACAGGCTTTGCCGCCGCAGGCTTGCTCGCCACCGGGCTCGCCTTGGGCGCATCAGGCATTGCCACCGGCGAGACCATCGCCATCAGCACCGGCGCGACTTCATTCGCGCCGCGGGCCCGCGGCACGCGGTCGAGCGAAGCGAGCTGCCGCTCGCTCGCCAGATATTGCGACGCCGACGGCGCCGAATAGCCAAAGCTTTCCGCATTCCACTGTTCGAGCTGGCGCATCGAGGCGCGCACCGCGAGTTCAGATTCGAGATAACGGATGTTGCTCTGCGTCCGGTCGATCTGTTTTTCGATGCGCGCGAGTTCGCTGCGCGTCGCCGCGACCTTGAGCGAAACCGGATAGAGCGCCATCGCAAAGATCAGCACGAGCAGGACCAGGCCGATCCCCTGCAACTTGCGAGCAGCCATCAGCATGACATTGCCTCCTTCGTCGAATCGCCGGACCAGGCAGGTGCATCGGTGCGAACGGCGCTGCGTAGCGTCGCCGATCGCGCGCGCGGGTTGCGCGCTTCTTCGGCCTTTCCCGGACGCACCTTGCGCGCCGGGGGCTCGAAAGTTGCGGCCCGCGCCGGAGGGGCGAGCGCGGGCCGGTGGCGCGACCCAGCGGTCTCACCGCCGCTGCGTTCGCGCAGGAAATTCTTCACGATGCGATCTTCGGTGCTGTGAAAGCTCACCACGGCGAGCCGGCCGCCAGGCCGCAGAACGCGTTCTGCGGCGGCAAGCCCGGCGGCGAGTTCGTCGAGCTCGGCATTGATATGGATGCGGATCGCCTGAAAGCTTTTCGTCGACGGATCCTTGGGCGCACCCGGAGGATGGCGAAGCGCCTTGCGGATCACGGTCGCAAGCTCGCCGGTCCTGCTCAGCGGCCGCGCAGCGACGATCGCCCGCGCGACGCGGCGCGACTGACGCTCGTCGCCATAGTGGAAAAGAACGTCGGCGATTTCCACCTCGTCGGCGCGATTGAGCCACTCGGCGGCGCTTTCGCCCTCCTGCGCCATGCGCATGTCGAGCGGGCCGTCCTTCTGAAAGGAAAAGCCGCGCTCGCTCTGGTCGATCTGCATCGACGACACGCCGATGTCGAACGTGATGCCATCGACGGCGTCAATCCCGCGTTCGGCGAGCAGGCGGTCGATCTCGCCGAAGCGGCCGTGGATCAGAGTGAGCTTGCCGTCGGCTTCGGTCACCAGCGCCTGCCCGGAGGCAATCGCGTCGGGATCGCGGTCGCAGGCGACGACGTCGGCGCCCGCAGCAAGCATGGCGCGCGTGTAGCCGCCGGCACCGAAGGTTGCATCGACATGGCGCTGGCCCGGGGCGATGGCGAGAGCGGCGATGACTTCTTCACGGAGGACCGGATCGTGGCGGGGATCGCGGGGAAGGTCGGTCACTTTCGCCCCTTCCCCTTGGCTTCGTCCCAGGCGGACGCGAGCCGGCGAAGCACCGGATCGGCCTCGACGCAATCGGACAGCGTCGGCAGCCACCAAATTTCGAAGCGACGCCCCGAGCCCACGAAAGCGGTCGCGCCGGCATCGCCGACGCGGTCGCGCGCGGTGAAATTGGGAAGGAAGCGACCGCTGTCGTCAAGGGTATAGGCCTCGGTATAGCTGAAGCGCTTCTTGAAGGCTTCGTCTTCGTCGAAATCGAGGTTGCGGGTCAGCGCCGTCTCGCGGTCGCGTTCGATCTCGTCCGACAGACGATCATACTGGTCCTGGCCATAGGCCACGAGGCACGGCAGCTTTTCGTGAAACCCAACCCAAAGCACGCGCTGGCCGTCCGCATTGAGGGGCACATTGTTGCGGAACTGCGAGGGGACAGCGATGCGTCCCTTGCCATCGATCGCGGCGAAGTTGGTACCCGAATAACGGCCGGGCGTCACAATCGCCATCGCTATGCCCCCCGCTTCGCGCCTCCGGGCAATAATTCCCTGCGCCCGGAATCGCAGATTCCGGGCCGAAAGACTCAGGTGGAGATTGCCCCTCTCCGACTCCTGCCTATCAAGAGTCGATCGGGGTGAAAAGGGGAAATTTAGGGCGAGATAGGGTATTTACGCCCCGAATGTCCGAATTTGAGGCGAAATGAGCAGCAAGACGGGTCGGCATTGCCAAAAGACGCCGCAACACCAGAGCGCAGCAACGGGAGTCGAACCCTCACAAGCTTGGGAAATGATCGCTTCGCGCGGTTATCCAGCGGACGTGCGAATCCAGAGCGGTTGCAGGGCTGCTTCCGGCGCGTGCACCCAAAGATGCGAGGCCAGCCATTCCATCGTATCCGCCCTGCGCAGATGATCCGCCCAGATCGGCTGCGGCTGCCACAGGGGCGCGAAGAGAAGGTCGGCGTCGCCCACGATCCAAGCTTGCCCCTTCCCGATCGGACACATCGCGATATGGCGGTTCGCATGGGCACGGCAGGCGAGCGGCAGCCGCTCGAACCGGCCGGCGCTGAACAACTGCAACCGCGCGTTGCCGACGTCGACGGCCAGTGCGCCCCGATCACCCGGCGATGCTGCCGCCAGCGCGACGCCCCAATGATCGAACAGCGGCGTCAACAGGCTGGTCACCGGCGGATTGCGCGGATCGCCGATCGGGTGGCGCATCGGCCAGCCGGTCAACGCATCGGCCAGAATCACGGCGCGCCCCCCGCCGCGCACGAAGGCATCGATCGCCACCAGCTCTTGCGGCGCCAGCGCGCGCGGATGCGCCAGAAACAGAACGCTGCCCTTTCGCGGCGGATTGTCGACGATGCTGTCGACCAGCTCGACCGATCCCGCCTGCCTCAAGCGCGCCAGTGCCGGATCTTCGTTCATCCCGCGCGCCAGCACCGCCGCGAGATCGTTCCCTTCCGACCAGCGCAGGGGCAGCCCGGTCAGCATTATGACAGCGGGACCGCGCGCGGCGACAGGGCGATAAAGCATGGCGAGCAGCGCGTGGCTGGCGATGAACCAGCCTGCGACGAGCGCGGCTGCCAGCAGGAGGCGCACGACCCTGCCGCGTTGCCACTGGAGCAGGGCGTCGGCGGCGAGCGCGACGACGGCCCACGCAATCGCGACCAGGCCGAGTTGCGGCCACGGCGGCCGCGCAGACAGAAACGTCGCGAGCAGCGCCTGGAGGATCAGGATCATCGCCAGCGCCAAACCGACTGCGCGCCACCGCAACGGCTTGGCCTCGCGGCGCATCGACCAGGCCAGCAGAAGCGCGGGCAGTGACAACAGAGGCAGCGCCAGGGCAGGATCGATCCGGCCGAGCGCTTGTTGCCCGCCAAACTGCCAGGCCAGGACCAACGCGACGATGGTCGCAGCGACCGCCCGAAAAGCCGCAGACGCGCCGAACAATCTCACTGTTTCGATGGGCGGGCCCGCGCGAGTGCCGGATCGGGTTCGAGGTCGGGAACCGTCGCAGCGGGTCCGGCCGGCGCCGCCTGCTGCTCTTTCACGTCGGTCGCCGCATTCTGGTCCTTCGACACCGGCTGGACACCCAGTTCCTCGAGCGGCGCGCTGCCGGCCTTGCTTTCGTCGCCCGGCGTGGTGGCTTGTGCAGCGGTCGTGGTATCCTGCACCGCATTTTCACGCGCGCGGTCGCCGATCAGTCCGGCCATGCCGACGAGAAGAAGGACGGTCAGCACGCCGGCGATACCGATCTGCAACCGCCGCATCGAATCATTGGTCGGCGCAGGTGGCGGTGCGGCCGCTACGGGCGCGGGCGGAATGGCGGATCCTTTTGTCGTCATGCTGCCAATCCTTTGCTTGCGAGCCATTCGGGATTGTAGAGCGTCGAAAGATAGCGGAATCCGCTGTCGCAGAGAATCGTCGCGATGCGTTTTCCGGGGCCCAGCTTGCGCGCGAGCGCCATCGCTCCCGCAACGTTGATCCCCGACGACAGGCCAAGGCAAAGCCCTTCATCGTCCAGCAACTGCCGGACGATCTCCAGCCCTTCGGCGTCCGAAATGCGAAACTGCGTATCGATCGGCGCGCCGTCAAGATTGGCGGTGATGCGGTTCTGACCGATCCCCTCGGCGACGCTCGTCCCCTCGGCCTTCAACTCGCCGCATTGGTAGAAATTATATAGTCCGGCGCCGTGCGGGTCGGTGAGCGCGACGACGATATCGGGATCCTTGGCCTTGAGCCCCAACCCGGTCCCCGCGATCGTACCGCCCGTCCCCGCCGAACAGGTGAAACCATCGACGCGGCCGTCCATCTGTTCCCAGATTTCCTCCGCGGTCCCAAAGATGTGCGCCTTGCGGTTCGCGATATTGTCGAACTGGTTCGCCCAGATCGCATTGTCGGTCTCTTCGGCAATGCGGCGCGAGGTGTGGACGAAATGGCCGGGGTTGGCGAAAGGCGCCGGCGGGACGAGCACCAGTTCGGCGCCGAGTGCACGGATCGTCGCCATTTTCTCGGCGCTTTGGTTATCGGGCATGACGATGATCGTCTTGTAGCCGAGCGCGTTAGCGACGAGCGCGAGTCCGATGCCGGTATTGCCCGCCGTCCCCTCGACGATCGTGCCGCCGGGTTTCAGGCTGCCGTTCGCTTCGGCATCGCGGACGATGTAGAGCGCGGCGCGATCCTTCACCGATCCGCCCGGATTGGCATATTCGCACTTGCCCCAGATTTCGCATCCGGTCGCTTCGCTCGGCCCCTTGAGCAGGACGAGCGGCGTGTTGCCGATCAGGTCCAGGCTGGTTTTGGCTATGGTCATGCCCCTTGATCTAAGGCCGCTCCCCCACCGCTGCAAGACAGCTTCGCTTGCGACACCCCTGTTCGCGCTTTGTCGACCAACGGGGCATGGGCACCGACGAACGGCAGCATTATGACGCGGCACAGCTTGCCATTGTGACAGTATATCATTACTGCCCGCATCCACAGCCCGTCACAACGAACAGGAATCTCCCCTCCATGCGCTTGCTCTCCACCGCCGGTTTTACGCTTGCCCTGCTGTTGCCCACGGCAGCCTTTGCGCAGGACGCCGCGCCGCAAACCGGTGACGACGACTATCACACCGACCAGCCGATCGTCGTCACGGCACCCTATGTCCGCAGCCTCGACATCCTCGGCAATGTGTCGGTGATGGAAGGCGAGAAGCTGGCGCAGGATATTCGCGGGCAGATCGGAGACACGCTCGCATCACAGCCCGGCGTGTCATCGAGCAGCTTTTCGCCCGGTGCTTCGCGTCCGATCCTGCGCGGCTTTTCGGGCGAGCGCGCCGCGGTGCTGATCGACGGCCTGGGCGCGATCGACGCTTCGTCGACCTCGGCCGACCACGCGGTAACAATCGACCCCCTCACCGCCGAGCGCATCGAAATCCTGCGCGGCCCGTCGGTTCTGCTCTTCTCCAGCCAGGCAGTCGGCGGCGCGGTCAATGTCTTTGACCGGCGCATTCCGCGCAGCGTGCCCGAGAGCCCCTTTCATCTCGACGCGCTCGCAAGCTATGGCACCGCTGCGGACGACAAGAGCGCCGGGGCGTCGATCGACGTTCCGCTCGGCGAACGTTTCGTCGTCCACGCCGATGGCAATTATCGCGATTCGAACAATGTCCGCGTCGGCGGGCTGATCTATGCCCCCGAGCTACGCGCGCATCTGCTCGACCTTGCGGCCGACGCGACTGCCGATGGCGACGCCGACGAAGCCGCGCGGCTGACCGGTGCGGCGAACAGCAGCGGCAAGGTGCCGAACAGCCAGAGCCGCAGCACCAGCGCCGGCGTCGGGGCGGCCTTCATCGACGATGGCGGCTCGCTTGGCATCAGCTTCGGCTATCTCGAGGACAGCTATGGCATTCCGCCGCGCGCCGACATCGACGAAGTGCCGACGATTAAGGCGCGGCAATATCGCTTCGACCTCCGCGGCGAGGTCGAGCTTGGCGACGGTTTGTTCGAAAAGCTGCGCTTTCGCGGCGCCTATGCCGACTATGCGCACACCGAGTTCGACGATGGCGCGCCCGGCACGCGCTTCACCAACCGCGGCATCGAATTCCGCACCGAACTGGCGCAGAACGACCGCGGCGGCTGGCGCGGCGCGAGCGGCGTGCAGTACAGCTTTCGCGATTTCGCCGCGATCGGCGACGAGGCCTTCCTCCCCGCCAACGAAACCACGCGCATGGCAGCCTTCACGCTGCAGGAACTCGAACGCGGCCCCGTGACGCTCGAAGGCGCGTTGCGCTTTGAAAAATCGCAGGTCTCCGCAAACAGCATCGGCTTCGATCGCTCGTTCAACAGCTTTTCGGGCGCCGCGGGCGCAAGCTACCAGATCGCAGACGGCCTGAAAGCGAGCTTCTCGGTCTCGCGCAGCGAGCGTGCGCCGTCGGCCGAGGAGCTCCTTTCAGACGGCCCGCATGCTGCAACGCTGACCTATGAGCGCGGCGATCCGACCTTCGACAAGGAAACGAGCTGGGGCGGCGAAGCGTCGCTGAAGTTCAACCGCGACGGCTGGTCGGCGGGCCTCACCGGCTATGCGAGCTGGTTCGACAACTTCATCTATGAAACCGACACCGGGCTGGTCGAGGACGATCTGCCGGTGTTCGAGTTCCGCCAGAACAAGGCGCGCACCTGGGGCTTCGAGTTTGAGGGCACGGCGCCGATCGTGCAGGTCGGCGGCTTTCATATCGGCGCCGACGCGGTCGCCGACATGACGCGCGCCAGGATCACCGATGGCCCCTTTGTGCCGCGCATTCCGCCGCTGCGCATCCGCGGCGGGCTCGAAGCTTCGAGCGAGCGGCTCGATGCCCGGGCCGAAGTCGAGTGGACCGACGATCAGACCCGCATCGCGCCTTTCGAGACCGCGACGAAAGGCTTCACGCTGGTCAACGCGTCGCTGACCTGGCGCCCGTTGCCCGAGACGAAGAATCTGTCGCTGACGCTCGCCGCCGACAATATCTTCGACGTCGATGCACGGCGCCACGCCAGCTTTACCAAGGATTATGTGCCGCTTGCCGGCCGCGATATCCGCATCACGGCCCGGGCAAGCTTCTGACCTCCGCCCGCCCGGCGGCGGCCGGGTCCGATCGCGCGGACCCGGCCGCTCGCGCGATCAGAAGGTCAAAGTCTTGCGCTTGTTCCAATAGATAGACGTCGCCGCAGCATAGGCGCCGACTTTTTCCCATACCGACTGATCGACCTTCTCGATATTGACGCCGCTATCGATATAGGCCTGCACGATCGACATGATCTGGTCCTGGCTCATCTCGCCCGACAGATCGGGATTTGTCTTGCCAAGCCCGAAGTCCATCGCCTTGTCGACCGGCGCGACCGACAGGCCCTGTTTCGAGATATCGCCGATCAGCCATTCGCGCGAAATGCGCGCGAGGCTGTAATCGAAATAATTGCCCTTGTTCGCTTCGCCGATGCCGTGGCGCGTAACGCATCCATCGACGAGCTCGCCGAGTTGCTTGAACAAGGCCTCGCGGCTCGCGTCGTCGCCCTGGCCGGTCATCGCGCCGCCGATCTGCGCCTTGAGGTTCGGCGTCGCAGTCGTCACGACGCAATCATATTTGGCACCCTCTTGCGCCAGCGCCGCCCCCGGCACCGTGGCCAGCGCAAGCACCGCACCGGCCATCAAAGTCCTGATCATCGAACGAATCCCTTTCACCCTCGAAAACTCGACCCCTACGAGAGCATGGCCATCCCACCGTTAACATGCAATGTCTGACCGGTGACATAGCCTGCCTCGCGCGATGCCAGATAGACGACGGCAGCAGCGATATCGCTGCCTTCGCCCATCCGGCCTGCCGGGATGCGCTGGTTGAGCGCTTCCTTCTGGGCGTCGGGCAGATCGTCGGTCATGGCCGTAGCGATAAAGCCCGGCGCGACGCAGTTCGCGGTGACGCCGCGGCTTGCCAGTTCCTGTGCCAGAGCCTTGGTCATGCCGGTGACGCCCGCCTTCGACGCGGCATAATTGGCTTGCCCAGGATTGCCGGTCGCGCCGACGACGCTGGTGATCGAGATGATGCGGCCGAAACGCGCCTTCATCATCGGCTTTGCGGCGGCGCGTGCGAGGCGAAAATTGGCCTCGAGGTTGATGCGGATGACGTCCATCCACTCCTCGTCCTTCATGCGCATGATAAGATTGTCGCGGGTGACGCCAGCGTTGTTGACGAGGATATCGAGATGTCCCAGCGCCTCGACCGCCGACGGAACAAGCGCATCGACCGCCGCCGCGTCGCCGAGATTGCACGGCAGCGCGACATGGTCGCCGCCCAGCGTGTCGCGGAACGCGTTTAGCTTGTCCGCATTGGACCCCGATACCGCCAGCCGCGCGCCTTGCGCTGCGAGTGCCTGCGCGATCGCCGAGCCGATACCGCCCGAAGCGCCAGTAACAAGGGCCGTCATGCCGGTGAGATCGAACATATTACTCTCCTGAAATTTAGAAATTAGAGCGTCTTGAGCAACGCTTCGATGTCGTCCATCGAGATCACGCTGACCGTCTCGACCTCGCCCGACGCGCTGCGCTTCACCATCGGTGACAGGACCTTGCCGCCGAATTCGACGAACTGGCTGACGCCGATACCCTCCATCGCCCCGACGCTCTCGCGCCAGCGAACGCGGCCGGTGACTTGTTGGATCAACAGATCGCGGATCGTGTCGGCGTCGCTCACCGGGCTCGCGGTGACGTTTGCGACCACCGGCACCAGCGGAGCCGCGGGCGGGTTCGCGCCAAGCGCGTCCGCCATCGCGTCCGCGGCAGGTTGCATCAGCGGGCAGTGGAAGGGTGCCGACACCGGCAGCAACACGCCGCGCTTGATGCCATAATCCTTGACCAGCGCCACTGCACGTTCGACCGCGCCCCTGTGGCCCGAGATCACGACCTGCGACGGGTCGTTGTCGTTGGCGACGGTGCAGATTTCACCCTCGGCCGCCGCATCGGCGAGCTTCTGCGCGGTGTCGATATCGGCACCGAGCAGCGCCGCCATCGCACCGATGCCAACGGGCACCGCCGCCTGCATCGCCTGTCCGCGCGTCTTCAAAAGCCGCGCAGTCGTCGCAAGGTCGAACGCGCCCGCAGCGCAGAGCGCGCTATATTCGCCCAGGCTGTGCCCCGCGACATAATCGGCCTTGGCCGACAGCGCCACGCCGCCTTCCTTTTCGAGCACGCGCAGCGTCGCGATCGCGTTCGCCATGATCGCGGGCTGGGCGTTTTCGGTGAGCGTGAGCTGGTCCTCGGGACCTTCGCTCATCAGCTGAAACAGCTTCTGCCCCAGCGCGTCGTCGACCTCCTGAAACACCTCTCGCGCCACGGGCGATGCGTCGGCGAGCGCCTTGCCCATGCCGACGGCCTGGCTGCCCTGACCCGGAAAAATAAATGCGCGCATGATGCGTCCCTTCGCATGTTCTTGAATGCGCCCGCGCCTATTCCTTCACCCGGCGCGATGCAAGCCGAAGGGCACGACCTTGTTGTCTGCATCATGCCCGATGTCGGCGCGGCCGAGCCACGGAATGCCCGCGCGCGCGCACCAGCTTTGCGCGATGTCTTCGGCCTCCATACCGAACGGGCGGTCGTTGTCGGGAATATCGCTGACCCGGCCGAGCCGAATGCCGGCAAGGCCCCGCGGGCTCAGATAGGTCGCGACGTGGAAGAAGGCGCGGTCGAAAGCATAGAGATATTCGCTGACCTCCTCGACGAGCAGGACGTGCCCGGTCAGATCGGGCTCGAGCGGCGTACCAAGCAGCATCGACAGCGTCATCAGGTTGAACGCCGCATGGCGTGCGCCGTGCTGCAATCCCCCCTCGCATGCCGCCGGATCGCGCGCGACGAGCCAGTCGAGCGCGCGCAGCACCGCCGCCTCGCCTCCCGCGCGGCGGATGTCGGCAACCATCGGGCCATGCGCGACATGGTCGAACCCTTCGCGATACAGCGCGCCGAGCACATTTCCCTGATCGGAATAGCCGAGGAACGCCTTGCGCCGCGCGACATCGGTCATCGCCGCCACTGCATCCTCGGCAATCCGGCAGGCGCCATAGCCGCCGCGCGCAAACCAGACCGCATCGATGTCGGCCCGGTTCGCCATTTCGACGAGCGCCGCGAAACGATGCCCGTCCTCGCCCGCGAAATGCCCGTGGATCGCGAAGCATTGCGGATCGAAAACAAGTTCGACGTCGGGGTAGCCAAGGCTGGCGAGCGCGCGCACGGCTTCGGCATCGTCGGGCAGGATCGGGGTCGATGGAGCAACGATGCCGATGCGCAAATTCTGTCCCCTGCCTCGCCTTGCCAAACCTGGCCCAAGCCCATATCGCCCCGCGATGGCCGAAAACAAATCCTATTTCTTCTGCGGCATCGGCGGGTCGGGCATGTTGCCGCTCGCAATGATCGTCGCGGGGCGCGGTGCCGCTGTGTCGGGCTCGGATCGCAGCCATGACCAGGGACGGAGTCCGGGCAAATTCGACTGGATCGAAAGCCGCGACATCCGGCTCTTTCCGCAGGACGGCAGCGGGGTGGCCGCCGGCCAGACACTCGTCGCCTCGGCGGCGGTCGAGGATAGTGTCCCCGACATCGCCGCTGCCAACCAGCTGGGCCTGCCGCGCATGACGCGCGCCGATCTCAACGCCGCGCTGTTCAACGACGCCGATCAGGCGATCGGCGTCGGCGGGACGAGCGGCAAATCGACCGTCACCGGAATGATCGGCTGGATTCTGGAACGCGCCGGCCGCAAGCCGACGGTGATGAACGGCGCAGTGATGCGCAATTTCGCAAGCGACGAGATGCCCTTTGCCAGCGCCCTCGTCGGCGAGGCCGCAACCTATGTCAGCGAGGTTGACGAGAGCGATGGCTCGATCGCGTTTTACAATCCGTTTGTCGCGGTCATCACCAATATCAGCCTCGACCACAAAAGCCTCGAAGAGCTGCACCAGCTGTTCGGCGATTTCGCCGACCGGGCACGCGTCGCGGTCGTCAACGCCGACGATCCCGAGTCCGCCCCGCTGCTCAAGGGAAGGAATATCGCAAGCTTCGGTTTCGCCGGCACCGCGGGCATGCGCGGCAGCGATTTCGAGGCGCTGCCCGACGGTTGCCGCTTTACCGTCGATTTCTCCTCCGCGCGCCATGACGTGCGGCTACGCATGCCGGGCCGCCACAACGCGTCCAACGCGCTGGCGGCGATCACGGCCGCGCGGGCTGTGGGCATTTCGGTCAAGGATTCAGCAGCGGCGCTTGCAGATTTCGCCGGGCTCGCCCGTCGCTATGAAGTTCTGGGGCAGGTGAATGGCGTGACCGTCATCGACGACTTCGCGCACAATCCCGACAAGGTCGCCGCGACGCTCGCCGCCGTGGCCGAGCTGCCAGGCCGCGCGCTTCTTTTCTTTCAACCGCACGGCTATGGGCCGCTGCGCCAGATGGGCAAGGAACTCGCCGCAAGCTTCGCGCGCGGGATGCGCGATGGCGACAAGCTCTATGTCTGCGATCCGGTCTATTTCGGCGGCACCGTCGATCGCACTGTCGGCAGCGAAGCGCTGGTTGCGGCAATCGTCGATGGCGGCGGCGATGCGGTCCATCTGACCACCCGCGCCGCGTGCGGTGCGGCGATGCTCGACGACGCGAAAATTGGCGACCGCATCCTGATCCTCGGCGCGCGCGACGACACGCTCACCGAATTCGGGCGCGAGTTGCTCGGAAAGCTGGCCCCCGCTTGATTCTTTCGCGCGAATCTGTATAGGCGCGTCCATTCGGGGCGAGGCTTTGAGCCATCGCCCCGTTTGCTTTGCATCGATTCGCAAAGCGAGACGACAGCCGGAGGGGTTTCGCGATTGGCGTGAAATCAGCGATCGGTCAAATCGAAGGAAGCGCACCATGCCGTTCTACGAGCATGTCTTTATTGCGCGTCAGGATCTGAGCCAGGCTCAGGTCGACGCGCTGGCGGAAACCGTCACCAACATCATCGGCGAGTTCAAGGGTCAGGTTCACAAGACCGAAACCTGGGGCCTTAAGCAGCTTGCCTACAAGATCGCGAAGAACCGCAAGGGCCATTATGTGATGCTCTCGGCCGAAGTGTCGGGCGAAGCCATCGCAGAAATCGAGCGCCAGGCCGCGATCAACGAAGATATCATCCGCTGGCTCACCATCAAGGTCGACGAACTCGAAAAGGGTCCGTCGGTGATGATGCGCAAGCAGGAACGTCGTGGCGGCCGTGGCGGTCGTGACCGCGACGGCGAAGAATAAGGACAGAGATCATGGCACGACCCTTTTTCCGCCGCCGCAAGACCTGCCCCTTCAGCCAGAAGGACGCACCGGTCATCGATTACAAGGACGTCCGTCTGCTGCAGGGTTACCTGTCGGAGCGTGGCAAGATCGTCCCGTCGCGGATCACCGCGGTGTCCACCAAGAAGCAGCGCGAGCTGGCGAAAGCGATCAAGCGCTCGCGCCACATTGGCCTGCTTCCCTACATTGTGAAGTAAGGAGGGCGGACCGATGGAAATCATCCTGCTCGAACGTATCGAGAAACTGGGCGGCATCGGCGATGTCGTCACCGTCAAGAACGGCTTTGCCCGCAACTTCCTGTTGCCCAACAACAAGGCGCTGCGCGCGAACGACACCAACCGCAAGCTGTTCGAAGCGAACCGCGGCAAGATCGAGGCCGACAACGCCGAGCGTCGCACCGACGCAGAAGGCCGCGCCAAGGACATTGACGGCAAGCAGGTCGTCCTGATCCGCCAGGCGTCGAACACCGGCCAGCTGTACGGTTCGGTTTCGGTGCGCGACATCGTCGACGCACTGGTCGAAGAAGGCGCGACGCACATCGCCAAGGCGATGGTCGAGCTCGAACGCCCGATCAAGTCGCTCGGCCTTTTCGAGGTCAAGGTGAAGCTGCACCCCGAAGTCGCCGTGACCGTCGGCGTCAATGTCGCACGTTCGCCTGACGAAGCCGAAATGCAGAAGCAGGGCATCGACGTGATTGCCGCCATGTTCGAAGAAGAACAGGCTGAAGCAGTCGCCTCGGCGCTCGAACCCGACAGCGAAGACGAATTCGAAGACGCCACTCCCCCGTCGGAAGTGGCCGTCGCAGAGGTCGAAGCCGCCTCGGACGAAGCCGAAGAAGCCTAAGCTTCTCTGGCCAAAGCCTTTCGAAAGGGCCGCGTTTCCATCCGGGAACGCGGCCCTTTTCGTGTCGGGGTAAGCTCTGGCGTCTGGTTTCGACCAATTGCGGACATTCTCCTTCCTCGTCATCCCGGACTTGATCCGGGATCCATGAGCGCCACGGCAGCTATGGACCCCGGATCAAGTCCGGGGTGACGAAGGCGCGAGCGTCCGCTTCCCACCCCAAAGCCGTGATTCGCTCCCGATCTCGATGCAATGGCGGCTAACGACCAATTGTTGCCGTTGATCCTCCCTGTCGCACAGCGATGGGGAGGTGGCAGCGCGCAGCGCTGACGGAGGGGCCATGACACCGCCGTCGCAAGGCCCCTCCACCATCCGCTTCGCGGACGGTCCCCCTCCCCATGGCTGCGCCACAGGGAGGACCCCCTCATTCCTCGTCATCCTGAACTTGTTTCAGGATCCATGGGCTGCCGTTTCCTTCGACACGGCGCGAAAGGAGAGGTCCGGCCATGGATGCTGAAACAAGTTCAGCATGACGGAGGGCAAACGACCCATTGCAGACGATTGTGACGTGTTCCCCGGCGAAGGCCGGGGTCCACAGCGTGCTCACGCAACGTCAGCCCTCGAACGCCCTGGACCCCCGCCTGCGCGGGGGAACACGCTGGGCCGGGTGACCGTCCACTCACCACCCCAATGGACGCCCAATCGATCGTCACCCCGGACTTGATCCGGGGTCCATGACGACCGTGCAATCATGGATGCCGGATCAAGCCTGTCCCGAGCCTGTCGAAGGGTGCGGGTGACGAAGGCGTGACCGTCCGCTTCCCACCCCAAAGCCGACGTCGCCCTCGGAAAAAGGCCTTTCCTACAATATCCGAGTATGCCAGCGTTGATTCCGGCTCTTTCCCTCGGTCGATAAAAACGGTTGCCGCCCGGTTTTCGGGGGGGGCCACGCCTCGTGCTTCTGGCTCGCGGCAAAGCCTGATCGGGGGTACGCCATAGGGCTGAACTTTACTGAACTTTGGAGCAAGGGCACGGCGGCGCCCCACAGACCCTACCACCGCCATGCTTCATCCCGTCTGGCCAATCCCCCTCGCCTTACCTATGGCTGCGCCGATGGCCGACGATCCCTTTCAGCGCCGCTTTGCGGCCGATGCCAGCCTGCTGCCCCATATGGCGGACCTGGCGAGCGACCGCGTTCTGGTCGCACTGCTGACCGAAGATGATTATCGCGCGGCGAGCTTTCTTGACCAGCGACTGCTGACCGATCGCGTCGGGCGCGAGTGGATGGCGTGGAGCGCTCTTCCGGACCCGAGCGACGCACCGCGTGCCGATTTCATCTTCCATATCGGCCATGTCGGTTCGACGCTGGCCTCGCGGCTGCTTGCAGAAACGAGCGACGCGCTGCCACTACGCGAGCCGATGCTGCTGCGCACGCTCGCGCAGGTCGCCGAGCGGATCGACCGGCCGGAATCGCTATGGTCGCCCGATCTCTATCGCCAGCGACTGGCGCAAGTCCTTGGCTGGCTCGGCCGCGGCTTCCGCCCCGGACAGCGAGCCGTCGTGAAGGCATCGAGCGTCATCACTGCCATCGCCGACGATCTGACCGGCCCCGACGGCCGCGCGCTCTTTCTCTATGTGTCGCTGCCCCGCTATATCGAGACGATCCTCGCCGGCGAAGCGTCGATGGCCGAAACACTGGCGCAGGCGCCCGCCCGCATGGCGCGGCTCGCCGTGCTGCTTCCCGAACTTCCGCATGCGCTCTGGCAATTGCCGCCGGTCACGCGTGTTGCGATGAGCTGGCTCTGCGAAATGGCAACCGCCCAGCGTGCGCTTCCGGCAGTCGAGCCGCGCAATCTCTGGGTCGATTTTGAAGCGATGCTGGCCGATCCCGCGAACGCACTTGCGGCGCAATGCGGGCATTTCGGCATGGCAGTCGATCGCGCGCAGATCGATGCCGCGATCGCGGGTCCGATCATGCGCCAATATTCGAAGGCGCCGGAGCATGGCTATAGCCCCGATCTGCGCCGCCAGCTCCAGTCACAGGCGGCCGCTGATCATGGCGCCGCGATCGCCGAAGCCATTGGGTGGGTTGAAGCGCTCGCCAAGCGCTATACACATCTCGCCGACCTGCCGATCCGATAGGAAGACGAATGTTCAAGCTAGTCCAGCTTCTCGACGAGTCCCAGGTGCATATGCTGCGCGAGATCGCGACCAGCGGCAAGTTCGTCGACGGGCGGATCAGCAACCCGCACTCCAAGATCAAGAACAACCTGCAACTGCACGATGCGAGCGCCTATGAGCGGTCGTCGAAGATCCTGCTCGACGCGATGGTGCAGAACCCCGACTTCATGGAATTTTCCTTCCCCGCGCGCATCGCGCCGCCGTTGCTCACCCGCTACACGCCGGGCATGCATTATGGGCTGCACCCCGACGCCGCCTATATCCCGCTTCCCGACGGGCAGCTGCGCACCGACGTCAGCTGCACCGTCTTCATCAATGATCCCGCCGACTATGACGGCGGCGCGCTGCACGTGAAGCTCGGCGGAGCCGACCTGCGCTTCAAGGAAGCCCCCGGCGTCGCGATCGTCTATCCGTCGCACACGCTGCACGAGGTCGAACCGGTGACGCGCGGCGAGCGGCTCGTCGCCATCACGTTCATCCAGAGCCTGATTCCCGACGTGCAGCATCGGAACCTGATGTATGAACTCAACGAGGTCGCCGCGCTGGAAGGCAACACGATGGCGCCCGACAATTTCACGCGGTTGCAGGCCGTCCAGTATCAGCTGCTGCGGATGTGGCGGCGCTGATCACCGTCGCCTGCTGCGAAAGCGAAGGCGACGGCTTTTAATAACCCATCAGCGCGAGCACTTCCTTGCGGCTGCGTTCGTCGTCAAGGAAGCAGCCAAGCAAGCGGCTCGTCACCATGCCAACCCCGGGCGTACGGACGCCGCGGCCCGTCATGCATCCGTGCTGGGCGTCGATCACCACGGCAACGCCATGCGGTTGGAGATTGTCCCAGATGCATCGCGCGACCTCGGCCGTCAGCCGCTCCTGCACCTGAAGGCGGCGCGCATAGCCGTTGAGAACGCGCGCCAGCTTGGAAATGCCGACGACACGGTCCTTGGGCATATAGGCGATCGACGCCTTGCCCGTGATCGGCGCCATATGATGCTCGCAGTGCGATTGGAACGGAATATCCTTGAGCAGCACCAGCTCGTTATAGCCGCCGACCTCTTCAAAGGTGCGTGACAGGTGGATCGCCGGATCCTCGGCATAGCCCTGGCAATATTCGAGCCAGGCGCGCGCGACGCGCTTCGGCGTGTCGAGCAGCCCTTCCCGCTCCGGGTCGTCACCGGCCCATTCGATCAGCGTCCGGACCGCGCCGAGCACCTCGGCCGGGACGACCGGCTTGCCATCGGGACCCAGTTCCACCTTCGTCATCGCGCTGCTTTCACTGTTGCTATCATGTCGCACATCTCGACGCGAAATGTGGCGCGCGCAACCCCGGCGGGCAAAGAATTTCCGTACCTCCACCAAGTTTACGTTGCGGAATCTGGGCTTTTTCCATTTTGGGACTCGCGCCAAAATCCGTGCTTTTCTCCCGATAACAAGTGACTTGACGCTTTCGTCAACTCGGCGCACCTTCGACTTCTTACAGAGTTCGCTTGAGCGAGCCGTAATCCGGAGATGCTGGCGTTTTCCCCAACGCCAGTGGGAGAGGACGATGACCAGCGCAGCTGGCAAGAGGGATGTTTTCAGGCGCCTGCCCACTGCGGTGCGGCGCCCCTTGCCACGTCTGGTTACTTCCCCTCCCCTTTAAGCACAAATTCAAGTTTGGGCGGCCCCGTAAAAGCGGGTTCGAAAAAGGGAGGATGTAAATGAAGTTCAAGGGACTGATCGGATCGTCGATCTTGGCGATGGCGGTGGCAACGCCGGCCTATGCTCAGGATGCGGCCGAAACGGAACGCGATGCTTTCGGTGGTGAAATCGTCGTCACGGCGCAGCGTCAGGCGGAACGTCTTCAGGACGTGCCGATCGCTGTCAGCGCCTTCTCGTCGGAAGCTCTGGAAGCACAACAGATCAAGACGCCGTCGGATCTGCAGCTGACGCTGCCGAACGTCACGTTCACAAAAACCAACTTTACGGGCGCAAGCTTCACCATTCGCGGCATCGGCGACCTTTGCGTCGGCACGACCTGCGACAGCGCGACCGCGATCCACCTGAACGGCGATCCGTTGTTCTCGACCCGTCTGTTCGAAACCGAATTCTTCGACCTAGAACGCATCGAAGTCCTGCGCGGGCCGCAAGGCACATTGTTCGGCCGCAACGCGACGTCGGGCGTGGTCAACGTGATCACCGCCAAACCGAAGCTCGGTGTTTTCGAAGCCGCAGCCGAAGGCGAATATGGCAATTATAATTCGATCAAGGGCAAGGCGATGGTCAACATCCCCCTTGGCGACACCATGGGGCTGCGTGTTGCGGGCATCTACCTCAACCGCGATGGCTATACGAAGAACGCCTTCCTCAACACCCGCATCGACGACCGTGATCTGTATTCGGTTCGCGGATCATTCCGCTGGGAACCGTCGCCCGATACGACCGTCGATCTGCTTGCGTCCTATTTCCACGAACGGGACCAACGCACCCGCATCCAGAAGCAGCTTTGCCAGCGTGACCCCACCGGCATCCTCGGTTGCTTGAACAACCGCCTCGACAATGCGCCCTTCAACGGCAACGCAACCTTCACTGCGGCGCTGACCTCGCGCGAATTCCTGGCGATCCGCGGCATTCCGCAGGCGTTCGCGCTCGGCAGCCTTTATGGCCCCGACGTCTATGCCAATACGACGATCCCGGACGATGCGCGGGTCGTCAACACCGCCTATACGCCGAGCTATTTCACCAGCGAACTCACGCTCCAGGGCCAGATCGAGCATAATTTCGGACCGATCGCGCTGCAGGTTTCGGGCCAGTACCAAAAGGTCAAGCTCGACGCGTCGCAGGATTATAACAGCAACGTCGGCAATCGCGCGCTTTACGCGGGCGGCCTTGCTACGTTGCAGGCAGCAGCGGGCGGCGCGCTCGGCGCGGCGTTCACGCCTTATTTCGCGCCGGTCGCGGCAGCGATCATCCCCAACGGCCCGACCGGCCAGCTTTGTACCTCGCTGCCCGAGGAAACGGGCCAGGGCGTCTATGGCGGGAATGCGATCTGTAGCGCCCAGTCGCTGCAGTTCGATAGGTCGAACCAGTATAACAGCAGCTGGTCGGCTGAAACGATCCTGACCAGCGACTTCGACGGACCGTTCAACTTCCTGCTCGGCGGAATCTATGCCGATTACCACCTGACCGAGAACAGCTATTATGTGAACGCCTTCCCGATCGACTATCTGACGGGCGTTCTCGGAGCCTTTACCGCGGCAACCAACCCGCCGGCCGCCGGCGGCCCGCTGCCGCCGTCGTTCCTCGGGACTCCGTTCTTCCGCAACAACACCGACGACCTCAGCATCAAATCGTACGGCATCTTCGGCGAAGCCTATTTCGAATTCAGCGATCGCCTGAAGCTGACGGCCGGCCTGCGGTACAACAACGACAAGAAGAGCGTTACGGCGCGGTCAACGCTGGCGAGCTTCCTGGTCCCCCACAGCCTGACCGGCGACATCTTCGCGTCGCCGTTCGTCGGGTCGTTCGACGCCGATCCCGGCACGGCCGGAAACCAGATCATCCAGGCGCGCAGCGTGAAGTTCAACAAGCTGACGGGACGCGCGGTGCTCGACTTCAAGGTCACCGACGACAACCTGCTCTACGCCTCCTATTCGCGCGGCTATAAATCGGGCGGTATCAACCCGCCGCTGCAGCCGATTTTCGCGGTGCCGGAATCGTTCAAGCCGGAACAGGTCGACGCCTTTGAAATCGGTTCGAAGAACACCTTCGGCAACGGCGCGCTCCAGCTGAACGTCACGGGCTTCTACTACAAGTACAAGGATCTGCAGCTCAGCAAGATCGTGGCGCGTACCGCGGTCAACGATAACGTCAGCGCCAACATCTACGGGTTCGAAGTCGAAGGCGTCGTTCGCCCCGATCCGGACTGGGTGATCAACCTGGGCTTCAGCTATCTGCACACCAAGGTCAGCGAAGACAAGTTCACGAGCAACCCGCGTGACTTCGGCGGCGGCCGCAGCGATGCGGTGATCATCAAGGACATCACCAACGCCGCAAACTGCGCCGTCGCCTCGACGTCGGGCAATGCGGCTGGGGTCAATGCCTTCGTGAACGGCGTCCAGAGCGTCATCAACGGCGGCTTCGTACCAGGTGTGGCAGCGGGCGCCGGCCTGCGGCCGACGACCGCCTTCCCGACCGATGGCGGTATTGCATCGACGGGCGCCTTCAGCATCTGCTCGGTGATGCAGGCGGCTGCGTCGGGCGCCTTCTCGGCGGCCGGCCTCAACCCCACCACGTTCGGCGGGATCGAGTATTTCTCGGCCGGTATCCCCGTCAACATCAAGGGCAATCAGCTGCCGCAGGCGCCGAACTACAAGTTCAGCACCGGCGTCCAGTACACGGCACGGCTCGGCGATGGCGGCATGACGCTCATCCCGCGCTTCGACCTTGCCTACACGGGTGAGAGCTATGGCAGCATCTTCAACGGCAATGTGAACCGGATCAAGGGTTATGCCCAGGTCAATGCCCAGCTGCAGCTGAACGGTGCCGACGACAAATGGTATGTGAAGGGGTTCATCCAGAACATCTTCGATTCCGCGAGCGTCACCGGCCTGTACATCACCGACCAGTCGTCGGGTAACTACACCAACGTCTTCACGCTCGAACCGCGCCGCTATGGCATCGCGGCCGGCGTCAAGTTCTAAACACCCGCGGCGGCAACGCCGACAAAAAGGCCCGGCCATTCGATCGAATGGCCGGGCTCTTTTTTGCCTGCTGACCGGGTCCGGAGCAGCGAACCGCCCGGCCCCATGCGTCCGGGACGGACAAGCCGTCCCGGATCACATCAGAATTTGAAGCGGCCGGTCACGCCATAGGTGCGCGGCTGGCTGGGATAGCCCGAGACGCTGCCCGACTGGGCGACCGCCGGGAACACCGTCGTCAGATATTGCGCGTTGGTGATGTTACGGCCCCAGACGCCCAGTTCAAAGCCGTTGGTCAGCGCAACCGTGAACGACGCGTTGAGCGAGTTCACTTCGCGCTTCAGCGAATCCGAGATGTTCTGCGGAATGCCCGTCAGACCCTCGACGACGCGAACCGGGCTTTCATACGCATAATCGACATGCGCGATCGCCTTTGTCCCGCCCGCGAATTCGTGGGTGTAGGTCGCGCCCATCGACGCCGACAGGTCGGGGATGCCCGCGGGCTTGCTGCCCGAGATGTCACCGAACGCCGAGTTGACGAAGCTGTCATATTTCGGATCGAGATAGGTCACCGCGAGCGTCAGGTTGAGCCCGTCGACCGGACGCACCGAGCCGTCGAACTCGACACCGAAGGTCGACTGCTTGCCTGCGTTGGCGAGCGCGAAGCCGGTGCCGGTGAAGATGTTCGACTGGAAGCCCTTGATCGACTGTTTGAACACCGCGATGTTCACGGCCGCGACATCCCACTGCCCCTTCAAACCGAATTCATAGACGGTCGATTCTTCGGGATCGGCAAAGCGCGAGCCGGTGCCCAGGTTTGGAGTCGCAAGACCGCCCGAAATGATCGCGGGAAGATCCGACGCCAGCGGGCGGCTGTCGCGCGACAGGTTGACCGAGCTCGCCTTGAAGCCGGTCGCATAGGTCGCATAGATGTTGACCGTGTCGGTCAGCTCGTACGAAGCGCGAACGCTGTACGACAGGTCGCCGTCGTTGGTCTTGCCGGGCTCGACCGCATTCGGGACGTTGAGGAACGGCGGCAGGAACTGGAACGCCTTCAGCCCGTTGAGCGGGTTCGCCGCCGGGTTGTTCTGGTTGGCGGTCGCAAAGGTCTGCACCGCCGACGAGATCGCGCCGAACGCCGCAGGATTGGCGCCCGCAAAAGCACCGATTTCAGCAGCGGTCGCCGAACGGCCAAGGCCGAGCGTCGTGCCGATCTGCGACGCCAGACCACCCTGGAAGAGCAGCTGGTTGCGGAACGGGGCATAGGCAGGCGCGTTGAGATTGATGCCCGAGAAGACATCGCTGCTGATCACATTGGTCGAAAAACGCTTCTTGTCCTTCGTATAGTTCGCGCCGACCGTGAAGGTCAGGCGGTCGGTGACTTCGAAATCGACGGTGCCGAAGATCGAGAAGGCTTCATCCTTCAGGCGATAGGCTTCGTCGAGGCCGTCGCGCGCGCGGAAGAAGCTGCCCGTGTATTTTGCCGGATTGCCCTCGAGCGCGCCGAACGTCTGCTCGAGCAGCGCAACGTTGAGCGCGTTGCCGCTCGCGGCGCGGATCAGCTGGTCGCCATAGGGGCGGAACTGGGTGCCGAAACGGATGTCGTTCTTCTGGTCGATCTTCTCGTTGAAATAATAGCCGCCGACGAGGAAGTTGATCGGGCCGTCGAAATCCGACGTCAGGCGCAATTCCTGCGTGAAGGTATCGATGCCCAGATCGGCGCTATTCTCGCCGATCAGGTCGGCGCCGGTGAAGTCCGAATCCTGGTTGGTCAGCGCCCGCACCTGGCGGTAGGCGGTGATCGAGGTCAGGCCGAGATTGCCCATTTCATAGTCGATCTGAGCCGAACCGCCATAATTCTCGATCTCGTTCGTCGACAGGAAATTGTTGTAGACGTTGTACGAGAAGGGATTGTTGGCATCAACGCTGGGACCACCGGCAAGCGCATTGGTGATCGCGACGGTCGGGCCGGCGATGACATTGCCGGCGATGCAGCAATTTTCGTCGATCTTGTCATAGTCGCCAATCAGGCGGATCGACAGCGCGTCGGTCGGTTCGAACAGCAGCTGCCCGCGCACGCCCCAACGATTGCGGTCGTTGACGTCGGTGTTCAGCTTCAGGTCCTGCGCATAACCGTCGCGGCGGTTGAAATTGCCGCCGATCGAGAAAGCGATCTTGTCGCTGATCGGGCCGGTGATGTCGCCCTTGAGCACGATGGCGTTATAATTGCCATAGCTCGCCTCGACCGAACCGCCGAACTCATACTGAGGCTTTTGCGTGACGATGCTGATGACGCCCGCCGATGCGTTCTTGCCGAACAGCGTCGATTGCGGGCCGCGCAGCACTTCGATGCGCTCGACGTTGGGAAGGTCGCCGATCTGGGCGGCCGAACGCGAGCGATATACGCCGTCGATGAACACGCCGACCGACGGCTCGATGCCGGCGTTGTTCGCGCCGTTGCCGAAGCCGCGGATGATGAAGTTGGTGTTCGCGCTCGACTGGAGCTGCGACACGCGAAGGCTGGGCACCGCCGACTGAAGGTCGATGAGGTCGCGGATCTGCGCATTCTGCAGGTCGGCGGCCGAGGTCACCGAAACCGCGATCGGCGTGTCCTGCAGCGTCTGCGAGCGCTTCGACGCGGTCACGATGATCTCGTTGCCATAGTCGGTGGTCTCGCCAGCGACGTCGGTCGTCGTCGCCGTATCGTCGGCGGGAGCAGCGTCCTGGGCAAAAGCAAAAGCGGGGGTGGTTGCGGCGCACAGCATTGTGGCGCCCAACAAGATGTTGCGCAAAGTCATGATGTTTCTCTCTCTCCAAACCGCCAGGCGCAGCCCCAAAAGGCCTGAGTGGGAGATGCCCGCGGTGATTGGTCGCTGTAGTCACCCGCCGCCCCGCGTCAACGCGCGCGCACGCGAGCCCCCTTATTTTCCATCGATTAGTGGCCAAATTGCAACAGTTTACGTTACGGTATCGTGTCAACGATGCGGCCGCGTTCGTCGACCCGCCGCCAATGGCGAACGCAATTTCGCCATTCGCGATCGCAAAGTTCAGGAAAGTTCAGCCCCATGGCGCTGCCGTAACCGTCTTTGGCGCGAGGTCGCAAAAGCAGGCGATGCGAACGACGGGTGCCCGCCCATGCGCCTGGAGTATCGCCGCATCTTGCAGGAAAGCGCGAAGGAAAAAGGCGACGGAACATGGCATGGCAAGGAGGCTAAATCAGCGCGGCTTTGTAGGAAAGCGGTTTTTTTGCGCTCTAATCAGGAGTTGTTGCACCGGTCACCGCAATTCCCGTCCAATATCGAGCGATATATCGGAAACGTATAAACATCATAAAAAACAATTAAATTTGTTAAATTGGAAAATCTATTCTCAAACTTGTATGGTTCATCTTGATATGAACAGGATTTTCATGGAGTAAGCGAGAAGAGAATAACCGGACGGATGCGACGCAAGCCAAGTGTGACAATCGTCGACGAGCCGCCAACGCCGAACGCCACTAGGGCTGACGATAGCCCGTTGCCGCAATGCTTCGCATGTACCGGAGACAATCCATGACCACCAAAGGACAGGCTCCTATCGAATTGGCCCACCTCTTCACATTGCGCGCCGAATTGGCCGCGGGTCTCGATGCCGGGGACGGCCCACTTGGCCGCAGGACACTCAATGCCGTGCAGCAAGGATGGTTTGAGGGCGATCGCCTGAAAGGCACCGTGAATCCCGGAACCGGCGACTGGATGTTGACCCGCAACGACATTCGCGTCGTCGATGCGCGGCTCGTTCTGCAAACGGACGATGGGGCCCTGATCCATATGAGCTACGGTGGCAGGATCGTGTTTCCTCAAGAGGTACTCGGCGAAATGAGAGACCCGAAGCGCCGCCACCTCGTCGACCCGTCACGTTACTATTTCAGAACCAACCCCGTCTTTGAAACCGGCTCGCCTGCCTATTGCTGGCTGAACCGCATCGTATCGATCGCCCGGGGGGAACTGGTCGAGGGCGGGGTCAAATATGAGGTGTATGAGCTTCTGTAGCCGCGGTCACCACGCCATCGGCGTACGGGGACCGCGTCCGCCTGCGCGCGCAGGTTCCGGCTGGGCGCAAATTGGCGCCCGTCCCCGTAATTCTTCATTCCGGAGCGTGGCGGCGGGCTTTTTGGGCCGGAGCATCCAATCCTCTCGCTCATTCGCCGTCAGCGTCGTGCCTGCGGCGATATCCGCGATGTATGTCGCGTCGGCGCCGTCGCTCGATCATCACGTGCCGGATGGTCAAGCATAGGGCCACAACCATCAGGGCGATGAGAAAATACGCGATCAGTAAGCGATTTTCGCCGAAGTAATCCATGAAACCCTGCCTTCCTCACGTAGAGGATTGCTCAAAATAGAATTATATATTAAATTTGCAAATACAAAGTCGCTTACTTGGAATATATTCAAATATTTTAATCAGTATTAAAAAATTGAATCGCCAGGGCGGATGATATTGAGGATAAATTCACTCCATTTATCTCCGTTCCGTGCATACGTTTTAACGCATGCACGGAACTCAGCCATCAGGATTGGCGTGCCGCCGCCGCCTTAGAACTCCCCGGCGACACCAATCCGTACCGCGGCGTTGCTGTTGTACGGCTCGGCAGACCCGACGCTTGAGCGACGGCATCTCGTGCGCATGTCGGACTCGCTCTCGATTGGGCGGAGCAACGCTGTTCGTCAGGGTTCGTCCGCGCCCTGGTGCCATCATGATTGCATCACATCAAAGCGCCTCTCAGGTCTGCGACCTTGGTCCCTTGGATCCACACCGGCATGCTTGCAGATGGCAGAGATGAGCGCCGCTCGATAGATCGCAGCGAGCGAAGAAGGGTCGGATCGGATTGAATCAGCGGACGTGATGTCGGTCAATTCGAAACGAACTCGGTCAATCGCGACGATCCTCATTGCCCTTTTTGTGGCACGCCGCGATGCTGGGCGCGAACTATAGCGACTGTTCGATAACCACACCGGCGCACTAGCGGCGACACCACTCGATCACCGGCCAAACAATCATTTGCGAGATATACGCCGCCGCTGTAACTGGGGCGAAAGCGCTCTATTCGCGATCCGGTGTGAGGAATGATCCGAAGAATGAGGACTTGCGTCGTCACAATTCTGGCAGGAGTCCTTGCCACGCTGTCGGGCTGCAGTGATCGTGACTCAACGCCAGTAGAGGCGGATGACCCGCCGATGTCGCAACAATCCGCTGACGTGGCAGCCCCGCCAGAAGATGATCCATTCGCCACAATCGCGATACCGAAAGTTCCGGCATCGGACTTGATTCCGCCCGACACCGTCCGCCATCTCGTGAGTGTGGCGTATGGAGGAACCATTCCAGATACCGTTCAGCGGGGTGAGGTTTCCTATAGTGTCGAACCAGGCCTCGCTTTCCATACACCGGACCGCATAATCCTGATCGTTCGTCACAAGGGTTTGAATTCTTCGCACGCCGACACCGGGCACGTATCTGTCTTTTTTTTCGCCCGCGACGGCAAAACCATAATTTCGAAGATGCCATTCGTTGCGTTCGGATCCGACTGGGGAATGCCGCCGGAGGTCGCGGCGATCGCTCCCGCCGACGGAGCGTTCGGCATGATAACCGCACACGGAGGCGGACAGCACGGCGAGTCCTGCGAGTGGCTCAGCTTATATGTTTTCAAGGATGACAAGGTAACGGCGGGATCGTCATTTCCGGGGGCCTACGATAATGTCGGTATCACCGCCGAGATCTCGTCTTCACGATGGGATGCCGCGCGTCAGACCTTGGCTATGGATTACCGCATCAAGCGCCAGAAGATTGATGGCCTGCCTGGCGATGAAGTGATTTCCAAATCCATAAGGTTACGCGAGATTGAACCAGCCTGGGCCAGGCGATGGCCATATACCTGCGGCGGCGGAACACTTTCAGATCTGCCAACCGTCTGAGGATTGTCTCCTGCCGTGTTAAACCGGTTCCGGTTCGTGCAGGTCAGCAATATTTGCGTAACGGAGAATTCGTCAGGTCGAGCGAGCAGAGGTCCGCGCGGAGATCGGCCGGATGGGTCAGAACAGAATTGATCCGGTTCAGCAGTTTTGCGTCGATGACGAACAGATTTCCCTGATGAAGAGCGACCACGAGCGAACGGTCGGAAGTTTCCACGATCATGTCCCGGGCGCCGCCTTCATGCTCCGAAGCGGCGTCGCCGAGATATAGCTCAAGGTCGGACGGCCTTGAGCTATCTGCGTTGCCGATGAAGACACCGGAATCGCTGAGCATCAGAAAGCGTTGAGCGCCAGGGGGAATGAAGAAAGCTGATGCCGTAACGTTGCCGCGATCTACGCGAGCCGGATAGAGCGAGGGCCAGTCATTCGCATAGCGTACATCCGGTCTGACAAGCACGAGCCGTGAATCCGCCATATTCGAGATTGGCGGAATTCGAATGACCGCAAGGCCGGTCTTGTCCTGAAAACATATGAGCAAAATAAGGCGGGCATCGAACAGCAGCGTTCGCGCACCTGTCGCACTGTAATGGAACACCTTTCCGTCTGAGCGGCATGCTACAACGGCTCCTGCTGATCCCGGCAGGACATTCCTTACCGATCCCAGCTCTCTTTCGATCTGCGTCGCCGCGAATTCCCCGCGTGTCGCGTCGAGATAGAAAATTCCGCCTCCGTCGTCAGCGCTTACGAGGCGTTCCTCGCTCACCCACAAAATTTGCCGCACAGTGACGGCCGACGGTGTGATCCAGCCGGGACGTGTGGCCGATTTGCCGATCACGGCGACCCGACCGTCGCGGCACCCTGCCGCGATGCCGCCGAAGCTCTCAGCGATGGCGGTAATCGGGCAGAGATTCTTCGCGATCGACGATATCTGCCCGTTCCTGTACCTGACGAGGCTACCGTCCTCCAGGCCTATCAGAATGGATTTGCCATCAGCGCCGAGTGCAATCGCAAGGGGACCGACGGCAGATTCCGCACCCGTATCCTCTAGCGGCCTGCCGCCTGCCTGAAACGCCAATCTCCGGAGTGATGCACGGCGGGCTGCAGGTGCGATATGGTCAACTATTTCCTGCGGTATATCTAGCTTCAGAATATTATGCCTCGGAACGACCGAAAGGGCGTTCGCAGCAACGCTGTCGCTGGTTGCCTCGACCCAGGCGTGTTTGTCGTCTTCGATGTTCGGGATCGAGGTCAGTGTGAGGGCAGTTTCACTCAGAAGCCGATCAGCGCGTTCGCGAGCATAGAAAAGCAGGGCAGAGGCCGCAAGGAGGAGGCCGGCTCCCACGCCAATTGCTATCGTCGTCCGCCTCCGCCGTGTTCTCGCAGCATCTCTTTGAACGAGATCATCGAACGCACAACCGATCAAAGAAGCTACGATACGCAGCAGCGCCGCCCGTTTAAGCGAGCGCAGCGACTGATCGGGTCTCGCCCTTATATCCGCAGCGGTCGGCTCAAAGTCGGGCCTGAGCAAGCCGTGAGGGAACGACGTATCCGGTACGCCATCGATCAATAAAGGGATGATCCTATCACCGCGTCCGAGCTCCTGAAACCGCTCGACTTCCCGGTCAATCCATCGGGATTGCGGCGTGTTCGTGGAACAGATCACGATAAGAGCGCCAGAAGATTGCAGCGCCCCGTCAATGACGGTGCCAAGGTCGGCTGTCGTCGGATTTTCGTCCTCGTCCCGATAGATCCGGCCAACCCGTTTTGGATAACCCTGCCTGACGAGATAACCGGGAATCCTGAAGGATTCTAAGGCCTCAAGAAGCCAGCGCGCTATTGATCGATCGAGGGGCAGGTGTCGATAGCTGATGAACGCTTGAAAATTCATCGACCGGTGCGTCTGATCATCTGGAGCGTCATTCACTGTCAAACGGCGTTCAAACGGGACCCCCGATCGGCGTCGAAGAAGGACCCCCTTGCGGATATGATGGGGGTTTGTTGAGGTGAGCCTTGCGCTGCGTGCGGCGGAGGTCGGGCGTAGCCCGACCGGAGGCGCACGCAGCGCAAGATAGATTTTTGAAGGCGGCGAAGGTGGCGGTCAGCTGCGGTTTTTGAAGCGCCAGCTATCGTTGCCCGTCTCGACGATATCGCAGTGGTGGGTGACGCGGTCGAGCAGCGCCGTGGTCATCTTGGGATCGCCGAAGACGGTAGGCCACTCGCCGAACGCGAGGTTCGTGGTGATGATGACGCTGGTGCGCTCATAAAGCTTGCTGATGAGGTGGAACAGCAACTGCCCTCCCGAGCGTGCGAACGGCAGATATCCAAGCTCGTCGAGCACGATCAGGTCGAGCCGCGACAGCTGCGCCGCCAGGGTCCCGCCCTTGCCGATCCGGGTCTCCTCTTCGAGGCGTGTCACCACCCTGGAATCAGAGCATTGCTGTTCGTACGACGTGCAGACGGTGAGACCGGCTGCTTGCCGCAGCTGATGCGTCGGCGGAGCTCTGGGTGTTGGGAACGACGCGGTGTCGATCCCCACGGGAAGGCCAACCGGTCGATCCAAAAGACCTCGCCTTCCAGACTGGCCAAGAAAAAGATTACTTCGCGCGTTTGTTCCGGCTCGGCTACCTCGCGCCCGATATCATATCGGCCATTCTCGTTGGCCGGCAGCCCGCGACGCTGACGCGGCAGCATCTGGCGCGCGTATCGAAGCTTCCACTGGACGGGGCAGAACAGCGTCAGCTGCTGGGGTTCGCTCGCGCCTGAGGCGCGTCACACCTGCATCGCATCGGAATGCATCACAGGCCTGGGATTTTGGTCTCCTCTGACCACGGCACACTATTACCAATCGGCGCATGTCAAATTGGTCTCTGCGACCTGCCGCCGAAACATGATCGCGGCGAATGCCGCAGAACTGCGGACCTTTCGGGGCCAACCCAAGCTGCCTTAAAAAAACCACCGCTGAATGAGAAAAAGTGGTGCCCGGGGACGGGGTCGAACCGCCGACACTGCGATTTTCAGTCGCATGCTCTACCAACTGAGCTACCCGGGCACGGGCGTCGCTAGGCCGGTCGGCCTGCTGGCGAGCGGCGGCTATAGGCAGGGTGTTTCGTCCTGTCCAGAGCCTTTGTTGCGCTAAATCTACGCCTCAGACGTCGTCAAATCGGTCGTCGTCGGTGCCGCCGTCGGGGCCTTCATGGACAGGGATGCGATAGCCTTCATCGAACCAGGCGTTGAGATCGCGGTCGCGGCAGCCGCGGCTGCAGAAGGGGCGGAACTCCTGCGCGCGCGGTTTGCCGCATCGCGGACATTTCGCCGCCGTCGCGGTCGATTCACTGGGCATGGCCCATTCCTTTCTCTTGTGCATCGGCGGCGATCCGTACCGGGCGTCCGCTGCGATTTTGAAGCTCGGTAATCCAGCCGGGATGCGCCGCAATATGATCGGCAATGGCCGGCCGCGTGGTCAGCAGCAACACGCCCGTTCCCTTTGCCCGCTCCGCCTGGCGAAGCAGCAGCGCGGCATCGGTCGCGACCGGATCGAAACGAACCTGCTCGACCAGCGAAGGCCGCTCGCGGCGGCGGATGATCTGCATCAGCCCAAAGCCGTTGACCGCCGTGCGCTCGAACGGCTGCGGCAACAATGCATCGACTAGCGCGTCGATCGCGTGCCGCTCGGCACGGCCCGGAAGCGACGGAAAGTCGATGCCGATCGAACCGCCGATATCGCAGCAGCGAATGACATGCACCGCGGCGGCGGCGCCGGCCTTTGCAAGCGCCAGCGCGTCGCCTTCGCCGTCGATGTCGATCAAGGTCATCGCCGGAGTTGTGTCGACCCACAGCGCGCCGCCCGCGAACGGCCAATGGCCGGTGCGGACATGGTCGATCAGTTCGGACCAGCCTGCTTGCTCGAGACGGTCGGAGCCGGTGGGCGCCATTTCGACAACCGGCAAGCCCGTTGCGACAATCCGCGCCCGCAAATCGGCGCCGTCGTCGATGGACGCTTCGGTCACACGCGCTCGCGCAGGTTTGTCGCGCCCGCGCTCCCGCAGCGCCATGCGGGTGATTTCGACCGTCAGTCGAGCGCCGATCGAGGTTCCGGGCGGGACAGACGTCACCGTCGCCACGGGCTCCCCAGGCAGATCGAGCGCGACGAGCGCGCCCTTCCCGGCTTCGATCAACCGTGCGCGCGCAACCGCTCCGACCCGCGGGCCTTCGCCATCGCGCTCGATCCGCGCTTCGACGATGCCATCATCCCGGACCAGCGCGGCGCGGCTTTCGCCGATGCCGGCTTCATAGAGCCACTCAGCCAAGCGGCACCCCGGCGCTGCTCAAGAGCGCCCGCGTTTCGAAGATGGGGAGCCCAACGACGTTCGAGTGACTGCCCGACAGGAAGCGAACGAAGACTTCGGCCTTGCCCTGAATCGCATAGCCGCCCGCCTTGCCCATGCCTTCGCCGCTTTCGACATACCAATCGATCTCGGCCGCGCTCAGCACCTTGAAGGCCACGATCGTGTCGGCGACGCGGACGCGGGGCTTGGCGTCAGCGCCGACGACGCAGACGGCCGAATAGACATGGTGCCTCCTCCCGGACAACAGGCCCAGCATGCGGCGCAGATCGGCCTCGTCGGAGGGCTTTTCGAGGATACGTCGCCCGACCGCGACGGTGGTGTCGCCCGCGAGCACAACTTCGTCCGCCGCGCGTTCGACGGCAAGCGCCTTGTTCCGGGCGAGCCGCGCGACATAGGCGCGCGGCAGTTCGCCCTTGAGCGGCGTTTCATCGATTTCGGGAGCCGCGATACGCGTCGGCGTCAAGCCTATCCGCGCCAGCAATTCGCGGCGGCGCGGCGAAGTGGAAGCGAGTATCAGCGCGGGATGTTTTACCGCGCTACTCACTTGAAGCGATAGGTGATCCGACCCTTGGTCAGGTCATAGGGGGTAAGCTCGACGAGCACTTCGTCGCCCACCAATACGCGGATGCGATTCTTGCGCATCTTGCCGGCCGTATGGCCCAGAATCTCGTGGTCATTTTCCAGCTTCACGCGGAACATCGCGTTGGGGAGCAGTTCGACCACCTGGCCGCGCATTTCCAGAAGTTCTTCTTTCGCCATCTGTCCTCTAGGAGCTCGAAATATCAGGATGCGCGCCCATAACGCCAAATGTCGCCAATTGAAAGCAATCTGTAACAGGCGATCAAGACACGAGTTTCAGGCGTCGGGCGACGCGCCAGCCGACAGTCTTCGCCCACGCATAGCTTGGCCAGCGCGGCGGCATCGCGGGGTCGAGCCCCATGCGGCGCAGCGCGGCATTCGCAGCATGCGCCTCGGACTCGCGATAGCTCCATTCGCTGCGCCAGGTGATCGACAGCGAGATCGACGGCGCATCGCCATTGGCGACGAAATGCGGTGCCATCACGGGCATCAACACGGCCTCGCCAGGACCGAGCGGCACCTGTTGCGCCCCGTCGCGATAGGCCTCTTCCCAAGGCAGATTGCGATGGCCGCCGGTGTGATAGCGTTCGTGCTGGGTGCGATGCGCGAAGCGTTCATTGCCCGCAGGCCACACGTTCATCACCTTGCTGCCCCGGAGTTGCAGCAGGATGTTGTGCTCGGGATCGAAGTGAAAGGGCGTGATCGAATCCGGCGAGGATATGAAAACAAAGCCCTGCGGCGTCAGCATCGCGCCGGTGCGCGGTTCGACGACGGACTTGAGTTCGTCGAGCAGGTCCAGCAGCAACGCGCGATAAGCCGGTGTCGTCTCGATATTCTTCAGCACGGCCCAGCTGCGATTGGTGTCGATCGTGCGGATCGTCTCGCCGATCGACAACCCGTTCGATGGCAGATCGTCGGGATCGATCCCGATCGGCACGTCGCCCGGATTATATTCGACCTGCGTCGCGGGCAGGCTTTCGCCGAGCTTTGCGAGCGCGTCGAGCGAAAGCAGCGGGTGATCGGGCAGGCGATGATGCAACAGCCCGGCCTGCAGGGGATAGAGCGTTTCCATCCGCGCGAGCGTGTCGGCCGGAAAGACCGGCTGGTCGATGGTCCGGCGCACCGTCACGACGCATCCTGCATTGCAGTGTTCGCGGGCGCGCCGCGTTTCCATCGCCGCCAGATTCTCTCGACCTTCGCGAGAGCCTTGAACCGCAGCCGGTCCGAACCCCCCGCAAGCGGCGCGTTGATCCAGACGAGATGGCGGCGTTCGCGCCATACGCTGTCGATCATCGGATGCCCCGGTGCGGCGCAACTGTCGATCCAGTCGAGGCGGTCGTCTTCGAGCAGATCGAGATTCGCCTGCTGAAGCAGCACGCCGGGCGAGAAGCGCGCGTGATCCTCGTCAAATGCGGTCTTGAACGAAAAGCCCCCCGGCGGGCAGAGGAAGTTGACCAGCATCGCGAGCGGTCGGCCATCGAGATCGAGCGCGCGCATGTCAAGCCGGCCCGCGTCGGCAGCACCGGCCAGGATCGCACGGAACCAAGCCTCGGTTTCGCTGTGGCTGGCGAGGGCCGAGCCGGCCTTCCCCTTCCAGCCGCGCGCTTCGAGAGCGAGGAAAGCGTCGATCCACGGATCGAGCGCTTCGCTTGCCTGCCAGCGACGGAACGAAACCGCACCCTGTTCGGCGAGGCGGTTTGCCTGGCGGCGGAGTTCCTTGCGCTTCTTGGCACGCACCGCTTCGTCCCAATAGGCGTCGGGCGACAGGCTGCTTTCCAGCAGCGCCCGTTCTTCGCGATGCACGATTTCGACCGCGCTGCCGCGCACGCGGGCGACATCGCCCAGCGCCCGGTGCAGCGGGCCGTCTTCGGTCAGGCGCGGCACATGGAGCAAGGTGTGCGCCCACCCCGACGCGTCGCACCAGCCGAGCAGGATCGACCAGAACAGCGATTCCATCCCCGCCCTGACCAATGGGGCGCCGTGAAACTGGTTGGGGTGCGCCCAGCCAGCGACGTGGCGCAGCGGCAGACGACCATATTTCACCGCCGGCGCGAGCGGCATCATGCCGATCACCGGCCCCGCGCTCCCGTCGCGGACCATGACCAGCCGTGCGCGGCGCTCGGGATCGAGGAGATGCAGCGCCGATTGCAGGCACCAGCGCTCGGCAAAAGGATTGGGCTCGCTGGCTTCACCGGCAAGATTGTCCCACGCCGCCGCGAGATCGCCGGACAGCGCGAGCGGATCGACAACGCGTACGACAAGCGGCGAGGCGTCGGCTGCATGGGTCGGAAAGGCGGGGTGCACCGTCATCGGGCGCAGGATAGCAGCGAAGCGTTAAAAGGAGGTGGCAATTGGCATGAGCCGCAGCCCTCCCAACCAGGGTTCGGCTTATATTCCAAACAGCTTTGCGAGCGATTTTTCGAGCATGAAATATTGCCAGATCAGCCGTCCGTGGTCGCGGCGGCCCGACTGGTGCGCGGCGACGATGCGTTCGATCTCGGCCATATCGAACCAGCCCGACCGCGCGAGCGTCGACGAGGTGGCGAGCGCTTTCGCCTGTTCGACCAGCGGGCCGCGGAACCACTGCGACACCGGGGTCACGAAACCCATCTTGGGTCGATAAAGGATGTCGCGCGGCAAATAGCGTTCCATCGCCTGCTTCATGATCGCCTTCCCCGTCCCACCCTTGACGCGCATCGAGGCGGGCAGGCTCGCGGCGAATTCGATCAGGCGATAGTCGAGCAAAGGTTCGCGCGCCTCGAGGCTGACCGCCATGCTCATGCGGTCGGTCTTGGTCAATATGTCGCCAGGCAGCCATATCTGGAGGTCAGCATATTGCGCCCGGTCGAGCGGTTCGCGCGCCGGCGCCTCGCGCATCGCCTTCCAATAGCGCGCCTCGGCGACATGATCGCCAAGCGCGTGAATCGCGGCGTCGTTGAAAAGCCGCGCGCGCTGAGCGGGACCGGTCACGCCCACCGCCTCGGCATAGCCCTCGGCCCCGCTTTTCGACAGGCTGGCGAGCGTTGCCCGCGCGCGCAGCGGACGCGGCGCCCAGTCCATCTGCGGCCAGACTCGCGAGAGCGGACCGAGCAGGCCGCGGCGCAGCACGCCGGGGATCAGGCCGCGCAGCCGTTCTTCGCGATGCTGAAAGACGAGACGGCGGTATCCAGCGAACGCCTCGTCCGCGCCGTCGCCCGACAGCGCGACGGTCACGTCTTCACGCGCCAGTTCGCAAACGCGATAGGTCGGCAGCGCGCTTGCGTCGGCGAAAGGCTCGTCAAACATCTCGGCGATCTTGTCGATGAGCCCGAAATCGCCCGCCGCGACGGTGCGCGTGCGGTGATCGGTGGCGAAGCGTTCGGCGATCTGCTTCGCATAAGCCGTTTCGTCGAGCGATGCCTGGTCAAAGCCGATCGTGCAGGTCTTGACCGCCTTCGCGCTTGCCTCGGCCATCAGTGCGACGACCGCGCTGCTGTCTACCCCGCCCGACAGGAAGGCGCCGAGCGGAACGTCGGCGACCATGCGATCGGTCACGGCGGCGCGCATCAGATGCACCAGATGTTCGGCCGCCTCGCCTTCGCTCGCCTTGATGCGCCTGGAAAAATCGGGCGCCCACCAACGGGTCGGGGCAGGCACGGCTTTGCCGCGCTCGAGCAGCAGGAAATGACCCGCAGGCAGCTTCTCGACCCCGGCGACGATGCAATTATCGTCGGGAACATATCCGAACGCGAGAAAGTCTTCGATCGCCGTCAGATTGGCTTCTTGCCGCAACAACGGGTGGCGCAGCAGGCCTTTCAATTCCGACGCGAAGGCGATCGAACCGTCGGAGAGGCGGGCATGATGGAGCGGCTTCACGCCCAGACGGTCACGCGCGAGGAACAGGCAGCCGCGCGCATGGTCGTGGAGCGCAAAGGCGAACATGCCGTTGAACCGCGACAGGCAATCCGGCCCCCATTGGCGCCACGCCGCGATGATCACTTCGGTATCGCCGCTGGTGCGAAAGCGATGGCCGCGGTCATCGAGCTCGGCGCGCAGTTCGCGGAAATTATAGATTTCGCCGTTGTAGGTGAGCGTCACCATCTCGTCGTCGCTCGCCATCGGTTGCGGGCTGCCTTCGATATCGATGATCGAAAGGCGAAGATGCCCGAACCCGACGCCGGGGGCTGTCCAGGTGCCGGTCCCATCGGGACCGCGATGCGCCATCGGATGCAGCATCGCACGCAGCCGCGACGGATCGACGGGCTTCGCCGTTTCCAGATGATAGATGCCCGCGATCCCACACATAGGGGGTCAGGACCTCCTCAATGCGCGTTCGAGGCATCGAAATGGCGAAGATATCGGACGGAAATGTTCGCCGGTAACAGGGGGCCTGTTTCCAAGGACATTTCCGTCCGAGATCGAAGCCATTTCGATGTCCCTTCGGGATTTGACCAATTTTGTCCATGGCAGCGTCGGCAAGGCTTGGAATATTGTCATATGCCTTCGTCTTGCCTTCTTGCCCTGAACAAAATTGCTTCAAACCTCGATCGTGCATTGAGGAGGTTCTGACCCCCGGCCCTAGCGGGTTTTCAGCGCGCGGTCAGCCATTGCCTGCGCTCCGCCCGACGCGGAAACGAAAGCAGCGATCGCATCGCGGCCCCCCTGCCCTTCTTCCGCCGACACAATCAGCGACAGCGCGCGCGGATCGCCGCCCAGGAGGCGCGCCCTGAGACCCGCAAGCTTTGCGCCGCGCGGGCTGCCCGTCGCGGCGCCGTCGACGACATACCAGGTCGCGGCGTCGCGCAGCACCGGGCCGGGGTGGAGCAACCGCTCGGTCTTCGCGCCCTCGACGGGGGCGAGTGCCGCGCTCCATGCCCATTTGCTGTCGGGGTCGACGGCGCCTTGCCCAAAGGCCACCACTTCGCGCCCTTCCGCCTGCCGCCGATAGGCGCCGATCGCGACGGTAACGTGGCGCCCTCTCGCGTCGGCGAAATGGCGGACGATTGTCTGGTCCGCGCCGTCGAAGCGCGGCAGCCACGCCATTTTTTGGGGCGACGAGGGGGTCCAGTCAGTCGGAGTCGCAACGGGTATCGTGGCCGGCAGCGCAGCCGAGCGATCGCCGATCAGCGTCGCCCATGCGGCAAAGAGCAAAGGAATGGCGAGCGCCGCAGGGGCGACCGCGCCGGCTGGTCCAGCGAAGCGCGGCACGCCATCGAGGCCCGCCACGTTGACCGCCACGTCGTTGGCGGGCCGGTCGAACCAGCGCCGCGCTACCAGCATCACGATCAGCACAACCAGGCCGAAGAAGACCCAGCCATAGAAGACATGGTCGATCCCGCCCGCCGCCTCGATCCCCCAGATTTCGGCCGCGACCATCGTGCCGTAGGCGCGAAGCGCGTTGGCAGCGATCGTCGTCGCAAGCGCGGCGGTGACGAAGACGATCCGCCGCGTCCAGCTTTTGAAGCAGAGATGCGCCGCGAACACCGCATAAGCGAGCATCGCGATCAGGAAATTGACTCCCGAGCAGGCCTCCGCAACCTCGAAGAAGCCTGCGCGCGTCGTGATGAAGACCCCTTCGAGTTCGGCACGCAAACCCGAAAGATGAAGCAGCAGCATCGAGATATAGGCGGTGAGCGTCTGGAGCAGCGGTACCAGTTCCTCGCCGAACGGAACGAGCAGAAGCGCATAGGCAAGCGGAAAGAGCAGCCCGCGCACCAGCTTTTCGCCGAGCGTCGCTGCGACCGCGCCCTGCAGCATCAGGATCAGGCCGAGCTGGCGGAACAACCCGACTCCCGCTGCTTCGCCGACGAGCCAGACCAATCCCGCCCCGGCAATCCAGACGAGCGCCGGCGACCAAAAGGCCGGCGTCAGCGGCTTCAGCAACGCCGCGCGCTGCGACACCAGCCAGCCGATCATCGGGACCATCAGCAGGCAATGGGTGAACGTCGAGCTGTGCCACCAGATGCCGATCATATCCGCCGCGTCGCGGTGGAAGATCGCGACGAACGCGGCCGAAAGGGCAACGAGCGCCGCGAGGTGCCGATGCCAGCGCGACCATGTTCTGGGCGACAAGAGCGTCTCCGCCGTCATGCCGCCAAACCCAGAAGGTCGGCGAGGGGCGCCAGCCGGGCGTCCCAGCCGTAACGCGCGATCATCCGCTGGCGCGCCGCGACGCCTATCGTCGTCGCGCCGCTAGGATCATCGAACAGCCGCGATATCGCCGCTGCCATCGACTGCGCGTCATCGGCGACCAGCAGATGCTCGCCCGGTTTCGCGTCGATCCCCGTCGCGGCGCCCGCGCTGGCGACGACCGGCCGCGCCATCGCCATCGCTTCGAGCAGCTTGTTCTGGACCCCGCGCGCCAGCAGCAGCGGAGCGACGACCGCGTCGGCCGCGGCGAGCCAGGGCCGCACATCGGGCACTTCGCCCGTGACGATCACCCCCGGCAGCTTTTCGAGCGCTCGCACATCCTCAGTCGGCGCGCGGCCGACTATCGCAAAACGCGCATCGGGATGCGCCTTGCGGACCAGCGGAAATATCTCGGCGACGAACCATTGCACCGCGTCGATGTTCGGTCGGTAATCCATCTGGCCGGTGAACACGGCCAGCGGCCCTTCACCTTCATCCACTGTGCCGAATGACAACGCCGGATCGAAGCGGTCGGTGTCGATGCCGTTTTCGACCGCGTGCACCTTGCTGGTGCCAAGTCCGCTCCGCGCACGGAACAATGCGGCTTCGGCCTCGCTCACGAACAGGCTGGTGCTCACCCCGCGCGCGACGGTCACCTCGAAAGCGCCGAGCGTCTTCGCTTCGCGTGCATGAATCCAATTCAGCGGCTGGCGCTTGTCCTGCTCGGCATAGGTCGCAAATTTCGCCGAATCGACGTCGACGAAATCCATGATGACGGGACCATCGAAATCGGCCGGCAGATATTGCGCCATCTGGCCCGAAAATGCCACGATATGGGTAACGGTTCCCAGCGCCAACAGCGCGCCGACATGCTCGGCAAGCGCGGCATTGCAGAACAGGCGGTTCGACACCGGTTCGCCACAGAGAACCGCCTGCGCGAGGGCAACGGGACGCGATACGTCGCGCACCTCTATCGTCAGGCTTTTGCAAAGCGGCGCCAGCTTCTCGCGTGCGGCCGCAGCGTCAGCCGCATTGTCGGCGAGCGCGGCGACATGAACCGGCGCGAGCTTTGCCAGCGCTTCGAACATATGCCAGCTGCGGATCCGGTCACCGCGGTCGGGTGGCCACGGCGCGCGGTGCACAAGGAACAGGATCTCGGCCATCAGCCCCGAACCTAGCCGAGCCCACGCGCGATCAGCGGCCCGATGCGGTTCGCCGCCCACAGCGGCAGTTTTTTCCACAGATCAACCTGTAGCCGATATTTGGCGCTGTTCGGGTTGGTATCGCGCGCCTGTTCACCCGGCGCGAGCCAGCGCGCATAGACCAGCGGCCGCGGCTCGAATCCCCAGTTCTTCTTGTACGCGAAGGGTCCGGTACCGAGCTTCGAGCGGCCGAAATCGAAGCGGGTGCAGCCTTTGCTGCGCGCATGCCGCATCAGGGCGAAGTACATAAGTTCGTTGGCGCGCAGCTTTCGCGCTTCGGACGTGCCGCCCCCCCAATAGGGCATCACGGTTCCGCGCCAATAGAGACCGAGGACGCTGGCGACCGGTCGGCCGTTTTCGCGCACCGTCAGAATGTCCGCCTCGTCGCCATAAGCATCAAGAACACAGGAGAACAATGACTTAGGGAAAACAGGCGTGCCGAGGTTGCGGACGCTCGTCGCATAGGTGCGATAATGGTCGGCGCGTTCGCTTTCGCCGCGACCGGTGGTGACGGTGAGACCGCTTTCGAGCGCCTTGCGTACCTCGGCGCGCTGTTTGCGCGGGATGGCGAGGAGTTCGGCGTCGTCGTCGGCGGCGAGGTCGCGGGCGAAACCGGCGTAGACGCCGTCTTCGATATGCCAGCCGCCCGGCTGCGGACCGCCGCGCAGTTCGACCGACGGCACGCCGAGCGAGCGCGCAAGATCGATCGCGGCGTCTGCGAGCGCACGCGCCGCCGCTTCGTCATCGGCGAGCAGCCCGCCATCGACGGCAAAGCCGGTCGCGACCAGCGCCTGCCCGAACAAGGGCGAGCGGATATGATGGAGCGGCAGCAACCCGACGATCGCGCCCCCGGCATCGCGCGCGGCGAGCGGATGGCACTTGTGCCCCGTCGCCTTCGTCACCGCCTGACACCACGCGCGGGTGTGAAAGGGCGTCGCGTCGGCGTGGCCCGCGACATAAGCGTCCCAGGCAGCCGCGTCGTTCAGCGCGGCAACCGAAATCCTGTCGACGACGAGGTGCACCGGCGCGTTCACGCCGCGGCGCGCCAGGGCCGGGCGCGCTCCTGCTGCGCGGGCAGCAGGGCGTCGGCGCGCGTCCAGTCGAAATCGTCGAGAAGCTTCTTCAGCTTGCCGGCCATCGCCGACAAGCCGCTGTAATGCCGGATCTTCGATTTGATCGGCGCGTCGGCCACGCGCGGCTGGCCGGGGTCGATTTCCCACGGATGGAAATAGAGGATGGCGGGATGACCCTCCGCATTCATGCGCGCGACCGCCCAGCGGGTAAACCCATAGGGGAGCATCCGCATGAAGCCGCCGCCGCCCGCCGCGAGCGTGCGCCCGGCAAAGCGCGCGGTCGTGACCGGCCATTCGATCAGATCGCTGTCGGGCAGAGGTTGCCAGGCGTGGCGCGGGCTCTGCGGCCAGCCATAATGGTCGTGGACGACGGGCGCGACGCTGCTCGAATAGGCATAGCCCTGTTCGGCGAGGACGGCATGCGCCCAGGGCGTGCGCGTATCGACCGAAAAGCTGGGCGCGCGATAGCCGCGGACGGCGACGCCGCCCAGATCCTGGAGGATCGCCTGCGTTTTCAGAAGGTCGGCCGCGAATTCGCCGGCGGTCATGTTGAACACGCGCTTATGGTCATAGCCGTGGCTCGCCAGTTCGTGCCCCGCGCCGACGATGCGCTTGATCAGTGCCGGATAGCGTTCGGCGACCCAGCCGAGCGTGAAGAACGTCCCCTTCGCACCCGCATCGGCGAAGATTTGCAGGACCGCGTCGCAATTCGCCTCGACGCGGCATTCGAGCGCGGGCCAATCGGCACGGTCGATCGTGCGCTCAAAGGCGCCGACCTGGAACCAGTCCTCGACATCGACCGACAGGCCGTTCTGCATTGTCCCTCACCTTCATCAGCCTCTTAGCCGATGGCATTCATCGCGTCACGCAGCCCAGACTTTCGACGTCGCCGGATTGGGCGCGTTTTCGGGATCGCGCTCGACCCATTCGATCAGCAAGTCGAGCACGCGGCGAAGCGCCGCATCCTGTTCGACCAGTCGGTCTTCGAGGCTGGCGATCTGGCGCTGCAGCTCGGCGACCTGGACTTCGTCGATCGCCGGTGCTGCCGGCGCGACCGGCGCAGCGACGGCGGTTTCGGGTGCGAGCTCGAAAACCTCTTCGGTTCCGGCGGTCGCGGCCTGCCCGGCAACGAGCGCGCGCGCCTCGGCGAAGTCCGGCTTGGCCGGGGCCGCGAATGGCGCGCGGTCGTCCGTGGACGCGGCGGGCCATTCGACCGGCGCCTCGACCGCAGCGGCGGCGTGCGCCACGACATCCTCGACCGGCAGCGGCGCAAGGCTCGCTTCGTCGATGCCGCGATCGGCCTCGATCTCCGCGATCACGTTGCGGACATGCTGCACCGAAATGCGGTGCAATTCCTCGACCGCGCCGAACAGCAGCAAGCGGCTGACCAGGACGTTCAGGCGGCGCGGCACGCCGTCGCTGTAATCGAAGATCAGCTCATAAGCCTCGGGCGCGAAGCTGGGGTTGCCCGTCCAGCCGACCTTTTTCAGGCGGTGGAGAATATAGGGCTCGACCTCTTCCGGCTCCATCGGATCGAGGTGATGCGTCGCGATCACGCGCTGGCGAAGCTGTTCCAGCGTCGGCGTGTGGAACAGCGTCTGGCGAAATTCGGGCTGGCCGAGCAGGAAAATCTGCAGCAGCGAATGACCGCCGAGCTGGAAGTTCGACAGCATCCGCAACTCTTCGAGCGCCGAGATGGCCAGATTCTGTCCTTCGTCGACGATCAGCAAGGTGCGACGGCCGGCGCGCGCCTGTTCGCGCAGATATTCCTCCATCGAGCGGAGAAGCTCGGCCTTGCTCTGGCCTTCCCATTCGAGCCCGAACTGTTCGGCGACCAGACGGAGAAGATCGTCGCCTTCGACCTGCGTCGATACCAGCTTGACCGCGGTCAGGCGGTTCGGGTCGATCGTGTTCATCAGATGGCCGACGAGCGTCGTCTTGCCCGCGCCGACATCGCCGGTGATGACGATGAAGCCCTCCCCCTGTGCGAGGCCATAGCCGAGATAGGACATCGCCTTCCGGTGCGTGCCGCTTTCGAAATAGAAAGACGGGTCGGGCGTCAGCTGAAAGGGACGGCCGGTGAAACCATAATATTGATCGTACATCGGTTATTCCCCGGATCAGAAGTTGTAACGCAGTCCCACCAAGGCCGATCCGATCAGCTGGCTGTTGAAGCCATCCTGATCGAAGGCGGTCAGGCTGGCAGCGGCCGTCCCCGTCAGGCCGCGCCAGAAACGCCGCCCATAGGATGCCGTGATGCCCGCCGACTGGACATCGCTGCCCCCCGGCGAACCATTGTCGAAATAGTTGAGATAGCCCGACAGCGTGATGTCGGAATCGCGGTCGATCGGATGTCCGGCGGTCAAGAAGAGATAGTAATTCTCGTCCGTGATCCCGTTGAGCGACGCGATCGGCGACGTCGCCGGAACCAGCAAGCGGCGGCGATCGTAGCCGAGGCCGACGCCATAGCTCCAGCCGTACGCGCGCGAACTCATCACCGCCTGGATGCCGCGGTTGCGGAACTGCGCCGCGGTCGGGGTGCCGAGCTGATTGTTCAGGCAGCCGCCGCCCTGTTCGCCAAAGACGCAGCTGTTGACGTCGCCGCTAAGCGGATTGCGCAACGGATCAAACTGCGTCGGCAGCGCGGCGAGCCCGGTCGACAGACCGCGGCCGAAACTGGACAGGCCGTCATAGACGCCGACCTGAAACGTCGTCGCATGATCGGCGCGATAGACGAAGCTGCCCGTATAGATGGTATCGCCATAGCGGCGGCCGATCTTCGCCGTCAGCGAGGTGCGGCGGCTGGGCTGCCACATCACGCCCGCATCCCAGATCAGGCCGTCGGTATCGAATGCGAGTTGGCGCGGGGTCGACTTGTCGGTGACGAAGCGACCGCTGGAATCGCGGACGGGAACGCCGTTGGTATCGAGCACCGGATCGCGCTGACCGATCTCGATATCCTCGTACCCGACGCCGCCGAGCAGCGCGACGGTCGGGCCGATCGGCACGGTCACATCTGCGCGGGCAAATTTGCCTTCGTACCGCTGGTCGAGCTGGCTCGCATCCTCGCGCTCATAGCCGCCCGAAACCTGCCAGCCGAACGGAAGGTCGCCGGGCCGCTGCCCGATGCTTCCCCAGGCGACATGGTTGGTCGAGCCGTCGAACACATTCTGCGCGAGCGAACCCGAGGGCAGCAGCGTCGGCGCGTCGACATCTACCTTGGTATAGCCGAACCGATAGCCCGCCCCGACGTCGAGCCCGCCGATGCTGCGCGCAAACGTCGGGCCGGCATAAAGCGAATAGGTGTTCGCGACATTGTTGCGGTTGCCGATGAACAGGCTGCTGTCGCTGCCGCCACCGTCGGCGCGCGTGCGCGTTGCGAGCGCCCCGCCTTCGAGATTCAGGCCCTGCCCGACCTCGACCCGTCCGCGGGCAAGCCCGCTGATGATATCCTGATCGCGCTGGCGGCGGCCCCAGCCGAACTGATGTTCGTACCGTACCCCCGCGGCCAGCTCGGCGCGGCGCGTTACAACGGAGACATCGACGCCGACCGCGGCGGTCGAATAGGTCAGCACGTCGCCGCCATTTTTGAGGTCGGCGGTGATCACCTGTCCGACTTCAAGATAGGGGCTGACGTCGACGCGGCGTTCCTTGCGCTGGCCTTCGCCGCGCTTGTCCTTCTTTCCAGCCGCCGGATCGGCAGCCGACGCGCCGCTGGTCGATGCGCCGCCCGAGCCCGAGCCCGCATCGCCCGAAAATTGCGCATGCGCGCTGGTAGCGGTCCCGGCAAGCAGCAGGGCGGCGAGCGCCGCGCCGCGGTGCAGGCTGAGTTTGGTGCGCATCATGACGCGCCTCCTTGTCCATAATAGGTGCCGAAGCGGCGGCCCCCGGGCGAGAATTTCACGCCGTTGAGGAGCAGCTGGATATGCGGGCACGCGCCCATCAGGCCGATCGCGTCGCGCAGCGAGCTTTCGATCGTCTGGTCGGCGCGAACCACCATGATCAGCTGGCCAACATGTCCGGCGAGCACGGCAGCGGGCGACGCCGCGAGCACCGGCGGCGAATCGAGAATGAGAATGCGGCCCGGAGCGCCGGCTTCGAGCTGGGCAAGCAGCGTTTCTGTCCGTGCCGAAGCCAGGAGCTCGGTATCGTGCATATGCTGTGTGCCCGCGGGCATGACCTTCAGCCCCGGAATATCGGTCTGGATCAGGCAGTCGCCGAGCGGCAGGTGCGGATCGGCGAGCGCGTCCATCAGGCCAGGCCCGTTTTCGAGCCCGAGCGTTCCAAGCACGCTCGGCTTGGCGATGTCGGCATCGATCAGCAGCACGTCATGGTCGGCCTCGACGGCGAGGCTGAGCGCGAGATTGACGGCCGAGAAGGTCTTGCCCTCGCCCGGATTGGCCGAAGCGATCAGCACGCGGTGACCGCGCGGCAGGACCGGCCGGGTCGCGGTCCCCGCGAAATTGCGGATGATCTCGCGCTTCACGATGCGATATTCTTCAGAAATGCCCGTAACCGGAGAACCGGGGACGATCATGCCGTTCGCCGCGAGGCGCGCGCGGTCGATCGTGCCCTGGCGCGAGGGAATGATCGCCGGCGCCGCCTTGGCGATATCCTTGCGCAGCGACGGTTTCGGGGCCGGCGCCGCTTCGACAGCGGGCACGGCTTCGACCAGCGGCGGCAGGACTTCGGCCTGCGGGGTCTCGGCAACGGGCGCCGGCTTGACCTTGCGCGCCCGCTTTTCGGGCTCGGGCGGCAGCTTCGATACGTCGATCGTCGCCGCATCCTTGGCGGGGTCGAGGCCGAACATATCGGCGGCGCGTTCCAGCAGCGAGGGCGGGCGCTTGACGGGGCGTTGGTCGTTCATGTCATCTTCCCCGGTCACGCGACCATGCCGCGCTGGACGAACTCGACGATCAGCAGCAGCGCATAGAGGCCGACGAGCGCCCCCGCTCCGCCGGCGAGCCACACCAGCCTTTTCCTGCGTTCGACATGCCGGTCGGGCGTCACCACTTCGGTGATCGAGCCGATCACGGGAAGGCCGCTGGCGCGCTCGAGCTTTGCTGCGGTGGCATAGCTGGTGCGCACCTGGCTGAGGCCGAAGGCGGCAGCGATGCCGCCACCGATCCCGGCGAACAGCACGAGCGTCAGGAACAGCGGGCGGTTCGGCGCCGCAGGGCTGGTCGGCTTCGACGGCGGGTCGAGTAGCTCGACCTTGATCGCATCGGTTTCGGTCTGCACTTCGCCGCGCATCCGGACCTGTTCGCGCTGCCCGAGCAGCTTGTCATATTGCGCCTTCAGCGCGGTATATTCGCCATTGATCCGGTCATATTCGGCGGCAATGCCAGGGTTCTGGATCTGTTGCGAGGTGATCTTCGCAATATCGCCGAGCAACTGCGACTTGCGGGCGCCCAAGGCGCTCACCGTTGCCTGGCGCTCGGCGCGCATCGCCGCGAGCGAGGCATAGGCAGGGTTCTGCATCCCGCCGCCACCGCCGCCGCCATTGCCTTCGCGGTCGGCCTGCGCTTTCAGCGAAGCGATCTGGCTCTTGAGCGCGATCACGTCGGGATGCGCGTCGGTGAGCCCGCGCGCGTGCATCGAAGACAATTCGCTCTGCGCGCCCGCGAGCTGCTGGCGCGCGACGCCGCCGCCGACGCCGTTCCCGCCACCGGGAATCGTCGCGGGGGTCGAGGCGAGCTGGCCGTTCGCTGCGGAAAGCTGGGCTTGCGCCGACAGAAGCTGCGAATCGATCTGGCTGAGTTCGGCGCGCGCCGCATCGACGCGCTGGGCAGGCGATCCCGAGCCGCCTGGGATCAGGCCGATATTCTGCGCCTCGAACTGGGCGCGGCGCGCCTCGATCTCGCGCAGCGCCTTTTCGCGGTCGGCGATCTGGGCGTCGAGGAACTTCAGCCCTTCGCGCGCGTCCATCCGGCCGCCGCGCAGCTGATCGTCGCGAAACACGGTGATCAGGCTGTCAAGCACGCCCGAGGCGAGCTTCGCATTATCGGCGTCCGAAAGGCTGTTGACGCCTACTGATGAGGTGATTTCGAAGATGTTCTGTTGTTGCGGTACGACCTTGATGCTCTGTTGCAGCATCGCGACCGCGCCCGCCTTGTCGCGCTCGCCCGCATCGGCGCCGATCAGCCCGGTCGTCGTCGCGACCTTTTCCAGATTGCGCGCGCTGGTCAGTGTGTCGCGGATCTGGTCGAGCTGCTGCCCGCCACCGCCGCCGCCCGCATCGTCGGGCAGGATCTGGTTGACCTCGACGAGCAGCCGCGCGCGGCTGTCATAGCGGTTCGGGATCGATGCAACCGCGAGCCAGCCCAGAATGCAGATCGCCCAGGCAACGCCAAGCACCAGCCAACGGCGCGTCCAGACACTGTGCAGTGCCACCCGGAATTCGTCGTACAGGCCGTTCATCGTCTCAGGTCAGTCCTTGGCAAGGGTCGGTTGCATCAGCGGAAGCCCGCGTCAGAACATGCTTTCGGGGATGATGATGACGTCGCCCGGCTGAAGCCGGACGTTCGCCTTGATGTCGCCGCGCTTGATCAGGTCATTGAGGCGCAGGCCGAATTCGTGCTGCTTGCCCGTGCCCTTGTCATAGCGGACGAGGCGCGCCTTGTTGCCCGCCGCATATTCGCCGAGGCCGCCAACCGCGATCATCGCGTCGAGCACCGTCATATTGGCGCGGAACGGGATCGACGCCGGCTTCTCGGTCGCGCCGACAACGCGGATCTGCTGCGAGAAAGTGCTGTTGAAGCTGGTCACGATGACGCTGACGATCGGGTCGGTGATATATTGGCTGAGCTGGAGCTTGATATCCTGCTGCAACATCGTCGGCGTCTTGCCCGTCGCGGGCATGTCGGTAATCAGCGGGGTGGTGATGCGGCCGTCGGGGCGCACCTGCACCTTGCCGCCCAGCTCGGGATTGCGCCAGACGAAGATCTGAAGCTCGTCGAGCGGGCCGATGATATATTCCTCGCCCGGGCCTTCCTGATTCTGCACGAAATTCGCGCTCGGCAGCTGCGGGGCGGGGCCGCCGGCGCCCATGCACCCGGTCAGCGCGGTCGCGGCGATGCCCGAAACCAGCGCAACCTTGGCGGCGCGAAGCGAGGGGAAGGACGTCATCATCAAATCACCTTTCGAGCGGCCGGTCGCCGCGCGGGCTTTCCGGAACCCCGCGCAGACACCATTGCGTCAGTGTCAGCCATTGCTCGAAAAGGGTGAACATACCGTTAGTATTGGGATAAGTTCGCGTCGCGGCCGTTGCATCTTGTGCCAAACCGGCACAGGTTCAGCCTCTTCCGGTTGGGCTCAGACGAGCATTTCCTGCGCCGGCCCCTGCCCCAGGAAGGCCGATGGGCTGGCGGTCGCGCCATAGGCACCGGCCTGAAAAATCGCAACAAGATCCCCGACATCGGCGCGCGGGAGTGCAACCTGGTCGCCCAGCCGGTCGAGCGGCGTGCAGAGGCAGCCGACGACCGACACGGTCTCGACGGGATCGGCGCCGAAGCGGTTCGCGACCGCGATCGGGTAGTTGCGGCGGATCACGGTGCCGAAGTTGCCGCTCGCGGCCAGCTGGTGGTGGAGCCCGCCGTCGGTGACGAGGAAGGTCTCGCCATGGCTGGTCTTCCGGTCGACGATGCGGGTGAGATAGACGCCCGCTTCGGCGACGAGCCAGCGGCCGAGTTCCATCGCGAAGCGGCTGTCGGCGAGAGCCGGATCACGCGCCGCGAGCGTCTCGCCCAGCGCCCTACCGACCGCGGCGACATCGACCGCGCTATCGCCCGGGAAATAGGGGACGCCGAGGCCGCCGCCCAGATTGACGAGCGGCGGCGCCGTGCCGATTTCGTGGGCGAGACGGCCCGCGAGAGCGACTGTCTGCGCCTGCGTTTCGGCAATCGCGGCGGCATCGAGTGCCTGCGATCCGGCAAAGATATGGAAGCCCTGCCAGTCGGCGCCGGCGTCGAGAAGGCGGCGGACGAGCGCCGGCACTTCGCCGGAATCGACCCCGAAAGGCTTGGCGCCGCCGCCCATCTTCATCCCCGACCCCTTGAGGTCGAAGTCAGGGTTCACGCGCACGGCGAGCTGCGGCACGATGCCCAGCCGCGCCCCGATGGCGAGCGCACGCTGGGCCTCGCCCGCCGATTCCAGATTGAGCGTCGCGCCCGCCTTGATCGCGGCCTCGATCTCGCGGTCGCGCTTGCCGGGACCGGCGAAGCTGATGTGGCCCGTCGCCATCCCGCTCGTGCGCGCGGCGCGAAGCTCGCCCCCCGACGCCACGTCGAGCCCGTCGACCATCATCGCCATATGGCCGAGCAACGGGCCATACGGGTTTGCTTTCATGGCATAATGGAGCTGCACGTCGTGCGGCATCGCCGCCCGCCACGCGGCAACCCGCGCGGTCAGCATCTTGCTGTCATAGACGAAGAGCGGCGTGTCGCCCGCGGCATCGGCAAGCTCGTCGGCGCGCTGGTCGCCGATCAGCAGCATGCCGTCGGCATCGGCGGCAAAGCCGGGCGGGATAGGCCCATGCGGCTTCATGCCGCCACCTTCGTCGTCCAGTCCGCGGCAATCGCGACGCGATCGAGCTTGCCGTTCGGGCTGCGCGGCAACGCGTCGCGCCACTCGACCGCCTGCGGCTGCATGAAATTTGGGAGGTTCTGGCGCAGATATGCGGTCAGCCCATCAGGATCGGCACGGCCGTCCTTGCCGCGCACGATCAGGATGATCGCCGCGCCAAGCCGCGCATCGGCGATGCCGAACGCGACCGCTTCAAAGATCAGTCCCGATGCGACCGCGACATCCTCGACCTCGGTCGGGCTGACACGATTGCCCGCGGTCTTGATCATCGCATCGTCGCGCCCGACGAACGTGAGCAGCCCGTCCCTGTCGCGGCGCACGGTGTCGCCCGACCAGACCGCGGTCCCGCCATAGCGCGAGGCAGCAGGCGCCGGCCTGAAACGCTGCGCCGTGCGGTCTTCGTCGTTCCAATAGCCTTTCGCGACCAGCGGCCCGCAATGGACAAGCTCGCCCGGTTCGTCATCTTCGGTCACGCTGCCGTCGGGGCGGCAGACGAGGATTTCCGCGTGCGGAATCGCGCGGCCCATCGACGTCGGATGCGACGCGACGAGCGCGGGATCGAGAAAGGTCGAGCGGAACGCCTCGGTCAGCCCGTACATCGGATAGATGTCGGCCTGCGGAAAGGTGGTGCGCATCGCGTCGATCAGCGACGGCGTCAGCGCGCCGCCGCTGTTGGTCAGGCGCTTCAGACGCGTCGCGGTTTCCACGGGCCAGTCGCTTTCGACGAGTTGCACCCAGAGCGGCGGCACGCCGGCAAGCGTCGTGATGCCGTGGCGCGCGACGGCTTTCATGACATCGCGCGGGGTCAGATAGTCGAGCGGCGCAACCGCCGCGCCCGCATGCCAGGCCGACAGCAACTGGTTCTGCCCATAATCGAAGCTGAGCGGCAGCACCGCGAGGATGCGATCGGTCGGCGCGATCTGAAGATAGGACGCCACGCTTTCGGCGCCGAGCCACAGGTTGGCATGGCTGAGCATCACGCCCTTCGGCCGCCCGGTCGAGCCGCTGGTGTAGAGAATTGCCGCCAGATCGTCGGGCTCCGCGATCGACGGCGGCAGCCCCTGCCCGCCCGAATCGATCACGTCTTCTGCGAGCTTCAGATCCTGAAACGCACAGTCGTCGGGCAGGCCGCCGCCCAGCATATCGGCACGCGAGGCGTTGGTAACGAGCAGCTTTGCACGGCTGTCGCATAGGATATGCGCGACCTGCGGCGCCTTGAGCAGCGGATTGACCGGCACATGGATCAGACCCGCACGCGCTGCGGCAAGCGGCATGAGGCAGGCGGCGCGCGTCTTGGCGCTCCAGCTCGCGACGCGCTCGCCGGGACCACCGACCTGATCGAGCAGCCACGACGCCAGCCGCCCGACGCCGGCATCAAGCTCGGCGAAGGTCGTGACCCGCTCGCCGATCAGCAGCGCAGCCGCGTCCGCCGCGCCAAATTGGACGAGATGGTCGATCGGACGCGACGGCGGATTTTCTAAAGTGGTCATGGGCTGTTAGGAGAGTGGTGATAGAGCGCGCGACAATGCATGGGAACGGTGAAGATCACGCTAATGATGATGCGGCGCGCGCCGCAGGCTTCGCTGCGCCCTTTGATCGGGCCGAATGGTTCGACCTGCTCGCCGCGCATGGATTTGCCGGTCAGGGACGGGTCGATGCCCGCGGGGAAGCGGGCGACGCCGCCGCCCTGCTTCCGCTCCGCATCGAAAAGCCCGGGCATCTTGCCGGTCTGACCAACTGGTACAGTTTCGCGATCCGGCCGCTCTTTCGCTTAGCGATCGCCGGCGAAAGCCCGGGCCCAGCGGTCGATAAAACGGACGCTGCCCCCGAAACCCTGAGCCCCGGCTTTCGCCGGGGATCAGCTGAGTTCGATACCGATCGCGATGCCGCACTCGCCGACTTGTCTGCCAAATTGCGAACGCGGACCGCGCGCCTGTCGCTCTATCCGGTTCGCGATGACGAACAACAGATGCTGTCCGCCGCGCTGCGCGCCGCCGGCTGGTGGGTGACCGCCGTTCCAACCGGCGACCGCCACTGGCTCGATCTTGCCGGCATGGACCATGATGCCTGGTGGACCAGCCGCCCCGGCGCGCTGCGCAGCACCGTCCAGCGCAAGGCGAAAAAGGGCGTCGTCGATATCCAGCTGCTGACCGCGTTCGATGCGGGAAGCTGGGCCGCCTATGAACAGATTTACGCCGCGAGCTGGAAGCCCGAGGAAGGCCATCCGGCGCTGCTTCGCGCCTTTGCCGAGGCCGAAAGTGCACGCGGAACCTTTCGCATGGGGATCGCGCGGATCGCGGGCAATCCGGTTGCGGCGCAGTTCTGGACGGTCGAGGACGGCACCGCGTTCATCCACAAACTCGCGCATGTCGAGGACAGTTTGAAAGCCTCGCCCGGCACCTTGCTATCGGCGGCGCTGTTCCGCCATGTGATCGAGATCGACCGCGTGCAGCGCGTCGATTTCGGCACCGGCAACGACGCGTATAAGCGCGACTGGATGAACCGGCACGAACCGCTGTGGCGGATCGAGGCTTTCAATCCGTCGCGGGTCGCGGCATGGGGTCCGGCATTCAAAGCCTTTGCGCGGCCCCTGCTGAGGAAAGATATGTGACCGATATGTCCACCGTCGATGCGACCCTGCGCGCCTTGCTCGCCGATGTTCTGGGCCTTGGCGAGGACCGCGCCGCCGCGCTGACCGAGGATAGCGGGCTGTTCGGCGAGCTTCCCGAATTCGATTCGATGGCCGTCGCGACAGTGCTGACCGAAATGGAGGATCGCCTGGGCATCATCATCGACGATGATGAGGTCGAGGGCGAGATCTTTGAAACCTATGGCAATTTGCTGGCGTTTTCGCTGCGCAAGGTGACCGATTGATCACTTCATTTCCACCCGTTCGTGCTGAGTTTGTCGAAGCACCGTTCTTTCTTGCGACGTCAAGAGAAGGACGGTCCTTCGACAAGCTCAGGACTAACGGAACAGAAGTTGGCTGAGGCCTTCTGTGTCTGCCTCCGAACATAACCTCCGCATCGACCCCGCGGGTGCACCGCGCGCCACCGTCCTGTTCGCCGCGCCGCTGTTCGACGAAGCGAACCGGTTGCGCCGGACGCTGGCGCTGGCGATGCGCGCGCTGGCGGCGGGCGGCTTCGCGGCGGTGCTGCCCGATTTGCCGGGACAGAATGAAAGCCTCGTCGCACTGGAAGCGGTCGATCTCGAACGCTGGCAGGATGCGTTTGCTGCGGTCGCCGCCGGTATCGAAGGCCCGGTTATCGTCGCGTCGGTTCGCGGCGGCGCGCTGATCGATCATCGCGCCGAGGCGGCCGCATGGTGGCGCCTTGCCCCCGTCAGCGGCGCCTCGCTGCTCCGCACGATGATGCGGGCGCGCACGACCGCCGACCGCGAGGCCGGAATCGATACGTCGCTCGACAGCTTGCAGGAGGCGGCCAGGACGGCGCCGTTGCTGCTCGCCGGCAACGTCCTGTCACCGGCGATGGTCGCCCAGCTCGGGAGCGCTGAAGCGCAAGCGGTCGCGCCGCTGCGCAGCATCGGCCTGGGCGCCGACGGCATCGCGGGAACGCCGCTGTGGCTGCGCGCCGAACCCGGTGAAGATGCCGTCATGGCGGCGGCGATCGCCGCCGACATAGTCGCGTGGGGCACGACATGCGGCATCAGCTGAGCTTTGCCTGCGATGGAGCGGCGCTTGCTGCGACGCTCGACGCGGGGTCCGGGACGACGGGGCTGCTGATCGTGTCGGGCGGGAACGAAGTGCGAAGCGGGGCGCATCGCGGCATGGCGACGCTCGCGCAGCGCGTTGCGGCGGCAGGCCATCCGGTGTTCCGGTTCGACCGTCGCGGGATCGGCGACAGCGAGGGTGGCAATGGCGGCTATCGTGGCAGCGGTCCCGATATTGCCGCCGCCATCGCGGCGTTTCGCAGCGCCGCGCCGCAGCTTACTCGGATCGTCGCGTTCGGCAATTGTGATGCGGCGAGCGCGCTGCTGCTGCACCAGCCGCTGGCCCTCGATGCGCTGATCCTTGCCAATCCCTGGACCTATGACGATGACGGCGACGAAAGCGACGAGCCCGCGCTGCCCCCCGCGACGGCGATCCGCGCGCGCTATTGGTCGCGGATGAAGGACCCGAAGAGCCTGCTTCGGCTGTTCAGAGGCGACGTCGATCTGCGGAAACTGGTCCGCGGGCTGTCGGCGATCGGGGCTTCATCGGCGCCCGCAGCGCCCGAGAGCTTGCCCGCAAAGCTCGACCATGCCCTGACGAGCCTCGCCCGCCCCGCGACGATCCTGCTCGCGACAGGCGATCGGACCGCGCAGGCGTTTGTCGAGAAGTGCCGTCCGCCGGGCGTACCGGTCGAACGCCTCGACAGCGCGTCGCACAGCTTTGCGGGGGAAGACGCGGAGTGGTTGACGGGGCGGATATTGGAACGCCTGTCCTAGCTCGTTCCTCATCCCGGACTTGATCCGGGATCCCGCTTTTTCCGGTCGCCAGCAATTTCACGCCGGGCCCCGGCTTTCGCCGGGGATCACAATTCTAGCCGCCGCTTCCGGACGCCATCACCTGCCTCGCCGCTTATGCGTCCACCATCGCGTGATATTCGGCCTCGGCCAAAAAGCGTTCGGCGTCGAGCGCGGCCATGCAGCCCATGCCCGCGGCGGTGACCGCCTGGCGATAGATCTTGTCGGTGACGTCGCCCGCGGCAAACACGCCGGGGATCGAGGTCAGCGACGTGCCGGGCGTGACCTCCAGATAACCGTCGGCGTCGAGCGGCAGCTTGCCCTTGAACAGCTCGGTCGAGGGGCTGTGGCCGATGGCGACGAAACCGCCGTCGGTCGGCTCGTGGCTCGCGTCGCCGGTGACGGTATCGACCAGATCGACGCCGACGAGCCCCGACACGCCAGCGCCCGCGACGAAGCGCTCGACGCGCTTGTTCCACAGCACCTTGATCTTGGGATTGGCATGCAGGCGGTCCTGCAGGATCTTTTCGGCGCGAAGATGATCGCGGCGGTGGATCAGCGTCACATCGTCGCTGTGGTTGGTGAGATAGAGCGCTTCCTCGACCGCTGTGTTGCCGCCGCCGATCACCACGACCTTCTTGCCGCGATAGAAGAAGCCGTCGCACGTCGCGCACGCCGACACGCCCTTGCCGCCGAGTTCCTGCTCGCCCTCGACGCCCAGCCATTTCGCCTGCGCGCCGGTTGCGATCACCAGCGTTTCGGCCAGATAGATATCGCCGCCGTCGCCGGTCAGCTTGAACGGGCGCTGCGACAGGTCGACGTCGACAATCGTGTCCCAGATCATCGACGTCCCGACATGCGTCGCCTGCGCGGTCATCTGTTCCATCAGCCACGGGCCCTGGACGACTTCGGCAAAGCCCGGATAATTTTCGACGTCGGTCGTGATCGTCAACTGGCCGCCCGGTTGCAGCCCCTGCACGACAATCGGCTTCATCCCCGCGCGCGCGGCATAGATGGCGGCGGACAGGCCGGCCGGGCCGGAGCCGAGAATGAGCATTTTAGTATGGTGCGTGGCGGGCATGACGGTCTTTCGAGTCCGGTGGCGAATCCTGTGCGGGAGAGCACAGATGGGTGTTGCCAACCGCGCTAGCAAGGGTCACCTTCCGCGCCAAGGGGAGTTGGACAAATGGCGAGCTGGTGGGAACGTCATGGAGTGCCGCGGCTGATCAAATGCGCCTGCTCGCAAGGGCAGATCATGAAGGCGCGCAGCAAGGTCGTACCGCACGCGGCCGGCGACGTTCTGGAACTCGGCTGCGGCGGCGGCATCAACATGGAATTCTATGATCGCGGCCGGGTGACGGGCTTCACCGGGCTCGACCCCTCGCCCGAACTGCTGGCGATGAGCCGCGCGGCGGCGGCCGCGCATGGCATCGACGCCGACATCCGCGGCGGGGTGGGCGAGGCGATGCCGTTCGAGAGCGGGCGCTTCGACACCGTCGTCACGACCTTCACCCTCTGTTCGGTCGCCGACCAGGCAGCCGTGCTCGCCGAAATCCGCCGCGTGCTGAAACCCGGCGGCACGGCGCTGTTCCTGGAACATGGCGCGGCGCCCGATGCCGGGGTCGCGAAATGGCAGCGGCGGATCGAGCCGGTGTGGAAGCGCATCGGCGGCAATTGCCACCTAACGCGCCCGATCGGCGATGCGTATGAAAGGGCCGGATTTGCGGTCGAGCGGCAGAGTGCCGCCTATATGCCCAAGACACCCCGGCCGTTCGGCTGGGTCGAATATGGCGCGGCGCGCGCCGCAACGTCGTGAAAGGATAGCGCGATGACCCGCTTCTGGCTTGCCTTGCTGACCGCCCTGTTCCTGCTCGCGCCGACAGGCGCCGAGGCGCGCAAGGTCGCGCTGATCGTCGGCAACAGCAATTATGCGAACACCAGCCGCCTCACCAACCCCGCGAACGACATCAAGATCGTCGCCGCGTCGGCGCGGAGCGCGGGGTTCGACGATGTCACCATCGCCGCCGACCTGTCGGTCAACGACTTCCAGAAGGTGATGCGCGATTTCCGCGCCAAGGCCGACGGCGCCGAGATCGCGATGGTCTATTATGCCGGACACGGGATCGAGGCGCAGGGCAAGAACTGGCTGATCCCGACCGACGCGCAGCTGAAGTCCGACCTCGACCTGCCCTATGAAGCGATCAATCTCGACCGGATGATGGAAGCGGTGTCGGGCGCGCAGATCCGGATGATCGTCCTCGATTCATGCCGCAACAATCCGTTCGGCCGCTCGTGGCGGTCGGGGACGCGCGCAGTCGTGAACGGCCTCGCGGGGGTCGAGGCCGACGATGTCCTCGTCATCTTCGCCGCGGCGCCGGGGCAGACCGCCGCCGACGGCACCGGCGGCAATTCGCCCTTTGCGACGTCGCTTGCCAAGCGGCTGCCGCAGCCCGACCTGCCGGTGCAATTGCTCGGCGGCGCGATCCGCGACGATGTGCTGCAAGCGACCGGCGGCCAGCAGCGGCCGTTCGTCAGCGCGAGCATCACCGGCACGCCGGTCTATCTGGTCCCGCGCACCGCGCAGGCCGGGACCGGCAACCGCGCAGCGCTCGAAGATCTGATGTGGAAGGGCGCCGTCGCCGAAAACAGCGCCAGCGCGTTCAAGGCCTATCTGGCTGAATTTCCGAAAGGCAAATATGCGGCGCTCGCCGGTGACAGCGTGGCGCGGCTGACGAAGAATCCGAAAGCCCTGCCGGTGGCCGCCAAGCCGGCCGTGATGGCCGCGGCGCCGACGACGAAGAAATATATGCTTTCGAACGTCCGCGTCGAGGCGGTGAAGCTGACGGGCCGGCTGGGTCTCGGCCTGCCCGACCAGCTCTTCCTCCGCTTCAACACCGGCGAGCGTTTCCCCGAAGGATCGCGCGAGATCTTTTCGATCAAGCGCGGCGAAAGCTGGGTGGTCGACCAGAATTTCGCGTTCGAGCAGCCGGTGAGTTTCCAGCTTCGCGAATTCGACGACATCGGCGGCAGCGACAATATCGGCACGGTCGATATCGGCGCGGTGCCCGGGACGTTCACGAAGACGCTGAACGGCGACGCGAGCGATTATAAGGTGACCTATACGCTGACGGTGGGGTGACTTTCGGACGGGAGTGTCTTCATCGTCACCCCGGACTTGATCCGGGGTCCAATCACGCAGCGCCGGAGGAATGGATCCCGGATCAAGTCCGGGATGACGAGATGGGGTGGATGGAAGGGCTAGTCCTTCTCGCCGACCTCGACCAACCCGTGCCCGACGCTCACGCGTTCGTCGAAGACGAAGCAGCTGCCGTGCCAGCGGCTCTGCGTTTGCGGCACCTGTTCGAGATAGGCGAGAATGCCGCCCTTCAGATGCACGACATCGTCGACGCCTTCGCTGCGCAGGAATGCGGTCGACTTCTCGCAGCGGATGCCGCCGGTGCAGAACATGGCGATGCGCTTGCCCGCGAACTCATCGGCATGGTCGCGCCACCAGCCGGGAAAATCGCCGAAGCTTTTCGTTTCCGGATTCAGCGCGCCGTCAAAGCTGCCATAACCGACCTCGAATCCGTTGCGCGTGTCGATCAGCACGGTGTCCGGATCGTCGACGAGGGCGTTCCAGTCGGCGGGGTCGACATAGGGTGCCGCGTCGCGCGCCGGGTCGATCCCGGGCACCTTCATCGTCACGATTTCCCTCTTCAACCGCACCTTCAGCCGCTGGAACGGCATCGCCGCCGCGACCGAATATTTGACGTCGAGATCGGCGCAATCGGGAAGCGCGCGGATGTGGGCTAGCACGGCGGCAATGCCGGCCTCGGTCCCGGCGACCGTGCCATTGATGCCTTCGCGGGCGAGCAGAAGCGTGCCCTTCACGCCCTGCGCGGTGCACAGGTCGATCAGCGGCTGGCGCAGCGCGGCGGGGTCGTCAAAGGCGGCGAAGCGATAGAGGGCGGCGACGGTGGTCATTGTGGGCGCCCCCTTAACCGTTTGCCTCGAGCTTGTCGAAGGGCCGTCCCTTCCTTCGAAAAGGTGAGGACGATGCTTCGACAAGCTCAGCACGAACGGAGTTGGGTAGCCGTCATCCGAACGGATCGCTCCGCGCGGTCGCATAATGCGCCATCGCCATCGTGGTCCATTGCGCGTTGACGCGGATGCAGGTGGGAAAGACGCTCGCGTCGGTGACCAGAACGTTGGTCGTCCCATGAACACGGCAGTCGGCATCGACGACGCCATATTGCGGGTCTTCGTTGATCGCATTGCCGCCGTGCGGGTGGCTGCTCGACAGCGTGACGTCGTCGGCCTCGGCAATCGCATCCTCGAAGAAGGCGTCGATATCGATGCCGGGGGTGATCGTCTGCCCCCTGGTGAGCGCCGGATAGCATTCGAGCGCGCCCGCCGCGAAATGGACCTTGGTCAGCGTCGCCATCGCGCGCCGCAGCACGGGCAGATCGTCGTCGGTATCGAGGCTGAATTCGAGCTTGCCGTCCTTCACCCGCCCGCGCCGATCGGCCGGGAAGAGAATGCCCGCCGAATGCACACGGCCGAAATTCTTCATCCGCTCCGCATGATCGGCGAACCAGCCGGGCATCAGCGAGGCCATCGCCATCGGCGGCTGGAAATGGCTTTCGAGCAGGAAGTCGCCGCAGTCGACATAGCTGGCCATCTGATCCTCGTCCCACGCATTGCCGCCGACTCCCGGCGGCATCAGCGCGACGACGGGCGAGGCGATGTTGAGCGAGACCTGATAGCCGGTGCCTTCGATATCGCTGCGGTCGAGCAGTTTTGACGACGCGATCGTGCCGCCCGCAACGATCACTCCGACGCGCACGCGGACGAGCGCCCGGGAGCCGTCGGGCAGGATCAGCTTTACGGCTTCGGCCTCGCGCCGCCCGTCATGGGCGGTCTGCCAGACGATGCGGTCGGCCTTGGTGCCGGGGAGGATGCGCGCGCCGAAATCGCGGCACGCATCGGGCAGATAGGTCTGCGCCATCCCCATCCGCCGGCCATAGGCACAGCCCGCGTTGCAATAGCCGCAATAGGCGCAGGCGGTCGGCGTGTTCGGCGGCCCGAAATTCTTGGCGAACCAGTCGGCAATCGCACGCTGGTCTTTCGGCTCGGTCGAGGTCGCGGCATAGCTTTGCCAGCCGTTGATGAGGTGCGGCCCATTGTGCCGCCCGCTGCGCGGTTCGATCTTGGCGATGCCCAGCCGCTGCTGGATCGCGTCGTAACTCTTGTGGAAATCGGCGGCGTCGATCGGTGCACCGACGCTGTTCCACTTTGCCAGCACGTCGACGGCGTCGGGATGCGTCCGCCCCGCCTCGTTCACCCGCAGGCAAATGCCGTTGTTGATCGTCGACGATCCGCCGACGCAGCGCCCCTGAAACACCACGAAATCGCGGTTGGTCGAGGTTTGCAGCGCGCCATGCTTGAACAGGTTCGCGACCATGTCGAGTTCGTGATGGTTGATCCTGGGCGAAGGATAGAAAGGCCCCGCCTCGACGATCAGCACCTTATAGCCGCGCGCCGCGACGTTATAGGCCGCGACCGCACCGCCGGCGCCCGAGCCGATGACGATGACGTCATAGTCGTCCTGAAGCGTCGATGCGTCGAGGATATGGGCATCGTCGATCTCGCGCCCGTCGATACGATCGATCGGGACTTCGCCCGCGCCGCGAACGCGATGCTTGGGAAGCGTGAAGTCGATCTGTCGATGCACGGGATTGGCGGCATTGGCATCCTGGTCGCCGGGTTCGAGCCCCGGCCGCCAATGGCCGTAATAACAGCCGTAAATGATGCCGCGCAGCCGCGCCATGTCCTGAAACAGGTCGAGCTGGCTGTTCTGCAGCCGCGCCTTGATCCGCGCCGCGCGGTCGTCGACATCGGCGAGCGCGAACATCGGCCCCAGCACGATCTCGGTTGCGGTCAGCGACAGGCGGATCTCGTCAAGCTTGGTTCCGCCGACTTTCGCGAACAGCTCGGTGACATTGGCGACAACCTGATCGGGCGTGATCGCCATCGGCGCGCCATGGAACAACGCCTCGGTCAGCGCTTTCAGAAATTTGAGCTGCCCGAAATTGAACGGCGCGGTCATCGCCCTTCCCCCCTTTATCCCCGCCGGCGGGAACGGCGCGGAAAACTGCACAACTTCACCCGGAATCCCCGTGGCGAAATCCCCTTTCACCACGCCATCCGACATCTAAAGCCACAAAAGCCCCGCACAGACGGTTCGAAAATGTGGCTTTTGAGACTTTAAGCAAGAACGCCGATGCGAACGCCCCCGCAACGCGCCAACGTAGCGTGACAAGATATTGTAGGACAGCGGTTTGTCGTGCTGGACGCAGCCCGGATCGAACGGTCTGGGGCAAGGGGCGGATATCAAATGACGTCATGCTGAACTTGTTTCAGCACCCATGGTCCGACCTCTCATTCAGCGCTGCGTCGCGCGAGTGAATTATCAGCAGGTATATTTCTGGAACAGCGCGTTGCGGATCGAGCTGACCGCCGAAAATTTGAGCCCGCCCTTTTTGCCGCGCCAATAGTCGAGGACAGCGCCCCGCACCTCGAGCACCGTGGTTCCCGTCGGCAGGCAGATATTACCCTCGGCCATTTTGGTGTCGCCATAGAGTTTGATCATGTCGTGCGCGGCCATGATGAACGTGTCGCACGTATCGAGCTCGCTCGCGGATTTCGACGTACACAGATCATAGACCTGCTGCCCGGTCTTGAAGACGCCGCTCGACGGCGTGCTGTCCTGCGCCGCGGCGGGCATGGCCGTCGCGGCGCCAAGCAAAACCGCGACGGAGACCGATATACGAACAACAGTGCGAAGCATGACATCCCCCCAGATCGACCCCGTGGGCATGGTCATAACTCGCGGCCCAAGCGAACGCCAGTTCAGGCCGCCGCCTTTTTCGCCTGCCGGTATTTGTGGAGCAGCGGTTCGGTATAGCCCGACGGCTGCGTCACGCCCTCGAAGATCAGCGCGCGGGCCGCCTGGTACGCGATGCCGTCGGGCGTGAGCTTTTCATAGAGCGGATCACCCGCGTTTTGCCCGTCGACCTTTGCCGCCATGCGCGTCAGTGCGGCGTCGACCTGCGCCTCGGTACAGACGCCGTGAAGCAGCCAGTTGGCGAGCGCTTGGCTGGCGATGCGCAGCGTCGCGCGGTCTTCCATCAGGCCGACGTCGTCGATGTCGGGAACCTTCGAACAGCCGACGCCCTGATCGATCCAGCGCACGACATAGCCGAGGATGCCCTGGCAATTATTGTCGAGCTCGCGCGTGATCTCGGCCTCGCTCCAGTTGCGGCCAGTGGCGACGGGAATGTCGAGCAGCCGATCGAGCGACGGCACTGCCTCGCCGGCGATCTCGCGCTGGCGGGCGAACACATCGATCTGGTGATAGTGCAGCGCGTGGAGCGTCGCGGCGGTCGGCGACGGCACCCAGGCGGTGTTGGCGCCCGATTTCGGATGGCCGACCTTGGCGTCGAGCATCGCCTTCATCAGGTCGGGCATCGCCCACATGCCCTTGCCGATCTGAGCCTTGCCGCTGAGCCCGCAGGCGAGACCGATGCGGACGTTGCGATCCTCGTAGGAAGCGATCCAGTCGCTCGCTTTCATCTCGCCCTTCGGGATCATCGGCCCCGCGCGCATGCTGGTGTGGATCTCGTCGCCGGTGCGGTCGAGGAAGCCGGTGTTGATGAAGACGATGCGGTCCTTCACCGCGTGGATGCAGGCGGCGAGGTTGGCGCTGGTCCGGCGTTCCTCGTCCATCACGCCGACCTTCATCGTGTGGCGCGCAAGACCGAGCATATCTTCGACCGCGTCGAACAGGCGGTCGGTGAAGCCGCATTCCTCGGCACCATGCTGCTTCGGCTTGACGATATAGATGCTGCCCGCGCGACTGTTGCGGAGGGTGCTCAGACCCTGGAGGTCGTGGAGCGAGCAAAGGCTGGTGATCACCGCATCGCAGAGGCCCTCGGGCGCCTCGGTGCCGTTCGGCAGCCTGATCATCGGCGTGGTCATCAGATGGCCGACGTTGCGCACGAACATCACGCTGCGGCCGGGCAGCGTGAAGGCGCTGCCGTCGGGAGCGGTCCACGGGCGGTCGGGCTCCATCGCGCGCGTGACCGTCGCACCGCCCTTGGCAAAGCTTTCGGTGAGGTCGCCGCGCATCAGCCCGAGCCAGTTGGTGTAGCCCAGCGTCTTGTCCTCGCCATCGACGGCGGCCACGCTGTCCTCGAGGTCGATGATCGTCGTCAGCGCGGACTCGAGCAGAACGTCGGCGATGCCGGCAGGGTCGGTCCGGCCGATCGCGCTGTCGGCGTCGATCACCACTTCGATGTGCAGACCATTATGCACCAGCAGGATGCCGCCGGGCTTGCTGCCAGCCCATTGTGCGGGATCGGCAAGGGTCAGTTGTCCGCCCTGCCAATCGGCCCAGCGTCCCGATGCGAGCGGCACGGCGTCGTCGAGGAACGCCTTGGCGCGCGCTATCACCGCGGCGCCGCGCGCGGCATCATAACCGCCCGACTTTGCGGGCGGCGCGTCGAGCGCGTCGGTGCCATAGAAGGCGTCGTAAAGGCTGCCCCAGCGCGCATTGGCAGCGTTCAGGGCAAAGCGCGCGTTGAGCGCGGGCACCACCAGCTGCGGCCCCGCCATCGTCGCAATCTCCGGGTCGACATTCGCGGTGCCGACCTGAAACGGCGCCGGTTCGGGGACCAGATAGCCGATCGCGCGCAGGAACGCCTGATAGGCGGCGGCATCATGGGCCTGTCCCTGGCGGCTCTGGTGCCAGGCGTCGATCTGCGCCTGCAGATCATCGCGCTTCGCCAGCAGCGCCGCGTTCTCGGGCGCGAACTTGCCCAGCAGGTCCGCGAAATCGCTCCAGAATTTTCCGGCGTCGAGCCCGGTGCCGGGCAGCGCCTTTGCCTCGATGAAATCGACCAGACGCGAATCGACGGACAGGCCGTTGCGGTCGAGGAAATCAGTCATTCAAGCACCCTTTGGTCAGCGCGAAGCGCGCGATTGGACCCGGGGAGGAAAGGGCCGCCGCCCTATGCCGCGATTGCAACGGGTTGGCAATGCCCCCAAACGCTTCGCATTCGGGCCGATTCATGGCACAATGCGGGGGCCAGCTTGTCCGGGGAGGGAACACGCCATGGTCGACCAACTTCATCACAGCCACGCGCCGTCGCTGTTTGCAAGACAGCCGGTGCTGACCGGCATCGGCGTCGGCATAGCGTCGCTGGCGCCGCACGCCTTTCTGTCACCGCAGGCGTCGCTCGGCTTTGCCGCGGTGCTGATCGGACTGATCGCCGGCGTCTATTTCGGCTTTGCCGTGATGAACGGATCGCCGCGAGACCAGATGGTCGAGTTCAACATCACCGGCGCCTTTGCGGTCGCGGGGCTGCTCGGGCTTCTGCTCTGGCCGATCGTGCTGCCGCTCGCCTATTTCGGTCATGCGCTGTGGGATTTCGCGCACCACAACCGGTCGAAGCTGGGACTCGTCGCCATCCCGCAATGGTATGTGCCCTGGTGCGTCGTGATCGACGTGATCGTCGGCACGGGGCTGCTCGCGATCTGGAAGGTCGACGGGCTGATCTGATCCGGCGGGGGTGCAAAAGCCGCGCGGCGCCTTTATAGGCTCGCGCATGATACCGCGCGAACATCTCGGCACCGCTCCCGTTCCCGGCGGCGAAGCGCTCTACCTGTACCGGCGAGGCAGGGATTTCACGATCGCGCTCGACGGCAACGACCTGATGAGCACGCGGATGAGCGGGTCCGAAGAGGCGCTCGCCGACATGAGCTGCGACCGGTTGCGCGACGGCGCCGACAAGGGCGGAGGCCCGCACCTGCTGGTCGGCGGCTACGGCATGGGCTTTACCCTGCGCGCGGCGCTGGCACGGCTCGGCCCCGACGCGCGCGTCACCGTGGCCGAGCTGGTGCCCGAGATTATCGACTGGGCGCGCGGACCGATGGCCGAGCTGACCGCCGGCTGCCTCGACGATCCGCGGGTCGAGCTGTTGCTGACCGATGTCTCGGGCGTGATCGGCGGCGCGGCGCGGCTTTACGACGCGATCCTGCTCGACGTCGACAATGGCCCCGACGGGCTGACGCGCATCGGCAACGACCGCCTATATTCGATGGGCGGGCTTGCGCGCGCGAAAGCCGCGCTCCGGCCCGGCGGCATATTGGCGATCTGGTCGGCCGCGCCCGATGCCAAATTTTCGCGCCGCCTGAAGGAATCGGGTTTCGCGGTCGAAGAAGTCGTCGTGCGGGCGCGCAGCAACGGCAAAGGGCCGCGGCACATCATCTGGTTCGCGCGCACCCTTTGACCGGCGATGAGAAGGGGTCGCAAAGCCCCTTCCGGCTGGCTATAGCCATGCGATGACCACCCTTTCCGCAACCGACCAGGCGACCCTCGAACGCGCGGCCGACGCGCCGATGCTCGCACAGGTCGAGCAATGGGCGGCGGTGAACAGCGGCACCGGCAATCTGGCGGGGCTGAAGACCGTCGCGGGCCAGCTCGCCGATGCGTTCGCCGCGCTGCCCGGCACCATTCGCCTTGTCGCGCCCGATCCGGTCGAAAGCGTCGATGCCGCAGGCCATGTGCAGACGGCGCAGCGCGGCGACCATCTGCACCTTCGGGTGCGGCCCGAGGCGCCGGTCCAGTTGCTGCTGACCGGGCATATGGACACCGTGTTCGCCGCCGATCATCCGTTCCAGTCGCTCCGATGGCTCGAACCCGGCGTGCTCAACGGCCCCGGCACCGCCGACATGAAGGCGGGGATTTCGGTGATCCTCGCGGCGCTGAACGCGCTCGAAGCATCGCCGCTGGCCAGCCGCGTCGGTTATGACGTGATGATCAACAGCGACGAGGAAACGGGCAGCCACGCCTCGGCAGCGCTGATCGCCGAGCTGGCGAAGGGCAAGACCGCCGCGCTGACCTATGAACCCGCGCTGCCCGATGGCACGCTGGCGGGCGCGCGGCCGGGCAGCGGCAATTTTTCGGTGCTCATTCACGGCCGCTCGGCGCACGCCGGGCGCAATCCCGAGGATGGCCGCAACGCGCTGATCGCCGCCGCCGACCTGGCGCTGCGCCTCAACGCGCTGAAGTCCGCCGAACTCAAGGTCAATCCGGCAAAGATCGATGGCGGCGGCCCGAACAATGTCGTTCCCGATCAGGCGATCCTGCGCGTCAACATGCGCCCGTCGACCCCCGACGCGATGGCCGCCGCCGAAGCGGCGCTGCGCGATGCGATCGCGGCGGTATCGCGCGAGCATGATGTGCATTGCCATCTCTATGGCGGGTTCAACCGGCCGCCCAAGCCGCTCGATGCCGCGGCGACCCGGCTGTTCGAGCTGGTGCGCGACTGCGGCGCCGACCTGGACCTGCCGCCGATCAGCTGGAACGCCACCGGCGGCGTGTGCGACGGCAACAATATCGCGTCATGCGGCGTGCCGGTCGTCGACACGATGGGCCCGCGCGGCGGCGCGATCCACTCGTCGGACGAATTTCTGATCGTCGACAGCCTGGCCGAACGGGCGCAGCTGTCGGCGCTGACCATGACAAGAATAGCGGAACGGGGGATAGTGTGAATTATGTGATCCGGGCGGCAAAGCCGGGCGATTTGCAGAGCATTTACGAGATGGCGAAGCTGACCGGCGGCGGCTTCACCAACCTGCCCCCTGACAAGAAGGCGCTGCGCAGCAAGCTGGAACGCGCGCAGGCGGGCTTTGACTCCGAAAAGGAATATCCCGCCGACGAACTCTATCTGATGGTGCTCGAGGATCTCGACAGCGGCGAAGTGCGCGGCACCTGTCAGATCTTTGGCCAGGTCGGCCAGCGCTGGCCCTTCTATTCGTACCGCATCGGCACCGACAGCAAGCACAGCGAGCAGCTCGGCCGGACCTTTCACGCGCAGGTGCTGATGCTGAGCAACGACCTCAACGGGTCGAGCGAGGTCGGTGGGCTTTTCCTGCATCCCGCGGCACGCGCCGGCGGGCTCGGCTTGCTCCTCGCGCGGTCGCGCTATCTGTTCATCGCGCGCCACCGCCCACGCTTCGGCGACCGCATCTTGGCCGAACTGCGCGGCGTGATCGACGAAGCAGGCGGATCGCCATTCTGGGACGGGGTCGCGGGCAAATTCTTCGGGATGAATTTCCAGGAAGCTGACCAGTTCAATGCCGTCCATGGCAACCAGTTCATCGCCGACCTGATGCCCAAGCATCCGGTCTATATCGCGATGCTGAGCGACCATGCGCGCAGCGTGATCGGCGTCCCGCATCCCACCGGACGCGCCGCGATGCGGATGCTGGAGAATGAAGGCTTTGCGTTCGAAAACTATGTCGACATCTTCGACGGCGGCCCGACGATGACTGCGCGCACCGATCAGGTTGCCAGCATCCGCGACGCGAAGCATGTCGAGGTGACGGGCATCGCCGACGGCGGCGAGGATGCGCTGATCGCAACCGGTCGCCTGGGCGATTTCCGGTGCTGTTTCGGGAAGATCGGGGCTGGCGGGGCCATCGACTCCGATACCGCACGAATTCTGAACATTGGCGCGGGCGATCAGATCAGCTGGATCGGGCGTTAGGCCATGCTCACCGAAATCAACTTCGACGGAATCATCGGCCCCAGCCATAATTATGCGGGGCTCAGCCGCGGCAATATCGCGTCGGCAAGCAACGCGGGCGACGTGTCGCAGCCGCGCGCCGCGGCGCTGCAGGGCATCGACAAGATGCGGCACAATATTGCGCTGGGCCTGGCCCAGGGCTTTTTCATGCCGCTCGACCGGCCCGACGTGCCCTGGCTCGAAACGCTCGGCACCTCGCTCGATCGCGCCGAGACACATCTGCGTGCGCAGGCCTGGTCGGCATCGTCGATGTGGGCCGCCAACGCGGCAACGGTTTCGCCCGCGCCCGACAGCGGCGACGGCAGATGCCATCTGACCGTCGCGAACCTGGTCACCATGCCGCACCGCAGCCACGAGTGGCCGGGCACGCTCGCACAGCTGCGCGTCGCGTTCGCGGATCCCGCGTTCGCGGTGCACAGCCCCGTCCCTGCCCCCTTTGGCGACGAAGGTGCGGCAAACCATATGCGGCTCTGCGACGGGCATGGGTCGCCGGGGGTCGAGATTTTTGTCTATGGCGTCGGTGGCGGCCGCTTCCCGGCGCGCCAGCATCTCGACGCGTCGAAAGCGATCGCGCGCAAGCACGGGCTCGATCCGGCGCGCACGCTGTTCATCCGCCAATCGGACACCGCGATTCAGGGCGGCGCCTTTCACAACGATGTCGTCGCGGTCGCGAACGAGCGCGTGCTCTTCACGCACGAGACGGCGTTCGAGGATCGCGAAGACGCCCATGCGCAAATCCGCGCCGCCTTTCCGGAGGTCGAGATCGTCGAAGTGCCCTCAAGCGCGGTGAGCCTGCCCGAGGCGATCAAATCCTATCTGTTCAACGCGCAGCTCGTCAGCTTGCCGGGTGAAGGCGGCGCTTCGACCGGGCTCGGGACAGGCATGGGGCTGGTGCTGCCGACCGAAGCGCGCGCGATCGAGCCCGTGTGGCGCTGGCTGGAGGATCATGTCGCAGGCAACGGGCCGATCCGGAAACTGCTGCCGGTCGATGTCCGGCAGTCGATGGCGAACGGCGGCGGTCCCGCGTGCCTGCGCTTGCGCGTCGTCGCGGAACCGGCGACCGTCGATCCGCGTTTCATGGCCGATCCGGCGACACTCGACCGGATTTCAGAGGTCGTCGCGGCACATTGGCCCGAAGCGATCGCGCCCGGCGACCTTGCCTCTTCCCCACTCGTCCGCGATGTGCAGCGCGCCCGCGCCGCGTTGTTGGAAGCGTTGGATCTGGGCGAGTTGCTGTAAATCTGGAGGCGGCCGGTAGCCGCCTTCTTCTCCCCTCCCGCAGGCGGGAGGGGGGAATCTCACCATCACCACCCCGGATCGAGCCCGGGATGACCGCAGTTGCTGTAAGCGCCCGCTCCCCAACCCGGAGCCGCCCCGCCACAAGCTCTTCTTGCCATCCTGTGTCGAATTAACTTACAGTTTACCATAAGCCCGCGGCGCCGAATCCCCGATTTGCGCCACTGGCACGCCGCTTGCTTGGGTTATGGTGATGCTGAAAAAAATCGGACGCCTGTTCGTCATCAAGACCAAGTTCGAGGCTTGCCTCATCATTTATGCGCTCGGTGTCGGCGCGATGGCGCGCGGGATGGCGTATCTCGACCATTATCCCGGCATCGGCGGCAAGCTGTTGCTGCTCGCGTGCAGCGGCTCGGTCTTCCTTGCGGGCGCCAAGATTTTCGACTGCCTGCGGTACGAACAGGCCGCCGCCGAGGCAGCGAAGCAGGCGACCTGAGTAATCGGTCATCCAGGCGAAGGCCGGGATCTCGCCGGTGCGGTCTGCCGTTAGGTTGATATCCCCGCGTTCGCCGGGATGACGATTGGCGGTCAGCAGACTTTCGCCCGTCACCAACCTGTGCCAAGGCGCTGGCGATGAGCAGGATCAGCGGGAACCCGACCCTCACCACCGAACATATCTATGGCCTGACGCTGCGCGTCGCGCGCTGGCGCGAAGGCGCCGGTGGAACGCCGCTGCTGTTCCTCAACGGAATCGGCGCCGACATCGCCGCCGCGGCGCCGCTGCTGGCGCAGATACACGGCCGCGAGGTCTGGACGCTCGACATGCCGGGCGTTGGGGCGTCGCCCGACGCGCTGTTGCCTTATGGTGCGCCGACGATGGCGGCGGTGGTGATGGAGATCGCCGACCGCTTCGGACAGAAACAGATCGACCTCGCCGGTTTCAGCTGGGGCGGCGCGATGGCGCAGCAGATTGCGATCCAGTTCCCGGGCCGCGTGCGCCGCCTGGTCCTGATGGCGACGACGCCGACGGTCACCGCGCCGGGCATCGGCTGGGCGGCGCTGCTCGACGACGACATGCTGGCGAGCGGTATGAAGCTGCCGACCGCGACGCCGCTCGGCCTTGCCTATCAGACGATGGCGATGGCAGGCTGGACCAGCGCAGCGATGCTGCCGCATCTGAAAGCCATCCCCGTACTGATCCTGATGGGCGAGCGCGACGGGGTCGTTCCCGCATGCCACGGGCAAGCGATCGCCGATCTGGTCGACGGCGCGGTGCTCGAAGTCGTGCCGGGATCGCACCTGTTCCCCTTCACGCACGCCGCGGACATTTCCGTCCGGATCAGCGCGTTTCTGGACTCGCCGGACGCGGCACAAGCCGCCGCTTGAGGAAATCGGCAATCGCCGCGGCGGTTTCGTCGGGCGCTTCTTCCATCGGCAGATGGCCGATGCCGGGCTCGATCACGACTTCGGACTCCGCAATCCGCTCGTGAAAGGTCTGCGCGGCGGTCGGGTTGATCAGCCGGTCCTTGTCGCCGAACAGGATCAGCGTCGGCACCTTGATCTCGCCCACGCGCGCCGCCATCGCGGGTTCGCGGTTCATCTTCGCGCGCATCACCGTCGCGTCGCGGTTGCCCGGAAAGCGCAGCAACTCCCAATAACGGTCGATCATCGCATCATCGACGATCGCCTGGTTTTCGACCGAACCGCGCAGCGATTCCTCGACCAGCATGCGCGGCGTGATCTTCGTCGCGAGCCAGCGGCCGAACGGATATTGCAGGACGCGGAAGCCGACGTTCGATTCGGGCGCCTTCTCGCCCTTGCGCAGCGGCATACCCGCCGCGTCGATCAGCAACAGCGCGTCGACCTGCGCCGGACGCGCAAGCGCGTAGCGCCATGCGACCCAGCCGCCCATCGAATTGCCGCCGACGACGAAATGGTCGAGCCCGAGCTTGGCCGCGACGACATCGACCGCAGCCATCATGCCTTCGGCCGAATAATCGGTGTCGGGCGGCGCGCCGGTCAGCCCGTGCCCGGGCAGGTCGAGCGTGACGATGCGATAGTCGGCGCCCAGCCGCTTCACCAGCGGCTCCCACGTATGCAGGCTGCTGTTGGCGCCGTGGATCAGCACGATCGGCGGCCCGCCCTGTTTTCCCTGGTCGCGATAATGGATGCGCTGGCCCGCCGGTCCCGCCACGAACGCGGCGTTCGGGCCGCCATATTTGGCGATCATTTCGGCGCGGTCGGTGTCGGGTGTGCGGAGCAACAGGAAGGCGATGATGATCGCGACGACGGTTCCGAGCGGGATCAGGACCCGCTTGCGGCGAAGCAGCGGCCGCCGCGGCGGCGACGGTTCGAATTCATCATCGTCGATCGTCTGCATCACGCCCCCTCCCAGCCAGCAGAAACCAGGGTCAGGAACCTAGCCTGCCGGATCGCGCCGTCAATCTATCCTACGAGTGGATCGGCCGGCGGAATGTTTCAGGCAGGAACAACAGGCCGACGATGACCGTGATCACTGCGATCACGACCGGGTACCAGAGGCCGTAATAGATGTTCCCGGTTGCCGCGACCATCGCAAAGGCGGTCGTCGGCAGGAAGCCGCCGAACCAGCCGTTGCCGATATGATAAGGCAGCGACATCGCGGTGTAGCGGATGCGGCTGGGGAACAGCTCGACGAGCAACGCGGCGATCGGGCCGTAAACCATGGTAACGAGCAGCACGAGATAGAAGAGGACCGCGACGACGAGCGGCTTGTTGATCGCGGCCGGGTCGGCCTTCACCGGATAACCGGCGGCGGCCGTCGCCGCGGCGAGCGCCTTACGGATAGTGTCCGCCGACGCCGCGCGGTCTTCCTCGGCCAGGCGCCAGGGATCGGGCGCGATCAGCACTTTCTTGCCGACCCACACATCGGCGCCCTCGCCCGTGATCCGCTTGCGGGTGACGCTGGAATAGCTGACCCCCGCCTTGGCGAGCGCCGATTTGACGATGTCGCAGCCGGTGCTTTCAAACTTGTTCTTGCCGACGGGATCGAACTGGAACGCGCACGAGCCGGGGTCGGCGACCACCGTCACCGCGGCATTCGCCTGCGCCTTTGCCATTGCCGGATTGGCCGCGCTGGTGAGCAGCTGGAAGGCGGGGAAATAGGTAAGTGCTGCCAGCGCGCAGCCCGCGAGGATGATCGGCTTGCGCCCGATCCGGTCGCTGAGCCAGCCGAAGAGAATGAAGAAAGGCGTGCCGAGCGCGAGCGCGACGGCGATCAGGATGTTCGCGGTCGCGCCATCGACCTTCAGCGTCTTTTCGAGAAAGAAGAGCGCATAGAATTGCCCCGAATACCAGACCACAGCCTGCCCCGCGACCGCACCGAACAGCGCCACGATCACCCATTTGAGGTTCGCCCAGCGGCCGAACGCCTCGGTCAGCGGGGCTTTCGACGTCGTGCCCTCTGCCTTCATCTGCTTGAAGACCGGGCTTTCCTCGAGCTGGAGGCGGATCCAGAGTGAGACGCCGAGCAGGACGATCGAGATCAGGAACGGAATGCGCCAGCCCCATGCGGAAAACGCCTCCTCGCCAAGCGCCGAGCGCGTCGAGATGACGACGAGCAGCGCCGCGAACAGGCCGAGCGTCGCGGTGGTCTGGATGAAGCTGGTGAAGAGGCCGCGCTTTCCCTCGGGCGCATGCTCGGCGACATATGTGGCCGCGCCGCCATATTCGCCGCCGAGCGCGAGCCCTTGCAGCAGGCGCAGCGCGACGAGCAGCGCGGGCGCCGCGGTGCCGATCGACGCATAGCTCGGCAGCACGCCGACAAGAAAGGTCGACAGGCCCATCAGGCCCATGGTCACAAGGAAGGTATTCTTGCGTCCGACAAGATCGCCGATCCGCCCGAACACGAGCGCGCCGAAGGGCCTGACGGCAAAGCCCGCGGCGAAGGCCGCGAGCGCGAAGATGAAGCCGGTGGTCTCGTTGACCCCCGAAAAGAATTGCGCCGAGATGATCGTCGCGAGCAGGCCGTAGAGGTAGAAATCATACCATTCGAAGACGGTGCCGAGCGACGACGCCAGGATGACCTTGCGTTCGCTCTGCCCGCTGTCGGTGGGTGATGTTGCCCCGGCGTCCGGCATCCGCTGCCCCTTCGTTCTTATCGTTGTGCGAAGGTCTAGCGGGTGTCGGCTTGGCGTCAATGGCATCCATCCGTCATTGCGAGCGAAGCGAAGCAATCTCCAGCTATCGTACAATATTGCCGACAGCTGGGGATTGCCGCGTCGCTACGCTCCTCGCAATGACGAGGGTTTAGAGATCAACCGACGCGCTTCACCGCGCTCTTGTGCGCGCCGACGCTTTTGTTGCGCGGGCGGAAGCGGCGCTTGCGCTGGCCTTCGGCCCCTTCGCCGGCTGCACCCTCGCGGCGCGGGCCCCGTTCGCCTTGCGGCTTGCCGCGATGGGCATCGTCGCGCTGGCGCTGCGGATTGCGGCCCTGGCTGCCGGTGTCGCGCGGCGGCGCGACGGGCTTGGGCAGATTGCGCACCATCTCGTTGAAATTCTCGGGCAGCGGCATCGGCTCGGACTTGCTGCGCGTCACGCGTTCGATGTCCTTCATGTACGGCCGCTCGTCGGGCGCGATGAAGCTGATCGCCTTGCCCTCGGCGCCGGCGCGCGCGGTGCGGCCGATGCGGTGGACATATTGTTCGGGCACGTTCGGAATCTCGAAGTTGATGACGTGCGACACGCCCGACACGTCGATGCCGCGCGCGGCGATGTCGGTCGCGACGAGGAGCTTGATCTCGCCCGAACGGAACGCCTGCAGCGCGTGGGTGCGCTGCGACTGGCTCTTGTTGCCGTGGATCGCCATCGCCTTGATCTTCGCGCCCGCAAGGTGGCGCACGACGCGGTCGGCGCCATGCTTGGTGCGGGTGAAGATCAGCGCGCGGTCGATGTCTTCGCTGGCGACGACGGCATGGAGCAGCGCCTGCTTTTCCTTCTGTTCGACGAAGGTCGCAAACTGGCGGATCTTTTCGACGGTGGTCGCCTGTGGCGTTACCGACACGGTGACCGGATCGTTGAGGAACTGTTCGGCAAGGCCGGCGATTTCCTTGGGCATCGTCGCCGAGAAGAACAGGTTCTGGCGGCGCGACGGCAGCAGCTTGGCGATGCGGCGCAGCGAATGGATAAAGCCCATGTCCATCATCTGGTCGGCTTCGTCGAGCACGAAGATTTCGACATCGTCGAGGCGCAGCGCGCGCTGGTCGATCAGGTCGAGCAGGCGGCCGGGCGTGGCAACGAGGATATCGACGCCGCCCGACAGGTCGCGGATCTGCTTGTTGATCGGCACGCCGCCGAACACGGTCGTGACGCTGAGCTTGGTAAAGCGGCCATAGTCACGGCAGCTCTGCGCGATCTGCGCCGCCAGCTCGCGCGTCGGTGCGAGCACGAGCATCCGGCAGCCGCGCGGGGTCGGGCGGTGCGGATAGGTCAGCAGGTGGTGGATCGACGGCAGCGAAAAGCCCGCCGTCTTGCCGGTGCCGGTCTGCGCGATACCGCACAGGTCGCGGCCCTTCATCAGCGGCGGGATCGCCTGCATCTGGATCGGGGTCGGGACGGTATAATCCTTGGCGGCAAGCGCGCGATTGATGTCGGCGTGCAGGCCAAAGTCATTGAAAGTCGTCATAAAATACTCACTATGGGCGACGCGCAGGCGCATCCGTTCGCATCGAACGGACGGCGCACGGGCCGCGGGCTCGAAACGACCCGCGTGAAAGGGTGCCTCTGGGGACAAAGCGCTGGTCCGGCTCGTCCCGCGCCTGAAACGGGCGGGAAAATCACGCTGCCGGGTGTTGCGGCGGAGTGGTCCGCCATGCTGCGCTGCACAATATATGGCACGGGTTGCGCGTTATTGCAAGATAATTGCGTGCGTACCTATTCGCCGCCGCCATGATCTTGTCGAAAGGGCGTTCTTTCTCCAAGATCATTGTCGCCCCCGCGAAGGCGAGGGCCGCTGGCATGCGCGCGCAACGCTTCTCGACGCCGACAGCGGCCCCCGCCTTCGCGGGGGCGACGCGTAAAAACTACGAGCGGAGGGATGAATGTCGAAAAAGATCATCGTCATCGACGAAGGCACGACGTCGACGCGCACGATGCTTTTCGCCTCCGACGGCACGCCGCTCGGCAGCGCGCAGCGCGAAATCCAGCAGCATTACCCCGGCCCGGGGCTGGTCGAGCATGACGCCGCCGAAATCTGGACCGCGACTCTCGCCTGCACGCGCGCGATGATCGAACAGGCGGGCGGAGCCGACAGGATCGCCGCGATCGGCATCACCAACCAGCGCGAAACCGTGGTCTTCTGGGATCGCACCACCGGCGAGCCGCTCGCTCCGGCGATCGTCTGGCAGGACCGGCGCTCGGCCGCCGACTGCGCGGCGCTCAAGGAAGCGGGCCATGAAGCGATGGCGCAGGCCAAAAGCGGCCTGCTGCTCGATCCCTATTTTTCGGGCACCAAGATCGGCTGGGCGCTGAAGCATTGGCCCCAGCTGAAAGCGGCGGGCGAACGGCTCGCGGTCGGGACGGTCGAATCCTATCTGATCTTTCGCCTGACCGGCGGCGCGCATGTCAGCGATGCCAGCAACGCGTCGCGCACGTTGCTGATGGACATCAACGGCCAGGGCGGCTGGGACCCCGACCTGTGCGACATGCTCGGCGTGCCGATGCGCCTGCTTCCCGAAATCACCGGGTGCACGACAACCGTCGGCACCACCGACCCCGCGCTGTTCGGCGGTGCCATCCCGATCTCGGGGATGGCGGGCGACCAGCAAGCGGCGACGATCGGGCAGGCGTGCCTGTCGCCCGGACAGACCAAGGCGACCTTCGGCACCGGCGCTTTCATCCTTTCGGCCAGCGGAACGACGCGCCCCCTCTCGACCAACCGCCTGCTGGCGACGGTGCTGGTGCAGGAAGGCGATGTCCGCTCCTATGCGCTCGAAGGATCGGTGTTCGTCGCAGGCAGCCTGATCAAGTGGCTCCGCGACGGACTCGGCCTGCTCGCGAGCGCGAGCGAAAGCGAAGGGCTCGCGCGGTCGGTCGCCGACAATGGCGGCGTCTATCTGGTCCCTGCCCTCGCCGGGCTCGGCGCACCGCACTGGCGGCCCGATGCGCTCGCGGCCCTGTCGGGCCTCAGCTTTGCGAGCACCAAGGCGCATGTCGCGCGCGCCGCGCTCGAAGCGCAGGCCTATCAGGCCTATGATCTGAAATCCGCCTTCGCGGCCGACGGCGTCGACTGGGCAGAGGTCCGGATCGATGGCGGCATGGCGGCGAATGACTGGATGGCGCAGGATCTGGCCGACATTCTGACCATCCCCGTCGAGCGACCCGATTTTGTCGAAAGCACCGCGCTCGGCGCCGCGATGCTCGCCGCAACGGGCGCGGGGCTGTATCCCGACCTGGCAAGCGCAGCCGCCGCGATGCGCGGCACCGCGACGCGCTTCACGCCCGCGCTCGACGCCGACAAACGCAAAACGCGCCTTGCCGGGTGGCAAAGCGCGCTTGCAAAGGTTTTGGGCTGAAGCCGTCCCCGCGGGGACAGGGCTTAGCGCTTGAGGGTCAGACCACCGAAGCGCTTGTTGAACTTCGCAACCTGGCCGCCCGCGTCGAGCATACGGCCCTGGCCGCCGGTCCACGCCGGATGCGCCGTCGGGTCGATTTCGAGCGTCATGGTGTCGCCCTCTTTGCCCCAGGTCGAACGCGTCTGATATTCGGTGCCATCGGTCATCTTGACCGTGATCATGTGGTACGCGGGGTGAATGTCTTTTTTCATGTCTCTTGGCTCCTGCGCCACTGGTTACCGACCAGCGGCTGAGTCGATGCTTCCCCGTCCGGGGCCGCGAAGCGGCGTCCCCTAACGGCGAATGGTGGAAAATGCAACACCCCTTGCCTCCCCATCCCTTGCCTCGCCATCCCTCGCCTCGCCAACCCTGGTTCGGGTCGTCCTCCTCTCGTCACCCCGGACTTGATCCGGGGTCCACCGCGTCGGGGCGGCTATCGATCCCGGATCAAGTCCGGGATGACGGTGGAGAGAGGTTGGCGAGGAGCGAGAGGGCGAAGAAGGCGAAGGCGAAGGAGGAGGAGGAGGAGGAGGAGGGCCTGCCTAGTCGGTCGGCGGATCGGCGATCATCGCGGTAAACTGGCATTCCGCGGCCAGCTGGCCGTTCAGCATCGCCTTGCCCTCGAAACGGCAGACGCTGCGTTTCGCCTGGATGATCGTGGCGTGCAGGTCGAGCAGATGGCCGGGTTCGACCGGCTTCCTGAACTTCGCGCCATCGATCGCCATGAAATAGACAAGCTTGCCGGTTCCGGCGAGGCCCATCGATTCGATGGCGAGGATGCCCGCGGCCTGCGCCAGCGCCTCGACGATGAGGACGCCGGGCATGATCGGCCGCCCGGGGAAATGGCCCTGAAAGAAGGGCTCGTTCATCGTCACCGCCTTGACCGCGTGGATCGAGGTGTCCTTCACCATCGATTCCACCCGGTCGACGAGCAGCATCGGATAACGATGCGGCAAAAGGCTCAGGATCCGGCGGATATCCACCGGACCCAGAGTTTCGCCCACGCTTTCCCCGTCCGCCATAGGACTTAGCGCGTCGTCGGCGCGGTGCCGGTCGGCGCCGGCGTGGCCGGCTTTGCACCTGCTGGTGCATTGCGCGCCGCGTCCATCAGCTGCTGGTTGCGCTGCTGGACAAGCTGGCCGGGCTGATAGCCCGCGGGCACGGCGATCGACACGTTCGGCAGGATGCGGTTGAGCTCGACAACGACGGCATCGGTGATGTCGGCGTTATTCTCGCGCGCCAGCACGGCGTCGGGGTTGAGCAGCAGGTCGACCTTCTTCGCGGTCATCGCGGCCTTGATCGCTTCGTTCATGCGAACGCTGATCTGGTCCTCGACATAAGCGATCGCCAGCTCGATCGGCGCACCGATCTGCGAGATTTCGGCGTTCGCGGCCTGGCGCTTGTCCTGGACGGCCTTTGCCGCAGCTTGCAGCGCGGCCTGGTTCTGCGGAGTCTTTTTCGACTCTTCGTTATATTTGGCGATCAGGACGTTCATTTCGGCCTGCAGCGTCTGGCCGCGCGTGTTCTGCTGATCGATCTGCGCCTTATAGGTGGTTTCGATCTGCTGCGAAGCGACGGTGAAAGCGTTCGAACGCGCGGCGGCGACGCGGACGTCGGCAACCGCGATGGCGCGCGCCTGGGCGGCTGCAGGAGCGGCGAACATCGGCGAAACCGAGACGCTGGCGATCGCCAGCGCCGAAGCGACAAGAATTTTCTTCATCAGAATTGAGTTCCTACGTTGAATGAGAAGCGTTTGGTGTCATCGCCCTCTTCTTTGCGAAGGGCGTAAGCGAAGTCGATCCGGAAGGGACCGAATGGCGAATTCCAGTTCACCCCGGCACCGATCGACACGCGCGGCTTCCAGGTGTCGCCGAAATAGCGTTCCTCGAACGGAGCCAGCGGCGTGAAGCCGGTCGGACAGGTCGTGTACTGGTTGGTCGTATTCGCCGTCAGCGTCGCGAACTGGCTGGTTCCGGTGGTCGCGTTGCGGCACAGATATTTGGTCAGATTGTCCGACGGATCGCGGAAGTTGGCGAGCGTCGTCAGCGTCGGGCGGCGGACACCGAACACCGAACCCACATCGAGGAAGATCGACGGGCGCAGACCCAATTCCTTGGCGCCGGTGCCGAGCGGAATGTCGACTTCGACACGCCCCTGATAATAGGCCCGCCCGCCGAGCGCATCGTCGACCTGGCCGCTGCGTTGGCTGAGGTCGGTGTTCAGGATCGGATTGGCGGGATTGGTCAGGTCGACATCGGCATAGCGGATGACGCGCGGGCCGATGCCGCGAATGTCGAAGCCGCGCATCTGCGGTTCGCCCAGGAAGAAGCGGTCGGTCAGGCGGACCTTGTCGCTCGTCGGGGTCGGGCGGCCGCCGAACGGATAGATATAACCGCCTTCGGCCGACAGATTGAGGATGAAGCGGCTGCCGAGGTTGAAGTGCTTCGAGGCATTCGCGCGCGAGCGGACATATTTGACGCTGCCGCCAAGCCCGGCGAAATCCTGGCTGAACGAGAAGGACTGGCCGCGCGTTGGGCGCAAGCGGTTGTCGCGGTCGTCATAGGCAAAGGTATAGCCGAGCAGCGAGGTCGTCCGCTTGCCGATCGCGTCGCACAGATAGCGGCCGGCGATCAGCGGGTCGCACTGGTCGCCGAAATAATAGAGCGACTTGTCGAGCGTCACATCGTCATAGTTGAGGCTGTAACGCCCGAACAGCGACATGAATTCGGTCAGCGGAACGCCCAGGTTGAGCTGGAACCCCGTCGTGACCTGCTGGAACGTCGTCCGGCGATCATTGTTGATGAAGTTGAACGAGTTGAGGTCGCGGCGATAGATGCTGCCGCCGATCGAGACGTTGCGATCGAACAGATAGGGTTCGGTGAATCCGAGTTCGATCGACTTCGAATAGCTCGAATAATTGACCGACGCCTGAAGCTGCTGGCCCAGGCCGCGGAAGTTGCGCTGGCGAACCGACGCCTGCAGCAGGAAATTCTCGATCGACGAGAAACCGGCCGACAGCGACAATTCGCCCGTCGGTTTTTCCTCGACATTGGTTTCGAGGATGATGCGGTCGGGCGTCGAGCCTTCCTTGCGCTCGATCTCCAGATTTTCCTGGAAATAGCCGAGGCTGTTGATGCGGTTCTCGGTGCGCTTGACGCCGAAGCTGTTGAACGCATCGCCTTCGTTCAGGCGGAACTCGCGGCGCACGACCTTGTCGTGGGTCAGCGTGTTGCCGTTGACGTCGATCCGCTCGACATAGGTACGCGGGCTTTCGCCGACGTTGAAGGTGATCGCCATCGTCCGCGTTTCGGGGTCGCGGCGGAATTCCGGATTGATGTCGGCAAAGGCATAGCCGAACAGGCCGGCGGTCTCGCTCAGGCTTTCGACGGTGTCCTCGACCAGCTTGGCGTCGTACCAGTCGTCCTTCTTCATCGGCAGCAGCTTTTTCAGCATGTCGGGCTGGAAATCGCGCAGCTCGCTCTTCACGTCGACGTCACCGAACTTGTAGCGTTCGCCTTCCTCGACGACATAGGTGATGATGAAGTCCTGCTTGTTGCTCGTCAGCTCGGCGACCGCCGAAATGACGCGGAAGTCGGCATAGCCGTTCTGCAGATAGAAGAGGCGCAGCTTCTGCTGGTCATAGGCCAGACGATCGGGGTCATAGCTGGTGTTCGACGACAGGATCGTGAGCAGGCTCGACTCCTTGGTCGCCATTTCGTCCTTGAGGTCGCCGTCGCTGAACTTGTCGTTGCCGATGATGTTGATCTGGCGGACCTTCGACTTCGGCCCTTCGTTGATTTCGAACACGACATCGACGCGGTTCTGGTCGAGCGACACCATCTTGGGCTCGACCGTCGCGGCGAAGCGGCCCTGACGCTTATAGAGTTCGATGATACGCGCGACGTCGGCGCGGACCTTCGATCGCGTGAAGATCTGGCGCGGCGCAAGCTTGATCTCGGGCCGGATCTTGTCTTCCTTGAGGCGCTTGTTGCCTTCCAGGATCACGCGGTTGATGACGGGGTTCTCGACGACCTGGATCGTCAGCGCGCCATTGTCGTCGTTGATCTGATAATCTTTGAACAGCTCGGTCGCGGCCAGGTCCTTGAGCGCCTGGTCGAGGACGGCGCGGTTATAGCTCTGCCCGACGCGCAGGCGCAGATAGGACAGGATCGTCTGCGCTTCGAGGCGCTGGTTGCCGACGACGGTGATCGACCGGATCGTCGAAGCCTGGGGTGCAGCCTCGGTTGCGGGAGCCGGCACTGCGGAAGCGGGAACCGTCGGCGGCGTGGCCGTCTGCGCCTGAACCGACGCCACGGGCCAGGCCAGCATCGTTCCCGCCATAAGGAACGCCGAAAGCTGGGTCCGGCCCTTGAAATTCTGTGAAGCCACGCTGTTCATCCCGCAAAAATAACTCAAAAGCGACAAACCCGCTTCCCCGCGGGTTGGCGCGCACTCCTGCACCAGTCCGACTATCCAATCAAGCGCGCGATCCGGTCCCAAAGGCCGAATGAGCCCAAATCATTGAAAGTCACGACCAGCATCAATGTCACCACTGCCGCAAAACCGAATTTGAAGGCCCATTCCTGCGCCTGAGGGGGCGCGGGACGGCGCCGGATCGCCTCATAGGCATAGAAAAGCAGGTGGCCGCCATCGAGCATGGGCAATGGCAACAGGTTGATGAACCCCAGATTGATGGAAATCAGCGCCGCAAGGAAGATCAGCGCTTCCGGCCCCATGCTGGCGGCCTCGCCCGAAACCTGCGCGATCTTCAGCGGCCCGCTCAGATCCTTGACCGACCGGTTGCCGCTGAGCAACTGGCCAAGCACTTCGCCCGTCTGGCGAATGATCTGGCCTGTCTGGCGGGCCGCGACGAGCGGCGCTTCGGCCAGCGGCACCTTCTCGAAAACGACCTTCCCTGCCGCGACGCCGAGCAGCGCGCGTTCGAACTCCTTGCCGAACTGGTCCTTTTCCTTGACCAGCCGCGGCGTCACCCGAAAAACCTGCTCGGACCCACCACGTTCGACACGGACGCTCATCTCTTCGCCGGGCCGGTGCGCGACGGTCATGGGAATGTCCATGAAAACGTCCATCTGCCGGCCGTCGATCGACACGATGCGGTCGCCGGCGCGCAGCCCCGCGACATCGGCTGCCGACCCCGCCTGAACCGAGCCGATGACCGGCGGGCTGGTCGGCGTCCCGACGAAGCCGGCGAAACCGGCCAGGATCAGGATCGCGAACAGAAAGTTCGTCACCGGACCCGCGACGACGATCAGCGCGCGTTTCCACACCGGCTGCGCGGGAAAGGTGTGCGACCGTTCGTTGGCCGGAAGCGACTGCCAGTCCGCATCGGGCTGGCTGACCGCATCGCGGTCGCCCGCGAACTGGACATAGCCGCCCAGCGGCAGCCAGCCGATTTTCCATTCGGTGCCGCGCTTGTCGGTCCAGCCCAGGATCTTGCGCCCAAAGCCGATCGAGAAGGTGTCGGCCTTTACCCCGCACCAGCGCCCGACGATGTAATGCCCATATTCGTGAACGAACACGAGCGGCCCGAGGACGAGCAGAAAACCCACCAAATAGAGCCAGTAAGGCACGTCATGCATGTTCGTATCGATCCACAAAATGCTGGGCAGCCGCACGCGATGCGGCATCCACGCTGAATATGTCCTGAAGCGACGTCGGCGCCGCGGGCGCGGCGAAATCGATCACGCGGCGCACCGTGTCGACGATCGCCGGAAACGAGATGCGGCCCGCAAGGAACGCGGCGACCGCGACCTCGTTCGCAGCGTTGAGCTGCGCCGGACGCGCGCCGCCGTCGGCAATCGCCGCGCGGCAGAGCGCGGTGGCGGGAAAGCGCGCTTCGTCGGGCGCCTCGAAGTCGAGCCGCGCGATGCTGGCAAGGTCGAGCGGCGCGCACGGCGTGACCATCCGCTGCGGCCAGGCGAGCGCGCTCGCGATCGGGATGCGCATGTCGGGCGAGCCAAGCTGCGCGAGCGTCGAGCAATCGACATATTCGACCAGGCTGTGGATCACCGACTGCGGATGGACCAGTATCTCGATGCGGTCGAGCCCGACGGGAAACAGATGGTGCGCCTCGATCAGTTCGAGGCCCTTGTTCATCATCGTCGCGCTGTCGACGCTGATCTTGGCGCCCATCGACCAATTGGGATGCGCGACTGCCTGGGCGGGCGTGACGCGCGCCATGTCGTCGGCGCTCATCGTCCGGAACGGCCCGCCGCTCGCGGTCAGGATGATCCGGCGCACCTGGTCGATGCGCCCGCCGGCGAGGCACTGGAAGATCGCATTATGCTCGCTGTCGACCGGCAGGATCGTCGCGCCCGATTGGCGCGCCGCCGCGGTCATCAGTTCGCCCGCCGACACCAGCGCTTCCTTGTTGGCCAGCGCGACGTCGATGCCCGCCGCGAGCGCTGCCATCGTCGGGGCCAGCCCGGCGGTGCCGACGATCGCCGCCATGACGAGGTCGGTCGGCCGCTGCGCCGCTTCGACCAGCGCGTCGGCGCCGGCCGCCGTTTCGATGCCGGTGCCCGCCAGCGCTACGGAAAGGTCGCCATGGCGCGCCGGATCGGCGATCACCGCGACGTCGGGACGAAATTCCTTCGCGAGCTTCGCAAGCTCGGCGACGTCGCAATGGGCGGTCAGTACGCTGACCTGCCACGCCTCGCTGTCGCGGCGAACGAGATCGAGAGTCGATTGACCGACCGATCCCGTCGCGCCGAACAACGAGAGGCGGCGCGCCATATCAGCCGGCCGCGCGCACGGCGATATCGCCCGCAAATGCGAGCGCGCCCAGGATCAGGGCGACGGGGAGCAAGCCATCGACGCGGTCGAACAGGCCGCCGTGTCCGGGGATCAGCTTGCCCGAATCCTTGACCCCGGCGCGGCGTTTCATCCAGCTTTCGCCCAGGTCGCCCAGCTGCGAGATCAGGCCCATGATCAGCCCGATCCAGAGCGGCACGCCGACGATGCCGCCACGGTCGGCGATCGTCGAACCGACGACGAGCGCCGCGATCATGCCGCCGAACAGCCCCGACCAGGTCTTCGACGGGCTGATCTTCGGCGCCAGGCGCGCGCCGCCAAAGGCGCGGCCCGCGAAATAGGCGCCGATATCGGTCGCCCACACCATGCCGAACACCCAGAGCGCCGCGGTCATGCCCAAAGAGTCGCGGATGAACCAGAGCCCCGCCATCGCGCCGAGGATCGCAACCGGACCCAGGACCGTCAGCGCGGCCTTCGCCCCGCTGCCCAGCCCCATGGCGCGAACGAGCGCGAGCCATTCGACCACGACCAGCGCACCGCCGACCAGCAGCAACAGGCCAAAGGCGATGCCGCCGAACCACAGCGCGGTACCCGCGATCGCAAACAGCACGATCGCCGAACCGACGCGTGTCCAAAGGTCCGATTTTGGTGCTGTTGCCATCACCCTATCCTTCACAGATCTGCCCAAACCACCTGAACCTGTTCCCCCGCGAAGGCGGGGGCCCATCGCCTATCCTTTCGCCATTCAACCATCGGCGGCGGAAGAGCGACAGGGCCGGTGGTGGGCCCCCGCCTTCGCGGGCGAACAGCTGAGAGATGGAGGGAGTTTTCAAGATTTCAAAGCCCCCCATAGCGGCGTTCGCGCCGCGCGAAATGATCGAGCGCCGCCTGAAGGTCGGCGGGCGTGAAGTCCGGCCACAGCCGGTCGGTGAAATAAAGCTCGGCATAGGCCGACTGCCACAGCAGGAAATTCGACAGCCGCTCCTCGCCCGACGTGCGGATGAGCAGGTCGAGCGGCGGCAGGTCGGCGGTGTCCAGATTCGCCTCGATCGCCTCGGCGGTAATCTCGCCACCCGCAGCGGCGGCGTTGGCGGCCCGCACCAGTTCGTCCTGCGCGCCATAGTTGAGTGCGACCGCCAGCGTCGTGCGCTTGTTCCCGGCGGTCCGTTCGAGCGCATTGTCGATCAGCGCCACGACATCGGGCGCCAGCGCGCGCCAGTTTCCGATCACTTTCAGCCGCACGTCGTTCGCGGCGAATTCGTCGAGGTCGGACAGGATGAACCGCTTCATCAGCCCCATCAGGTCGCTGACCTCGGCCTCCGGCCGCTTCCAGTTTTCGGACGAGAAAGCGTAAAGCGTCATCGCCTCGATGCCGAGGTCGCCCGCCGCGCGAACGATCGTGCGCACGGCCTCGACCCCGGCCTTGTGTCCGGCGACACGCGGCAGGAAGCGCTTCTTCGCCCAGCGACCATTGCCATCCATGATGATGGCTACGTGGCGGGCCCCGTGGTGAGTTTCAGACACCGGAGAAACCTAGAAACCCGCTCGCCCTGAGCTTGTCGAAGGGCCGTTCTTTCTTCTGGAAGAAAAGGACGGGGCTTCGACGGGCTCAGCCCGAACGGAAAAAAGGTAAGCGCAAGGACGCACTAGCCCAGGATTTCCTTTTCCTTGGCGGTCGCCGCCGTGTCGATCTCTGCGATCGTCGTGTCGGTCAGCTTCTGCACCTCGGTCTCGTGGCGCTTGCGCTCGTCCTCGCTGATTTCTTTCTTGTTCTCGTCCTGCTTCAGATTGTCCATGCCGTCACGGCGGACGTTGCGCGCGGCGATGCGCGCCTTTTCGGCATATTGGCCGGCCAGCTTCGACAGCTCCTTGCGGCGCTCCTGCGTCATCTCGGGGATCGGCAGGCGCAGCGTCTGGCCATCGACGATCGGGTTGAGGCCGAGGCCCGCCGAACGGATCGCCTTGTCGACGGGGCCGACGTTCGACTTGTCCCACACCTGCACCGACAGCATGCGCGGCTCGGGCGCGCTGACCGAGGCAAGCTGGTTCAGCGGCATGTGCGATCCATAGACTTCGACGGTCACCGGATCGAGCAGCGCGGTGTGCGCGCGGCCGGTGCGAAGGCCCGAAAGATCGCTCTTCAGCGACTCGACCGCGCCGTGCATGCGGCGCTCGAGATCGGCCTTGTCATATTTCGCCATCAGTCTTTCCTCTCTTGTTCTTATTCAGGCGGCGTCGCCGACAACGGTGGAAACACCCTCGCCGGTCAGGACGCGCGCCAGATTGCCGGCCTCGCGGATGTTGAACACGACGATCGGAATATGGTTGTCGCGGCACAGCGCGACGGCGCTGGCGTCCATGACCTTCAGATTGTCGGCCAGGACGCGATCATAGCTGAGCGTATCATACCGAACCGCGCCCGGATCCTTCTTGGGATCGGCGTTATAGACGCCGTCGACGCTGGTGCCCTTCAGCAATGCATCGCACTTCATTTCCGCCGCACGCAACGCGGCGCCGCTGTCGGTCGTGAAATAAGGGGCGCCGACACCCGCAGCAAAGATCACGACGCGCCCCTTGTCGAGGTGGCGCTCGGCGCGGCGACGGATCACCGGCTCGCACACCTTGTCCATCTCGATCGCCGACTGGACGCGCGTTTCGACTCCAAGCTGTTCGAGCGCATTCTGCATCGCCAGCGCGTTCATGACGGTGGCGAGCATGCCCATATAATCGGCCTGCGCGCGGTCCATGCCCTTGGCGGCGCCAGCCATGCCGCGGAAGATGTTCCCGCCGCCGATGACCAGGCAGATTTGAAGCCCGCGCTCTTTTGCCGCCTTGACCTCGGCCGCCATGCTCGCGACCGTTTCGGGATCGATGCCAAAGGGGGTCGAACCCATCAGCGCCTCGCCCGACAGCTTCAGCAAAATGCGTTTCATGCCGGGCAATGCCATGATGGGGGGAACCTCTTGCAAACACTCTATACGCGAATGGCGCGCACCCTAGTGAAGGCGCGCGCCATTGCCAAGCGGACTGCCGCTTCCAGCATGTCCGGTTCCCACCATCGTCACCCCGGACTTGATCCGGGGTCCATCTGCCGCCGAGCGGCCGAATGGATGCCGGATCAAGTCCGGCATGACGAAAACGGGGCCCGGCTTATGCCGAAACAGGCAATCCGGTTCTTCTTCTCAGGCGCCGGCGGCTGCCGCGACTTCCGCCGCGAAGTCGCTTTCTTCCTTCTCGATGCCTTCACCGAGCTGGAAGCGGACAAAGCCCTTGAGCGTGATCGTCGCGCCGACATCCTTGCCGGCAGCGGCAACGACTTCGGCGACCGGCGTCTTGCCGTCCATCACGAACAGCTGCGACAGCAGCGCGTTTTCCTTGCGGAACTTGGCGATGGGACCGTCAACCATCTTGGCGACGATTTCAGGAGCCTTGCCCGACTGGGCGGCCTTTTCCTGAGCAATTGCCCGCTCGCGCGCGATCAGGTCGGGATCGAGGTCGTCGCCGTTCAGCGCCAGCGGGTTCGCGGCGGCGACGTGCATCGCCAGCTGCTTGCCCAGCGGCTCCAGAACATCGGCCCCAGCGGTCGATTCGAGCGCGACGAGCACGCCGATCTTGCCCATGCCCGGCGCGGCGGCGTTGTGGACATAGCCCGTGACGACGCCCGAGTTCACCGACAGGATCGCCGAACGGCGCAGCGACTGGTTTTCACCGATCGTCGCGATGTTCTGCGTCAGCTGCTCGGCGACGGTGCCGCCGGCCGGATAGGCCGACGCATTCAGCGCGTCGATGTCGGTGATGTTGCCGGCGAGCGCGACCTGCGTCACGTCGCGGACAAAGCCCTGGAACTGTTCGTTCTTCGCGACGAAGTCGGTTTCGCTGTTCACTTCGACGGCGGCGCCGCGCGTGCCGTCGGTCGAAACGCCGACCAGGCCTTCGGCGGCAACGCGGCCGGCCTTCTTGGCGGCAGCGGCGAGGCCCTTGGTGCGCAGCCAGTCGATCGACGCTTCGATGTCGCCGCCGTTTTCGGCAAGCGCCTTTTTGCAGTCCATCATGCCGGCGCCGGTGCGGTCGCGCAGTTCCTTGACGAGAGCGGCCGTAATCTCAGCCATGGGATATTCCTTTCCAAAGGGGCAGGCACGATTGCGGCCTGCGGTACGCCGCGCGAATGGCGGCGCGATAAGTCAAAGCGATGACGATGACTTCAAACCGGTCCTTGTTCCCCCGCGAAGGCGGGGGCCCATCACCTGTCCTCTCATCCCCTGACCGTCGTCATTTTTCATTCGACGGGAGGAGATGGCCCCCCGCCTTCGCGGGGGAACAGGATAGGATCAGTTCGAAGTCTTCATCATTTACGCGTCGCTCTGGCGTTCGGTTTCGGCAGCCGCTTCGGCGGGGACCTGTTCGTCTTCGGTCACTGGAGCCGTTTCGACAGCCGGCGCTTCTTCTGCGACAGCTTCGGCAGCAGGGGCAGCTTCAGCGACGGGAGCAGCAGCCTCTTCGACCAGCGCCGGTTCGGCGACCGGCTCGACAGCGGCGCCAAGGTCTTCGCCGCGATCGGCGCGAGCCTGCTGGCCGCCACGCGTCGCGGCTTGGGCAACCGCATCGCAGTAAAGGCGAATGGCGCGCGCGGCGTCATCGTTTGCCGGAACCGGGAACGCGATGCCGTCGGGCGAGACGTTCGAATCGAGGATCGCAACGACCGGGATACCCAGGACATTGGCTTCCTTGATCGCGAGCTCTTCCTTGTTGGCGTCGACGACGAACATCACGTCGGGAATGCCGCCCATGTCGCGAATGCCGCCAAGCGACATTTCCAGCTTGTCGCGTTCGCGGGTGCGGTTGAGCACTTCCTTCTTGGTGAGGCCCGAGGTGTCGCCCGAAAGCTGCTCTTCGAGCGTCTTGAGACGCTTGATCGAGTTCGAGATCGTCTTCCAGTTGGTGAGCATGCCGCCCAGCCAGCGGTGGTTGACGAAATGCTGACCCGACGCGCGGGCCGCATCGGCGATCGGACCCTGCGCCTGGCGCTTGGTGCCGACGAACAGCACCTTGCCGCCAGCGGACGAGGTCGACGCGATGAAGTCCAGAGCGCGCGCGAAGAGCGGCACGGTCTGCGACAGGTCGAGAATGTGGATGCCGTTGCGCGCGCCGAAGATGTACGGCTTCATGCGCGGATTCCAACGGTGGGTCTGGTGGCCGAAGTGGGCGCCAGCTTCGATAAGATTCTGCATCGTGACGACAGGTGCCGCCATAGTCTTTCTCCTTCCGGTTAGTCCTCTGGAAAGCAAGAACCGGGTTCCGCAAGCGGACGATCCCGGCACCGGTTTATGTGCGCCTTCCATGTGGAATGGCCGGGCCGTTAGACGGCTTGGCTATCAAAAGCAAGGGGGAGACCGTGCTTTTCGACGACGCGCTGCCGCGATTGGCCGCAGCGCGAAATTTCGATCCGGCGACAAAGTGACTCCATTCGTCGCATTTTGCTTGAGAACAAAACGGGAACATGGAACGAAACGCCTAACGAAGCCGTAGGATTCATCGGCTTCGCGGGAAATGAAGCCGAAAGGACATAAGATGGTTCAGGTCGCTGCCGCTCTCCTCTTCGCTCTCGCCGCCGGGTTCGGCCTGACGGTGATCCTCGCGATGCTCAAGGTCAATGCCGATGCCATCCTGTCGGCGCTTCTGGGCGACGGCGCCTTCCCCGCCGACGCTGCGCCGCAGCCGGGTCCCGCGACCGTCATCAAGCTGCGCCCCTCGCCCGTGCGCCGCCACGTCTCGCGCCCGATCAGCATGACGCCGCAGCTCAGCCGCGCCGCCTGACCTTCGTATAGCTTGCCAGCCCGAACGGGATCATCGTCACATAGAGGACGCTGATCGCAAGCAGCGTGTGCCATGGCGCCGTCACCAGCGCCGCTCCCAGCAAGCCGACCCCCGCTAGGGCGAACAGCCGCCACGACCGGCGCAGGCGGATCGACGACCAGCTATAGGTCGGGATCGCCGAGATCATCAGCATCGCGACGCCGAGCGCCCATGGCATGACGACATACCATTGGCGGAACAGGTCATTGCCCGTCGTCAGCCACAGATAGACCGGGACGAACGACAGTCCGGCGCCTGCCGGTGCCGGAATGCCGGTCATGAAACCCGCCGACTTGTGCGGCTGATTTGCGGCGTCCATGCGCGAGTTGAAACGAGCAAGGCGCAGCGCGCAGCAGACGGCGAGCGCCAGCGCTGCGGTCCAGCCGAACTTCGGTGCATCGTCGAGCGACCACAGGAACAGGATCATCGCTGGCGCGACGCCAAAGGCGATCACGTCGGAAAGCGAATCGAGCTCGGCGCCGAATTTGCTCTGCGCGCGGAGCAGCCGCGCAATGCGCCCGTCCATTCCGTCGAGCACGCCGGCAAAGATCACAGCAGCGAGCGCCTTTTCCCATTCCTCGCCGATCGCGAAGCGAACGCCGGTCAGGCCGAAGCAGAGCGCGAGCGCGGTGATCGCATTGGGCGCAAAGGCGCGCAGCGGGATGCCGCCGATGCGGCGCCGTTCGGCCTCGGCCGCAACCTGCTGCTCGACCTCGGCCATCCTATTGCCCGATGCCGTCGAGGACTTCGGCCTTGCCGATGCGCGCAATCACGGTCTCGCCGGCGAGCGCGCGCTGGCCGAGCAGGATCTGCGGCGTCGTGCCCGCGGGCAGATAGACGTCGACGCGGCTGCCGAACCGGATCAGGCCGACACGCTGGCCGGTCGAAAGCTCGGCCCCCATGCTGACGAAGGGCAGGATGCGCCGAGCGACCAGCCCCGCAATCTGGGTGAAGCCGATCCGCACCCCGTCGGCACGCTCGACGACGAAATGCTGGCGCTCATTCTCTTCGCTGGCCTTGTCGAGGTCGGCGTTCAGGAATTTGCCGGGCAGATAGACCAGCTTGCGCAGCGTCCCGGCAACGGGGGTGCGGTTGATGTGGACGTCGAAAACGCTCATGAAAATCGAAACGCGCAGCATCAGCGGATCGTTCAATCCGTCGGGCCCGGCGATCTCGGGCGGCGGCGGGACTTCGGCGATCTGCGTCACCAATCCGTCGGCGGGCGCGATCACGACGTCGCTGCCCGTGGGCGTCACGCGCACCGGATCGCGAAAGAAAGCCGCGACCCAGATCGTGATTCCCAGCATCAGCCAGCCGATGATCGGCAAGCCAAGCAGCCAGAAACACAGCGTGATGATGCCGGCGATCAGGACGAATTTGCGACCTTCGGGATGGATCGAAGGCCAGCGCCATTTGATACCGCCACCGGGACGGTTCGAAGAGATGGTTGTAGACATGACGGTCTTTCTAGGGGGCAGCCCCCGTATAGACAATGCATAAGCGGCATCATCGCTGCCTGGACGGGAACGACGGGGCAGTTGAACAATCGTGCGGCTTTGCTTAAGGCCGCTCGCAACTCCGACTCCCCAAGGAAAAAGGCAGCAGCATGGGCAAGATCAAGGTAGCCAACCCGGTCGTCGAACTCGACGGCGATGAAATGACCCGGATCATCTGGCAGTGGATCCGCGAGCAGCTGATCCTTCCCTATCTCGACGTCGACCTCCATTATTATGATCTCGGCATCGAAGAGCGCGACCGCACCGACGACAAGATCACCGTCGAGGCCGCCAATGCGATCAAGAAACATGGCGTCGGCGTGAAGTGCGCGACGATCACTCCCGACGAAGCGCGCGTCGAGGAATTCGGGCTCAAGAAGATGTGGAAGTCGCCGAACGGCACGATCCGCAACATCCTGGGCGGCGTCGTCTTCCGCGAGCCGATCGTGATGCGCAACGTCCCCCGCCTCGTTCCCGGCTGGACCGACCCGATCGTCGTCGGCCGTCACGCGTTCGGCGACCAGTATAAGGCGACCGACTTCCGCGTTCCTGGCCCCGGCAAGCTGCGCCTGGTGTTCGAAGGCGAGGACGGCACGCTGATCGACGAGGAGGTGTTCCAGTTTCCCTCGTCGGGCGTCGCGATGGGGATGTACAATCTCGACGATTCGATCCGCGACTTCGCACGCGCCAGCCTGAACTATGGCCTCGCGCGCCAGTGGCCGGTCTATCTGTCGACCAAGAACACGATCCTGAAGGCCTATGACGGCCGCTTCAAGGATCTGTTCGAAGAAGTGTTCAATGCCGAATTCAAGGCCGATTTCGACAAGGTCGGCATCGTTTACGAACACCGCCTGATCGACGACATGGTCGCATCGGCGCTGAAATGGTCGGGCAAGTTTGTCTGGGCTTGCAAGAATTACGACGGCGACGTCCAGTCGGATACCGTCGCGCAGGGCTTCGGCTCGCTGGGCCTGATGACCAGCGTGTTGATGACGCCCGACGGCCAGACGGTCGAATCCGAGGCCGCGCACGGCACCGTCACGCGCCACTACCGCATGCACCAGCAGGGCAAGGCGACCTCGACCAACCCGATCGCGTCGATCTTTGCCTGGACCGGCGGCCTCAAGCATCGCGGCAAGCTCGACGGCACGCCGGAGGTGGTGAAGTTTGCCGACGACCTGGAAAAGGTCTGCGTCGCGACCGTCGAAAGCGGCAAGATGACCAAGGATCTGGCGCTGCTGATCGGTCCCGATCAGAACTGGCTGACGACCGAAGGCTTCTTTGAAGCGATCGTCGAAAATCTCGAAAAGAAGATGGGCGCTTGAAACCTATCGAATAAACAACCAAAAAGGTTGGGTTAGACGTCTAGCCAATCGGGGCCGGCCTGCATAAGGTCGGCCCCTATGGTATCGGAAACAGACACATCGGCCATCGGCAACGCGCTGGTGGTATTGGGGGCGGCGGGCGTCGTCATCCCCGCCTTCGCGCGTTTCAAGATTTCGCCGGTGATCGGCTTCATTCTCGTTGGCCTGCTCGTCGGGCCGTCGGGTCTCGGCCTGCTCGCCGACGATTACCCCTGGCTCCGGCACGTCACCATCGCCTCGACCGAGGATATCAGCCTTTTCGCCGAGTTCGGCATCATTCTGCTGCTGTTCTCGATCGGGCTCGAACTGTCGTTCCGCCGCTTGTGGCAACTGCGAAAGCTGGTGTTCGGGATCGGCGCGGCCGAGCTCACGCTCGGCGGCTTGATCCTCGGCACCGCGCTGCTGCTGCTCGGCGATCATTCGCCGCCTGCGGCTTATGGCCTCGGCATAGCGCTCGCGCTGTCGTCGACCGCGCTGGTGCTTCCGATCGCCGGGACGAAGTCGGCGGTCGGCCGCGCGTCCTTTTCGATGCTGTTGTTCGAGGATCTGGCGCTGGTCCCGATCATCTTCGTGCTCGCGGCGCTATCGCCCGCGGCATCGGGCGACAGCGCCGAGATGTTTCTGACGACGCTGTGGCAGGGGGTCGTTGTCGTTGCCGCGCTTGCCATCGGCGGCTGGTTCCTGTTGCCCAAGATCTTTGCGCAAGCCGCCCGCGCCAAGGACCCCGAACTGTTCCTTGCCGCCAGCCTGCTCGTGGTGATCGTCGCGGCGCTGGCGACCGCGGCGGTCGGCCTGTCGCCGATCGTCGGCGCGCTGCTCGCCGGCCTGATGATCGCCGAGACCGAATATCATGAAGAGGTCGAGGCGATCACCGCACCCTTCAAGGGGCTCGCGCTCGGCGTCTTCCTGATCAGCGTCGGCATGGGCGTGAACCTGAAGACCGTGGCCCTATATTGGCCGCAGCTGGTTGCCGCCGTGGTCGGCGTCGTCGCGGTGAAGGCGATCGTCACCGCCGCGCTGCTCCGCTTTTCGGGGATGGCGCGGCGCGGTACCGCCGCCGAAGTCGGGCTGTTGATGGCGAGCCCGTCGGAAACCACCCTGATCGTGCTGGCAACCGCGCTTCAGGCCCAGATCATCAGCCGCGACACCGCCGAATTCTGGCAGCTCGTGACCGCGATCGGGCTCACCATCACGCCGCTGCTCGCGCGGATCGGCCATGACATTGCGCGGCGGATCGAGATGCGCACCGGCGACGCGCAGATCGACGAGACGCCCGAAGGCCGCACCGTCGTCGTCGGCTTCGGGCGCGTCGGCCACACCGTCGCGGAGTTGCTGCGCGAGCACGGGCGGCCCTATGTCGCGGTCGACGCCGATATCGACACGGTCGCGGCGGCGCGGCGCGACGGCTTCATCGTCCGCTTCGCCGACGTTGCGCGGCCGGGCGCGCTCGACAAGCTGGGGATCGAGACGGCGAACGCCATCGTTCTCACGATGGACGACCCGGTTCAACAGCTGCGCATGACGCGCCAGCTCAAGCAGAAATATCCCGATCTGCCGATCATCAGCCGCGCCCGCGACGCCGATCATGCGGCTGCACTCTATCAGGCGGGCGCCAACGATGCCGTGCCCGAAACACTGGAAAGCTCGCTGCAACTTGCCGAGGCCGTGCTGATCGACCTGGGCGTCGCGATGGGACCGGTGATCGCGTCGATCCACGATGTCCGCGCCAAGATGCGCCGCGACATCATGACCAAGGGCAAGCTCGAAAGCGAGCCGCGGATCCGCAAATTGCGGACGATCGTGCGGACGCCGGGCGGCGACGCCTGAGGTTCGGGACGCTAAGGGCTGACCCTAGCGCCCGCCCGAAGCCGCAGCGGCGGCGTCGAGCGCCGCGGCGTCGGCCAGCGTCATCCCCTTCGGCAGGATTGCCAGCGACCATTGCCGCGTGGGCAGCAGATAGGCGCGGGCGAGCCGCTGGATATCGGCCGGCGTCACGCCGTTGATGTCGTCCTCGATCGACAGCGCGGCCTGCGTGACGCGCGGATCGCGCGTCGCGCCTTCGAGCAGGAACATCCAATAGACATTGCCGGTCGAGGCACGCGCGACCTGCTCGCGGATCGGCACGGCGTTGCGCGCCAGCTCGTCGGCGCCGATCGGATTGGCGGCAAGATCGGCCGCAATATCCCTTGCGATGCCATAGAAGCGGTCGACATCCTTGGGCGCGAGCAAGCTGCCGACGAGCAGATAGCCGCCGCTATTGTCAAAGCCCGTCGGCCAGTGGCTGTCGACGACGGGGCCATAGCTTGCCCCTTGCTCGGCGCGCAGGCGATCGAAGAGGCGGTCGTTGAAGATCGCCGCCAGCACTTCCATTGCGCGGGCGTCGTGCGGGCTGGCGAGGCCGCCGCCGGTCGGCCACGCGGTCATCGCAGCGGCCTGTCCCTTGTCGCCGTTGTGATAGGCGAGCGCCGGCGTCGCGCTATGCTTGGCAAAGGCGACCGCCTGACCCGACGGCGGTGCCAGCGGCTTGCGAACCGGCAAGGCGCCGACGGTCTCGGCCAGGATCTTGCGGTAATCGACCGACCCCAGGTCGCCGAACAGCTGCACCTCGATCGGCCCTGCCGACAGGCGCGGTTCCCAGAAGGCGCGGAAAGCAGCGGGTGTCAGCGCCGAAATCTCGGCCTTGTCGGGCGGCGACCAGCGCGCGTCATTGTCGGTCAGCCAGCCCTTCAGATTGCGGTCGAGCACCGAATTGGGCGTCGCGTCGTTGAGTTCATAGCCGGTCAGATAGCCGACGCGCAGCCGCTCGACCGGCGCCGCGTCCCAGCGCGGAAAGGCAAGCTTGCCCGCGATCAGCTTCATCTGGTCGGCAAGGTCGGCGGGCTTGCTTTCGGCGCCCAGCTCGAACGCGTCGTCCTCGACCGAGAAGGCCATCTGGATTTGCCGCCCATTGGTCAGCTGGTCGAGTTCGTTCTGCCCCCAGGGTCCGATACCGCTCGCGGTCAGCGCATAGTCGCCGGTCCAGAGCAGGTTCGGCGCATCGGCGGCGACGCTGCGATTGCCGGTTCCGAAGCGGACATTGACCCGCACCTTGCCCGGCTCGACCTTGTTGTTGGAAATCAGCGCCGTGACGCCGTTCGCGAATTCGATCCGCTCGGCGCGCAGGCCCGGGATCTGTGTCGTCGACACGACCGCGCCCGGCTCACCGAACGAGGGGAGCTGGCTCCAGTCGGCCTGGATCGCGGTCAGCCGGTCGTCACGCACCTTCGCCGGTGCCGCCAGCGCGGCAAGCAGCGCCTTGTCGCCGCCCGGCGTCGGGGTCGGCGTGGTCAGCACGACGCGCGTGACCGGCGCGCTGAAGATCGCGCGGCTGACGTCGAGCATCGCTTTCGGCGTTGCTGCGACGCGGATCGCCTTGAACATATCGACCTGCCCCTGCGGGCTGGTCACCGTTTCGTTGATGTCGACCGCGCGCACCATATCGTCGGCGAGCCGCGCACCGGGTTCGTTGCGGGCATTTTCCAGTTCCTTGACGAGGAACGCCTCGATCTCGTTCGCTTCGCGGTCGATGTCGGCCTGCGACGGAGGCGTCGTCACGGCATCGGCGATCACGCCGCGCACGTCGGCGAGCGCGGCCTTCCAATCGGACAGCGGCACGATCTGCGCCATCGTCACGTCGGCGCTGCGACTGACATATTGCTGCTCGACCGTCGCGACCAGATAGCTGCCGCCGCTGCGCGCCCGATTTTCGAGCCGCCGGTTGACCAGCGCCTGCGCGATATATTCCAGATAGAGCCGCCGCGTGTTTTCGACCGTGTCGATCCGCTTCTGCCATGGGCGGACCATCGCCAGCGTCAGCGCGAGCGGCTGGTTCGCCTCGACGATCGCCTTGGCAACCGGCGCCTTGGGATTGGGCTTACCGAAATCGGGCTGTTTCGGCGCCGGCCCGTCGGCTTTCCAGTCGCCATAATATTTCGCGATCAACCGGGCGAACTCAGCCGGGTCGCCGTCACCGGCGATCACCACCACCGCGCGGTCGGGCCGGTACCAGCGATCGTGGAAAGCCTTCACCGTTTCGGCGCGCGCCGCCGCGAGCGATTCATTGGTCCCGATCGGCGATCGGTCGCCCAGCAGCTGGCCGGCAAACAGATGCGACGTCGTCTGATCGGCGATCCGCTTTTGCGGGCCGTCGGATTCGCGCAGCTCCGACATCACGACGCCGCGCTCGGCGGTCACCGCCGTCTCCGAAATCAGCGGTTCGCGCACCATCCCCGCCAGCAATTTCATGCTCTCGTCGAGGTTTGCCGGCGTCACGCTCGGCAGGTCGAGCTGATACGCGGTCTGCGTCGGCGTCGTCTGTGCATTGGAATCGCTGCCAAAGGTCACACCGAAACGCTGCCAGATGCGCTTGGCTTCGCCGTCGGGAATATGTTCGGACCCGCGGAAGGTCAGATGCTCGAGCAGATGCGCAAAGCCGCGCTCCTTGTCGGTCTCGAACATCGAGCCGACATCCATGCGGACGCGGATCGACACCTGTCCCGGCGGCACTCCATTATTGCGCACCGCATAGCGGACGCCATTCGGAAGCACCCCGAACTGCCAAGCCGTGTCGCGCGGAATGTCGCTGCCGGCATAGAGCCAGTCGCTCTTCGTACCGGCCTGCGCCGCAGCGGGTGCCGACGCATCTTGCGCTGTCGCCGCCGGGATCAGCAGAAAGGCTGCGGCAGCGGTGCAGGCGGGGAAAAAGGAACGGGCGAAGCGACGCGGGGTCGACGCGGGAGAATAGATCATCGGAGAACCTTATCGCCTCCAAACCTTACTGGCCACTGAACTTCGACGGACGCCTTGCTCCGCCCCACGGACCGGCTTAGCCAGATGTCATGGAACCAACCCCGCCTGCCCCGCTCGCCGCGCCCGCCCCGCTGGCCGCGCTTATCCAGATGACGAGCGGAATCGATCCGGCCGCCAATCTTGTCGCGATCGAGCGCGCGGTCGCCGACGCGGCAGCGCGCGGCGCGGCGATGGCCTTTCTTCCCGAAATGTCGCTGCTGCTCGATCGCGACCGGCAGCGATCGGCGGCGCATATCGCGCGCGAGGCCGACAGTCCGTGGCCCGAAGCCTTGCAACAGATCGCCAGGCGTCACTCGATCTGGATCCATTCGGGATCGATGCCGCTTCTGGCCGACGATGGCGGGCGGCGCGTCAACCGCAGTCATGTCATCGCAGCCGACGGCCGGATCGCCGCGCGCTATGACAAGGTCCATATGTTCGACGTGACGCTGCCGTCGGGCGAGAACTGGACCGAATCGGCGGCCTATGCGGGCGGCGACGGGCTGTCCGTCGTCGATACGCCGCTCGGGCGCCTCGGCCTCAGCATCTGCTATGATCTGCGCTTCCCCGAGCTTTATCGGGCGCTGGTTGACCAGGGGGCAGAGCTGGTCGCGGTCCCCGCGGCCTTCACCGTATCGACCGGCGAAGCGCATTGGCATGTCCTGCTCCGCGCGCGGGCGATCGAGACGGGATGCCACATCGTGGCCGCGGCGCAGGCCGGTACTCATGCCGACGGGCGCGCAACCTATGGTCACAGCCTGATTGTCGATCCCTGGGGCGTGCCGCTGGCCGAAGCTGCGGCAGCGAACCGCGCGGGCGATGCCGGCTATGACCTGGCGCTCGCCCCGATCGATGCCACCGCGACGACACGCGCGCGCCAGGCGATCCCGCTCGCGCGCTCGCGTTCGATCCGCACCATCGATCTTTGACGGTGGCCTTGGCCGCTTAGCGCAGCTTGGCGCAGATTTGGGATTTTGGGCCAACCTTCACGCCGATCGCAGGCGCAGTCGGTGGCCGACGGCCAAACGTCACTGAGCTCCAGACGCACAAAAGGCCCCGGGCCGAAGCCCGGAGCCTTTTGGTATTTCGCTCGACAGCCGCGATTACGGGCTGGTCGGGGTGTCGCTGTTGTTGTCCGACGCCAGGATGATGCCACCAACGATCGCAACGAGCGCGACGATAGCGATGATCCAGCTGGTGCTGCCTTCGAGTTCGCTGTCACCAGCGACATCGGTGGTTGCGCGGGTCTGAGCCGAAGCAACGACCGGAGCCGCAATCATCGACGTTGCTGCGAGAGAGATCGCAGCCTTCTTAAGCAGGTTCATCATTTTCTCCGTCCACTGGAAAACTAGTCTTCTCGAATCACGCCAAAGATTTCCATCCTCGACATGAATCTGCATCGCCTCTTTAGGCAGTGTCGCCAACAATTGCAACGACGATTTGCCCTAACCCCGATTTGTTATGAAATTGCTAAATCTAATAAATCTCGCCAATCTGGCGTTAATTTACCCACGGCGAACGCTGTCGAAAAGCTCGCTGGTAACAGGGTAGCCGAGGTCGGCGGGAATGCATAAATGCGAATGGCCGTCGCGATCCTCGATCCACGGGGTGATCAGACCGACAGGGAATTGGTCGGCGTGCTCGGAAAATCCCTGGAAATCCGATTCCTGCGCGATCCGTTCCAGATTGCGCCGCGTGGGAAATATCACCGACACCTCGCCGCGATCCGCCATCGCGAGCGTGTCGCGCGCGGCGGACCAGAAGATATGGCTATGCTCGGCCTCCTCGACGGTCAGTTCATGGCCGTGCGGTGGCGCCTTGACGGCATAGAAACGCGTGTCGAACGTGCGCGCCTCCTTGAAATTCGGGCACCAGCGGGCGAAGGGAACGAGCGAATCCAGCTCGATTCGGTCGCCGCGCGCGTCGAGGATGTCGGATAACAACGTCCCGGCGAGCAGCGCCTGGCGGACCTCGGACAGATCGCCCTCGGCCAGTGCGGGCCAACCGACCGCCAGGCCGGTTTCCTCGAGCGTCTCGCGCAGCGCCGCCACCCGCGCGGCGCCTTCGGCCTCGTCGGCCAGCCCGTGCCGGCGCGCGACCAGATAATCGTCGGGATCGATCCGGCCGCCGGGAAAGACGACTGCACCCGCAGCAAACGCCATGTTGGTCGAGCGCTTGACCATCAAGATCTCGTCAGGACCGCCGGCGGCCGAGGGTCGCATGATGACAAGCGTCGCGGCGGGGATGGCGCCATCGGGCAGCACGGGGGCAGAGGGTGAAACGGTGTCGGTCATGCCAAATCGATAAACGCGCTTTGCCGACTTGTCATCCGGCGCGGACGACAGGCCATTGCCCCCGCGTGATCCGCGGTGCAAGATGCGTGCTCGATACAGGCCGATGTGGGGAGCAGGGCCATGGGAATATTGGAGATTCTGGGCGTCGCCGGCAGCCTCAGCCTGCTTGCAGGTTGGCGGCTGTATCTGACGATCCTGGCGACGGGCGTCGCCATGCACTTCGGGTGGCTGCCGCTTCCCGAGCATCTGAAGGCGCTGCAGATTCTGGCCAACCCCTGGGTTCTGGGCGTTGCCACGCTCGGGACGCTCGCCGAATTCTTCGCCGACAAGGTGGCGTGGGTCGATTCGGCGTGGGACATGATCCACAGCTTCATCCGCCCGCTCGGCGGGGCGCTGCTCGCGCTCGCGCTCGTCGACAGCTCGGACCCGACATGGCAGGTCGTCGCCTTCCTGCTCGGTGGCGGCGGCGCTTTGCTCAGCCACGGCGCGAAAGCGACGACGCGCGCGGTCGTCAACATCAGCCCCGAACCGTTCAGCAATGCAGCGGTATCGACGGGCGAAGACGTCGCGACCGGGGGCCTCCTGGCGCTCGCGATCGCCTATCCGCCGCTGGCGATCGTGATCGCGATTCTTCTGCTGATCGCCGCGATCATCGTGATCATTGCGCTGCGCCGCCTGCTGCGGAATATCAAGACGACGCTCAAGCGTGCTTTGGGCGACGAAGACACCTTGCCCGTCGACGGTTAGGGCAGCAATTCCTTGAGCGGCCTGTCGATGTCGGCAAGCTGCTCTGCCGTCGCGTGCAGGCCTGCGGTGACGATCATCCGCCCTTGGACATAATCTTTCGTCGCATTGACGCAGTCGAGCGCGATGACGCGGCCCGCCTTCAGATAGACGATCGAGAAGCTGCGGTTCGCGACATCGCCGCGCAGCACTGCCTGATCATGCCCGGTCGACAGCCCCGCAGTCTGAAGCTTCAGGTCATATTGATTCGACCAGAACCAGGGGATCGCATGATAGGGCGCTTCGTCACCGACGATGCCCTTGGCGACGACATTCGCCTGATCATTGGCATTCTGGACCGATTCGAGACGGATCACCGCGCCTTCGGCAAAGCCATTCTCGTGCGCGGCGCAATCGCCGATCGCATAGATGTCGGGCAGGCTGGTCTTGCAGAGCCGGTCGACGAGCACGCCGTTGCCGCCCTCGGCCCCCGCCGCGATCAGCGGCTGGGTCGCGGGCACGATGCCTATGCCGACGATCACCAGATCGGCCGCGATCACCTCGCCGCTCGACAGCCGCACGCCGGTGACGTGCGTATCGCCCTCGATCGCCTCGACATTGACGCCGAGGCGCAGGTCGACGCCATGGTCGCGATGTTCCTTTTCATAGAAGCGCGACAGTTCGGGCCCCGCGACGCGCGCGAGGACGCGGTCGAGCGCTTCGAGCAGCACCACCTTCTTGCCCGCCTTGCGCAGCACCGCCGCGGCTTCGAGCCCGATATAGCCGCCGCCGATCACGACGATCTGGCCCGCGGTCTCCGACGCCCTCTTCATCGCGTCGGCATCGGCGCGCGTGCGCACGCCCTGCACGCCGGGCAGGTCGCCGCCGGCGATCGGCAGCATGCGCGGGCTGCCGCCGGTCGCCCAGACGAGCTTGCCATAGCCGATCGTCTCGCCGCCGTCGGTCGTCACGCTATGCGCGACCGGATCGACCGAAACGACGCGCTTGCCGAGCAGCATCGCGACCTCGCGCTCGTCCCAATATTTCGCGGGGCGCAGCTGGATGCGCTCGAATTCCTTCTCGCCCGCGAAATATTCCTTCGACAGCGGCGGACGCTCATAGGGCAGTTCGGGCTCGTCGCCGATAATCGCGATGCTGCCTTCGAATTTCTGCGTGCGCAGCATGATCGCGACCTGCGCCCCGCCATGTCCCGCGCCCACGATCACCACGTCGTACTTCATAATCCCTCCGCTACGGCGCGCTCGCTTTTCGGGCGTGTCCCTTGCACGCTCGCCGCGAGGGCACAACAAAGATTGGCTATTCGGCCTGCACGATCAACTCGTCGCGTAGCGCTATCAAGGCCGTTCCCAGTGCTTCGATTTCGGCTTCGCTCCGCGATCCGGCGACGACCGAGGCCGACAGGCAATGACCCGGCGCGATGTCCGCTATGCCGACCGCGACGGTCCACACGCCACGATGCGTATAGCCCTGATCGACCGCAAAGCCGCGCGCCGCCGCTTCGTGCACTTGCCGGGCATAGAGGCCGAGCGGCAGGTCAGCCTGCCAGCGCACCGGTGCATAGCGGCGCGCGAGCTCGGCGTCGCCGACGCCCTGCACCGCCGCGATCGCCCGCCCCGCCGCGCCGCTGCCGAGCGGCTGGCGCTGGTCGTCGGCGAGACTCAGGCGCATTCCCGCGTCGCTTTCGGCGCGAACGACCAACTGCATGCGGTCGCGCGAGACGATCTTCCACAATCCCATCGCCGCTTCGGTGGCTTGCGCGAACCGCGCCAGCAACGGCTCGGCCCGATCGACAACCCGCGTCGCGCGGCTGCCGCGCAGCGCGTCGGCCACGAGCCACGCCGACGTCAGGCGATAATATTTGGTCCGTGCGTCGCGCTCGACCGCCTCTTCGGCGACCAAGGTTTTCAGCAGGTTGAGACAGCTTGACGGGCTGAGACCCAGATGGCGGCAGATATCCGACAGCGTCAGCGCGCCCGTTTCCGCGAGCAGGCGGAGAATGGCGAAAGCTTGCGAAACGGAGCGAACGGGGCCGGTCATCCTGCGCGATAATATTTCAACCTGATGAAAAATCAATTCTGAATGTTGAAATGATGCGCCCGAGCGCATATCGCGCTATCGACGAGTCGAACGGGAGAGAAGCCATGAGTGGATGCCTTGACGGAAAGGTCGTGGCGATCACCGGCGCCGGGCGCGGGATCGGCCGCGAACTCGCGCTGCATTGCGCGGCCGAAGGCGCCGCGGTGATCGTCAACGACCCCGGCGTCGCGCAATCGGGCGACGGCGGCGATGCCGCCCCTGCCGAAACGACCGCCAACGACATCGTCGCTGCCGGCGGCAAGGCGGCGGCGAATTTCGGCAATGTCGCCGATCCCAAAGAGGCCGCGGGCATCATCGAGGACGCCGTCCGGCGCTTCGGCCGCATCGACGCAGTGGTGAACAACGCCGGCATCCTGCGCGACACGATCTGGCACAAGATGAGTTACGAGGACTGGAAGAGCGTCATCGAGGTCAATCTGACCGGCGTCTTCAACGTGTCGAAAGCCGCGACGCCCTATTTCCGCGAGCAGCAGTCGGGCAGCTTCGTCCACTTCACCTCGACCAGCGGCCTGATCGGCAACATCGGCCAGGCCAATTATTCGGCGGCAAAGCTCGGCGTCGTCGCATTGTCGCAGTCGATCGCGCTCGACATGGCGCGCGTCGGGGTGCGGTCCAACTGCATCGCCCCCTTTGCGTGGAGCCGGATGACCGCGTCGATCCCGGCAACGACCCCCGAAGAGCAGGAGCGCGTCGCGCGGATCCAGGAAATGTCGGCCGACAAGATCGCGCCGCTCGTCGCCTATCTGGCGTCCGACCTGTCGAAGGATGTGACGAACCAGATCTTCAGCGTGCGCAAGAACGAGATCACGCTCTTTTCGAAACCGCGCCCCGTGCGGTCGATGGCAAAGCTCGAAGGCTGGACCGCCGAGGCGATCGCCAACGAGCTGATCCCAGCCTTTCGCCCCGCCTTCGCGCGCGCCGACGAAGTGTCGGCGCATGTCTTCCCCTATGACCCGATCTGAGGAACCAGCCATGAGCAACCCCGGCATGGACGCGGACGTCTTCGAACAGTTTCTCGAGCAGCTTCAGCGCTATGTGCGCGATCGCCTTGTCCCTGCGGAAAGGGAGATCATCGAAAGCGACGCGATCCCCGCCGACATCCTGTCCGAGATGCGCGACATGGGGCTGTTCGGCCTGACGATCCCCGAGGAGCATGGCGGCGCGGGCATGAACGTCAGCCAGTATATCCAGACGATCCACACGCTGTCCTATGCGATGCCCGCCTTCCGCTCGATCATCTCGATCAACATCGGCATGTTCGCCTCGGCGCTGAAGAATGGCGGGACCGACGCGCAGAAGGCCGAATGGCTGCCGCGCGTCGCCGCGGGCCAGATCGCGGCCTTCGGCCTGACCGAGCCGGGATCCGGATCGGACTCGGCGGGGCTGCAAACCACCGCGACGCAGACCGACAATGGCTGGGTCCTCAATGGCACCAAGCGCTACATCACCAACTCGCCCTTCGCGAAAGTCGGCCTGATCATGGCACGGACGAGCAAGGAAAATCTGCCCAAGAATGCGCATGTCTCCGCCTTCATCGTCCCGCTCGACGCGCCCGGCGTGTCGATCGGCAAGTCGGACAAGAAGATGGGCCAGTCGGGCAGCCATATCGCCGATATCGTGATGGACGACGTGCGCGTCGGCGGCGAGGCTCTGCTCGGCGGCGAGCTGGGCAAGGGTTTCGCCTTTGCGATGATGAGCCTCGACAACGGCCGCATGTCGGTCGGCGCCGCGGCGACCGCCTACGCCCGCCGCGCCCTCGACAGCGCGCTACGCTATGCGACCGAGCGCAAGGCGTTCGGCGAACCGATCGCGAACTTCCAGCTGATCCAGCAGATGCTCGCGCAAAGCGAGATCGACATCTATGCCGCCGAATGCATGATGGCGGACGTCACCCGCCGTGCCGACGCGGGCGAGAATGTCCTACGCAAGGCGGCGGCGTTCAAGGTCTTCGCCAGTGAAATGTGCGGCCGCGTCGTCGATGCCTGCGTCCAGGTCTATGGCGGCGCCGGCTATCTCGCCGAATATGACGCCGAACGCTTCTTCCGCGATGCTCGCATCTATCGCATCTACGAAGGCACGACGCAGATCCTCCAGCTTCAGATCGCCAAGCATATGCTGCGCGAGTTCGCGGCAGCGTGAGGGTGGCCGGGAATATACCGTCGCCCCCACGAAGGCGGGGGCCGCTGGAGGTTTACTCAGCGGTGAAGGGCAAGGCCGACAACGGCCCCCGCCTTCGCGGGGGCGACGGAACAGGCGATGTATAATCTCCTCACCGGCCTCTCCGTCATCGAGGCGTCGTCCTTCGTCGCTTCGCCCACGGCCGGTCTGTATTGCGCGCAGTTCGGCGCCGAGGTGATCCGCGTCGACCAGATCGGCGGCGGCCCCGATTTCCGGCGCTGGCCGGTGACCGCCGATAACAATTCGCTCTACTGGGAAAATCTGAACCGCGCGAAAAAGTCGGTCGCGCTCGATCTCGGCCGGCCCGAGGGGCGTGAGCTGCTTCAGGAGCTGGTGCGTGCGACCGGCCAGTTCATCACCAATTTTCCCGTCGATGGTTTCCTCTCGCACGCAAAGCTCGCCGAAGGCCGCGCCGACCTGATCACCGTCCGCGTGATGGGCTGGGCCGACGGTTCGCCAGCGCTCGATTATACGGTGAACAACAGCGTCGGCTATCCGATGCTCACCGGCAACGGCCCCGATCCGGTAAACCATGTCCTCCCCGCGTGGGATCTGCTCACCGGCGCTTATGCCGCTTTCGCGCTGCTCGCGGCGATCCAGCGGCGCAGCGTCGGGGGCGAAGGCGGCGAGGTGCGCATTCCGTTGTCGGACGTTGCGATCGGCACCGTCGCCAATCTGGGGGGCATCGCCGAGATACTCTATTCGGGCGAGAACCGCCCGCGGCTCGGCAACGCCGTCTATGGCCTGTTCGGCCGCGACTTCGTCACGCGCGACGGCGAGCGGACCATGGTCGTCGTCGTGACCCCGCGCCAGTGGGCGAACCTGATCGCCGCGCTGAACCTTGGCGATGCCGTTGCGGCCGTCGAAAGCGAACGCGGCGTGTCCTTCGTAAAGGACGACGGCCTCCGCTTCGATCATCGCGACGCGCTTTATCCGCTGTTCGAAAAGGCGATCGCAGGCCGCGACCATGCCGACCTTGCCGCCGCCTTCGACGCCGGCGGGATCGTTCATTCGGCCTATCGCACGATGGCCGAAGCGGTACAGGACCCGGCGCTCGTCGCCGACAATCCGATCTTCGGCGGCGCCGACAATCCCAGCGGATTCGCCTATCCGGCTGCGGGTGCCTTTTCGACGATCCCGCAGGCGACACGCGAACCCCCGCGCCCCGCCCCGCGCAACGGCCAGCACAGCGAAGAAGTGCTGACGACGCGCCTTTCGCTTTCCTCCGGCGAGATCGCCCGCCTGATCGATACCGGAATCGTCGGTGTCGGCTGAAATGTTCGCCTTCTCTCCGTGTGCCCCCGCGCAGGCGGGAGTCCATCACCGGTGTCGTCGTTTCTGCATAGCCGTTGGCGGAGAATGCAAAAGTCAGATGATGGACCCCGGCCTTCGCGGGGGCACACGATATTCATGTCTGGAGATTGAAAAATGACCCTGCGCCGCGCCGCCATCGTCGCCCCGATCCGCACCCCCGTCGGCAAGTTCGGCGGCTCGCTCTCGTCGATCACTGCCGGCGACCTGGGCGCCGTCATCCTGAAGGCGCTGATCGAGCGCACGAAGATCGATCCGTCGCGCGTCGACGACGTCGTCTTCAGCCAGGGCTATGGCAACGCCGAAGCGCCGAGTATCGGTCACTGGTCGTGGCTTGCCGCAGGACTGCCGCTCGAAGTGCCGGGCTATCAGCTAGACCGCCGCTGCGGTTCGGGCCTGCAGGCCGTGATCAACGCCGCGATGATGGTCCAGACGGGTATGTCCGACGTCGTCGTCGCAGGCGGCGTGGAATCGATGTCGAACGTCGAACATTATACGACTGACGTCCGCAAGGGCATCCGCGCGGGCAATCTCACCCTCCACGACCGTCTCACGCGCGGCCGCGTGATGTCGCAGCCGGTCGAGCGCTTCGGCGTCATCACCGGGATGATCGAGACTGCCGAAAATCTTGCCAAGGATTATGACATCAGCCGCGATGCGTGCGACGCCTATGCCGTGCGCAGCCACCAGCGTGCGGCTGCCGCCTGGGCGAACGGCCTGTTCGACGACGAGCTGGTGCCGGTTTCGGTGCCGCAGAAAAAGGGTGATCCCGTCCTTTTCGCGCACGACGAAGGCTATCGCGCCGACGCCACGCTCGAATCGCTCGGCAAGCTCAAGCCGCTCGAAGGCGGAGTCGTCACCGCGGGCAACGCGAGCCAGCAGAATGACGCCGCCGCGGCGTGCCTCGTCGTCGCCGAGGACAAGCTCGAAGAACTCGGGCTGGAGCCGATCGCCTGGTATCACAGCTCGGCCGCCGCGGGCTGCGACCCCAGCCGCATGGGCATCGGCCCCGTTCCGGCGGTCGAACGGCTGTTCGCGCGCAATGGGCTCGGCTGGAACGACATCGACCTTGTCGAACTCAACGAAGCGTTCGCGCCGCAAGTGCTCGCAGTGCTCAAGGGCTGGGGCTGGTCGGAGGGCGACAGCCGGAACGAGATCCTCAACGTCAACGGCTCGGGCATCTCGCTCGGCCATCCGATCGGCGCGACCGGCGGGCGTATCCTCGCCAATCTGACGCGCGAACTCGTCCGCAGGAATGGCCGCTACGGCCTGGAAACCATGTGCATCGGCGGCGGCCAGGGCATCGCCGCAATCTTCGAGCGCGCGGCTTGAGGATGTGCGGATCGATGAGCAACAGGCAGTCAAATTGAACCAGGCCCTTCCTCCCCCTCGTCACCCCGGACTTGATCCGGGATCCAGCTTCTTACCGTTGCTGAGCGGGACCCCGGATCAAGTCCGGGGTGACGATAGGAAATGACGATGCGGGCCGACCTGAACCGCGCCCTACTTGCCGCGCAGGCGTATCGCGACACCGCTCAGGCGGCGCTAGGGGCGCGACTTGAGCCTCGCGGCGGGAAAAATCCGTGTGTCCCCGCGAAGGCGGGGACCCAGCTCCCGCCGGCTCGAAATAGCACTGACCGGGGATCGACCCCCGCCGTCGCGGGGGAACACGAACCTGGGAAGACGTCGGCCCTCACGCCGATCGACAGCGAGCAACGCGCAGCGCACGGCTTCGCCTGGGTCGCGACCACAGTCGCCGCACTCGAAGCGACGCTGGCGTGGTGCGACGCCGGCCAGGACTCGAACGCGCTCGACGCCCAAATCACCACGCTCGCCTTTGCCGAGAGCGTCGGCCAGCTCGTCGGCGGATTGCCGATGGGCCAGAACGAAATCTTCCGCCCCGGCGACCTGGGCCTTGGCGGCGCCGCGCGAACGCTCGCCGATGCCTGCGCCGACCTGCTCGACGCCGACCATGCCGCGACGCGCGCCGCCGTCGCAGCCGCGCTGGCCGAAGGCCATTGGCCCAGCGAGACACTGCACGACCCCGACCTCGACGCGATCCGCGACCAGTACCGCCGCTTCACCGACGCGGCGATCATCCCGAACGCCCACGGCTGGCACCTTGCGAACGATCTGATCCCCGACGCGACGGTGCAGGCGATGGCCGACCTCGGCACCTTCGGCGTATGCATCCCCGAAGAATTTGGCGGGCTCGGCCTTGGCAAGCTCGTGATGTGCCTTGTCACCGAAGAGCTGTCGCGCGGCTGGATCGGCACCGGGTCGCTCGGCACGCGGTCGGAAATTGCAGGCGAACTGATCGTCCTTGGCGGTACCGAAGCCCAAAAGGCCGAATGGCTGCCGAAAATCGCGAGCGGCGAAATCCTGCCCACCGCGGTGTTCACCGAACCCGACGTCGGCTCCGACCTCGGCTCGCTCCAGACGCGCGCCCGACGCGACGGCGACCATTGGGTCATCGACGGCGCCAAGAACTGGATCACCCACGCCGCACGCTCGGACCTGATGACCTTGCTCGCGCGCACCGTGCCGGACGCCAGCGGCTACGCCGGCCTGTCGATGCTGCTCGTGCCCAAGCCGCGCGGGAGCGACGCCAACCCCTTCCCAGCGGCGGGCATGACCGGCAGCGAGATCGACGTACTCGGCTATCGTGGGATGCGCGAATATGCGCTGCAGTTCGACTCCATGACCGCACCCGCCGACGCGCTGCTCGGCGGCGAGGAAGGTCAGGGTTTCAAACAATTGATGCGCACGTTCGAGGGCGCGCGGATCCAGACGGCGGCGCGCGCAGTCGGCGTCGCCCGCCGCGCGCTCGAACTCGGGCTCGATTACGCGCTGACCCGCAAGCAGTTCGGCAGGGCGATCATCGCCTTCCCGCGCGTGTCGGACAAGCTCGCGATGAGCCTGGTCGATTTCGTCATGGCGCGCGAGCTCAGCTATGCCGCCGCGCGCGCCAAGGATTCGGGCAAGCGCTGCGATATCGAGGCGGGGATGGCCAAGCTGCTCGGCGCGCGCGCCGCCTGGTCGAACGCCGACGCCGCTTTGCAGATCCACGGCGGCAACGGCTATGCGCTCGAATATGAGATCAGCCGCATCCTGTGCGACGCGCGTATCCTCAACATCTTCGAGGGCGCGGCCGAAATCCAGGCGCAGGTGATCGCGCGCGGGCTGACCGGGGGGCGCAATTGATGCGTGACGAACCGACCAACGCATGGGCCGCCTGGATCGGCCGCGAGAACGTCCGCCACGATCATGTCGAGCCCGGCGCATTCAACCGCTGGCTCGCGACGCTCGACCGCGCCGCGCCCGCCGACGGTTGTGTGCCGCAGGCGTATCACTGGTGCCTCTGCCTCCCCGACGCCCCGACCGCGATCCTCGGCGCCGACGGTCATCCGGTGCGCGCCGACAGCGACGACAGCTTCCTGCCGCCGATCGCGCTGCCCCGCCGCATGTGGGCCGCAAGCAAGGTCGAATTCCTCGCGCCGCTGCGCCCCGGCCAGTCGGTGATCCGCCGCTCGCGCGTCGTATCGATCACGCAGAAGCAGGGCGGCTCGGGCAAGCTCGTCTTTGCCGAAGTGGCCCACGAAACGCACGGCGACGGCAGTCTGGCCGTGCGCGACATCCAGTCGATCGTGTTCCGTGAACCCGCCCCCGCCGGCGCTCCGCCTACGCCGCCAGCAGCGGGCGGCGACACGTTCGATCCGTCCGAATGGGACGCGCACCGCCTGCTCGTCCCCTCCGAAGCGTTGCTGTTCCGCTACTCGGCGCTGACCTTCAACAGCCACCGGATCCATTATGATCTGCCCTATGCGACCGGCGCGGAGGGGTATCGCGGCCTCGTGGTCCACGGCCCGCTCACCGCGACGCTGCTTCTCGACCTCGCGGCGCGCCATTTCGGCGACAATATATTGAAATCATTCGATTTCAGAGGGACCTCCCCCGCGGTATGCGGCGAAGAGCTGCATTTGACGCTCCGCGGCTCCTTCGCAAACATCGAACTCGGCGCCTTCGCAAGCGACGGCCGACAGGTCATGGCCGCCTCAGCCGCGATCTGAACCAAGCAGATCGGATCAGCGCGCGCGCTCGATCTCGGCAGCCAGCATCTCGACCAGCCTCGCTGCCGCCATCGACCGCGCAAGCGGCGCGCCCTGCCCCGCCCATTGAGCGCCAAAACCATGTTCGCCCTGCGCTATTGCCGCCGCGTTGAGCGCTTTGCCAAGGTCATAAGCGATGGGATAGTCGGGGACGTCGCTTGGATGCACCGTGGCGCCGAGCGCGGCGAAGCGGTTGGGCAGCCCGCGCGCCGGGCGGCCCGAAATCGCGCGGATCATCGTTGTGTGGCGCGCTGCGTCGCCCGTCATCGCCGCGCGATACGGCGCGTTGGCAAGACTCTCGTCGGTGGTGACAAAGGCGGTGCCGAGCTGTGCCGCCACGGCACCGAGATCGAGCGCCGCCACAATCCCCTGCCCGTCCATCATCCCGCCCGCCGCGATCACGGGAACCTCGAGTGCGGCGACAAGCATCCGCGTCAGAGCCATTGTGCCGAGCCGATCGTCGGACGCGTCGGGGTCGAAGACGCCGCGGTGGCCACCAGCCTCCCAGCCCTGCGCGACAATCGCGTCGACGCCTGCGTCGGCCGCAGCGCGCGCTTCGTCGAGGCTGGTTGCCGAGGCGAACAGGATGATCCCGGCTTCGCGCAGCGCGCCGATCACAGGCGCGGGCGGCACCCCGAAATGAAAGCTGACCACGCGCGGCCTTTCCTCGACCAGCATGGACAGCATCGCGTCATCAGCAACGAAGCTGCGGTAGATTTCGCGGAGTTCGGCGGGCGGTTCGGCCCCATATTCGGCGAAGACAGGGCGCAGGCGTTCGATCCATGCCGCTTCCTTCGCCGGATTGGGAACGGCCGGGCGATGGCAGAAGAGATTGACGTTGAACGGCGCCTCGGTCCGCGCCCGCACCTCGGCGATCATGGCGCGCGCGCCGTCGGCATCGGTCGCCCCGACCGCGATCGAACCCAGCGCGCCGCTGTCGCTGACCGCCGCCGCCATTGCGGGTGACGACACGCCCGCCATCGGCGCCTGAACGATCGGCAGCCGGATACCGATACGCGCCAGCAACGGATCGCCCATCATCGGTTCAGGGCCGTCGCAGCAATGAAACCGTGCCGTGGCCGCCGTCGGCGCAGACACTGACGATCGCCCACGCGCCCGACGGCATCGCGTGCGCCGCGGCTGCGAGCGCTCCGCCGCCGCGGCCAAAGGGCGTGCGAAGCCCGGACTCGACATAAATCTTCTGGGCGAAACGCTGCATGATCAGTCTCCGAAAGACAGCGGCGGCACCGCCGCGCAATGGGATATTGGAAGGCACCGACAGGCGAACAAGGGCAATGCAGATCGCGCACACCCGATTGCCGACAGCGCGGCAGGCTGAAGCCGTCCTGCGCGGGCGCGGCGGCTAACGCCTGATCGGGACTGGTGCACCCGACAGGATTCGAACCTGTGGCCCCCAGATTAGGAATCTGATGCTCTATCCTGCTGAGCTACGGGTGCACGCCGGGTCCGTGTAGCGGCGGCGGCCGTCAAAGGTCAATCGGCGGCGCTCAGTTCAGCGCGTCGGGCGGCGCGATCGGCACCAGGAGCGGCATGGCGGCGATGCCGTCGTCGCGCAGCGCCTGCGCTTCGTCGGGCGACGCCTGGCCGTGAATCAGGTCTTCGGCGGCGCGCCCCTCGTGCATCGCGCGCGCCGCGTCGGCGAAATCGCGGCCAACCCATCGCGACCGCGGCAGCATCTCCGCCTGTTTTGCAGCAATTTCAGCAAGCACCTTGCGCACCAGTTCCGGGCTCGACTCGCCGGGGGTTTCGGCCGATGCGGGAGCGGGAGCAACGACCGCCTGGTTCGACTTGGCGCCGACGCGCGGCGCCATCACCGCCTTTTTCACATCGGCGTCGCCGCACACCGGGCACGCGATCAGCCCGCGCACCTGCTGGTCCGCAAAGCTCTCGCTGCTCGCGAACCACGCTTCAAACCGGTGATCGCCGGTGCAGCAAAGATCGAATACAATCAAAGTCAGGCCGCTTTCAACAGCGCGTCGAGCTCGCCCTTGGCTTCGAGCGCGGCGAGGTCGTCGCTGCCCCCGACATGCTTTCCGTCGATAAAGATCTGCGGCACGGTGCGGCCTCCGTTCGCACGCTCGACCATCGCCTCGAATCCGGCGCGGTCCATCGTCACGTCGATTTCGTGGAATGCAGCACCCTTACGGTCGAGCAGCGCCTTGGCGCGCGCGCAAAAGCCGCAGAACCCCTTTGTATAGATTTCGATCTTTGCCATGCGGCTATCTCATCCTTTCGTCATGCATATCGGAATCAACGTCCGCAAAGTCAAATATGTTGCCTGTCATCAGCGCGTCGGGAACGACCCGCGCCCAGGTCAGCGCCGACACACGCGCGGCGCCGCTTCGCTGGAGAGCCTTGGCTGCCGCGCGCAGCGTCGCGCCGCTGGCATGAACATCGTCGATCAGCACCAGATGCCGGCCCGCCGCACGGAAGTTCGCCTGGGGTGCGAGAGCGAATGCGCCCGCGACGATGCGCGCCCTCTCGCGCCGGCCCTTGCCGCGGAGTGGGACGGTGGCCTTGCTTCGCACCAACAGATGATGGTCATGCGCCGCGCCGGTCAGGCGCGCCAGCGCATCGACGACGAGCGCCGCCTGGTTGAAACCCCGCGACCATAGCCGCCACCGGTGCAGCGGCACGGGAACGAGCACCATATTCTCGCTCGGCCCCAGCGTCGCCAGACGGCGCACCATGAACTGCGCCATCAACCGCGCATGGCCGGTGCGTCGTCCATATTTCAGCCTCAACGCAACGGTCCGCGCGACAGCGCCATAGGCCACCACCGAAGGCGCGCCGTCGAAGGGCGGCGCATCGGCCATGCACGCGCCACAGACCACGTCCTCGCCCGGCACGGCGGTGGGCAACGGAATCGAGCATCGCGCGCAGGCAGGACCGTCGAGAAAGTGCAGCGACGTCCAGCAGCCAAGGCAGAATTGCCGATCTTCGCCGACGATGACACCGCATCCTGGACAGCGGGGCGGCAATGCATAGTCGACGATTGTCCGCCCGACCTGCCGCGCGAGGCGAGAGAAACCGTGGCCGGCCGCACCCGGCGCGTCGATTTCGGCGTCCCCTGTTGCCGCGCTCATGCGAACACTTGTGAAGCATCGCGGGGGACGGCACAAGCGCGCGCATATGTCGCAGCCGCCCATGCTCTTTTCCTCTGCCCGTCACGCCGCGCAGCGCGACCGCATCGCCCGCTTGCCGGCGGACGCCAATTTCCTGGCGCCGATTATCGCCGAGACGCTGCGCGACCGGCTGGCGATGGTGACGCGCGAGTTTCCGCGCACATTGCTGATCGGCGTGCACGACGGGGCGCTGATCGATCACCTGCGGGCGAGCGGCACCGCGCTGACGATGCTCGAGGCGGGCCTCTCTCTCGCGGCGGCGACCGGCGCGCTCGTCGGCGAGGCCGATGCAATCGACCTGCCGTTCGCCAGCTTCGACCTGATCGTCTGGCCGGGCGGGCTCGACGCGGTGAACGATGTTCCCGGCGCGCTGATACGCATGCGTGCGCTGCTGGCGCCCGACGGACTGCTGCTCGGCGCGTTCGTCGGCGACGGCAGCCTCGCGCGTCAGCGCCGCGCCGTGATGGCGGAGGGGGTGCGATCGATCGCCCGGCTCCATCCGCAGATCGACCTCTCGGCGATGGGCAATCTGCTCCAGCGCACCGGTTTCGCGCTGCCGGTCGTCGACGTGGAGGCTCTGACCGTTCGCTATGGCAACTGGTTCGCGTTGGTGCGTGACCTGCGCGCAGCGGGATTGTCCTCGCGGCTCGCTCCGGCACCGCCGCCCCTGACCCGCGACGAATCGGCGCGAATCGCGGCCGCCTTTGCTGCGCAAGCCGATGCCGACGGCCGCGTCGCGGAAATTTTTCGCATCGTTCATTTCAGCGGCTGGGCGCCGCATCCGGATCAACCGCAACCCGCGCGGCGCGGCAGCGGCGTCACTTCGCTGGCCGAAGCGCTGAAGCCGAAAGACTAGATCAGCGCTTCGAGCAGGCCGATCAGCGGTTCGTCGGCGGGCGGCATCGCGAGGGCGTGCAATTCGACCGGCCGCACCCAGCGCAGCGCGCTCGCATGTTGTGCGGTCGGAGTGCCACGCCATTTGCGGCAGACAAAAAGCAACAGCAGCAAATGCTTGCCGTCCAGGCTATCGCTCGCGAAGCAGGCGGGAGCAAGGCAGCTATGGTCGACGTCGATCGCCAATTCTTCGCCTAGCTCGCGGATCAACGCTTGCTCCGGGGTCTCGCCGGGCTCGATCTTGCCGCCCGGAAACTCCCACAATCCAGCCATCGGCTTGCCCTCTGGCCGTTGCTGGACAAGCAACCGACCATCGCGATCGACAAGCGCCGCCGCGACGACCGTGAGCGTGGTTTTTGTAGCGATTCCGACGTCTGATCCGGACAAATTGTTAACCTTCCTGTGCGACCCTCGGAAGCCTCGGGAACTATAAACTTCAGTTAGGGGCGGAACAATGAACAAGTTTCATGGGCTGCTGCGGTCGACCAGGGCCGCGACAGCCGTCGAGTATGGGCTGATCCTAGCCCTGATATTTCTCGCGGCGGTCGTCGCGATCACGGCCGTCGGCACGTCGACCAACGTGATGTGGAATTCAGTATCGGACAATTCCGTCGCTGCGATGACACCCTAGGCGTCCTGAATCGGGACTCGAAAGAACCTGAAACGCAGGGGCCGACATTAAGATTTTCAAAACCAATTGTCCGTAACTTGCAGTTGTTGACCACGACCAGACCGTCAACAGGGTAAGTGATTGTCAGGAGACCAGACATGAAGTTCATCAAAAAGTTCGTTCGCGACACCAAGGCCGCGACCGCTATCGAATACGGCCTGATCGCCGCTCTGATCGCAGTTGCCGGCATCTCGGCCATGACTGCCGTTGGTAAGAGCGTCAGCACCACGTTCCAGACCGTCAACAACGGCCTGACCCCGTAATCTACGGGACAGATCAGCCCGCCTCGGCGGGCCGACGAAAAAAGGGCGGTGGATCATTCCACCGCCCTTTCTTTTTGTCCGCCGCGGCAGAGCCAGCCTATCTGGCCGCGTAAACGACGATCTTGACCTTTTGCCCGGACGTCAGACGGCTCGTCGCCGTCAGCCGGTTGAGCACCTGGAACCGTTCGGTCTGAAAATCGCTGTAGGCCATCCGCCGCGCGAGAGTCGCCACGCTGTCACCGCGGCCAACCGTTACCACATCGATCCGCCGCGGCTTGATCGCTGCCGCTTCGGCCGCGCTCAGCCGCCGAACGCTGTTGAACATCGGATTGAACACGCCCGCGCCGCCCGCCTGGGTCAGCGCGACGAAGTGAAATGCGCTGCTCCTTGAAAATTCATACGCAAAAACGGTCACATCGACCTGTCCCGACTGCGTGTTCGCGCGCGCAACGGAATAATAAGCGGGGATGCCGTTCACCGTCGTGCGTTGCAGGCTGCTGGGGCTCAGCGTGGCGTTGCCCGCCACCGCCTTGAAAGCCGCAGCGACATAGGCGTTCATGTCGCCGTCATAGGCTGCCGTCGTGAACTGCGCCTGCCCGCCGTTGCCGCTGACGACCACCGCCGTCGCGCCATTTTGCATGCCATAGCCGTTCGGCACCGCGAATTTCAGGCGAAGGTCGGGATGCAGGAATTCCCGTCCTTCGACGACACCTTGCGCGGGATCGTCCCCATAGAGAACGCCATCGACCGAGGCCAGGAACGCATCGGCGTTGCGGACGCCGCCAGCGCCAACCTTGGCCGCGAGCGTCTGCGCATTTTTGACACGCGAAGCGGGATCGGGGTGGGTGCTGGCCCATTCGGGGATCGACCGCGCGTCGCCGCCCGAAACCCGCGCCTCGAGATTGGTCTGGTTGGCAAGGCTCGCCAGCATCGTCGACAGCGCGAGCGGATCATATCCCGCTTTCTTCAGATACTGGACGCCAAGCTGGTCGGCCTCGAGCTCTTGGCTGCGCGAGAATCCCAGCGTCGCAAGCTGCGCCGCCTTCATCGCATTATTCTGGAGCAAGCCGCCCAGTCCGCCCAGCACGCCGCCATTGTCGCCGATCGCGCCTCCGATCACGGCGCCCAGCACGCCAAGGATCGTGTTGCGCGTCGCCGCCGACTGACGTTTCTTGCTGTGCTGTGCCGCGACGTGACCGACCTCATGCCCCAGCACGCCCGCCAGTTCGGCTTCGTCGTTCATCAGCGCCATCAGCTGCCGTGTGACATAGACATAGCCGCCCGGGATCGCGAAAGCGTTGTTCACCGGCGAGTTCAACAGCGTCACCGTGAAATCGCTTGGGCTTCGCGACAGACCCGACTGGACGGCAATATTCTGGCCGATCCGGTTCACATACGCCGCCTGCTGTCCTGCATAGACGCCGCCGAATTCCTGAACCAGCTGCGGATGCGCTTCATCGCCCTGCTTGCGCTCGGCGGGCGTGATGTTGGTCTGGGTCCGGATCGCTTTCAGCTGTGCGTCGGCCGCGCCCGTGAAGGCAATCCCGCCCAATGCCAGCGCGGCCGCCAGCCGTTTCCCTTGATTCTGCGTCATCGATACGCCTCCCACTTTTGCTTTGCGCACAGGGTATCCCCGAAACGCCACAAGGCAAGCCGCAGCTGGACGGCGGCCTGCGATATTTTCGGAATTTGAACGCGGTAAGGGTCGATCGGGTTCCGGCGTCTATGCGCGGCCCATCGCAAGGAACTTTTCCTCGCGCGCGGTCCGCAGAGCATCGCGCGGCAGGCCGGCGAGCGAATCCAGTTCCTGGGCAATCGCGTCGCCGAGCGACTGGATCGCCGCCTCGGGCGCGCGGTGCGCGCCGCCGACGGGCTCCGCGACGATCCGGTCGATAACCTTGAGGCCGAGCAGGTCCTGCGCCGACATCTTCATCGCCGTCGCGGCGTCGGCCGCCTTGTCCGATGTGCGCCACAGGATCGAGGCGCAGCCCTCGGGCGAAATGACCGAATAGACCGCATGTTCGAACATCAGCACGCGGTTCGCCGCGGCGAGCGCAATCGCGCCGCCCGATCCGCCTTCGCCCACGATCGCCGCCACCATGGGCACGCCGAGCGCGAGGCATTGCTCGGTCGAACGCGCGATCGCTTCGGCCTGGCCGCGCTCCTCGGCCTGGATGCCCGGAAAGGCCCCCGACGTGTCGACGAGCGTCACGACGGGAATGCCGAAGCGGTCGGCAAGCTGCATCAGGCGGATCGCCTTGCGATAGCCCTCGGGCTTCGCCATCCCGAAATTATGCTTCATGCGCGACGGGATATCGTCGCCCTTTTCGTGCCCGATCACCATCACGCGGCGACCGCGAAAGCGGGCAAGCCCGCCGAGGATCGCCTGATCGTCACCGAAATTCCGGTCGCCCGCGAGCGGCATCCAGTCATCGAACATATCGGCGACATAATGTTTGAAGTGCGGCCTATCCGGATGACGCGCGACCTGCGTCTTTTGCCAAGGCGTCAGCTTCGAATATATTTCCCGCAGCAATTTCGAGGACTTATCCTCCAATCGCGCTGTATCATTGTCGATATTAAGCGACGGATCGTCACCCATTTCGCGCAGTTCGGCAATCTGCCGATCGAGCGCTGCGACCTGTTTTTCGAAGTCCAGAAAGGCTGTCATGGTCGAGAGCGCTAGGACGAAGGCGCGTTGAGGTCAACGTCCTCCATCCGCGCGAGCGGATGACGCCGGTTGACCAGTTCGACGAGTCGGCGGCTATCGACATGCGTGTAGATTTCGGTCGTCGCGATATCGGCGTGGCCCAGCATCAACTGGAGCGCGCGCAGATCCGCACCGCCTTCGAGCAGGTGTGTAGCAAAGGCGTGGCGCAGCACGTGCGGGCTGATCGCCGCGGGGTCGATCCCGGAACGCGCGGCGAGTTCGCGGAGCATCTGGAACAGCCGCACGCGCGACAGATGCGCCTTTCCCGACGGAAACAGCCACGGCGACGTATCGGTCAGCAAAGGAAGCCAGCGATCGAGGGTTTCGCGCGAGCGTTCGGATAGCGGAACCAGCCGCTCCTTGTCGCCCTTGCCGCGGATGATCAGAAATTCGCGCCCGCCCGCCACCGCGCGGCGCGGCAACGACACAAGCTCGCTCGCGCGAAGCCCGGAGCCGTACAGCAGCTCAAGCAGCAGCAGCATGCGCACTGCATGGGCGGGCGGTGTCGCGCCGGCCGCTTCCTCGCCTGCCTGCGCGAACAGCCGCTCGACATCGTCATGCGTCAGGATACGCGGCAGCGGTCGCTGCGTCGCCGGGCGCGCAATGTCGAGCGCCGGGTTGTCGGTGCGGTCGCCCTCGTCGAGCAGAAAAGCAAAGAATTGCCGCAGCGCCGACAGCTTGCGCGCCGCGCTGCTCGCCGCCAGCGACCGATAATCCGCCATCAATTTGCGCAGATCGGCGGCATCGGCGTCGCCGAGCGTTCCGCGGACCATCTGGGCCGCCTGTTCGAGGTCGCGGCGATACGCCGCCAGCGTGTTGCGCGACGCGCCGCGCTCGGCCGCCATCATCTCGAGGAAACGGTCGATCAAAGATCCGTCAGGCACGCACCAGCGCTTCGGCGGCGATCATCCGCGCTTCGGAATCGAGGCCGACCTCGCGCAGCGCGCGGACGATATGATAGAGATGATAGGGCGGCAGTTTCGACCACTCACCCTGCATGCCCGCCGCCGCGAGAAGCGCGACCATGCCCGGTTCGCGTCGTTCGGCCGCCGCCTGAATGGCGCGCGTCCAGCGTGTCTGTTTGCCGAGGTTGAGATCGAGATCGCCTGCCGCCGATGCGGCCTGCGCTTCGTCGAGCCGGCCGAGCCCTGCGAGCCCTGCGACCAGAAACTTCGAACGCAGATATTCGGCGCTGTCATCGCTGCCCGAGAAAGTGCCGATATTTGCCGCGCTCATACCGTTGAGCGCGCGCGGCGAGCCAACGGCCAGTACGCCCCAGGCGCGGCTGCCGACAGTGATCTTGGGCGCCCACGTCATCGCATTATTGTCATAGCCGCCCGCGAGCATCGCACCGAGGAGCTGCCAGGGATCGGCGCCGACGTCGGTATTCGTCGGCAATCCGGCAGCGGCGCGCGCCGTCGCGACCATCGCGGCATAATGCTGGACCGGGTCGGGGCCCGCAGCCCACAAGCTCTGCATCGCGGCGTAGCGGTCGGCGCCCTTCGCGGCGCCAAAAGCATTGCGCAGCTGATCAATCTGGCCGGCGAGCGCTTCGGGCGCTTCCTCTTCGCTCCACGCGGCGCTGAGCAGCGATACATAGGCTTCGCTCGACAGCACGCCGCGCGCCGCCGCGTCGGGCGCCGCTGCGATGCGGTCGGCCATGTCGGTCATCGGCGCGAGGACGGTCCAGCCGCGCATATAGCCAGGCTCGGTCTTGCGCAACTCGGCGGGAATAGCGATGGCGGTCGCCGTCGCCATGCCAAAGCGCCAACTCGTCAGCTTGTCGACCTTGTTCCATTCGATCGTCGTCGAGCGGCGCCCGGCACCCGTCGCGCCGAGCACGCGCTCGGCCAGCAGGATGTCGAAATTGCTGATGCGGCCGCTCGACCGCACCCGGCCGATCGCCCAGCCTGCCGGGCCTGCATCGCCCGTCAATCCCGAGCAAATGCCCGCAGCAAGCCGCCATGATTGCTCCTCGCCATGCGACAAGCCGGCGGGAACATAGGGGCAGAGGCCCGCCGGATCGGCGTTCGCGAGGAAAGTCTGCTGTGCAACCTGGACGAGGCGCGGACTCGCCCGATCATAATCGACCGACTGGACGATCCAGCGTGCCGCGTTCGATTCGCCCATGCGCAGCAGCAATCCTGCACGGTCGGCGGCAAGGTCCGCGCCGTTGATCGTGTCAGGCGTATCGATCGCCGACGACAGCGCGCGGCGGACCAGAATCTGCCCCCAGCGCGAAGCGAGCGTGCCGTTCGTCTTGCGCATGATCGCCGCAGCATATTGACCGCGCACGCCAAACGCGTCGGGTGCAAGGCCGCCGGTTTCGGGCGTCAGCGGGCCAATGCGCGAAAGCAGGCGGCGCGCTCCTGGCGGCAGGTCGTATTTCAGGCCACCCGACGTTTCGCCTTCTTCGTCGGTGGCGTCTTCACCCTCTTCGCTGGCCACACTGCCCGTCGTCGGCACGGCCGATGGCGGTGCCACCCCCGACGGCGAACCGGGCGACGAAGGCGTCGGCGTTGGAGCGGAGGTGGGCGACGGCGTCGGCGACGCCTTGGGCGCCGGAGTTTCCGATGGATTGCCGAACCCTTCGGGAAGCAGCGATTCCTGCGCCAGCGCGGGCAGCACCAGCACGGCGGCCAAGGCGGTACCCGACAGGCCCAGCGTGAGCGTCAGCAATTTCTTCGTCATCGCGCGCCGCTTTCGGCGATCTTGTCGGTCACGTCCACCCATATCCTCTTTGCGCCGCAGCAAATCCCCGGTCGCGCAGCAAATTGATTGTCCCGCGCGCGTTGGCCGGTATAGCCGCGCCCAGCATGTCACGAAACCCGAAAAGCCCGGCTCCGGCCACCTCCGGGTCGATCCCCGCCGCCATCCGCGAGCGGTCGATCGTGCTCGTCGGGCTGATGGGATCGGGAAAATCGACGATCGGTCGCCGTCTGGCGCAGCGGCTCGGCATGGCTTTCGCCGATGCGGACGACGAGATCGAGCGCGCCGCGGGGATGACGATTTCCGACATTTTCGCCAAGTTTGGCGAACCGCATTTTCGCGACGGCGAGCGACGCGTCATCGCGCGGATGCTGGCGGGCAAGCCGCATGTCCTCGCGACCGGTGGCGGCGCGTTCATCAACGACGAAACGCGCACCCTGATCCTGCAGGAAAGCCTCTGCATCTGGCTCGACGCCGACATCCCGACGCTCGTCGAGCGAACGGCGCGCCGCAACCATCGCCCGCTGCTCAAGGGCCGCGATGCCAGCGAAGTGCTTCGCGAACTCGCCGCCGTGCGCAATCCCGTCTATGCCGAAGCGCATCTGCGCATCAGTTCGGCGTCGAGCCCGCACGATCATACGGTGCGCGCGATCATGGAGGCCCTTGCGACATGGAACAGCTGACCGTCGAGCTTGGCACCCGCAGCTACCCGATCCTGATCGGCGACGGGCTGCTGCGCGACATCGGCCGCCATGTAGCGCCGCTGTTAAAGCGGCCGCGCGTCATGATCGTGACCGACAGCCATGTCGCCGACCATTATCTGGTGGCGCTGGGCGCTTCGCTCGGGGCAGCGGATGTTTCCTTTTCCTCGCTCGTCCTGCCGGCCGGCGAAGGAACGAAGAGCTGGGCGGGGCTCGCGCGGCTGACCGAATGGCTGATCGGTGAAGGCATCGAACGCAGCGATCATGTCATTGCGCTGGGCGGCGGGGTGATCGGCGATCTCGTCGGTTTCGCGTGCAGTATCGTCAAACGCGGATGCCACTTCATCCAGGTGCCGACCACGTTGCTGGCACAGGTCGACAGCAGCGTCGGCGGCAAGACCGCGATCAATGTCGAGGCGGGCAAGAATCTCATCGGCGCTTTCCATCAACCGGCATTGGTCGTGATCGACCCGACGACGCTGGCCACATTGCCGCGGCGCGAACTCGGCGCGGGCTACGCCGAAGTCGTCAAATATGGTCTGATCGACGACGCCGACTTCTTCGACTGGTGCGAGGCCCATGGACTGGCCCTGCTCGAAGGCGACACCGCGGCGCGTCACAAGGCGATCGCGCACAGCGTCGCGGCCAAGGCCCGCATCGTCGCCGCCGACGAGCGCGAGACGCAGGATATCCGCGCGCTGCTAAATCTCGGCCACAGCTTCGGTCACGCGCTCGAGGCAGAGACGGGCTATTCGGAGCGGTTGCTTCACGGCGAAGCGGTCGCAGCGGGCATGGTCCTTGCACATCAATTTTCGGCGGCGAACGGGTTGTGCCCGGCGACCGACGCCGACCGCGTGCGCGACCATCTTGCCAGCGTCGACCTGCCGCACAGCCTTGCCAGCGCGGGCATCAACACCGGCGGCGCGGCCCTTGCGGCGCATATGGCGCACGACAAGAAAGTGCGGGGGGGCAAGCTGCCGCTGATCCTGACCCACGGCATTGGGCAAAGCTTCGTCACCGACGCCTATGGACTTGATACGGTAGCGGCGTTTCTCGACGGGCAGCGCGCCTGAGGATCGGAACGCTCAAGCCGCCTGCTCCGCTTCCTCGCGCGCCCTTTTCGCTGCCTGCCGCCGTTCGCGCAGCGCTTCGAGCACGCTCGACGCCTGGCGCCCGCCGCCGGCGACGAAGCGATGGTCCCGCCCCGCAGCGATATCGCCTTCGCTGATCTGCATGCCGAACCGTTCGGCGTCGAGCTGGCGCAGCGCCGACTCGACATCCTCGATCTCGCGCGGTTCGATCTCGAGCTGTTGCAGCGCCATCAGTCCAAGCGCGATCGAGCTTTCGAACACCTCGCGCACCGCGCCGACGGTGCCCGCACCATCGATCGCGAGCAGCTGGCGACGGTCGAACACGCGGGTCAGGACGCGCGCGTTCGGGAAGGCCGCGACGATCGGTGCGAGCGCGGCGGCGTCGATGCTGCGGTCGTCGGTGCAGAAAATGATCAGGCAGGCCTCTTCGGCGCCCGCGCGTCGCAGCACATCGATGCGCAGCCCGTCCCCGAAATAGACTTTGGTATCGAAGCGGCTCGACAGTTCGATCTGGCTCGGTTTCCGGTCGATCAGCGTTACCGAACAATCGACCGCGTGCAGCATCTGCGCGACGATCTGTCCGAACCGACCATAACCGATGACAAGCGCCGATCCGCGCGGTGCATTCTCGGGATCGTCCAGATCGGTGTCGGCGACGGGCGCAAATTCGAGGTTGCGCGCGAACAGCATCAGGAACGGCGTCGTCATCATCGACAGCGTCACCACCGCGCTGAACAGGCTCGCCGCCTCTGGCGCGACGAGCAGCGCGTCGGCCGCCTGGGTGAAGAGCAGAAAGCCGAATTCGCCGCCCTGGCTCAGCAGCAGGCCAAGGCCGAGGCACATGCTCCACGGCTTGCCGAACGCTCGCACAAGCAGCGTGAGCACAACCACTTTCACGGCGACCAGCCCGGCCGCGAGCGCGATTACTTGAAGCGGTTTCTGGACGACGACATTGACGTCGAGCACCATGCCGACCGCGAGGAAGAACAGCCCGAGCAGGACGAGGCGAAAGGGTTCGACGTCGGCTTCGATCTCGTGCCTGTAGGGCGAGTCCGCGAGCATCATGCCCGCGACAAACGCCCCGAGCGCAGTCGACAGGTGCAGGCTGTGCATGAACGCGGCGCTTGCGAGAACGGCGAGCAGCCCCACCACCACGAACAGTTCGCGCTCGCCATAACGCCCGACAAGCCGCAGCAGCGGATTGACGACGAAGCGGCCCGCAACGACCAGCACCGCGATCGCGCCCACGGTATAGAGCGCCATCTGCCAGCCGGGCGGTGCCGACGGATCGGCCGGCGCGCGCGATAGCGCCGCGATGATCGTGATCATCGGCACGATCGCGAGATCCTGGAACAGCAGAACCGAAAAGGCCTTTTCGCCAAATGGGGAATTGATCCGTCCCGAACTTTTGAGGCTGGGCAGAACCTGCGCGGTCGAGGACAGCGCGAGCGGCAGACCGAGTGCGAGCGAAGCCTGCCAGCTGAAGCCCAGAGTGACGAAGATCAGCGCGGCGAGGATGAAGCCGGTCACGACGACCTGCGCGAGTCCCAGCCCGAAGATCGCTTTGCGCAGATCCCACAATCGCCGGGGATGAAGTTCGAGACCGACGAGGAAGAGGAGGAAAGCGATGCCGATCTCGGCAAAGGCAAGCTTCGACTCGCCCCCGCCGACGAGGCCGAGCCCGTGCGGACCGACGAGCGCTCCCGCGATCAGATAGCCAAGCACGGCACCAAGGCCGAGGCGGCGGAAGATCAGCACGAACAGCGTCGCCACGCCGAGCAGGATCGCGCCTTCGAGCAGCGCAGCGTCGGACGCGGTCTCGGCGGCCGCTTCGGTTACCGCCGCGGCCAGCGCGAGCAGGGTCATGCTGCCGCCGCCTGTTCCTCAAGCGCCGCAATTGCGGCATCGAACGGCAGCAGGATCGCGCCATGCCGCGCGGGATAGTCGCGCGCCGGTGCCAGCAGATCGAATCCGGGCCATTGCGGCACCTCGCCCTCGCCCTTGAACCAGGCCGCCATGGCGTCGCGGGCGGACCGGATCGCGGCGAGTTCCTGTCCCGGCGCGTGGCGCGCGAGCAGCGCCGCCGACGCCTGACCCAGCGCGCAAGCCTCGACGTGCAACCCCACGCGGGCCACACGCCCGGCGGCGTCGGTATCGAGATCGAGGATGATCGCGCTGCCGCACAAGGGCGCGCGGGCGGACACGCGATGCCGCGCGGCGTCGATCGGCGGGAAATCAGCGGTCGCGACCGCGAGCGACAAAATGTCCCGATTATAGAGCGGCGCACTCATTTCGGCGCCGCCGCGGGCGCTGTCTCGTCCTCGCTCACGCGCGCTTCTTCGCGCCGCTCTGCGATCACTTTGCTCAGCGCCGAACTCGTCGCGTTGAGAGCGGGATAGGTGCGGCTGTCAGTTATCCACACCGGGCGCCGATTTGCGCCATAGCCGATGTCGTAGAGCAGCGAGACGAGCATGAAACCGATCGTCGCGATCATCAGCCCTTTTACCGCACCAAAGCCCGCGCCAAGCCCGCGGTCGAAACCGCCGACCAGCGATGCGCGGCTGCGGTGGCCCATCGCTCGCGATCCCCATTTGGCAAGCGCGAAGACGCCGCCGAACAGAACCACGAACGCAAGCACCGCCGCCCCGCCCGCGGTCCCGACCCAGCCGGTCAGAAAATCGGTGGCCATGCCATGGAAAAAGCGCACGGCGGCGATGGCAAGCACCCAGGCGAGCAGGCTCGTCACTTCCTGCACAAGGCCGCGCGAAAATCCGAGGATCGCGCTGCCGCCAATCAGCGTCAGCACGAGAATATCCATTGCCGTCAAACTACCCATAAGGGCGAGCTAGTCGCGACCGAGCATCAGGTCAACGAATTCGCCGAGACGACTGAAACCGGTCACCCCGATTCCGCTGACAGCCTTCATCCCTTTCGGGCCCCATCCCGTTGAGAAGCCCAGCTTTGCGGCTTCGCGAAGGCGAAGGCCGTCGTGCGACACCGGACGGACCTCGCCCGACAGCGACAGCTCGCCAAAGACGATCGCGTCGGCAGGCACCGGCCGCTCGCTGAACGCCGAGATCAGCGCCGCCGCGACCGCGAGGTCGGCGGCCGGGTCGGTCAGCCGATAGCCGCCGGCGATGTTGAGATAGACCTCGGCGGCGCCCATCTGGAGGCCGCAGCGCGCTTCGAGCACCGCAAGCACCATCGCGAGCCGCCCGCTGTCCCAGCCGACCACCGCGCGCCGCGGTGTTGCGCCGCTCGCCAGGCGGACAGTCAAAGCCTGCACCTCGACAAGCACCGGGCGCGTGCCTTCGAGCGCCGGAAAGACCACCGACCCCGGCACGTCGCGGCTGCGGTCGGTCAGGAACAGGCTCGAGGGGTTGCTGACTTCGCCCAGCCCATCCTCTCCCATCGCGAAAACACCGATCTCGTCCGTCCCGCCGAAACGGTTCTTCACGGCGCGCAAGATGCGATATTGGTGGCTGCGCTCGCCCTCGAATGCCAGCACGGTGTCGACCATATGTTCCAGGACGCGCGGCCCTGCGATCGTGCCGTCCTTGGTGACATGCCCGACGAGCACGATCGCCGCGCCGCTGTCCTTGGCATAGCGGATCAATTCCTGCGCGCTCGCGCGGACCTGGCTTACCGTTCCCGGCGCACTGTCGATCAGGTCGCTGTGCATCGTCTGGATCGAATCGATCACGACGAAATCGGCGGTCTGGCGGTCGAGCGTTGCAAGGATGTCGCGCACGGACGTCGCGCTCGCCAGCGCGACCGGCGCATCGCCGAGCCCCAGCCGCTGCGCGCGGAGACGCACCTGCGCCGCCGCTTCCTCGCCGCTGATATAGACGACCGACTTGCCTGCCTTCGCCAGCCTGCCGGCGGCCTGCAACAACAAGGTCGACTTGCCGATCCCCGGATCGCCGCCGATCAGCGTCGCCGATCCCGCAACAAAGCCGCCACCGAGCGCGCGGTCGAATTCGGCGATGCCGCAAAGCATACGGTCGGGCATCTTGCTGTCGGCGTCGAGCGTTTCGAGGACGAGCGTGCGCCCGCCCTTGCTGAGGTCGTGCTTGGCCGAAAAGGCGGTTTCACCGGCTTCCTCGACCAACGTGTTCCACTCGCTGCAATCGGCGCATTGCCCCTGCCAGCGATAGCTGACCGAGCCGCAATTCTGGCAGACATATTGGCGTTTCGCTTTGGCCATGACGTTGCGCTTAAAGGGAACAAAGAAAGAACTCCAGCGCTTTCCGCAATCGTCATGCCGGACTTGATCCGGCATCCATCGCCGCCCCGTCGTCGTGGACCCCGGATCAAGTCGGCGGTGACGAAAGAGGGCAAGGACGGTTCAGTTTTCTCCGCGGTTGCTCTAGGGCGATGGCCAACCCGAATCACCCATCCCAAAAGGATCGCCCGCGCCATGAAATTCTTCGCCGACACCGCCGAAATCGCCGACATCCAGGAACTCGCCGCGACCGGCCTGCTCGACGGCGTGACGACCAACCCGTCGCTGATCGCCAAGTCGGGGCGCGATTTCAAGGAAGTGACCAGGGAAATCTGCGCGCTGACCACCGGCCCGGTGTCGGCCGAAGTCGTCGCGCTCGACCATGCCACGATGATGCACGAGGCCGAAATCCTCCGCAAGATCGCCCCGAATGTCTGCATCAAGGTGCCGCTGACGATCGACGGGCTCAAGACCTGCAAGGCGCTGACCGGCGACGGCACGATGGTCAACGTCACGCTGTGCTTCTCCGCCGCGCAGGCGCTCCTTGCCGCCAAGGCCGGCGCGACGTTCGTCTCTCCTTTTGTGGGCCGCCACGACGACAATGGCTTCGACGGCATGCAGCTGATCTCGGACATCCGCCTGATCTATGACAATTACGGCTATGAGACCGAAATCCTCGTCGCGAGCGTCCGCCATGGCATCCATGTGCTCGAAGCCGCCAAGATCGGCGCCGACGTGATGACCGCGCCGCCGTCGGTGATCAAGGGGCTGTTCAAGCATATCCTGACCGAAAAGGGCATTGAGGGTTTTCTGGCGGATTGGGCAAAGACCGGGCAATCGATCTAAAAAGTCGTCGCCCCCGCCTTCGGGTGGGCGACGAATGCTCCTGCGCCCTTTACGGTTGACGTAAACGTCAACTAGCCGCGATACTCCCTCCAAAGGGAGAGATTCGCATGACCGACACGACCATCCTCACCGAACGCCGCGGGCATGTACTGATCGTCACGATCAACCGGCCGGAGGCGCGCAACGCGGTCAACGCCGCCGTCCATGTCGGCATCGGCAACGCGCTCGAAGAGGCCGAGGCCGACCCGGAAATCCGCGCGGTCGTGATCACCGGCGCGGGCGAGAAGAGCTTCTGCGCCGGCGCCGACCTCGTCGCTCTCTCGCGCGGTGAAAGCCTGCAACCCGAAGACAAGGCGCAGCAGGAATGGGGCTTTGCCGGCATGGTCGCGCACCCTATATCGAAACCGATCATCGCTGCCGTCAACGGCTTTGCCTTTGGCGGCGGCTGCGAAATCGCGCTGATGAGCGACATCATTATCGCCGCCGATCATGCGCAATTCGGCCTGCCCGAGGTCAAGGTGGGCTTGTTCGCTGCTGCGGGCGGCGCTTTCCGCCTTGCGCAGCAGCTGCCGCGCAAGCTCGCAATGGAATATATGCTGACCGGCGATCCCATTCCCGCCGCCCGCGCCGCCGAATTCGGGCTCGTCAACCATGTCGTCCCGCTCGCCGACCTCCTTCCCGCCGCGATTGCGCTCGCCGAAAAGATCGCGGGCAACGCACCGCTCTCGGTGCAGGCGTCGAAGCGCGTCGCGCTCGGCATCGCCGACGGTCGCATCGCCGCCGACGCACCCTATTGGGAGCATAACACCCGCGAACGCTCCATCCTGATGCGCAGCGAAGACGCCCGCGAGGGGCCGCGCGCCTTCGCGGAAAAGCGCAAGCCCGAATGGAAAGCGCGCTGATATGGAGCAAACGGCCCAGATGACCGATCCCGAACGCATCCCCGTCATCATCGGCGTGGGTCAGGTCAACGATCGCCCCGACGACCCCGATGATGGCCTCGATTCTCTCGGCCTGATGGTCGCGGCGCTCAACGTCGCCGCCGCGGACGCCGGCGTGCCGCTGACCGAGATCGACAGCCTCGCGATCGTCGATCAGATCAGCTTTCACAGCCTCGGCAAGCTCCCCGAACCGCTCGCCGCCGCGATCGGCGCGAGCCCGGCGATCAACTATCAATCGGACGCCCCGCACGGCGACACGCCGGTGCGCCTGCTCAACGAGGCGGCGAACCGCATCGGGGCGGGCGAGGTGAAACTCGCAGCGATTGTCGGCGCCGAGGCTTTGCGCACCGCAGCGGGCCGCGCCGCCAAGGCGGCGAGCGGCGAGGACAAAAGCTATAACGCGATCCGCAAAGTCGCGACCCGACGCGAGCCCAACTATGCGCAGCTTCACGGCCTGTCGGCGCCGGTCGACGTCTATCCGCTTTACGAAAATGCGACGCGCGCCGCGTGGAGGCAGAGCCTGGCCGAAGCGCAGACCGAAAGCGCCGAAATCTGGTCGCGCTTTTCGGATGTCGCTGCCGCGAACCAGGGCGCCTGGATCCGCAAGCCCGCTTCCCCCGAAGACATCCTCCGGGTCGACGAGCGCAACCGTCCGATCGCCTTTCCCTATTCGAAGCTCATGGTCGCCAACTCGTCGGTGAACCAAGGCGCGGGCTTCATCGTCGCCAGCCTCGCCGAAGCGCGCCGCCGCGGTATCGCCGAGGACCGGCTGATCTATGTCGGCATGGGCGCTGCGGCGAAAGAGCCCGCCGGCATCCTTCGCCGCGACCGTTACGACGGCAGCGTCAGCATGGAAACATCGATCGCGCGCACGCTCGACCTGAACCGCATGACCGTCGCGGACTTCGACTTTGTCGAGCTTTACAGCTGCTTTCCCTGCGTCCCCAAAATGGCGCGGCGCACGCTCGGTTGGCCCGTCGACAAACCGGCAACCGTGTTCGGAGGGCTGACCTTTGGCGGCGGGCCGATCGCGAATTATATGAGCCATGCGATCGTCTCGATGGTCGACAGGTTGCGCGATGAAGGCCGCTATGGCTTCCTGTTCGCCAACGGAGGCTTCGCGACCGACAATCATTGCATCGTCCTCGGCAGCGAGCCGATCGCGGCAGCGAGCTTCCCCCAGGACTTCGACTATCAGGCCGAGGCCGAGGCGAAACGCGGGCCGGTGCCCGAACTGGTCAAGGATTATGCGGGGCCGGCGACGATCGAAAGCTTTACCGTCTTCTATGGCCGCGACGGAGCGCCCAATGCGGGAGTCGTTGTGGCGCGGACGCCCAACGACGAGCGCACACTGGCGCATGTCGATGTGAGCGATGCGGCATTGCTGGCGTTCTTCACCGACGGCAAGCGCGAGCCGGTGGGCACGGCGGGTCAGGTGGTTGCACTAGGCGAGGGCTTCGGCTGGCGCGCGGCACCATGACCCTCCCCGCTCGCGGCGAGGCGGCAGCCGTGTAGCGGCCGACGGAGGGGGACCGCGTCCTTTAACGGCGTCCGTATGGACCGAACGCCCCCTCCACCACCCTTCGGCCGTCCCCCTCCCCGCGAACGGGGAGGATTTTCACAGGTCGAACGAAACGCCCTGTGCCAACGGCAGCGCATCCGAGTAATTCACCGTATTCGTCGCCCGCCGCATATATTGCCGCCACGAATCCGACCCGGACTCCCGCCCGCCGCCGGTTTCCTTCTCGCCGCCGAATGCTCCGCCGATCTCGGCGCCGCTCGTCCCCAGATTGACGTTCGCAATGCCGCAATCGCTCGCGACCAGAAAGCGCTCGGCCTCGCGCATGTCCGTGGTGAAGATCGCCGACGACAGGCCCGCCGCGACGTCGTTGTGCAGCGCGATCACGGCATCCAGATCATCATAGCGCATGACATAGAGGATCGGCGCGAACGTCTCTTCGAGCACCGGCCCGACCTGCCCGGGCATCTCGACGAGCGCAGGCTTCACATAGAAGCTCGCGCCGTCGCCCACGCGCTCGCCGCCATGCACAATGCCGCCAGCTGCCTTGGCCACGTCCAACGCTTCCTGCATCATCTCATAGGCTGCGCGGTCGATCAGCGGCCCGACCAATACATCGCCCTCCAGCGGATTGCCGACGCCGACGCTGGCATAGGCCGCCTTCAGCTTGGCGACGAAGCCATCGTGAATGCTGTCGTGCAGGAACAGCCGCCGCGTCGTCGTACAACGCTGTCCCGCGGTCCCCATCGCGCCGAACGCCACCCCGCGAAGCGCGAGGTCGAGGTCGGCCGATGGTGCAACGATCACGCCGTTGTTGCCGCCAAGCTCGAGGATCGCGCGCGCGAAACGCTGCGCAAGCCGCGGCGCCACGGCGCGGCCCATGCGCGTCGAGCCCGTTGCCGACACGAGCGCGACGCGCTTGTCGTCGACTAGCGCCTCGCCCGCCTCGCGCCCGCCGATCAGCAGTTGCGCGAGCCCGTTCGGCGCGTCGCCAAAACGCGCCACCGCACGCTGAAAAATCGCCTGCGTCGCGAGCGCGGTGAGCGGCGTCTTTTCCGACGGCTTCCATACGACGCTGTTGCCGCACACCAGTGCGAGCGCCGCATTCCATGCCCAGACGGCGACAGGGAAATTGAACGCCGAAATCACACCGACGACGCCGAGCGGATGCCAGACCTCCATCATCCGGTGCCCCGGACGCTCGGTCGCGATGGTGAGGCCGTATAATTGCCTGGAGAGACCGACGGCGAAGTCGCAGATGTCGATCATCTCCTGCACTTCGCCTGCGCCTTCGGACGGAATCTTGCCCGCTTCGATCGTTACCAGCTTCGCAAGGTCGTCTTTCGCGGCACGCAGTTCCTCGCCCCACAGGCGAACGAGCTCGCCGCGGCGCGGCGCGGGAACATTGCGCCAGGCGCGGAACGCGGCGGTCGCCTTATCCAGCGTCTCGTCGGCCGTGGCGCTGTCCATGACTTGCACCATGCCCAGCCGCTGGCCGGTCAGCGGCGTCACCGATGGCATCGATCCGTCGGTCCACGACGCGCGGTCGACGCCCAGCCCGTCGAGCAGCGTCGCAATTTGATCTGTAATTCTGTTCATTGACCCTATCCAGCTTTGCGCCCGCGCGCTTTATCCGTTTGCCCCGAGCTTGTCGAAGAGCCGTTCTTCTTGCATGGCAGCGGTGACAGAAGAACGGTGCTTCGACAAGCTCAGCACGAGCGGGGTATTGCGAGTCCGAATCGCCATCCAACGGGAGATCTTGCGTGTCCGACCTACCCCCCTCCGAACCGCTGATCCCCGTTCCGGCCGACGCTGCAGCCAACACGCATTGCACCGCCGCCGACTATGAACGGCTCTATGCGCAGAGCATCGGCGAGCCCGACGCCTTCTGGGCCGAACAGGCGAAGCGGATCGACTGGATCACGCCGCCGTCCACGATCGGCGACTGGTCCTATGATCCCGTCGAGATCAAATGGTATGAGGATGGCGTCCTCAACCTCTGCCACAACGCCGTCGACCGCCACGTTGCCACGGGCCATGGCGACCGCACCGCGATCATCTTCGAGCCCGATAGCCCCGATGGCGAAACACGCACGATCACCTACGCCGCGCTGCTTACCGACGTCATCCGCTTTGCGAACACGCTGAGGAAACTCGGGGTTCGTAAAGGTGACCGCATTACCATATACATGCCGATGATCCCTGAGGGTGCCGTCGCGATGCTGGCCTGCGCGCGCATCGGCGCGGTGCACAGCGTCGTCTTCGGCGGCTTCTCGCCCGAGGCGATCCACGGGCGTATCGAGGATTGCGGCAGCGACTGGGTGATCTGCGCCGACGAGGGGCGACGCGGCGGAAAGACCGTGCCGCTGAAGGCCAATGTCGACAAGGCGCTCGAACGCGTCGATGTGAAAGCCGTGCTGGTCATTTCGCACACCGGCGGCGATGTCGCCATGACGGAAGGCCGCGACCATTGGTATGACGCCTTGTCGGCGGACGTCGGCGACACGTGCCCGTGCGAGCCGATGGGCGCCGAGGACCCGCTGTTCATTCTTTACACTTCGGGATCGACGGGCAAACCGAAGGGCGTGCTCCACACCGTCGGCGGCTATAGCGTGTGGACCGCGAGCACCTTCTGGTACGGTTTCGATTATCGCCCCGGCGAGATTTTCTGGTGCACCGCCGACATCGGCTGGGTCACGGGGCACAGCTATGTCGTCTATGGCCCGCTTCAGAACGGCGCGACGACCCTGATGTTCGAGGGCGTTCCGAACTATCCCGATCACGACCGTTTCTGGCAGGTCGTCGACAAGCACCGGGTCAACATCCTCTACACCGCCCCCACCGCGATCCGCGCGCTGATGCGCGAAGGCGACGACTATGTGACGCGCCACGACCTGTCGTCGATCCGCCTGCTCGGCAGCGTCGGCGAGCCGATCAATCCAGAGGCGTGGCGCTGGTACAGCCAGACCGTCGGCAAGGGCCGCGTCCCCGTGATCGACACCTGGTGGCAGACCGAGACCGGCGGCATCATGATCACCACGCTGCCCGGCGCACATCCCGCGCAGCCGGGGAGCGCCGGCCGCCCCTTCTTTGGTATCCGCCCCCAGCTCGTCGATGCCGAAGGCGGCGTGCTGGTCGACGAACAGAGCGGCGGCGCGGCCGAGGGCAATCTGTGCATCACGCACAGCTGGCCGGGGCAGGCGCGGACGATCTACGGCGATCATGACCGCTTCGCCGAGACGTATTTTTCGACCTATAAGGGCAAATATTTCACCGGCGACGGCTGCCGCCGCGATGCCGACGGCTATTGGCGGATCACCGGCCGCGTCGACGACGTGATCAACGTCTCGGGCCACCGCATGGGCACCGCCGAAGTCGAAAGCGCGCTGGTCCTGCACGCCGATGTCGCCGAGGCCGCGGTCGTCGGCTTTCCGCACGACATCAAGGGCCAGGGCATCTACGCCTATGTGACGCTGAACGCCGGGGTTGCGGCGAGCGACGATATCGTCGCGGCGCTGAAGCAGCAGGTCCGCAAGGAAATCGGCCCGATCGCCACGCCCGATCACATCCACCTGACACCGGGATTGCCGAAAACCCGCTCGGGCAAGATCATGCGGCGGATCTTGCGCAAGATCGCCGAGAATGATTTCGGGTCGCTGGGCGACACCTCGACGCTCGCCGATCCGACCTTGGTCGACGGGCTGATCGAGGGGCGCAAGAACCGGTAGTTACATTGTCGCCGTGCTAAAAATGAAAGTCCGGCAACTCGGCCAGCGCAATCCCCAGCGCTTCGGCCCAGCCGTCGGCGACGCTTTCGAAATAGGGGTCGTGCCGCTCGAACCGCCGCTCGCGCACGCTGATGAAATCGTCGCGCTCGTGGACCTTGAGGTCGATCGGCAGGTCGACGCCCGCATTGGCGCGGATCGTCGAATCGAACGAGACGCAGAGCAATTTCACCGCATCCTCGAACGACATCGCCGGATCATAGGAGCGCACGATGATCGGCCGGCCGTATTTGGTCTCGCCGATCTGAAAGAAGGGATTGTCTTCGCCCGCCTCGATGAAATTCCCCTCCGGATAGATCAGGAACAGCCGCGGTTCGGCGCCCTTGATCTGTCCGCCGACGATCAGCGAGGCGCGGAACAGCGACTCCGCGGCGGGTCCTTCGTCATTGTGGCGCATCACGATCTGGCGCAGCGTCTCGCCGACGATCGTCGCCACCGCGAACATCGACGGCGCGGAAAGGATCGAGGGATGGCGCTCTTCGGGCGCCTTGGTGCGCTCGTCGAGCAGGCTCACCACCGCCTGCGTCGTCGCAAGATTACCCGCCGACATCAAGGTGATGACACGCTCGCCGGGCAGATGCCAGCTGCGCATCTTGCGCACCTGCGAGATATCGTCGACGCCCGCGTTGGTGCGGGTGTCCGACATGAACACCAGCCCCTTGTTCAACCGCATACCCACGCAATAAGTCATCGAATCCCGTTTCCCCGCCCCGGATAGTCATTTGTCGCCCGGGTCCCGCTTATTGCTGGACCTGCAATTGGACAACCAGATTTTCTTGCGCTGCACCATAGCGCATGCCGCGAACCGGGGCAGCATCGTGATAGTCGAGGCCGGTCGCGACCCGAATATAGCGCTGGTCGGGCGAATGGCCGTTGCTGACATCGAAGCCGATCCAGCCGATATTGTCGAAATGCGCCTCTGCCCAGGCGTGCGTCGCGTCCTGCTGCGTGCGGTCGTTCATCATCAGATAGCCCGACACATAGCGCGCCGGATGCCCCAGATGCCGCATCGCGGCGATGAAGATATGCGCATGGTCCTGGCAAACGCCGCCTTCGCTGCCCAGCGCCTGCTCGGCCGTCGTTTCGGCATCGGTGAAGCCGATCCGGTACGCGAGCCGGTCGATGATCAGTGCCGACAACGCGTGCGCGCGTTCGATGTCCGAGGCATAATCCTTGCCCAGACCGGCAGCCAGCGCGCGCACCTGGCGCCCCGCCCGCGTCAGCGGGGTCGGGCGCAGGAACGTCCAGAGCGGCATCGCGCCGCGGTGCGGGCCGATCACGCCGTCCCAGGTCACCAACTCGATCTCGCCGGCGCAGCGAATGACCAGTTCGGTAGCGCCGCTGTGCACCGCGACCATGTCGACGCCATTGCCGTGGTGATCGGTGTAGTGAAGCTGCTGCGCGCCGCCCTCGACCTCGATCGTCCAGTCGTGGATCAGTTGCTGCCCCGGCCGCTCCTTCGGCGTCAGCTTCAACTGTTGCAGCGCATAGGACACGGGGCTGTCGTAATTATAGCGGGTGGTATGTTCGACGGACAAGCGCATGGGTCAGAGTCTCAATCCACAAAGCGATAATCGCGCTCGATCTGCTGCGCGAGGGCAGCACTGGCGCGAAGGAAGTCGGTGATGAATTCGTGCAGCCCGCCGTCGAAGATCGACTGGATCGGGCGCGACAGCCGGTCGCGGCAGATGGCGCCCGCCATCCGCACCGCCTCGGTCTCTTCGCCATAGGCGCGCTCCAGCCAGCCGAGATTGTCCTGCATCTTGTCGCAGCAGAAGGCGAGGCTGCGGGGCATCTGTTTATAGAGGATCAGGAACTCGGCGATCTTCAATGCGCTGATCTCGGTCCCATAGAGCCAGTGATAAGCGCGGTGCGCCGACACCGATCGCAGGATCGTCTCCCACTGCACATTGTCGATCGAACTGCCGATATGCGCGACCGAGGGAAGCAGCAGATAATATTTGACGTCGAGGATGCGTGCGGTGTTGTCGGCGCGCTCCAGGAACGTGCCGACGCGCGCGAAATTATAACCGTCGTTGCGCAGCATCGTCCCCGCAAAGGCGCCGCGCACGAGCGCGCTCTGCTGACGGATCGCGGCGAGCACATCGGGCAGATCATCCTCGCGCACCTGTCGTTTCAAAAGCGCGCCGAGCGTCATCCAGCTTGTATTGACCGCTTCCCACACTTCGCGCGTCAGATAGGTGCGCGCCGTGCGCGCGTTGTCGCGCGCCTGCTTGACGACCGAGAGGATGCTCGACGGGTTGGCGGGATCGCGCAGCATGAAGTCGATGACGCGCTGCGAACTATACTCCTGCTGCGTCTGCTTGAAGGCATAGTCCTGCCCGGCCGTCACGAGCACCGAGCGCCATTCGGCCTTCGCCGTGCTCGACCGCGTCAGCGCGATGCGAAACCCGGCGTCGATCAGGCGCGCATTATTTTCGCTGCGCTCGAGATAGCGCGCCATCCAGAAGAGCGAGCCTGCCGTTTTGCCCAGCATCAGTCTTCCAATACCCAGGTGTCTTTGGTGCCGCCGCCCTGGCTCGAATTCACCACCAGCGATCCCTTGGTCATCGCGACGCGCGTCAGCCCGCCGGGCGTGATCGTGATGCCCTGCGGCGACATCAGCACGAAGGGCCTCAGGTCCACGTGCCGCGGCGCAAGCCCGCTCTTGGTGAATATCGGCACCGTCGACAGCGAGAGCGTCGGCTGCGCGATATAGCCGCGCGGATTGCCTTCCAGCTTGGCGCGGAACGCAGCGATCTCTTTCTTGCTCGCGGCCGGTCCGACGAGCATGCCGTATCCGCCCGATCCATGGACTTCCTTCACCACCAGTTCGGGCAATCGGTCGAGCACTTCCTTCAGATGCTCCGCCTCCGAACAGCGCCACGTCGGCACATTGGCGAGCAATGCCTTCTCGCCGGTGTAGAATTCGATGATATCGGGCATGTAGGAATAGAGCGCCTTGTCATCGGCGATCCCCGTGCCCGGCGCATTGGCGATGGTGATGCCGCCGGCGCGGTACACGTCCCAGATCCCCGGCACGCCGAGCATCGAATCGGGCCGGAAATTGAGCGGATCGAGAAAGTCGTCGTCGACGCGGCGATAGAGGACGTCGATCGGCGTATAGCCCTGCGTCGTGCGCATCGCGACGCGCCCGTTGACGACGCGCAGGTCATGGCCCTCGACCAGTTCGGCGCCCATCTGGTCGGCGATGAAGCTGTGCTCGAAATAGGCGCTGTTGTGGATACCCGGCGTCAGCACCGCGACCGTCGGCGTGCCGTTGCACTGCGGCGGCGCGCAGGCGGACAGCGATTTGAGCAGGTTGAGCGGATAGTCGCTGACCTCGCGCACCGAAATTTTCGCGAACAGCTCGGGAAACATCTGGAGCATCGTTTCGCGATTTTCGAGCATATAGGATACGCCCGACGGCGTCCGCGCATTGTCCTCGAGCACATAGAATTCATTGGGCCCGGTGCGCACGATGTCGATACCGCTGATATGCGTATAGACGCCGCCCGGCGGGTCCATCCCCATCATCATCGGCAGAAAAGCCTCGTTGCGCGAGATGAGTTCGATCGGGACGCGGCCCGCGCGCAAAATCTCCTGCCGGTGATAGATGTCATAAAGAAAGGCGTTGAGCGCCCGCACCCGCTGTTCGATGCCGCGCGACAGACGCCGCCACTCGCTCGCCGAGATGATACGCGGGACGACGTCGAACGGGATCAGCCGCTCGTCGGCTTCATCCTGTCCATAGACGTTGAAGGTGATGCCGGTGGTACGAAAAAAAGCCTCGGCCTGCTGCGCCTTGCGCTGGATACGCGCCGAATCCTCGCGATCGAACCATTCGCTATAGTCGCGGTAGGGCGAACGGACTTCGCTCCCCTGCCCCGTCATTTCGTCGAAAAAGGAAATGCCCCAGCCCTTTCACGCAACATGCCACCGGTCCAGCCGCGCCCGATGTCTTGGGCGTGCGCGGCCCCATAGTTCCTGCCTGCTGCGTCGCTTGCGTGGCTACGCGGCCGCCAAGCTTGTGAAGAAGATGCTAGCACCGCCGTGCGGGAAGGCAAGAGCGCAAAAAGCCCTTAAAAACCAAAGAGGAGACGCACCGCGACGAAAGCGACAAGCACCGCCGTAAGCCGCCGGATCAGCGTCGCGGGTCCGGTCTTCACCGCAAGCTGGGTCCCGATCGTGCCGCCGATCAGCACCGCGATCAACAGCGGCCAATGCCCCGCGACCGCATCGATCATGTCGCCGCCCTTGCCTTTGATCAGCTGGCCGGTCAGCCCGAACAGGCTGTTGACGAGGATGAAGAGGCTCGCCGTCGCAGCGACCGCGCGCGCTTCGGCCCAGCGGATCAGATGGAGGATCGGCGCCAGAAAAATACCGCCGCCGATGCCGACGACTCCCGCGAGATAGCCGAGCGCTGCCGCGATCGGCAGCAGCAGTTTCGGCGAGAGGCTGACCGGTTTTGCGGTCTGCGGCTGAAACAGCAGCGCAAGCGCCGAGGCGAGCAGCGACAGCCCGAGCAGGATGACGAGCACGCCCTGCTTCACCGGCGTCAGCCCGCCGAGGAAAGCGAGCGGCGCCGCGACCGCGACGAGCGGCAGCGCTTTCGCCCACGGCATCACCCCTGCACGCGCGAACCGGATCGTCCCGCCGGTGACGACGACGACATTGCACGCAAGGCTGATCGCCGGAACCAGCCCGACCGCGACGCTGCCCAGAAGCAGCAGCGCGGTATAGGTCGACCCACCGCCGAAACCGACCGCAGCATACAGCAGCGCGGTCAATCCGAAGAGGGCAGCCAGGCCGGTCATTGCCTCAAACTAGCGTCAAAGCTGGCCGTGGCAATGCTTGTACTTGCGGCCCGATCCGCACGGGCACGGCGCGTTGCGGCTGATCTCGAGAGCTGCATAGGGATTTTCTCCCTCGGGCATATCGGGACGCGGCGACTGCATCGGCGGCAGCGTGTTGGCGATCACGCCGAGTTCGCCCGCGTCGATGTCGCCGCTGTCGTCTTCGCCGGTAAACGGGTCGATGTGCGTCGTCAGAAAGTCGGGCAGGTCGGGAAGCGGCATCGGCTCCGGTTCCTGGAACTGGAAATCGATCCGCGCGACGGTGCGCGTCACATCCTCGCGGATATTCTGCAGCATCCGCTCGAACAGCGCGAAGGCTTCCTGCTTATATTCGTTGATCGGCTGCTTCTGCGCATAGGCACGCAGGAACACGACCTGGCGCAGCGCGTCGAGCGTCGACAGATGCTCTTTCCAGTGATGGTCGAGCGTCTGGAGCAGGATCGACTTTTCGATACCCTTCCATGTATCGGCATCGACCTGCCCCGCCTTTTCGGCCGCCGACGCGTCGGCCAGCGCCTGGATGCGTTCCTCAAAGATTTCGGCGTCGACCGCATCTTCGTGCATCCACGTGTCGATCGGCGGCGACAGGTCGAGGATATTCTCGGTCCGCTCCTTCATCTGCTCGATGTTCCACTGCTCGGGATAGCTTCCCGGCGGGCACGCGTCGGCGACGATCGCATTGACCGTCTCGGCGCGCATCGCGAGCATGACTTCGTCGACGGTCTCGCTGTCGATGATCTCGCCCCGCTGTTCATAGATGACCTTGCGCTGGTCATTCATCACGTTGTCATATTCGACGACCTGTTTGCGGATGTCGTAGTTGCGCGCCTCGACCTTTTTCTGCGCGGTCTCAATCGCTTTCGACAGCCACTTCGACCCGATCGCTTCGCCGTCCTCCAGATTCTTGTTCATCATCTTGGAGAACAGGGTGTCGGGACCGAAGATGCGCAGCAGATCGTCGTCGAGGCACAGATAGAATTTCGACAGGCCGGGGTCGCCCTGGCGCCCCGACCGACCGCGCAGCTGGTTGTCGATGCGGCGGCTTTCGTGGCGTTCGGTCGCGAGCACAAACAGCCCGCCCGCGGCGACGACAGCTTCGCGTTCGGCCGCCACTTCGGCGCTGATGCGCGCAACCGCCGCGTCGCGCTCGGGGCCCTCGGGCAGGTCCTTCAACTCGTCGTCGATGCGGAATTCTTCATTGCCGCCGAGTTTGATGTCGGTGCCGCGGCCGGCCATGTTCGTCGCGATGGTCACCGCGCCCGAACGGCCCGCCTGCGCGACGATATGCGCTTCGCTTTCGTGGAAGCGCGCGTTGAGGACGCTGTGCGCGACTTGTTCCTTTTCGAGGAAGGACGACAACAGCTCCGACTTTTCGATCGACACGGTGCCGACGAGGACCGGCTGACCGCGCTCCTGCGCTTCGCGGATCGTGCGCGCGATTGCGCCGAACTTGTCGGTGATATTCTTGTAGAACTCGTCCTCGTCGTCGCGCCGCGCGATCGGGCGGTTGGTCGGGATGGTGACGCAGTTCATCTTGTAGATGTCGAAGAATTCGGCCGCTTCGGTCGACGCGGTGCCGGTCATCCCCGAAAGCTTCGGATACATGCGGAAATAATTCTGGAAGGTGATCGAAGCGAGCGTCTGGTTCTCGGGCTCGATCTGGACGCCTTCCTTCGCCTCGACCGCCTGGTGCAGGCCGTCGGACCAGCGGCGACCGTCCATCATGCGGCCGGTGAATTCGTCGATGATGACGACCTTGCCGTCCTTGACGATATAATCGATGTCGAGCTTGAACATCACGATCGCTTTCAGCGCCTGGTTGACGTGATGGACGACTTGCGTGTTTTCGATGTCATAGAGGTTGCTGCCCTGCAGCAGCCCCGCGACTTCGAGCAGGCGCTCGACATGCTCGGTGCCGTCTTCGGTCAGGTTGATCGATTTGGACTTTTCGTCCTTCTCATAATCTTCCTCGACCAGCTGGTGCACGACCTCGTTGACGCGAATGTAGAGCTCCGACTTGTCGTCGGTGGGGCCCGAGATGATCAGCGGCGTGCGCGCTTCGTCGATCAGGATCGAATCGACCTCGTCGACGATGCCGAAGTTGAATTCGCGGTGGACCATCTGCTGCCGGTCGAACTTCATATTGTCGCGGAGGTAATCGAACCCCAGCTCGTTGTTCGTCGCATAGGTGATGTCGCTGTTATACGCTTCGCGGCGCTGCATCTCGTTGAGGTTCGGCACGATGATGCCCGTCGTCAGGCCCAGGAAGCCATAGACGGTGCCCATCCATTCGGCGTCGCGCTTGGCCAGATAGTCGTTCACCGTCACGACGTGCACGCCCTTGCCTTCGAGCGCGTTGAGGTAACAGGGCAGCGTGGCCATCAGCGTCTTGCCTTCGCCTGTCGCCATCTCGGCGATCTCGCCGCGGTGAAGCACGATGCCGCCGATCATCTGCACGTCGAAATGGCGCATGCCGAGCGTGCGCTTCGAGGCTTCGCGCACCGTCGCAAACGCTTCGGGAAGGATATCGTCGAGCGCTTCTCCGGCATCGAGCCGGTTGCGGAAATTCTGCGTCTGCGCCTTCAGGTCCTCGTCGCTCAGCGCTTCGAGTTCGGATTCGAACGCGTTGATGCGCGCGACGATCTTGCGCATCGAGGCGACATAACGGTCGTTGGACGAGCCGAAGAGGCTCTTGGCGATGCTGCCTAGCATAGAGGATTTCCTTGGATTTTCTGTTGAGCGGGCGGCATCTGTGCCGCGCGAAAAATGTGAAAAAGCCCCCGCAAGTGCAGGGGCGCGGCCCTTCAAAAAAGGGCGCTAGCAGTCGGTGCTATTCGAGCGCGCGATCGCTGCCGTTGAGCAAGCCGGGAAGATGCGGCGGCCCCGCCTTGCGCGGCTTGCCGCTGCCGCCACCCGTGGTGCGGCGCGTCGGCGCAGTGGTGGTCGGGCGGCGTTCATTGTCGACCGTCTCGACCTTGCCGGCGCTTTCGGCGAGCAGAACGAGCGACCCCATTGCCGCAGGCACGGCAGGCGCGGCGACAGCCCGGTCGGCAGTCGCCAGACCGGTCAGCAGCGCCAAAAGGGTCAGAAGTAACCGCAAGAATCGCCCCTATAAACGTCCGGAGCACAGATTATTGCACCCCGTTCCCTGAACATAGGGTGAAAGTGGCGCGACGTCTAGAGGGACAGAGATCGCCCGCCACCCTCGTCACTCCGGTCGAGGGACGGAGTCACCCAAGTTTCGGATTCAGCTCTTTCACTTCGAGCAGAAACGTCTTGGGCTTCTTGAAAAACCGGCTCTTCCGGTTGACCCTCAACCCGACGACTTCGGCGAGTTCCATCACGAAATGGACGCAGTTCGCCTTGTTCAGGCTATAGCTCGGCTGCTTGCGATCCTGCCATTCGCGGACCTTCGCGATCAGCTGTCCATAGGTGGCATCGTCCACGACGACGCTGAACTGCCGGTCGCTCTTCGCGATATAGTCGGACTGCGAGGTCTGCACATAGCCCTTCACCGATCCCATCAGGATCGCCGGGCTGACATTCTTCGCGGTGAAGCCGAAATTATTGTCGACCGCCTGCCCGCTGCCGTCGAGCGTGCCCTTCACCACGATGAACGCATGCGGAAAGCGGTCGCCGAAATCATGGCTATAGAAGCTGACGGTCACGGCGGCCTGCGCGGGAACCGCGACGCCGAGGCAACAGGCCAGCAAGGTCAGAAGCATCAGGCGCAGGCGAAACATCGGCGCTCTGATAGCGGCGCAGGCCCGCGCTTGCCAGCCACGATTGCAGCTTGACGTTCACGTCAGCCTGCCCTCTTCTCGCACTGACAAGAATGTAAGGGAGGAAGCGGGTGACACGGAAGGCGATTTTCATCACGGGCGGCGGATCGGGAATCGGACGCGCGACTGCGCGCCATTTCGCCGGCCAGGGCTGGTTCGTCGGCCTTGCCGATGTCAACGCACTCGGGATCGATGAAACCGCCGCGCTGCTTCCCGAAGGCGCCTCGTCGCGCCACGTCATGGATGTGCGCGATCGCGACCAGTGGAAAGCGGCGCTCGACGCTTTTGCGACGGCAAGCGGCGGCCGGCTCGACGTGCTGTTCAACAACGCCGGGATTGGAACCGGCGGCCAATATATCGACATGCCGCCCGAAGAAGCCGACCGCATCATCGCGATCAATTTCGGCGGTGTCGTCAACGGCATCTATGCCGCGCTGCCGCTGCTCCGCGCGACGCCGGGATCGACGATCCTCAACACCGGGTCGGCGTCGGGCTTTTACGGCGTTGCGGGGCTTGCGATCTATTCGGCGACGAAGTTCGCGGTGCGCGGCCTGACCGAAGCGCTCGATATCGAATTTGCCAAGCACGACATCCAGGTCCGCTCGCTGATGCCCGGCTTCATCGACACGCCCCTGCTCGACCAGGTCAGCGCCGACAGCAACGAACCCGCGCGCAACCGCCTGTCGGCGAGCGGCTTCGAGATCATCCCCGCCGAACGCGTCGGCGAAGCGGCATGGGACGCAGTGCACGGCAAGAAGGTCCACGTCACGGTCGGCAAGATGGCGAAACGCCTGTCACGCCTCGCGCGCTTCTTTCCGGGGTCGATCGCGAAACAATCGAAGAAGATCGACGGTTTGGGGACGGCGGCGCCCTGACGACAGGGGACGGCGGCCGACGGTCGCCTGGGTATATCGAGCGGCCATCTCCTCCTTTCGTCACAGCGGACCCTTCGACAGACTCAGGACAGGATTTATCTGCCGCGGCGCTCAGGGATCCCGGATCAAGCCCGGGATGACGATGATCGACAATGCCTGCTGCCGATCGCTTCCGATGCCGCCGCTATTTCTTCGCGGGGCCGCAGGTCACCGATCCGCTGCCAACGTTGCGCACCGTGCAGAGCGGCCGCCCCAGCACGACGGTCTTGCCGATCCCGCGCGTCGTGATCACGGCGCTCTTCACGGCGTTGAAGACATGATCGCCCGCGCCTTCGCTGTCGCTGACCAGTTCGTCGATGGTCAGCTTGCCTGCATCGACCATACCGGCGCCCGACACCGTAACCTGCCCCTGTTTGGCAGCGCCGCCTAGCGTCATCGTCCCATTGCCGATCATCGCGACCGCGAGACGGTCGGTGCTGATCTTGCCGACGGTGAGCTTGCCGGGGCCGCGCAGCCCGACCGCGACGCGCGTACCCTTCAACCCGTCGATCCGCAGCGACCCCGCGCCGACGAGCGTCGCCGATTGCAGGTTCGCGGCGTTGACCCGGATCGTCACGGCGCCCGGCGGAGTCGAACGATTTTCGTCGCCGGCATATTTCTTTTCGCTGATCACGAGCCGCCCGTCGCGCGTTTCGAGGACGATCCGGTCGAGCGCATCGGGCGTCCCGGTCGCGACCGCACTCACCGGCGCGCGCGCCACCACTTCGACATCGACGTTCGCCGTGACCTCGATCGCCTCGAAGCTGGAAAGGCCGAAACGCTTTTCGGCGGCCGACGCCGGGCCGACGAAAAGCAGGGTGGCAGCCGCGATGGCGGCCAAGCGTGCGGAACTGGTCATGGTGCCGCCTTAGCCCGTTCGGCAAGGCGGCACCATAGCCGCATCATTTGCAGTTCGCGGTGCCCGAACCCATCGCCTTGGTCGTGCATTTGCCGCCGCCGCTGATCGTCGCGTCGCCCGATCCGAGGATGCTGACGTCCGCCGCGCCGGTCGCCTGACCGCCGACGTCGCCCGATCCGGTGATCGACACATCGAGCGTATCCGAGATCAGCCCGTCGGCATCGATATTGCCCGATCCGGTAATGCTGTAGTCGCCGGTGCCGATCGTACCGCTGCCGATCTCGATATCGCCCGATCCCGAGACAGTGAGTTCGGCGCTCTTGCCCGTAAGCTTTGCGACCTTGAGGTCACCCGAACCGGTCACCACCGCTTCGACGGCGTCGCCATCGACCGTGTCGGCGTCGATCGAACCCGACCCGGTCAGTCGCACCGTGCTGAGCTTGGGCAGGGTGACCTCGATCTGGAGCCCCTTGCCGTCATGACTGTTGAAGCTGAAGCCCGACCGCTTGCGACCGATCGACAGGACATCGCCGTCGAGCTTGATCTCCAGCTCGTCGATTTCGCCCTTCTGCCCTTTCGCGCTGATCGCAAACGCGTCGCCTTGACGGATCGTGACGTCGTCGGGACCGGCGACCTTGACGCCGGTGAACCCTTTCAGGTCGAAACTTTGCGTGGTCGTCGGGCCGGCCTCGACCGTCCGCTTGCCATCCTTGCTGTCGCTCGTCACTTCGGCGCTGCACGCCGTGACCGCCATTGCGAGTGCCAGCGGCAGCGCCGCCATCGTCCAGTTGCGCATTCAAAATCTCCTTCGTGTGTTATGCATATAACACAGAAGGATCGATGTCCAGTGCGCCTACCAGCGAAGGAAGGGAGCCAGCAGCAATCGGCCGGCGACCCCCGACAGCGCGACGACCAGGCCGTGCCAGAGCGCGATGTGGATCATGTTGTCCGAAGAACAGTGCAGCGCGAGGATCGTCGCGCCCGCGGCACCGGCCGCAATGCCGATCACCCAGCCAGCGCGCGCAGGCGAGGTCGGCGCGCCGCCCTTCAGCCAGCAGAAGAGCGCCGTCCCGACGCCGAGTCCCGCCGCCAGCCCGTCGAGCGTACAGCGCATCCCGTTTTGCGGACGCATCGCTTCCATCGCGCCATGGCTGTCGCCGAACCCCATGAACAGGGCCGTCACGGGCAGCGCGAGCGCGGCAAGCCCCGCCCAGCGCCAGCCGCTATAGTCGCGGCCGACACCCGGCAACCCCATGCGCAGCGCGCTCCACGCCGCCGAAAGGCCCAGCGCAACGATCAGCCAGAACGACAGCAGCGGCAGCGGCGCCATCATCGTCCCCGCAGCCAGGTCGTGACGCATCCCCAGCAGCCAGAGCAGCAGCGCCGCCGCGACGAACCACCCCGCCGCGACCCACAGTCCGCCGCGCATCAGGCGCCGGGGCCGCACGGGCTTCAGCTCGTCGGCCAGCCCGTCGATCAGGGCGTCGATCGATGCGTCCGTCATTGTCATTCGCTTTCAATCATGGCGGCGAGCTTTTTCAGCCCGCGATGGATATTCACTTTGACCAGCGATTCGCTCTGGCCACAGATCTGCGACGCCTCGGCGATCGAGGCACCCTCGATCTTGACGAGGGTGATCGCCTGCGCCTGGTTCGGCGGGATCAGCGCCAGGAGGTGATCGAGGCTGAGCCGCGCGTGTACGGCTTCGTCCTCGGCGCCGACCGCGGCATCATTGTCGCCAAGCTCGGCTTCGTCGCGCTGGCGCCGCAGCATGTCGATCCAGCGATAGCGGGCGATGGCCGCAAGCCAGGGCAGGAACGCGCGGCCGCTATCCCATGTCGCAAGTTTGCGGTGCATCGACACCAGCGTTTCCTGCACCAGATCGTCGATATGGTGCGGCGCGATGCGGCGCGCGAAATAGCGCTCAAGCCATTTGCGGCAATCGCCGAGCAGCGCGCGATAGGCCGCACGATCCCCGCGCTGCGAGGCAGTCATCAGACGGGCCAGCGAGGGTTCGTCGATGCTCATTTCGCGCGCACCCTAGCAAGAAGCGTGTCGAACGAGAACAGCCCGCCGCCGCGCACGATCAGGATCGCCGCCATCGCAACCCACAGCGAATGCACGGGCCACCAGGCATCGGGAAAAACGAAAATCTGGATCACCAGCGTCATCACGAGCAGCGCGCCCGCCGAAAAGCGCGTCGCAAGGCCAAAGAGCAGCAGGATCGGAAAGAAATGTTCGGCAAAGGTCGTCAGCGGCACCGCGATGACGGGATCGAGCGGGAGGCCCGAAAATTCGCTGCGGAACAGATCATATTGCGACGGGTCGATCCGGAAGAGGCTGCCTTCGACCAGCTTCGTCTGGCCCGACCGCCAGAAGACGCCCGCGAGCGCGATGCGCAGCAGGAACAGGGCAAAGGCTTCGGGAATACGCGACGCGGCGATTTCGACGCCACGATCATAGAATCCGAGTATCCGGTTCATCTCTCAAACCTTTTCAAATGCCCCTGCGTCGATCAGCACCGCAATCGCGGCACCACCGTCGGGATGCATTTCGCCCAGAAGAGCGATCAGGTTACCGAGCGTCGGATTTTGTTCGGCACGGCCGAGCGCGACGGCGTCGGCGGGGTCGATCGCGAACAACCGGACGTCGGCATCGGGGCGCGTGATAAGTATTTGTGCAGTGCCCACCGCGAAGGCCGCATCGAGCAACGGTGCGGCATCGCTCGCCAGCGATACGCTGCGCGCCGCGCGATGGCGACGCACCGACAAGGCGAGCAGCGCCGTCTCGCTGAGCCCCGCAAGGTCAAGGAGCCCGAGCGTGGGCGCCTCGGCGGCGTGATAGCTTTCCAGCCAGGCCCATTCGATGCGCGCCAGATCGGCGGCGATCGGGTCGGAGAGGAAGGCGGCGAAACCCGCGCCGACATCGGCGAGCGTGCGATGGCCGGCGCCGCCGGACTCGATAAAATCGCGCGAAAGGCGGTTGAAGTGGCATTCGCCAAGATAGGCGCGCGCGCGTGGAAACGTCTCTTCGAGCGCGACCAGCCGCGCGTGCGAAATCGTGTTGGCATGGACGCGCAGTCCGCGCAGCACCGCGGCCTCGCTGCCGGCGAAGAGATCGCCGGGAAGTTGCGCAGGCCCTTTCAGCAAGGTCGCGACGATCGCAGCCTGATCGCGCTCAAGCATCGAGCGGCGCCAGCAACGCATCGGCCTTGGCGGCTTCGGCCATCAGGGTCGAAAAGTCGGGAACATCGGTGTCCCATTCGACCAGCACCGGTTTCGGTCCGGCCCGGTCGACAAAGCGCGCGAGCAGATCCCAGCAGCTCGTGCGCACCGGCGATCCATGATCGTCGATCGCGATCATGCCGCCCATATCGTCGTCCTTCACCGCGTGGCCCGCGACATGGACCTCGCCGACAAGTGCCGGATCGAACGCGTCGAGCCAGGCGACCGGATCGAGCCCGAGGTTGAACGCCGACACTTCGACATTGTTGATATCGAGGAGCAGAGCGCAGCCGCTGCGACGGCAAAGTTCGTGGAGAAAATCGGTCTCGCTCCAGTCGCTTTGCGCATAGGCAAGATAGCGTGAGGGATTTTCGACGAGCATCGCGCGGCCAAGCCGATCCTGAACCCGGCCGACTTGCGCCGCAAAATGGTCAAGCGCCGCATGGGTATAGGGAATCGGGAGCAGGTCGGGGAATTTATCGTCCGCGCCGTTGCTCCAGCTCAGATGGTCGGACACCATCGCGGGCGCATAGCGCTCGCACAACGCCGCGAGCGCGTCGAGATCATCGGTATCGACCCCCGCCGCCGAACCGAGCGACAAGCCGACCGAGTGGAAACTCAGCGATAGATGGTCGGCGATCGCCGTCAGCCAGCGATGCGGTGGCCCGCCCGCGCCGAAGTAATTTTGGGGGTGCACTTCGGCCCAGGCGGGCGCCGTCCCCTGTTCCGCCGCAGCCAGCACGTCGACATAGTGCCGGGGTTTGAGCCCTATGCCGGCACGCGAAGGCAGCTGCGAAAACAGGGAGGCGGTCAAGAGCGGTCAGCCCTTCCTGGCGACCGGCTTGGCATTGCCCTGGTGCGCGGTCAGCGTGCCGCCCATCTTGACGCAGGTGCCGGCCTTCACATGCTTCCAGGCGTTGCCCTGATAGTTGGCGGTCGAGGTGCCGGCGCAGCTCGTGCCCGGGCCGGCGGCGCAGTCATTCTTGCCCTTCAGCGCCACGCCATAGCATTTTTCCTTCGCGCCTTCGGCGGCGACAGCGGTTCCGGTCACCGCCTGGCCTGCGGCCAGCGCAAGGATGGCCGAGGCGGCGAGCGACAGTTTCAGCGTATTGGTCATTGGAATACTCCCTTTGGAAAATGGACGATGCGGGGGATGGCATCGACCCTGTTTCGCAGAAGACCGGCGGCAGGTTACGTGATGCGCCATCTTGTCGCCACCTTCGACGTGCAAGGGCACGCCTCATTCAGGAAAAGAAACGATGAGCGTAGCCTTCCGCCGCGAGAGCGACGACGAGCATAAAGAACCCGCATTTGAGCTGCCCATTGCGGTCGGCCCGAATCTGGTGACACCGCGCGGGCTGCGTCTGCTCGGCGACGAGGTCGCACGGCTCGAGGCCGATGTCGCCGCGGCCACCGACGAGGACGCGCGCAAGAAACTCCAGCGTCGCCTGCGCTATTTCCACACCCGGCAATCGACGGCCGAGGTCCAGACGCCGCCGGCCGACGGCCGCGTCGGGATCGGCAGCCGCGTGACATACCGGCTGAACCGGGCCGAGAAGACGATCACCATCGTCGGCGGCGACGAGGCCGATCCGGCAAGCGGCACCGTCGCCTTTTCCGCACCACTCGCCCGCGCCTTGATGGGCGCCGAAACCGGCGAGAGCGTCGAATATCAGGACCGCGAGGATGCCATTGCTGTCCTCACCGTCGAAACCGATCCGGAGACGCAGGCATGAAAGACAAGTTCGAACGCCATAAACAGCCCTGGACCCCGGCCGAGATCGACAAGCTCCATACGCTCGCCAAGAAGGGCATGCCGCTGAAGTCGATCGCGAAAGCGCTGACCCGCAGCGAGGAATCGGTGAAGACCCGCGCCAAGGCCGACAGCCTGTCGATCGCAAAGCTGCACTGACCGGCATGTCCGCCACCGAATATGATGCCGTCGTGCTGGGTGCCGGCGCGGCCGGGCTGATGTGCGCTGCGGTCGCGGGGCAACGCGGGCGGCGCGTGCTGCTGCTCGACCATGCCGATCAGGTGGGAAAGAAGATCCTGATTTCGGGCGGCGGGCGCTGCAACTTCACCAACGTGCACACGCGTCCCGAAAATTACATCTCGGCCAACCCGCATTTCGCCAAATCGGCGCTCGCGCGCTACACGCCAGCCGATTTCATCGCGCTCGTTCAGGCCTATGGCATTAATTACCATGAAAAAACCCTCGGCCAGATGTTCTGCGACGGCTCAGCGAAACAGATCGTCGCGATGCTGCTGGACGAGTGCGCAAAGGGTGGCGTCGACGTCCGCTGCGGCCAGCCGGTGAGCGACGTGACGCATGCCGACGACAAGTTTGGCGTCCGCTTCGGCGATGCCAACTTCGCCGCCGCCAGCCTCGTCATTGCGACCGGCGGCCCGTCGATCCCCAAGATGGGCGCGACCGGCTTCGCTTATGATCTCGCCCGCCAGTTCGGTCTGAAGGTCGTCGAACCGCGCCCCGCGCTCGTCCCAATGACGCTCGGCGGCGACGATGTCCTGTTCCGCGAACTGTCGGGAATCGCCGCGCCGGTCGAAGCGCGCGCCGGCAAGGCCGCATTCCGCGAAGCCGCTTTGTTCACGCACAAAGGCCTGTCGGGGCCGGCAATCCTGCAGGTCAGCAGCTATTGGCGCCACGGCGAGCCCGTGACGATCGACTTCCTTCCTGAAGCCCCGTCCGGCTGGCTGGCCGATGCCAAGCGCACGCGTCCGCGCACCACGCTGCGCGCTGCGCTCGGTGCATCACTTCCCGACCGGCTGGCCGAAACGCTTGCCGAGCGCCTTGCGCTTCCCGGCGAACTGGCCGCACAAACCGACCGCAAACTGGCCGACGCCGAGGCCCGTCTCGCGCGCTGGCCCTTCCACCCCAACGGCACCGAAGGCTTCGCCAAAGCCGAGGTCACCGTGGGCGGAATATCGACTGCCGGGCTGTCATCGCAAACAATGATGGCCAAAACCGTCCCGAACCTCTATGCGGTCGGCGAGGCCGTAGATGTCACAGGGTGGTTAGGCGGCTATAATTTTCAATGGGCCTGGGCTAGCGGACACGCTGCCGGACAGGTGATTTAAGCCCATTGAGCCCCTTTTCCGACGGCCTGTCACCGCACCGGTGACCGCCTATATTATTGAGATAAAAATGCCTTTCGAGAATCTTTCGCCCGTCCTTTCGGACGCCCTTGTCGCGCGCGGCTATGAAGCGCTGACCCCGGTCCAGACGCAAGTGACCGAGCCCGAGGCCAAGGGCCGCGACCTCCTGGTCTCCGCCCAGACCGGCTCGGGCAAGACCGTCGCCTTCGGCCTCGCGATGGCCGACGAGCTGATCGAGGACGGCCGCCTCCCCTTCGCAACCTCGCCGCTCGCGCTCATCGTCGCGCCGACGCGCGAACTCGCGCTACAGGTCAGCCGCGAACTCGGCTGGCTCTATGCCAAGGCCGGCGCGCGCATCGCGACCTGCGTCGGCGGCATGGACGCCAGCAAGGAACGCCGCGCGCTCGGCCAGGGCGTGCAGATCGTCGTCGGCACCCCAGGGCGTCTGCGCGATCACCTCGAACGCGGCGCGCTCGACCTCACCGCGCTGCGTGTCGCCATCCTCGACGAAGCCGACGAAATGCTCGACATGGGCTTTCGCGACGATCTCGAGGAAATCCTCGACGGCACCCCCGCAACGCGCCGCACGCTTCTGTTCTCGGCGACGATCCCCAGCCCGATCGTCCAGCTCGCCAAGCGCTACCAGAAGGATGCGCTGCGCATTTCGACCGTCGGCCAGGATCGCGGCCATGGCGACATCGCCTATCAGGCGGTGACCGTCGCGCCCGCCGATATCGAAGGCGCGGTGGTCAACCTGCTCCGCCTGCACGATGCAGAGACCGCGATGCTGTTCTGCGCGACGCGCGACAATGTGCGCCGCCTCCACGCCAGCCTGGTCGAGCGCGGTTTCGCCGCGGTCGCGCTGTCGGGCGAGCATAGCCAGAACGAACGCAACGCTGCATTGCAGGCGCTGCGCGACCGCCGCGCCAAGGTCTGCGTCGCGACCGACGTCGCCGCGCGCGGCATCGACCTGCCGACGCTCAGCCTGGTCATCCACGTCGAAATCCCGCGCGATGCCGAGGCGCTCCAGCACCGCTCGGGCCGCACCGGCCGCGCCGGCAAAAAAGGCACCGCGGTCATCATCGTGCCCTATCCGCGCCGCCGCCGCGTCGACGGCATGCTCCGCGGGGCGCGCATCAACGCCGAATGGATGGACGCGCCGACCGCTGCCGATGTGCGCAAGCGCGACCAGGAGCGGCTGATGGAGAAGCTGCTCACGCCCGTCGAGCACGAGCCCGAGGATCTGGAACTCGCGCAGCGCCTGATGGCCGAGCACACCCCCGAAGACATCGCCGCGTCGCTTGTTCAGGCGCACCGCGCGCTGATGCCGCCGCCCGAGGATCTGCTCGACAACAGCCCGCGCGGCCGCGACGCCGCCGGCCGTCCCGAGCGCGGCGAACGTTTCGAGCGGCCCGAGCGTGGCGGCGACCGCCGCGAAGGCTTTGAGGACAGCGTCTGGTTCCGCCTCAACATCGGCCGCCACCAGAATGCCGACCCGCGCTGGATCCTGCCTTTGCTGTGCCGCCGCGGCCATGTGACCAAGGGCGAGATCGGCGCGATCCGCATCGGTCCCAAGGAAACGATGTTCAACATTCCGCGCGCGATCGCCGACCGCTTTGCCGAGGCGGTGCTGCGTAGCGCCAACGAGGATGGCGAAGACGACAGCGGCGTGTCGATCACCCCGGCGCCCGACGGCCCGACCTATCCGCCGCGCCGCGACAAGGGCGGGCACAGCGGCCCGCGCGATGGCGCTCCGCGCGCGACGCTGGGCCGCGCGCCTGGCGGCGATCGCGGTTTTGGCGATCGTCCGCGTGGCCCCGGTGCGCCCGGTGGCAAAACCGAACGCTACAAGCCCAAGCCCTTCGGCCAGCGCAGCCCGCGCCGCCCGGCGAAGTAATGCGACAGCCCCTCCCCTGACGGGGAGGGGCTTTCATCGTGCCTCCCTTGCGCCGCTTCCGCCCAACCACCAAATGGGCGGGACAGCAGGAGAGCGCGCCATGAAAGCGATCGAAGCCTTTATCGAAAGCCAGGGCGGACCCGAGGTCATCGACTGGCGCGAGGTTACGCTCGGCGAACCCGGCCCCGGCCAGTTGCTCGTTCGCCAGACCGCGGTCGGGCTCAATTATCTCGACACTTATCATCGCGACGGCACCTATCCGATCGAACTTCCCGGCGGGCTCGGCGTCGAGGCCGCGGGGGAGGTGATCGCAGTCGGTGCCGACGTCCACGGCTTTCAGCCCGGCGACCGTGTCGCGACCTTCGGGCCGCTGCGCAACGCCTATGCCAGCGCGCGCCTTGTCCCGGCATCGTCGCTGTTCAAGCTTCCCGCCGCGATCGACGACGAGACTGCCGCTGCAGCGCTCCTCAAGGCCGCGACGGTCGAGATGCTCGTCGAACGCTGTGCGAAGGTCGAGGCGGGCTGGCCGGTGCTCGTCCACGCGGCGGCGGGCGGCGTCGGGTTGATCCTGGTCCAGTGGCTGAAAGCGATCGGGGCGACGGTCATCGGAACCGTGAGCACCGAAGCCAAGGAGCATGCGGCACGCGAAGCGGGCGCCGACCATGTCATCCGCTACAAGGAAGACGACGTCGCCGCGCATGTCCGCGAGATCACCGACGGCCAGGGCGTGCCCGTGACCTTCGACGGCATCGGCATGACGACGTGGACAACCTCGCTCAAAGCCACCGCGCGGCGCGGGCTGATCGTCAGCTATGGCAATGCCGGCGGGCCGGTGACCGGCGTCAACCTGGGCATCCTCGCGCAGCATGGCTCGCAATTCGTGACGCGCCCGACGCTGTTCGACTATTACCTTCACCCCGGTGAGCGCGCTGCGGGCGCCGCCCGCGTGTTCGAGTTGATCGAGAGCGGCGCAGTGAAGATTACCGTCGGCCAGCGCTATTCGCTGCAGGATGCGGCCCGCGCGCATGCCGACCTGGAGGCAGGCCGCACGACGGGGTCGACATTGTTGATTCCGGAACATAGCTGATCCCCCTCCCGCTTGCGGGAGGGGAGCCATTAGGCCTTCAATCGTTTCGCATGCCACGCGACATGCTCGGCCATGAAGGTCGAGATGAAATAATAGCTGTGATCATATCCCGGCTGCATGCGGATCTCGGCCTTTTGCCCCGCTCGCTCGCATGCTTCGACCAGCAATTCGGTCTTGAGCTGGTCGACCAGGAAATTGTCTGCGTCGCCCTGATCGACGAGCAGATCGGGCACGCGCAGCCCCTGATCAAGCAGCGCGCACGCATCATAGGCATGCCAGTCCTCGCGGTCATCGCCGAGATAGCCGCTCAGCGCCTTTTCGCCCCACGGGCACCGCGACGGCGCAACGATTGGCGAGAAGGCCGAAACCGAACGGAAACGGTCCTGATTGCGCAGGCCGATGGTCAGCGCACCATGCCCGCCCATCGAATGGCCCGTAATCCCCTGCCGCGTCAGGTCGGCGCTCGCAAAGTTGCGCAGGACGAGCGAGGGAAGCTCATCCTCGACATAGCTGCGCATCCGGTAATTCTTCGCCCACGGCTCTTCGGTCGCATCGACATAGAAGCCCGCGCCCAATCCGAAATCATACGCTGCAGCCGCGTCGTCGGGCACCCCCTCGCCGCGCGGGCTGGTGTCGGGCGCGATGAGAATCAGGCCATGCTCGGCGCAGGCAGCGCGATACTCGCCCTTCTCCATCACATTGGCGTGCGTGCAGGTCAGCCCCGACAGATACCAGAGCACGGGCAGCTTGGCGCCGGGTTCATGGTCGGGGACAAAGACCGCAAAAGTCATCTCGGTGCCAGTGACGGTGCTGGCATGCTTGTACACGCCTTGCGTGCCGCCATGGCTGCGGACGGTAGAGAGAGTTTCGATTGGCATAGGTTCGTCCTGCTTGTGTTTCGACGAGCCTAGTCCATGCTGACGCAAAAGCAAAAAGGGAGACGGGTTGCATGTTCGGCAATGATATCCACGGGACATGCCAGGACCGCTTTGGCGCCGTCCGCCTCGGCATGGCCGCCAGCCTTGCGGCGGGAAGTGACGTCGGCCTTTCCTTTTGCGCGACGATCGAGGGGGAAACGGTCGTCGATCTGTGGGGCGGCCATGCCGACGAAGCGCGGACGCGGCCGTGGCAGGCCGACACGATCGTCAACGTCTATTCGACGACCAAGACGATGACCGCGCTCACCGCGCTGCTCCTTGCCGATCGCGGCGCGCTCGATTTCGCGGCACCGGTCGCGCGCTATTGGCCCGAATTCGCCGCGAACGGCAAAGCGGACATTACCGTCGCGCACTTGATGAGCCACGGCGCGGGCCTGTCGGGCTGGGAAGCCCCGATGACGACCGAGGATTTCTATGACTGGGACAAGGCAACGTCGTTGCTTGCGGCGCAAGCGCCGTGGTGGAAACCCGGCGATACGCCCGGCTATCACGCGATCACCCAGGGCTATCTGGTCGGCGAAGTCGTCCGCCGCATCACCGGAAAATCGCTCGGCACCGTCTTCCGCGAGGAAATTGCCGAGCCGCTGGGCGCCGATTTCCACATCGGCCTACCCGCATCGGAAGACCATCGCGTCGCCGATCTGATCCCGCCGCCCGAAACGATCAGCGCCTTCACCAGCGACATTCAGCGCAAGACCTTCACAAACCCCAGCGTCGACGTGCTCGCAACCCGCACCCGCGCGTGGCGCGGCGCAGAGATTCCCGCTGCCGGCGGCACCGGCAACGCACGCAGCGTCGCCGAAATCCACGCGCTGCTCGCCAATGGCGGCATCGCGAAGGGCAAGCGCCTGCTTTCCGAAGCGGGATGCCGAAAGGCGCTCGAACTCCAGGTCGCGGGCACCGACCTGGTCCTCGGCATCCCCGTCCGCTTCGGCATGGGCTTTGGCCTGCCGAGCGAGCTGGTACCGCTGCCCAATCCGAACACGATATTCTGGGGCGGCTATGGCGGGTCGCTGATCATCATCGACATGGATGCCCGCGCGACGTTCAGCTATGTGATGAACAAGATGAACAGCGGGCTGACCGGAGACCCGCGATCCTTTACCCTGATTGGCGCAATGTGGATGGCGATGGCGGCCGCTTAGGCCTGCACCGGGATCGCTGCCACCAGCGGTTCATGTCCCCAGTGCCGCAGCAGGTCCAGGATCGCCGTACCCGCCAGCCCGAGCGTCGCCGTGTTGCGCAGCGGATGAACATTGACCGGATCGGCATCGGACAGCATCGCGTCGATCACCACGGCGATGCTTCCCGGAGCCGCATTGATCGCCGCCAGCGGGGTTACCGATCCCGGCGTGATCCCGAGCAGCCGCTCCATATCCTCGGCCTTGCCGAAGCTGACATGCTTGCACCCGATCGCCGCGGGCAACGCCTTGAGATGGACGCGCGCGTCCGATGGCACCGTGACGAGCCAGAAAGCGCCGCCCTTGTCCTTCAGGAACAGATTCTTTGTATGCGCACCCGGCATCGCGGCGTGGACCGCGTCGCTCTCGGCAACAGTGAACACCGCGGCATGCTCGTGCGCGGTGAAGGGAATCGCAAGGGCATCAAGGTCCGCCAGCAATCCCGCTTCACCGCGCATGGCTTGGTCTTAGACGACGCGGTGGAGTGCGCAGAGCTTGTTGCCCGACGGATCGCGAAGATAGGCGAGATAAAGCGCGCCGAAGCCGCCTTCGCGAACGCCCGGCGGATCTTCGATCGAGGTGCCGCCCGCCGCGACACCGGCATCGTGCCAGGCCTTGGCCTGCTCGGGCCCTTCCATCGCGAAGCCGATGGTGCAGCCGTTGCCCGCGCTCGCAGGCGCGCCGTCGATCGGCGCGGTCACCAGAAACAGCCCGCCATTGTGCATATAGATCAGGCGACCCTTGTCGTCCTTGATCCCCGGCTTGCCGCCGATTGCCTGGAAGGTCGCGTCATAGAATTTCTGCGACGCGTCGATGTCGTTCGATCCGACCATATTGTGACTGTACATGGCTTCCGCTCCTCTTGTTTTGGTTGCGAATCAGTACCTATACGCCGCGTCAGCGGAAGACCACCGTCTTGCGCCCATCGATCAACACGCGCTGTTCGGCGACCCATCGCACCGCCTTCGCAAGCACCTGCGCCTCGATGTCGCGCCCGGTACGAATCAGGTCGTCGACGCTGTCTCGATGATCGACGCGTTCGACCGCCTGTTCGATGATCGGTCCCTCGTCGAGGTCGCCCGTCACGAAATGCGCGGTCGCGCCGATCAGCTTGACGCCGCGCTCGTGCGCGCGGTGATAGGGCTTGGCGCCCTTGAAGCCCGGCAGGAAACTATGGTGGATGTTGATGCAGCGCCCCGACAGTTTCGCCGACAGATCGCTCGACAGAACCTGCATGTAGCGCGCGAGCACCAGATGTTCGGCGCCGCCGCGCGCCATCACGTCGAGGATCTGCGCTTCCTGGCTCGCGCGGTTCGCGTCGCTCACCGGCAGATAGTGGAACGGCACGCCGTGCCATTCGGACAAACGCCGCTGCGCCTCATGGTTCGAAACCACCCCGACGATGTCGATCGCAAGGTTCCCGGTCGACCAGCGGTGAAGCAGGTCGTTGAGACAGTGACTGCCCTGCGACACCGCGATCACGAAGCGCGGCTTGACCGCGCGGTCGCCGATCCGTGCGTCCATCGCGAAACGCAGGGCGATCGGGGCAAACGCTTCCTCTACGCCCGCCAACCCTTCAGGAAAGCGTGGCCCCGCGCCGCGAAATTCGACGCGCATGAAGAAGCGCCCCGAATCGAGATCGGCATATTGCTGGCTGTCGAGAATGAAGCCGTCGCGATCGGCCAGCAGACCGGTGACCGCCGCAACGATGCCCACTGCGTCGACGCAGCTGAAGGTCAGGACATAGGGTCCGGTCAAATCGTCACTCCCCCCGGGCGTATCACAATATTCGTGCGTCCCCGCGAAGGCGGGGACCCATCTCCGGTGGTTTCGGTCCGATCCGGCAGGTGATGCCCCGCCCGCCTTCGCGGGAGGAACACCATATTTCAAATCACCATTCGGCGGAAAAACGCAAGTTTTAGTACACCACGACGCTGCGGATGCTCGTCCCCGCATGCATCAGGTCGAACCCCTTGTTGATCTCTTCAAGACCCATGACGTGCGTGATCATCGGGTCGATCTCGATCTTGCCGGTCATGTACATATCGACGATCTTGGGCACGTCGGTGCGGCCCTTGGCGCCGCCGAACGCGGTGCCGCGCCAGTTGCGCCCGGTGACGAGCTGGAACGGACGCGTCGCGATCTCTTTCCCCGCTTCGGCGACACCGATGATGATCGAGGTGCCCCAGCCGCGATGACAGGCTTCGAGCGCGGTGCGCATCACTTCGGTGTTGCCGGTGGCATCGAAGGTATAGTCGGCGCCGCCGTCGGTCAGCTGGACGATCGCGGCGACCGTGTCTTCGCGGCTCATGCCCTTGGTGTTCAAGAAGTCGGTCATGCCGAACTTGCGGCCCCATTCCTCGCGGTCGGGATTGATGTCGACGCCGATGATCTTGTTCGCGCCGGCAAGCCGCGCACCCTGGATCACGTTCAATCCGATGCCGCCGAGGCCGAAGATGACGACATTGTCGCCGACCTGGACCTTCGCGGTGTTGATCACCGCGCCGACCCCGGTGGTGACGCCGCAGCCGATATAGCAGCTCGACTGGAACGGCGCGTCCTGACGGATCTTCGCGACCGCAATCTCGGGCAGCACGGTGAAGTTCGAAAAGGTCGAGCAGCCCATATAATGGAAGATCGGCTGGCCCTTGTACGAAAAGCGCGTCGTGCCGTCGGGCATCAGCCCCTTGCCCTGCGTGGCGCGGATCGCGGTGCAGAGGTTGGTCTTGCCCGACAGGCAGCTTTTGCACTGGCGGCATTCGGGGGTGTAGAGCGGGATCACATGATCGCCGGGGACGACGCTCGTGACGCCGGCGCCGACCTCGCGCACGATGCCAGCGCCCTCATGGCCGAGCACACTCGGGAAGATGCCCTCGCTGTCGAAACCGTCGAGCGTATAGGCGTCGGTATGGCAGATGCCCGTCGCCATGATCTCGACCAGAACCTCGCCCGCCTTCGGGCCTTCAAGGTCGAGTTCGACGATTTCGAGCGGCTTCTTCGCTTCGAACGCAACGGCGGCGCGGGTCTTCATGGGCTTGCTCTCCTTTTCGGCGCTCCCAATCAGGCAAATGGGGCAGCAATGCAAGTATCCGATCCTCCCTGCGGCGCAGCCGTGGGGAGGTGGCGGCGCGAAGCGCGGACGGAGGGGCAATCACGCGGCGCCGCCGCCCCTCCGCCACCGCCCGCGGCGACGGCCCCCTGCCCATCGCTGGGCGACAGGGAGGATCGATGCCCGGCCCCAACCGCGCTTAAAGCCACAAAAGCCCCGCATGCGCGCATCGAAACTGTGTCCTTTGTGGCTTTAGCCATTCAGGCCCGGCGCCCAAGGAGACAAAAGATACGCGCGCACAGCAGATACGCGCGCACAGCGCGAAACTGTCTCCTTGGTCGCCTCGAGCGGAGAGGCGAATGTCGACGAGGTCAAAGAGCCAAAGCAAGCTGACACAGCGAAATAATGTAGGAAAGCACCATATGCCGCCGCCCTCCCTATTTCGTCACCCCGGCCCTGATCCGGGGTCCATGGCGTCGGCGCCGCAGTCGATCCCGGATCAAGTCCGGGATGGCGAGGGAAGAGATGTCGTCCTCAACACTCCACCACGCTGACCGCCAGCCCGCCCTTCGACGTTTCCTTATATTTGTCGCGCATGTCGCGGCCCGTTTGCAGCATCGTCGCGATCACCGTGTCGAGGCTCACGACATGCGTGCCGTCGCCGATCATCGCGATGCGGCTCGCGTCGATCGCCTTGATCGCGCCCATCGCGTTGCGCTCGATGCACGGGATCTGGACGAGCCCGCCGATCGGGTCGCAGGTGAGGCCGAGGTTATGCTCCATGCCGATCTCGGCGGCATTTTCGACCTGTGCGTTGGTGCCGCCGAGCGCCGCGGTCAGCCCCGCCGCCGCCATCGAGCAGGCGACGCCGACCTCGCCCTGGCAGCCGACCTCGGCGCCCGAGATGCTGGCATTGCGTTTATAAAGAGCGCCCACCGCGCCCGCGGCGAGCAGGAAGGTGCGGACCCCCGCATCGTCACCGCGATAGCCGCGCCGGTAGAAGCGGATCACCGCGGGGATGATCCCCGCCGCGCCGTTGGTTGGCGCCGTTACGACCTTGCCGCCCGCGGCATTTTCCTCGTTCACCGCCATCGCCCACAGGTTGATCCAGTCCATCATCGCCAGCGGATCGGTCAGATTCTGTTCGTGGCGATTGCGAATGTCGGCGGCGATCTGCGGCGCGCGGCGCTTGACCTTCAGCCCGCCGGGCAGGATTCCGGTGCTGCAACAACCCGATTCGATCGACGCATCCATCGCGGCTGCGATGGCATCGAGCCCCACTTCGACCTCGTCGAGGCTGCGGTGTGCAAGCTCGTTCTCGAGCATCATTTCGGCAAAGCTCTTGCCCGAAGCAGCGCCCATTTCCAGCAGGTCGGCGCCCGAGGTGAAGGCAAAAGGCAGGCTCACCTCATCCTCGGCGCCGCGGCTGTTCCGCCCCGCTTCATCCTCGTCGACGACAAAGCCGCCGCCGATCGAGAAATACATGCGCTTCGCCAAAATCTCCCCGCCCGCATCGCGCGCGGTGAAGCTGACGGCATTGCTGTGAAAGGGCTGGCGCTGACGCATCTGGAAATGCAGGTCGCGCGCAGGCTGGAAGCGCACGCGCTGGCGGCCGAGCAGATAGAGAAAACCCTCGCTCTCCGCGCGGTCCCAATGCGCCTTGATCGCGGCGAGGCTGGTACTCGCCGGGATTTCGCCCGCGAGCCCCGCAACGATGGCGGTGTCGGCGGCGTGGCCTTTGCCGGTGAGCGCGAGCGAGCCATAAAGGTCGGCTTCGACATGCGCGGTCTTGCCGAGCAGGTCCTGCTCGTCGAGCCATGCGGTAAAGCGCCGCGCCGCGACCATCGGGCCAACGGTGTGCGAACTCGAGGGGCCGACACCGATCTTGAAGAGTTCGAAGAGGCTGATCGTCATGGCGGCGCCTATAGGAGAAAGCGGACGATCCCGATAGGCCCGCGCGGGCTAATTTTCGTTACGGCTTGCAAGAAATCCTCCCTGTCGCGCAGCGATGGGGAGAGGGACCGCCCGCGTAGCGGGTGGTGGAGGGGCCGCGTCATGGCCCCTCCGTCAGCGCTTCGCGCTGCCACCTCCCCATGGCTTCGCCACAGGGAGGATCATTCGGTCACGCCGGATAGGTCCAGGTCGTATCGCGCGCGAAATTTTCCGCCGCGAAGTCCCAATTGAGCAAGTCGTCGACCACCGCGTCGACATAGGCCGGCCGCAGGTTCTTGCGGTCGATGTAATAGGCATGCTCCCATACATCGATCACGACGAGCGGCTTGATGCCCTGCGTCAGTTCGGTGCCGGCGTCGTGCGTGTCGGTGACCGACAGCGTGCCGTCGCGCGCGATCAGCCACGCCCAGCCCGACGCGAAATGGTTGACCGCGGTTTCCTTGAGCTTTTTCTTCAGATCGTCGAGCGATCCGAAATCGCGCTCGATCGCGGCGAGCAGGTCGTCCTTGGGCGCCGTCTTGGCCGGGCTCAGGCTTTCCCAGTAAAAGGCGTGGTTCCAGGCCTGCGCGGCATTGTTGAACAGGCCGCGATTGCCCGCGCCCTCGGCATGATGGACGATTTCCTCGAGCGGCTTGTCGGCGAGTTCGGTGCCTTCGATCGCGGCGTTGGTCTTGTCGACATAGGCCTTGTGATGCTTGCCATGGTGCGTCTTCAGCGTTTCAGCCGAAATATGCGGCTCGAGCGCGTCTTCGGCATAAGGCAGGGGAGGATGAGCGATCGTCATGGCAGTCTCCATTTTATTTTGGGGTCTTTGCGGGCTTTAACTCGGTATCGGGCCAAGCGGTTGCAAGGCTGTGACGGGGAATTTTTCCTTTCGTCATTGCGAGCGAAGCGAAGCAATCTCCAGCCATCGACCTTGTGCAGACCGATGACTGGAGATTGCTTCGTCACTACGCTCCTCGCAATGACGACAACGTCACGTCACCATCGCTTGCAGCGCCGCAATCCGGTCGGCCTCTTCGGCAGGCTTGTCGCGGCGAATGCGCGAAATGCGCGGGAAGCGCATCGCGAGCCCCGATTTGTGCCGCTTCGACGTGTGGATCGAATCGAAGGCGACTTCGAGCACCAGCGATTTCTCGACCTCGCGCACCGGGCCGAAGCGGTTCAGCGTGTTGTCGCGCACGAATTTGTCGAGCCATTTCAGCTCTTCGTCGGTGAAGCCCGAATAGGCTTTGCCGACCGGCAGCAACTCGCCCGCGTCGGACCAGCAGCCGAAGGTATAGTCCGAATAGAAGCTCGCGCGGCGGCCGTTGCCGCGCTGGGCATACATCATCACGCAGTCGGCGGTGAGCGGGTCGCGTTTCCATTTATACCAGAGGCCGGCCCGGCGTCCCGCGACATAAGGCGCATCGCGGCGCTTGAGCATCACCCCCTCGATCGCCGCGTCGCGCGCGCCTGCGCGGCGCTCGGCGAGGTCGTCGAAATCGGCGGCGTCGATCACCTGCGACAGGTCGAAATGGCTGTCGGCAAGCCGGGGCACAAATGCCTCCAATTGCCGCCGCCGTTCGGTCCATGGCAGGCCGCGCAGGTCGTTGCCATCGACCGCAAGCAGATCATACACCCGCACGAACGCCGGATAATCGGCGAGCATCTTCTTCGACACGGTCTTGCGGCCGAGGCGCTGTTGCAACGCGTTGAAGCTTGCCGCCTCGCCCCCCTGCACGTCGCCGCGCACGAGCAGTTCGCCGTCGATCACCGCATCCTGATCGAACGCCGCGACCAGCTCGGGAAAGGCGCCGCTGATCTCCTCGCCGCCGCGGCTGTAGATGCGCGTCTCGCTGCCGCCCCCGACGCCGCCGCGCACGATCTGGACGCGGATGCCGTCCCATTTCCATTCGGCAGCATAGTCGGCGAGGTCGACGCTCTCCTCCTCCAGCGGATGGGCAAGCATGAAGGGACGAAAGAAGGCGACGTCCTTCAGGTCGGGACGCTCGGCGCGCCCTTCGCCCCACGCGAACAGCGGCGCATAGGGCGGCGGGATCGCGTGCCATAACTCCTCGACATCATCGACGGGCACGTCGAACGCCTGCGCAAAGGCCTGTTTCGCGAGCCGCGCCGATACGCCGACGCGCATGCCGCCGAGCGCGAGCTTGAGCAGGGCATAGCGCCCATCGGCGTCGAGCCGGTCAAGCAGCGACGCAACGACCGACGCAGCGTCGCTGCGGCTGGCAGCGGCGAGAGCATCGACGGCCTCGCTGACACGCAAGTCCCTCCCCTTCAGGAAAGGGGTTAGGGTGGGGTCGGTCGGCGTAGCGCCAGCCTTCGAAACCCCAACCCCAACCCCTCTCCTGAAGGGGAGGGGCCCATTGTCTTTTGCCCCGGCCGGCTCCGGCCAGAGCAATGCCGCCGTCTCCGCCGTATCGCCCACGAAATGCCGCGACAGCCGGAACAACTCCTCATCGACGCGCGTCGCCAGCAAGGTCCGCACGGTCCCGGCCTTCACCGCCGGAAAGTCGAGGCTCTCGGTCAGTGCCGCGATCGCCCAGCCGCGATCGGGATCGGGCGTGTGCCTTAGATAATCGACGATCAGCGCGAGCTTGCTGTTGCGCGAGCGCGTGTAGATCAGCCGGTCGATCAGGGCGGCGAAGCGCTTCACGCCTCTTCCTCCAGATCGCGACCGACAAGATGCAACGCGCGCGCCTTGCGTTGCGTGAGTTCGCACCAGCGCAACAGGCCGTCCTCGCTGCCATGCGTTATCCAGCTTTCGCTGGGGTTCACTTCCGAAATCGTCGCCGTCAGTTCGTCCCAGTCGGCATGGTCTGAAATCACGAGCGGCAGTTCAACCATCCGCTGCCGCGCACGCTGGCGAACGCGCATCCAGCCCGATGCCATCGCGGTCACCGGATCGGGCAGCCGCCGCGACCAGCGGTCATTGAGCGCCGACGGCGGCGCCAAGACGATCTGCCCCGCCATCTCGGCCTTGTCGGTTTCGCTGACGAGCCGCAGTTCGCCGAGATCGACGCCATGCGCCGCATAAAGCGCGCACATCCGTTCAAGCGCGCCGTGGATATAGATGGGCGCTTCCCACCCCGCCGCGCGCAATTCGGCGATCACCCGCTGCGCCTTGCCCAGCGCATAGGCGCCGACGAGCACCGAACGATCGGGTTCGGCCCGCACCGCCCCGATCAGCTTGGCGATCTCGTCGGCCGTCGACGGATGGCGAAAGACGGGCAGACCAAAGGTCGCCTCGGTGATGAAAATGTCGCACGGGACAACCTCGAACGGCGCGCAGGTCGGATCCGCGCGGCGCTTATAGTCGCCCGTGACGACGATCCGCTCGCCCTGATATTCCATCAGGACCTGCGCACTGCCGAGCACATGCCCCGCGGGGTGAAAGGTGAAGCGCACCCCGCCGCGCTCGAATCCCTCGCCATAAGGAAAAGCCTGATTGTGGCTCGCCTCGACATCGACGCCATAGCGTAGCGCCATGATCGCGAGCGTCTCGGGGGTCGCGAACACCGCGCCATGGCCGCTGCGCGCATGATCGGCATGACCATGCGTCACCGCGGCGCGATCGACGGGGCGCGAGGGATCGATCCACAGATCGGCGGGCTTCACATAGATGCCGCTCGGATGCGGTTCGATCCAGGTCTTCGCTTTCGCCATCAGGCGGCAAGTTCCCGCGCGCGCGCGAGATCGGCGACGAACATTGCGCGCTCGTTCGCGGCGCGCTCGCGATCGGGAAGCCGCAGCAGGAAGGAAGGATGTATCGTCGCGATCAGTTTCGTGCCCCCCGCCAGTTCGTGGACCTGCCCGCGCATCGAACCGATGCTCGCGCTCTTCCCGGTCACGCCGCGCAGCGCGCTCGCGCCGAGCGTCACGATCAGCTCGGGCTGAACAAACGCACGCTCCTTGTCGAGCCACCAGCGGCAGATGTCGATCTCGGCTGTCGTCGGATTCTGGTGCAGCCGCCGTTTGCCGCGCGGCTCGAACTTGAAATGCTTGACCGCGTTGGTGAGGAACAGCCGCCGCCGGTCGAGCCCCGCTTCGTTCAGCACGTCATTCAGCACCTGCCCGGCGGGCCCGACGAAAGGCTTGCCCTCCAGATCCTCGCGGTCGCCCGGCTGTTCGCCGACGAGCATGATCCTTGCTGCGGCCGGCCCCTCGCCCGCGACCGCCTGCGTCGCATTGCAAGAGAGCGGGCAGCGCGTGCAGCGATCCAGCGCCTGGCCCAGCTCGGCCAGCGTCTCGATCTCGTCGGTCAGGGTCTGCTGGTCTTGCACACGGCTCCGCCATTTGTCGCTTCGCGGGTTTGCCAAGGAAACGGCCGCCTCGCGCATGCGTTCCACCCGCGCCTCGGCGCCTGCAAGCAGCGGCGCGATATCCTGCGCTTCCGGAAGGTTGCGCCAGTATTTCTTCGGCATCTCGGCGCGCATCGCATCGATCTTTACCCGCGCGGGATTGAAGATCGCGCCGTAGTAAGTGCGCCACTGATCCTCGACGATGTCGCTGCCCGGCACCTCGTCCTTCGTCCCGCCGGGGCCATACGTCAGCGCCTCATCATGCCAGATCGCCCGCGCATCGGGGGTCAGGATCGCCCAGTCCATCCCGTAAAAGCGCCGTTGGAAAAAAGGCGCGGTCAGCCGCAGAATGCGATGGGTGGGTTCGAACCAGGCCGCAAAGCTCTCGCGCCCTGCCGCTTCGCCCAATCGGCGAAAGCGCACGAAGGCGTGCATCTTGTGGACGTCTCGCCGGATCGCCTTGTCCGCCTTGCGCAGCCAGTCGACGTCCGCGTCGGTCGTCCGAGCGAGCAATTGCCGGTCGCGCAGCGCGCGCCAGACGATCCGGTAGAGCCGGGCCGGCACCTCGGCATCGCGGTAACATATTACCCGCTCGGCAATCTCCAGCAGTTCGCGCGGCAGTGCCACTGCGCCCACGGGTGCCGCCGCCGACTCGATGCCGAACAGCGACGCGCCTTCGTCGCCGCCGCGCCAGCTGACATCCTCTGGCGCCACGCCGCCCGCCAGCAATCCGCGCGCCGCGGCCCGCCACTCGGCAAAATCGCCCGGCGCCTGCAGCACGACCTCCCTCACAGCGCGAGCGCCAGCTGCTCCGCCGGCGGCGCAAAGCGCGCGCGCAGGTCCGCGCTGTCGGTCAGCTTGCCCGGCCGCCAGTCGAGCGCGACGATGAAGGGCAAAAGCTTCTTCACCGATGCGGTCAGCTTCGCGAGGTCGCCGAGCCGCAGCTTGCCGAGCCGCCGCGCCGCAACGATGCGGTCGACCGCGCGCGTCCCCAGCCCCGGCACGCGCAGCAACAGTTCGCGCGGCGCGCGATTGATATCGACGGGAAACGCCTCGCGCCGCATCAGCGCCCAGGCGAGCTTGGGATCGATCGCGAGGTCGAGCATCCCGCCGCTTGCCCCCTCCATGATCTCGGCGCGATCGAAGCCATAGAAACGCAGCAGCCAGTCGGCCTGATACAACCGATGCTCGCGCATCAACGGCGGGCGCACCGGCGGCAGGTCGCTGCTCGCGTCGGGGATGGGGCTGTACGCCGAATAATAGACGCGGCGGAGCTGATAGCCCGAATAGAGGTTTGTCGCGGTCTTCAGAATATCGTCGTCGCGCGCGGCATCCGCCCCGACGATCATCTGCGTCGATTGCCCCGCCGGCGCAAAGCGCGGCGGCATCGCCTTGCCGATCAGCCGGCTCTTCGCGGCGTCGATCGCATCGTCGGCGCCGACGCGCACCGACGCCATCGTCTTGCGGATCGTCTCGGGCTTTTTCTCGGGTGCAAAGCTCGACAGCCCGGCCTCGGTCGGCAGTTCGACATTGGTCGACAGCCGGTCGGCGTAAAGCCCCGCGAGCGCGATCAGCCCCGGATCCGCCCCCGCGATCGTCTTCAGATGGATATAGCCCTGAAAGCGATGCTCTTCGCGCAGGATCCGCGCGACCTCGACGAGCTGCTCCATCGTATAATCTTCGGAGCGGATGATCCCCGACGACAGGAACAGTCCCTCGATATAGTTGCGCTTGTAGAAATCGAGCGTCAGGCGGACGACCTCCTGCGGGCTGAAACGCGCGCGCTCGACGTTGCTCGACGCGCGGTTGATGCAGAAGCGACAGTCGTAGATGCAGAAATTGGTCAGGAGGATCTTGAGCAGCGAAATGCATCGCCCGTCAGGCGCATAGCTGTGGCAGATGCCCATACCCTCCGTCGATCCGATCCCCTTGGTGCCCGTCGAATCGCGTTTGACCGTCCCGGACGAGGCACAAGACGCATCATATTTGGCCGCGTCGGCCAGCAGAGCCAGCTTTTCCAGAATCGGTTTGGTGGACATGGCCCATGACTAGCATGGGAACATAAGAAGAACAAATGCTGTCGGCGCTAGGCGTCGCGCCACCGAGCGGGCAGCGCGATATCGACGACCAGCCCACCAGGCCTCCACTGCCGTTCGATGGTCCCGCCCAGATTGTTTTTCACGCTGCGGTCCATCAGCAGGGTCCCGAAGCTCGTCTGCTCGGGCGCGGAAACGGGGCGGTCGCTGCCGCTTTCGGTCCAGGTCAGGCGGAACTGGCGGTCCTCTGCATCGCCTTCATCCTGCGACCAGAGGACATCGACGCGGCCGTCGACTGCGGTCAGCGCGCCATGCTTGGCAGCATTGGTTGCCAATTCGTTGAACAGCAATGCCATCGCAACGAGCGCGTTTTCCGGAAGCAACAGGTCGGGTCCCTGCCACTTGATGCGCGGAAAGGCCGCCTCGACCTCGCGCATCAGCGCGTGCATCGACCCGGTCATGAAGTTCGCGCTGAGCAGCACATTCTGCGCGCGGTTGAGCGCGTCGAGGCGATTGCCGATCCGCTCGACATAATCGTCGATGTCATGCGCGGCGTGACGCGTCAGCGAGATGATCGCGCTGACTGTCGCGAACAGGTTGCGCATCCGGTGGTGCAGCTCGCGCATCAGCAGATTGGCATTTTCCTGGCGGCTCTTCTGTTCGGTGATGTCGATGCTGACGCCGGTCAGCTTGGCATCGTTCGAGCGCACGTCCCAGTCGCCGCGCACGGAGTTCCAGCGCACGCCGCGTTCGGGATTGAGGACGCGATACTCGGCCATATAGGGCGTGCCGTTTGCGACCGATTCCTTGAGCACGGCGCGCACCGTCGAGCGGTCGTCGGGATGGACAAGATCGAAAAAGCCATCGCCCGTCGCAAGCGTCGCTTCAAAGCCCGCGCCCCACAGTTCGGCGCCAGCGCCCTGTGTCGACAGACGGTCCGTTTGCGCATCATATTGCCATGTCGCGATGCCCGAAAAATCGAGTGCGCGCTCCAGCGTGCGGCGCGCGTCGTCGCGCTCGAAGACGATCCGTCGCAGATCGGCCTCGGCCATGATGATCGCTGCAAAATCCTCCAGCCGCTCCATCTCGCGCGCTTCGAGCACCGACCGTTCCTTGCGGTCGATCACGCACAGCGTTCCCAAGACGTCGCCATTGTAAGCGCGCAGCGGTACCCCGGCGTAAAAGCGGATGAAAGGCTCGCCGGTGACGAGCGGATTGGTCGAAAATCGCGGATCGCCGAGCACGTCGGTGATGACCATCGATCGGTCGTCGGCGATGACGAACTGACAAAAACTGATGTCGCGCGACGTTTCGGGAACGTCGAGGCCATAGGCCGACTTAAACCACTGACGGCAGTCGTCGACGAGCGACACGAGCGCAATCGGCGCGTCGAACAGATCGGCCACCAGCTTGGTGACCCGGTCGAAAGCTGCTTCGGGCGCAGTGTCGAGGATGCGATATTCGCGAAGGGTTTCCAGGCGGCGCCGTTCGCGCACAGCCAAAGCAGCTTCCTCGTCGTTAGCCAAATCCCGCCCCTCTGGTCCTGCCGGTGGTGCTCCACCGATATTCACTGTGGGACGCTCTGCCATGATTTCGGTCCCTAAAAAAGTGCTGCGATGATGGTGAAAAAAAAGAGCACAATACCATCCGCTTACGACAGTTTATCGGCGCGTCCCGGCAGACTCTACGCATCAGCCCTTCACTGGTTGCACGCCGAAACCCCGCTTTTTGGAGTCATGGTCGGGAACCGATCTGCGTCAGGCGGCGTATGACCTGTCCAAGAGGGAGCATCTATATGTCGTTAGGCGAAGAAATCCGCGGGCACTTGCCGTTCCTGCGCCGCTACGCGCGCGCGCTGACCGGAAGCCAGCAACATGGTGACAATTACGTCCACACGACGCTGGAAGTGATCGTTGCTGCCCCCGATGAATTCCGAACCGGGCCCGACACGCGGATCGACCTGTATCGCAATTTCCACCGCATCTGGGAAAGCGCCTTCATCTCGGACGGCGAAGGCGACGACGAGACGGACCCGCTCGTCCGCGCCGCCAATCGGCGTCTTCGGCTCATCACTCCGCTCGGCCGCCAGATGCTCCTGCTTACGGCGCTCGAGGGTTTTTCGGTCGACGAAACCGCGACGATCACCGGCGCCGACAATGACATGGTCGAGACGCTGCTTGCCGAGGCGGTGGGCGAAATGGATCGCGAGGCCCGCACCTCGGTGCTGATCATCGAGGACGAGCCGCTGATCGCGATGGACCTCGAACAGATTGTGCGCGGCCTCGGCCATCAGGTCGCCGGAGTCGCGACGACGCACGAGGATGCTGTCGCCGCGTTTCGGAACACCGACGCCGGGCTCGTTCTTGCCGACATTCAGCTCGCCGATGGCTCCTCGGGGATAGATGCGGTGCAAGACATTCTGGCCATAGCGCCGGTGCCCGTCATCTTCATCACCGCTTTTCCCGAACGGCTGCTTACCGGCAACCGCGTCGAGCCGACGTTCCTGATCTCGAAGCCGTTCGGCGAAAATACCGTGCGGGCGGCCATCAGTCAGAGCCTGTTGTTCACTCCGCAGCTGGCCGCATAAACGCCGTCAATCGGGCGACGGCCCGCCGCGCGTCAGCTCTTCGACATCACCCATGATCGTGGTGAAGGCATCGCTCGGCGCGTCGGCGTCCAGACTGCGCAGCGGCATCTCGCCGCCTTCGAGGATCGCGTGCAGCGCCGTGCGCGCGCGCGATACGCGGCTCTTCATCGTGCCGACGGCACAGCCGCAAATGTCGGCGCCTTCTTCATAAGACAGCTGCCCTGCGCCGATCAGGATCAGCGCCTCGCGCTGATCGACGGGCAGCATCAGCAGCGCGCGCTGGACGTCGGCCAGGTGCAGGCTGTCGGTCTGGTCGTCGGGCGCGACGAGCAGCCGCTCCGCCGCCAGTTCGTCATATTCGGCGGTGAATTTCTTGCGCCGCATCTGCGACAGGAAACAATTGCGCAGGATCACAAAGGCCCAGCTCTTCATGCTCGCCGGCCCAGGGATATAACTTTCGCGCGCCTTCCAGGCCTTCATCATCGTTTCCTGCACCAGATCGTCGGCCAGGTCGGCATTGCCCGTCAGGCTGCGCCCGAAAGCGCGCAGGTGCGGCAACATCGCCGCCAGTTCCTGCTTGAAGCTGTCGTCGTCGAGCGGTTGAGGGGTCGTTTCGCTGATAAATAAGCCTTTGTCTGATGATTGGCGAGCTGTCATCCGGCTTAGCGCCTTGAAATGTCAATGCAAGCGCAGGCCCGTGTTACGCCGCTCCGCGGCGGCGACCCAGCGCGACGAAATTACGCAGCATCCGTTCGTCCTGCTCGTCGAGCCGTCCGATTACCGCAAGCCGCGCCAGTTCCTCGTCCAGTCCCTCGAAATCGGGATCGTAGAGCATCGACCATCCGGCGAAATCGCGCGCCTCGACGGCACGGCGGCGGACCTCGGTCAATCCGCTGTGCCGCGTGTCGCGGCGAATGGCATCGAGGCATCTTTCGACGTCCTTTGCAGGGCCTTCGAGCAATTGCATGAAGTTATGACCGTTAAAGATCAGCGCGCCGGTTAAACTGTCTCGCGCATTGTTGCGGCGTGCGGACAAAAGAATCGCGGCGATATCCTCGTCGCGGATCAACGGATCGGCGACGCTGACATAGATGACGGAAAGCAAGCGGCAGACACTCCTGGTCGTCGGCACAGGCCGGGCACAGCGTGACCCCTCACATCGCCTCGATTAGGGACAGTGTTGCTTGTTGGCAACGCGTTCGTCGCAAAAATCGACAAGCCGTGGAACCGGCGGCCTGCTTCCTCGTTGCTCCTCACATGGCAACGCATGGCAACAACAGGATGGACGGAAAGCACCGGCACTTCGCCGAAGGCGATGACGCTCGCCGTCCGAACGGAACCTTCCCCGGCACCGGAAGTGACCAGTGGCACCGCACGCTGACCGGGCGCCAGTCGCCCGAACCGGTAAGCGCGAAGCTGCGCATGATCTATGGCAATATCGTCGCCGAACAACTGCCCGATAACATGCTCGACCTGTTGTCGCAGCTCGATGACAAGAATCGGCAAAAGAGCACCAAGCAATAATGGCCGGGTCCAACGCCGCACCGCTGCCGCAGGACGAAGCGCCCTCGGCGGACACGGTCCTGCCGGACAATGAGTTCAAGGCGTTGCTCGCCAGCGTCATCCCGCATCTGCGTGCCTATGGCCGCAGTCTGTCGGGAAATCCCGACCTGGCCGACGACCTGACGCAGGACACGATGGTCAAGGCGTGGGCATCGCGCGAACGCTTCGAGCGCGGTACGTCGATCAAGGCGTGGACCTTCGTCATCCTGCGCAACACTTTCCTGTCGCAGATGCGCCGCAACAAATTCCACGGCGAATATGATGAAGTGACGGTCGAGCGCACGCTCTCGACCCCTGCCTCGCAAGAGGAAAGCGGCGAGATGGCCGACCTTCAGCGCGCGCTGATGGAATTGCCGCAGGACCAGCGCGAAGCATTGATTCTGGTCGGTGCGGGCGGTTTGTCCTATGAGGAGGCAGCGAATATCTGCGACTGCGCGCTCGGTACGATGAAGAGCCGAGTCTCTCGCGCGCGCGCTGCGCTCGAAGAAATCATGAACAGCGGCCAGTTTGTTCAGAAGCGCGCCGATGCCGCGCCTGCTAGCGAAGCCATCGACGCGATCATGAACAGCGTCGAGGAAATTACCGCGCGGCGCGAGGCATCGAACGGCTGACGCTCTCGACTTTGCGCCAGCGACGCGGCAGGCAGGCATCACCCCCAGCCAAGCGAGCCCATCCATGAAGAATATTTCCGCCATCGCGCTGTCCGCTGCGATGATCGTCACTGCCTGTTCCACAGGCACTACCAGCAGTGCGGCCCCCGCCGACGGCGCCACCAGCCTCGACGGCTCGGGCGACCAGCCGGCAACGCCGCTCTCGCAGGCGCCCTTCGCGGTGCGCGAGATCGCGCGCTTCAACGAGGCGTGGGCGATGGCTTTTCTGCCGCGCGGCAAGCAGGCGCTCGTCACCGAGCGATCGGGCAAGCTCAAGCTGTGGCAGGAGGACGGCCCGACGCTCGACGTCGCGGGCGTCCCGAAAGTGGCCTATGGCGGCCAGGGCGGGTTGGGCGACGTCATTCTTGCCCCCGATTTCGCGACCAGCAGCACGATCTATCTGAGCTGGGTCGAAGCCGGCAGCCGCGACACGTTCGGCGCGGTCGTCGGCAAGGCGACGTTCGTCCCCGGCGCGGCACCGCGGATCGACGCGCTCCGGATCATCTGGCAGCAGAATCCGAAAGTTTCGGGCCGCGGCCATTTCTCGCACCGCCTCGCCTTCTCGCCCGACGGCCAATATCTGTTCATCGGGTCGGGCGAACGGCAGAAGTTCGATCCCGCGCAGGACATGAAGGCCAATCTCGGCAAGATCCTGCGCCTGACGCCCGACGGCAGCGTCCCCGCCGACAATCCCTTCGCCGACCGGGGCGGCGTCACCGCACAGATCTGGTCACTCGGCCACCGCAACATCCTCGGCCTTGCGTTCGACGGCAGCGGCAAGCTCTGGCAACAGGAAATGGGGCCAAAGGGCGGCGACGAGGTCAATCTGGTCGCGGCGAAAGCGAACTATGGCTATCCGGTCGTTTCGAACGGCAATCATTATGACGGCCGCGACATCCCCGACCATCCGACGCGCCCCGAATTTGCCGCGCCGAAACTGTGGTGGAATCCGTCGGTCTCGCCCGCCGGCCTCGCCTGGTATGGCGGCGACCTTTATCCGGGGTGGAAGAACAGCCTGCTGATGGGCGCGCTGTCGGGCCAGGGCCTGATCCGCATGCGCATCGACGGCGACACGCTCCACAAGGCCGACCGCTGGGATTTCGGCCAGCGCATCCGCGAAGTCGAAGTGCGCGAGGACGGCAGCGTCTGGCTGCTCACCGATGGCAGCGACGGCAAGCTTCTCAAGCTGATGCCAAAGTCTTGAGTGCACCCGGGCGAAAGCCGCGGCCCACGAATTCGGCGCGACCTTTCTGGACCCCGGCTTTCGCCGGGGTGCACTATTGCCTATAGCCCTCGCATGATCCGCGGCTTCCTGACCCGGCGCGCCGAATGGCCGGCGCGCATTCCCGATCCCGACGCGCCGCCGCCGCTGTCGTTGCTGTGGCGCGAGATCGGGGCGCTTGCGCGCGCGATCGCGGGCCGCATCCGTGCAATGCCACCCGAGCCAAACCCCGACAGCGATCATCCACCGGTGATGGTGCTGCCGGGCTTTCTGTCGGGCGACTGGGCCACGAAAGCGCTGCGCGCCGATCTTCGCCGCTCGGGCTTCCGCTGCTATGCCTGGGGCCTCGGCTTCAACCGCGGCGCGACCCCGGACATCATCGAGCGCATCGACACCCGCGTGCAGTGGATCATCGACCGCACAGGCTATGCTCCGGCGCTCGTCGGCTGGAGCCTCGGCGGCATTTATGCGCGCGAATATGCCAAGCACCATCCGCACAAGGTCGCGCGCGTCGTCACGCTGGGCTCGCCCTTTTCGGGCAGCCGCCGCGCCAACCGTGCCTGGCGGCTCTATCATCTCGTCGCGCGCCACCCGGTCGACAATCCGCCCATCGACTTCCACCCGGCCCCGCGTCCGGCGATGCCGACCTTTGCGCTCTGGTCGAAGCATGACGGCGTCATCGCCGTGAACAGTGCACGCGGGCTGCCGCACGAAAGCGACCGCCAGGTCGAGGTCGACTGCGGCCATATGGGCTTCGCCTATGCCCCCACGTCGGTCGCGGCGATCGTCAAGGCGTTAACCGAAGACATAGAGTGATGTGGCAAACAGGCGCTTCACCACTGCGCGGGAGGGAACCCCAATGCTGATGACGATGACCGCCCTGGCAATGATGCTGCAAAGCGCGGCGCCCGCCGTCGCGGCGAACTGCCCCTATGCGATCGTCGCGGGCGGACCCGGCGATGCGAAGGTTGCGGTCTATCGCACGCCCACAGTGGCAGCGCGCAAGACCGGCCGGCTGAAACCGGGTTCGGTCGTCTATCTTTGCGGCGAGAATCGCGGCTGGTTCTGGGTTCACTACAAGGACGGGCGCTATTCGTGCCGCGGAACCGGCAACGGTCTCGACGGGCGCGTCGCATCCACCTGCGCCAATGGCTGGGTCGAAAAGCGGCGAATTTACGTCGTCGCGCGCTAATTCTCGGGATCTTTGACGCCGCGCCAAATCGCAGACACTTGCCTTGCCCTATTATACAATATATTGCGCAATATATTGTATAACTGAGTCGAGGACGAGGAACGATGGCGAGCAAAGGTAAACTCCAGGCGATTCTGCTGGGTGCGGCGGCATGGGCGTCTTGCGTCGCGGCGACCGGCGATACATCGCTCACCGCGGCCGACCGGCGCGCGGTGGTCGATGACCTCGGACGGACGATCGAGGCGAATTATGTCTTCGCCGACAAGGCAAAGACGGTCACGGCGACGCTGCGCGCGCATCTCGACAAGGGCGACTATGACGATGCGGGCGACAAGGAGGCGCTCGCCAGCGAGCTGACTCGCGACCTGATCGCGGCGAGCAATGATCTCCATTTTTTCGTCGGCGTCGATCCCGGCTTCGTCGCGGACCATGCCGCCAGGAAGGACCCCGTTCTTGCCGAAGCGCTACGCGCCAAGGAGCGCCGCGCCGAAGAGCGCGAGAATTTCGGCTTCACCGACCTTCGCATTCTTGACGGCAATATCGCCTATGTCGGCCTGTCTCATTTCGCCGATCCCGAGCTTGGCTATGACGCGGCGGCGGCGGCGATGCGCTTTATCGAGAACAGCGACGCCGTCATCTATGACCTGCGCTACAACAACGGCGGAACGCTGGAGATGGCGCAGTTGCTCGCCAGCCAGCTGTTCCGCGGCGACAAGGATCAGGAGCTGTTCGACTATTATTATCTCGAGGATGGCAAGCGCGTCGAACGCGGCCAATGGGTGCTGCCTGCGCTTCCGGCGAAACGGCTGACGGGCAAGCCCGTCTATATCCTCACCGGCTCGACCTCCTTCTCGGCCGCCGAATGGTTCGCCTATTCGCTGAAGAAGCTTGGCCGCGCGACGCTGGTCGGCGCGCGCACGGCCGGCGGCGCGCACCCCGTCGACCGCAAGCCGGTGGGGGCGGACTTCTTCGTGCAGGTACCGATCGGCCAGATCAAGGACCCGGTCGACGGCGGCGACTTCGAAGGCCGGGGCGTCACGCCCGACCATGAGGTCCCCTCTGCCGATGCGCTGATTGTCGCGCAGCGGCTGGCGCTGGCCGACATCGCGCGCGCCGACCCGGCGAAGCAGGCCGAGGTGGACTGGTTCGCGCCGCTTCTCGGCGCGCCCGCGACCCTGGCGCCCGCCACCTTGAAGGCGATCGCCGGGCAGTATGAAGGTCGCCGGATCGATATCGTCGATGGCAAGCTGCTCTACACCTGGCGCGAGCGATTCCGCCTGCAACTCGCGCCGCTCGGCGGCGACCTGTTCGCGGTCGAGGGCGTGCGCGACTTCCGCTTTCGCATCGTGCGCAAAGCGGGCAGGGTCACCGCGCTCGAACGCATCAACCGCGACGGAACGACCCAGACCTATGCCCGCGACTGACATCTCGACCGGCCTCGACGATATTTCCTTTCTCGGCCGCCTCAGCGAAGCGCTGAGCACGACGATCGAGGACCAGACGCGTCCCTTGTTCGACGAGGCGGGGATCGTCGTTCCCGTGCGGTCGTGCTCGTTGCTCACCGCCCTCGGCGATGCCGGTGAAGCCTCGGCCGCCGAGCTCGCGCGCGCGCTCGGCCAGTCGCACCAGCTGGTCATCCAGAAATTCCCGGCGCTGCTCCGCCTCGGTCTTGTGACCCAGCACGCCGACCCGGCCGACGCGCGGCGCAAGAACTTCCGGCTCACCGATGCGGGCCGCGACCAGCTCGTCCGCATCGCCGCCTATAGCGATCGGATCACCAGGGTCTATCGCACCCTTTTCGAAGAAGTCGGCGACGTGCACGGCGCCATAGTGAAAACGCTGGACGCGCTCGCCGACAAACCGCTGAGCGAACGAGTCAAGGGATAGTCAAAGCGTCCGGACCAGCACCAGCGAGTCCATGAAGAAGCCCGGCGCGCGCGCCTTTGCCCTCCGATGGTTCGCGGCGCTAGACCAGACAGGCCTCGGCGATCGCGGCAACGTGGCGCAGGTCGGTGCCGCAGCAGCCGCCGACGACCTTGATGTGCGGAAAGCGGGCGATCAGAGCGCGGTGACGGTCGGCAAGATCGACCGGGTCGCCAATGTCGAGTTCGGTCATCGCGTCGAGTTCGGCATGGCTGAGACACGACGCATTCGCGCGCACCCCTCCGATCCGCGCGGTCCACACCGCGCCATCGTCAAGCGCCCCGTCGAAATGCGTCGGATGTGCGCAGTTGATCATATAATAGGCAGGATATGCGCCCGTCGCCGCATCGACCGCAGCCACGCCTTCCGACAGCAGGCCCCCCGTCGGCAGACGTCCATCGGTCTCGACGGTGAAGCTGATTGCAACCGGAAGACCCAACGCTTTCGCTGCGTTCGCAATCCCGACCGCCTCGGGAACATTGGTCATCGTGATCGCCGCGACCATGTCGACGCCCGCGGCGGCGAGCACGCCAGCCTGATGCGCGTGATAAGCCTCTGCTTCGGCGACGCTCATGATTTTCCCCGGATCATAGCCATCGCCACGCGGGCCAAGGCAGCCGCTGATGACGGTCGGAACATCGGCATATTCGCTGCGCAGACCGGTCAGCAGCTCGATCGCCGCACCGTTCAGCCGGTCGAGCTCGTCGGGCGAAAATCCGAGCGGGCCCGCCCAGTCCGGGCTTGCACGCCACGTCGCGCTTTCGAGAACAAGGCCGGTGCCCATTCGCCGCGCGAGGTCAAGAAAATCCCGATAATAGGCTTCGAGCACGCCCAGACTTTCGTCCGACGTGAACAGGGTCACCGAGGAGAAATAGGGCAAGTCTATGCCCTTGTTGAACAAAATGTCTGTTTCCAGACCTGCGTCGGTCAGGAAAAAACGGTCCATTTGCGGCAGTGAAGAGATCGCCATACGTCGCCCTCCCTCGAATATCCGCCGCGAATATTATAAGCGAATGGCCCTATTGTCTATCGAGCCCGCCGTTCAGTTATCGCGCAGAAACGGGGCGACTATTTCATCGGTCACACGAAGCGGCCGCCCGCTCGCCTTGTCGAGCAGCGCCCACACCGTCCGCGCGCGCACATGGACTTTGCCGTCTGCGCCGGTGAATTCCATGAAGCGGTCGAACTTCGCCCCCTGCGGCTTGTCGGCAACCCACGTCCGACCGGTCACCGTCTCGCCCGGACCGAGCGCGCGCAGATAATCGATCTCGTGCCGCACCACGACCCAGATATAGGCGTCCTTGTGACTCTGCGGCGCCGCGGCGTCCCAATGGCCGGTCGCGACCTGCTGAATCCACTGGACCCACACCGCATTGTTGACATGCCCCAGCTCGTCGATGCTCTGGGGCGTTGCGGTAAGTTCGAGAGTATATTCTTTCATCGGCCGCCCAGACTATGTCGAGATTCAGTCCGTGGTGGAGCGAGAATGGCTGGCTCCGAGAACCGGCGCGCAGCGTACTTTTGTACGTGAGCACCGGAAGCGCAGGAGACGGCCGTTCGCAGCCCGCCACGAGCTGAATATCGGCATAGTCTATGCCAGCTCGACCGTCGTCACCATATAGCCCGCGTCGCGGAGCGCGGCGACCAGGCTGTCGAGATGCTCGCGGTCGCGCGCTTCGCATTCGATGTCGGTGATCAGTCCCTTGGCGGGCAGCGTCGTGAAGATGCGCTGGTGATAGATTTCGATGATGTTCACCTGCTTCTCGTCGAACAGCTTCATCACCTTGAACAGCGCGCCCGGCCGATCCTGCAAGCGGATGCGCAGACGCGCGATGCGGCCCGACCGTGCGAGGTCGCGCAGCAGCACATTGGCCAGCAGCCGCGTGTCGATATTGCCGCCGGTGAGCACCAGCCCGACCTTGCGGCCCGCGAACTCCTCGGGATGCGCGAGCATCGCCGCGAGCCCTGCGGCGCCCGCGCCCTCGACCACGGTCTTTTCGATCTGGAGCAACAGGCTCACCGCGCGTTCCAGATGGCGTTCGGCGACCAGAACGATGTCATCGTTCAATTCGGCGACCAGCTTGCGCGTATACGCCCCCGGCTCCTTGACCGCGATCCCCTCGGCGAGCGTGTCGCCTTCGCATGCCATGTCGACGCCGTTCAGCTCGGCGTACATCGACGGATACAGCTCGGCCTGCACGCCCACGAGGCGCATATCGTTCTTGATGCCGCGCGCTGCGGTTCCCATGCCCGCGAGCAGCCCGCCGCCGCCGATCGGCACGATCAGCGTGTCGAGATCGGGCACATCCTCGAGCATTTCGAGCGCCACCGTCCCTTGCCCCGCCGCAACGTGCGGATGGTCAAAGGGATGCACGAAGGTCAGCCCGCGCTCGACTTCCAGCACGCGCGCATGCGCCGACGCATCGTCGAACTTCTCGCCGAAAAGCACGATTTCGGCGCCATGGCTTGCGGTTTGCGACACCTTCACCTGCGGCGTCGTCTTCGGCATCACGATCGTGACCGGAACGCCGAGGCGCTTGCCATGATAAGCGAGCCCCTGCGCATGATTGCCCGCCGACGCCGCGATCACGCCGCGCGCGCGCGCTTCGTCGCTGAGCAGCAGCAGCGCATTGAGCGCGCCGCGCTCCTTATACGCCGCGGTGAACTGCAGATTCTCGAACTTCAGCCACACTTCTGCGCCGACCATTTCGGACAAGGTCTGCGAATGCAGCGTCGGGGTGCGGATCACCGCGCCGTCAATTCGCGCCGCCGCCGCGCGGACATCGTCGAGCGAGATCGCCGGAAAATCGGCTGCGGTGGCGGTTGCGAGGTCTGTCATAGCGCGGCTGGCCCTAGCCTATCTGGCGCGCCGCGCAAACCATGGTTATGGATTGCCGCATGAGCGAACAGAAATTGCGCATCAGCTTCATCGGCACCGGCGTCATGGGCGGACCGATGGCGGGCCATCTCGTCAAGGCGGGGCACGCCCTCACCGTCTATAACCGCACCCGGTCAAAGGCCGAGGCCTGGGTCGCGCAGCATGGCGGCACCTCGGCATCGACTCCCGCCGAGGCGGCGAAGGACGCCGATGTCGTCCTGACCTGCGTCGGCAACGACGACGATCTCGCGCAAGTCACGCTCGGCCGCGACGGCGCGTTTCGCGCGATGCGAAAAGGCGCGCTGTTCATCGATCACACGACCGTTTCCGCCCGCATCGCGCGCCAGCTTTCGGTCGAGGCCGAGGGGCCTGGCATCCTGTGCGTCGATGCGCCCGTCTCGGGCGGTGAATCGGGCGCGCAGGCCGGGACGCTCTCGATCATGTGCGGCGGGACGAAGGCGGCTTTCGCGGCCGCCGAACCGGTGATGAAGGCTTATGCCGCGCGCATGGTCCATATCGGCGGCCCCGGTGCGGGACAGACGACCAAGATGGCCAACCAGATCGCGATCGCGGGGGTGATCCAGGGCCTCTCCGAAGCGCTGCGCTTCGCACAGGCCTCGCGCCTCGACACCGACAAGGTGTTCGAAGCGGTGTCGGGCGGCGCGGCTGCCAGCTGGCAGATGCTCAACCGCTGGGGAACGATGGCGAAGGATGAATTCGACTTCGGCTTCGCGGTCGACTGGATGCGCAAGGATCTGGGCCTCGCGATCGAGGAAGCGCGCGTCAACGGCGCGACGCTCCCGGTCGCCAGTCTTGTCGACCAATTCTATGCCGATGTGCAGAAATTGGGGAACGGCCGCCGCGATACCAGCTCGCTTGTGACGAGGCTGCGGAAGTGAGCCGGGCGAGCGACAAAAACCCTAACCTCCCGCAGGCGGGAGGGGCAGCGAAACTTGGTCCGGTACAGCCGGGCCTCGTTGCAGCGGGGAGGGCTAGCCGGCCCCGCCTCATGCCCTTCCCGCTGCGACTAGCGAGCAAGCTCGCCAGTCTCGCTGCCCCCCCCGCAAGCGGAAGGGGATTGTTGATGATCGCCGCCCTCCTCCTCGCCGCGCCCGCGCACGCCGACACGCTCGTCGACAACGTCAATGGCATCACCCTCGACAAGGACGGCAAGCTCATCCGCTTCACGGGGCTGGTCATCGACGCGCAGGGCAAGGTCAAGCAGCTGCTCGACCGCAAGGACAAGCGCCCCGAACGCCCCGATTTCAAGGAGGACGGCAGGGGCCGTACCCTGATCCCCGGGCTGATCGACGCGCATGGCCATGTCATGGGTCTGGGCTTCCAGCTGATGCTGCTCGACCTCAGCGGCACCAACAGCCTGGCCGAAGCGCAGGCAGCGATCCGCAAATATGCCGCCGAAAATCCCGAGATGCCGTGGATCATAGGCTCCGGCTGGAATCAGGAAAAATGGGGCCTCGGCCGCTTTCCGACCGCCGCCGACCTCGACGCCGCCGTGCCCGACCGCGCCGTCTGGCTCGAACGTGTCGACGGGCATGCCGGCTGGGCGAACAGCGCGGCAATGACGGCCGCAAAGATCACCGCGGCGACGAAAGCGCCCGAGGGCGGGCGCATCGAAATGGCGGCGGGCAAGCCGAGCGGCGTCTTTGTCGACGGCGCGATGGCGCTGGTCGACGCGGCCAAGCCCAGACCGCTCGCGCGCGACCTCGACCGCGCGTTCCTGCTCGCGCAGCAAAAGCTGATCTCGCAGGGGATCACCAGCATCGCCGACATGGGCACCTCGATCCTCGAATGGCAGGCGTACCGCCGCGCGGGCGACAAGAAACAGCTCGCGGTGCGCATCCTCAGCTATGGCGGCGATATCGACAATATGGCGATCATCGCCGGGTCCGAACCGACGCCGTGGCTCTATGACGACAAGCTTCGCATGGTTGGCGTGAAGCTCTATCTCGACGGCGCGCTCGGTTCGCGCGGTGCCTGGCTGAAGGCGCCGTACAGCGACGCGCCGGGGCAGAAGGGTCTGCCGCTGCTCACGCCCGCGCAGCTTCGCAACAAGATGGTGCGCGCGTCGATGGACAAGTTCCAGGTCGCGATCCATGCGATCGGCGATGCCGCCAATGCCGAGGCGCTCGACGCGATCGCCGACCTGACCGCCGACCTGCCCGGCGAGCGCCGCTGGCGGATCGAGCATGCGCAGATCGTCGATGCCGCCGACATTGCGCGCTTTGCGCAATTGAAAGTGATCGCCTCGATGCAGCCGGTGCATCAGACGTCGGATCGCCTCATGGCCGAAGCGCGCCTTGGACCCGACCGCCTCAAGGGTGCCTATGCCTGGCGCAGCATGGAAAAGGCGGGTGTCCGCCTCGCGTTCGGTTCCGATGTGCCGGTCGAGAGCGCCAACCCCTTTCCCGGCATCGCCGCCGCCATCTCGCGCACCGACGCCGCGGGCCAGCCCGTCGGCGGATGGCATCCCGAGGAAACGGTCAGCCGCGAGAGCGCGCTCGACGGTTTCACCCGCACCGCCGCTTACGCGGCCTTCGCCGAAGACCGCCTCGGCACCCTGATGCCCGGCATGCGCGCCGATTTCGTCATGCTGGATGCGGACCCGCTGCTCGCCAGCCCCGACGAAATCCGAAAGATGACGCCGCTCGAAACCTGGATCGGCGGCTATCGCTATTACAAGAGAAACGAGGGTGCGACCGTTGGTCGATAACCCCTTGAAAAGCTTACCGACGCGCCGCGCAATTCTGACCGGCCTCGCCATGCTTCCGGCCACGACCGCGGCCGTCGCTGCCGAGCGCAAATCGAAGCGGCGCAAGCCCGCACGGCCCAAGATCCAGCATGTCGACGTCGCGATCATCGGCGCGGGGGTGTTCGGCGCGTGGGCCGCATGGCACCTCGTCCGCGCGGGCAAATCGGTGCGCCTGTTCGACGCCTATGGCGCCGGCAACTGGCGCGCCTCGTCGGGCGGCGAGAGCCGCGTCATCCGCATGGGCTATGGCGCCGACACCCTCTATTCGGACATGGCGCGCGAATCGCTGCCCTATTGGAAAGATCTCTCCGACACCGCGAGCCTGCCTATCTTTCACAACAGCGGCGTGCTGTGGTTCGCGCCCGGCGGCGACAGCTATACCGCGCAGTCGCTCGCCTGGCTGAAGGCGAACCGCATCGACCATGATCATGGCGATGTCGGCTGGCTCCAGAAAAACTGGCGCCAGATCCAATTCTATCAGGGCGAGACCGGCATCCTGGAAAAAGACAGCGGCGCGCTGATCGCCGGACGCGGCGTGCAGGAAGTCATCGCGGACGCAGGCGTCGAGGTCGAGCGCGTCGTGATGCCAGCGCCCTTGATCGCGAAGAAGATCAGGAAGCATACGCTGCCCGACGGCGGCACCGCCGACCATCTCGTCTATTGCGCCGGGCCGTGGCTGGCCGAGCTTTTCCCGCAGCAACTCGGCGGCAAGATCGTTGCGACACGGCAGGAAGTCTATCATTTCGGGGCACCGCAGGGCGACACGCGCTTCACCCCGGCCGAACTGCCCGTCTGGGCCGACTTCAACAACGGCCGCATCGTCTATGGCATTCCCGACCTGGAAGGCGCGGGGTTCAAGATCGCGATCGACGTGCACGGTCCGGTCGTCGATCCCGACACGCAGGACCGCGCGCCGACGCCGGCGGGCATCGCAGAGGCGCGCGCCTATATCGCGCAGCGCTTTCCCGGCCTGACCGACGCGCCGCTGATCGGCGCGCGCGTCTGCCAATATGAGAATAGCTCGAACGGCGACTATCTGATCGACCGGCTGCCGGGGCAGGAGCGGATCTGGCTTGTCGGTGGCGGATCGGGCCATGGGTTCAAGAACGGCCCCGCGGTCGGCAAGCGCATTGCGGCGCATATCCTGGACCCGGCGTTGCCGGTCGAGCCGCGGTTCAGTTACGCGACCAAGGGTTCGGTCGCGGCGCGGACGGTGTTTTGAAGTCGTCATTGCGACGCGCGAAGCGACGAAGCAATCTCCAGCCATCGGCCTCGCGCAAGATTGAGAGCAGGAGATTGCTTCGCTACGCTCGCAAGGACGGGGTAAAAGCGGGGCAAGCATGAAACTCACCGACTGCAACAATATCGACGACTTCCGCGCGCTCGCCAAGCGGCGCCTGCCCTGGCCGGTGTTCGATTATATCGACGGCGCCGCCGACGACGAGGTGACCCGCCGCCGCAACCGCGCCGCCTTTGACCAGTGCGACCTGATCCCGCGCGTCCTCGCGGGAGTCGACAGCGTCGATATGAAGACGACGCTGTTCGGGCGCGAGATGGCGATGCCGCTGTTCCTCTCGCCCACCGCGCTTCAGCGCCTGTTTCACTGGCAGGGCGAGCGCGCTGTCCTTCGCGCCGCGGCAAATGCCGGCACCGTCGCCGGCATATCGAGCCTTGCGACGATCGGTCTGGCCGAGGCGGGCGCCCTCACCGACGGCCCGAAGCTGTTCCAGCTTTACGTCCACCACGACGAGGGCCTCAACAAGGCGATGCTCGACGCTGCGCGCGATGCCAGGTTCGACGCGGTCGCGCTCACCGTCGACACGATCGTCGGCGGCAATCGCGAGCGCTGCCTGCGCTCGGGCTTCACCTCGCCGCCGCGCTTCACCGCGCGCAACATGCTGAGCTATGCGATCAAGCCCGGCTGGGGGCTCAACTATATGCTGCGCGAGAAGTTCAGCCTGCCGAACCTGGCGACGCACGTCTCCGAAGGGTCGAGCGTCCCCAGGTCGGTCGCCGAATATTTCACCACGATGCTCGACCAGAGCCTCGACTGGAAGCGCGCCGAGGCGATCCGCAAACAATGGGACGGCCCCTTCTGTCTCAAGGGCATTGCCGCGGTCGAGGACGCCAGACGCGCGGTCGATATCGGGGCGACCGCGATCATGGTGTCAAACCACGGCGGGCGCCAGCTCGACGGCAGCATTTCGCCCTTCGACTCGCTCGCCGACATCGTCGACGCGGTCGGCGACCGGATCGAGGTAATCTGCGACGGCGGCATCACGCGCGGGACACATGTGCTGAAAGCCCTGTCGGTCGGGGCGAAAGCCTGCTCGGGCGGGCGGCTGTATCTCTACGCGCTCGCCGCTGCGGGCGAGGATGGCGTGAGCCGCGCGGTCGGCCTGCTGCGGGCGGAGATCGAAAGGGGCATGAAATTGATGGGGGCCAGGACCCTGTCGGATCTCGGCCCCCATAATTTGCGCCGGCGGTAACCAACATCGTCATTGCGAGCGAAGCGAAGCAATCTCCAGCCATCGTCCTTGACCGATGCTTCACGCTGGAGATTGCCGCGTCGCTTCGCTCCTCGCAATGACCGACGGACGATTTAGGCCGCCGACAAAGCCACCTCCTCCTTCTTGCCGATCCCGCCCCAATCGATATTCCGCGTCATGTACATCACGCCCGCGAGCGCGAAGAACATCAGCACCGACCCGATCAGCAGCGAATAGGCCTCGAGGTTGAGCAGCACATAGAGCAGCGCGTAGAGCCCGATCAGCATCGCCGCGAGGAAGCGCGCGCGTTTCCAGCTCTTGAGCACCGCCGCGCTGTAGAATGCGAGCAGCCCGATAATCGCCGCCGACGCCAGCAGATAGGCCGGGGTGAACCCGATCACTTCGGCGAAGGCGAGCAACAGCACGAAGAACAGCACCAGCGCGATGCCGGTCAGCAGATATTCGGCCGCCGCGACGCGCGCGCCCGCAATGATGTCGAACATCAGGAAGGCGACGAAAGTGAAACCGATGAACAGGAAACCATATTTGATGCTGCGATCGACCTGGCTGTAGAGGTCGACCGGCTCGATCAGGCTGATCGCGATCGCCTTTGCCGTGCCGCCCGACGTTTCCATGCTGCCATTGTCGGCCGCGGGTGCCGACACATCGACGACGTCGGCATAGCGCGGGCCATTGCCGCCGTAATTGGTCGCAACTGGCGGCGACAGGTCGCCGGTCAGCACCTGCGCCTGCCCGAGCGCAAGATTGGGAATCGCATAGGTTGCGGTAAAGCCGCTTTCGGTCACGGCGCGCTTGGCGGGCAGAAAATCGCCGCCGAAGCTCGGGTTCGGCCAGCTCGACTTCACCGTCCAGCGCGTGTCGACACCGCGCGGGATCAGCTTGAAATCGCCGAGCCCGCGCACGCCGATCTTGTAATCGATCTTCAACGGCAACCCGCCCGACCAGTCGACGAACGCAAAGGTCCCCGAATTGCCCGTCGACGCCAGGCCCTTGCCGGGCTGGAGCGCAGCAGGCGTGCCGTTCACCGACAGGCTGTTGCCGTCAACCAGCCCGCGCGCGTCGCTGATGCCCAGGCGCACTTCGGCGCGGTCGAGCATCAACGCCTCGCGCGCCACACCGTATCGCGCAATATCGGCGGGCAGCACGAAGTCGGCGCTCCCGGCGATCTGGCTTTCATAGACGACGGTCTCGTAAATCGCCTTCTTCCGCTTTTCGGGCTTGATGACGACGTCGGCCTTGTTCGCCTGGGGCGAGAGATAGAGGTTGCGGATCGTGTTGACCGTCCGCGTCACGTCGCGGCCATTCTCCTGCACCGTCTGCGTTTCGGTCGCGCGGTACGGAATGACGATCACGGGGCCGCCGATCGTCTGCTGTCCGCCCCAGCCCTGCCCGATCGAGGCTTGCGCGGTTTCGGCCTGCTGCTGGCGATCCCAGAGCAGGCCATAGACCATCAGCAAGGGCACCATCAGCGCGACCGCGATGAACACCGCGATCACCAGCTTGACGCCCGGGCTGCGTTCGCCGCGCACGGGCGGGATGGGAGGGTGGGACGGCATTGGGGGGGATTGAGACGCTTGAGGCATGGGGGTTCGCTCCAGCTGTTTTCAACTCGTCGATGAAATTGCACGGTTCATCGTCAGCGTCAAGCCGCGTTGCGACGGCGCCCCCGAACGCCCTTTCCGCCCGGATATATTGCGCGCACGCAAAAGGGGGCGGCTTCCCCCCGAAAGCCGCCCCCTTCGAGCGCGTGGTCGCTGACCTGCTAGGCGATCAGAAAGCGAAGCCCAGCGTAAAGACCACGGTCGGATCGTAAAGCGTATCGAGCGCCTTGATGCCCGTCTTCTTCACATCGGTGTCGATATACTGGACCGTGAAGGTTGCGGGAGCCGCCGAGAAGGATGCACCGACGTTCCAGTCGATGTAATTGCCGTCGGCTGCCACAAGGCCGAGCGAACCGTCGGTATAGCCGACGCCCGCGCTCAGCGTGACCGGGGTATCGGCGATGCCATAGGCGAGGCCAAGGTTCGCATAGATATTGTCATCGCTGCCCAGCGACTTCTGGTCCCACGCATAGGCGATGGTACCGGTCGCCGAAACGGGACCGAGGCTCTGCGTCAGCTTGCCGATGACTTCGAAATAGTCGGTCGCTGCGCCGCCGTCGTGGCTGCCAGGATAGGTGTAATAAGTGACGCCGACATCGACCTTGGTGCCCGGCGAGATTTCGGTGGCATAGCCGCCATAGAGGTCGAGCTCGAACTTGCCATAGGGCGCGCTATCGGGAAGGCCCGAACCCCAGACGCCTGCGTAAAAGCCGCTTTCATGGCTCACGGTCAGCGTGGGCTGGACTTCGACCTTTTCGTTCGACAACGAAACGCCGCGGAAACGATAGTCCGACGTGACCGCAATGCCGCCCGAAAGCGTGAACGGGCCGCTGGCCTCTTCTTCCTGGGCGAAGGCGGGCGTCGACAGGGCCGACGCGGCGAGCAGCATGCCGAAACACGCTTTGGTAAGAAACTTCATGGGTGATCCCCCTAAAAAATAAACCGGATCGTCCCAGCCTGCCGTGCGTGGCTCACACCTCTGCACGGGCATGTCGCGACGAACGATGCAAAAATTGCCGATTTTGCTGCATCGCACAAACGAAAATTACAGCTTCGCTGCGAATAGATTACCGACTGTGTCTTTCAGGCAACAGCGCGATAGGCCGCGCTTGCGCTTTGCCAAGTGCGCGCGGCGCGGCTAAAGAGCGGCGGATATCTCCCTTCTTGCGGGCAGTCATATGAGCGATCACAACCCCGGCCTGCGTCCCTGGCGCGACATCGCGCGGCGGACCAGTCGACAGATCATGGTCGGCGCTGTTCCGGTCGGCGGCGGCGCGCCGATCACCGTCCAGACGATGACCAACACGCTGACCAGCGACGCAGTCGCGACGATCGACCAGATTCGCCGCTGCGAGGAAGCCGGCGCCGATCTGATCCGCGTGTCGTGCCCCGACACCGATTCGACCGCCGCGCTCGGCAAGATCGTGCGCGCGGCGCGTATCCCGATCATCGCCGATATCCACTTCCATTATAAGCGCGCATTGGAAGCCGCCGACGCCGGCGCCGCGTGCCTGCGCATCAACCCCGGCAACATCGGCTCGTCGGAGCGCGTCGGCGAAGTCGTCCGCGCCGCGAAAGCGAACGGGTGCGCGATCCGTATTGGCGTCAACGCGGGCAGCCTCGAGAAAGACCTGCTCGAAAAATATGGCGAGCCCTGCCCCGAAGCGCTCGTCGAAAGCGCGCTCGACCATATCAAGCTGCTCCAGGACCATGATTTCCACGACTATAAGGTCGCGGTGAAGGCCAGCGACGTCTTCCTTGCCGTCGCCGCCTACGCGCAGCTCGCCGACGCGGTCGATTGCCCGCTCCATCTCGGCATTACCGAGGCTGGCGGCCTGATCGGCGGCACCGTCAAATCGGCGCTCGGTATCGGCAACCTGCTGTGGGCCGGCATCGGCGACACGATCCGCGTCAGCCTGTCGGCCGAACCCGAAGAGGAAGTGCGCGTCGGTTATGAAATCCTGAAGTCGCTCGGCCTGCGCACCCGCGGCGTCCGCGTCGTGTCGTGCCCCAGCTGCGCGCGCCAGGGCTTCGATGTCATCCGCACCGTCCAGGCGCTCGAGGAAGCGCTCGGCCACATCAAGACCCCGATGTCGCTCTCGGTCCTCGGCTGCGTCGTCAACGGTCCGGGCGAGGCGCGCGAAACCGACATCGGCATCACCGGCGGCGGCAACGGCAAGCATATGGTCTTTCTCTCGGGCGTCACCGATCACCATGTCGAAGACGCCGACATGATCCAGCACATCGTCAAGCTGGTCGAAGCAAAAGCCGCAGAGATCGACGCGGGCAGTTCGGTGAGCATGGATACGCTGCACGGCAAGGCAGCGTGAAGACCAAGGCCGACATCGTCGTCGAACCTCGCGTCGCGCGCAAGGCGGTCGCGACCGGCGCGTCGGCAACCGGCACTGCAACACTCGGATCGGGAAGCGTCGCAGCGCTCGCGATCGGCGCCTTTGCGCTCGGCGCGTTCGCGGTCGGCGCTCTCGCGATCGGCCGCCTCCGCATCGGCAAGGCGCGCATCCGCAAACTCAGGATCGACGAACTCGAAGTCGGCCGGATCGTGCGGATCGGCGAACCAGGGGACTGAAGGTTCAAGCGGTCCGGATCGGGGAGAAAAATGATGCCGCAAAAATATGACGCGCTCGACCGCCTCGTCCAGTTGCTGCTGCTGATTGCCGCGGTCACGACGATTGCCAATGGCGCCTTCATGCTGGTCAAGCCGCTCGACTGGTATGTGTTCGTGCCGACGGTCGTCACCACCGGCCCGCCCAACGCGCATTTCATCCGCGACATCGGCCTCGCCTATCTCGGCTCGGGGCTGATCCTGCTCTATGCCGCCGCGCACCCGATCCGTCGCTGGCGCGCCGCGGTCGTCGGCGGGCTGTGGCTGGCGCTGCACGGCGCGTTCCATATCTATGAAGTCGCCGCCGGCATCTGCGGCCCGGCGACCTTCTGGGCCGACGCCCCGGCCGTGATCGGCCAGCCCGCGCTCGTCATCGCCGCGCTCGCGATACTCTTCGCGCGCCGCAGGGGTGAAGCGGGCGCGAACTAGCGCACCCGCTTTGCCAGGTTATACCGCTTCCAGCGTCCGGTCCTGCGGCCGCACGGCCGCTTCCGCGACATAGAGATTCGCCGCCGGCGTCTTCAGATGCGCTTCGAGGAGATCGAAAATCACCGCATCCTCGCTCTCGTCGAACTTCCGCGCAAACAGGTCGGGACTCAGGATCAGGCGCAGGGCATCGGCGGTCCCGAAAGTGCGCGGCCGCAGCTTGATGTCGCCATCGGGCACCCAGTCGATCGTGCGCAGGTCGTCGTTCATCACTTCGCCCTGCCCGCGACTGTTCATCATAAGCGTCTGGAAAAAGGCTTCGTCGGGAATGAAGCTGCGGCGATAGAATGTCTTGAAGCGGTCGGCGCGCGGATCGTGCACCGCGAAATGGCAGAAACTGCGCGTCACCGCTTTCCACTGCGTCCCGATATAGGGCGTCGCGTCTTTCAGGAACCGCCGCGGCAGGCCGGTGCGGAACATCCGCCCCAGCGCCTCGACGAACATATGGCTGACGCGGTTCATCGTGTCGGGCCGAACCGCTTGCTGATCGAGCGCGCGAACGAACTGGCGGCGCGGATTGGCGCGCAGGAAGGCGCGTATATAGGTCTGGGACTTCAGCGGGAAATCCTGACCGCTGAGGTTGATATAATGCGTCCAGCTGCGATTCATCTTGAGCAATTTGGCCATGCCGCGCAGCTCGGCATCGACCAGGCTGTATCCGCCCCACAGCGCCTTTTTCGATTCGATGATCGCCACCCCCTGATAGGGTTTCAAGAACGCGGTGATGTCGGCGGCGAATTCGGGGCCCGAGCTTTTGTCGAGATGGATCACATAGCTGTTGCCCGGCGCATAGATGGCGCGGAACATGCGTTTGAACTGTTCGGGAAAGCGGTGGAGAAGGATGAAATAGCCGATCATGAAGGCATGCCTTTCGGATCGCCGATCCGGGCTGTCAGCCTTCCGGAATCGCGATCATTTTCCTGTCCCGGAAAACCCAACCAAAGTCATTTTGATCGATAGGAGACAATGCCCGACAGTTGTCCTGCCGCGTTGCGTCGCGGCCTGGTCCAGCGGCATGTCTTTGATATGGGGCGCCGGATGGCCATTGTAAGGGCAAGCGCCATTGCCCATCGCACCGGCATCGCTAAAAGCGCAGCGACGTCTCCATTTGCCGGCCATTAGCAGGATCATCGCGTGACTCTTACCATCCGCTCCGCCACGCCCGCCGACCTGCCGTTGATCGCGCAGTTCATCCGCGACCTCGCCGACTATGAAAAGCTCGCGCACGACGTCCGCTTCGACGAGGCAAAGCTTGGCGCGAACCTGTTCGGCCCGCGGCCCTATGCCGAAGTCGTGATCGGCGAGATCGATGGCACGGCGCAGGGCTTCGCACTCTTCTTCCACAATTTCTCGACCTTCGAGGGGCGGCCCGGCCTCTATCTGGAGGATCTGTTCGTCCGCCCCGAAGCGCGCGGATCGGGGCTCGGCAAGGCTTTGCTCGCGCATCTCGCGAAGCTGTGTATCGAGCGCGATTGCGCGCGACTCGAATGGTGGGTGCTCGACTGGAACACCCCGTCGATCGGTTTCTACCAGAGTCTCGGCGCCAAGCTGATGGACGAATGGACCGTGATGCGAGTCGATGGCGATGCGCTGACGAAGCTCGCGGGTTCCTAACTTCGTCACCCCGGACCCGATCCGGGGTCCCGCTTCTTCAGCGCTGCAAACCGGGATGCCGGATCGCGTTCGGCATGACGAAGGAGGATAGTTGGCCTGGCCTGCCTATTTCACCGTGCGCGGCCGCCGCCGTTCCATCGGCCAGCTTGGCATATGCGCATCGGAAAGCGCCTTCGCTTCCGTCGGCGACACCCCAAGCTCGGTCAGCGCCCGCTCCAGCGCTTCGGCCGGCGGCACGGCAATGTCGGGCTGTACGCCATCGCCTTCCCAATCCTTGCCGGTCGCCGGATCATAGGTGCGGCCGACGGGAATGAACGCCGAATAGCCGCCGCCCAGATCGTCCCCGCGCCCGAAATGATTGGCGCCCGCGGTCGGCGCGCCGATCAGCACGCCGCGATGCGTATGCTTCATCGCCAGCGCGAAATGCTCCGCCGCCGACGCGCTCGCGCCCGACGTCAGCACATAGACTTTCGCACTCTTCAGGCGCTTGTCGGCGTTCGGCGTCGCCCAATGCTCGCGCGTCACCATCCCGGCGTCGCCCTTCGCGATCCGCATCGACGCGATGCCGTCGATCGGCGAGCCGCCCTCGGCGTCGACCGACGCGCGCGTCGCCATCGTCACCAGCCGCGTCGGCTCGGCGAACAACCAGGGAAAGATCACGTCCATCTGGTCGAGCCCGCCGCCATTGTGGGTGCGAATGTCAAAGATGATCGCCTTGGCATCGGCATGGTCGGCCATGAATTTCGCCGCCTCGGCGGTCACTGCGGCATCGTCGGGAAAGACGTTGAAGCGGACGAAGGCGATACCGGGCGCAATCCAGCCCGCCTGTTCGACGGGCACCTTCGGCGGACGCTTTGCCGGCACCGCGGCGCCGGGTGCGACCGGCGTGCCGGGGGCGGCGTTTTCGGGGGTGCGCAGCCGCAAATGCCCATCGGGCGACACTGCGCGCACGTCGCTGTCGATCGCCTCGCCCAGCGCCTCGCCACTCAGCTTCGCATAGCGCCCCGCCGCGATGCCCGCGCGCAGCGCCTCGGCATAGCGCTTGCCGGTTTCGGGATAGACATAGTCGCGCTCGAGCAGCGCCGCATATGTCTCGGCGATGACGTCGCCGCTCACCTCGCCGCTCACCTGGTCGGCGGCGAACGCCGGCGGGGGCGCTAGAACGGGTGCCGCGATCATGGCCGCCGCCATCAGCAGGCCGGGCAAAAGACGCGAAGAACGAATCATACAGGCTCCAATCCATCCCCGGATCGGCCACGGTGTATCACACAAACAATACAGGTCAACTACATTTGTAGTCGAATTTATCGTTTCCGCGCGAACCAGATCAGGACCACGCCGACCACCGCCAGCACCGTGCCATTCCGCGTCCAGGTGATGTCGCCCAGCATGAAGCTGCTTGCCGGCCAGCGCACGATGTCGAGCCCCTGCAATATCCACAGCCCCCCCATCAGGATCGCCGCAACGCCGACGATGGCCATCAGGCCTTTCAATGCGCCCATATCCTCTCCCCCTTCTAGTTACGCTGCAATCCGATCAGCGGCCGCAGCCAGCCGATGGTGCGCCCGATCCTGTAGAATAGCCAGCATCCCGATGTCGTCGCCGCAACCAGGATCAGGAACGACGGCAGAGGGGCGACAGGCCCTTTCAACAGATACCAGCCGACGACGACGATGATCGTCTGATGGATGATGTAAAAGGGAAACACCGCCTCGGCGAGCATCGCGCGCCGCGGGTGGTCGCGGTTCCAGTATCGATCGGCGATCCCGAGAAGCGCGACGATCGTCGCCCACCCCTGCACCTGCCGCGCGATGTGATAGGGCGGAAAGACCCAATCGGGCGCGGGCGTATTCCCCGGCCATGTCCACTCGACCCACGCGATCGGGGCGAAGGCGACCAGGGCGAGCACGGCCGCGACTTTCCAGCAGCGCGCGACCGCCTCGAACAATATCGGCCGGACGCGGAGCAGCCAGCCGATCCCGAACCCCATCAGATAGTGAAGGTGCGACGGCCCGTCGTCGAACAGCGCGTGCGTCTCGTCATGATCGGGAAAGGCGCCATAAACGGCGAGCCACCAAAGCATCGGGACGATCATCAACCCCCATCCGCGCACCAACCGCACCGCGCCGTCGGCAACCCTAGCGCGTGTATCGGCAGGCACGACCGCGAGCAGAACCGCCGCCAGCATCGTATAAACCCACAGATAGACCACGAACCACAGATGTTGCCACGTCGGCAGCGCGATCCCGTCCAGAAACTGAAATCCGAAATAATCGCGCAGCCAGAAATGCAGATAGCCGTGGGGATAGCCGTGCTGCCCGACCAGTTCGATCCACGGCTGCGGCGGGATGATGAAGACCATCCCGAACAGCAAAGGGATCAGCAGCCGCGCGCTCCGCGACTTCGCAAACGCGCCCGCTCCGCCCAGCTTGGCAACCAGCGCCGCGCTCGCATAGCCCGACACGAGGAACAGCAACGCGAGCCGCCAGCCCTTTGTCGCGAGCATCGGGATCGCGACCCAGTCGATCGTCGGGACGATCTTCACATGCCAGTCCCACGGCACGAAATACATGCCGATGTGATAGAGGATCAGCAGGCCGAACGCCCCGATGCGGAGCCAGTCCATGCCATAATGGCGCGCGGCGGTCATCGGCCCGTCCCCCTCCCTCGCTTCGTCATCCCCTCTCGCAAGCGGGAGGGGGGTCAGCTATTTCAGCACCCGCCACGCCAGCTCGGCAAACTCGCACAGCAAGGGCCGCGTATCCCTGGGGTCGATGATATCCTCGACCCCGAATTTCTCTGCCGTCCGGAACGGCGAGCGCACGCGGTTCAACCGCTCGCGGATCGCCTCCAGATGCGCCGCCGGGTCCTCGGCCGCCTCCAGTTCGCTCTTGTAAGCCACCTCGACCCCGCCCTCGATCGGCAGGCTGCCCCAGTCGCCCGACGGCCAGGCAAACCGATACTGGAACCGCTCGGCGTTCGACATTGCGCTTCCCGCGATGCCATAGGCGCGCCGCACGACGACCGACGCCAGCGGCACCGTCGCGCGATAGATCGCGTTCATCGCCTGCACCCCATAACGGATCGTCCCCGTCCGCTCGGCCTCGCCGCCGATCATGAATCCCGGATTGTCGACGAGGTGAACGATCGGCAGCCGGAACTGGTCGGCCATCTTCACGAAACGCTCGGCCTTCTCGCTCGTCTTCGCGTCCCACGATCCGCCAAGATACGACGGATCGCTGGCGAGCACCGCAACCGGATAGCCGTCGAGCCGCGCGAACGCCGTGATCACCGCCCGCCCCCAGCGCGCGCCCATTTCGAAAAAGCTGTCCTTGTCGAACACCGCGTCGGCGATACGCCGCATGGCATAGACCTGCTTCGCCTCGCGCGGCACCGCCGACAACAGGCTTTCCTCGCGCCGGTCGACCGGGTCGCTGCACGGCGTGCGGAGCGCCCGGTCATGGATCGACGACGGCATGTACGACAGGAACCGCCGCGCCGCCGCAAAGGCTTCGGCCTCGCTCGCTACCTCGTCGTCGACGACGCCGTTGCGCGTATGAACATCGCTGCCGCCCAGCTCCTCGCGGTCCAATGTATCGCCGATCGCCGCTGCGACCGCCGGCCCCGCCGCGAACAATTGCGACAGGCTGCGTACCATGATGCTGTAATGGCTCGCGACGACCCGCGCCGCGCCCAGTCCCGCGGTCGGCCCCAGCGCCAGCGCCACCACCGGCACCGTGTCGAGGTTCGCGATGATCTCGTGCCAGCCCGGCACATGCGGGATATAGGTATAGCCCATATCCTCGAGCGTTTTCACCGAACCGCCGCCGCCGGTGCCGTCGATCATGCGGATCAGCGGCAGGCGATATTCATGCGCCATCGCCTCGCACTGGACGAATTTGCGGTGCAGCGCCGCATCGGCCGCCCCGCCGCGCACGGTGAAATCGTCGGCCGAGGCGACGACCGGCCGACCGTCGATGTTCGCGCGTCCGAAGATGAAATTGCTCGCGGCCAGATCTTCCAGCGCGCCATCGGCGCCATATTTGCCGCGCCCGGCGATCTTGCCGATCTCGCGAAAGCTGCCGGCGTCGACGATTCCCGCGAGCCGCGCCCGCGCGTCCATCTTGCCGCGGCTGTGTTGCCGCGCGACCTTTTCTTCCCCGCCCATCTTCTCGGCCATCGCGCGCCGAGCCGCGAGTTCGTCTGTCTCTTTTTTCCAGCTCATGAATAGAAAGCTAACTGACGTTGACGGAAACGTCATGCAAAACCTATCGTCGCGCCATGACCCGCAAAATCGCCCTCGCCCTTGCCGCCGCGCTGCTCCCGCTCTCGGCGACAGCCGCCAGCGAACCACGCACCATCGTCGGCGTCGCCGAGCCGTACAAGACCGGCGCCTTCGACCCCGCCGCCGACCCGACGATGGCCATCGATGCGGCGCTCGCCGCGGCGAAAATCTCAGGCAAGCGCGTGCTGCTCGTGATGGGCACCAACAATTGCCACGACAGCGCCTGGCTTGCGAACCTGATCGCGACCGATCGTTTTGAGCCCGTCCGCGCGCGGTACGAGATCGTCTATGCCGATATCGGCATGCCGCACGTCGCGGGTCGCGGAAAACATCCCGAAGTCCCCGAACGCTTCGGCTTCCGGATCAAGGGCACGCCGACCGTCGCGGTGCTCGACGCCGACGGGCATGTCCTCAACCGCAAGGCCGCGCCGAAATGGCGCAACGCCGCAAGCCGCAGCGACGATGCCATCTATGATGAACTGATCGGATAGGGAGAGAGATATGACCGGGATGAACCTGACGGGCCGCACGGCGCTCGTCACCGGCGCGTCGCGCGGCATCGGCCGCGGCATCGCGCTCGCGCTGGCCAGCGCCGGCGCCGACATCGCGGTGAACTATACCCGCGACGAAGAGGCGGCGGCCGAGACCGTCGCCGCCATCGAGGCCCTGGGGCGCAAGGCAAAAGCCTATCGGGCGTCGGTCACCGACGAGGCCGCCTGCGCCGCGATGATCGCCGCGATCGAAGCCGACTTCGGGCCGATGTCGATCCTGATCAACAACGCCGGTATCGCCAGCCGCGGCAAGCGCGTCGCCGACACCGATCCCGACGAACTCGAACGCGTGATCGCGACTCACGCGCTCGGCCCGCACCGCGTCAGCCGTCTCGCCTTGCCGCAGCTGCGCACCCATCGGCGCAGCGATATCATCGTCATTTCCAGCATCGCAACGCTGAGCCACAGCGCCAACGGCGCGCCCTATAGTATGGGCAAGGCCGCGGGCGAGGCACTCGCGCTGACGCTGGCAAAGGAGGAGATGAAGAACGGCGTCCGCGTCAACATCGTCGCGCCGTCGCTGACCGTCAGCGACATGGGCGACAAGCTGGCGCGCGCGATCACCGGACAGGACGACATCCACCACCTCGACGCCAAATTCCCCTTCGGCCGCGTCCCGCTCCCCGACGACGTCGCCGCGGCGGTCGTCTGGTTCGTCAGCGACGCCAACCCCTATTGCTCGGGGCAAAAGCTCAACATCGACGGCGCGGGGATGGCGACGTTCAGATAGCGCAAGCCAAACGCCCTTCGCCGTTCGCGCTGAGGAGGTTCAAAACCTCAAATCATCCCATGCTCGACTGGAATCCCCGACGGCGGCCCGTCTGGCATCGCCATCAGCTCGGCCTCGCTCGCGCCCGCTTCATAGCGTGCGAGCAGCGCTTCGGGATCATATTCGATCCCGATCGGATTGCCGCCGAACGCGTCGCTCTTCATGTAAGCGACGGCATCGGCGACCGTGCCATGGTCGACCTGGAACTCCATGCGGTTGCCGTCGGGATCGGCATAATAGAGCGACAGCGTCGTCCCGTGATGGATCGGCCAATAGGGCGTGATCCCGTCGGCCTTCAGCCGCTTGTAGACCGTCATCAGATCGCCCGCGCTGGCGAACGTATAGGCGACATGATTGACGCCGACGTCGCCGCGCCCGCCATCGCCGCCGGGCTTGAGCAGTTCGAGGTTGGCGAAGGCGAAGCGGTGGTGCTCGTCGTCATAGGTCAGGAAGGCAAGCGCCGGATCCTGGTGCACGACCTCGGCCTGAAACACCTTCAGGTACCAGGCGATCATCTCGTCATAGCGCCGCGTCATATAGACGACATGCGCGAATTTGCTCGGCTTCGTCATGTCCCGCTCCCTCCCCGTGACCCGCCGCAATGCTGCGCGCCTTGGTTTCATTGTGCAAGCCCGGAGCCCTCCGCTACAGCCGCCGCATGCGTCCCGATTCGGCCTCCCCCGTCATCCCGTTCCTGATCGCCTGCGCCGGCATTGCGACCTTTTCGGCGATGGACGTGCTGATGAAGGGGCTGTCGATCGACATCGGCGCGTATAACGCCGTGCTGTGGCGTACCGGCACCGGGACGCTGATCAGCGGGCTTGCCTATCTGGCGATGCGCCCCGCGATGCCCGACCGGCCGACGCTGCGCATCCACGCCTGGCGCGCCTTGTTCGTTGCCGGGATGGCGATCACCTTCTTCTGGGCGCTTGCACGGCTGCCGATGGCCGAGGCGATCGCGCTCGCGTTCGTCGCTCCGCTGATGACGCTCTATATGGCCGCGCTCTTCCTGGGCGAGAAGATCGGCCCGCGCTCGATCGCCGCATCGCTGCTGGGGCTGATCGGCGTGATCGTGATCGTTGCGGGCAAGCTGGGCCGCGGCGATTATGCGCCCGAGGCCTTGTGGGCGGTCGGCGCGGTCTTCTTTTCGGCGATGCTCTATGCGTACAACCTCATCCTCGCGCGGCGGCAGGCCAAGATGGCCGAGCCGATGGAGATCGCGTTCTTCCAGAATTTTTTCGTGACGCTCTTCCTGGCATTCGGCGCGCCGTGGTTCCTCGCCGTGCCCGGGCTCGACCATGCGCCCGCGATCACCGGCGCCGCGATCCTGGCGACGCTGTCGCTGCTCCTCCTGAGCTGGGCCTACGCCCGCGCCGAGGCCCAGATTCTGGCGACGACCGAATATACGGGGTTCCTGTGGGCGATGCTGTTCGGCTGGTATTTCTATGACGAGCCCGTGACCTGGCCGACCATCGCCGGCGCCCTGCTGATCGTCCTCGCCTGCCTGATCGTTGCAAGGAAGACCCCGCACGGCGACCCGGTCGAGCCGGCGGCGGCTTAAGAACAGATTCACGCCAGGACATCACACCGCGGCGCGCGAAAGCCTGTCGTTGATCGCAGCGCCCAGCCCCTCGCGCGGGATCGCCGCCACCGCGATCCTTGGCTTCGCGCTCGCTGCCCCCGCATGCAGCGCATCGAAAAGCCGCGCCGCCGCCTCGGTCAAATCGCCGCGCGCGCTGAGCTGATACTCTCCCGCCACCGCGCCAAAGCCGATCGCATATTCATCGCCGGCAAAAGCGTCGGCGCCCAGCCGCACCGGCTTGCCCGGCGCATAATGGCTCGCGAGCATCCCCGGCGCGACGATATCCGCCCCCTTCACGCCCGTCACCGGCAGCCCGCTCGCCTCGCCCAGCCTCTCGGCCGTCACCGGACCGGGCCGCAGCACCTCGACCGCGCCGTCCCGCACCCGCATGATCGTTGACTCCACGCCCGCCGTCGTCGGGCCGTCGTCGATCACGAGCGCGATCCGCCCGTCGAGGCTTGCCAGCACATGCTCGGCCTTCGTCGGGCTGACCCCGCCGCTCGCATTGGCGCTGGGCGCCGCCAGCGGCGCGCCCGTCTCTGCCAGCAGAGCCTGCATCGCGCGGTGCCCCGGCACGCGTAGCGCGATCGTATCGAGCCCCGCGGTCGCGATGCTCGCGACTGGACAATCGGAGGTGCGCGGCACCACCAGCGTCAATGGCCCCGGCCAGAAACGCGCCGCCAGCGCTCGCTCGACCTCGCCGAACACGCCCAGCGCTTCGGCGGCCGCCAGATCGGGGACATGGACGATCAACGGGTTGAAGTCGGGCCGGCCCTTGGCGGCATAAATCCGCGCCACCGCCGCGGCATTGCGCGCATCGGCAGCAAGCCCATAGACGGTCTCGGTCGGCACCGCGACCGGTTGACCCTCCCCGATCAGCCCCCCGGCGCGCGCTATTGCCTCCGCACCAAAGCGGCGGATATCGGTTGTCATGCGCGTTTGACCGTCGGCCATGCCGCGCTATAGCGCCCGCGCAACGATATTCACCAGCAAAGTGAGCCAAGGGATACTGACCCGCTATGTCCTATACGCCGCCCACCACCGAACAGCTTTTCGTCCTCGACCATATCGCGCGCATCGACGCGATGGCGGCGCACGACAAATATGCCGCCGCGACCCCCGACATGGTCGAGGCGATCGTCACCGGCATCGGCGAGTTCGCGGCTGAGGTCTATGCGCCGCTCAACCGCGTCGGCGACGTGACCAACCCCCAGTGGGACAATGGCAAGGTCACCATGCCCCCCGGATTCAAGGACGCGTATCAACAGTTTGTCGACGCGGGCTGGGGCAGCCTCGATGGCCCTGGCGAATATGGCGGACAGGACCTGCCCTTCACGCTCGCCGCCGTGGTGATCGAGGCGCTCGGCACCGCGAACATGGGCTTCACGCTCTGCCCGATCCTGACCGCGGGCGCGATCCACGCGCTGATGGCCTATGGCACCGAGGACCAGCGCCAGACCTGGCTGCCGAAGCTGGTCAACGGCGCGTGGAACGGCACGATGAACCTGACCGAGCCGAGCGCGGGCAGCGACGTCGGCGCGCTCCGCTCGACCGCCGAGAAGGTGACCGAGGGCGAGCATGCCGGCCTTTACCGGATCAAGGGCCAAAAGATCTTCATCACCTTCGGCGAGCATGACCTCACCGACAATATCGTCCACCTCGTCCTCGCCCGCACCGCCGGCGCGCCCGAGGGCACGCGCGGCATCTCGCTGTTCCTCGTCCCCAAATATCGCCTCGACGCCGACGGCAATCCGACGATCGGCAACGGCGTCCACTGCGCCTCGATCGAGCACAAGCTCGGCATCCACGGATCGCCGACTGCGGTGATGGTCTATGGCGAGGGCGAAGATTGCCTCGGCGAAATCGTCGGCGCCGAAATGGGCGGCATGCGCGCCATGTTCGTGATGATGAACAACGCGCGCCTGATGGTCGGCTGTCAGGGCGTCCAGATCGCCGAGCGCGCGACGCAACAGGCACAGCGCTTCGCCGCCGAGCGCATCCAGTCGTCGCTCGCGGGCAGCGCCGACCGCACGCTGGTGACGATCGACCAGCATCCCGACGTCCGCCGCATGTTGTGGCGGATGCGCGCGCAAACCGAGGCGGCGCGTGCGCTGATCTATTACGCATCGGCGCAGACCGACTTCGGCAAGCTGGGCGACGAGCGCGCGGCCCTGCGCGCCGAAGTGCTGATCCCGCTCGCCAAGGCGCATGCGACCGACATCGGCTGCGAAGTCGCCAGCCTGGGCGTGCAAGTGCATGGCGGCATGGGCTTCATCGAGGAAACCGGCGCCGCGCAGCATTACCGCGATGCACGCATCGCCCCCATTTACGAAGGCACCAACGGCATCCAGGCCGCCGACCTCGTCGGCCGCAAGCTCGGCCTGGCGGGCGGTGACGGCGTGCGCGGCCTGATCGACGACATCGCGCGCGGCGCCGCCGAGTATCCCACGCTCGCCGAACTGGCCGAGGCCTGCCGCCATGTCACCGACTGGCTCGAACAGGCGACCGTCGGTGACCGGCTTGCGGGCAGCTATCCCTATCTCACCATGCTCTCGACCGCGACCTGCGGCTGGCTGATGGGAATCGAGCATCAGGCGGCGAAGGCCGGGCTCGAAAGTGGCGAAGGCGACTGCGCCTTTCTGGAGGCAAAGCTCGTCTCGACGCGCTTCTATCTGGAACAGATCGTTCCTGCGGCGACGGGCCTCGCCGCCGCGGCGCTGGCCGGCGACGCGGCGCTCGCGCCGCTGCCGTCCTTCGCCTGAACCCCGCGGAAATCCTGCCGCCCGTGCATGGGCGGCGGCAAGATTCCGTTCATGATTAACGCGATGCTAACCATCTGAATCTAGGAACGTCGACGCAATCTGGCGGAGACGTGCGTGCCCATCACGGCCAAGACCCTGATTATCAGTTGGCGAACGATCTGCCTGTCGCTTCTGCTCAGCGTGGCGGCGGGCCTGTCGTCGGTCGCCGAACCGATCGATCGCGTGATCGAAGCGGCGGTCGGCCGGCTGGCATGGCGGCCCGTGTCGGGCGAGATCGTCGTCGTCGCGCTCGACGACAAGACCATGGCCCAGGCCTCGCGCGGCGATTTTTCCGCCGCTCAGCACGCACGCGTCATCGACGCGGTCGACCGCGCCCGCGCCCGGCGGCTGTTCGTCGACTTCACCTACGAACGGCGCCAGAACGACCGCGACCTGCCGCTGCTGACCGGCGCGGTCAAGCGGATGAAGGACCGGATCGTGCTGGCCGCATCGGCGAAGTTGACGCCGGGAGACCGGATCGCGCTGGCCAATTTTCCGGGGCGGGCCTTTGGCGCCGACGCGCGGGTCGCCACCATCGGATGGAAATATGAATTCTGGCAGGTGTGGCGCATTCCGCTCGCCTTCGACATCGGGGGCCGGCTGATCCCCAGCTTCTCGTCGGAGCTCGCCAACCGCCCTCCGCACAGCGCGGGGGGTCTATGCGCTCGACTATTCGTACAACGTCGACACCATCACCACCTACAGCGCGAGCGACGTGATGTCGGGAAAGGTCGGCAGCCGCGAGCTTGCGGGCAAGGACGTGATTTTCGCAGCAACGTCGGCAACGTTCCAGGATACCCACTATCTTCCCGGCAACAACCGCGTGCCGGGGGCTTTCATCCATCTGATCGGGGCCGAAACGCTGAAACGCGGCGTGCCCGTCGATATCGGCTGGCTTCCCGGCTTTATCGTGGCATCGCTGGCGATGCTGACCGCCATGCTGTTCCGGCGCGCCCGCTGGTTCACCGTCGCCGCGGTATCGACGATCGGCGCGCTGATCGCCGTCAAGCTCGTCCTGATGATCTCGCTGGTCAGCCTGTCGATCGGCAGCGCCTGCTTCCTGGTCGCAGCGATCGGCACCAACGTATCGCGCACCCGCGGCCGCCGGTCGGCGCAGCATGAAAACCCCGTTTCGGGGCTGCCGAATTTCGAGGCGCTGCGCAGCCAGCCGCCGTTCGCCAGCGCGACCGTGATCGCTGCCAAGGTCGTCAATTTCGAGGATCTCGCCGCGTTCATCCCCGGCGACGGGATCGGCAAACTCGTCGAACAGGTCACCCGCCGCCTCCAGCTCGCGTCGCAGGGCACCATCTTGCATCATGATCTCGACGGCACCTTCGCGTGGCTCGTGCCCTATTACCAGCACAGCCAGATCGAGGGGCAGCTGGCGGGGCTCGCCGCGCTGTTCAACGCGCCGCTGACGATCGGCGAACTGCGTGTCGACGTCGCGATCGCGTTCGGCGTCAACGACGAATTCGAAGGCTCGAACGCACAGCGCCTCGCCGCAGCGCTCGTCGCGGCGGAAAAATCGATCCGCACCCGCACGCTGTGGACCAAATATGCGCCGCGCGAAAAGGACGACGCGGGCTGGCAGCTCTCTTTCCACTCGCAGCTCGAAGATGCGTTGACGGGCGGCGATATCTGGGTCGCGTTCCAGCCGCAGTACCAGATTTCCTCGCGCGAGCTGATCGGGGTCGAGGCGCTCGTGCGCTGGACGCACCCGACGCGCGGCCCGATTCCGCCCGACGAATTCATCGTCCAGGCCGAAAAGAGTCAGGACATCTATCGCCTGACCCTGTTCGTGATGGACCAGGCGATCCGTTCGGCGGCGCAGCTCCACGCGCAGGGCCACAATATTCACATGTCAGTGAACCTGTCGGCGACTTTGCTCGACCATAGCGACCTTGTCGGGACGATCCGCGTCATGCTCACGGCGCATCATCTGCGGCCCGAACTGCTGACGATCGAGATCACGGAAACCGCGCAGATCGAAAACAGCAGCCAGGCGCGCCAGACGCTGGCGCAGCTCCGCCGCGCCGGGGTTCGCCTGTCGATCGACGATTATGGCACCGGCCAGTCGAATCTCGAATATCTGACCGAGATCGAGGCCGACGAAATCAAGATCGACAAACGATTCGTGATGACGATGCGCGATTCGCAGCGGAACCTCGAAGTTGTCAAATCGACGATCGACCTCGCGCATCGCCTGGGTGCCGTCGCCGTCGCCGAAGGCATTGAAGATGCACCGACACTTGCGCTGCTCGAACAATTGGGCTGCGACGTCGGCCAGGGTTATCTGCTTGGAAAACCCCAGCTATTTTCAGAGCTGCAACAGAACCTCACCTCCTCTTCCCACAGCCGATCCGCCTAACAGCCAAAGTGGCGGCAATTGTCGCAGGGATTTATAGTTAAGACTCGATTTACCTTGTTTATTAAGGTATATGCTCCGTTAACTGTCCTGCGTAGACAGTGACCACAGGAGATCTGAAATGGGTTGGTTTTGGAAATTCCTGGGCGGTGGCGGCGTCGGTAACGGCGGCGCTTCGGCCTAATCGGGAATAGAATTCAAAGGGGCTCCGGACATCGTCTGGGGCCCTTTTTCTTTGCCTGCCGTAAGCCCCGATATGCCGCCTGCGGAGCGGCATTTTTTTCGGCTCGATGATGCATCGGGCCAAGGCCCGCGGAAATGCGCGCGATCGTGCCGAACGGCGCCCCCGACAAGCGACGAGACGAATCAAAATATCGACGAACCGAGTCGCCGAACTGTCATTTACCGTCTTGCGTCCCGGCACAGACGTGGCACTATAGGTGGTGGGTAAGCCAATGGGGGGCCCCAAGAAATAGTGTTTGGCCAAAAGTGGCGGATTTCCGTCGTCCATCCCATATGGACACGGGAAAGAGCTTTTTGCGCCCAAAAATATGTCCCCCGGACGGATGATTAGATGCTAAGACCGGGGCTTCGTCTCGAGTCGAACAAGACAGGAACATACGCGTCATTGGCGCGTGGCAATTCGGGGGCGAGCTAGATGGATTTTCGTGAGACGGAACGGGTGGAGACGAGCGACGTGGCGACGGTGGAACTGACGAAGACCGAGGCTCCGGCCGCTTCCGAATCGAAGAGCGAGGCGCCGGTGGATTCGGCAGCGAAGCTCAATGATTCGGGCGAGGCAAAAGTGCATGCGCGCCGATTCGATATCGTCGTCGATCGCAGCCGCGATTCGCTGCTCACCGATTTCGGCAAGGAAACGCTCGAAGACCGCTATCTGCTTCCCGGCGAATCCTATCAGGACCTCTTCGCGCGCGTCGCCGACGCCTATGCCGACGATCAGGATCACGCCCAGCGCCTGTACGACTATATCTCGAAACTGTGGTTCATGCCCGCCACGCCCGTTCTCTCGAACGGCGGCACCGGCCGCGGCCTGCCGATCAGCTGCTACCTCAACTCGGTCGACGACAGCCTCGAGGGCATCGTCGGCACGTGGAACGAGAATGTCTGGCTCGCGAGCCGCGGCGGCGGCATCGGCACCTATTGGGGCGCGGTGCGCGGCATCGGCGAACCCGTCGGCCTCAACGGCAAGACCAGCGGCATCATCCCCTTCGTCCGCGTGATGGACAGCCTGACGCTCGCGATCTCGCAGGGTTCGCTCCGCCGCGGCTCGGCCGCCTGCTATCTCGACGTCTCGCATCCCGAGATCGAGGAGTTTCTCGAGGTCCGCAAACCCTCGGGCGATTTCAACCGCAAGGCGCTCAACCTTCACCACGGCGTCCTCATCACCGACGAGTTCATGGAAGCCGTCCGCGACGGCAAGGAATTCGATCTGCGCAGCCCCAAGGACCAGAGCGTCCGCGGCACCGTCGACGCGCGCAGCCTGTTCCAGAAGCTCGTCGAGACGCGCCTCGCGACCGGCGAGCCCTACATCATCTTCATCGACCAGGTGAACCGCATGATGCCCAAGCATCACCGCGACCTGGGCCTCAAGGTCACCACCTCGAACCTCTGCAGCGAAATCACGCTGCCCACCGGCCGCGACCATCTCGGCAATGATCGCACCGCGGTCTGCTGCCTCTCGTCGCTCAACCTCGAAACCTGGGACGAGTGGAACGGCGACAAGCTCTTCATCGAAGACGTGATGCGCATGCTCGACAATGTCCTGCAGGATTATATCGACCGCGCGCCGCCCGAAATGGCGCGCGCCAAATACAGCGCCAGCCGCGAACGCTCGGTCGGCCTTGGCGTGATGGGCTTTCACAGCTTCCTTCAGGCGCGCGGCCTGCCCTTCGAAGGCGCGATGGCGAAATCGTCGAACCTGCGCGTCTTCAAGCATATCCGCGCGCAGGTCGACCAGGCGTCGATGCTGCTCGCCAAGGAACGCGGCCCCTGCCCCGACGCGGCCGATCAGGGCGTGATGGAACGCTTCAGCTGCAAGATGGCAATCGCGCCGACCGCGTCGATCAGCATCATCTGCGGCGGTACCAGCGCGTGCATCGAGCCGATCCCGGCGAACATCTATACGCACAAGACGCTCTCGGGCAGCTTCTCGATCCGCAACCCGCACCTCGAAGCATTGCTCGTCGACAAGGCGAAGAACAGCGACGCCGTGTGGAACACGATCCTCGAACGCGGCGGCAGCGTCCAGCACCTCGACTTCCTGACGCAGGACGAGAAGGACTGCTACAAGACCAGCTTCGAGATCGACCAGCGCTGGCTGCTCGAACTCGCCGCCGACCGCACGCCATACATCGATCAGGCGGCCTCGCTGAACCTGTTCATCCCCGCCGATGTCGAAAAGTGGGACCTGCTCATGCTCCACTATCGCGCGTGGGAACTCGGCATCAAATCGCTCTATTACCTGCGGTCCAAATCGGTCCAGCGCGCCGGCTTCGCGGGCGGGGTCGAGGCCGACAACACCGCCGAGGCGCCGGTGTACGAGCTGCAGACCACCGACTATGACGAGTGTCTGGCTTGCCAGTAAAATGCAGTCTGCCGGCCGCCCCGATCATGTTGCGAGCCCGTCGAAACGCGCACGCTACAGCCGCCGCATGAGCGTAAAGTCGCTTTTGCGTGCGGCGCAAAGCAGCGCGCCGTGGATTCGGCCGCTCAAGTTCGAAGCGTATAATTTCGCGACCCGGACCTTTGGCTGGCACATCGAGCCGGAGTTTCATCTGCTGTCGCGCATCGGCGATGTATCGCTTGCGCTCGACGTCGGCGGCAATTGGGGGCAAAGCATCGAGGCTCTGAAGCGCACCATCCCTGGTGCCCGGATCATCAGCTTCGAGCCCAATCCGCTGCTCGCCGGCCGGCTGGACGAAAAATTTGCCGGCGATGCGGCCGTGACGGTGGAACGCTATGCGCTGGCGGTCACGGCGGGGCGGTTCACGCTCTATATCCCCACGTATCGCGGCTATATTTACGACGGGCTGGCCTCGCTGTCGCGCGAAGAAGCGGAAAACTGGTTCACGCGGGAACGTTTCGCCGGTTTCGACCCGACAAAGCTGACGATCGACGCCGTGGACGTGGAGACGCGGACATTGGATTCGCTGGGTTTTGCGCCCGATGTCATCAAGGTCGATGTGCAGGGCGCGGAATCGTTGATGGTGCAGGGCGGCGCTCGAACGCTGGAGACTTGCCGTCCCACAGTGATCATGGAGGCGCCGGACGAGGCCCTGGTCGATCGCCTCGGCCGCATCGGACTCAACGCCTATTATTATGACGGCAACGCGCTGCTCGACTGGCGCAAGAATACGAACAATGTGATTTTCCTGAGCGAAGAGCATCGCTTCAGGGTCGGACTTTAAAACCCGCGATCGCGCCGCGTGGCGCAGCAAATCGGCGACCGGAGCAACGCATGCCTCTTCCACAAGCCAGCAAGACCAACCGGCACCCGGAATCGCTGCGGGCGGGCGACCTCTGTGCGCGGCCGAATATCGGCGTCATATCCGACCATGCGACCGGAATCTTGGTCTCGAAGCATGGTCTGTGATGGATATTTGGCGCGCCCATGAGCAGCGCGACCGATCCCGCAAAGCCGGTGGAGCAGGCGAGGCACCGCGAACAGTGGCTGGATGTCGCGCGCGGGCTGGGCATTATCCTGATGGTGCACGGCCATATCGTGAATGGCCTGGCTGCAGCCGAACTGCTGGGCGGCAACTGGCTGTATGTGAACTTCATAATCTATTGTTTTCACATGCCGATGTTCTTCGTGATATCGGGCATAACCGCCGCGCACGGGCTGGAACGCGGGCGATGGGCCTTTCTCCGTCCCAAGCTGTGGACCGTCGTCTATCCCTATTTCCTCTGGTCGATCCTTCAGCTGATGGCGAAGTTTGCGGTGGGCGGCGCGGTCAATCATCCCGTGGGGTTCGACGACCTGCTCGCGATTCCGTGGAAGCCGGTCGAGCAATTCTGGTTTCTCTACGCGCTTGCGCTTTGCCATCTGTTCGCGGCGTTCGTGCCGCGCAAGCTGCTGGCGCCGGCCGCGGCGATCGCCTTCGCGCTGTCGTTCGTGATGTCGGGGTGGAGCTTTCGCGCGGGCGCTCATTATATTCCCTTTTACGCGGCGGGCCTGCTCTTCAGTGCGGCGTTGCTTCGGTGGCGGCCCCGCACGCTGTGGCTGCTCAGCTGGGCTGGGCTGATCGTGCTGGGCACCATCGTGTGGAATATTCCCGACGGCTACACGTCGATTCCGGCACGGATCGCGGGGATTTTCGGCATCGTCGGCACCTTCACGCTCGCGAAACTCGCGGCGGGACGCTGGCAGGATATCTTCGTCTGGCTGGGCCAGCGATCGATGACGATATTCGTGCTGCATGTCTTTACCGGAGCGGGCATCCGGATCGTCCTGCTCAAGCTCGGCGTTACCGATGCCGTGCTGCATTATGGCGCGGGGATGATCGCCGGACTGGGCCTGTCGGTGCTGGCGCACATCCTGTTCGAAAGACTGGGACTGCTGCGGTGGCTCGGCCTTGCGCCGCTGGCCCGAAAGCGCGCGGCCGCATGATCCGCCTGCCCTCTGCATCCGCGTCGCAAGCGCTCGACCATTTGCGTGCGCTCGGTACCGATTTCGTCTATTCTACTCATTCAGCCTGGAGACTCTAAATGCCCCTTCTGGAAGCCCGCAAGACCTACAAGCCCTTCGAATATCCGTGGGCCTATGACTTCTGGAAGCGCCAGCAGCAGATCCACTGGGTTCCGGAGGAAGTGCCGCTGGGCGAGGATTGCCGCGACTGGGCGCAAAAGATCAGCGATCACGAGCGCAACCTGCTCACGCAGATTTTCCGCTTCTTCACCCAGGCCGATATCGAGGTGCAGGATTGCTACCACGATAAATATGGCCGCGTGTTCAAGCCGACCGAAATCAAGATGATGCTGACCGCGTTCAGCAACATGGAAACCGTGCACATCGCGGCCTACAGCCACCTGCTCGACACGATCGGCATGCCCGAAAGCGAGTATGGCATGTTCCTCGAATATGACGAGATGCGCGCCAAGCACGACTATATGCAGCAGTTCGGCGTCGACAATGACGAGGATATCGCGCGCACGCTCGCGATGTTCGGCGGCTTTACCGAAGGCTTGCAGCTCTTCGCCAGCTTCGCGATGCTGATGAACTTCCCGCGCTTCAACAAGATGAAGGGCATGGGCCAGATCGTCAGCTGGTCGATCCGCGACGAGAGCCTGCACTGCGAAGGCATCATCAAGCTGTTCCACGCCTTCACCAAGGAACGCGACTGCCTGACCAAGGCGGTGAAGGAAGACATCATCGACACCTGCCAGAAAACGGTGCGGCTCGAGGATGCGTTCATCGACCTCGCGTTCGAACAGGGCCCCGTCCCCGGCATGACGCCCAAGGAGATCAAGCGCTATATCCGCTACATCGCCGACTGGCGCCTCGGGCAGCTCGGCTTCGCGCCGATCTACATGATCGAGGAGCACCCGCTCCCCTGGCTCGCCCCGCTGCTCAACGGCGTCGAGCATGCCAATTTCTTCGAAACGCGCGCGACCGAATATAGCAAGGGCGCGACGCGCGGCGAGTGGAACAATGTCTGGTCCAGCTTCGACAACCGCAAGAAAGCCAAGGCGAACGACGACGGCGCGCCCGTCATCACCGCCGAAACCGACGGCGACGACATGTTCAAACAAGCCGGCATCGCCGCAGAATAAGCGGACGTTTAAACCCCTCCCGCAAGAGGGAGGGGCAGCGAGACTTACGGGCTTGCCCGTTAGTCGCAGCGGGGAGGGCACGAAGCGCCACCCCGCCGCGACCCAGATAAATCAAGGCCAACCAAATGACCGAAAAACAGAAACTCCTGATCCTCAGCCAGCCGCAGCGTTCAACGCTGGAGGGCCTGTCGAACCGCCGCCCCCAACTCCCCACCGACCCGATCCGCGACGAACTCGTGACGCTGGGCCTGGTGGTGAAACAGGGCGCGAAATGGGCATTGACGCCGCAAGGCAAGAAGGTGCTTGCGGCGAGCTCGAACCGGCGGAACTCGGGCGGGTTTTCGGTTTGAGGGTGTGAATAAGAATACCGCTCGCTAAAAACGCTGGAAGCGAGCGCATCAATAATTTCGTTGAGACAAAGATCGCGGCGAAATAGGGAGAATGAATGCTTCGATCGATTAGCCTTACCAATTTTCGTGGATTCTCTGAGCACCGCATTCTCGGAACGAATTTTCGCTATTAATTCGCGAAGGTAGATTCACTTCTGAGATTTCCTGGCATGGCCATGGCTTGCAAGCTTGGATGCAGACCGCATGGTTTTTATCCAGAGTATCTAAATCCGCGACGATCGTACTAGATGAGCCAGACGTCTATCTGCACGCCGACTTGCAAAGAAAATTGATTAAAGTGATCGAATCGATGGATTTTAAACAATCCATCATCGCAACGCATTCGTCTGAGATAATTTCAGACGTTCCGTTTTCAAACGTAATAGTTGTACAAAAGAAAGATAAAATTTCTAAATCTGCTACTAACTCTGAGCAAATCCAAGAATGCTTGATAAGAATGGGTAGCTTACATAGCATCCAATTAGCGAAAATTGTGCAGCAAGGATTGGTCCTTCTAGTTGAAGGTGATGACAAACCATTCCTGTCAGATATTGCGTACAAGCTTGGACCACAAAAATTTGATCATTTTGCGCGGTTGGCAATTCAGGATATCGGAGGAAAAGCTAATTGGAAGGAAGCTCTTGGAGCCTCCAAAGCGCTTTATGACGCGTCTTCCGGCAGCATTCGTACAGCCCTGCTTCTCGACAGGGACTACATGACTACGGACGAGGTCAAGAAATATCAATCCTTGTCTATCGATTCGAAATTAATACTGAAAATATGGAGGAAGAAAGAGATTGAGAACTATTTTATAATTCCAAAAGCTATCTCCAGACTAATTTGCGATAGAGATGGATCGAATCCTTCGGATATCGAAGTAAAAATAGAGAAGATTATTTCCGGAATAGAAGATAAAATTAAATCTGAAACGGTTCTTAGATTTGCACAAGAAATACGGGAAAAAGATAAGAAATTAGGGATTTTGAAAGCGAACGAACTCGCGGAAGACGTCGTAAATCGACGCCTTGATTCCGGACAGACTATTCGCGACATGCATGGCGGGAAGAAGTTTTTCGCGAAACTATCCGCACAATTGCAGGTGGAGTTTGGTACCAGCGTTTCTGCGCTCGCTGTTTGCAAAGAGGCAAAGCTGAACGAGTTGTGCAATGAAGTTAGAGAATTCGTTGGTGCACTCTGCGGCAGCACAAAGGTGGAGCCGGGAACATTCGATATAGTGTTTGAGGGATCGAACGCCTGAGGCGTGAACCTAATCCCCGCCCCTCGCACCCCCCAAAATCCTATTTCGCACACCCCACCGCAAAAACCGCTGTCCTACATTATCCGCCTATGCTCCAAGCTGGCAGATGAGCCACATCACCCCCATCCCCTCGCCCGACCTGGCCCCCGCGCTCGACGCGCACGGTCACGACCCTGCCGCGTACAATTGGGTGCCGGTGCTGAAAAAGCGCCGCAAGGACGGCTGGTCGCCCGACAAACAGCGCGCCTTTATCGAGACGCTGGCCGACACCGGCTCGGTCGCCACCGCCGCGCAGACGGTCGGCATGTCCGAATCCTCCGCCTATCGCCTGCGCCGTGCGCCGGGGGCGGAGGCGTTCGACCGCGCCTGGTCGGCCGCGATCGACGTGGCGTCGAAGAAATTGCTCGACGCGGCCTTCGAACGTGCGCTGGTCGGCACCGACGAGCCGGTGTTCGACCGCGAGGGCCACCGCGTCGGCCGCCGCCTGCGTCAAAGCGACCGGCTACTGATGTTCCTGCTGCGCGCCTATGGCCCCGACCGGTTTCGCGACGCCGGTCCCGACCGCATCACCGCCCCCGCCGCCGTTCCGGTGGCCGAGGCGCTGGTCCATCTGCACCCCGCACCGCCCGCCGCGCCCGAAGCGTTGATGGCGCCGGACGATCTCGCGGTGGCGCTGGAAGTTGCCGATCTGTGCGACGGGACGCTGCCGCCCTGGTATCGCGACGACCGCGACGAAGCGGTCACCGACGCTCTGGCGGTGCCGCTGCCCGATGCCGATGCGCGATGACCATAGGGCTGAACTTCACTGAACTTTGGACGCTGCCCGCGCGGCCCCCGCGCTCATCAATGCACCGACGCCGAAACCGGCACGCCCCCCGCTCGCGCGACAGCGAACATCACCGCATCGCGCACGACGTCGGGCCGCTCGGCCAACAGCGGCAGCGGCACCAGCGGCCGCGTCACTTCGCTGTCATCGTCGACGACCAGCCGCAGCGACGTCAGGCCGATGCCGCTGCGTTCGGTCACCACATCGCGGATCGCGCCGAGCGGCCACGACAGCGCGCTGCCGCGATACAGCCGCACCCCGTCGTGGAACACATATGCGTCGCGCTGGCGCCACAGCGCGAAGCAGGTCCAGAAACCCGACGCCGCGGCCAGCAGCACCGCCGTCACCACCGCATCGCCGAACAGGATGCTGCGCACCACCTGCCCCGCCCCGTCGGCGCGCACCGGCCATCCCTGGCGCAGCGCCAGCCCGGCGAAGAGCAGCGCGCACAGCAATTGCCCCGCGAGCAGCGGCTTCGCCTTCAGCCGCGCGATCACGACGATTTTCCGGTCCCATTGCGTCATCGCCTGCGTAGATAGGGATGGGGATCGCCGCGCGCCAGCCTTCGCCGCACCGGGCCGCTTGCTTCCACGCGGCATAACTGTATTGCTCGCTCAATACAGTTAGGAGACCCGTCATGCCATTTGCCCTCCTCATCGCCGCCGCGCTTTCCGCCGCGACGCCTGCCGCTCCGATGCCGACCGGCGATACGCTCGCCACCCGGATCGCCGACCAGGACGCCCGCCTGTTCTGGGCGGTGTTCGAGGGGTGCGATGCAAAGGCGCTGCCCGACCTGCTCGCCCCCGAATTCCGCATGATCCACGACAAGGGCGGCCTCGCCGAGGCGAGCCCCGCCGCGATGGTCGCCGATGTCGCCAAGAGCTGCGCGCGGCGGCAGGCCGGCGGCGACATGGCGGGGTACAGGAACCGCCGCCTGCTCGTCCCCGGATCGCGCACGATCCGCGCGATGGGCGACTGGGGCGCGCTCGAGGAGGCGGCGCATGTCTTCTTCGAATGGAATGCGAAGGAAGGCCGCTGGGACATGGTCGGCGGCGCGCACTATATGCACCTGTGGCAATGGATGCCCGCCGAGGGCCGTTTCCGGCTGTCGCAAAGCTACAGCTATGATCACGATGGCGCGGCACCCTATCCACCGCAGCTGCGCCAGCCTTGACGCATCGCGCACCGACGACCGGATTTGGCTCGTCGTGCCGCGGCGGCCAAGGAAATGGCCCGCCCCAGGGGAGGGAGCGGGCCAGTTTCAGTGCCGCGGCGCCGGATCGCACCGCGGCCGTCTGATTATTGGGTGGAGGCGCCGCTTATTCGGCTTCCTCGAACAGGTCGACCGCGTTCGCCGCGTTCGCCGACAGGCGAATCGTGTCGCCCTCGACTTCGGCGACCAGGCCGGCGGGGAGGTAGTGATGCTTGCCATCGCCGCTGTCGGTCTTGGTCAGCTTGATGCGCTCGCCATCGAGATGGTCGACGGTACCGACATGGACGCCGTCGGCGCCGATGACATTCATATGTTCCTTGATCGCGCTATGGTCATGCTCGGCCATCATCAGTCTCCTTTTCGCTCCGGGGGATGGAAGCGATGCCCTTCATACGCTCCAGCACCGAGTCGGCTCCATAGGCTTCGACAAAATGCCCCAAAGCCGCGCCCGCTTTCCAAGCCGGCGCCGCGGCGCTAGCGTTGCGGCCATGCGCACCCCCGCCCTGTTCGCCGCGTTGGCCCTTTTCGCCGCGCCGCTTCCCGCCGCCGCCTGTTCGGTCGCGAGCGGATATCGCATCCCCACCAATCTCGACCTTGTCGAGAGCGCCGACCTGATCCTGCTCGGCAAGGTGACGCCCGGCGACTTCGCGCCCGACAGCACGCCCGAACAGATGGTCTCGATCGAGCCGATCGAAGCGATCAAGGGCCGCATGCCCGCCGGCCCCGTCGCGCTGGCAGGTGGGATCGCATCGGGCGAAGACGCGATCCTCAGCAATCCTTACGATCTCAAATATGCGCATCCGCAAAGCTTCGCCGGCGCCTGTACCCGCTATATGTTCGCCGACGGCGCGCGTGTCCTGTTCTTCCTGAAGCGCAGCGACACCGGATGGCAGGGCGCGGGCGGGCCGTTCAGCCGCTGGGCCGAGGATGTGCTGACCGACGATGCGCCGTGGCTCCAGGCCGTCCGCTTCTATGCCGGGGTCGCCGCGCTGCCAAAGGCCGAGCGCGCCGCCGCGCTCGAACGGCAGCGCAGCTTATGGGGCGCCGAAGGCGGCGATCCCGTTGCACAGATCCTCGCCGCCGACGTCGATCGCCAGCTTGCGGGCCCGAACAAGCCGCTGCGCGAAGAATTGCCGCCGCCGCCGGGCGACTGACGCTCAGGGTGCGCCGCGCGGTTGGTCGTCCTCGATCCCGCTCTCGCCCAGTTCGCCATCCTCGTCGTCGTCGCTGCGTTCGCCGCGATAGGCATCCATGTCGATCCGGCCCGATCGTTCCATCTGGCGCATATGATCGACCAGGTCCTCGACGTCGTCGCTCTCGTCGCCCGACTTCACCTTTGTGCTGTCTTCGAGCGGGCGTTCGCGGCGCGCGGCTTCGGCAACGGTCTGCGCCTGCGCTTCCTCGTCTTCCTGCTCGCGGTTCAGCGCCTCGGGCGCTACGCTGTCGGTGTTGCGGCTAGTGTCGGCCATGACCGTCTCCTTTCAGGGATAGCCGGACAACGCGCCGCGCGGCACGCCCGTTCCTCAGGCCGCGGCGGCGAGCACCTTATTCTCGATCACGCGAATGAACACCTCCGGATCCTGCGCACCGGGGATCAGCATCCGCCCGCCCAGGATGAAGGCCGGGACCCCGGTCACATTTTGGTCGGTCCAATAGGCTTCTTCGGTCCGCACCATGTCGCCGAAGTCATCGCCCGCCAGGATCGCGCCAGCGCGGTCTGCGTCCAGCCCGACCGATGCGGCGATATCGGCCAGCACGTCATGGTCGCTGACATCGCGATTGTCGGTGAAATGCGCCCGGAACAGCGCAAGCTTCAGCGCGGTCTGCACGCCGGTCGCGCTGTCCTGTTCGGGCGCCTCGAGCGCGCCTGCCCAGGTCAGCAACCGGTGCGCATCGAAACTGTTGCGCATCCGGAACGTCGGCCCGCGGTTGAACGCAAAGCCAAGCTCTTCGGCGATGCCGCTCATCTTGCCGCTGTTCGCGCGGCTCTGTTCGGCGCTGATGCCATATTTGCGCATCACATGGCTCGCGGCGTCTTCGCCCTCGGCCGACATGTCGGGGTTCAGTTCAAAGGGGTGCCACTGCACGCGAAAGCCCAGGCGCCCCGCGAAATGCGCCATCACCTTCTCGAACTTCAGCCAGCCGATGATGCACCAGGGGCACATCACGTCGGACACGATATCGACCGAAAGGCGTGGCATGTCGTTCATGGTGCGTTTCCTGCCGGCATGGCGTCGCCCTGCCCTCTCGATCAGTTCGACGGCGAGCGGCGATCCTTGCCTGTGCGGCGATCGCCCTGGCGCCGTTCGGGCCCGGTATATTCGGGATCGTCGGTTGCCCGCCGATCCGCTGCGCGCCGGTCTGCCGGTCGGCGCTTGTCGTCACCTGCCATATGCTTCTCCCCTCCACCACAAGGAAACAGAAGCGACCCGCGCGTCAGTAACTCACAATAATATCAAAAAACAAGCGAAGTGCGCATTCCCGCCGACTCAATGGACCGTGTCGACCGCAACCTCCGTCGCTGCGCCAAGGCGCGACAGCATCAACCAGCTCCCCAGCATCAGCGCGACCGACAGCGCCTCGATGATCATCGCCTGCATGATATTGCCGTCGACGATGTCGCCACTCGCCGCGCCGAACAGCCGGCCGATCAGCGCGGTGCCGTAAAGCGCCGCCGGAACCAGCAGCGCGCGTGTCCAGCCGGGCACCAGCGCCCCGATCACCGCACTGGCCGAAGAGACGAGGAAAAAGGCCGACAGGTCGGCCCGCAGCGTGTTCACGGCCACACCCTCTACGAGGATTCCGAACTGCTGCTGATACGAAGCCGGATCGACGAAGCCGGTGCCGCCGATGATCAGAAAAAGGAGCGCCCACAAGATAAGCGCGCCGCGCAGGACCCAGTTGATCATTCATCTTCTCCCATGTTGCCGCAAGGCTGCGGCATCGCAGAGAAAAGTTCAATCTATTCCGGCGCGAACGTCTCTTCGATCCAGCCGCCGCCCAGCACGCGGCTTTCGTCACCCGCATCATAGAGCACTGCGGCCTGTCCGGGGGCGACGCCATATTCGGGCGCCGTAAAGACCAGCCGGTCGCCATCCACAAACGCGGGTACCGGCTTGGCCATGCTGCGGACTTTCGCGAGCACGTCGCGTCCATCGACATCGGTGAGCCAGTTCGCTTCGCCGAGCCGTGCCGCCGCCACCGCGAGCGCCCGCCTTGGCCCCACGACCACGCGCCTCGCTTCGGCCTCCAGCCGCACCACATACAAAGGTTCGGCCTGTCCGCCGATCTCGATCCCGCGGCGCTGGCCGACCGTATAGTGGATCAGCCCCTTGTGCACGCCGAGCACCGCGCCATCGACATGGACGATCTCGCCCTTGTCGTCCGCCTCGGGCCGCAGCTTCTTGACCAGCGTTGCATAGTCGCCATCGGGGACAAAGCAGATGTCCTGGCTGTCGGGCTTTCCCGCGACGCCGAGCCTCAGGTCGCGCGCAATCTCGCGCACGACGCTCTTTTCAATTCCGCCGAGCGGGAAGCGCAAAAAATCTAGCTGATCCTGCGTCGTCGCGAACAGGAAATAGCTCTGGTCACGCGCCGGATCGACCGCGCGGTGCAGCTCGGCTCCGCCGGGCCCCATCACGCGGCGAACATAATGGCCCGTCGCCAGACAGTCGGCGCCAAGATCCTTCGCGAGTTTGAACAGGTCGGTGAACTTCACACCCATATTGCAGCGGACGCAGGGGATCGGCGTGCGGCCCGCAAGATACTCGTCGGCGAACTGATCGATCACCGTATCGCGAAAGCGGCTTTCATGGTCGTGGACATGATGCGCAAAGCCCAGCCGGTCGGCGACCGCGCGCGCGTCCTTTATATCCTGACCCGCACAGCACGCGCCAACACGCTTAGCCTTGGCGCCATGATCATAAAGCTGCAGCGTCACGCCGATCACTTCGGCGCCCGATCGCGCGGCGAGCGCAGCGACCACGCTCGAATCGACTCCGCCCGACATCGCCACGACGATTCGGCGGTCCTTCATCGGTCCGCTTAACTGAAAATCGGCCTGCGCATCGGCAGCGGGAGTGGAAATCGTCTCGATCATGGTCGGCGCCATCTAGGGATGTGCACCCGAAAATGCCAGCTTTTCCGCGCCGCCCGTCAAGATATTGACGCCGGTTAAGCTTCGCTAACAGGTACTGAAACGGGCATTTACGGGACCTTAGGCCCTCTGCACTAGACCGGCAGCATGAACGCTAACCCGTCAAATCTTCCGCACCCTACCGGCGCGGCCGGCCTGTCGAGCCCCGGCTTCGACATTTTGCTGGCGGTATCGAAGGCGCGGCAGGCAGCGCTGCCGACGGTGCGGATGCTGCGCGCAGAAGCGACTCGCAAGGTTCACGCCGAGCGCATTAACGCGCTCAGCCATTTCCTTGCCTCCGCTGCGGCTGCGACAGAGCATAATGCCGCGCGGCCGGTCCGCTTCTTCGATTTGTCCGACGAAGCGAACGATCTGCCGGAAACTATGAATAGCCTGTTTACCAGAGGGTTTCAGCCGATGTTGAACTCCGCTGATATAGAGCCTTGGGGGTCGGTCCAACCGATCCCCCACGACGAAGACAATATGGAATGAACATGATCGAGAATCAGAAAATCCGGCCTGCTCAGGTTATCGGTCCGCTCGGCGAACCGCTGACGATCGACTCACTGCCGCCGCCGACGACGACCCGCTGGGTCGTGCGCCGCAAGGCCGAAGTCGTCGCTGCGGTCAACGGCGGCTTGCTGACCGTCGACGAAGTGTGCGAACGCTATGGCCTGACGCTCGAAGAGTTCGCCGGCTGGCAGCGGTCGATCGACCGCAGCGGGATGCCGGGCCTGCGCGTCACGCGTATCCAGCACTACCGCGACCTCTATGAGCGCCAGCAGCGCTTCTAAACGAGGACGCACCTCAAAGGGTCATGAAGAGGGCGCCTGCGGGCGCCCTCTTTTTTTGCCGGCCGCATGCCGTCGCATCAGCGTCGATGGTGCGCGGAGATCTGGGCTTCGGTCAGCCGCAGGAAGCGCGCGGCATTGTTATAGAATATGTTGCTCTTCTGCTGCGCCGTCAGGAACGGCGCTTCGTCGATGGCCTGAACCGACGCTGCAATGACGCCCGGCCAGATCATCTGATCCGATCCGAACATGATCCGATCGCCGTAACCAGCCTCGACCAATTCGCGCAGGAAAGCATAGAAAGCAGGCCTCGGCTCGGTGTAAACGATCGAGCCGATATCCACATAGACCTGAGGATAGCTGAACAGCAGCGCGCGCGTCCGTTCGGCCATCGGATAACCGGCATGCATGATCGACAGGCGCAGCTTCGGATGCCGGACCAATACCGGCTCCAGCAGCAGCGGATCGCCCAAGCCGACGCGATATCCGCCGTCGGCATAAGGTTGCCCAGGCTCGCCAGGCCCCATATGAATGGCCACCGGAACATCCAGCTCTTCGGCAAGCGCCCAGAGCGGCTCCATGCGCGTATCGTCGGGTGCCACGCCTTCATACTGCGCCATGACCTCGCCGATGACGCTGAGTCGGCCCTGCGCGTGGAGCCGGCGCAAGTCGTCGATCGTGCGAACGCCGACGTGGCGGGAACCCGGCGTCGCCGCAAGTCGATAGTCGACCGCCTGAAAGACGCGCGTCGGCGCCGCCGCATGCCACCGGTCGACCATCTCCGGTTCGCCGCTGATCACGCCATAGATGTTGAAGCGCTCCATCGCGGCGATCGTATCGCGCAGGACCTGATCGTCGGACGTCGCCGCTTGGACAGGGCTGTCGCACGGCTCGGCGTCGAAGGTCATGCCTTCATAGACTCCGTTTTCGGGATCCGATCGGGGCATGATTTGAAACGGCGTACACATGGGCGGCGGGTTGTCGCCGGCATATCGCGCCGCACGCGCATGCAGGTGCATGTCGATGATGGGCTCGTGCTGCTGCGGCGGCGGCTGCGCCGACGCCGGTGCGGTGGCTAGCGCTGCAACGATGAGCAAGCGACGCATCGGCACTCCCTTCAAGACGGGCCTGTGGACGCATAGAGGCAGGCGCGCCATCGCGCAGCGAACACCAGCAATTTCCACAATCTGGTCCGTTCATGCAACCCTCGCGTTCACCCCGCGTTAAGCGCTCAAGTCAATTTTTGGAGAGACACTGATATGCGCAAGACGATCATTGCCCTTACCGCCGCTTCGGCCCTCGCCCTCGGCGCTTGCCAGAGCAAACAGGCCGACCAGGTCGAAGACCAGGCCGAAGCCAAGGCCGACGTCATCGACGCGCAGGCCGACGCGATGCCCGAAGGTGCCGCCAAGGAAGCGACCGAAGCCAAGGCCGACGCCGTCGAAGCCGCTGGCGAGGAAAAGGCCAACGCGATCGACGACAATGGCGAGATCGCTCCGTCGGAAGTCGGCAAGACTGCTGATCCGGCCAAGAAATAAGACCCGTTTCCGGGTCGCGGAAAGGGCGCTGAAGCGATGCTTCGGCGCCCTTTTTGCGTGTGTGAACAATTTTTCGATTTTGTGATGTCTGTCACCGCGGCGTCTCATCGTCCCGGCTAGAGCATCGGGCGTGGGGAAGCGATGCTCAGGCTGCAGCCCTTACACTCTCCCGCCGCGGGAAGCGACCCCCCGCGGCGGGAGAGACCAGCCCTTCGCCTCATGCCCCGAGCTGATCGAGGACATCCTGGACCCCGCGCGCGCCGCGATCGGTGCGCAGCGCCGCGAGCGCGCCGGCGACGTCTAGGCAATATTCGGCGACGCCCGCGCTCTCGCTTGTCCATACCCCGCCCAGCGCATGCACCAGCGCGACCGCCGCACGGTTCTCCGACAAGGTGTGGACGTCGAGCCCGGTCAGCCCTTCGGCCAGGCAGTCGACGAGCAGCGCCGCGGTCATCATCCGCGCCAGCCCCTTTCCGTGGAATTCGTCGAGCACCGCGACCGAATATTCGCCGACGCGGCCGCCGTCGCCGTGCCGCACCGCATGCACCGCGCCGATCGCGGGTGCGCCCGGACAGTCGCTGCAGATAGCGCCCCAGGCAATATGGTCGTGCCCGTCGACCGCGACCAGCCGTTCGACCACCGCATCGGGCAGCGCCGGCGCGGGCGAGAAGAACCGCAGATAACGCGATTCGGCCGACAGTTTCGCGATCCCCTCGCGCAGCAGGGCCTCGTCGTCGGGCGTGATCGTGCGCAGGCACACCGGCGTCCCGTCGCTCAGCGCGCTATGCACGACGATGCCGTCGAGCGGCCTGGCGCAGGCATGGACCACGGGCGTGCTCCCTTTTCCGCCGCGTCATCGCAGCGGAGCGCGCAGGCTAACCCGCAGCGGCGCGCCGCGCAACCGCGCGCAGCGCCGGCTCGTCCACCCGACAAAATGACAACTTATGTGAAATGTTGAAAGTCGCGGGTGCCCAGAGCGGCATAGACGGGGGAACCAACAACAAACAGATCGGTCGCCCCCTTGCACAATAGCCCCCTGTCCCCGACCACGCCTGGCGCCACGCCGCTGGACACTATCATCCTACCCGAAGGGATCGCGCTGGAACCCGGCGACGAAACGTTCGGCGAGCGCCTTACCCGCCTGCGCAAGGCCGCCGGAATGACGCAGGCCGGCCTCGCCGATCGGCTCGGCGTCAGCATGACGGCGATCTGCTATTGGGAGCAGGATCGATCGCGGCCGAAGCACGAACGGATCGAGGCGCTCGCCGCCGCGCTCGACGCGACCCCAGGCGCGCTGCTCGAACCCGCCCGCGCCCCGGCGTCGCAGAATTTCCAGCACCTTGTCGCCCGCGCCCGCATCGAAATCGCCAACGCCGCCGGCATCGCCCCGGCAAAGGTCAAGATCGTCATCGAGATTTGACCAGTCGGCTTCAGCACCGGTCTTCGGTGCGCTTGTCCCTGTCCGAATTTGACGGAGCCGGGCCGCCTAGGCATCATCCCCCATCCGCAGCGCGGCGATAAACGCCTCCTGCGGGATGTTGACGTTGCCATACTCGCGCATCCGCTTCTTGCCCTCTTTCTGCTTTTCCAGCAGCTTCTTCTTGCGCGTCGCGTCGCCGCCGTAGCATTTGGCGGTCACGTCCTTGCGCAGCGCGGCGATGGTTTCGCGGGCGATCACCTTGCCGCCGATCGCGGCCTGGATCGGGATCTTGAACATGTGGCGCGGGATCAGGTCCTTCAGCCGCTCGCACATGCCGCGGCCGCGCGTTTCGGCGGTGCCGCGGTGGACGATCATGGAGAGGGCGTCGACCGGCTCGTTGTTGACGAGGATGCTCATCTTGACGAGGTCGCCGGGGCGGTGGCCGATCTGGTGATAGTCGAAGCTGGCGTAACCGCGGCTGATGCTCTTCAGCCGGTCATAGAAATCGAACACGACTTCGTTGAGCGGCAGTTCATAGGTGATCTGCGCGCGGCCGCCCACATAGGTCAGATTCTTCTGCACCCCGCGGCGGTCCTGGCACAGCTTCAGGATCGGGCCGAGATATTCGTCGGGGACGTAGATCACCGCCTCGATCCACGGCTCCTCGATCTCGTCGATACGGTTCGGGTCGGGCATGTCGGCGGGGTTGTGGAGCTCGATCTCCTTCGCCGCCTCATTCTTGGTATGACCCAGCTTCAGCTTGTACACGACGCTGGGCGCGGTGGTGATCAGGTCGAGATCATATTCGCGGGTCAGCCGCTCCTGAATGATCTCGAGGTGGAGCAGGCCGAGGAAGCCGCACCGGAAGCCGAAGCCGAGCGCCGCGCTGCTTTCCATCTCGAAGCTGAAGCTGGCGTCGTTGAGGCGGAGCTTCTGGATGCTCTCGCGCAGTTTCTCGAAGTCGTTCGCGTCGGTCGGGAACATGCCGCAGAAGACGACGGGCTGGACTTCCTTGAACCCCGGCAGCGCCTGCGCCGCGGGCTTTTTGGCGTCGGTCACCGTGTCGCCGACGCGCGCCTGTGCGACGTCCTTGATCTGTGCGGTGATGAAACCGATCTCGCCGGGGCCAAGCTCGGTAAGCTGCTCGATCTTTGGCGTGAAACAGCCGACGCGGTCGATCAGATGCGTCGTGCCCGCCTGCATGAACTTGATCTGCTGGCCCTTTTTCAGGACGCCGTCGATCACGCGGATCAGGATGACGACGCCGAGATACGGGTCGTACCAGCTGTCGACGAGCATCGCGACGAGCGGCGCGTCGGCGTCGCCCTTTGGCGGCGGGATGCGCGTGACGATCGCCTCGAGCGCTTCCTCGATGCCGATGCCGGCCTTTGCGCTGGCGAGCACCGCGTCGTCGGCGGGCAGCCCGATGATATCCTCGATCTCGGCCTTCACCTTGTCGACGTCGGCGGCGGGCAGATCGATCTTGTTGATCACCGGCACGATCTCGTGATCATGCTCGATCGACTGATACACGTTCGCGAGCGTCTGCGCCTCGACCCCCTGCGCCGCGTCGACGACGAGCAGCGCGCCCTCGCACGCCGCAAGCGACCGCGACACTTCATAGGCGAAGTCGACATGGCCCGGCGTGTCCATCAGGTTGAGCTCATAGGTCTCGCCGTCGTGCGCCTTGTACGACAGGCGCACCGTCTGCGCCTTGATCGTGATCCCGCGCTCTTTCTCGATGTCCATATTATCGAGGACCTGCGCCGACATTTCACGCGCGGTGAGCCCGCCGGTGAACTGGATCAGCCGGTCGGCAAGCGTCGACTTGCCATGATCGATATGAGCAATGATCGAGAAATTACGGATGTGGGAGAGAGGCGTGGTCATGCGGGGCGCACTAGCAGGGGTTTGCGGCGCTGTCAGCAGCCTCTTAAAGCCACAAAAGCCCCGCATGTGCGGGTCGGTTCTGGGGCCTTTGTGGCTTTAGGCCGAACCAGCCCCCCAAAGGTCGCGAAGACCCGCCGCAGCAGACGGCGCGATTGCGGATCCAAAGTTCAGGAAAGTTCAGCCCTGCGAAACAGTTTTGCCGCGCGAGCAAGGCGCGAACGGTCGCGCCCTGGTTGCGGGAACGGACAGCAGATATTGACGGTATCAAAGAGCCAAAACGGAGGCTCGCATAGCGGGATAATGTAGGAAAGGAGTTTTTCGCGTGGAGGGGCGAGGGCCGAAAACCGCCGCACGATAGAGTTTGTCGGCGACGATATCGGCTCGCCGTGGTTCCGGACCGGGCCGAACGCAGGCGATTGACGCGCGCGGTGGCGCGTCCGAAACAGGGCTTTCGCGCAACGGAGCTTTGCCATGTCCCCTGTCATCACTGTCTTTGAAGCATCGCCCGACCAGGGCGAGGGGATGGCGCGGGATATGCCGGTGCGCTGGGCGTTCGAGGAGGTCGGGCAGCCCTATGACGTCCGGCTCGTCTCGTTCGCGGCGATGAAGGCGGCGGCGCACCGCGCGTTGCAGCCGTTCGGGCAGATTCCGACCTTTGAGGACGATGGCCTGGTGCTGTTCGAATCGGGGGCGATCGTGCTGCATATTGCCGAGGGGCATGCGGGGCTGTTGCCCGCGGATGCCGACGGCCGGGCGCGCGCCATCGCGTGGATGTTTGCCGCGATCGGCACGGTCGAGCCGGTCGTCGTCGAACGCGAAGCCGCCTGGTTCAACGAGCGCGACAAGCCGTGGTACGACGAGCGCGTGGCCGCGATTGCGGATCGCATCCGCGCCCGGCTGACCGATCTGTCGCGGCGGCTGGGCGAGGCCGACTGGCTCGACGGAGACTTCAGCGCGGGCGATTTGCTGATGATATCGGTGCTGCGCCGGATCGAGGACACGCCGCTGCTCGGCGAATATCCGACCCTTGCCGCCTATGTGGCGCGCGGCAAGGCGCGGCCGGCGTTCCAGCGCGCGTTCGATGCGCAATATGCGGTGTTTCTGGCCTCTAAGGGCTGAGCGGTTCGAGCCAGATCGAGAGGCCTTTGGGCGGATCGGCCGGCGGCGCATCGGCAAGGTGGCGCACGGCATCGGCGCGCGCGCGGTCGAGGATCGCAGCCGCGACGCCCGGCGGATGAAAGATATGGTCGGCCTCGCCGAGCAGGCGCGCGGCGCGGAGCGTGAGGTCGTCGGGGTCGGCGCCGGTCAGGCGGATTACCTCGAGGCGCGACGCGGCGGTCGGGGCGTCGCCAGCCAGCCAGCTTTCGACCTTGTCCGCGGCGGCGTCGGCGAGGGGATCGAGCGCGCCGCCGCTCGCCAGCGCGGCGTCGATCGCACGGCGGCGGTCGGCAGCAGCGGGCCAGCGCGCCTTCAGCGCGGGGCGAGCGGCGTGGAGCGCCGACGCGAGCGCGCCGAGACGCGCCGGGAGCAAAGCCTCGATCCGCTGGCGCACCGCCTTGGCGAGGCCCGCCGAGGCGCCGCCGGTGCCGATCGCGATCGTCACCGGGGCGCGGTCGACGATCGCGGGCGTGGTGAAATCGCAAAGGTCGGGGCGGTCGACGACGTTGACGAGCAGCCCGCGCGCGCGCAGTCCCGCCGCCGCCGCTTCGGCGCCGTCGTCCAGCGCGACGAAGGCCAGGCTGGCGCCCACTTCCCATTCGGTAACGATCCGCCCGCCGGCGCGCACGATGAGCCGCGCCTTGGCGTCGGCGGCCTCCCCCTCCCCGACCAGAACGACGGTGCGGCCATCGAGGTTCAGGAAGATGGGGAGTTGGTGCATCGAATTCGCCCCTTTGTTCGTCATGCCGGACTCGATCCGGCATCCCCGGACCCTGCCGCGCCGTTGGCCCATGGACCCCCGATCAAGCCCGGGGTGACGAAGAAAGGATAACGCCGCCGCGCATTCGCGCAATGACGCTTCGCTCAGTCGATCCAGTCGGGAACGCGTTCGGCGGCCATGATCGTGCTCGCCGCGATGCGGTCGGCGACCTTGACGTAGCGGTCGCCGTCGACGAGCACCTCGGGAACCAGGCTGCGGCTGTTGTATGTCGATGCCATCGTCGCGCCATAGGCGCCCGCGGTACGGAAGACCGCGAGGTCGCCCGATTCGACCGTGTCGATGACGCGGTCGCGCGCGAAGGTGTCGCCGGTCTCGCACACCGGGCCGACGATCGACGCGGTCATCTTGTCGCCCGTCGGCCTTACCGCGACAAAGTCGTGATACGCGTCATAGAGCGCCGGGCGCGCGAGGTCGTTCATCGCGGCATCGACGATCACGAAGGGGTTGGTCGCGCCAGGCTTGACCCAGAGCACCTCGGTGAGGAGCACGCCGGTGTTGCCCGCGATCACGCGGCCGGGCTCGAACATCAGGGTGACGTCCCAATCGCTGGTCACGCGCGCGACCATCGCGCCATATTCGGCGGGCGATGGCGGATTATCCTCGGCGCGGTAGGGGACGCCGAGGCCGCCGCCGAGATCGACGTGGGTGATGCTGTGCCCCGCGGCGCGAAGGTCGGCGACGAGGCGGCCGACGCGTTCAAAAGCGGCCTCGAGCGGGTCGAGGCTGGTGAGCTGGCTGCCGATGTGGACCGCGACGCCGCGCATCTGCAAACCCGGCAGCGCCGCGAGGCGGCCGAAGATTTCGGGCGCGGCGTCGATGCCGACGCCGAACTTGTTCTCGGCCTTGCCGGTCGAGATCTTGGCATGCGTTCCCGCATCGACGTCGGGATTGACGCGCAGCACGGCGCGCGCGGTCGTCTCGCGGGCAAGCGCGATCGCGGCGAGCGCGACCCCTTCGGGTTCATGCTCGATGTTGAACTGGCCGATACCGCGGTCGAGTCCCTGCGCCAGCTCGGCGCGCGTCTTGCCGACCCCGGAAAAGACGATGTCTTCGGGCGCCATGCCCGCCGCGAGCGCGCGTTCGAGCTCGCCGCCCGACACGACATCGGCGCCATAGCCCTGCCGCGCGAGGACGCGGAGCACGCCGAGGTTGGGGTTGCACTTGATCGCAAAGGCGAGGTGCTTTCTGGGCACATCCTTCAGCCCGTCGCGAAACGCCTGCGCGTGGCGTTCGAGCGTCGCGCGCGAATAGACATAGACGGGCGTGCCGATTTCCTCGGCAATGCGTGACAGCGGAATATCTTCGGCGTGCATCACGCCGTCTCGAATTTCAAAGTGATTCATTGGTCAGTCCTGAAGCTCAGCCCGGAGGCGGCAAATCGAAATCGTCGGGTTCGCGTTGCTCGGACCGTTTGAGAAGTTCGTCGCTGCGCGCTGGCCGGGCCTGCGCGTCAGGCGTCGTAAGTTCCTCCGTGGTTGGGGCGCGCTTGGCGCCGACAGGAATCGCCGGGGCGGGTTCGCCCGCCGGCGGCTTCAGATCTTCCTTGCTGCCGCACGCGCCCAGAAGCGCGGTCGCAGCAAAAACGGCAATGACGAGGCGGCTGTTCGCCATCAATCGGTTCCTTCCAGCGCGGCGCGGGCCGCAGCGATGGCCTGCCTTACCCGTTCGGGCGCCGTGCCGCCATAGCTGGTGCGGCTGGCGACCGATGCCTCGACGGTCAGCGCCGCGAGCGCCTGTGGCGTCACTGCCGGATGGATCGCCGATGCGTCGCCCGCCGGAAGCTGTGACAATTCGACGCCCAATTGCTCGGCACGCTTCACGCAGCTGCCGACGATGTGATGCGCTTCGCGGAACGGCACCCCCGCTTCGCGCACCAGCCAATCGGCGAGATCGGTCGCGGTCGAGAAGCCCGACGCGGCGAGCGCGCGCATGCGGTCGGTGCGGAACGTCAGCGTTTCGACCATGCCGGTCATCGCGGCGAGCGACAGCGCCAGCGCGTCGAAAGCACCGAACACCGTCTCCTTGTCGTCCTGCAGATCCTTCGAATAGGTGAGCGGCAGCCCCTTCACGATCACCGCGAGCCGCTGGAACGCACCGAGTAGCAGGCCGGCGCGGCCGCGGACCAGTTCGGCGGCATCGGGGTTGCGCTTTTGCGGCATGATCGAGCTGCCGGTCGACCAGGCGTCGGGCAGATGGACGAAACCGAAGGGCTGGCTGGCCCAGATCACGATCTCTTCCGCAAGCCGCGACAGGTGCAGCGCGGCGATCGATGCCGAGGCGCAGAATTCGAGCGCGAAGTCGCGGTCGGACACGGCGTCGATGCTGTTGGCCATCGGGCGATCAAAGCCGAGCGCCTGCGCGGTCGCGTCGCGGTCGAGCGGGAAACTGGTCCCCGCCAGCGCTGCGGCGCCGAGCGGCGATTCATTGAGGCGCGACCGCGCATCGGCAAAACGGCTGCGATCGCGGCCGAACATCTCGACATAAGCGAGCAGATGATGGCCGAGCGTCACCGGCTGCGCGACCTGAAGATGCGTAAAGCCGGGCATGATGCTGTCGGCATGTTCGTCGGCGCGTGCGAGCAGCGCGGTCTGGATCGCCTTCAGTCCCGCGTCGATGCGTGTGCAGGCGGTGCGCGTCCACAGGCGAAAATCGGTCGCGACCTGGTCGTTGCGCGACCGCGCGGTGTGGAGGCGGCCCGCGGGTTCGCCGACCAGGTCCTTCAGCCGCGATTCGACGGTCATGTGGATGTCTTCGAGGCTGAGGTCGACCGGCACGCCGTTCGCCGCATATTCGTCGGCGATCTGCGCAAGCCCGCGGTCGATCACCACCGCATCGCCGGCAGCGATGATCCCGGTCGCGCCGAGCATCGCGGCATGGGCGCGGCTGGCGGCGATATCCTGTTCCCACAGACGCTTGTCGACGGGGATCGACGCGTTAATTTCTTGCATGATCGCGGCGGGTCCGCCACCGAAGCGGCCGCCCCACATGCTGTTGCTGTCCGGAGTATCCGTCATTCGCCGCGTTCCAAGCCCGTCTCTCGCGATCCTTGCCCTGGTTCTGGCCGGATCGGTCGCCGGTTGCGATAGGCAAAAGGCCGCCGGGGAGCAAGCGGCAGGCTCCCAAGCAAATATTTCGCGCAGCGAAGCGAAGGATGCGCGGGGAATCGAAACATTCGAGCATCAGGTCGAACGCGGCAACGCGGGCAAGGCCGCGCCCACCGCGACCTTTCGCGGACCCGACGACGCGCCGGTGACGCTTGCGGGGTTCCGCGGCAAGCCGCTGCTCGTCAACCTGTGGGCGACGTGGTGCGCGCCCTGCGTCGCCGAAATGCCGACGCTCGACGCGCTGGCGACGAAAGAGAGCGGGCGGATGACGGTGGTTGCCGTCGCGCAGGACCTGCAGGGCGCCGAGGTCGTCGATCCGTGGTTCCAGAAAGCGGGGCTGAAAGCCTTGCAGCCCTATATCGACCCGCAGAACGCCCTGCTCGACGCCGCGAACAGCGCGCTGCCGACGAGCATCTTCTATGATGCCGAGGGGCGCGAACTGTGGCGCGTCGTCGGCGCGATCGACTGGCAGGGTGCCGAGGCGAAGGCGTTGCTCGCCGAGGGTGGGGTTTGAATTGATCCTCCCTGTGCCGCAGGCATGGGGAGGTGGCAGCCCGAAGGGCTGACGGAGGGGCCGGTGTCTATCGCCCCTCCACCATCGCCTACGGCGACGGTCCCCCTCCCCACCGCTTCGCGGCAGGGAGGATTTCATAAAATCGAAGAGGGCGAACGCCACACACGTCCGCCCTCTCCTGCCCGGAGCCAGGTCCGGGGACTCGGCGCGAGACTTAACCGCCGACCGTCACGCGGCCGGTGCGATATCCCTTCTTGCGCATTTCCTTCGTATAATCCTTGTCGGCATCGACGACTTCGGTGGTCCATTCGTCCCACGCGTCCCAGCGATCCTCGCGGTCGGTCGCATGGCGAAGGTCGCTGACGAGTTCCTTCTCGGCCTCGAGGATGACGGCTTTATAATTGTACCAATATTGGTTGTAGACGCCCGCGATCGGCACCGCGCGAATTTCGGGGCGATCGAAGTCGCGCGGCATCGAGCCATAGGGAACCGCGGCAACCGCGGCGCTGGCGGGGAGCGCCAGAAGAACTGCAAGGGCGGTCCATTTTTTCATCGTCCATCTCCTGATCGATGCGCGCCGTCGGCGGGCAATCACAGGAGACAACGAAGCAGGGCGCTCTTTTCTTCCCGGGTGGACGGAGATTCGGCACGGCTGGCGGCGGAATTGCCTACCCCGGATGCGCTTCGTCGCCGACGCTCGACCGGAGAAGGCCGCGGAACACCTCCTGCGCGTCACGTTTGCCCTGCGTCACGTCGAACACGTCGCGCGCGATCGGCATGGCCAGGCCATATCTGTCGGCGAGCGCCATCACCGTCGGCGCGCTCTTCACGCCTTCGGCGACCATGTTCATGCCGGCGATGATGTCGTCGATGTGGCGGCCCTTGCCAAGCTCGACCCCGACATGGCGGTTGCGGCTCAAGGGGCTGGTGCAGGTCGCGATCAGATCGCCCATGCCGGTGAGCCCCGAAAAGGTTTCGGCGCGCCCGCCCATCGCGACGCCCAGCCGCGTAATCTCGGCAAGGCCGCGCGTCATCAATCCGGCGCGCGTGTTGTCGCCGGCACCAAGCCCGTCGCCCATGCCGACCGCGATCGCGATGATATTCTTGAGCACTCCGCCGAGCTCGCAGCCGAGCAGGTCGGTGTTCGTATAGACGCGGAACAACCCCGAGTGGAACACCGGCTGGAGCGCGCGGACGACGATCTCGTCCTCCATCGACAGCACGCTGGCCGCCGCCTGTCCGGTCATGATCTCGCGCGCGAGATTGGGGCCGGTGAGGACGCCGACGGGGTGGCCGGGAAGAATCTCTTCGATCAGCTCGGTCATCCGTTTTCCCGACGACAGTTCGAGCCCCTTGGTCAGGCTGATCACCGGCACCCACGGGCGCAGATGGTTGCGCGCCTCTTCCAGAACGCCGCGAAAACTGTGCGAGGGAACGCCCATGACGAGCACATCGGCGCTCGCGACAACGGCGGCCATGTCGTTCGTCGCGCGCAGCGCCGCGGGCAGCCTGATGCCGGGCAGATATTTGCGGTTCTCGTTCGCGGTATTGATGCCATCGACCGTTTCGGCATCGCGCGCCCACAGCGTGATCGGCGCGTTGCGCGACACCACCGACGCGACCGTCGTCCCCCAACTGCCCCCACCGAGCAGGCCGACCTTCAGACGCATTCCACTCTCCCCGTTTTGGCGGAGAATGGCGCGGGATTAGGGGGTTGGCAAGCGGCGCTTGGCGCCTTCGTCACGCCGGACCCCCGCCTTCGCGGGGGAGCACAGACTTGCGCCCATGGGGCCTATCCCGATCAAGCCTGTCCTGAACCGGTCGAAGGGTCCGGGGTGACGACGATTCATGCTCGCTGGGCGAGAAAGCCCTTGATGACGCCCGCGGTCGCTTTCGGGTCCTCGATCATCGGGACATGGCCGACATGTTCGAAGATGTGCGAGACGCTGCCGGCGATTCCGGCTTCGAGCACGGGGACGCAGCTGACGTCGAGCAGCCGGTCGTGGCGGCCCCAGAGGATCAGGGTCGGCACCTTCACGTCGCCGAGGCGGCCGTTGAGCGGATGGTCGCGGCCTTCGTTCGCGATGATCCAGAAGATGCTGTCGAGCTGGTCGCGATATCGCAGGCCGTCGGCATAGAGGACCGGTTTCAACCGCGACGGGATATGCGGCGGCTTGTGAACGACCATCGCCACCAGCCGGTCGGCGTCCTCCAGATTGGCGAGGACGAGCGGGTTGTAATCCTGGTTCGCTGCCTGTTTTTGAAGGTCGCTTTCGTTCGCGCCTTCGATCCCGGCATTGTTGAGCAGGGTCAGGCTGGCGAGCGCCGCCGGATAGTCGATCGCATAGCGAAGCGCGATCCAGCCGCCCATGCTGTTGCCCGCGATATGCGGACGATCGAGCCCCAGCGCATCGGCGAAGGCCTTCAATCGCGCCGTCTGTGCCGCAATGTCATAGGCGAGGTCGGGATTGCGCTCATTCTCGCCGAAGCCGGGAAGATCGGGCGCGATGACGTGATAGCCCTGCGTGAGATAGGGCGCGATCATCGACCAATTATCCTTGTCGCCCGCAAAACCGTGCACAAGGAGGAGCGTCGGCCTGGCCGGGTCGCCGCCTTCGAGATAGGGCCAGGCGCGGCCGTCGACCGTCACGCTCTTCTGCACCGTGCCGCCGCGCTTGCGCAGCAGCCAGCGGCCGATCGCAACGAGCCGGCCGGGAAAGACGAAATACAGGATCGCCAGCGCGATGAGCGGTGCGAACAGAAGCGTGAGAAGGATTTTCATGTGGATGCGCGCCCCTGCACATGCGTGTCGAACCATCCGACCAGATCGTCGAGCACCGCATCGCGTTCGGGCTCGTTATAGATTTCGTGGAACAGGCCCGGATAGATTTCGAGCTTCTTGTCCTTCGAGCCGACATGGGCGAAAAGATAGCGCGACCCCTCCGGGGCGGTGAGACGGTCGGCTTCGCCGTGCTGGATGAGGATCGGCAAATGAATCCTTGGCGCGTCGGCCTGCGCGACGGCCATCGCGTCCATGAACTCCTTGCCCAGCCGCGCGCCGATCTTGCCGCCATAGACAAGCGGATCGGCCTGATAGGCGGCCACCACCTGCGGATCGCGGCTGACCCCCGTCGCATCGAGCGAGAGGACGCCAAGGCGCGGGAAGAAACGCGACAGAAAACGGCTGATCCAAACTGTAAACCGCGAGGGCGGCTCGGCGGGAACGATCGCGGGGCCGGAGACCGCGGCGGCGACGAACGCCTGCTGCCGCTCGATCAGGAACAGCGTCGCGATCAACCCGCCCATGCTGTGGCCGAGCAACAGGCGCGGCGTGGCGCCGTGGTTGACCTCGACCAGGGTCAGCAATTCGCTCATGCCATCGAGGAAGGCCGAGAAGCGCGGAACGAAGCCGCCGTCACCGTCCGAATTGCCGTGCCCCCAGTGGTCGACGGCATAGATGGCATAGCCCGCGTCGGTCAGCCGACCGGCGACATGATGATAGCGTCCGGCATGTTCGGCATAGCCGTGGGCGAGCAGCACGACGGCTTTGGGCGTGCCCTCTGGAAGCCAGTGGGTGACGTGAAGATTGGCGCCGGCGCCGGCCGATCCCGCAGGCAGCGTCAGCACGGGCATTTAGCGGACCGCTTTCTTCAGCGCCGAACTGCGGTGGCCGGGGCCGTCGTCGCCCGCCTTGTCGATCTTTGCGAGGATCGCGTCGAGCGCGCGGCTGATAGCGGTCTGGGTGCGCACCATCTCGACCTTGGGCCAGGCGGTGCGGAGGCCGGTGTCGATCAGATCGTCGATATCCTCCTGCCCCAGATCGCTGAGGATCTTGGTCGGCGACCAGAATTTGGGCGGGCGGATGATGTTGATATCGCCGGTATATTCCTGGTTGATCACCGAGCGCGCCATATTGGCGAGGCTGTTGAGCGGCGGAATAAGCTCGAGCGGCTTTTGGAAGATGATCATGTTCGCGTTGAGCCACGCCTTGAAGGTCGCGATCGACGCGTGCTGAATGGCCTCGATCGGCGCCATCTGCTTGCGCGTATCGGTCGCGAAAGGCAGCGCGAGCGGGTTCGCCTGGCTGACGATATGGTGATTGACGCCATAGAGGCGCTCCAGCCGCTTCGTCGGGATGTCATGCGTCACCGACCCGTCGACCCAGCGCCGGTCGGGCTGATACGGCACGCGCGCGCCGCTCTCGTCGCGCGCCATCAGCATGACCGGCGGAAAGACGCCGGGGACTGCGCAGGACGCGAGCACCGCCTCGCGGATCAGCACATTGGGCGCGGTGATCGCGTTGAGCAGGCGGCCGTTCTGATGCTTTTCGGCGGGAGCGACCGAGACGTTGAGGTGGCGGCCGCTGATCTCATACGCTTCCTGAAAGGTCAGGTCGGGGATGAGTTCGGCCAGCCGCTCGCGCACTTCGTCGGGAGCGAGCCGTTTGAGTTCGGGATCGCGCGCGGGGTTGGCGAGCTTGTCGCTTTCCAGAAACCCGCCGACGTCGCCGTCCTTGCGCGTGCAGACGACCGCCGCGACGATCGACCCGCCGCTCGATCCGGCAAGGATGTTCGGAAGCACGCCTTCGTCCCACAGCGCCTTCACGACGCCGACATGGAAGAACAGGAAGCTGCCCGAGCCCGAAAGCAGCAGCGCCGACCGGCCGTAGCAATGCTGGGCGCGGCGGAAGAAGTCGCGCTTTTCGTCCTTGCCGATGCTGCGCGAAGCCGCGATCTTGTCGAGCGCCGACACGACTTCGGCGACATAGGCCTCGATCAGCTTTTTCGTCCCGAAGCGGGCCTTTTGATAAAGGCGTTCGTGGCCCATCCCGTCGATATTGCCGTGGATGCCCTCGTTGAGGACGAAGAGCAGCCCCTTGACGTCACCCGCCGCCGACAGCTTGCGCAGCTTTTCCAGCCGCGCGCGGATCGCCTTGTAATCGAAATGGCGGCTTTCGTCCGAATCGCGCCACGCCTGCATTCCCGATTTCGCGTCATGCGCCTGCGCCGCTTTCGACCAGTCGGCATAATCGGACGCGCGTACAAGCTCGGCGTCAGCGCTGAGCGTCGGGGCAAAAATCATTCGGTCATCCTGCGAGATGGTTTATTTTTTCCGATTCTTGCCGGTTGCGTTGCCTTTGGCAACCGGTTTCGCCTTCGCCTTACTGGCCGATTTTGGCGCAGCTTTCGCTTTGGCTGCGGGTTTCACGGCCGCTTTGGGCGCCGCTTTCGGCCGTGCCGTAGGGGCTTTCGGCTTCGCCGGCGCCTTCTCCGGCTTGGGCGTCGCGGCCATCAGGTCGGCGAAACTTTCGTCGATGCAGGTCCGGAAAAAGGCGATGTCGGGCATGATCGCGCGCTCGCAGATGATCGAAAAGGCGATGCGGCCGTTATAGCTGGGGGTCGCGACGAACAGCCCCATATTGTTCGCGAGCGGCGCCATGCCGTGCTGTTGCACCAGCTGGGCGCCCGCCAGATAGAGCGGCACCTGCGCGCCGGGGACGTTCGAGATGAACAGGTTCGTCCCGCGCACCGCGAAGCGCTCGCTGGTGATGATGCGCGCGACCGCGGCCATCGTGGCGCCCGGAATATGCTGCGACAGATCGGTCATGATCCGCGCGCTGACCCCCGCCTTCGCTTCCTTCGCCTCGACCGTATAGTCGCGGATCGCCGCGAGCCGCGCGAGCGGATCGGCGATGTCGGTGCGCACCGGAACGCTCATTGCCGAGACCTGATTGCCGGGGGTCGAGGCCTTCCCCGCGCCCTTCTCCTTGCCGCGCAGGTTGATCGGGGCGACGGCGACTAGGCTCTCCTTCGGCAGTTCCTTGTGCTTCGCCAGATATTTGCGCAGCGCGCCGCCGACCGTCGTCAGCACGACGTCGTTGACCGTCGCGCCGGGCACCTTCTTGCGGATTTCGGCGACGTCGGCGAGCGCCACCGTCGTCGCGTCGAACATCTTGTGCGGACCGACCGGCGCATTGAAGCGCGTTTCGGGGACACCGGCGGTCATGCCGCCTTCGGCCATCGACTTGCGCGCCGACGCCACGATCGCAGGCGAAACCTTGAGCAGCGCGTTCATGAACTTGACCGGCGACTGGAGCGAGGCCGACCAGGCCCGCGTCATCGTTTCGGCGCTCGACGGCGGGCGGCCGAGGTCTTCCGCCGGCGGTGGCTCGGCAATCGCGGGCGTTCCCTTTGCGTCGATGTCGCTCATCGCGATGAACGCATGGGCGCCCGACGCGCCGTCGACCGCAGCATGATGGACGCGGTGGAGCATCGCGAAGCTGCCCTTGGGAATACCCGGAATCCGGTCGAGACCCTCGATGATATAGATGTCCCACAGCGGGCGGTTCATATCCATCGGCTTCGAGAAATAGCGCGCCACCGCGATGCAGAACTGCCGCCAGTCGCCGGGTTCGGGCAGACGCGCGTGGCTCATATGCGCCTCGATGTCGAAATGCTCGTCCTCGACCCAATAGGGATGATCCATGTCGAACGGCAGCCGGTGGAGGCGGCGCTTGAACAAGGGCGAGGTGTGGACGCGGCTTTCGACGTGGCGAATGATGTCCTTGAACCGCACGAACCCGCCCGGCGCGGTCGACGGGTCATAGATATAAACGCCCATGATATGCGTCAGATTGTTCGCGGTCTGGGTATAGAGGAATTGGGCGTCCTGCGCGCTGAGCTGTTTAAGCATCCTGTCCTCCGGGTAATTTGTCGGCCAGCGCCGTCGTCGACAGGCGCATCGATTCCATGACGTTGGCGAGCCCGCGAAGTTCCGCGAGCAGCGCGTGCCGCGCGGCGAGCCGGTCGGGCGTCGCGGTTTCGGCGAGCCCCATGTGGCGCATCAGCGACAGGCCGTTTTCGAACAGCAATTTGCCGATCGCGGCTTCGCTGCTGATCCGGCGGAGGAGATAGGCCTGGCGGCCTTCGACCAATGCCGCGTCGAGCAGCGCCTTGGCATCGACCCCGTCACCCGGCCGCGCGCGCGTCAGCAATTCGGCGACGACCGAATAGGCCTCGGCAAAGGGCAGCAGGATCGCATGGCCGACGACGGGCTGGCAGCGGCGAAGGAGCTGTGCGATGCCGCGGTCGCCGCTGGCAAGGCGGCGGTCCCAGACGGGGTCGATGCGCGCCAGTTCGGCCTCGATCGCAGCGCGGTGCTCGTCGCGTGGCGGATAGAAAAATTCGAATTTGAACAGATCGCGCAGGCGGTCGATCTTCGCCCAGAAAGCCGCCGTCGCGTCGCCCTCGCCACTTTCGCGCAGCTGAAAGAGCGCCAGCTCGATCATCGCCCGGTCGAGGAAATGATGCGCAATGATGTTGCGGTAATAGCTCGCCATCGGATGCTTGGCCGGATCGATCGAATAGACATTCTCGCTGCCCGCTTCATAGCGCGTGAGCAGTCCGCTTTCGACGAGCGTGTCGACGGTGGCGGACAGCGCCATATCGTTGCTGCTTTCCAGCTCGCTGCTGAGGCGAATGCCGCGCGCGCGCGCCCAGTCGGTTACCGCCGCGATCGCGGCGAGCAGTTCGGCGGCGGTCGCGCCGCGCGGCGCCAGCCCAAGCAGGATCAGGCACATCACCGAGGTGACGGTGAGCGGCGTGACGCGGTTCGCCTCGACCGCGACAGCGAAGGCGATCCTTTCCAGCGCGCGTTTGTCGTCGGGTTCCGGCGCCTGGCCGATGACCACCGGATTGCCGATGTCGAGGCGGATGCGGCCCGACGGCTCCTTCAGGCTTTTCATATAGCCGATGAACCAGCTCAGCGATTCGGGCTTCTTGCTGCGCCCCGTCTGTTCGGCGGCATATTCCTCGACGTCGCGGATCAGGTCGAAGCTGGTGACGAAGGGCACGAAATGCACGTCCTTCGTCCCCGTCGCATGCGCCGCGTCGAGGACATATTTCATCAGGCCATATTTGGGCGGCATCAGCTTGCCGAGGCGCGAGCGCGTCCCCTCGAACGCCCAGCTGAGCGGAAAGCGCTTGGCGAGCAGCCACGCGATATAATGGCGCAGCACCAGCTTGTAGACCGGCTGGTCCTGAAAGCTGCGGCGGATGAAGATCATCCCCGATCGCCGGAAGAATTCGCCCATCACCGCAAAATCGAGATTGGCGCCGCCGAAGCTGTGCAGCATCGGCATGTCGTTTTCATAGGTCAGGCGGCTGGGCGTCGCGCCGTCGATATAGGTTTTGTGCGTGAACAGGATTGCGGTCGGATGTTCGCGCAGGATCGCGCGGAGCTTCGCAAGCTCGGCGGCATCGACCTCCATTTCGGGGGCGTAGCCGCCGAACATCATCCGGTCGAGCCTGGCGCGAAGGTCGAGGAAGAGCGCCGACGGACGCGCGATGACCTCTTTCATCAAAGGCCGCGCCTCGCGAAAAAGATCGGCGACCGGGCGTCCTGTCGCTTCGGACAGTTCGGCCAGCGCAGCGCGGAATTTGGGGCTGGTGCGCAGGCCATCGGCGACGAAGCGCGGCACCTTGTACCGGCTGCCGCGAATGCTGCGTTCGGCCACGTCGAGCGCGAGCGCCGCCTGCCGCGCGACGAAGCCCGCGAATTCGGGACTGTCGGCGCCGGCGCCGTCGCCGCCGCCCGTCTGCGCGCGGAACCGGTCGCGAAGCGTATCGAGCGTCGCCGCTTCGCCCACCAATACCTGCGCCCGCCGCCGGTCGCGAAGCAGGATCAGCCGCGCGCGCAGCGATCCGGGATGGCGCGGGTCGCCAAACACCAGGTGGCGGAATTTGAGCGCACGGTCGCGGTCGAAGCCGGGAATGCGCCAGGCCACGCGGATCGGAACGACCTGCCGCGATGCCGATCCGTCGAGCCGCGCGCGGAGCATGTCGACGGGCAGCGCATGATCGCCGTCCTCGATATCGAGGCTGGCCCATTGCGGCTCGCTGGCGCCGCCCGAATCGTTGAACGTCGAATGGATCCAGTCGAGCAATATGCGGCGCTCGACGCCGTGCCGCGCGTCGATGATATAGAGCCGGTCGGCCGCCTCCTCCGCCACGATCGGGGTGCGGGGCGTTCCGTCCGCCACCGCTTAGCCGGCCCGTCCCTTGCCGGGTTTTTTCGTCGAGGCTTTTTTCTTGGGCGCTGCCTTTTTGGGTTCGGCTTTTTTCGCCGCAGCCTTCTTGGGCGCAGTCTTCTGGGGCGCCGGCTTTTCGACCGGCGGCTTCTCGACCGGCGGCGCCTCTTCCTTCGCTACCGCCTCGGCCACGCTCTCCTCGGGCTGGCCGAGCGTCCGCAGGAACATATTCCGCACGTCGCGGACATGATTGTTCAGCGTCCTGACGCTCCACTTCGACGTGTCGACCGGCGGCAGCACGGTGACGCGCACCGTCGCGGGGCGCATCACGAATTCATTCTTCGGCGCGACGTCGGTGGCGTTGTGGATCACGATCGGGACGATCGGCACCCCCGCCTGCATCGCCAGATGGAAGGCGCCCTTCTTGAACGGCGCGAGCTTCGGCGTCAGCGTCCGCGTCCCTTCGGGCGAGATGCAGATCGACTTGCCCTCATGCTTGATCGCGTCGACCAGCGGCTCCATCGCCTTGATCGCGCTCTTGCCGTCGGCGCGGTCGACGAAGACGGTGCCGCCCCATTCCATCAGCTTGCCGAGGATGGGGATATCCTTGATTTCCTTCTTCCCCACCCCGCCCATGTCGCGGCGGATGAGCTTGGCGAGGATCATCACATCCGCCTTGCTCTGGTGGTTGAAGATGAAGATGCACGGGCGCGACGACCAGAGGTGGCGCTCGTCCTCGACCTCGAGCTCGACGCCGGTGATCGCGGTCGCGAAATCGCCGAACAGCCCGATCGAGAAATTCGCCGCCTCGCGCTGCGAGCGGGTCAACGCCCAGATCGGCAGGCCCGCGGCGAAGGCCCCGACGAGCGAGCCGGTGGCATAGATGGTGCGCGTATAGTCGATCCACGACGGCGTGCCGCGGCTGCCGAAGCGCTGAACCGGCCAGTTGCGCTCGTCGGCAATGCCCTTCAATTTCATGTTCGGATTGAGCGGGCGCGGCTTGCCGACACGGTCGAGCAACTCGATGTCGTCGTCGCTGTCCGAATAGAAAAAGCTCTGGTCGAGATCGAGGCCATATTCTGCGGCCAGCTCCTCGGCGGCGAGCACCTTGCCCTCGCCGAAGCACAGCGGCCGGATGATCTCTCCGGTGAACACGCCATCCTCGATCTCATAGGCCGAGCATTTGATGTCGGTGATGCCAAGGTCGCGTGCGGTCGGTTCGATCTGATAGATCGTCGCCGACGAGATGATGGCGACGCGATGCCCCTTCGCCTGATGCGCCTCGATGATCGCGCGGGTTTCCGGGTAGATTTTGCGCGCGATATGCTTCTTGTACAGCTCCTCGCCGAACGCGATGAAGCTTTCCTCGTCGACGCCCTTCATGAACTTGGCGGCGCCGGACATCAGGCCCGAGAAACCGATCTGGCCGAGGCTGTGCTGCGCGACGACCTGCGCCGTCTCTGCAATCTCTTCCATCGACATTTCGCGGCGCTGGAATTTCTCGCGCAGCATCGCGGTCGCGGAATAGCCCGATATGATCGTGCCGTCGAAATCGAAGAGCGCGGCAATGTGCGATCCGGGTTCGGACGCAAGAACTTCTTCCAAATGTGGCTGCGGCCTTGGCACGCGCATCTCCCCACCAGCGACTATATTGCCGCCTTCCCCTGCACGATGGCAGTAAAGATGGCGTTTATCAATGGCGGCAAAGCGCCGATGCCTGTCGTCTGTTCGTCACCCCGGCGAAGGCCGGGGTCTCGCCAGTGAGCATGAACGAGAGGGTGAGATCCCGGCCTTCGCCGGGATGACGACTAACGGGGTAGCGCCGATGCCTCGCGCGCAAGTGCCTCGATCCGGGCCGGATCGAGCGGGCCCGACGGAACGACCCAGCTGCCGCCGACGCACAGCACCGCGTCGAGCGCGAGCCAGTCGGGCGCGGTCGCCAGGCTGATGCCGCCGGTCGGGCAGAAGCGCGCTTGCCCGAACGGTCCCGCCAGCGCCTTCAGCGCCGGAATGCCGCCGCTCGTCGCCGCAGGGAAGAATTTGAAGCGCGAGAGGCCGAGGTCCATGCCGCGCATGATGTCGCCGGCGTTCGCGGTGCCGGGCAGGAACGGAATGCCGCTCGCCACCGCCGCCTTGCCGAGATTTTCGGTCAGGCCGGGCGAGACGATGAATTCGGCGCCCGCGTGGATCGCGGCGCTGAGCATGGCTGGATCGAGCACCGTCCCCGCCCCGACGACCGCGCCCTTGACCGCCTTCATGGCAGTCAACGCATCGAGCGCGGCGGGCGTTCGCAAGGTCACCTCGAGCACGGGCAGGCCGCCCGCGACGAGCGCCTCGGCCATCGGCACCGCATCCTCGACCCGGTCGATGACGATCACCGGGATGACGGGCGCGAGGCGCATGATCTGGTCGATGGACTGGTCGGTCATTTTTCACTCCGTTCGAAATATCAGACCCCGTTCGCCCCGAGCCTGTCGCAGGGCCGTTCTTTTCTCGACGTCGCGAAAAGAAGGACGGTGCTTCGACACGCTCAGCACGAACGGATTTGGCGGCTATCCCGTAACCGCCTCCATCGCCGCGAGCACCGCCGACCCGCCCTTTTCGGCTTCGTCGGCATGGTGGCGGAACAGGGCGAACAGCTCGCGCCCGACGCCGAGGGCCGGCGGCGGCGCGACGGCGGCGGTGCGCGCCGCCCAGATCACTTCGTCGACGCGCGCCGCGACTTCGCCGTTGACCGCGCAGACGCGGACGACGTCGCCATCCTGCAAATAGGCGAGCGGTCCGCTCACCCCATCGAGGCCGGGCAACGCCTCGGGCGAGAGGTGGATCACCGCAGGCACCTTGCCGCTGGCGCCCGACATGCGGCCGTCGGTGAGGAGCGCGACGCGAAAGCCCTTGTCCTGCAGCACGCCGAGCGCCGGAGTGAGCTTGTGCAATTCGGGCATGCCGTTGGCGCGCGGGCCCTGGAAGCGGACCACGACGACCACGTCGCGGTCGAGTTCGCCAGCCTTGAACGCGGCGAGCACCTGATTCTGATCGTCGAAGATCCGGCACGGCGCCTCGATCGTCCAGCGATCCTTGGCCACGGCGCTGGTCTTGATGATCGCGCGGCCGAGATTGCCCGCGAGCAGGCGCATCCCGCCGTCGGGCGAGAAAGGCGCGGCGACCGGGCGCAGCATGGTGTCGTCGCGCGAGATTTCGGGAGCAGGCCGCCATGCGAGCGCATCTTCAAGAACCGGCTCATAACTATAATCGGCCATCGTGCCGCCGACGGTCAGGACATCGCCGTGCAACAGCCCCGCGCCGAGCAGTTCGCGCACGACATAACCGATGCCGCCCGCAGCATGGAAATTGTTCACATCGCCCGCCCCGTTCGGATAGACACGCGCCAGCAGCGGCACCGCATGGCTGAGCTCGTCGAAATCCTGCCAGTCGATGACGATCCCCGCCGCGCGCGCGATCGCGGGCAGATGGATCGCGTGGTTCGTCGACCCGCCGGTCGCGAGCAGGCCGATCGCGGCGTTGACGATCGCCTTTTCGTCGATGCAGCGCGCCAGCGGGCGATAATCGTCGCCGTCCCAGCCGATCGCGGCAATCCGGTGCGTTGCGGCGCGCGTCAGTTCCTGGCGCAGCTTGGTGCCGGGGTTGGTGAAGGCGCTGCCGGGAATATGCAGCCCCATCAGTTCCATCATCATCTGGTTGCTGTTCGCGGTGCCGTAGAAGGTACAGGTGCCCGCTCCATGATAGCTTGCCGCCTCGACCTCGAGCAGTTCGTCGCGGGTCGCCTTGCCCTCGGCATAAAGCTGACGGATGCGCTGCTTTTCCTTGTTCGCAAGGCCCGAGGGCATCGGCCCCGCCGGGATCAATATCTGCGGCAGATGCCCGAAGCGCAGCGCGCCGATCAGCAGGCCCGGAACGATCTTGTCACAAATGCCGAGGAGCAGCACGCTTTCGAACATCGCATGGCTGAGCGCGATCACCGTGCCCTGCGCAATGGTATCGCGGCTGAACAACGACAGGTCCATGCCCGCCTGCCCCTGCGTCACGCCGTCGCACATCGCGGGAACGCCGCCCGCGACCTGCGCCGTGGCACCGACTTCGCGCGCGAACAATTTGATCTGTTCGGGATAGCGGCCATAGGGCTGATGCGCCGAAAGCATGTCGTTGTAGCTGGTGACGATGCCGATATTCATTTCGGCACCCGAGCGGATCGCGGGCTTGTCTTCGCCCGATGCCGCAAAGCCGTGCGCGAGATTGCCGCACGACAGATTGCCGCGGTTCGTCCCGGCGTCGCGCTGGCGGTCCATCAGGTCGAGATAGGCGGCGCGGCGGGGCTTGCTGCGCGCGATGATGCGGTCGGTGACGGCGGCGATGGTGGGATGGAGAGTGGTCATGACATATCTCTTCCCTTCTCCCCTTGCGGGAGAAGGATAGGGAGCCTTATCGCGGAGCGATTAGGCGCACTTGGATGAGGGGTTGCGGGCGAGAGGTTCGCGCGGTCGCATTGCGACCGCATACCCCTCACCCAGCTTCGACTAGGCAGCAAGCTGCCAAGTCTGCGCAACCCTCTCCCGCAAGGGGAGAGGGGCTGTGTTGCTTCAATCATGCCAGCTCGCTCCGTCGCGCTCGATCAGCGCGATTGCGCTCGACGGGCCCCAGCTTCCCGCGGTGTAGCTCTGTGGCGCCATGTCGACTTCGGCCCAGGCATCGCGGATCGAATCGATCCACTGCCATTGCGCCTCGACCTCGTCGCGGCGCACGAACAGGGTCTGGTCGCCCTCGATGAAATCCAGCAGCAGGCGTTCATAGGCGATCCGCCGCCGCTCGCCGGCAAAGCTGTGCGAAAGCGAGACGTCCATCGTCACTTCCTTCAGCTTCACGCCGTCCCGGTCGAGCCCAGGCTGCTTCGCCATCACCTTGACCCGGATATTCTCCTCGGGCTGCAGGTTGATGATCATGCTGTTCGCATCGAGCTTGCCCCCGCCGACGCGCGCGAAGATATTGTGCGGCACGGGCTTGAACTGGATCAGCACTTCGGACTTGCGCTCGGGCATGCGCTTGCCGGTGCGCAGGTAAAAGGGCACGCCCTTCCAGCGCCAATTGTCGATGAACGCCTTGATCGCGACGAACGTCTCGGTGTTCGACGGCTGGCCCAGCTCGTCGGCATAGCCCGCCACGGCACCGCCGTTGACCGCGCCGCTGCTATACTGGCCCTTCACGCTGTGCGCCTTGACGTCGGCAGCGTTCATCTTGCGCAAGCTGCGGAGCAGTTTCACCTTTTCGTCGCGCACCGCGGTCGACGAGACGCTCGCGGGCGGTTCCATCGCGATGATCGCGAGCAGCTGGAGCATATGGTTCTGCACCATGTCCTTCAGCGCGCCGACGCCGTCATAATAGGAAACGCGGCCTTCCAGCCCGACGGTTTCGGCGACCGTGATCTGGACATGGTCGATCGCCTGCGCATTCCAAAGCGGCTCGAACAGCATGTTGGCAAAGCGCAGCGCGAGCAGATTCTGGACCGTTTCCTTGCCGAGATAATGGTCGATGCGGAACACATGGTCCTCGGCAAAGGCGTCCCCGACCTGCGCATTGACCTCGCGCGATGACGCAAGATCCTGCCCGATCGGCTTTTCCATCGCGATGCGGCACTCGGCGCAGGCGATGCCTGCGGCCTTCAGCCCCTGTGCGATCGGCCCGAACATCGACGGCGGAGTCGACAGATAGGCGCCGATCGGTCGGCCGAGCCGGTCGCCGAGCTGAACAGCGAGACCGTCATAGCCGGTGCCCGCCCCCGCATCGACCGGACAATAGTCGATGCGGCCCAGGAAGCTGGCGATCTGGCCATCATCGAGCCGGTCGGCGGCGAGATTGTCGGCCAGCGCGTCGCGCACCAGCGCATGACACGCCGCGCGGTCCATTTTCGAGCGCCCCGAAGCGACGATCGTCAGACCCTCGGCCAGCAGCCCGTCGACATGGAGGTTGTAGAGCGAGGGAAAAAGCATGCGCTGCGCCAGGTCGCCCGTCGCGCCGAACAGGATCAGGGTTTCGACTTTCACGCTCACACTCGTCCCCTTGGATAGCATGGAGGAATTGGAGGATGCGCCCCGCGAATGCAACGCGCATACGTAGGCCACATACGATGTCGCCCCTTGGCAAAATCCCTGCGTCTGGCCTAGGGAGCGGCCATGCCCGACAGCGCCCACCCCTATGATGTCATCGTCGTCGGCGGCGGTGTCAATGGCGCCGGCGTCGCGCGCGACGCCGCGGGGCGCGGTGCGCGCGTGCTGTTGCTCGAAGCCGGCGACCTGGCGCGCGGCACCTCGTCGGCGTCGACCAAGCTGATTCACGGCGGGCTGCGCTATCTTGAACATTATGAGTTCGGTCTGGTGCGCGAGGCGCTGAAGGAACGCGAGACGCTGTGGAGCATCGCGCCGCACATCATCTGGCCGCTGCGCTTTGTCCTGCCCTATCGCAACGGCCTGCGGCCGCGCTGGCTGCTGCGGCTCGGGCTGTTCCTGTACGACCATATCGGGGGCCGCAAGAAACTGCCCGCGACGCGCTCGATCGACCTGAAGCGCCATGTCGCGGGCGAACCGTTGCAGCCGAAATATGCGAAAGCGTTCGAATATTCGGACGGCTGGGTCGACGATGCACGGCTGGTGCTGCTGAACGCGCGCGACGCCGCCGACAAGGGGGCGCGGGTCAAGACGCACACGCGCGCCGAGCTGATGCGCGTCGAGGACGGGCAATGGATCGTCGAGGCGAGCGACGATCGCGGACACAGCTATCGCTTTACAGGCAAGAGCCTGGTCAACGCGGCAGGGCCCGCCGTGCTCGACCTGCTCGCCCGCGCCTCGGCACCGCCCGACTATCAGATGCGACTGGTGCGCGGATCGCACATCGTCGTGCGCAAGCAGTTTGCACATGACTATGCCTATTTCTTCCAGCTCCCCGACGGGCGCATCTTCTTCGCCATCCCGTATGAGCGCGACTTCACGCTGATCGGCACCACCGACCTCGACCATGACGGCCCGCTGAGCGACGTCCATGCGAGCGCCGACGAGATCGACTATCTGTGCGAAGGGGCGAGCCAATATTTCAGCGCGCCGATCACCGCCGCCGACGTCGTCTGGACCTATTCGGGCGTGCGCCCGCTGATCGAGGATGGATCGGGGCGCCCCGAATCGGCGACACGCGGCTATCGCATCGACCTGGACCTGGAGGAAGGCGCGCCGCTCCTCACCATCTATGGCGGCAAGATCACCAGCTATCGCCATGTCGCCGAGCATGCGGTCGACGAACTCGCGGGCCATATTCCCGCGCTGAAGGGCAAGCGCTGGACCGCCAAGGCCCCGCTTCCGGGCGGCGATTTCCCGATCGACGGCGCCGCAGCACTGAGGGCCGGGTATAAGCTCGCCCATCCTTTCCTGACCGGCGCGACGGTCGACCGCATCGTCAAAGCCTATGGCACCGACGCGCGCCAGTGGCTGGGCGAAGCCGACGGATGGGACGCGCTGGGCGGAGAGATTGCGCACGGCCTTTGCGCCGCCGAGGTCGAATGGATGATGTCGCGCGAATGGGCGCGCGATGTCGAGGATATCCTGTGGCGGCGCAGCAAGCTGGGGCTGCTGTTCAGCGACGATGATGTGGCGAAGCTGGCCGCGTGGCTGGACACGAAGCGGCCCGTCGCGCCGCCCGCCTAATCGACTTTTCCTGGCCGCTTCTTCGGCTTGCGCGAAGCTTCCTCGCGCAACCGGTTCTCGCGCTCGGCCAGCTCCTCGAACCGGCAGAGCGGGATCGGCGCGGGCGGGTTCTTCTTTTCAGACATAAAACCTCGTCACCCCGGACTTGATCCGGGGTCCATCCGAGCTTGCGCCGCAAATGGATGCCGGATCAAGTCCGGCATGACGAAATGCAGCAATCAGGCCGCTTCGGCTTCCGCGGGCAGGCGGATCATATAGTCGAAGGCCGACAGCGCCGCTTTCGATCCGTCGCCCATCGCGATCACGATCTGCTTGTACGGCACGGTCGTGCAGTCGCCCGCGGCAAAGATGCCCGCCTGGCTCGTCTGGCCGCGGTGGTCGACTTCGATCTCGCCGTGCCGCGACAGAGTGACGCTGTCCTTCAGCCATTCGGTGTTGGGGACGAGGCCGATCTGGACGAACACGCCTTCGAGTTCGATCTGATGATCGGCATCCCTGCTGCGATCCTTGTAGCCGAGGCCGGTGACCTTTTCGCCGTCGCCGAGGATTTCGGTGGTCAGCGCCGACGTGACGATCCGGACGTTCGGCAGGCTCGCGAGCTTGCGCTGAAGCACCGCGTCGGCGCGCAGTTCGCTGTCATATTCGATCAGCGTGACATGCGCGACGAGGCCGGCCAGGTCGATCGCCGCCTCGACGCCGCTGTTGCCGCCGCCGACCACCGCCACGCGCTTGCCCTTGTAGAGCGGGCCGTCGCAGTGCGGGCAGTAAGCGACGCCCTTGTTGCGATATCGATCTTCGCCCGGCACGCCGAGTTGGCGCCAGCGCGCGCCGGTCGACAGGATGACGGTGCGCGCTTTCAGCGACGCGCCGTTGGCAAGCCTTACCTCGTGGAGACCGCCTTCGAACTTCGCCGGGATAAGCTTTTCGGCGCGCTGGAGGTTCATGATGTCGACGTCATAGTCTTTGACGTGCTGCTCAAGCTGCGCGACCAGCTTCGGGCCTTCGGTGTGCTGGACCGAGATGAAATTTTCGATCGCCATCGTATCGAGCACCTGCCCGCCGAAGCGCTCGGCGGCGATGCCGGTGCGGATGCCCTTGCGCGCCGCATAGATGGCGGCCGCGGCGCCAGCGGGACCGCCGCCGACGACGAGCACATCGAACGCGTCCTTCGCGGCGATCTTCTCCGCCGCCTTCGCATCGGCGCCGCTGTCGAGCTTCGCGAGAATCTGTTCGAGTTCCATCCGGCCCTGGCCGAAATTCTCGCCGTTCAGGAAGATCGTCGGCACCGCCATGATCTTGCGATCCTCGACCTCGGCCTGGAACAGTCCGCCATCGATCGCGGTGTGGGTGATGCGCGGGTTGATCACGCTCATCAGGTTCAAAGCCTGCACGATGTCGGGGCAATTCTGACACGACAGCGAGAAATAGGTTTCGAAGTGAAAGGGGCCATCGAGCGCGGCAATCTGTTCGAGGAGCTCGGGCGCGGTCTTGGGGGGATGGCCCCCGACCTGCAGCAGCGCGAGGACGAGCGAGGTAAATTCATGCCCCATCGGGATGCCGGCGAAGCGAACGGCCACGTCCGGATCGCCGACGCGTCGGATCAGGAAGCTGGGGCGGCGCACGTCGTCGTCGGTCTGCGACACGCTGACCATGTCCGACAGCGCGGCGATATCGTCGAGCAGATCCACCAACTCGGCCGACTTCGGCCCGTCGCCCGGCGACGAGAGCAGTTCGATCGGCTCACGAAGATTCGTGAGGAGGCCTTGAAGCTGTTGCTTCAGATTGACGTCGAGCATGGGGAGAGATCCTGCTTGTATCGGGATCGTCATTGCGAGGAGCGAAGCGACGCGGCAATCCCCAGTCATCGGCCTTGTGCTAGGTTTCAGGCTGGGGATTGCTTCGCTTCGCTCGCAATGACGCGTGTCAATTTGCCGCGTGCCTTTGCAAGGGCACGCGGCATTCTACGATCGCTCAGATCTTGCCGACGAGATCGAGCGAAGGCGCCAGCGTCTCGGCGCCCTCTTCCCACTTCGCGGGGCACACTTCGCCCGGGTGGCTGACCCAATATTGCAGCGCCTTGATCTTGCGCAGCAGTTCGGCGGCGTTGCGGCCCACACCCTCGGGGGTAATTTCGAGCAGCTGGATTTCGCCGTTGGGATCGAGGACGAAGGTGCCGCGGTCGGCAAGGCCGACGCCCGGACGCAGAACGTCGAAATTGTTCGACAGCGCGTGGTTCTGGTCGCCGACCATATAATAGTTGATCTTGCCGATCGCCGGCGAGGTGTCGTGCCAGGCCTTGTGGCTGAAATGCGTGTCGGTCGACACGGCATAAACCTCGACGTCCATCTTCTGGAGCGTCGGATAGATGTCGGCCAGATCCTCGAGTTCGGTCGGGCAGACGAACGTGAAGTCGGCCGGATAGAAGAAGAAGACCGCCCACTTGCCCTTGACGCTCTCGTCGCTGACATCGACGAACTTGCCGTCCTTGTATGCGGTCGCGTTAAAGGGTTTGATGATCGTGTTCAGAACGGACATGCGGGAGAGTTCCTTTTGTTGTTGGACGCTCCCCCTAGCCATATATGTTGCAGTGCGAAAAGCGAAAATATCCGCCTCTTTGATCGAAAATTTCGATCACACGCGATGCGCGCCGATCTGCCCCGATTCGGGAAAAGATCGGCGGAATTGCGCTAGCCCCTTTATGACAGCATCGTGATACCTGTCCCCGAATGGACCAGATTCGCGACTCCATCTATTATGAGCAGCTTGCGCGCGTCGCGCGGCTGAAGGCGAACGCGACCGACGACCCGTTCCTGGCGCTGCGGTTACGCGAGGCCGCGGTCAAGCATGAGCAGAAGGCGCGAAAGCTGAAGCGGATCGAACTGGAACCCCCAGCCTGACGCTTCGGGACGATTTCGGCATCCGTCGGCGTTTTGCCGATCTGTTGCGACGATTGGCCTTGGTCCCTTGCGGATTCCCCCTTGAGCGTTGAATTTGCTCGGGAGGCGACCTAGAGTCACGGCTCAGGCTGACGCGAAAAGGTGCCGGACATTTTGAAACGGCGATCATCGCGGATACCCGACAAGCGGCGCTCGAGACGCCGGCTTGTCCGATGGCTGGCCGCGATCATGCTGGTGGTCCTGGCCCTCACGCTCCTGTTCACCGACCGGCATCCGCTGGTCGCGCAGCCCGGCCCGCCCGGAGCCGAGCAGGCCAGCGCGATCAAGCAGGCGATCGGCGCGGCGCGCACGCAACGCCTGCCAGGCAAGCAGGCGGTCGAGATACGCCTGACGCGCGAGCAACTGGCCGCCGTCGGCACGTTGGCGAGCGACGGATTCAAACCGGATCGCCTGCTGGTCAGGATCGACGGCAAGACGCTGAATGTGGCGGGAAGCCACAGGCTGTTCTTCGGCCGGTGGCTCAACGCCCGCCTGGTCAGCCAGGGAAGCAAGACGGGATTTCCCAAAGTCTATCTGACGGTGGGATCGGTGTCGTTCCCGGCGGGTATCAGCCGCTTTTTGCTCGAAGGCGTGCGGCTGGCAATCAATCTGCGCGGCGCGAATGTCCCGCCGCTCGACACGCTGGTTCAAAGCTCCGAAATCAAGGGCGACGAGGCCATAGCCAAAGTCCATTTGCCGCTCAAAAGCGGCATCGTTGACCAGTTCGCTGGCGCTCGCGGCGGCCTTGATGGCGCGACCGTCATCAAGGTCTATTGCCGACTGACAGCCTTGCAGACCAAAAAGCCGACCGACGATCTGGCGATAGCCGTGCAAAGAGCGTTCCCGGCCGAAAGCGCCGACACCGCGACCGTGGCGTCCAATCGGGCCGCCTTCGTCGCCCTTGCCATGTTCACCGTCTCGCCGCGGGTCGGCGAGCTCGCCGGGCTGGTCGACGAAGACACCAGGGACTGCGCCAAGGGACCTTTCGCGCTGAAACTCAACGGGCGCTTCGACCTGTCCAAACATTGGGCGCTGTCCGCAGCGCTGGCGGTAACGGCCGGCGCGCGGTTCAGCCAGGCGATGGGCGAATGGAAAGAGCTTTCGGACAGCGTTTCGAAATTGTCGCAATTTGCCGAGGGCGATCCAACCGGATTTTCCTTCCTCGACCTCGCGGCAGACCGGTCGGGCTTTTTGATGGCGCAGGCGGCAATGGATCCGGACCGCGCGCGATCGATGGCTGCCAAAATGTCGAAGATCGGCACGAACGATATTGTGCCGGCCAGCCTGATGCGCCTCGAGGACGGGATGCCCGAAAGCGCCTTCGCGCAGAAATATGGCACGATCCGCGACCCGAGGTTCCTCGCGAAGATCCGCGAGATCGATGCCGAGCTGAACAAAAGCGCCACCAAGTGAAACATCCGGTGCGCCTCGACGAAACGGAGAATGTCTCGGGTTCCCGTGACCCCGGATGCAGCCCTCTTCATCCTGGCTGACAGCCTAATCCGTCATCCTGAACAGAACCGGCTTTGCCGATCGGCACGGGCGCTTTGCCGCCCGTTTCCGGGCCACTTCCGACAGCCAGACCACTCCATGCGATTGTTGTGCCGCGCAGAAAATGGGATATGCAAAGAGCGTGACGAGATTTGCGCATCATCCCTCCGTTAAGCGCCAGCTGAGGGCGCATCGTTGATGCGGCGATATGTCAAATCGCTTCTGATCGTCGTCGCCACGCTGATGGCCGGCGGCTCGGGCTGGATTGCGTGGCAGCTCGGAAGCCCCGACGCACCACCGGTATCGCGGCAACTGCCCGTCGCAATGTCGCCGTCGTCGGCATTGCGGGCGCAGTTCTTTGGCGCGACCACCCTGCTCCTGCGAGACGGCGACCATGCCGTGATGATCGATGCGTTTCTGTCGCGCCCGGGCATGCGCGATGTGCTGTTCGGTACGATCAGCCCCGACGCCACTCGGATCGATGACGCGCTGACGCGCGCGAGGGTCGGCAAGATCGACCTGCTGTTCGTTACCCATTCGCATTACGATCACAGCCTCGACGCTGCTGCGATCGCACGGCGAACAGGCGCAACAATCGTCGGCTCGCCTTCGACGCAACAGATCGCATTCGGTGGCGGCGTCGCCGCCGAACGTACACGGCTGGTCAAGCCGGGCGAGAGCTTCAACGCCGGCGATTTTCGCGTCACCGTCTTTCGATCGCTTCATTCACCGGGCGACCGCATTCCCGGTGTGATCACGGGACCAATCCATCCGCCCGCGACCGCACAAGATTATAAAAATGGTGGAACCTACGCATATCTGGTCGAACATAGGGGGCTGCGCATTCTGGTCCACGCCAGCGCCAATTTTCTGCCGGGCATGTATCGCGGGGTGAAAGCGGACATTGTCTTCCTCGCAATCGGCGGGCTCGGCGCTCAGCCAGCCAGTTTCGTGGACCGCTATTGGCGCGAGACGGTCCAGGCGACCGGCGCACAGCTGGTGATCCCGACGCATTGGGACAATTTCCTGCGCCCGCTAGACGGCCCGTTCGTGCCGCTCCCGCGGCTGATGGACGACGTCCCTGCCGCGATCACGAAGATAGATCGCCTCGCGCAGCGGGACGGCGTGACGGTCCGCACCATGCCGCCGATCGCGCCTGTCGACATCGTCGCTGCGCTTCCCGCCCGCCACTGAAGCCTATTCGTGTGCCGCAAGCGCCCGCCTGGCGAGCGGCGCCATGACCTGATAGCCGGCGTGATTGGGGTGGATGCCATCGAAGGTCAACATGGGCTGCAGGGCGCCGTCGCGCGTCGTGAGCGAACCATGATAATCGAGATATCCGAGCTTCTCGGCCGCGGCATATGCCTTTAGCCACGCATTGAGCTCGGCGACCCGCGGCGCGGGCTGAAGCTCGGGTTTCCATGCGAAGCGCGCCGCCGGCGGGATGGAAGCCAGGACGACCTTGATGCCGTTCGCCTTGGCGAGCGTTACCATCGCGCGGATGTTGTTCTTGTAATCCTCGACCGCGTTCGGCCCGCTGTTGCCCGCGATATCGTTGGTGCCGGCCATGATGTGAACCAGCTTTGGCCTCAACGCGACGACGTCGGCCTGGAAGCGCAGCAGCATCTGCGGCGTGGTTTGCCCGCTGATGCCGCGGTTCACGATACCGCCGCTGAAGAAGCCGGGATCGTCGAGCCCCCAATTCTGGGTAATCGAATCGCCCATGAAGACGACTCGGCGACCGGAGGCTGGCAGCGCAAGCAGCCGCGCATTGTCGGCGCGGTAGCGACAAAGATCGGCCCAATCATTCTTGCGCGCCTCAAGATTGGCTTGGCGATAGGCAGCAAGCTCAGGCGGGGGCGGCGGAATCGTCGCGGTCTGGGCAAGCGCCGAGATCGTATGGATATAGGCCTTCACTGGTTCAGGGATTTGCGGCGTCAGGCCTTCGCAGGGGTTTGCGACCATCCCCACCGGTAACGTCTGCGCCGAAGCGGTCGACGCGCCAGCCAGCATCGCGAGAAGAAGCGCGCAGCGCATCATCCCGCTACGCCTGACAGATAGGCAAAATTGTCGCGCAACGATTCGAGTGCGGGACGCGTGTAAGGCGCTTCCTGTTCGACGAAGAAACGTTCGATTCCAGCGGTGTGCGCGGCGGCGAGCAGCTTCGGCCAGTCGATGATACCGCGCCCGACCTCGGCCGGATCCATTTGGAGCAGCACGTTGGGCTCGTTCGTCGCCGCCACGTCCTTGACGTGCAATGCGCTGACCCGCCCCTTGTGGCGCCGGATGAAATCGGCCGGGTCCACCCCCGCCGCCACGGCCCAACCGCAATCAAGCTGAAACGAAACGAGCGCGGGGTCGGTATGCGCGACGAGAAAGTCCATCGCGGTCCCCTCGCCGAGCGGGATGAATTCGTTGCTGTGGTTATGAAAGCCGAAGCGAAGCCCGCGCGCCTTCAGCTTCGCGCCCTTGTCATTCATATAGTCGGCAGTCCAACGCCAGTCGCCTTCGGTCATGCGCGCGGTGACGCCGCTCACCATCTTGCGGACATCCTCACCGGGATCGAGCTTCATCGGCAGATGCGGCGGCGTGACGAAAAGCGGCATGATGACGGTATCAAAACCGATAATGCGTGCTTCTTCAGCGAGCGTATCGAGGTCATCGTTGAGGATCAGCGTGCAATAGGCACCCCCGTCGGGGGGTGATCGGCGTGTAAAAAGGACCCCTTCATCCCGAGGATTTAGGCGGCTGACTGGTTTGATCAGTTGGCGAGAACGGGATGTTGGTAGTGGAGACAGTGGTTCGGATTCGGCGTGAGCATGCGTCTGGGAAGGCGATCAAGGCGATCGCCCGTGATCTTCGGTTATCGCGCAAGGTGGTCCGGAAGGCGATCCGGTCGCCGGAGGCGGTGTTCAACTACCAGCGCACAGTCCAGCCTTTACCGCGGATTGGCCCCTATCAGGAACGGCTCGATGTGCTTCTCGAGGAGAACGAGGCGCGAGGTCGCCGCGACCGGCTGCGGATGACGCGTATCCATGATCTGCTTGCGCGCGAAGGGTTCGAAGGTTCTTATGATGCGGTGCGCCGCTATGCGGCGCGCTGGCGTGTGACGCGCCGGAAGGATGCGGGCGAAGGTGCTCCGGCCTTCATCCCGATGACCTTCCATCCTGGCGAGGCTTATCAGTTCGACTGGAGCCACGAGGATGTAGAGATCGCCGGCAAGCCGATGCGGGTAAAGGTTGCGCACGCTCGTCTCTGCGCATCGCGCACACCTTACGTCCGGGCCTATCCGCGTGAGAGCCAGGAGATGCTGTTCGATGCTCATGCTCGGGCGTTCGCTTTCTTCGGCGGCGTGCCCCGGCGCGGTATCTACGATAATATGAAGACGGCGGTGACGAGCGTGTTCGCCGGTAAGGAGCGCGTGTTCAACCGCCGCTTCCTGATCATGACCGATCATTACATGGTCGAGCCGACGGCCTGCTCACCAGCAGCGGGATGGGAGAAGGGCCAGGTTGAGCAGCAAGTCCAGACGATCCGGGGCCGCTTCTTCCAGCCGCGGCTTCGGTTCGCCAGCCTAGCCGAGCTCAACGGGTGGCTGGAGGCGGAGTGCCGACGCTGGGCCGAGCATCACGCCCATCCCGAGCGCAGCGACATCACCGTCGCCGAGGCGCTGGAGATGGAACGACCGGCCCTGCAGCCGATCCTGGCACCGTTCGACGGCTTCCATGAGAGCGAGCACGCCGTCACCGGAACCTGCCTCATCAGCTTTGATCGGAACCGCTACTCGGTCATGTCGACGGCCGCGCGCCGGACCGTGCAGGTGCGTGCCTATGCCGATCGTATCGTCATCCGTTGCGGCGAAGAGATCGTCGGGGAGCATGAGCGCCACTTCGGTCGGAACCGCACCATTTACGATCCTTGGCATTATCTGCCGGTCCTCGCGCACAAGCCCGGCGCGCTCCGTAATGGCGCGCCGTTCCAGGACTGGGATCTGCCGCCCGCGCTGCATCGATTACGGCGAAGGTTGGGCGTCGGGGACGAAGCAGATCGCAGGTTCGTGCGGGTCCTCTCGGCGGTGCTCACCGATGGTCTGGAGTTGGTCGAAGCTGCCACGCGCGAAGCGCTGGCGACCGGAACGGCCAGCGACGAGCTGATCCTCAACATCCTCTCGCGGCACAGCGAGCCGGCGACGCCCCATAGCATCGTCACCTCGGAAGACCGGATGCTGCGCCATCCTCCGGTTGCCGACTGCGCTCGCTATGATCTGCTGCGAGGCTATGATGCAGCGGCATGATATGATCGATACGATGCGTGGCCTTGGCCTCAAGGGTATGGCTGCGGCGTTCGACGAGGCCGTCACCACCGGCCTCCAACGCAAGCGCACCATTATGGAGATACTGACCGACCTGCTCCGCGCTGAAGCGACCCACCGGGATGCAGCCTCGATCCGTTATCGCATGACGGCGGCCAGGCTACCCGTGGTGAAGGATCTGGAGCGGTTCAGCTTCGACGGCACTCCGATCAATGAGGAGATGATCCGGTCCCTTCATGATGGCTCCTTCCTGCCATCCCGGCGCAATATCGTGCTTGTCGGCGGCACGGGGACGGGGAAGACCCACCTTGCCATCGCGATCACCGCCAATGTCGTGCGAAGAGGCGCTCGCGCCCGCTACTTCAACACCGTCGATCTGGTGACACGCCTCGAAGAGGAGACCCGGATCGGCAAGGGCGGGACCCTGGCGGCGCAGCTGTCGCGGCTCGACCTGATCGTGCTCGACGAGCTTGGATATCTGCCGTTCGCACGCTCGGGAGGGCAGTTGCTGTTCCACCTCATCAGCAAGCTTTATGAGCGCACCAGCGTCATCATCACCACGAACCTCGCGTTCGGCGAGTGGCCTACCGTCTTCGGCGATCCCAAGATGACCACGGCGCTGCTCGACCGCGTCACCCACCACTGCGATATCGTCGAGACGGGCAACGATAGCTGGCGCTTCAAAAACCGCAGCTGACCGCCACCTTCGCCGCCTTCAAAAATCTATCTTGCGCTGCGTGCGCCTCCGGTCGGGCTACGCCCGACCTCCGCCGCACGCAGCGCAAGGCTCACCTCAACAAACCCCCATCATATCCGCAAGGGGGTCCTTCTTCGACGCCGATCGGGGGTCCCGTTTGAACGCCGTTTGACACTGCGGACTTTTCGCGAGAACCATTTCGATGTTCCGTCTCCCCATTTTCCAAGACGATCGCGCTTCACATCAGGGAAAAGTTGGCTGCGACCGTTCTTACGAGCCTCGACAACGAAATCCCAAAATCCGAGTTCCAGCAGACGCTGATGCACAGGCACAATCCGGCTCTTTCCTCCCTTTATGCTCCTGTCGCTAGGTCGATGAGCAAAGTTGAATGCGAAAACGCCTTCAACCTCGATCATTTCATCGACTAACTGACCACAGATTTCCGTCAGCCTAGCGCCTGTGAAAAGGCTAATGAGGGGCGCCCAGTATCGAGATGGGTTGTCACCTTTCGGATCATAGCGAGCGTTCCACGGCTCAGCGGCAAATATTGCCTTGAGATGATCAACCGAGAACGGATCACGCTTTTCTGACGGGTGGACCGGATCGCTCACCTCCACTTTGGCCATCGGATTGCCCACAATCCAACCTTCGTCCCGCCCAAATCTAATCACCGCGCCCAATTTGTTCAGATGGCCATTAATTGTTGCGGGACCAATAAGCGGAAGGTCGAGACTTTCGCCAATGGCGATGACATCCTCGATTGGGCGGCCTTTTGTCGCTGGGAACTTTTGATAGTTTGCGGGAATGCGCGACAGGATCGATCGGACGTTACGGCAAAAATCCTTGTCCACTTCTGCTACGGATGTTTCGCGACCACAAATCTCCTCAAGCACGCGTATAATAATCACATAATTCTTCTTGGTCGAGCCGGACCAGCTGCCACTGCGTTCGGCAACAAACTTGTCTATCAAATTCCCAAGACTTTTTCTTTCGGCGGAGGATTTCGGTGGCTTTGGCCCGAACAATGGATCGATATTTTCATCCCTGCCCAAGTTCACCTCAATGAACCTAATTTCATTCCGGTAAGTCTGTATTTTTGCTCGCAACAAGGTTCTACACAGAAACTCGAACGACGGATGATTTCGGCCGATGTCCCAACCAACTTCTTCGCTTAGCCAAATGGCGTCGGCCGCCACCGCATACCAAGCATCTTGTTCAAACGCATCCAGCAGGCTTTCGAGGATGACTTTGAAACCCTCCGCTCTGCTCAGTCGAGCACGGGGGTTCTCGCCCACCGGATCAGCGACCTTGCCCCGCATCGATGTCGCCATGCGTTTGAAATGGGCATAGCAAGCAGCTTCGATACGCGCATGATCGATCGCAACAGGGGCCGGATCAGGAGCCTCCATTGTGCGGCCGTTGCTGTTGCGGGCCACGCTTATCGCGCCAAGGCACTCTGCGACGAACGCATGATATTTTCGTTTCGCGACATTGCCATCGCCGCCAAAAGACCGCTTGAATTCAGACTTGCCTATCTGCGCACGTACATCCCGCGGGATCTGCACTCTGGCAACATATCTCGTACCACGTAGATAAAGATACGGATGTCCGGATACTCGCTCCCAAGCTGCCTTCATAATCCCCCCTAGGACCAATTTTAGGACCAGAGCGGCAGTCGAAAGTCAATAGTTCCCGTAGTTTGTTGCAATGCGGTGCGTTCTAAGAAAATTGGCGCGCCCGGCAGGATTCGAACCTGCGACCACCCGCTTAGAAGGCGGGTGCTCTATCCAGCTGAGCTACGGGCGCGTGCACAAGTCTGTGGACGCGGCGAATAGCGTGGTTTGCGCCGGCCGCAAAGCACGTTAAGCAGCGATGCGATGACCGATGCTCCGACCGCCTTCACCAAGCCTGCGCCCGTTGCCGCGTCGGCCGTCCGTCATTTCCGCTATTACGACCTCATCATGGCGGCGTTCGTCGCGATCCTGTTGCTCAGCAACATCATCGGCGCGTCGAAGCCGAGTTACATCGTCCTTCCGAACGGCGACCAATGGGCGTTTGGTGCCGGCGTGCTCTTCTTCCCGATCAGTTACATCATCGGCGACGTCCTGACCGAGGTTTACGGTTATGCCCGTGCGCGCCGCGTGATCTGGACGGGATTCGCCGCGCTGGCCTTCATGGCGTTCATGGCATGGGTCGTCGTGTCGCTGCCGCCGGCCGAGGGCTGGCCGGGGCAAGCGAGCTATGAATTCGTGTTCGGCAACAGCTGGCGCATCGTGCTTGCATCGATGACCGCCTTTTGCGTCGGCGAATTCGCCAACTCCTATGTCCTGGCGCGGATGAAGATCTGGACCGGCGGACGTAAGCTGTGGGCGCGCACGATCGGGTCGACGGTGGTTGGCCAAGGGCTCGACAGCCTGATTTTCTACCCGCTCGCCTTTTACGGGCTTGCCGGATGGCCGCCCGAGCAGTTGGTGCAGGTCGTGCTGTCGCAATGGTTCATCAAGACTGCCTGGGAAGCCGCGCTGACCCCCGCAACCTATGCGGTTGTCGGAACGTTGAAGCGCCGCGAAGGTGTCGATGTGTTCGATGAAGGCACCGATTTCAATCCGTTCGGCGCCAAGGTCTGACTTCGATGACATTGATAGAATTGGCCTCCTTGTTCGAGGCGCGGAAAGGCTCGGTCATCGACGCCACCGGTCTCGATAAGGACGCGCTGCACATCTATTTCGGGCTGGCGCTATTCCTGCTGGTCCGGTTGGCGTGGCGGCTGCGCGGCGGCTGGATCGCGGCGTGGGTCGCGGTCTTCGTCATGGCATGCGGCGGCGAATGGCTCGACATCACCGCCGAAATCAATCGTTCGTCGATTCAGCCCGATCCCGCGCACTGGCACGACGTCTGGAATACCCTGTTCTGGCCGACGGTGCTGTTGCTGGTCGGACGCTGGCTGCAGCCGGCATCAACCGGGCCGGAGGATAGGGTCTCAGGCCAAAACCCCGAGCGCCGCCTCGAACAGGCGTAGCCCGTCGGTGCCACCGTGCGCGCGGTCGATCGCGCGTTCAGGGTGCGGCATCATGCCAAGGACGTTGCCCGCATCGTTGAGCACGCCCGCGATATTGCGTGCCGACCCGTTGACGCCGTCGGCATAGCGGAACGCGACGCGTCCCTCGCCCTCGATCCGGTCAAGCGTGTCGAAGTCGGCGAAATAATTGCCGTCGTGGTGCGCGACCGGAATGTCGATCGCCTCGCCAGCCGAATAGGCGGCGGTAAACAGCGACTGGCTGTTCTCGACGGTCAGCGGCACGGTTCGGCAGACGAAGTTGAGCCCTGCGTTGCGCATCAGCGCGCCGGGCAGCAGCTGCGCTTCGGTCAGCACCTGGAAGCCGTTGCACACGCCGAGCACCGGCACGCCGCGCCCCGCAGCGTCGGTGACCGCGGCCAGGATCGGCGACCGCGCCGCCATCGCGCCCGAGCGGAGATAGTCGCCGTATGAAAAGCCGCCGGGCAGCGCAATGAAGTCGGTGCCTTCGGGAAGCTCGGTTTCGCGGTGCCACACCATCGCGGGCGCTTTGCCGGTGACGGTTTCGAGCGCGACGGCCATATCGCGGTCGCAGTTGGAGCCGGGAAAGACGATGACGGCGGTCTTCATGGATGTTGATCCCTTCAGGCGCGCTGGATGCGATAGTTTTCGATCACCGTGTTCGCGAGCAGCTTGGCACACATCGCGTCGAGATCGGCATCGCTGACGCTGTCGGCGACTTCGAGTTCGATGAAGCGGCCGGCGCGAACGTCGGCGACGCCGCCGAATCCCAGTCCTTCGAGGGCATGATGGATCGCCTTGCCCTGCGGATCGAGCACCCCCGGCTTGAGCGTCACATAGACATTCACTTTCATCGGGCGGACCTTTGCTGCGCAGCTTGGGAAGATGGGCGCGCCTATGCCCGCGAATCACTTTTCGGGCAAGGGCTGGAGCGGCGAAAAAGTCGCTGTTCGGATTGCGAACCAATCGCATCTTTCTTGTTGCGAATCCGTCGCACTATCCCTACATCAGCCTTGTTGAGAAGGATTCGCACATGGTTGTCTGTGTCTGCAACGCGATAAACGAAAGCCAGCTGCGCGACGTCGCGCGGAGTGGCCAATTGCGGTGCGCCAAGGCCGCCTATGCGCAACTGGGTCGCAAACCCAAATGCGGCCAGTGCCTGTCATTCGCTCGCAATATCATCAGCGACGTCGCCGCGACCGCCTGATTTTTCTTGGATTTCCGCCATTTTCGACCTTGGCCTGACGGGGCCTGGGCCTGTATGATGCGCGCATTCCGATTCCAAGAAAAATGACAGGACAGACACCATGAAGGGCGACGAAAAAGTCATCGATTTCCTCAACGAGGCGCTCAAGAACGAGCTGACCGCGATCAACCAATATTGGCTGCACTATCGCATGCTCGACAATTGGGGCGTCGCGCGCCTTGCGCATTTCGAGCGCGAAGAGTCGATCGACGAGATGAAGCATGCCGACAAGCTAGCCGACCGCATCCTCTTCCTTGGCGGCCTTCCCAATTTTCAGCTGCTCGGCCGGCTGCGCGTTGGCGAAACGGTCGAGGAAATCCTCAAGGCCGATCTTGCGATCGAGGAAGAAGCGATCCCGCTGCTGCGCGACGCGATCGCGCATAGCGAAACCGTTCGCGACTATGTCAGCCGCGACCTCTTCTCCGAGATCCTCGAAAGCGAAGAGCATCATGTCGACGAACTGGAAAAGCAGTTCGAGATGATCGAGCGCATGGGAATCGAAAATTATATCCAGCTCCAGTCGAAGCCGGTCAGCGAAGACTGACAGCGACTCGAGACGGCGGGGGGGCTCGTCCACAGCCTAAGCCGTTCAAATCAGGGGCACCTTCGGGTGCCTCTTTTTTCGCTTGTATTTGCGACTAATTCTCAATAGCACAGTCGGGCGGTCCCCTCCTGCCGGCCGCTGCACCATAAAGCGATGCTTTATAGCGGCCGGCATCTTTTTCGGCACCGGAGCGGGACCAAGGACAATGCGCCGATTTGGGAGGCTTCATGCAGAGCAGCGAACTGGTCCGTCGATTTACGCAACAGCCGCTGGTTCGCGACTTGCCCACCGATGCAGCGCAGGCGGTCCTCGCGCTCCGCTATTGCATCCTCTGCCGCCGCAGCGAACGCGACCCGATGCCCGAACTCGAACGGCGCTGGGGCAATATCCTCGCGGCGCGGCGGTTCCGCCTGGTGGTCGAAGCGATCGGGCATGTCTGGCCCGACCCCTTCGCCGTCGCCCCGCCCTGCTGCCCGCAGGTCAGCTTCGACGAAGCGCTGCTCGCCGCAATGGTCCGCGCTGCGGCAGCAGGCGAACGGGTCCAGTTCGACTATCTGACCGGTGAGATGCTGGGCAGCGACGCGCGCGCGATGTTGTTTGCCGCGCTGGAGAATTTCGTGCGCGCGCGGGCGCCGGGGCGCGTCTAGCCGAGGGTGTCAAACGGCGTTCAAACGGGACCCCCGATCGGCGTCGAAGAAGGACCCCCTTGCGGATATGATGGGGGTTTGTTGAGGTGAGCCTTGCGCTGCGTGCGGCGGAGGTCGGGCGTAGCCCGACCGGAGGCGCACGCAGCGCAAGATAGATTTTTGAAGGCGGCGAAGGTGGCGGTCAGCTGCGGTTTTTGAAGCGCCAGCTATCGTTGCCCGTCTCGACGATATCGCAGTGGTGGGTGACGCGGTCGAGCAGCGCCGTGGTCATCTTGGGATCGCCGAAGACGGTAGGCCACTCGCCGAACGCGAGGTTCGTGGTGATGATGACGCTGGTGCGCTCATAAAGCTTGCTGATGAGGTGGAACAGCAACTGCCCTCCCGAGCGTGCGAACGGCAGATATCCAAGCTCGTCGAGCACGATCAGGTCGAGCCGCGACAGCTGCGCCGCCAGGGTCCCGCCCTTGCCGATCCGGGTCTCCTCTTCGAGGCGTGTCACCAGATCGACGGTGTTGAAGTAGCGGGCGCGAGCGCCTCTTCGCACGACATTGGCGGTGATCGCGATGGCAAGGTGGGTCTTCCCCGTCCCCGTGCCGCCGACAAGCACGATATTGCGCCGGGATGGCAGGAAGGAGCCATCATGAAGGGACCGGATCATCTCCTCATTGATCGGAGTGCCGTCGAAGCTGAACCGCTCCAGATCCTTCACCACGGGTAGCCTGGCCGCCGTCATGCGATAACGGATCGAGGCTGCATCCCGGTGGGTCGCTTCAGCGCGGAGCAGGTCGGTCAGTATCTCCATAATGGTGCGCTTGCGTTGGAGGCCGGTGGTGACGGCCTCGTCGAACGCCGCAGCCATACCCTTGAGGCCAAGGCCACGCATCGTATCGATCATATCATGCCGCTGCATCATAGCCTCGCAGCAGATCATAGCGAGCGCAGTCGGCAACCGGAGGATGGCGCAGCATCCGGTCTTCCGAGGTGACGATGCTATGGGGCGTCGCCGGCTCGCTGTGCCGCGAGAGGATGTTGAGGATCAGCTCGTCGCTGGCCGTTCCGGTCGCCAGCGCTTCGCGCGTGGCAGCTTCGACCAACTCCAGACCATCGGTGAGCACCGCCGAGAGGACCCGCACGAACCTGCGATCTGCTTCGTCCCCGACGCCCAACCTTCGCCGTAATCGATGCAGCGCGGGCGGCAGATCCCAGTCCTGGAACGGCGCGCCATTACGGAGCGCGCCGGGCTTGTGCGCGAGGACCGGCAGATAATGCCAAGGATCGTAAATGGTGCGGTTCCGACCGAAGTGGCGCTCATGCTCCCCGACGATCTCTTCGCCGCAACGGATGACGATACGATCGGCATAGGCACGCACCTGCACGGTCCGGCGCGCGGCCGTCGACATGACCGAGTAGCGGTTCCGATCAAAGCTGATGAGGCAGGTTCCGGTGACGGCGTGCTCGCTCTCATGGAAGCCGTCGAACGGTGCCAGGATCGGCTGCAGGGCCGGTCGTTCCATCTCCAGCGCCTCGGCGACGGTGATGTCGCTGCGCTCGGGATGGGCGTGATGCTCGGCCCAGCGTCGGCACTCCGCCTCCAGCCACCCGTTGAGCTCGGCTAGGCTGGCGAACCGAAGCCGCGGCTGGAAGAAGCGGCCCCGGATCGTCTGGACTTGCTGCTCAACCTGGCCCTTCTCCCATCCCGCTGCTGGTGAGCAGGCCGTCGGCTCGACCATGTAATGATCGGTCATGATCAGGAAGCGGCGGTTGAACACGCGCTCCTTACCGGCGAACACGCTCGTCACCGCCGTCTTCATATTATCGTAGATACCGCGCCGGGGCACGCCGCCGAAGAAAGCGAACGCCCGAGCATGAGCATCGAACAGCATCTCCTGGCTCTCACGCGGATAGGCCCGGACGTAAGGTGTGCGCGATGCGCAGAGACGAGCGTGCGCAACCTTTACCCGCATCGGCTTGCCGGCGATCTCTACATCCTCGTGGCTCCAGTCGAACTGATAAGCCTCGCCAGGATGGAAGGTCATCGGGATGAAGGCCGGAGCACCTTCGCCCGCATCCTTCCGGCGCGTCACACGCCAGCGCGCCGCATAGCGGCGCACCGCATCATAAGAACCTTCGAACCCTTCGCGCGCAAGCAGATCATGGATACGCGTCATCCGCAGCCGGTCGCGGCGACCTCGCGCCTCGTTCTCCTCGAGAAGCACATCGAGCCGTTCCTGATAGGGGCCAATCCGCGGTAAAGGCTGGACTGTGCGCTGGTAGTTGAACACCGCCTCCGGCGACCGGATCGCCTTCCGGACCACCTTGCGCGATAACCGAAGATCACGGGCGATCGCCTTGATCGCCTTCCCAGACGCATGCTCACGCCGAATCCGAACCACTGTCTCCACTACCAACATCCCGTTCTCGCCAACTGATCAAACCAGTCAGCCGCCTAAATCCTCGGGATGAAGGGGTCCTTTTTACACGCCGATCACCCCCCGACGGGGGTGCCTATTGCACGCTGATCCTCAAGCCGAGGGCAGCTTTGGGCCGGGAAGCAGCCGTTTTCATGCGCCAAAGTTCAGTAAAGTTCAGCCCTATGGCGCACCCCCGAACAGGTTCTGCCGCCGGCCGGACGCACGGGGCCGTCGCAGCTCGCGCAAACCGGGCGGCAACCGTTCTTATTCACCGAGGGAAAGAGCCAGGATCGACGCTGGCATAGCGGGATATTGTAGGAAAGGCCTTTTTTTGGCTGCGGCTTGGGGGTGGTTTCCAGCCATTCGTCATCGCGGGCTCGACCCTGGATCCATTCGCGCGACGGCAGCCGTGGAGCTCGGGTCGAGCCCGCGATGCCGACGGAAAAATCCGCCCCATTTGTGGGGAGGTGGCAGCCGCTCGGCGGCTGACGGAGAGGGCTCGCGTCCTTGCGCAACATTGCTTCGGGCCGCCACCCCCGTCCACCACCCTTCAGACGGTGCCCCTCCCCGTTCGGAGGAGAATCTGGAGTGCCGCCTTCGGGTCAATATCCGACGCTCCCGGCCTATTTTGCCGCCTTGTCGCTGACCGCCTTGATCACCAGCGCCTTGTCGTCGGCCAGATAGCGCGCCGCGAGCGCTTGCAGCTCGGCGGGTGTCACGCTCTCGACGATCGCGATGCTCTTGCGGCTGCGGTCGAGCCGGTCGGCGCGGGTCGTCGCTTCGCTGACATAGGGCAGCCAATAGCTGTTTTCGCGGCGCGCCTTGGTCATGGCTTCGAGCAGCGGTTTGCGCGCGCGTTCGACCAGATCGGCATCGACCGGCTTGTCGCGAAGTTCCTTCGCGATGCCAAAGATCGCCGCGCGCGTCGTCGCGATATCCTTATAGTCGATGTTGCTGGCCGCGAAGAGATGGCCATAGCCGGGGAATTCATCCGACAGGCTTGCCCCTGCGCCCGGGCTGTAGCTTTCACCCAGCTTTTCGCGCAATTCTTCGGTCAGCATCAGCTGCATCACGCGCGAGAGCAGGTTGAGCCGCATCGTCTCGGTCAGGTCGCTGTCGTCGCGCGCGGGCCAATAGACGCGCAGTTCGGCCTGCTCGGCGGGTCCCTTGTGGATCAGCGTGCGCTCGCTGCGGTCGGCGGCATAGTCGCGCACGCGCGCGGCGGCGCGCGGATCGAAGGCGGCGCGGCGCGGCGGCAGCGCACCAAACGTCGCGGCGATCGCATCGATTGCGGCCTTTTCGTCGATATCGCCGACGACGCCGATCTCGATCGCGCCATGCGCGAAACTGTCGGCGATGGCAGGTTTCAGTTGTGCCCAGTCGAGCGCCATCATCTTGTCGAGCGGCGGCGTCTGCGCGCGCGGATCGTCGTTCGCGAGGATTCCGCCGACGTCACGACCGAGCACCGCCGCGGGCGTCGCGTCGTTCGCGGCATATTGCTGCGGCAGCGCGCGGCGCAAAAGCGCGAGACCGTCGGCGCGATAGCCGGGATGAGTGAGAAACGCCGCCATCAGCTTGGCTTGCAGCGCGAAATCCTCGGGTGAGGTCAGCGCGCTGCCGCCAAAGGCGTCGGTGCCCGATCCCAGGACCGGGCTGACCGTCTTGCCCGCCAATATGGTGCGCAGTTCGTCGAAACTATGCGCCTCGAGCCCGCCGACGAGAAGCGATCCAGCCAGCGCAACCCTGGTCGGATCCTCGCGCGTCGCGAGCAGCGAACCGCCATCGACGCGCAGCGACAGATAGACGCGATCCTTCTGGAAATCGGTTCGCTTGATATTGAGCATCACATTGTTCGCGAAGCGAACGCGGCGAATGCCAAGGTCGGCGACGAGGTTGTCGCTCACGACCTTTCCTGGCTTGCCGAAATTGTCATAGGCAAAGGCGGCGCTTTGTTCGGCGGCCGGCGCCGCTACCGCGACCTGCTGCGACGCCTTGAGCGCCGCGAGGATCGCATTGGTACCGCCCTCGATCGGCGTTTTCGTCGCAACGCGCGCCACCGGTGCGCCAAAACCTTCCAACCGCTTGCGGAACGCCGCGGTGACGGTGTCGGCGTTGAGTTTCGGCGCCTCGGCTTCGAACAGGGCCTGCCCGGTTTCGGGCCGCGTGAACACATAATCGCCGTCAGCCGCATCGACGAGCGCGTCGGCGAGACCATCGCTGCGCCGCGTCGTCACGCCCGCGACGGCATTCTTGAACGCCGTGCGGCGATTGGCGAGCTGCTCGTCGACCTCGGCCTGGGTGAAGCCATGCTCGGCGGCGCGGCGCATTTCCTGCTCGACGAGGGCCAGCGCGTCCTTCCACGCGCCTTCCTTGGCGATCGCGCCGACAGTGATCTGGTCAAACGTCTTCCAGCCTTCGGCATCGCTAAAATAGCCCGCGAGGATCGGCGAATTTTCCTGAAGCGCGATCTTGGCGAGGCGGCGGCCGACGATCGCTTCGCCGACTTCCTCGGCCAGGTTGCGCGCGCGCTTCGCCTGGGTGTCAGGCTCGATCACCCACGGTTTGAAGGCCGAGATGGTGACCGAATCCTGGATCGCGGGATCGACGAAATCGTCGGCCGCCACGGCGCGCTGATAGTCGAGATTGCCGATATCGGGATCGGCCCCCGCCACGCCGCGGCCTTTCCAGTCGCCGAACCGCGCCTTGATCCTGGCTTCCACGGCCGCCGGGTCGAAATCGCCGACCATCACCAGCGTCGCGCGCTCGGGCCGATAATAGCGGTCATAGAGATCGCGAAGACGCGTCGCGGGGGCCGTCTTGATCACTTCTTCGGTGCCCACCGGAATGCGGATCGCAACCTTCATCCCCTGCATCTGGAAGTCGAGCTGGTCGATCAGGCTGCGCAGTTGATAGGTATCGCGCGCGCGCCGTTCGGACAGGATGATGCCGCGTTCGCGATCGACTGCGGCGGGGTCGATCGTGAGCTCGCCCGCGGTTTCGCGCATCAGCATCAGGCCGGTGTCGATCATGTCGTCCGACGCGTTCGGCAGGTCGAGCTTGTACACCGTCTGGTCGAAGCCGGTCGACGCGTTGGTATCGGCGCCGAACGCCAGTCCCTTGCGCTCGAGAAGCTTGATCATCTCGCCCTCGGGGACATGCGTCGACCCGTTGAATGCCATATGCTCGAGGAAATGGGCGAGCCCACGCTGATCGTCGGCCTCGGCGAAACTGCCGACGTCGAAACGCATGCGCAGGATCACGCTGTCCTTGGGCGTGCTGTTCTTCAGCAGCGCATATTTCATTCCGTTCGGCAAAATGCCGAAGACGATGTTCGGGTCGACCGCCACATCGCTCGCGGCGAAGTTCCATGCCTGCGCGGCGGCAGTCTGGGGATTGGCGGGCGCCGCGACGGCGGGCTTCGCACTCTCTGCGGCAGCAACCGGCGAGGCGATCACAGCGAGAAGGACGAGGGGCGACAGCACGGTCGAAGCGTGCCGGAGCGGGTGCAATTTCATGCGCTTGGTGTGGCCGCCGCCGCCCGGACGGTCAAGCCGCGCTCAGCGATGGCGCCGACGCTTTCGACAGACGACATGACGGCGCGATCAGCCGCCTGTGGCTATGCCGCCTGCTGTTCGGGCGTCGGCGGCGCCTCCGGCACTGCTCCGCGGTCGGCGCGAAAGGGGTAGAGCATCTGCTGGACATAGGAGCCGGGCAGCGTTTCCCCGATGCCATAGCGCGCCGGCATCCTGCCCGCAGGCATGTTGGCGGTGCCGAACAGCAGGTCCCAGATCGGCAATTGGCCGGCAAAATTGCGGTCCCAGGCGCCCGGTTCGTTGGCGTGGTGCCAGTGATGAAAGGCCGGCGACGCGACGATCCAGCCCAGCGGCCCAAAGTCGATCCGGACATTGGAGTGGAGCAGCAGCGCGTGCCATTTATAGAGCAGCAGCGACATCCCGATCGCCGCGCCCGAAAAGCCGAGCATGAAACAGGGAACCAGCGAAAGACCCTTGGTCAGAATCTGATCGACCGGGTGCACGCGATGCGCCGCGAGCCAGTCGAGGTCCTCGATACTGTGGTGCACGGCGTGGAACCGCCAGAGGAAGGGCACGGCGTGGAACAGGCGATGGATCGCGTAAAACACGAGATCGGCGACGATGATCAGTTCGATCACCTGCAGCCAGACAGGCTGGGCAGCAACGGCGCCCCGGAATGCGTCGGGCAGCAGCGTCTGTCCCGCCGCGAGCGAAAGGGCGATGAGAAGCATGATCCCGATCCCGATGGGGATGCGGTTCAGAAAGAGATAGAGCGTGTCGACCGTCCAGAAGCGGCGCAGCAGCGGCTGTTCGCGACGGCGCGGCAGCAACCGTTCGAGCGGCACGAAAATCAGCGCAATCAGCAGCACGCCCTTCAGGTCGAGGAAACCGGACAGAAGGTCGAGCATCGCCGCGGCCATCAGAAGATGAAGGGAAACAGGCGGTATCGGACCTTGCGCGACAGCTCCTGATAGGCCGGATCGGCGATCAGGACGCGTTCCTCGGCGACGAGGCGCGCGATATTGAGCGTAGTTGCGAGCGAATAGACCATCAGATTCCAGAGCGTCGGACCGCTGAGCAGGAAGCCGATGTGAGTCATTGCATAGCCCGCGTACATCGGGTGACGCACAAACCGATACGGTCCGCTCACCTTGACGCCGCGATTGGCGGCGATGACGCCGAAGCTGCGGCGCAGCGTAAGCTTGGCCCAGAGCTGGACGAATACGCCCAGCACCATCAGGAATCCGCAAAAGGCGACGGGCAGAAGCGGGTTGTCACCCGCCGGAGCGACGAGCATCGCCGCCAGCGTGCCGGCAAATCCGAGCAGCCAGTCGATGGGGCGAAGCGAAATCTGCATCGTCGGGCGGCGGAACAGAACGAAGAAGACGACGCAGCTTTCGGCGAACAGCAGCAGCCAGTTTTGATAATGGGCGGTCGCGATGGCCGCGGGGATCAGCCGCAAGGCCAGTCCGCCGAGCAACAGAACGACGATGACTTTTTCGACGACGTCCCAATTGACGCGAGAACCCGGCAATTTGGCGCCGCCATCGATGATCTGCATAGTGCCGGCCCCCAACTGATCCAGACAATTCCGATAGCCAGAATCTGGTTACCAAAGCAATAATTTTGCCCGAACTATGCAGCGATTTCGTCGCTTTTCCGCAACGGACGCGAGTTTACCCGGCCCGGCTTTGGACCGTAGCCGCGCCAACGCGATCGGCAGCCTTGGCCGCGTAGAGCGCGCGATCGGCTGCCTCGAACAGCCGCCGGCTCGTCGTCCCGTTCTTTGGCCAGGTCGCAAAGCCGATGCTGGCGCCGACGCCGATCGACTGCTCGCTGATGCGATAAGGCGCAGCGAGCGAGGCCAGGATGTGATCGGCGAGCGAGGTGTTCAGGAGCGCCGATCCCGCGGGCACCAAGATCGCAAACTCGTCGCCGCCCTGCCGAGCGACCATCGCGTGTTCGCTGCAGGCGCCGCGCAGCCGTTCGGCGATTTCGCAAAGCAACTGGTCTCCGACCGCGTGGCCGTGCCGGTCGTTCACCGGCTTGAATCCGTCCAGATCGAGCAGCGCGATGGCGAAGGGGCGATCGATTGTCGCATCGGCGATTTCCTCGCTCAGCCGAACGTCGAAAGCGCGTCGGTTCGGAAGGCCGGTGAGCGGATCGGTATGCGCCAGCTCGCGCATCTGGCGCTGGAGGCGGAGCAGGTCGACGAGCTGGCCGTGTTGCTGGATCACCATGCGGAGAAGGAACAAGGTCGCCAGGACAAGGCTCGCCCCCGCCGCAAACTCGGCCACGATTCCCGACGTCAGCATCAGCAGCGAGACCGGGACAAGCCCGATCCCCAGATTGACGAAGGTCGCGAAACGGATCGACGACAGGCAATAGGCCGTCGCGAGCGACCCCATCGCCATGATCATGCCGTAATAGCTATGCGCAGCGGGGGGCGCCGCGAGCCAGTTGATCACCGCCCACGCGCTGCACATGCTGGCCATGACGCCCGACAACCAGGTTGCCTCGACGATCATCCGACGCGCGCGACGGGGACTCATGCGGCGGCCGCGATTGTGCATCAGGAACAGGAAGCCGAACACGCCGACGATCGCGAGAACGACGGGAAAGCCGATGCGGACGGCGGGATGGACCGTATCGACACCGGCATAGATCGCGGTGGGCGTCGTGGCGGCGAGCAGAAGAAAAAGCGCGGGGGTCAGCGTCTCGATACGCTGCGCGCGCAACACCGCGACATCGTCGCGGATGTCGTCGGGCACCGGCGGAAAGACCCGCGTGCGCAACCAGTGATAAACCCCCGTCATCCGGCAGGGGTAGCAAGTCATGGTAAATCAAGGCTTAAGCATGGGGCGCATTATCGCGCGCCCACGGGCTCAACTCTTTTTCTTGCGATGGCTTTCGAGGTCGAGAACGGCATTGTCGCCACCCTCGGGCAGCAGACCGAGACGGCGCGCGACTTCCTGATAGGCTTCGACCTCGCCGCCGAGATCTCGGCGGAAGCGGTCCTTGTCGAGCTTTTCGTTCGTCGCCATGTCCCACAGGCGGCAGCCGTCGGGGCTGATCTCGTCGGCCAGAATGATGCGGCTGAAATCGCCTTCATAAAGGCGTCCGAATTCAAGCTTGAAGTCGACCAGACGGATGCCGACCGCGGCGAACATGCCCGACATGAAGTCGTTGATGCGGATCGCCATGTCCTGGATGTCGTGAAGCTCGTCCTGGCTGCACCAGTTGAAGCAGGCGATATGCTCCTCGGCGACGAGCGGGTCGCCCAGCGCATCGTCCTTGTAGCAATATTCGATCAAAGTGCGGGGAAGCTGGGTGCCTTCTTCGATCCCGAGCCGCTTCGACAGCGTACCCGCAGCGACGTTGCGCACGATCACTTCGATCGGCACGATCTCGACCTGGCGGATCAGCTGCTCGCGCATATTGAGGCGGCGGATGAAATGCGTCGGCACGCCGATGTTGCCGAGCAGCGTAAAGACATGCTCCGAAATCCGGTTGTTCAGCACGCCCTTGCCGTTGATCGTACCGCGCTTCTGCGCGTTGAACGCGGTCGCGTCATCCTTGAAATACTGGATCAACGTGCCGGGTTCGGGACCCTCATAGAGAATCTTCGCTTTGCCTTCGTAGATCTGGCGGCGACGGGCCATGGGCGCAAACTTTCTGTCGGAACCAAATGAATGGCCCCGGCGGGAACGACTCAAACAAGAGGCGCGCGCCGGGGCGGTCGGGGGGCCTATAGCGGCAAAGCAGGGACACGTCATCCCCGGCATGACTTTGCCGCAGGCGGATCTATCTTTACGTTTACGTCAACTAGAGCTTGCGCTTGCGCGCGCCGCTTGCAACCATGGCCGTAACGGCAAGTCCAGAGAAGCAGGAGAGTGAGATGAGCTATAACGAGATTCGCCTCGACAAGCATGAGGGCATCGCGCTGCTGACGCTCTACCGCCCCGAACGGATGAACGCCTTCACCGCCGACATGATGGCCGAGATCATCGCCGCGCTCGACGATTGCGACGCCGACGACAGCGTCCGCGCGGTGATCTTCACCGGTCATGGCGAAAAGGCCTATTGCGCCGGCGCCGATCTGGGATCGGGCGGCGACACCTTCGATTATGACAAGCGCGCCGACAAGCTGCGCCAGCTCCCCACGGGCATGTCGGCGAGCCCGGTGGCCGAGGACGGCACGATCAACTGGTCGCACCCGCTGGTCCAGGACGGCGGCGGGCGCGTGTCGATGCGGATCTTTGCCGCGAAAAAGCCCGTCCTCGGCGCGATCAACGGCGCCGCAGTCGGCATCGGCGCGACGATGACGCTGCCGATGGACGCCCGTCTGGCGAGCGATACCGCGCGCTACGGCTTCGTCTTCGCGCGCCGCGGGATCGTGCCGGAGGCGGCGTCGAGCTGGTTCCTCCCGCGCCTCGTCGGCATCGCGAATGCCGTCGACCTTTGCTATTCGGGGCGCCTGATCTCGGCAGCCGAGGCGCATGAAAAGGGGCTCGTCCAGTCGGTCCACGCGCCGGGCGCGCTGATCGACGCCGCGATCGCCAAGGCGCGCGAGATGACCGCCGACAGCGCCCCGGTATCGGTCGCGCTCACCCGCCATATGCTCTGGCGGATGATGGGCGCGCCGCATCCGATCTATGCGCACCGCTGGGACAGCCGCGTGATCTTCTCGCGCGGACGCAGCCCCGACGCCGCCGAGGGGGTGACGAGCTTCCTCGAAAAACGTCCGCCGAACTTCACCGCTAGCGTCGCGAACGATTATCCGTGGTTCGACGAATTCGAGGACGCGCCGCCGTACAGCTGAACCCTCGGAACCCCTCCCCGTGGCGACACCATGGGGAGGATCAGGCGGCGTCGTACCGCTTTCGCCCTCGCGTCGCGGTCATGCGATGCGAGCTCGACAGCTTGAGATCATGCTCGCGGATCGACGCGACATTGTGCCAGTCTGCCGTCACGCGATCGGGCGTCAGGCCGACGGTGACATAGCCGCGGTCCTGCGTGTTCGCCCATTTAAGCTGCGGCGACGATGCGCGCAGCGCGGCAGTGCGCACGGCGTCGGAAATGCCGCGCGTATAGCTTTCGAACCCCGGCGATGTGACGCTGTGCCCGCCGATCTCGATCCCGGCGGGCCGGCCGCCGTGGGTCAGGTCGAATGCCCACGCATTGTGGCTGTCGCCCGACAGGGTCACCAGGTCGGCATCGGCGCGCTGCGCCGCGGCGAGCAGCCGATCGCGTGCGGCCGGATAGCCGTCCCAGCTGTCCATGTTGAGCGGCAGCCGCGCCTTGGCCGCGAGCTGTGCGATCTCGACGCGGCGCTTCACATAGTCCGGCTGGTCGGCGCCGAACCAGTTGCGCGATTCGGGCGGCGTGAACAGCGATCCCATCACGATCTGCTGCGCGCAGACCTGCCAGCGCGTTCCCGCCTTCACCGAATCGGCGAAGCCGCCGAACAGCCATTGCTCCTGATCGGCACCCATCAGTTGGCGCGCCGGATCGCGATAATCGGTTTCGGCGAACTGCTTCAGCGTCGCCGCAACGTCGGCCTTTCCTTTCAGGATATCGCCCAGCTCGAAAGGCTTGTCGCGCGCCGTGACCCGCGTTTCGGGAAGGAAGATCGTCGCCAGATCGCCGACCTGATAGTGGCGCCAGCGCGTCTCGGCGACGGGCATCCACTCGTTGTGCGCGCGCTCGGCGGCGGCCGCGCGGTCGGTCCAGCTCCCCTCGCCCTCGTCATGATTCTCGGCGCCGCCCTTCCACGCGTCGTTGGCGAATTCATGATCGTCCCACTGCGCGATCATCGGGAACAGCTGGTGCAGCCGCTGAAGATCCGGATCGGAGCGGTAAGAGGCATAGCGCAGGCGATAGTCGGCCAGCGCGACAATCTCGTGCGTCGGCTGGGCCAGCCGGCCGGGCAGGATGTCCTTGAGCGCGGGATAGTCGCCGACCTTATATTCATACAGATAGTCGCCGACATGCACGACAAGGTCGATGTCGCCGCGCGCCGCGGCGTGGCCATAGGCGTTGAACCACCCGAACGGCATGTTCGCGCACGAAAACAGCGCGAGATTGAACGCGCCGGTCGGGCCTTGCGGCAGGGTGCGCGTGCGTCCGATCGGCGATTGGGCGCCGTCGGGCGCGACGAAGCGATAGAAATACCAGCGCCCCGGCTGGAGCCCGTCGACCGCAAGCTTCGCCGTATGATCCTTGTCGCCTTCGGCGGTGACGCTGCCGCCGCCGACGACGCGCGCAAAATCCGAGGTTTCGGACACTTCCACCGTCAACCGCGTGTCCGACGGCGCGGCGTAGCGCGTCCAGAGCAGGATGCTGTTCGGCCCCGGCTCGCCGCTGGCGACATTGTGCGTAAAGCCTTGCGCCGCCATCGCCTTCGCCGCGCCCGGCAGCGCCAGGGCGGCGAGCCCCGCAGTGCCGAGCTTGATGAGCAGGCGGCGATCCATTTCGCCCCAAAGCTGATGCATGGCAGTCCTCCGTTGCGCCGGCTTTTGCCGGGCTTTTGTTACAGCTTGGCGCCCTACGGGCCCTAACTCGACGCTAGCCGCTTGCCCCCAGCGCGAGGAGCAGAAGCATGAACATGATCACCGAAAACAGGCTGAACAGGAGAAGCAGGCTCGTCCGCACCAGCGACCCTATCCGCGACGAGCGATAGGCACCGCGCAGCTGTCGATACATATGGAACGGCACATAGATCATCGCGAAGAAGGTCGCGACGCCGCCGAAAATCGTCAGGTTGAGCAATCGCACCGCCACGAACAGCAACAGCATGAAGCTGATCGAATAGGTGACAAAGACGAAATGGTCATAAGTGTGGAACCGTCGGCTGAACGGATAGAGCAGCCACATGAACGGCAGCGACAGCGGGATCAGCGCCCATGCGAACTTATACGCGTTCGCCTGCAATTTATACAGGATCAGCGCCGGGTTCGCGAAGGCCTTTTCCAGACCATGGTCGATGAACGGCACGCCGATATTGACCTTGTTCCGCGAAATGAAATCGGCGCCGGTCATCACCTGATCCTTCGGATCCTCCAGCACCGGTAGGCCGGCGGCGCGCTCCGCGTCGCGCTCGGTCTTGCTGCGGCTGCGCGAGACGCCGAGATAATCGGCGCTCTTCTGCAACGTCTTGCGCTCGCTCTGCAGCTCCTCGCGCTTGGCGTCGGGCAGGTCCTTTTTGGCAAGCTCGGCATCGACCCGGTCGACCTCGTCCTGTATGCTGTCCTTGATCGACGCCGTCCGCGTCTGCTCGGCGGCCGCCTTGTTCAGCTCCTCGCTCAGACCGCCGCTGCCGACGGTCGCCAGAACGGCATAGGTCAGGAACACCGCGAACAGAAACAGCGCGAGCGGCGAAATGAAGCTCGCGCGCTCGCCGTGGATATAGCGGCGCGTCAAATCCCCCGGCCGCCACGCGAGCATCGGCAAGGTGTTCCACAGCTTGCCCTCGAAATGGAAGATCGCGTGGACAAGGTCGTGCCCGATCGCGCCGAAGCTGCGGTGGATGTCGACTCGCTGGCCGCACCGGTGGCAGTGCGATCCAACGAGGCTGGTGCCGCAATTGAGGCAGCGCCCGCTGCCATTTCCGCCCGTGCCGCCGTGCCTGGGCTCGACGGCCGAACCCGCCAGCCCCGCCGTAATTGCCGCCCCGATGCTTTCGATATCCCCACTCATGACGACCTGCCTAATGGGCCGCGCGGCGCCGCGCAACGGGGCTTTCGAGAGTCACGCGAAACGTGATAGTGGCGGCGCCATGAACGCCGAAGTTCTCTCCTCGCCGCGCCTGACCGACGCCGATGCGCTGATCGCGGACATGGGCGCGCGGGCGCGCGCTGCCGCGAAGCAGCTTGCCGTAGCGTCGACTGCCGCGAAGGCTGCCGCGCTGAAATCCGCGGCGGGCCAGTTGCGTGCGCAAGCGGCGGCAATATTGGACGCCAACGCGCTCGATATGGAGGCCGGCCACGAAGGCGGTCTGACCGCGGCAATGCTCGACCGGTTGCGGCTCGACGAAGACCGGCTCAGCGCGATTGCCGACGCGGTCGATGCCGTTGCGAAGCTGGCCGATCCGGTCGGACAGGAAATCGACCATGCTGTGCGTCCGAACGGCATGGCACTCAGCCGCATCCGCGTCCCGCTCGGCGTCGTCGGCATCATCTATGAAAGCCGCCCCAATGTGACGGCGGACGCCGCGGCGCTCGGGCTGATGTCGGGCAATGCCGTCATCCTGCGTGGCGGCAGCGAAGCCGTGCGCTCGAACCGCGCGATCCACGCCGCTTTCGCGGCCGGGCTTGTCACAAGCGGCCTGCCCGCCGATGCCGTCCAGCTGGTCCCGACGCAGGACCGTGCCGCGGTCGGGGCGCTGCTTCGCGCGCAAGGGCTGATCGACATCATCATTCCGCGCGGCGGCAAAGGGCTGGTCGCGCGCGTGCAGGACGAGGCGCGCGTCCCCGTGCTCGCGCACCTCGACGGGATCAACCATCTCTATATCGACGGAGCCGCCGACCCCGACAAAGCGGTCGGCCTGGCGGTCAATGCCAAGATGCGGCGCACGGGCGTCTGCGGCGCGACCGAGACGATCCTGATCGACCGCGCCTACGCCGCCCCACTCGCCATTATCGACGCGCTGATCGCCGCCGGTTGCGAGGTGCGCGGCGACACGGACATTGCCGCGCTGAGCCCGCATGTCACCCCGGCGAGCACAAACGACTGGGACTGCGAATATCTCGACGCGATCGTCTCGATCGCGCTGGTCGACAGCCTGACCGGCGCGCTCGCGCATATCGATGCGCATTCGAGCCGTCACACCGACGCGATCGTGACCGAGGACAAGGCCGCCGCCGAACGCTTCCTCGCCGAAGTCGACAGCGCGATCGTCATGCACAATGCCTCGACGCAGTTCGCCGACGGCGGCGAATTCGGCCTCGGCGCCGAAATCGGCATCGCGACAGGCCGGCTGCACGCGCGCGGTCCGGTCGCGCTGGAGGGACTCACGACATATAAGTGGTTGGTGCGCGGCGCCGGGCAGGTTCGGCCTTGAGCGATCCCGTTCGTTTGTGGCGGCCGGTCGGGCCCGAAGAATTGATGCTCATCGCTGGCAGCGGCATGCGCGAGTTCCCGCCGCGATTGCCGGAACAGCCCATTTTCTACCCCGTCACGACGTTCGAATATGCCGTCAAAATTGCACGCGACTGGAATGTCCCCGCATCGGGGTCCGGTTTTGTGACCGAGTTCGACGTCGCCGCTCAATATCTTGCCAGCCATAAGGTCGAACAGGCGGGCGGGCGCGAGCATGAGGAATATTGGATTCCGTCCGCAGAACTGCCCCAATTTAACAATGCCATTCTTGGCCATATCCGCGTGGTGAAATCATTCCCCGAATGATCCGCACCGGCCTCCTCGGCGGCAGTTTCAATCCTGCGCATGGCGGGCATCGCGCGATCAGCCTCGACGCGATCGACGCGCTCGGGCTCGAAGAGCTGTGGTGGCTGGTGTCGCCGGGCAATCCGCTGAAGCCCGCGAAGGGAATGGCATCACTTCCCGCGCGGCTCGCCTCGGCGCAACGTATGGCGCGGCGCTCGCCGATCCGCGCGACGGGAATCGAGGCGGAACTCGGGACACGCTACACCGTCGATACGCTGAAAAAGCTCGCCCGGCGCTACCCCAATCGGCAGTTTATCTGGATCATGGGGGCAGACAATCTGGTCCAGTTGCCCCAATGGCGCGACTGGCGGGGAATTTCGCGACTCATGCCGATTGCGGTTATCGCCCGTCCGGGCTATAGTGGCCGGACCCACGCGGCGAAGGCGATGGGTTGGCTTCGGCGCTTCGTCCGGCCCGCGGACCAGAAACTTCACTGGACGGACTGGAGACCGCCTGCCCTCGTGTTCCTGCGTTTTTCGCCCGATGTGCGATCCGCAACTGCAATACGGCAGGCCAACCCCCGCTGGTTCGAACGCTATGCAGGCCGCGCCTTGCGCGACCCGCTGACGCATTCGCGCCTTGTCGACGATGAAAGGAATGAAACCACTTGATAGCCGCCAGTAAGGATGCCGCGCCGGGCGCCGCTCCTACCAATGACAGCGTGGACGCCCTCCACGCGCTGATCCTCCACCAACTGGACGAGGATCAGGCCCAGGAAACCATTTCCATCCCGCTTGCCGGCAAAAGCAGCATCGCCGATCATATGGTGATCGCGAGCGGCCGGTCGACGCGCCACGTCTCGGCGATCGCCGACAAGCTGGCACAGCGTATCAAGCAGGAAGCGGGCCGCAGCGTCCGCGTCGAAGGCCTGCCCAACGCCGACTGGGTGCTGATCGACGCCGGCGATGTCATCGTCCACCTGTTCCGCCCCGAGGTTCGCAGCTTCTATAACCTCGAGCGCATGTGGTCGTTCGGCGACGCACCGCCGGTTGCCGCGATAAATTGACGCGTTTGATCTGTTCGGCCTAAAGCCCGAACAGAAGCGGCACCAGCCCGCTTTCACCGAAGGTGAGCGAAACCGTCATGTTGCTGCACATCATCGCGCGCGGGCGCATCGGGCGCGGGCCCGAGGCCGAGCTGGTCGAGCGCTATATGAAGCGCGTGACCTGGGCGCAGAAGATTTCGGAGCTTCCCGATACGGGCGGGCGCTGGCCTGCCGCGGCGGAGAACAGCCGCACCATCCTGCTCGATGAGGGCGGCGAGCAGCTTTCCTCGCTCGAATTCGCAAAATTGCTGGAAAAGTGGCGCGACGGCGGGGTGCGCGAGGCGCGCTTTTGCCTCGGCGCGGCCGATGGCTTCACCCCCGAAGAACGCGAAGGCGCCGACAAGGTCGTGGCGTTCGGCCGCGCGACGTGGCCGCATCTGATGGCACGCGCCATGCTCGCCGAACAATTGTGGCGCGCGACGAGCATCGTCGCGAACCACCCCTATCATCGCGAGGGACGGCAATGAGGCGCTGGGCCGCCGCGCTGGCGCTGGGCCTCGCCATGGCGGGCGGCGCCTATGCCGCCGCGCAAAGCGACGCCTTCGACCCCGAGGCGATCGCAAATCGCGAACGCGCGCAATTGCTGGCGGCCAAGAAACAATCGGCCAATGCGATGGCGCGCAGTGCCGCGCTCGAATCGCAGGCCACCGCCGCGCGCGACGAGGCCGACCGGCTCAAGAAACGCAGCGCAGCGCTGGCTGCCCGCATCCAGTCGGCCGAGGCCGACATCAACGCGGGCGAAGCACGCGTCGCGCTCGTGACGCGCCGGTTAAAAGTTCAGGAAGCACGGCTCGCCGAACAACAGCAGCCGCTGCTCGAACTGACCGCGGCGCTGCAACAGCTCAGTCGCCAGCCGCCGGTCAGCGTCCTGGCCCAGCCCGGTTCGCTCACCGATATGGTCCATGCCCGCGCCGTGATCGACGCCGCGATGCCGGTGATCGCCAAGCGTACCGCGGGGGTGCGGCGCGAACTCGGCCAACTTCGCGCGACGCGCCAGCAACAGGCGGCCGCGCTTCAGGCGCTCGCGTCGAGCAAGACGCAACTCGCGCAGCGCCGCGACGCGCTTACCCGCCTCGAGAACGAAGGCCGCCTGCGCTCGCGCGAGCTGATGAGCAGCGCACAACTTGAATCCGACCGTGCCGTCGGACTGGGCGAAAAAGCCCGCGATATCGTCGATCTGATGGACACGCTCGAGGCCGATGGCGCGACGCGCGGCGAACTGGGGCAGCTCGCGGGTCCGGTCCAGCGCCCGCGCGATCCGACGAGCGCGGCGATGGAGGCAGCTGCGCCGGCGCCGGCCGAGGCCGAACTCGCGCGCGGCGCCTATCGCCTGCCCGTCGTCGGGCGCATCGTGGCGGGGCTCGGCGAAGTCAACGACAGCGGCGTGCGGTCGCGCGGCATCACCATCGCCGCGCGCCCCGGCGGCCAGGTCGTCGCGCCCGCGCCCGGCCGGGTCAGCTTCGCCGGCGATTATCGCGGCTATGGCAAGATCTTGATCATCGACCATGGCGGCGGCTGGATCTCGCTCGTCACCGGCCTGATCGGACTGTCGGTCGGTGTGGGCGACACGCTCGACGCCGGAACGCCGATCGGCAGGGCCGGCTCCGATGACAGCCGCATCACCGTCGAGCTGCGCCGTGCGGGACGCCCGGTCGATATCGCGCAGATGCTGGGTTAATCGCTCGTTTGTACGCTGCCCCGTATCGGGATGTTCGACTTGACGCCCCCAGATTTCCATAGGACGATGGCGCGCCGGGGATTATAAGGCAGGTTCGTCCTGCGCGAGTGAAAGATGACCATGACCGAATCGACCAAGACCCTTCCATCCCCCAGGCGCCGCTTCGCGCTGTGGCAGGGTGCCGCCGCGCTTTCGACGCTGGCGCTCGTCCCGCTCGCCACCGGCGCGATGGCTACCGTCGATGCATCGACGCAAGAAGAGATCTCGCGCTTCATGGACGTCTTCCTCGAGGTGAAATCCAACTATGTCGAACCCGTCAGCGACGACAAGCTGATCGAAGGTGCGATCAACGGCATGCTCGCCAGCCTCGACCCGCATTCGGGCTATCTCGATGCGCGCGACTATTCGAACCTGCGCACCCAGACCGACGGCGAATACGGCGGCCTCGGCCTGTCGGTGACGATGGAGGATGGCGTCGTCAAAGTGATCACGCCGACCGCCGACACGCCGGCCGACCGCGCGGGCATCAAGGCCGGCGACTATATCACGCACATCAACAAGGAGCTGATCTTCGGCCTGTCGCTCGACGAAGCGGTCGAACAGATGCGCGGCCGTCCGGGCACCCAGATCGAGATCACGGTCGTGCGCGAAGGGCAGGACAAACCGATCGAAATGACGCTGACCCGCGAAGTCATCGACGTGAAGCCGGTGAAATGGGAAGTGAAGGATGACGTCGGCGTGCTGACGATCACCAGCTTCTCCGCCGACGCGACCCGCGACCTCAAGTCCGCGATGGTTTCGGTCGAAAAATCGCTCGGTCACAAGGCCCGCGGCTGGGTCCTCGACCTGCGCTCGAACCCCGGCGGGCTGCTCGACGAAGCCGTCGGGGTCAGCGACCTGTTCCTCGAACGCGGCGAGATCGTTTCGCAGCGGGGCCGCAAGAAGGGCGATATCGAACGCTATTTTGCCGAGACCGGCGACATGGCGGGCGGCGCACCGGTGATCGTCCTGATCGACGCCGGCTCGGCGTCAGCCTCCGAAATCGTCGCCGGCGCGTTGCAGGACCAGCATCGCGCGGTGATCATGGGCGAACGCAGCTTCGGCAAGGGGTCGGTGCAGACCGTGCTCCCGCTGACCGACACCACGGCGCTGCGCCTTACCACGGCGCGCTATTACACGCCTTCGGGCCGCAGCGTGCAGGAAGGCGGGATCGAACCCGACATCCGCGTGCCGCAATTGTCGGACCCCGACTACAAGGATCGCCCGCGCTTCCGCGAGAGCGACCTTCGCCGCCACCTGATCAACGAGAAGAAGGTCGACAACAGCCTGCTCGAAAAGGACGAAAAGGACGATCCGCGCTTCACCGCGAGCGCCGCCGACCTGAAGGCCAAGGGCATCGAGGATTATCAGCTATATTATGCGTTGCAGACGATCGGGCGGATCAGCCCGACCACGCCGCGCATGGCGCAGGGCAGCAAGCCAGCCGTCAAGCCGGCCGCAAAGCCCACCGCGCGCAACTGACAATTCCCTTATCCGTCATCCCGGCGAAGGGCGGGATCTTGCCGATGCAGTATGATGCAAGGTCGAGATCCCGCCCTTCGCCGGGATGACGATATTTCAAGGTAGGTTTCGATGCTTCAATCCCGCCTCGCCGCGCCGTTCGTCGCGCTCGCCGCGCCGCTGCTCCTTTACGGCGGCGCTCTGGTCTCGCAGTTCGGATTCGGGCTGCATCCGTGCGAAATGTGTTACTGGCAGCGCTGGCCGCACCAGGCGGCGATCGTCCTCGCGCTGCTCGCGCTGCTGCTAAACCGCAACGACCGCGCGCTGCGTGGCCTGACGCTGCTCGCCGCGATCGCGATCGCGATCAGCGGCGTCATCGGGATTTTCCACGCCGGCGTCGAATATCATTTCTGGGAAGGGCTGACGACGTGCAGCACGACGCAGAGCGGCCCGATCTCGCTCGACCAGATCATGGCGACCCCGATCATCCGCTGCGATGTGCCGCAGTGGGAGCTGTTCGGCATCTCGCTCGCCGGCTTCAACGCGATCTTCTCGCTCGCCGCCGCCGCGCTCGTCTTGACCTTGCTGCGCCGTCGGCCCACATCCGGAGCATGAGCAAGCCGGACAAGAATGCTTCGATGATCCGCGTCGATCAGGCGGGCGAATATGGGGCGACGCGCATCTATGCCGGCCAGCTCGCGGTGATGGGCGACCGCCATCCGATGGCGCGCGAGATTGCGCATATGGCAGAGCAGGAAGAGCGCCACCGCAAATTCTTCGACGCGATGGTCGCGCAGCGCGGCGTCCGCCCGACCGCTCTGCAGCCTTTGTGGAACGTCGCCGGCTTCGCGCTCGGTGCAGTGACCGCCGCCATGGGACCGCGCGCCGCGATGGCCTGCACCGCCGCGGTCGAGACCGAGATCGACCGGCATTACCGGCATCAGATCGAGGCGCTCGGCGACAGCGACCCCGAACTCAGCGCTGCGGTCGAGGATTTCCGCGCCGAGGAGTTGGAGCATAAGGAAGCCGCGCTTGCTGCCGGCGCCGAAAGTGCGCCGGGCTATCCGCTGCTCAGCATTGCGATCCGCGCCGGCTGCCGTGCAGCCATCGCCCTTTCAAAACGTATCTGATACGGTCCAGCGCGACCCGATCCGTTCAGGACGGATGCAGACAAGGGCTGTCATGCCGCCCGCAAACAGGATGAAGGATAATTTGATGACCCGCCTGCCGCTCGCCGCGCTTTTCCTTGCCAGCAGCTTCGCCGCGCTGCCCGCCGCCGCGCAGGATGCCGACACCTCGGCCGCCGAAAAGATCAACCAAGTCATCGTCTATGGCGACGACAAGTGCGAACAGTCGAGCCCCGACGAAATCGTCGTCTGTAACCGCATGCCCGAACAGGATCGTTATCGCGTTCCGCAGATCTTCCGCGGCGGCGACCCGCTCGACCCGCGCAACCAGGCCTGGCTGAACCGCGTCACCGCGATGGAGCGCGTCGGCCGCTTCGGCACCGACAGCTGCTCGCCGGTCGGGCTCGGCGGCTTCACGGGCTGTACGCAGCAGCTCGTCTCGGGCGCGAAGGCCGAATCGCAGGCCGCCGACAAGACCGACTGGCAAGCGAAGATCGCCGACGAGCGCGCCAAGCGCCTTGCGGGCATCGATGCGGCGGCGGAGAATGTCGAAGCCGCGGTAGTCGCCGAGGAAAAGGCGCTCGCCGAACGGCAAAAGGCGGCCGAGGAGCTGGAGCGCCAGGCCAGCGGCCGGGCGCCTGCGCCCGTAACGCCCGATGCCGACGCGGGCGAACTGCCGATACCGCCAAAGAATTGAGCGCTATTCAAAATAGCATGTGTCCCCGCGGAGGCGGGGACCCATCTCCTGCGCGTTCGAAATCGCGCCATCCGGTGATGGGCCCCTGCCTTCGCAGGGGCACAGCTGTTTCCTGGTTCTAGTTCAGCAGATACTGCTTCCAGAACAGCAGCGACGCCCAGAAATTATAATCGACATTTTCCTTCTTCGCGAAGCCATGCCCTTCGTTCGTGCCGACAAGGTGCCAGGCCGTCCCGCCATTCTTGCGCACGGCCGCGACGATCTGATCGGCCTCTGACGCGGGCACGCGCGGATCGTTCGCGCCGGTGACGACGAACAGCGGTTTCTTGATGTCGGCGACGCGCGTGAGCGGCGAGATTTCCATCAGCTTCTTGCGTTGGACCGGATCGCGTTCGTCGCCATATTCGACGCGGCGCAGGTCGCGGCGATATTCCTGCGTGTTTTCGAGGAAGGTCACGAAGTTCGAGATCGCAACGACGCACAGGTTCGCGCGCAGCTTGTCGGCATAATGCGTGGCTGCCGCATAGCACATATAGCCGCCATAGCTGCCGCCGGTCAGGCCAAAGCGCGTCGCGTCGAGCGCCTTGTCCTTCGCGAACTGGTCGAGGAACGCGCCCATGTCCTTGACGCTGTCCTCGCGCTTGAACGGACCATTGTCGAGGCTGACGAAGGTCTTGCCATAGCCGGTCGAGCCGCGGACGTTCGGATAGAAGACCGCGATCCCCAGTTCGTTGATCAGATAATTGCTGCGACCCAGGAAGCCGGGACGCGACTGGCCTTCCGGCCCGCCATGGACGTTCATGATCAGCGGCCGCTTGCCGGGGAATTTCGCCGGGTCGGGACGATAGAGAAAGCCCGATACCTCCAACCCGTCGAAGCTCTTCACTTTCACCAGCTCGGGTTCGACATTCTTCAGCGGATCGAGCCCGCCGGTCTCGCTCTGCGTCCAGCGCGTGACCTTCAGCGTCTTCGGATCGACACTATAGACGTCGGCCGCGCTGCGTGCCGAAGTGAAACTGATCCCGATCTCGCCCCACGGCGCGACGCTCACGCCGCCGATGATCCCCGCGGGCAGATCGACGGTGCGCACCGCGCCGCTCGTGGGATCGAGGAGCCGCAGCTTGCTCATCCCCGCCTCGTTGACGGCATAGGCAATGAAACTGCCGTCGTCAGCGATATCGAACGTCTCGACATCCCATTTTTCGGCAGGTCCCTTTGCGGTGAACTTGCCCGTCGCGGGATCGAGCGTGCCGAGCCGCTGAAAGTCCGATCCTTCGTCGCTGGTCATCCAGATCGTGCCGTCGGGCGCAAATTCGGCGCCGCCCTGCGCCACCATCTTCTTGTGGTCGCCGATCGGGGTCATCGCGCCGGTGGCGAGGTCGAGCCGGAACAGGTCGGCCTTTTGCACCGATACATATTGCGAGACCAGCGCCCAGCTCTTGTCGGGGGCGAAATCGTTGATCGCCCAGCCGCCGCCCGCAACCTGGGCGATCATCCTGTTGGACGCGGGATCGCGCGGGTTCATCGCATAAATGTCGCTGTCGCGGCCATTGCGGCGCGTCGAGGTATAGGCGAGCAGCGTGCCGTCCTTGCTCCATGCGTTGAAGCCGTTTCGGCTCTTGCCGTCGGTCAACAGCTCGAGCCGACCGTCCTTCAGCGCATAAATCTGATAGAATTCATTGCCGCCAATATCCTTCTGCACGAGCATGATGTCGGCGCTCTTTGGCGACCATGCGCCCGATCCCACCGGCTCGGCCTCAAACGTCAATTGCTGACGCGCGCCCATCGGCGTCGCGACGCGGTGGATCTGCGTCGTGTTGGCGAAGCGCGTCGAAATCAGCATCGACTTGTCGACCGGATTCCAGCCGACAAAGCCCGCGCCGCGATTTTCCATATAGGGCCGCGTCGTGGCGGGAAGGTCGGCAGGCACGTCGGGAAGGCCGTCGGCGACCAGCGCGGCGGGCTTGGGTTCGACCGCAGGCTTCGCGCTGTCCTGCGCGAATGCGGGCGCGAGCGGAAGGGCCAGGGCGGCCAGAGTGGCGAGATAGCGCATCGATGATTTCCCCAGATTGCTTGCAGCAGAGTGACTGGGGTTAGACGCTATCAACACCGGCTTTGGATGCAAGTCGACCAACGACATGCCGCGCTCGACAATCGGACGCTTGGGAGCCGCAAAACGGGCAGATACCGCCATTGTTAAACCAATTTGGGCGCCCTGACCCAATTTCGTTTCGATTCCGGGATGAATCGAACGCAAAAATTAACGAATCGATGTCAGAGTGTCTTGACTTGGGAATTTTTGGGGCAAAACGTGCGGTTTCTGGGAATCGCCGGCCGGGGAGGCTGAAAACATGGCATCAACGTTCGAAGCGCGCCTCTGGCGCCGATCGACTACAAGCGTGCCCGCGGCACGCAGCCTCGGTCGCCGGATGACCTGGCACGCTGCCGCAGCGCTGCTCGCTTTTGCCGCTCTCCAGATCTGGCTCGTGATGAGCGCCGTCGCCGCCGGGGCGCCATCGGCGCTGATCATCATCGCTCTTGTCATGCTGCTCGCGCTCGCGCTGCCTGCTGCGCGCATGACCGAACGCCGCTGGTATCACCTCAGCCGCCAGGCGCTCGCCAGCCGCGGCCTGCACACCCGCTTCCGCCGCGACCTTCGCCGTCTGTGGATCGCCGCGTTGACCCTGCCCTTCCTGTGGGTCAGCGGCGCGATGGCAGCGACCGACGCGATCGCGGCGATCACGACCTAATCCACTTTCGCATCCCGGACTTGATCCGGGATCCCTTCCAACCTCGCTTCAGTGGACCCCGGATCAGGTCCGGGGTGACGAGGGGGGTGTCGCTTTAGATTTTGACGCTTCGTCGCGCGCCGTATAGGGCGCGCGCATGCTGACCGTTGCCGAAGCCCTTCATCGCGCACAGATGCTGTGCGACGCCGCGACAAAAGCCGGCGCCGACGCCGCCGACGCGCTCTATTATTGCAATGCCGCCACGTCGGTCTCGATGCGCCTCGGTGCGCTCGAAGACGTCGAGCGCTCCGAGGGCCAGGATATTTCGCTCCGCGTCTTCGTCGGGCAGCGCAGCGCCAGCGTCTCGACGGCCGACATGGACGCAGGCGAGCTGGCAAAGCTGGTCGATCGCTGCGTTGCGATGGCGCGCGAGGCGCCCGAGGATCCCTACGCGGGCCTCGCTCCAGCAGACCGGCTGTTCCACGGCGCCATACCCGACTTCGACCTCGACGACGGCAGCGAAGCCGATCCGCAGGCGCTGCGCGGAGCGGCGTTGGCGGTCGAAGAAGCCGCGCGCGCGGTCGCCGGCGTGACCAATAGCGAAGGCGGCAGCGCGAGCCACAGCCGCACGCGCTTTGCACTCGTCACGAGCCATGGCTTCGCGGGCGGGTATGGCGCGAGCGGGCACAGCCTGTCGGCCAGCGTGATCGCTGGCGAAGGCGCGAACATGCAGCGCGACTATGGTTGGCACAGCGCCCATTATCTGTCCGACCTCGAAAGCGTCGATGCGATCGGCACGCGCGCGGGCACGCGCGCTGTCGCGCGTCTCAACCCCGGCAAGGCTCCGGCCGGCAAGCTGCCCATGATCCTCGACCCGCGGGTCGGGAGCGGTATCGTCGGCCACCTTCTGAGCGCGATCGCCGGCCCCGCCATCGCGCGCGGCACCAGCTTTCTGCTGGGCAAGGAGGATCGGGCGCTGTTCGACAGCAGCATCGTGATCCGCGACGATCCGCACCGCCTGCGCGGCCTGCGCAGCCGCGCCTTCGACGGCGAGGGCCTGCCGACCGCAGCGCGCGATATCGTCGTCGATGGCAAGATCACCGGCTGGCTGCTCGATACCGCGTCGGCGAAACAGCTTGGGCTCGAACCGACCGGGCATGCGAGCCGCGGCGGCGGCGCATCGGGGGTCAGCGCGAGCAATCTCCATCTCGCTGCCGGCACACTCACGCCCGAAGCGTTGATGGCCGACATCAAGGAAGGCATTTATGTCACCGAACTGATCGGCCAGGGCGTCAACCCGGTGACCGGCGACTATAGCCGTGGCGCGTCGGGCTTTGTCATTCGCGACGGCCAGATCGCCGGCCCGATCGCCGAATTCACCGTCGCGAGCAATCTCGTTGACATGTTCGCGGCGCTGATCCCCGCGAACGACCTCGAATTCCGCCACGGCACCAACGTGCCCACCCTGCGCATCGACGGCATGACCGTCGCCAGTGGATAAACGCCGATGCCGGGTCGCAACCTCGAAGCCGTGATCGCTGCCACCCGCGAGGTCGGCGACATGGCGATGGCGCGCTGGCGCGGCGAAGGCAAAGCCGTCGACGTCTGGAACAAGTCGCACGACAATCCGGTCAGCGACGTCGACCTCGCGGTCGATGCGCGGCTGAAGGCGGTGCTGGGCGCGATGGTGCCGGAGGCCGGCTGGCTCTCCGAGGAAACCGCCGACAACCCCGACCGGCTGTCGTGCCGCGCGATGTGGTGCGTCGATCCGATCGACGGCACCCGCGACTTCATCCGCGGCCGCCCCGGCTGGTGCGTATCGGTCGCGCTCGTCGTCGATGGCCAGCCCGAACTCGGCGTGCTCTATGCGCCCGCGCTCGACGAATTGTGGGTCGCTCAAAGGGGCAAGGGCGCGGTGCTCAATGGCGAAACGCTGCGCGCGAGCCGCCGCATGATCTTCGACGGATCGCGCGTCCCCGCCGACAGCCTGCCCAAGGTCGACCGCGACCTCATCATCGTGACCAAGCCGAACAGCATTGCGCTGCGCATGGCCCTGGTCGCCGACGACCGCGCCGATCTGGTCGCGACGTTGCGCTGGGGCTTCGAGTGGGATGTGGCGGCCGCGGCGCTGATCGCGACCGAGGCCGGGGCGGTAGTGACCGACGCGTTTGGCGCGCCGCTCGTCTTCAATACGCCGCGTGCGCAGGCCTTTGGCGTCATCGCGTGCGCCCCGGGAATCCACCGGGCCGTCGTCAGCCGCTTGCACGACCGCGCGGTCGCGTTGACAGCGGATCCTTGATCGCATCAGCCCGCTCCCCCACCCGGCCACCCACAGGGTAAACGGGTTCGGGAGGCTGGGTGGTGGAGCGGGCGGGCGCCGATCATTTCCGCACAGCGGAAACCGGATGGCAGCGCCGCAATCCGCCGCAGTCCGCTTGACTTTCAAGCCGACTCACCTTACTTGCGCCTCCATTCCGACAGCCTGACCGGACGGCGAAGCGCATACGCGCATTCGTGGTCCGTTTTTTGCGTTGGAAATCAGACGCTTTGAGATGGAGTCGATTGCCAGCGACTCTGTGGAGCAGGAGAAAGAATAAATGGCACGTATTGCGGGCGTCAATCTGCCCACCAACAAGCGCGTTATCATTGCGCTCACCTACATCCACGGCATCGGTCGCAAGACCGCCGTCGACATCGCCACCAAGCTGGGCATCGACCAGTCGCGTCGCGTACAGGACCTCAGCGACGCCGAAGTTCTGCAGATCCGTGAAACGATCGACGCCGACCTGACCGTCGAAGGCGATCTTCGCCGCACCACGGCGATGAACATCAAGCGCCTGATGGACCTCGCCTGCTATCGTGGTCTGCGTCATCGCAAGGGCCTTCCCGTCCGCGGCCAGCGCACGCACACCAATGCGCGCACCCGCAAGGGCAAGGCGAAGCCGATCGCCGGCAAGAAGAAGTAAGCCGGTTTTTCGCGCCGGCGGCCGCCTTCTGGCTGCGCCCCGGCCCGCTTTACGGATTTAGGTAGGATACAGCATAATGGCTCGTGAACCGCAGCGCCTTCGTCGGCGCGAACGCAAAAACATCTCGTCGGGTGTGGCTCATGTCAACGCGACCTTCAACAACACCATGATCACCATCACCGACGCACAGGGCAACGCGATTGCCTGGTCGAGCGCCGGCATGATGGGCTTCAAGGGCAGCCGCAAGTCGACCCCGTATGCAGCGCAGGTTTGCGCCGAAGACGCGGGCAAGAAGGCGGCCGAACATGGCGTCCGCACGCTCGAGGTCGAGGTCAAGGGCCCCGGCGCCGGTCGTGAATCGGCTCTGCGCGCGCTGCAGGCCGTCGGGTTCCACATCACGTCGATCCGCGACGTGACGCCGATCCCGCACAATGGTGTCCGCCCGGCCAAGCGCCGCCGCGTCTGACGCCTCTACGGGCGCACCCCGCCGGGGTGCTGCCCGAACCAAATCTCTCGCAGGACGGCGGTCGACCCCCGCCCATCCCGCCCAAAGCAAAGGGAAGTCTATGACTGTCAATATCCGGAACTGGCAGGAATTGAAGAAGCCCAGCAACCTGGAAATCAAGGCTGGCAGCGACGGCAAGCGCAAGGCGACCTTCGTCGCCGAGCCGCTCGAGCGGGGCTTCGGCCTGACGCTCGGCAATGCGCTGCGCCGCGTTCTCCTGTCGTCGCTCCAGGGCGCGGCGATCACGTCGATCAAGATCGAGAACGTGCTGCACGAATTTTCGAGCCTGGCCGGCGTGCGCGAAGATGTCACCGACATCGTCCTCAACGTGAAGCAGATCGCGCTCAAAATGGAAGGCGAAGGCCCGAAGCGGCTCCAGCTTTCGGCCACCGGTCCCACGACCGTCAAGGCCGGCGACATCATGGTTTCTGGCGACATCAAGGTGATGAACCCGGGCCATGTCATCTGCCACCTCGACGAGGGTGCGACGCTGAACATGGAACTCGTTGCCGACACCGGCAAGGGTTACGTCCCCGCGACCGCGAACCGCCCGGCCGACGCGCCGATCGGTCTGATCCCGGTCGACTCGCTTTTCTCGCCTGTCCGCCAGGTCGCCTATAAGGTCGACAATGCGCGTATCGGTCAGGAACTGGACTTCGACAAGCTGAGCCTGACCGTCGAAACCGACGGCACGGTCACCCCGGAAGACGCCGTGGCCTATGCCGCGCGCATCCTCCAGGACCAGCTGCAGGTCTTCGTCCACTTCGAAGAAGCGATGAACGACAGCGGCATGATCGGCATGGCGGCCTCGCCGACCACCGCCGACGAGTCGGACGTCAACCAGCTCAACCGCTTCCTTCTCAAGAAGGTCGACGAGCTCGAACTGTCGGTCCGCAGCGCGAATTGCCTCAAGAACGACAACATCATCTACATCGGCGATCTGGTCCAGAAGACCGAAGCCGAAATGCTCCGCACGCCGAACTTCGGCCGCAAATCCTTGAACGAAATCAAGGAAGTGCTGTCGTCGATGGGCCTGCGCCTGGGCATGGATATCCCCGGCTGGCCGCCGGAGAATATCGAGGAAATGGCCAAGAAGCTCGAACAGGAACTTCTCGGCTAAAAAGCACGTCGCCCCCGCGAAGGCGGGGGCCGCTTGCAACCTTGCGCTACGCCTCCAGCGGCCCCCGCCTTCGCGGTGGCGACGGGACAGGGAAAGGGCTCCCCCTCAAGCGGGCCTGGTCTGGGCTACCTCACACGGGCTCTTAACGAACGAAGGACAGTATCATGCGTCATAAATCGGGTGGCCGTAAGCTTCAGCGCACCAGCGCGCATCGCATCGCGATGTTCCGCAACATGTCGGCCTCGCTCATCAAGCATGAGCAGATCACCACCACCGTCGCCAAGGCGAAGGAACTGCGTCCTTACATCGAAAAGCTGGTCACGCTCGCCAAGCGCGGCGGCCTTGCCAATCGCCGTCTCGCGCAGAGCCGCCTGCTCGACGAAACGCAGCTCAAGAAGCTGTTCGACGTCATCGCAGAACGCTACAAGGACCGCAACGGCGGCTACACCCGCGTCATCAAGGCCGGCATCCGCGCTTCGGACGCCGCGCCGATCGCGATCATCGAATTCGTCGACCGCGACGTGGACGCCAAGGGCCAGGATTCGGGTCCGGTGTACACCGACGAGGAACTGGAAGCCGCGTAACCCGCGCTTTCAGCGACACGCAAAAAAGGGCGGCGTCCACATCGGACGCCGCCCTTTTTGTGTCAGGCGACAGGCGATATCGCGATCAGGCGTAGGAAACGCTGACCGTTGCCTTGCGGCGATTGGCGCGCATCGCACCGCCGACAAAGCCGAAGCCCGCGAGCATCAGCGCCCAGGTCGCCGGCTCGGGAACCGCCGAGGTCACATCGGCGCGGATGATCATGTCGTCATAATCCTTGTCCGGATCGGTCTTCTCATCGTCATAGCCGAAATAGAAGGTCGAAACGCCGGTTCCGCTCGTCTGGTTACCCGCCAGGAAAATCCCGAACCCGCTCTGCCCCACGGTCGCCGACTTGCCGCCGACAGCCGAGAAATTCAGCAGGCCGGCCAGGCTGCCGGCGCTGAAGCTCCGGCTTCCGAGCAGGATCGGCGCACCGAAATTATTCTGGAAGTTGCTGGACTCGGTCGACGCCAGCACCGGCGACGAAACGGTCGAGAAAGTGTCGTTGAACGAGCTTTCCGATCCCATCAGATAGAAGGTGATGATCGAGTTCGCATCGAGAACGATCGACACGCCGGTCGAGTCATATTTGGTCAGCCCCAGTCCCGCGAGCTGCGTCTTGAAATTATTGCCGTCCGAAATGGTCGTCTTGCTGTCAAAGCTGACGATCGCTGCTGCCTGCGCCGCCGCGGGTGCTGCCAAAGCCGACAGAAGCGCAAGCGCGGTTAACGATTTCTTCATACCCATATTCCCCCAACACAGCATCGCATCTCATCGATAGCTCTCGATTCGCGGGCTAGCAGCGGTTGGCGGGCAAAAAAAGCACCCACAAAAACCTGTCCCGCTGTGACACATGGTTAAGTTTTCTGTTAACTCGCAATGCCCGGTTGCGCCCTGACTTCGCCCCGATCGCCCCGCGCTGCCCCGGCGACTGGCTTGACTTCATGTCGGAAATCGCGGCCGTCATGTCCCGACGCTCGCCGCGTGGGCGATGTTACGGCGGTTAAGGGATGGACAAGTGCCCGACCCCGGCCCGCGCGCCTGCGCGAGCGGGCTGACGCTCGTCGAATTCGCTGGCGACTTCGACGAACGGGGCATCGTCACCACGCAGAGCGGACCGTAACCGCAAATCCCTTGCCCGTGCCTGTACGATGCTTAGATTGGAACGCACGAATATTACCGAACCAATGAGGATCGCCTTGCCATGTCCCGCAATAACCTGTCGGCGCCGCTCGCGCTGGCCGCACTGATGATGATTCCCACTGCCGCGCAGGCGACCGATGCAGCCGGAACGGCGGCCCCCGCGCCCGCGCTCGCCTATCCCGTAACGGAGCGGGGCAATACGGTCGATCCGCAGTTCGGCGTCGACGTCGCCGATCCCTATCGCTGGCTTGAGGATGATGTCCGCGTCAATCCGAAGGTCGCCGCCTGGGTCGCGGAGCAGAACAAGGTCACCGACGCCTATCTGGCAACCCTGCCCGGCCGCGACGCCTTTAGGAAGCGGATGACCGAGCTTTATAATTACGAGCGCTTCGGTCTGCCGACGAAGGCGGGGACGCGCTATTTCTATACGCGCAACGACGGGCTTCAGCCGCAGGCCGTGCTCTATGTCCGCGAGGGGCTGAAGGGCGAGGGTCGTATTCTGATCGATCCGAACACATGGGCCAAGGACGGCGCGACCGCGCTTGGCGAATGGAACCCCTCGGAGGATGGCAAGCACCTCCTCTATTCGGTGCAGGACGGCGGCACCGACTGGCGTATCGTCCGGGTAAAGGATGTCGCGACGGGTCAGGATACCAGCGACGAGATACGCTGGGTCAAATTCTCGTCGCTCGACTGGGCCAAGGACGGCAGCGGCTTTTACTATTCGCGCTTTCCGCAGCCGGCCGAGGGGGCGGCCTTCCAGTCGCTCAACGAAAATCACGCGGTCTATTTCCACAAGCTCGGCACGCCGCAGAGCGCCGACACGCTGATCCACGCGACCCCCGACAAGCCCAAGCTCAACCACGCTGCCGTTGTTACCGACGACGGCAAATATCTGCTCGTCGTGTCGTCCGAGGGTACCGACGAACGCTTCGGCCTGACGCTGCACCCGGTGAAGGGTGGCAAGCCGGTCGTGCTGGTCGATGATTATGCGAACAACTGGGAATATGTGACCAACGAAGGCTCGCGCTTTACCTTTGTCACCAACAAGGGCGCGCCGCGCCAGCGCATCGTGTCGTTCGACATCAAAAAGCCCGCCACGCTGACCGAAGTCGTCGGCGAGAGCGAAGCGACGCTCGTCGGCGCCTCGCGCGTCGGCAATCGCATCATCCTGTCCTATCTGGGCGATGCCAAGTCGGAAGCGCGGATGGTCGCGCTCGACGGCAAGCCGATCGCAAACATCAAGCTTGCCGACATCGGCTCGGCGACGGGTTTTGGCGGCAAGTCTGCGGACCCCGAAACCTTCTACAGCTTTGCAAGCTATGCGACCCCGACGACGATCTACCGCCTCGACACCGTGACCGGGAAGAGCGAGATTTTCGCGCAGCCGAAGCTTACGTTCGATCCCAGGCAATTCTCGGTCGAACAGCGGTTCTTCAAATCGAAGGACGGCACCGAAGTGCCGATGTTCGTCGTGATGAAAAAAGGGCTCGACCGCAGCAAGGGCTCGCCGACGCTGTTGTACGGCTATGGCGGCTTCAACCTGTCGCAGGTTCCCGGCTTTTCGCCGACCAAACTCGCCTGGGTGGACAAGGGCGGCATCCTCGCGGTCGCAAACATTCGCGGCGGCGGCGAATATGGCAAGGCGTGGCACGACGCCGGCCGCCTCGACAAGAAACAGAACGTGTTCGACGACTTCATCGCGGCGGGCGAATATCTGATCGCCGAAGGCATCACCGGCAAGGGCCAGCTGGCGATCGAGGGCGGATCGAACGGCGGGCTGCTCGTCGGCGCAGTGACCAACCAGCGCCCAGATCTCTTCGCCGCGGCGCTGCCCGCGGTCGGCGTGATGGACATGCTGCGCTTCGACCGTTTCACCGCGGGTCGATATTGGGTCGACGATTATGGCTATCCGTCGAAGGAAGGCGATTTCAGGACGCTGCTCGCTTACTCGCCCTATCACAACATCCACGGCGGCAAGGCCTATCCCGCGGTGCTGGTGACGACCGCCGACACCGACGACCGCGTCGTGCCGGGGCACAGCTTCAAATATACCGCCGAACTGCAGCACGCCGATGTCGGCGCGAAACCGCACCTGATCCGCATCGAAACGCGCGCCGGCCATGGTTCGGGCAAGCCGACCGACAAGATCATCGCCGAAGCCGCCGACAAATATGCCTTTGCCGCCAAATGGACCGGCCTCAGCGTCAAATAGGCCGCTGGCTCTGGATCGCTGCCGCCGCCCTGTTCGGGCTGGCGGCGGCGGTCTGGGCGATGCTGCCTGACGGAGGGGCCGGCCGCGTCGAACGGCGCGCCGATTGCTACGCGCCGACCGCGATGCCGCCGGTCGAGACGCTGGCGGATGGACGCCGCGCAGTGCGCCTGCGCGTCCTGCTGTGGAATGTCGAAGGACTGCCCTGGCCGATCCGGACGGGCCGCGATCGCAAACTCGCGAAAATCGCCAACTGGATCTCTGAACGGCGGAACGCGGGGCTCGGCCCCGATATCCTGATCCTGCACAAGGCTTTCACGCCCGCCGCCTCCGACATTGCCGTCGCGGGCGGCTTTGCTTCGATCGTGCCCGGCCCGGCGCTCGGCCAGAAACGGCGCCTACCCGCCGCTCCGCCGCCTCCCGACTATGCCGACCGCGCGCATGGGTGGAAGGGCGAGACGATCGGCAAATGGCTCGACGGCGGCCTCTACGTGGCGACGAGCCTGCCCGTGCTCGCATCGAAAAGCGAAGCCTTCGGACAAGATAGCTGCGCCGGCTATGACTGTCTGTCGAACAAGGGCGCAATCGCGCTACGCATCGCCATCCCCGGCGCGCCCGAACCGCTCATACTCTTCAACACGCACCGCAATTCGCGCGAACCGGCCAAGGTCGCGATCGCGCGCGCCGAGGCGGCGCATGTCCTGCAAACGCAAGAGAATGACGCGATGCTCGCCGAATTCGCTGCGGAGAGTTCGGCGATGATCGCGGCGGGAGATTTCAACAATTATCGCGCCGGCGACCGGACCGGGCGGTTCGCCAGCGACCCCGGATTCCGCCTGGCGGGCAAAGGCGCCGGATACGCGGGCCGCCCCGCACCGATGACCGACGCAAAAGCCTGGCACGATGCCTATGACCTCCTCGGCTATCGCAGCGGCGGCGCGCTCCGCGTCGAACCGCTCGCCGTCGCGACCTTGTTCGACGGCAAAAATGGCCCTCGCCTTTCGGACCATGACGCCCAATATGTAATCTTTCGGATCAGCTGGCCGACGGGCGCCAGGCCGATGCCGATCCCGCTGCCGCCTTGCTTCGACAGGAAATGACATGTCCTACGCTCTCGCCTTCTCCGCCACCGCGCCCGCCGAACTCTGGGCCGAAGCCGGCGCCGCTGCCGAAGCGCTCGTCGCGGGCGAGCCCGACGGCATTGCGAACATGGCCAACCTCGCCGCGCTGATCTGGCAGGCCATCCCCGACCTCAACTGGGCGGGTTTCTATCGCTTCGACGGCACCGAACTCGTCCTCGGCCCGTTCCAGGGCAAGGCGGCGTGCATCCGCATCCCGCTGGGCAAAGGCGTATGCGGCGCCGCCGCGGTCTTCCGCGAGACGCAGCGGGTCGAAGACGTCCATGCCTTCCCCGGCCACATCGCCTGCGATGCCGACAGCCGTAGCGAGCTCGTCGTCCCGATTGTCGTCGGCGACCGCCTGGTCGGCGTCCTCGACCTCGACAGCCCGCTGCCCGGCCGCTTCACCACCGAAGACCAGGCGGGCGCCGAAGCGCTTGTCGCGCGCGTTGCCGCGACGCTGGCGGGCTGACCCAAATTGGGACGCGATTCTCACGGTTAACGGATTCGCGAGAATCGGATCGATTTGCTAACAAACTGTTAACCAATCGCAAGCCGCCATAACATTTGGCGGCCTGCGGGGTAACAGGGAGTTAATCATGCGCACCATCCTGCTTCTCGGCGTTGCTGCGGGAACGATCTTGCTGGCAGGCCGGGCATCGAGCGCGGAAATGCCCGCTCCGTCGGCGCCGACCGAGCTCGGCGGCAGCGCGTCCTTCGGCCACGATCCGCAGCCGACGCTCGATTATGGCACGCCCGCGGCGCCCGACGTGCGCGTCTACACCGGCTCGCCCGATCGCGTGCCGAGCGAAGTCGACTATCGCAATGTGAACGGCACTTATGATGCCGAGGGCCGCTGGACCGGCACCTGGAACGGCACCTACGAAGCTCCCGACGGCCGCCGCTACGACGGCACATACGAGGGTTCGGTCGAAGGCACGGGCGCAGGCTACCCGCCGCCGCCGCAATATGATCCGCGTTATGGCGGCCCTGACCCGCGCGAGGCCGATATGGCGCGCCGCTGCGGTCATGGCGGCCAGGTCGGCGGCGCAGTGATCGGCGGAGTCGTGGGGGGCATCGTCGGAAACCGCGTCGCCGGCCATGGCGACCGCACCGCGGGCACGCTGATCGGAGGCGGTGTCGGCGCGCTCGCCGGATCGGCCATCGGCGACAGCGCCGACAAGAAGAAATGCGACGACTGGTGGGCGAGCCGCGGCGGCCATCACCGCGGCGGCTATTATGGCGCCGGCTACCCCGGCACGACGGTCTATCAGCAGGGCGGCTACAGCTCGGGCTATGGATATGGCTATTATTCGCCGGGCGTTGTCGTCGTCACGACGATCACCACGCCGGTCGTGACCGAAAGGGTCGAGACGAGCACCCGGACCTATTACGAGAATGCCCCGACGCGGAAGCGCTACGTCGCCAAGAAGAAATGGAAGCCGCGGCCCAAGGTCCGCTGCGCCTGCTGATACACCCGGACAGGTCTGGTCACCGCGTCCCGAGAGCCCGCCATCCGCAAGGATGGCGGGCTTTTCCTTTGGTCGCATGTCCGCACCGGTTCAGCGGCGCGAAAGCATCGACTTCGTATGCACGCCGGATTGCGGGACGGACCGTCCTTTGCCCGCTGCCGGGGAGTGTCCCTTCGATGCGTAAATTGACCAGCTTTGCGACTGCGACCGCGATCGTCCTGACCTCGCTGGCCGCTGTGCCCGCCGAAGCCCGCCAGCGCCATTATGGCGGCTGGGGCTATCGCGACCGCGACCATATCAGCACTGGCGAAGTCATCGGCGGGCTGCTCGTCCTCGGCACCATCGCGGCGATCGTCGGCTCGGCAAGCAAGGACAAGGCAGAGCGTCGCAACGACCGTTATGATCCGCCCTATCGCGAGCCGCGACAGGACGCCCCCAATTACGAGCCGCAGCGCGACGAAGCCGAGCCCTATGGCAGCGGCACCACCGAAGTCCGCCCCTATGGCAAAGGCGAAGCCGAAGCCCGCGCCTCCGATGCGTGCAGCTGGGCGGTCGAAAGCGAGATGGGCGACGATTCGCGCGTCGACAGCATCACCAAGACCGAGCCGAACAACGGCGGCTGGTACGTCACCGGCACCGCCTCGCGCCTCGGCGGCGACGTGCGCAGCTTTGGTTGCAGCTTCGCCAACGGCCGCGTCGTGGACGTGCGGTTCAACTGACGCTTTGCGAATGTCAGGCAAAGGCCTCTCGCCCTGCGGCGAGGGGCCTTTACCTTTATGAACGCCAGCAAAACCAAGGCTGAACCTCAGATAAGCAAGGGGTTCAGCACCGCGTCACCGCCGAATCGGTAGAAAGATTGCAACAGGCCGCAACGGTTGCCGCCTGCGCATTTGGAGACCGAACCATGGCTATCAAAGCTACCTTTACCAAGGCCGCGATTGGTGCGGCCACCGCTGGCGCAATCTTGATGAGCGCCGCGACTCCCGCGATCGCGCGCGATCGCGATCGCGATCGCGACGGTATCAGCGCGGGCGAAGTGATTGCCGGCGCCGTCGTGCTCGGCGGCTTGGCCGCTATCCTGTCGGCCGACAACGACCGCGGCGGTCGCTATGACAACCGTTATGACAATCGTTACGACGACCGCTACGGCAATGATGATCGCGGCGACTATCGCAGCGGCGGGCGCTACGACGATGCGCGCTACGGCTATGGCTATGACTATAATCGCTATGGCAACAGCCGCGCCGCGGTCAGCCAGTGCGTCAGCGCGGTCGAAAACGGGACGCGCCGCTATGGCCGCACCGACGTCACGCAGGTGACCGGCATCGACCGCAAGCGCGACGGCTATCGCGTCAAGGGCCGCGTCGTCGTCACCGACGGCTATGGCGGCCGCTGGGGTCGCGGCGGGTCGTACGACAGGGGCAAGTTCAGCTGCGACATCCGCTATGGCCGCGTGCAGGACATCAGCTACTCGGGTCTGCGTTAAGCCCGACCGCCTGAATTGAATCTCGAGGCCCGCCCGTGGAGACCCCACGCGGCGGGCCTCTTGCGTCGGGCGCATACGCGCCGCATGAAGCGGCATGATCAAACCCAGCCTGCTCGCCGCGCTGCTTCTTGCTGCACCCGCCACCGCTTTCGCGAACGACGAAACACCCGCCGCCGATCCCGCTCGTCTCAAGATGCTGGTCGAAAAGCTCGTCTCGTTCGGCACCCGCCATACGCTGTCGTCGGCGACCGATCCCAAGCGCGGAATCGGCGCGGCGCGCAATTGGGGCGCCAGCGAATTCGAGCGCTTGTCGAAAGCCTGCGGCGGCTGCCTGACGGTCGAAAGGATCAGCGACCGGTTCGAGGGGCCGCGCGCTCCGGCGGGCGTGATCGTCGAAAATGTCCTGGCAATTCAGAAAGGGAGCGACCCGAACCGCGTCATCATCATCGCCGGCCATATCGACAGCCGCGTGACCGATCCGATGAACTTCACTGCCGACGCGCCCGGCGCCAACGACGACGGATCGGGAACGGCGCTCGTCCTCGAAGCCGCGCGCCTGCTGTCGAAGGACAAGCATCGCGCGACGATCGTCTACGCCTTGCTCTCGGGCGAGGAACAGGGCCTCTGGGGCGGCAAGCTGATCGCGCGCCATGCGAAGGAAAAGGGGTGGCAGGTCACCGCGATGCTCAACAACGACATCGTCGGCGGCACCCACGGCACCGACGGATCGATCGTCGACAACCGCGTCCGCGTGTTCAGCGAGGGCATCCGCGCTTCCGAAGATCTGGCCGCGCAGCTCGCGCGGCGCGGCATCGGCGGCGAAGATGACGGCCCGTCGCGCGCGCTCGCCAAGGCGGCGATCCGCGCCGGCGAGCATTATCCCGCGATCGGGCTCGAAGTGCTCGCAGTGCGCCGCCCCGACCGCTTTCGCCGTGGCGGCGACCATAGTCCGTCGCTCGAACTCGGCTATCCGGCGATCCGCTTCACCGTCGGGGTCGAGGATTACGACCATCAGCACCAGGATCTGCGCACCGAAAACGGCCGCAAATATGGCGACACGGTCGACGAGATGGACTTTCCCTATCTCGCGCGCGTGACCGCGCTCAACGTCGCGCTCGCGTCCGAACTCGCCGACGCGCCCGCGGCGCCGGCCAGCGTCAGCATCGACGGCGCGGTCAGTTCGAACACGACGATCCGCTGGACGCCTGTCGAGGGCGCCGCCGCCTATCGCATCTATTGGCGCCGCGCCGACCGCAGCGATTGGTCCGACAGCCGTCTCGTCCCGTCCGACAGCGGAAGCGAGCTGATTCTGAGCGGCGTCATCGTCGACGATAATTTCTTCGGTGTTTCAGCGGTTTCGCCTGATGGCAAGGAAAGCATCGTCACATTCGGCGGCCTTCCGCCCGCGTCTTAATTATCGAACACGGCAAACGAAAATTTACCTTCGCGCGTTATGGCATCGATGGGACCAAAATAACCGCCTGGCGTGGGAGCAGGGCGGAAAGAATGTTGGTCGTCCATGCCGAATCCCGAGGCAACCGCCTCAGCCTTAGCCGCCGAGAAGCGCCAGCCGCGACAGTCGCGTCTGGTAAAGGCTTCGCTCGGCTGCCAGCGACTCGGACGTTTCGACGTGACTTTGCGCAATGTGTCCGAAACCGGCGTCGGCGGCGTGGGTCCGCATGCGTTGAATATCGGCGAGCGCATCACTGTTTTTCTGCCAGGACACGAACCGATGCTCGGCACGGTGCGCTGGGTGGTGGACAAGCGTTTCGGCGTTGAAACCGACAAACCGGTTGAAACCGTCCGCCTGCGCGCGTCGCATGGCGATGAATTGCGCTCAGCCGACAGCATCTCCGATTTCCAGATCGTCCCCGCACCAAAGGTCGACACCTGGCGCCCGGGCGTCACACGCGCGGCGAATCTGCCGGGCCATTTCGGGCGGAAGCGGTGAAGGGAATCGAAGGGCCTGTCGCGGCGGCAAGCGGCCATCTCCCCGCTTTCGCGGGAATGACGAAGGCAGGATATACAGCGGCCGACTAGCCGCAGCGACCGAATCCCCCTCCCGCCTGCGGGAGGGGAGAAAAACCCGCCCCCTAATCAGCCGAAATCCGCGACGTCTGCCGGGTGGAGGGCCACAAAGCGGCCGGGATCGATACCGCGTGCCATCAATCCGGCCGACAGGCGCTCGGTCGGATCGGTGCGGGTTTCGTCGGTCAGCTTGAACGTCCCCCAGTGCATCCCGACCGCCGCTTTCGCGCCGGTGTCGAGCATGATCTGGATGGCCTCTTCGGGATCGCAATGCTGCGCGGCCATGAACCAGCGCGGATCATAGGCGCCGATCGGCAGGATGGCGAGATCGGGCGCCCCGAAGCGCGCATGGATGCCCCGGAAGATATTGCCGGTGCCATAGCCGGTATCACCCGCGAAATAGACCAGCTTACCCGCCGCCTCGACCATGAAGCCGCCCCACAGCGCCATGCGCCGATCGCGCAGCCCCCGCGACGACCAGTGCAGCGCAGGCACGATGTGCGCCTTTGCGCCCGGAGCGAAGTCGATCGCGTCGCCCCAATCGCCGGTCTGAATCCGCGCCTTGGGCAGGTGGCGATGGACGATGGCATCATTGCCGAGCGGCGTGACGATCAGCGGATCATGGCGCGCGTGGAGCATCCGGAGCGCCGCCATGTCGAGATGATCATAATGGTTGTGCGACAGCAGGATCGCGTCGATCGGCGGCAGCGCGTCGAGTTCGATCCCCGGCGAGGTCACGCGCCTGGGACCCGCAAAGGCAAGCGGGCTTGCCCGATCCGACCAGACCGGATCGGTCAGGATATTCAATCCGCCAAGCTGGATCAGCAAGGTTGCATGGCCGACCATCGTGACGCGCAGACCATCCACTCGGACATCGGGAACCACGGGCACAACCTCGACTGCCGAAGGCCAGGGCGTGTCGGGCGCCGTGCGCCGCCACCGCAGGACATCGCCGAGCGACCGGTCGGTCTCCGGCTCGCCCGCAGGATTGAGGAACCTGATCCCGTCGAAATGGTCGGAGAGGGGCCCCTGATAATAAATGTTGCTCGCGGGCATGTCGGGGCTCGGCCTTTCTGATGATCGAACGGCCGATATGGTCGCGGCTCGTCCCGCAACAAGAAGCGCCCGCACAAAAGAAAACCGGCGCGGATCGCTCCGCGCCGGGTCCCCCGTTAAAACTCGATGGTGAAGCGGCTCAGGCGACCCGGCGCACTTCATTCCCTTCTTCGTCGATATCGCGAAGAACGTAACCGCGGCCCCAGACCGTCTCGATATAATTTTCGCCGTTGCACGCGAGCGCGAGCTTCTTGCGCAGTTTGCAGATAAAGACGTCGATGATCTTCAATTCGGGCTCGTCCATGCCGCCGTACAGGTGGTTCAGGAACATTTCCTTGGTCAGCGTCGTGCCTTTGCGCAGGCTCAGCAGTTCGAGCATCTGATATTCCTTGCCGGTCAGATGCACGCGGGTGCTGTCGACCTCGACCGTCTTGGTGTCGAGATTGACCGCCAGCTTGCCCGTCTTGATGACGCTCTGGCTGTGGCCCTTCGAGCGGCGGACGACCGCATGAATGCGGGCGACCAGCTCGTCGCGATGGAAAGGCTTGGTGACATAATCGTCGGCGCCAAAGCCGAACGAGCGCACCTTCGAATCCATTTCCGAAACGCCCGACAGGATCAGCACCGGCGTCTGCACCTTTGCGGTGCGGAGCTTTTTCAGCACGTCATAGCCGTGCATGTCAGGCAGATTCAGGTCGAGCAGGATGATGTCGTAATCATAGAGCTTACCCAGGTCCAAGCCTTCCTCACCCAAGTCGGTGGTATAGACATTGAAGCCTTCGGTCGTGAGCATCGTGTCGATCGCTTTCGCGGTCGTCGGCTCGTCCTCGATCAGCAGTACGCGCATTGGGCACCCCTTGATTGTTCCCACGATGGCCCCGCGAACCCGATCGCATGACCCCTTGGATGCGCCGACCGAACCCCCGTTGCGGGACTGCCGGAACATTAACCATGAAAGCAATGAAGGGAAAAGGTTAATTTTGATTTAACCCGCAGGAATCCACGAGTCGCGGCCAATATGTCACAGCCGATTCGTCGACCTCACGCTTTCCGCATCGCCAGATACTGCTCGTGGGCGCCGGTGCAGGACAGCTTCAGATTGTCGACGAGATAGTCCGACAGCGCGCGCACGCGCGCCGGGCGCAGCCGCGATGGCGGCGAAAGCAGATGCAGATAGGCCTGCGGCAGCGACCAGTCGGTCAGGATCTGAACCAGCTTTCCCGACGCCAGTTCTTCGGCCGCGATGAAGTCGGGCAGCACCGCGACCCCGCCGCCCGCGACGAGCAGCGGGACGACGACATCGCCATTGTTGGTGAACAGCGGACCCGATGGCAGCACCGTCGCTTCCTCGCCCTCGCGATGGAAGTGAAGCGGCGTCGCGCGCTGGCGATGGCCGTAACCGACGAGCCGGTGCCCGGCGAGTTCGAGCGGATGTTTCGGGGTGCCGTGCTTCTGCAGATAGGCCGGGCTCGCAAGCACCGAGGCCGCGACCGGCGCGATCGTCCGCGCGAGCAGGCTGGAATCGGCGAGCGGCGCAATGCGCAGCGTCAGGTCGATCCCTTCGGCGACGGGATCGTTGCGCGCATCGCTCAGCAACACCTCGATCTCGACCGCCGGATGCTGATCGAGGAAGGCCGCAAGCGGGGGGCCAAGCACCTTGATCCCAAAGCTCATGGGGGCCGCGAGGCGGATCGGCCCCGCCAGGTCGACGCGGTCGCCGCGCGCCGCCTCGGTCGCCGCGGTGGCGGCGGCCACCATCGCGCGCGCCTCGTCGATCAGCCCGGCGCCCGCAGTCGACACCGCAACAACGCGCGAGCTGCGGTGGAGCAAGGTGATGCCCAGCGACGTTTCGAGCCGCGTCACCGCTTTCGACACGCTCGCCTTGGATAATCCGAGGGCCGCCGCCGCCGCAGTGAAGCTGCCACCGTCGACGACCGCCACGAAACAGGCCCAGCCTTCATAATCGGGAAGCGACATAATGACTCCAAAATGGAAACAATGGTTTTCCATCTACGCTATTTTAGAAACGATCGTAATCCCTATTTTGTCTTCAACAGCTTCCCCCGGCCCTCGCCGATAAGGGGAAGGTCGCCAAGACAGAAAGGATTGCCCCATGATCGACATCCGCAAATTCGACACCCTGGGCCACGCCAACCACGGTTGGCTCGACGCCCGCCACCATTTTTCCTTCGCCAACTATTATGAACCCGATCGCATGGGCTGGGGCGCGCTGCGCGTCTGGAACGACGATGCCATCGCAGCGCAGGCCGGCTTCCCGCCGCACCCGCACCGCGACATGGAAATCATCACCTATGTCCGCACCGGCGCGATCACGCACCGCGACAGCATGGGCAACACCGGCCGCACGGCGGCGGGCGATGTCCAGGTGATGAGTGCCGGCACCGGCGTGACGCACAGCGAGTTCAACCTCGAAAATGAGGAAACGACGCTGTTCCAGATCTGGATCATGCCCGATCGCGACGGCGGCAATCCCGGCTGGGGCGCGCGCCAGTTTCCCAAAAATGATCGCTCGGGCCAGTTCGTGACCCTCGCGAGCGGCATCGAAGGCGATGAAGCGCTGCCCATCCGCGCCAATGCCCGTGTGGCAGCAGCAACGGTCAATGCGGGCGAGAGCGTCTCCTATGACCTCGAAGCCGGACGCCACGCCTACCTTGTCGCAGCCAAGGGCCGCATCCGCGTCAATGGCACGGACGCCGATCCCCGCGACGGCATCGCACTCCGCGATGTCGGCACGATCGAGGTCGAAGCGCTCGACGACGCCGAACTGGTGCTGGTCGACAGCCTCTGAAGAAACTCCCTCGGGCCGCCGTCTGTCCCCCTCCCTGTTGGCGGCGGCCCACCCCTTTCCTTTCAAGCCACCCTTTCCTTTCAAGTCAGTCCCAAGGAGTAGTATCATGACCCATATCCTTCGTATCGATGCCAGCGCCCGCAGCCAGGGCTCGACGACCCGCAGCCTGACCGACCACCTCGTCGAGCGCCTGCTCGGGCAGAGCTATGGCGCCAAGGTCGTTCACCGTGACCTCGCCGCGACCCCGCCCGCGCTGCTCGACGAAAGCTGGGTGTTCGCGAACTTCACCGACGATGCCGAGCGCAGCGCCGAACAGAAGGCCGCGCTCGCCAGCTCGGACGCGCTGATCGCCGAACTCGAGGCCGCCGACACGATCGTCATCGGCGTGCCGGTCTATAACTTCGGCATTCCCGCCGCCTTGAAGGCATGGGTCGACCTGATCGCCCGCGCCCGCCGCACCTTCCGCTATACCGAAACCGGCCCCGAAGGCCTGTTGACCGGCAAGAAGGCCTATCTGGTCGTCGCCTCGGGCGGCGTGCCGGTCGGCAGCGACTATGATTTTGCGAGCCGCTATATGCTTCAGGTGCTCGGCTTCGTCGGCATCACCGACGTCACGGTCATCGATGCCGGCCAGCAGATGATGGACGAAGGCGCCGTCAACCGCGCCACCGCGACAATCGACGATCTGAAGCAGGCAGCCTGACCCGATGCGCCGTCTCCCGAGTCTATTCCTTTCGCATGGCTCGCCGATGATGGCGCTCGAGCCCAGCCCGGCGCGGACTTTCCTCGCCGGGCTGGGCACCCGCCTGCCGCGCCCTCGCGCCATCCTGGTCGTGTCGGCGCATCATGATGCAGCGCACGAAGGCGGCCGCGCGACCGTGACCGCCTCGGCTGCACCGCCAACGATCCACGATTTCGGCGGCTTTCCCGACGAGCTGTTCGCCATGCGTTATCCAGCACCCGGCGATCCGGCGCTCGCACGGCGGATCGTCGATCTGTTCACAGGCCACGGCCTTGCGGTCACGCCCGATCCCGACCGCGGCCTCGACCATGGCGCGTGGGTGCCGCTGTCGGTCATCTACCCCGACGCCGACATTCCCGTCGTCCAGCTGTCGATCGCGTCGAATGCATCGCCCGAATGGCACTATGCGCTGGGTCAGGCGCTCGCGCCGCTGCGCGACGAGGGCGTGCTGATTATCGGGTCGGGCAGCATCACGCATAACCTGCGCGCCTTCTTCACCGCCCGCCCGGCCATCGGCGCCCCCGCGCCGGCATGGGTGAGCGACTTCACCGCCTGGGTTGCGGGGCGCATGGAAGCGAACGCCGTCGACGATGTGCTGCACGCCGTCGAGCGCGCGCCACACGGTCGAGACAATCACCCGACCCCCGATCATATCCTGCCGCTGTTCGTCGCGATGGGCGCTGGTGCCGACGAGCGCGGCCTCATGGCCAAGCGCCTGCACGACAGCACAACCTACGCGGTGCTCGCGATGGACGTTTACGCTTTCGGCTGACCCATGGTCCGCCTATAGCGCGCCATGCTCCTTTCAGACCGCATCCTATTCCTCGACGGCGAGGCGATCGTCATCGACAAGCCCGAGGGCCTGCCCGTCGACCGCCCGCGCGACGGCAGCATCAGCCTCGAGAACCATCTCGACCTGTTGAAGTTCGGCTTCAAACGCTGGCCGCTCGCGGTGCACCGGCTTGATCGCGACACCTCGGGATGCCTGCTCCTTGCCCGCAATCCCAAGGCGCACGGCCGTTTCACCCGCGCCTTCGAAGGCCGCGAGGTCGAAAAACAATATCTCGCGATCGTCGATGGGCTCGTCGAAGGCGACAGCGGCACGATCGACCTGCCGCTGGCCAAAGTATCGACCGCCGAGGACGGCTGGCGCATGATCGGCGATCCGAAAGGCAAGCCGTCGGTCTCGCACTGGGAAAAGCTCGCCGTCGTCGATGGCCGCAGCCTGCTCCGCTTCCGCCCCGAAACCGGCCGCACGCACCAGCTGCGCGTCCACGCCCTCGAAGGCCTGGGTTTTCCGATCGTCGGCGATCCCGTGTACGGGCGCGGCGGCACCAAGACCCGCACGATGCTGCATGCCGAAAGGCTGGTCGTCAAACGTGACGTCAAGCCGTCAATAATTGCCGAGGCGCCCTTCCCCGACCGCTTCCTCGCGCTGGGCTTTGCGGCGCCGGAGGGAGCGGAGCCAACGCGTGGCTGAGATCCCCGAAAGCGCGATCAGCGAGAAGTTTCTCGCGGGCACGGGACCCGGTGGTCAGAATGTCAACAAGGTCGCGACGGCATGCCAGCTCCGCGTCGACGTCTACGCGCTCGGCCTGGCGCCCGACGTTTTCAAACGGCTGAAGACGCTTGCGGGCAGCCGGATGACGACCGAAGGCGAACTGATCATCCTCGCCCGCCGGTTTCGCACGCAGGAGGCGAACCGCGCCGACGCCCGCGCGCGGCTGAACGAGCTGGTCGATGCCGCGCTCGTCCGCCCCGAACGGCGGATCAAGACCAAGCCGAGCAAGGCCGCCAAGGCGCGCCGCGTCGACAGCAAGAAGGCGCGCAGCACGGTGAAGGCCGGCCGCGGCCGTATCCGCAGCACCGACTAGCGCGCGCGATGATTCTCTATCGGCTCGACGCGTCAGCAGCCAGGATTTCCGCCACGTTCGGCGTCGAAGCGGGCGATGATCCCTGGTCCGGCGACTATGTCGCGCCCGGTCGTCCCGCACCCGTCATCGTGCCCGACAGCCGCGGCGGTCCGCGCCGCTATTTGCGCCCAAAGCTGTGGGGCGTGCCGCCGCCGCCGCGCGGGACGCAGCCCGTGACCACGGTCCGCAACCTGTCGAGTCCCTTCTGGATCGGCACGCTACGCCACCCCGAACTGCGCTGCCTGATCCCCGCGACGAGCTTTGCCGAATGGTCGGGCCCCGACGGCGCGCGGCGCCAACACTGGTTCTCGCTCCCCGGTCGACCGCTCATCGCTTTCGCCGGAATTCATCGCCAGAGCGACGATTGGCCAAGCTTTGCGGTGCTCACCACCGACCCCAACAGCCTCGTCGAACGCTATCAGCCGAACGCGATGCCGGTGATCCTGCATCCTGAAGATCATGAGCGCTGGCTGACCGCCGAATGGCGCGACGCATCGCAGCTGGTGACCGCCTATCCCAGCCATTTGATGACGGTCGGCAATGCCCCGCCTATGACCTGAATTTTCACCATGTTTCTTCACTTTGCGATAACCAGCAAGGCGGTAAATCCAGCGAATCAAACAGACCGGGTGGGATTCGCAAAGTGCTGACGAGAACAAAAGCCACGACGCAGGGACGCCGCTCCGAACGCGCCACCGTGCAAGCCCGCGCACGATTTCGTGAGCCGGGCCTCAATCCGTTCGGCGCGGAGCTGTTCGACCTGTCGTCGACCGGCTTTCGCATGGTGACGTCGTTCCGGCCCGGGATCGGCAAGCATATCTGGGTCAACCTGCCGGGGCTTCAGCCGCTCGAAGCTGTCGTCCGCCGCGCCGAAGGCAATAGTTACGGTTGCGAGTTCGTCCATCCGCTCCACCCGTCGGTGGCGCAACATATGCAGATCAAGCTCGGCTGCTGATCGGCGGCAAGTTCAGCCTTCGGGCTTTTCCGACTTTTGCAGGATATGCTTCCACTCGTCGGGCGTGACGCGCCCGACCGACAGTCGCGACTGGCGGATCAGGTCCATATCGGCCAGCTTCGGATCGGCCTTGATCGCCGCCAGCGTCACCGGATGCTTCAGCGCACGCACCGGTGCGACGCGGACGATGACCCAGGGCGTGCCCTTTTCGGCGGTCGGATCGGGCGAGGCAGTCTCGATGACCTTCATGATCCCGACGCATTCCTTGCCGATATTGCTGTGATAGAACAGCGCTTCGTCGCCGACCTTCATCGCCATCAGATTGAGCTTCGCGGTGTGATTGCGCACCCCGTCCCACATCCCCGTACCGTCCTTGACGAGCTGGTCCCACGCATAGGCGTCGGGTTCGGATTTCATCAGCCAATATGATTTTGCCATGCCGCTCTCTTAGCAATCGCCGCCGGTTTGAAAAGAGCGAGCCTCTTTCCCTCCATCGTCGACGGTCCTACATGCGGAAGCCAGAGTCGCGGAGGCCCGGCCCCGCCTAAAATGGATGATGATATGACTGCCGCTGTTCCGACCATTTCGATGTCGCTTCCCGCCGATCAGTTCGCAAAGGATTTCGGAGCCTCGTTCGAACGCTTCGGCTTCGCGATGATCACCGACCATGGCATCGACCCAGCACTGATCGACGAAGCCTGGGACAAGGCCAAAGCCTTCTTCGCGCTGCCCGAGGACCAGAAGCGCGGCTACCACATTCCCGGCGGCGGCGGCGCGCGCGGCTACACGCCCTTCGGCACCGAAATCGCCAAGGGCGCAAAGGAAGTCGACCTCAAGGAATTCTGGCACGTCGGCCGCGATCTGCCCGCGGGCCACCGCCTCGCCTCGCAACAGCCGAACAATGTCTGGCCCGCCGAAGTCGATGGCTTCCGCGCCGCCTATGACAAATTATTCGCCGAGTTCGACCGCGTCGGCGGCCGCCTGCTGTCGGGCATCGCCCGCTACCTCGGCCTCGCGCCCGATTTCTTCGACGACACCGTCGCCGACGGTAACAGCGTGATGCGCCTGCTCCATTATCCGCCGGTCGCGGCGCCCGCGAAGGGCATCCGCGCCGAAGCGCATGAGGACATCAACACGATCACCCTGCTCTTGGGCGCCGAAGAAGCCGGCCTGGAAATCCTCGACAAGGACGGCAGCTGGCTACCGGTCAGCCCGCCACCGGGGGCGATGGCGGTCAATGTCGGCGACATGCTGCAGCGGCTGACCAACAACAAGCTGCCCTCCACCACCCACCGCGTCCGCAATCCCGACGCCGGTCGCGCCAGCGTCGCGCGCTATTCGATGCCTTTCTTCCTGCATTTTCGCTCGGACTATCCGATCGAGACGCTGGAAAGCTGCGTCAGCGCCGCGCACCCGAACCTCTATCCGACGCCGATCACCGCGGATGAATATTTGCAGGAACGGTTGCGCGAGATCGGGCTGAAAAACTAGTCCGGGGTGACCAAGAGGAAAAGTCGGCCTTGGAGTAGATTCTCTGCGGTTCGTCATCCCGGACTTGATCCGGGATCCACCGCGGCGTTGGGGTCCTGGAACCCGGATCAAGCCCGGGGCGACGATGATCGAGGGCGTGGCAACCGATCGTTGGCAGTCACCGCCCCTGCCAATAATCGAACACCACCTGCTGCTGCTCGCGGATGAACCGCGCCGCCGCCGCGCCCTCCCACGGGCCGTGATAGCCGAGCAGCAAAGCCGTCCCGCCGACCCACCAGCCCTGCCCCGGCAGGCGGTCGCTTTCGCGCACCAGCAGCACGGCAAGGTCGGGCTCGCCGTCGAGCGCGGTGAGCCGGTCGACTTCGGCGAGTGCCTTGCACACGGCGCGCATCTTGGGCCGCGTGAAGCGAAACCCCAGGTCGCCGAGCAGTTCGGAATAGCTGACGCTGCGCCCTTCGCGCGCGGCCGCGGTCAGGATCGCGCGGATGCGCGGCGCGTCGCCGAGCGCGCCGGCATCGGCGGGCGTCGCCTCGCTTCCTAGGCCTTGGTCTTTGGCGGCCATGGAACGAAGCCCGAGGTACGCTGAACATAAGCAGCATAGTCAGGCCGCGTCTTGTGCAGCCCTTTTTCGAGCAGCGCCTTGCCCGACCATTTGATGAGGGTGAAGGTCAGGAACAGCGGTCCGATCACGCTCGCCAGGGCGACGCCCCAGCTCAGGTCGGCGGCGACCAGCCACAGTCCCCACCAGGTCAGCGCATCGCCGAAATAATTGGGGTGGCGCGTGTAGCGCCACAGGCCGGTGTCGAGCACCTTGCCCTTGTTCGCCGCATCCTTGCGGAACCGGTCGAGTTGCGCGTCGCCGATCGTCTCGAAACCAATCCCGACCAGCGCCGCCACCACTCCGGTCAGTCCCGCTATTCCGACACCCGGTGCCGGGTCCGCCGCGCTCGCCCAGATGCCGATCTGCGCCGGCAGGCAGGTAATGAACAGCAAAGGCGCCTGCGTGAGGAAGACGGTGAGCAATGCGACCTTCGCCCAGCTCCATGTCTTCGCCTCCATCGTCCGCGCCATAATCCTGGCATAACGCGGGTCCTCGCCATGCGCGCGCCAGCGGAAAAAGAGATGCGCCGCGAGCCTCAGGCCCCACAAGGTCGTCAGTCCGAGCAACAACCGGCCGTGCAGTCCCTCGCCGCCCGTCTGCCAGGCGCTGCCCCACGCCAGCAGCACCATTCCGAACGCCCAGAAGGCGTCGATGAACGAGACGTCGCGGATCAGAGTGGAAATCCACCACAGGGTCAGGATCACCGCGATCAGACCGGCGAAGTTGAACCCAAGCATCGCCAACGCATCGCTCATCGGCGCGCACCTTCCTCATCCGTCCCGACAATATCGTCGATCGACCGCACCGCCCGCTCGGGGAATTTGGGAATGCAGCTTTTATAGACGTCGAGTACCTTCATCATGTCGGCGCGGAAATCGCCTGTCGGCCAGATCAGCGGACCGAGCCCGCCCGTCTTGGTCCCATAATCCATCATCCCGACGACCATCGGCACCTTCGCCGCAAGCGCGATCTGGTAAAAGCCGGTGCGCCATTTCTTCGCCTTGCCGCGCGTTCCTTCGGGCGCGACGGTCAGCATGAATTCGGCGCGGCGCGCAAATTCATCGACCATCTGCTGCACGGCATTGCTCGCATTCCTTCGATCGACCGGAACGCCGCCCATCTGCTTCATGAACCCGCCGATCGGCCATTTGAACAGCGACAGCTTGCCCATGAAATGCGCCCGCACGCCCAGGTCGGCGGTGAGGCCAAGATAGTTCACAAAGTCCCAATTGCTCGTGTGCGGCGCGGCGATGATGATGAAGCGCCGTGGCTCGGGAATCTCGCCAACCGCGGTCCAGCCGCGCATCCGGTAGAGCAGCAGCAAAAACCGCCGCACGGCGCGCGCCACCAGCCCCGGTGGATCGTCTTCGATACGCGTCACTCACTCTCCCCTTCTCCCGCCCCCGATTGCGCGAAAGCATCGCCGTGCGCAAGCAGCTTGCGGCCATCGGCGCTTTCTGCTCCCATCGGATCGACAGGGGAGACCATCGATGAAAAAGCTGACCGCGCTGCTGACATCCGCTTTGCTGCTCGCCGCACCGGCGGTGGCGCAGGAAGCCCAGCCGCGCCCGGACCAGCTTGCGTTCCGCGACCTCTACAAGGAGCTTGTCGAGACCAACACGACCTTGTCTTCGGGCAGCTGCACGCTCGCCGCGCAGCGGATGCTGGCGCGGATGCAGGCCGCGGGCTTTCCCGGCGACCAGCTGATCCTGTTCATCGCCGAAGACCATCCAAAGGAAGGCGGGCTGGTCGTGGTCTATCCCGGCACCCGGCCCAAGGCGAAGGCGATCCTCCTCGTCGCACATATCGACGTCGTCGAGGCAAAGCGCGAGGATTGGGAGCGCGATCCGTTCAAGATGATCGAGGAAAATGGCTATTTCTATGGTCGCGGCACGCTCGACGACAAGGCGCAGGCGGCGGTCTGGGTCGACACGCTGCTTCGCTTCAAGCAGCAGGGCTATAAGCCCAAGCGCACGATCAAGCTGGCGCTGACCTGCGGCGAGGAGACCAATGGCGCGTTCAACGGCGCCGAATGGCTCGCCGCGAACAAGCGCGACCTGATCGATGCCGAATTCGCGCTGAACGAGGGCGGCGGTGGCGACAGCGACGGCAAAGGCAAGGTCATCGGCCAGTCGGTACAGGTCGGCGAAAAAACCTTCGCCAATTTCCGCCTCGAAACCCGCAATCCCGGCGGCCACAGCTCGGTCCCGGTGCGCGACAATGCGATCTATCAACTCGCGCGCGCGCTGACCAAGATCGACGAGTATGAATTTCCGGCAGAGATGACCGACACGACCCGGCGCTTCTTTGCCGAAGCGGGCGCGGCGCGCGGCGACGACGTCGGGACCGCGATGATCGCGCTGTCGAAGAACCTCGGCGACAAGCAGGCCGAGGCGATCGTCAACAAGGACCGCTTCCTCCACGGCAATCTTCGCACCACCTGCGTCGCAACGCTGCTCGACGGCGGCCATGCGCCCAACGCGCTGCCACAGCGCGCCGGGGCGAACGTCAACTGCCGCATCTTTCCCGGCCACAGCATCGAAAGCATCCGCGACGAGCTGGCGACGGTGATCGGCGACCCCGGCGTCACGATCACGCAGCTCCCGCCAAAGCGCCCCGCCCCGCCCGCGCCGCCGCTCGACCCAAAGATCCTCGCGCCGATGGAAAAGCTCGTCGCCAGATATTGGCCGGGGCTGAAGGTCATCCCGTCGATGGCGAACGGCTATACCGACGCCACGTTTCTGGGCGCCGCGGGCATCCCGACCTATGGCATCCCGGGTATCTGGGGCGACCCTGACGGCAATGGCGTCCACGGCCTCAACGAACGCGCCGAAGTGAAGGCGCTTTATGTCGGCCGTGATTTCATGTTCGATCTGGTGAAGGCCTATGCCGACAGGCCCTAAGCCCTTTGCCTTGTAACGCCAGCCTTGCTATCGGCGCCCGATAATGGCGAGCACCACCGACGACCTTCCACCTTCCGAACCCGTCCCCGGCATGACCGACACCCCGTTCGACAGCGCGCTGTCCGAACGCTATCTTGTCTATGCGCTGTCGACGATCACGGCGCGATCGCTGCCCGATCTGCGCGACGGGTTGAAGCCCGTTCACCGTCGCCTGCTGTGGGCGATGCGCGCGATGCGGCTCGACCCGTCGCAGGGGTACAAGAAGTCGGCGCGAGTCGTCGGCGACGTGATCGGCAAATTCCACCCGCACGGCGACACGGCGGTCTATGATGCGATGGTCCGCCTCGCGCAGGACTTCTCGCTCCGCTATCCCCTCGTCGACGGCCAGGGCAATTTCGGCAATATCGACGGCGATAATGCCGCGGCCTATCGCTACACCGAAGCGCGGCTGACGCGCGTCGCGGTCGACCTGATGCAGGGGCTCGACGAAGGCACCGTCGATTTCAAACCGACCTATAATGGCGAGGATGAAGAGCCCGAGATCATGCCGGGTCTCTTCCCGAACCTGCTTGCCAATGGCGCGAGCGGGATTGCGGTCGGCATGGCGACGAACATCCCGCCGCACAATGCCGCCGAAGTGATCGACGCTGCACTGTTGCTGATCGAAAATCCGAAAGCGGAGCTTTCAGAGCTCTTGGAGCATGTGAAAGGCCCCGACTTCCCGACCGGCGGGATCATCGTCGACAGCGCGGAGACGATCACCCACGCCTATGAAACCGGTCGCGGCGGCTTTCGCGTTCGCGCGCGCTTCTCGACCGGCAAGCAGGCCGACGGCCGTTGGGAAGACAGCGGGATCGAGAAACAGGCAGGCGGCATCTGGCAGCTCGTCATCAGCGAAATTCCCTATGGCGTCGCCAAGGGCAAGCTGATCGAACAGATCGCGCAGCTGATCGCCGACAAGAAACTGCCGATCCTCGAGGATGTCCGCGACGAAAGCGCCGAGGACCTGCGCATCGTCATCGTCCCCAAGAGCCGCAACGTCGACCCCGATATATTGAAGGAAAGCCTGTACCGGCTGACCGAGCTCGAAACGCGGTTCGCGCTCAACCTCAACGTACTCGATGCGACGCGCACGCCGAAGGTGATGGGGCTGCACCAGCTCCTCACCGAATGGCTCGAGCATCAGATCGTCGTTCTGATCCGCCGCGCGAACCACCGCATCGCCAAGATCGACGACCGGCTCGAGCTGGTCGCGGGCTACCTGATCGCGTTCCTCAATCTGGACCGGATCATCGAGATCATCCGCACCGAGGACGAGCCCAAACAGGTGATGATGGTGGAATTCATGCTCACCGACCGACAGGCCGAGGCGATCCTGAACATGCGCCTGCGGTCCTTGCGCAGGCTGGAGGAAATGGAGCTCAAGCGCGAGCAGGACGATCTCAGCGCCGAGCGCGAGGAGCTAGTGAAGCTTGTCGAAAGCCCGGCGCGCCAGCGCACGCGGCTCAAGCGCGACCTCGGCGCGCTCCGCGCTGTCTATGGCCCCGAGACGCTGCTCGGCGCACGCCGGACGACGCTCGCCGAAGCCGCGCCCGCCCGCGACATTCCGCTCGACGCAATGATTGACAAGGAACCGGTGACGGTGATCCTGTCGAAACGCGGGTGGATTCGCGCCCAGCGCGGCCATGTCGCATCCGACCAGTGGAGCGAGTTCAAGTTCAAGGACGGCGACGAGCTGCTGTTCGCGGCGCGCGCGCAGACGACCGACAAGCTGTTGATCGCAGCGAGCGACGGGCGTTTCTACACCGTCGGCGCCGACAAGCTGCCGGGAGGGCGTGGGTTCGGCGAACCGCTGCGGCTGATGGTCGATATCGATCCCGATGCGCGGATTGTCGCGATGCTGCCCGCCAGCGCCGACGGCCGCCTGCTGCTCGCCTCGACAAGCGGCCATGGCTTCATCGCCCAGATGGCCGAGGTGATCGCCGAGACGCGCAAGGGCCGCAACGTCGTCAATTTGAAGCCGAAGGCACAGCTGAGCATCGTCCATCCGATCGTCGCCAGCGACGACAGCGTCGCTGTCGTCGGCGAGAACCGCAAACTCGTTGTCTTCCCGCTCGCCGAAGTTCCGGTGATGGCGCGCGGCCAGGGCGTCATGCTGCAAAAATATCGCGATGGCGGATTGTCCGATGCCATCAGCTTTGTTTTCGCCGAGGGATTGAGCTGGGCGATGGGCGGCGATACCGGCCGCACGCGCACCGAAACCGACGTCGGGCCGTGGCGCGTGGCGCGTGGCGCGTCGGGCCGCATGCCGCCAACCGGCTTCCCTCGAAACAACCGCTTCAACTGATCGCATTCGGATGTTGCCGTAAATAGCTTATTTACTCCCCGTCCCTAGTTCAGGGGCAATGGGGAAAGGTCGCACAAAACCCACTCTTATGCCTATTGATAGAACCGGCGGAGACCGGCCCTCGCTGTTTGTCGGCTGGATCGACGCCTTACCGGTTCCCGCTGCGCTGATCCGACCCCTTTCGCGTGGCAATTTCAGCCTCCACGCCAGCAACGCCGCATTCGACCGGTTGGGGCTTTCCCCCGCCGGCGTCGATGCCCCGATCGAGCTTCGCCGCGCGATCGAGCGTGCCGCGCAACATGGCGACGGCAACCAGGAATTCTCGTGCCGACTCGGTGTCGGCGTCGCGGCGCGCGACCTGCGCGGTTCGATCGGCCCGCTGACCGAAGAGAGCGGCGACACGTCGCTGTTCCTGCTGACGCTGATCGACCGCACGCAGGAGATGATGACCGAGCGCAACCTGCGCCGCGAGCTCGTCTCCGACAGCCTGACCGGCCTGCCCAATCGCGCCGGGTTCGAGGAGCTGGTCGAACAGCGCGGCGATCTGGAGGGCAGCGGCGACCATGCGATCCTGTTGCTCGATCTGGCGCGTTTCAGCCGCATCAACGAACATATCGGCCCGATGGCGGGCGACGAGCTGATCATCACCGTCGCACGCCGGCTGAAGTCGAGCCTGCGCAGTGGTGACATCCTGGCACGCACCGGCGGTGACGAGTTCGCCATCTCGTCGCGCGTCGCGGGCGGCAAGGCCGATGTCCGCGAAATGGCGCGGCGCATTCGCGGCTGTTTCGACCATCCTTTCCGGATCGGCGAACTGAAAGTCAGCGTCGACTGTGCCCTAGGCTGCGCCATCCAGCACGATATTGACACCGATATCGCCGATCAGATCCGCCATGCCCAGATCGCCTTGAAACGAGCGAAACGCACCGACCGGATCGAGATCTACGAACCCGAAGCCGCGCTGATCTCCGACAATCGCTTTGGCCTTGAAACCGAATTGCGCAACGCGATCGAGCAGGACCGGCTGCACCTCGATTTCCAGCCGCTGATCGAATTGTCGACCGGCAAGGTTGCCGGATTCGAAGCGCTGGCACGCTGGAACACCGGCGCCGGCCAGTCGATCTCTCCGACCGAATTCATTCCCATCGCCGAAGATTCGGGGCTGATCGTACCGCTCGGCCAATGGGCGATCGGCAAGGCGGCCGCGACGCTGGCCGATTGGGATCGCCAGAATGGCGGGACCGCGGTCGACTGCTATATTTCGGTCAATGTCTCGGCGATCCAGCTTGTGCGCGACGACGTCGCCGCGGTGGTGCGCGAGGCGCTCAGCGCCAGCGGCGTCGGCGGCGAACGGTTGATGATCGAACTCACCGAAAGTGCCATCATCGGCGACCCCGACCTGGCGCTGTCGGTGCTGAGCGAACTCAAGGCGCTGAACGCACGGGTCGCCATGGACGATTTCGGCACGGGTTATTCGAACCTCGCCTATCTGCAGCGCCTGCCGCTCGATGTGCTCAAGATCGACCGCAGCTTCGTCGATCATATGGTCGAGGACCGCGACAAGGCGGCGATCGTCCGCACGATCCAGAGCCTTGCCGAAGTGCTGGGCATGCGCACCACGGCCGAAGGTGTCGAGACCGCCGACCAGGCGCGGCTGCTGTCCGCGCTGGGCTGCGATTTCGGGCAGGGTTTCCTGTTCGCGCACCCGATGCAAGCCGATGCCGCGATTGCCTATTGGCGCCAGTCGCTGGCGCGTCCGATCATCTGATCGGCCAGCGCCGCGACGCGCACTGCGTCGGGAAAATCCTCTGCCACCCACGCCGCCTCGACGGCGCGCAAGATGCGTGCAACTTCGGGACCGGCCGTGACGCCGCGCGCGATAATATCGCCGCCCTTCATCGGAAGCTGCGGGACGTGCCAATCGTTGAGCGCATCGACGGCCGCTTTCGCGGTCGCCGGATCGCCCGCCAGCAACCAGGCATCGCGCGCACCCTCGATGCCGATGCCATGCGCGAGTTGTCGCGCCGGCGATGGCGCGCCGCGACGCGCCGCCACGGCGCCGAGGTGCTTGCGTTGCCGCGTCGACAGCCGCAGCCGACTCGCCACCTGTTCGGCGATCGCTGCGTCAGACGGTAACAGCGCCGCGAAGCGGCGCAGCGGCGTGGGCGCAACGCCGACGGCGCCTTCATTGGCGAGCAAGCGGTCGAGTGTCGTCGCAAAATCATCGACCAACTCGGGCAGGATCACCTCGAAAATGCCGTCGGCCGCCATCTGTCCGACGATCGCACGCGGATCGGGCAGCGACAGAATCTTGAGAAGCTCGTCGGCGACGCGTTCGCGCGACAGGCTCTTGAGCGACTGCCGCGCCGTAATGACGGCCGCATGGCTGACGGGTTCGAGATCGCTGTCGCCAAAGCGCGCCGCGAACCGATAGAAGCGCAGGATCCGCAGATGATCTTCGGCGATCCGCGTCGCCGCATCGCCGATGAAGCGGACGCACCCCGCCCGCAAGTCGTCGATCCCGCCGAACCAGTCGTCGACCTGTCCGCTGTCGGGGTCGGCGTAGAGCGCATTGATCGTGAAATCGCGCCGCGCCGCATCCTCGCGCCAATCGTCGGCGAACGCGATCGTCGCGCGGCGCCCGTCGGTTTCGACATCGCGGCGCAGCGTCGTGATCTCGTGATGATGGCCGCTCGCGATCGCCGTTACCGTTCCATGGGCGATGCCCGTGGGAATCACCTTGATGTCGGCCGCCTCCAGCCGTTTCGTCACGTCTTGCGGCAGCAGCGGGGTCGCGAGATCGATGTCGGTCACGGGCAGGCCGAGCAGCGTGTCGCGAACCGCGCCGCCCACGACCTTCACGGCGCCGCCGTCGGCGCGCAGCGCCGCGACGGTCCGCCGAAGCCCTGGAGCATGGCGCCATTCGGCGTCGGGCAGCCTGGTCACCGATGCCACCCCGCGGGCAGGCGCCGCGCCAGATTGATGATGATATCCGCCGTCACGCCCCAGATCCGCCGTCCCTGCCAGTCCATGTCGTAGTAATGGCGGTCCTGCCCCTGCCAGTTCGCATGGTGCAACTGATAATTACCGGGGTCGAACAATATCTCGAGCGGTACTTCAAACCACTCCTCGACCTCGTCCGGATTGGGGTCGAGCGGCAGGTCGGGCGGAATGACGCCGAGCACGGGCGTAATGTGATAGCCGCTGCCCGAGCGATAGGCGTCGGTCGTCCCCGCGATCGTCACATCGCGGCGGTGGAGGCCGATTTCCTCTTCGGCTTCGCGCAGCGCGGCGTCGATCGCGTCGCGGTCGCCGGGATCGATCTTGCCACCCGGAAACGCAACCTGCCCCGCATGGCTGCGCAGCCATTGCGGGCGCTGGGTCAGAATCACGCCGGGTTCGGGGCGGTCGGTGAAGGCGATCAGCACCGCCGCATCGCGCAACGTTCCGCCGTGCAGAAGATAGCCCTCGTCCTCGCCCGCCTCCGGAAGCAGATTGTCGAGCGCCGTGCGCAATTTTCCGGACAGCATCAGCCGTCCACCAACGCGAAGCGAGCGCCGCCCGACCAGATGGCGGGTGGTTCGCCGCCGTCCGCGAGGGCCATCTCGACGATCTCGTAATAGAGCGCCCGGTCGATTCGCGCTTCGAGGCCGTTGCCGACAGCGCCGCGCACATGAAGCCGCGGATCGGGAGTGTCGGCGTCGCTGCCGAAGCGCAGCGGATGGTCGGGGCCGGCCATCACGAGATCGTCGGTGCCGAGGCGAAAGACCAGCTTGCGGGCCCGCCCCTCGCCTTCGCTTTTCATCTCGACCGCGCGAAAGGGCGTATCCTCGACCGCGATTGCCATTTTTTCCGCCGGCGTCACCAGAACGTGACTGCCGTCGGGCTCGCGGCGCAGGATCGTCGAGAAGAGCTTGACCATCGCCGGCCGGTTGATGCGTCCACCCTCGTGAAACCAGCTGCCGTCGGCGCGAATTTCCATCGCGCTGTCGCCGGTGCGGTCGGGATGCCATTGCTCGACCGGCGGCAGTTTGCGCGCTGCGAGCAGTTCGGCGGCCTCGGTCAGCGAGAGCTGCGAGAAATCCTTGGGGAGCGAAGGCGCGGGGGTGACCATGCACCCGACATAGGAAGGTGGGTGCGCAAGTAAAGCCGCTCCAAGCCGAAGAGAGCGAGATGCCGGGCCGTGAAGATCATCGGAAAACGGTGTAACTTCACTCGCGATTGCAGTTTTCACAGTCCGTCTGACGCGATCCCGGGGGCAAGTCGGGGTCCAGGCCGAATGGCCGAGCTTGGAGTCCATGCGCCGCGGCTTTCGCCGGGGAGCAGGATTGGGCCGGTTCGAGGAAACCGCAGAAAACTGCGCAACTTTACACGCAAATCGCAGTTCGGGGTGAAGGACGGAGAGCATCGCGCAAGGCTATGCCGCCCGAATAATGTAGGACAGCCTTTTCTGACGCTGGCTACCGCGGCCCGATCATGCCCGCCCCCACAGGCAACCCGTGCCCGTTCACCGCGCGCGCGAGCAGGCGGTGCTTTTCATAGGGGCCCGGCAGATCCCACGCGCCCGTCGCGTCGGCGGCGAAGCCGAAGAAGCGGCCATAATATTCGGGATCGCCGATCATCACCAGCGCGCTGTCGGCCATCGTCGCAGCCGCTTCGAGCATATGCGCCATCAGCGCGCGGCCATATCCGCCGCGCTGAACGTCGGGGCGCACCGCGACGGGGCCGACCATGACGAGCGGCGTGGCTGTCCCGTCGGCGGCGCGGTGGGCGACCGGCCAGCACTGGATCGTGCCGACGAGAATGCCATCGTCGAGCGCCGCAAAACTCAAGGCCGGGACCGCATCCATGCCGGCACGGATGCGATAGGCGGTTCGTCCAAAGCGATCCGCCCCGAAAGCGGCGTCGAGCAAATGCTCGACCGCCAGCGGCTCGATACCGGATAATGGAAGTAACTCGACCAACGCGCACCCTTTCGCTAATGCGGCGGCGCTTTAGGGACCGGCGGCGTTGTTGCAAAGCCCCGATGAACAGGATTCTTGCGTGACCGACACATTGTGGCTCGAAGTCGACGGCCTGACGGTCGACGTGCTGACCGGCATCTACTCCGAAGAAACGCATCTGCCGCAACCGCTGCGCATCTCGGTGCGCGCGAAACTCGCGATGGCCGGCCATTATGATCCGACGACGCCGCTCAGCCGCTCGAAAAACTATATGCACCTCAAATTCGCGGCGACCGAAGGCATCCCCAAGGACGTGCATTTCGTGCTGATCGAAAGCGTCGCCGACCATATCATCGATACGCTGTTCCTTCAGGATGCGAAGGTCGAGGCGGTCGAGGTCAAGATCGTCAAGCTCGCGATCGCCGAGCAGGACGAGCAGATCGGCATCACCATGCGGCGGGCACGCAAGTGACGCAGAAGCTGGCGCTCGTGACCGGGGGCCTGCACCGCGTCGGCGCGGCGATTTCGGCGCGGCTGGCGCGCGAAGGCTATGCGCTGGCGCTGCACAAGCGGAGCGCCGCCGAGGCCGACGCCGTGCTGACCGACGCACTCGCCGAAACGGGCGCGCTGGCGCACCGCTTCGCCGCCGATCTGGCCGACCCGGCCGCGGTCGATGCCTTGCTTCCTGCGGTCATCGCAAAATTCGGCCGCGCCCCCGACCTGCTCGTCAACAACGCCGCACATTTTGCCGAGGGCGACTGGACCGACCTGTCGGCAGCCGCGCTCGCCGAGATGATGCAGATCAATCATCATGCTCCGGTGATGCTGGCGAAAGCGCTCGTCGCCGCCAGCGAAGGCAAGCGACCGGCGGTCGTCCATATCGTCGACCAACGCGTGCTCAATCCCGTCCCCGACCAGATCGCCTATAGCCTGTCGAAACAGGCGCTGTGGCAGGCGACCGCGACGCTGGCGGTGGCGTTCGGAAACAGGGCGCGCGTCAATGCCGTCGCGCCGGGGCTGACGATGGCGACCGGGGATTATTCGGCGGCGCAGGTCGATCGGCTGGCGGCGCGAATGCCGCTCGGCGCGCTGCCGACGCCGGGGCAGATCGCCGATGCGGTGGTCTATCTGGCGCGGGCCGAGGCGGTCACCGGCCAGACGATCTTCGTCGATGGCGGCGCGCATCTGGCGCCGCTGGGCCGCGATTTCGTGGCGCTGGAGCGGGATTAGCTCACCGCCACAACCCATCGTGTGTCCCCGCGAAGGCGGGGATCCATCTCCGGTGGATGCAAATTTGCACCGTTAGATGATGGGCCCCCGCCTACGCGGGGGAACACCCCAATATGGCGGTTCAATAAATATGAACCGCCTTGGTCACCAGATAGCCGTCGAGCCCTTCGGGCCCGCTCTCGCTGCCGAAACCCGATTCCTTGATCCCGCCGAACGGCGTGTCGAGGGTCGAGATGACAAAGCTGTTCACGCCGACCATGCCGCTTTCGATGGTATCGACGATGCGGTTGATACGGCGGCCATTCTCGGTGAATGCAAACGCCGCCAGGCCATAAGGCAGCCGGTTCGCCTGTTCGAGCGCCTCGTCCTCGGTCCCGAACGGGCGGATCAGCGCCATCGGGCCGAAGGGTTCATGGTTCATCGCATCGGCCTCGACCGGCACGTCGGCGATTGCGGTCGGCTGGAAGAAATAGCCGTTGCCGGTCGCCTCGCCGCCCGCGATGACGCGCGCGCCCTTGGCCTTTGCATCGGCGACGAGCGCTTCCAGCGCGGGAATCCGGCGCGCGTTGGCGAGCGGGCCCATCTGCGTGTCGGCATCGAAACCGCTGCCGATCTTCACCTTCGCCGTCCGTTCGGCAAAGCCTTTCACGAACGCGTCGTAGATGCCCTGTTGCACATAGAAGCGCGTCGGCGAAATGCAGACCTGTCCGGCGTTGCGGAATTTCTGGGTGACGACGCGGTCGAGCGTGCTTTCCAGGTCGCAATCGTCGAACACCAGCACCGGGGCGTGGCCGCCAAGCTCCATCGTGATCCGCTTCACCCCGTCGGCGGCGAGCTTCATCAGATGTTTGCCGACCGCGGTCGAACCGGTGAAGCTGACCTTGCGGATCACCGGGCTGGCGAGCAGATGCCGGCTGATCTGATCGGGGTCGCCATAGACAAGCTGGACGACGTCGCCCGGAATGCCCGCATCGGCGATGCAGCGCATGATCGCGCTGGTGCAGCCCGGGGTTTCCTCGGGCGCCTTGGCGATCACGACGCAGCCCGCGGCGAGCGCCGGGGCGATCTTTTTGACCATCAGATTGACCGGGAAGTTCCAGGGGCTGAAGCCCGCAACCGGGCCGACCGGATGCTTGGTGACCATCGCGCGCTGGCCCAAGGGACGCTGAAGCACGCGCCCCTCGATGCGCTTGCCCTGCTCGGCGAAATAGTCGAACAGCCCCGCCGCCGACAGCACTTCGCCGCGCGCCTCGGCGATCGGCTTGCCCTGTTCGAGCGTCAGCAAGGTCGCAATATGCTCGACGCGTTCGCGGATGATGCCCGCCGCCTTGTGCATCAGCGCGGCGCGCTCGTCGGCGGTCTTGGCGCGCCAGACGGGCCAGCCGCGGGCCGCCGCGGCGAGCGCTTCGTCGAGGTCGGCGATGGTCGCAACGGGCAGCTCGGCGATCGTGCCCGCGGTCGCGGGGTTATAGACCGGCCGTTCGTCGCGCCCCTCACCGCTCCGCCAGGCGCCGTTGATGAAGAGCTGAAGGTCGGCGTCGTAGGTCGCGGTCATGGGGGGAACTTTCATTCTGGAGTGTCGTCATTGCGAGGAGCGAAGCGACGCGGCAATCCTCAGCGTGCTATCTTGCCATGCCGATAGCTGGAGATTGCTTCGCTTCGCTCGCAATGACGGAGTCCGATATAGTCGCGCTCAGCGATAGTTAAAGCTGACGCTGATCCGCTCGCCCTTGCCTGCATGCGGCATCACTTCGTGGCGGAGCCAGCTTTCCCACAGGAAGACGCGGCCAGCGGCAGGCTCGGCATAGATGAAGGGCAGCAGATGCTGGGGCGCATCGTCGGTGCGACCCGGCGCCGCCATCAGCATCGCGAGCCGTGGATCTTCGAGTTTCAGCGCGCCCGAACCCGGCGGGACGGCGACATAAAAGGTCCCCGACACGATGCTGTGCGGGTGGATATGGCCGCTGTGCGTGCCGCCGGGCTTCATCACATTGACCCACAGACTGTCGAGCTTCAGCGGCTTGGCAAGATCGAAGTGGCACGCTTTGGCAAAGGCCTTCACTTCCTTGTCGAGCAGGCGCCTCAGATCAAGGAAGGCAGGGTCGCGCTCGGGCAGATCGCCGAGGCTCGCGTAGCTGGTGTAGCCCTTATAGCCATGCTGGCGGCTCCACGCCCGGCCCGCGCCATCCTCCTCGGCGAACAGGCGGCTGCTTTCCGCCAGTTCGCCCAGCAGGTCGGGGCTGCCGATGTCGGCCTCGTAAAAATTGGTGGCGAAGAGCGTGCGAACGGGCATGATGGCCGCAAAGCATAGGAAGCCCGCGAGAGCAAGGAGAGACGCTGCCCCCTCATTCGTCATGCCGGACTCGATCCGGCATTCCTTCATGCCTCCCAGGCTTCGATGGACCCCGGATCAAGCCCGGGGTGACGAAAGAAGAAACGGCAGCGAACGCCATTGAACTCGCGACAATGAGCAAAGAGGGAGACGAGGATGGCCGAGTTTGAACTGATCGCCGACGGATTGCGTTTCCCCGAGGCGCCGGTCGTGATGGCCGACGGCAGCGTCATCGTCGTCGAGATCGAGGCAGGGCGCATCACGCGCTGCTGGCCGGGCGGCCGGAAAGAGGTCGTTGCGACCCCCGGCGGCGGCCCCAACGGTCTTGCGATCGGTCCCGACGGCAAGCTGTATTGCTGTAACAACGGCGGGTTCAACTATGTCGAAAGCGACGGCTATCTGGCGCCGCACGGCATTGCCGCCGACTATTCGGGCGGCCGCATCGAGCGCATCGATATCGAGACGGGTGCGGTCGAGACCCTGTATCAATCGGGCGACAAGGGCGTGATCCTGCGCGGCCCGAACGACATCATGTTCGACGCGCACGGCGGCTTCTGGTTCACCGATCACGGCAAGGTCGACTATGCCGCGCGCTGCCACGACATCGTCGGCATCTTCTATGCCAAGGCCGACGGCAGCTTCATCGAGGAAGTGATCTTTCCGTCGAACAACCCGAACGGCGTCGGCATCTCGCCCGACGGCAACGCGCTGTACGCCGCCGAAACCTATACGTGCCGCCTGATGAAATTCAACATCACGGCCCCCGGCAAGGTCGCTCCCGACGCAGGCCCCGGCGGCCCCGGCATTCCGCTCTATCGCCCCGCCGGCTATAAATTCTTCGACAGCCTGGCGATGGAAGCGAACGGCAATATCTGCGTCGCAACGATCGGCGAATGCGGGATCAGCGTCGTATCGCCCGAAGGCGAACTGGTCGAGTTCGTCGAGACCGACGATATTTTCACCACCAACATCGCTTTTGGCGGACCCGATATGCAGGATGCCTATATTACGCTGTCGGGCACCGGGCGACTGGTGAAGACACGCTGGGCGCGGCCGGGGCTGACGCTGCAATATTGAAGGGGGCGGAGTGCACGAGGAAACCCACGCGGTCACGCGGATCGGCTGGCTGCGCGCCGCGATCCTGGGTGCGAATGACGGGATCGTCTCGACCGCGAGCCTGATTGCAGGTGTCGCAGCGGCGGGTGCGGCGCAATCTTCGATCCTCGTCACCGGCACGGCGGGGCTCGTCGCGGGCGCGATGTCGATGGCGGCGGGCGAATATGTCTCGGTCAGCTCGCAGAGCGACGCCGAAAAGTCCGACGTCGAACTGGAGAAACGCCACCTTGCCGCCGATCCCGAGTTCGAGCTGGAGGAATTGACGCAAATCTATGAGCAGCGCGGGCTCGACCGCGCGCTCGCCGAACAGGTTGCGGTGCAGCTCACCGCGCATGACGCGCTCGACACTCATTTGCGCGACGAGCTCGGGCTGACGAGCGAATCGGCGGCACGGCCGATCCAGGCGGCCATCGCGTCGGCGGCGAGTTTCACGGTCGGGGCGGCGCTCCCGCTTGCGACGCTGTTTTTCGACCGCGGCGGATCGCTGCCGTGGACAGTGTCGGCGGCGTCGCTGGTCTTCCTCGCGCTGCTGGGCGCGCTGGGTGCGCGGGCGGGCAATGCGCCGATGCTGCGCCCGGTCGCACGCGTGACATTCTGGGGTGCGATGGCGATGGCAGCGACGATCGCGATCGGATCGCTGTTCGGGGCAGTGGGTTAGCCATAAACCTCGTCCTTCCGGCGGAGGCCGGACGGCGATCAACCGGGACGGCGATTAACGGGTGCGCCGCTCCAACCACTCGCGCAGCGCGAGCGCATTGTTCCGTTCGGCGCTCTTTGCGGCATAGAGCAACGTCACCGGCCCGACCTTGGCCGCCGCATCGAGTGTGAACAGCGCGGCCTTCGCCTCTTCGCCGCCCGCATCGAGCTCTTCAAAATAGTCGAGGCGGAAGGCGTCCCACGCTTCGTCCGAATCGGCGGTCTCGCCATGATAGCGCTTGCGCAACGCATCGCTGGGCGACAACGGCTTCAGCCACGCTGCGAGCGCCGCCTTTTCCCTGGACACCCCGCGCGGCCAGAGCCGGTCCACGAGGAACCGGGCGCCGTCGCTTGCCGCCGCCGCGTCGTGAATGCGCTTTACCGCGATTGTCAGGCTCGTCGTCATCTGTATGACTATCGGCCATCCCGCAACCGCGGGCAAGGACATCCGCCGCCGCGCGGATGCAGGACAATCATCGGAGGGGTCCGAATATGAATTGGGCGATCGACATCGACCGCGACGACGTAACGCAAGCGACATTGGCAAATGATCCGGTGGTAGCGCTCGCAGAAGGGCAGGTGCGCGTGCATCTCGACAGCTATGCGATGACTGCGAACAACATCACCTATGCCGTATTCGGCAAGCCCGCCGGATTGTTCGGCAACGATCAGGGCTATTGGGATTTCTTCGCGGAACGCGGCGAACCGGGGCGCCTGCCGGTCTGGGGCTTTGCGACCGTCACCGAAAGCGGCGCCGAGGGCGTGTCGGTCGGCGACCGTTTCTATGGCTATTATCCGATGGCGAGCGACGCGGTGCTGACCGTTGGAAAGCCGGGTCGCGGCGGCTTCACCGACGTCACGCCGCGGCGCACGACGCTGCCGCCAATCTATAACAATTACCAACGGATCGAGGCGCTGGCCGACTACCGCGCCGCCGATCATGATTATTGGCCGGTGTTTCGTCCGCTCTTCCTGACCGGCTGGCTGATCGCCGACCAGTTCGAGGATGAAGGCGACTATGGCGTCCAGCAGATCCTGATCGCCAGCGCATCGAGCAAGACCGCCATCGGCCTGGGCTTCGCGCTCAAACAGCGCGCCGATCGCCCCGAAACGATCGGCCTGACCAGTGCCGCCAATGTCGATGCGCTGACCGCGCAAGGCATCTATGACCGCGTGGTCAGCTATGACCAGATCATGACGCTCAATGCCACGACGCCTGCCGCGCTTGTCGACATGGCGGGCAATGGCGCGGTGACGCGCAGCGTCCACAGCCATTTCGGCAGCCAGCTTCAGGCGTCGATCGTCGTCGGCAAATCGCATTGGGACGCCCAGGCCGATGCCGAAGGGCTGCCGGGTCCCGAGCGCCAAGGCTTCTTTGCCCCCGGCCGCAGCCAGAAGCGGATCGCCGATTGGGGACCGCAGGTCTTTGGACAGAAAATCGCCGAAGCGTGGCTGGCCTTCATGGACGTCGCGCCGCGCCTCGCCGCAATCGACAAAAGGAGCGGCGGCGAGGCCGCGCTTGCCGCCTATCAGGAAATGCTTTCGGGTCGCGCCGATCCCCAAAAGGGAATTTTGATCACGCCCTGACCTTGAGAGGATATCCGATGCATCGTTTGCTTTCCGTCGCCATTGCGGCATCACTGCTGATGCCCTTGGCAGCGCATGCCGAAACCAAGCCGGCCACCGCGCCGCACAAGGCCGACCTCGCCGACCGCGTGGCCGGCACCTACAACGGCGCGGTCATATCGGATGCGCGCGGATCGTCGAAAAACAATGTGACGATCACCGTCACCCGCATCGGTGCGAACAAGGTCGAGATCAAGTCCGACTATGCCCGCTTGCCGACCGTTACCATCCCGCTCGAAAAGGCGATGGACGCCATCCTTGCGGCGAGCGGCCCCTGGGTGTTTCTGCTCGATACCGTCCGCTCGCCCGACCGCCTCGACCTCACGATCGACGATGCGAGCTGGTCGGGTACGCGCGTCGCAGCTCCCGCTCCCCGATAAGGACCGTTACCGACCCATGCCATACACGACCGTGATTTTCGACTTCGGCGGCGTCATTACCGCTTCACCTTTTGAGGCGTTCAACCGGCTCGAGGCCGAGCGCGGACTGCCGCACGATTTCGTGCGCCGCGTCAACGCGGCCGACCCCGACGACAATGCCTGGGCCAAGTTCGAGCGTGCCGAGATCGACGCCGCCGCGTTCGACGCGCTGTTCGCCGAGGAAGCGCGATCGCTGGGGCAGGACTTGCAAGGCGAAGCGGTGCTCGCCGTGATCGCGGGCGCGGTGCGTCCGGCGATGGTCGCGGCGCTCGATACGCTGAAGGATCGCGGCTTCACCATCGCCTGCATCACGAACAATGTGCCGGGCGGCAAGATGGGCATCCGCGGCGCGGGCATGACGCGCAGCGAAGAGTCGGCGATCGAGGTTGCGGACATCATGGCGCGGTTCGCGCATGTCATCGAATCGAGCAAAGCCGGGGTGCGCAAGCCCGATCCACGCATCTATCTGATGATGTGCGAGGCTCTGGGCGTCGAGCCTGCCGAATGCATCTATCTCGACGACCTCGGCATCAACTGCAAACCCGCGAGCCAGCTTGGCATGCATGCGATCAAGGTCACGAGCGGCGAGCAGGCGCTTGCGGATCTTTCGGCGGCGCTGGGGATGCAGCTGCCCTGACGATCGGCCGTTCGATCGCGCGCTCCATGAAGGCATAGGGGTGGTTTTCAGCCCTTCGTCATCCCGGACTCGATCCGCGATCCACCGCAGCCCCTGACGTGATGGACCCCGGATCAAGTCCGGATATATCCCATTGGAGCAACGATGTGTTCCCCCGCGCAGGCGGGGGTCCAGCTTCGACGCGAAGCGTCGAAGGGCGCGCTGCCGCACGCGCGCCTTTCCTTGTCGCGGGACCCCCGCCTTCGCGGGGGAACACCCATCCCTTGTCCCAGTGGGATAATCGCCGATCAAGTCCGGGGTGACGATCGAAAAAATCCTCCCCACTTGTGGGAAGGATAGGGATGGCCGCTACCGCTCGTCACCCGGACATTCGGCTCAGGCCGCCGCATCGGCAAGATTCAGCTTTGCCGCACGGTCGAAAATCTGCGCGAGGACAGGCTCGGTATCGGCGACGCGCATCGCGACCTGAAACTCGACAGGCGCCAGCGCGGGCATGCCGCCGATCCGTGTCAGCGCGCCGCTTTCGATCTCGGCGCGCACCATCGGCAGCGGAAAAATGCCGATGCCCCCGCCCGCTTTTGCGATGTCGATCATCGTCCGAGCGTTGTTGCACAGATTGAGCGATTTCTGCGCGATTCTGGACGCCTCGATCGCATCGCGCATCCGGCCATGGATCGGCGAATGGCTGGCGAGCGACCACACGGGGACCTTGACCTCTCCCCCCGCAAACGCCGATGCGATCGCTGGGCTGGCAAGCCAGACCAGCCCCACCGCCCCGATCGGGTGCGTTTTCAGCGCCGGGTGCGCGATCGGCCCTGCGGCAAAGGCGATGTCGGTGCGCCCGGTCAGAAGCTGCTGGATCAGGTTCGCGGTCAGGTCGATTTCGATCTCGAGCCCGACCTGCGGCATGTCGCCCTTCAATTCCGCGACAAAGGCGGGAAGGCAGCTTGCCGCCGCGATCTCGCCCGCACCGATGCGAACGACCCCGCTCGCCTCGCCATATCCACCGCTGCCGAGGAGCGCGACCTGCATGTCGCGAAGCAGCGGATCGCAGTCGCGCACCAGCTTGCGCCCCGCAGCGGTGAGCGACATCGCGCGGCCTTCGCGGCGGAACAGGGCGGTGCCGAGCCTTTGCTCCAGTTCGCGCATCCGCGCCGACACGGTCGGCTGGGTCGTGTTCAGCCGCTCGGCCGCGGCCGAAAACGTGCCCAGACGGTCGATCCAGAGCAGCGTTTCGAGATGATAGAGCGAGACGCGATTGATAGACATTGTTTATGTATAATCGAAAAATAGAACAATTAGAATTGATAGATCAAATGCGCCAAGGTCACGCACGACGCCATTCAGGAGAGCCGTTCCATGGGGAAGAAGCATTATTCCGACGCCGCCGCGGCCCTCGACGGACTGCTCTTTGACGGGATGCAGATTTGCGCGGGCGGGTTCGGCCTGTGCGGCATCCCCGAACGGCTGATCGACGCGATCCGCGACGCGGGGACGAAGGACCTGACGATCGCGAGCAACAATGCCGGGATCGACGGCGAAGGGCTCGGCAAGCTGCTCCGCACGCGCCAGGTGAAAAAGATGATCTCGTCCTATGTCGGCGAGAACAAGGAATTCGAGCGCCAGTATCTGGCAGGCGAGCTCGAGGTCGAATTCTGTCCGCAAGGGACGCTCGCCGAACGCTGCCGTGCCGGCGGCGCAGGCATTCCGGGCTTCTACACCAAGACCGGCGTCGGCACGCTGGTCGCCGAGGGCAAGGAAGTGAAGAATTTCGACGGGCAGGATTATATTCTGGAGCGCGGGATCTTCGCCGACCTCGCGATCATCAAGGGGTGGAAAGCCGACGAGAGCGGCAATCTGATCTTCCGCAAGACCGCGCGCAACTTCAACCAGCCGATGGCGACCGCCGCCAGGATCTGCATCGCCGAGGTCGAGGAAATCGTGCCGACCGGCAGCCTGGACCCCGACGCGATCCACCTGCCGGGTATCTATGTGAAGCGCATGATCGTCGGCGCGCCCTACGACAAGAAGATCGAGTTCCGCACGGTGCGCCCGCGCGAGGCGGCGTGATGCGCGCAGCTCCGCTTGCTGCCGCGCTGCTCCTCGCCGGTTGCGCCAGCGCGCCCGCCGAAGTGGCAACGGCTCCGGTTCCGCCATCCACCCCGGCGCCGGTCGAAGCGGCCAAACCGCCCGCCGCGCTGCAATATCTCTATGGCTCGCCCGAGGCTTCGGTCGCAGTGCGGGCGACCAATGCGCGCATCGCCGACTATGGCGTGGGACGGATCAAGCAACGCCCGCAAGACAGCGTGATCCTTGCCGCCGGTGCGACGATGGACGCCCCGGCGTTCGAACCATGCGGCACCAAGCCCTTTGCCGCGGTGTTCGACGCCGACGAGACCTTGATCTGGAACCTCGGCCCGATGCGGCATTTCGCCGAAAAGGGCACGGCGTTCGATCCAAAGGTCTGGGACCAGTGGGAAAAAACCGGCGCGGGCAAGGCCGTTGCCATGCCGGGCAGCGTCGAGATGGTGAACCGGCTCCGCGCCGCGGGGATCATTGTCATCGCCAACACCAACCGCAGCGCCGGCAATGCGCAGGGCAGCGAGGATACGCTGCGCGCCGCAGGGCTCGGCGAGTTCAAGCATGGCGAGACGTTATTCCTGATGGGCGATGACGCCGGCGGGTCGAGCAAGGATCCGCGCCGCGCGACGATCGCGTCGAAATATTGCGTGATCATCCTCGGCGGCGACCAGCTCGGCGATTTCAGCCAACAGTTCAACGTCCGGGATTTGCCCGCCGCGCAGCGCATGGCGCTCGCCACCAGCGCCGCCGCCGCCACATTGTGGGACAAGGGCTGGTTCCTGTTCCCCAACCCCGTCTATGGCCCGTGGGAAAAACTGGGCTGGGACGACGCCTTCCCCTCCGACAAGCAATGGGAGCCGAAATGATGGCCCAAGACACCAAAGGCTGGACCCGCGATGACATGGCGGCGCGTGCCGCGAAGGAGCTGCAGGACGGCTATTACGTCAACCTGGGCATCGGCATCCCGACGCTGGTCGCGAACCATATCCCCGAAGGAATGACGGTGACTCTCCAGTCGGAGAACGGCATGCTGGGCATCGGCCCCTTCCCGCTCGAAGGCGACGAAGACGCCGACCTGATCAACGCGGGCAAGCAGACGATCAGCGAGCTGCCGCAATCGGCCTATTTCTCCTCGGCAGACAGTTTCGCGATGATCCGCGGCGGCCATATCGACCTCACTGTCCTGGGCGCGATGGAGATTGCCGAGAATGGCGACATCGCCAACTGGATGATCCCGGGCAAGATGATCAAGGGCATGGGCGGCGCGATGGACCTGGTCGCCGGGGTCAAGAAGATCATCGTCGTGATGGAACACAACGCCAAGGACGGCAGCCCCAAGTTCATCCCCGCGTGCACGCTGCCGCTGACCGGCAAGAATGTCGTCGACATGATCATCACCGACCTCGCAGTTTTCAAGCGCGCGGACCATGACAGCCCGTTCAAGCTGATCGAGCTCGCGCCGGGGGTGACGGCAGACGAGGTCGCCGAAAAGACCACGGCGCATTATATTGCCTGACCTCGCGGCGAGCCCCGGCACCAGCTGGCTGATCGTCGGCGGGTGTTTGTCGGCGGTCGCGGCGCTTCTGCATATCGGATGCATCGTCGGCGGACCCGACTGGTACCGCTTCTTCGGCGCCGGCGAAGGCATGGCACGCGCCGCGGCGCGCGGCGACTGGCGGCCAACGCTGATCACATTGGTCATCGCCGCGGTGCTGTTCGGGTGGGCCGCCTATGCCTTCGCGGGCGCCGGGTGGCTGCCGCGCCTGCCGCTGCTGCGGACCGGACTGGTGGCGATCACGGCGGTCTATCTGCTCCGCGGGCTGCTGTTCGTCCCCTTCAACCTCTGGCGCCCGCAATATGACAGCGGCTTTGCCATCTGGTCGTCGCTGATCGTCCTGGCTTTCGGCGCCGTCCATGCCGTCGGCACGATCCGCGCGTGGCCGTATCTCGCACCCTGAACCATCGTGGGGGTGACGGCAGGGAAAGCCGCGGCTAAGACGGCCGCCACATAAGAGGTCGCAAGCCAGTCACGGGTCCATGCAGCGCGTTTTTACTTTTCTGATCGCAATTCTCGCGCTGGGTTTGGCGGGCTGGTTCGGTTTTCGCGCCGCCCGCGGCGACCATCCGCTTGCCAGCGTCGCGATCCCGTTCAAGGCCGCCGAGAATCTGCCCGATACGCCCGCCGAATGGCGCGGCCGGATCGACTATCGCACGCTCGACCGGCAACTGACCGATCTGTCGCGGCGGCCCGAAATGGCGGGATTGGCCGTGGCGGTCGTCGAAGACGGCAAGCTCAGCTTCGTGCGCACCTATGGCGTCGCCGACAAGTCGACCGGAGCGCCGGTGACGCCGCAGACGCTGTTCCGCTGGGCCTCGGTTTCCAAGACCGCGACGGGCACGCTCGCCGCCGCGCTGGCGAATGACGGCGCGCTCGATCTCAACCGTCCGCTCTCGCGCTGGCGCACCTCGCTGCGCCTGCCCGGCGGCGCCGAGGAGCGGGTGACGCTGGACGATCTGCTCGCGCAGCGCACCGGCCTCACCAAAAATGCCTATGACGAGAAGCTGGAGGAGGGGCAGAGTCCCCAGCTTTTGCGCGCCAGCCTGGCGCTTGCACCGCTGCAATGCGAGCCCGGCACGTGCCACACCTATCAGAATGTCGCGTTCGACACGGCGAGCGAGATATTGGGCGCGGCGGCGAACGAGATTTTCGCCGATGCCGTCGAGGATCGCTTTTTCCGCCCGCTCGGCATGGCGAGTGCGGGGTACGGGATGGAGCGGCTGACGAGCGCCAAGGACTGGGCCCGGCCGCACCGCGGCGCACAGGTCCGGCCGGTCAAGGAGGCCTATTGGCGCGTTCCCGCCGCTGCGGGCGTCGAAAGCGACATCGTCGATTTCGCCACATGGATGCAGGCGATGATGGGCGACCGCCCCGATGTGCTGCCGAAGTCGGTGTTGCAAATTGCCCATCGCCCCCGCGTCGCGACGGCGCGGCTCTATAGCGGTGCCTTGCGGCAGGCCATCGGCGACGCTTCCTATGGCCTGGGCTGGCGGAGCTTCACCTATGGCGGCGACAGGCTGGAAGGCCATTCGGGGGCGGTGTCGGGCTATCGCGCGACGATGATTTTCGAGCCGGCGACGCGGACCGGCGTAGTCGTGATGTGGAACAGCGATTGGGGATTGCCCTTTCGCATCCCGTTCGCGGCGATCGACAGCTATCACAAGCGCGAGGACGCAGGCTGGCTCGACCTGAGCGCGCTGCCTCCCGCGGCGGGGGACACGGCTGCCGTCACGCCAAGGCCCGCGGACCCAAAGGGGTAACGACCCTTGCCGCCGCATCGGCTGTCTGTTTATCAGGCGCGTCGAGGAAGGAGCAGAATCGATGCGCATATTGCTGACCGGATCGTCGGGATGGCTCGGCCGCAGTCTTGCTCCGCTGCTGGCGCGAAACGGACATGAGATCACCGGGCTCGACGTCGTGCCCGGCGCGGATACGCAAGTGATCGGCACCGTCGCCGACCGCGCCCTGATCGACCGGACGATGGGCATCCACGGCATCGAGGCGATCATCCACGGCGGCGCGTTGCACAAGCCCGACATCATCCGCTATCCGCGGCAGGCGTTCGTCGACGTCAATGTCAGCGGCACGCTGAACCTGATCGAGGCCGCGGTCGCGGCGGGCAACGACCGCTTCCTTTTCACCTCGACCACCTCGCTGATGGTGCGCGCCGATGTGCGCGACGGTGCAGGCGACGCGGGCGCGTGGTGGATGGACGAGGATTTCGGCCCGATCGAGCCGCGCAACATCTATGGCATCACCAAGCTGGCCGCCGAACAGGCGTGCCGGCTGGTGCACCGCGACCATGGCATCGCCGCCCTGATCCTGCGCACCGGGCGGTTCTTCCCCGAAGATGACGACACGCATGCGCTGCCCAGCGGGCCGAACCTCAAGGCCAACGAACTGCTCAACCGCCGCCTGACGGTCGAGGATGCGGCCGCGGCGCATCTCGCCGCGCTGGAGGCCGCACCGCAGATCGGATGCGACACTTTCATCCTGTCGGCCCCGCCGCCGTTCCTGCGCGCCGAGGCCGACGAACTTGCCCGCGATGCGCCAGCAGTGATTGCACGCCACCATCCCGACGCTGCCGACCTTTATGCCGCGAAAGGCTGGACGCTGCCCCCGACCATCGACCGCGTCTATGACCCGTCGCGCGCCGAGCGACGCTTCGGCTGGCGCGCCGCGACCGATTTCGGCAGCGTGCTGACGGCACTCCGCGACGGCGCCGAGCTGCCCTTTGCCCATGATCCCGATTACACCTCCCCCATCGCCCGACAGGAGCGCGACGCATGTATGTGCTGATCACCGCCAACCGCAATTATTCGAGCTGGTCGCTCCGCCCCTGGATACTGATGCAGGGGCTCGGCATCGCGTTCGACGATCGCATCGAACCCTTTGCCCAGCCGGTCAATTATGATGCCTTCCGCAGCTTCTCGCCCACCGGGCAAGTTCCCGCGCTTCTCCACGACGGCCGCACCATCCATGATTCGCTCGGCATTGCGCTCTATCTGGCCGACCGCCACGACGGTGTCTGGCCCGCCGACGCCGACGCGCGCGCCTGGGCGCAATGCGCCACCGCCGAGATGCACAGCGGCTTTTCGGCGCTGCGCAACGATTGCACGATGAACGTCGGGGTGCGCGTGACGCCGAAGCCGATGTCGGCAGCGCTGTCGGCCAATGTCGCGCGCCTTCGCGAATTGTTCGAGGACGGCCTCAAAAAATTCGGCGGCCCCTGGCTTGCCGGCGACCGCTTCAGCGCAGTCGATGCCTTTTTCGCGCCGGTCGCGTTCCGCATCCGCACCTATGGCCTCGACGTCGGCGCCGGACAAACGTGGGTCGACCATATCCTGGCGCATCCCGCGATGGTCGAATGGGAACGGCAGGCACTGCTGGAGGCATGGCGCGAGGAAAGCCATGAGGTCGAGCTCGCGGCCGCGGGTGTGGTCACGGCGGATTATCGGACGGGCTAGTCGGCGAGCGCTTCGCGCACCACAGCGATCCCCGCTTCGCGCTGCACCTTCAATTCGGCCTTCAGCTTCGCGGGATCGCGCGTGAACACGAAGCCGAAGCTGACGCCGCCCTCCTTGCCGACCGTCGCGTGGTGGAGCTTGTGCGCCTGCACCAGCCGCTTCGCATAGCCGCGCCGCGGCACCCAGCGGAAATACCGCTGATGGACCAGCCCGTCGTGCACCAGCGTGTAGATGATGCCATAGAATAATATGCCGAGCCCGATCCACGTCCCCGGCTCCCACGCCGCGGCGCCCATGATCATCGGACTGCCCGCCGCGAACATCGAAATACTCGCCGCGGCCCCGAAAATCGCGAACAGGTCGTTCTTTTCGAGCAGCCTGTCATGCGGCTCGTGATGGTCGCGGTGCCAGGCCCAGCCGAAGCCGTGCATGATATATCTGTGGCTCGCCCACGCGACCCCCTCCATCGCGGCGACGGTGGCAAGGATGAGCAGGGTGATGGCGAGTGGCGACATGGCCGGGATCATAGGCTTTTTGCGTGCCTGAAACCATCTCCCGTCTTTCGTCATGCCGGACTTGATCCGGCATCCACCCCACCACCGGACATGGACCCGGATCAAGTCCGGGGTGACGAACGGGAAGGTGCGAACAACGCGACCGAAAATTGCGCTTTTGTGTCCCTCTCGCTTGCATTGTTATGCCACGGGCTTAAGTGAACCGCATGACTCGCCCCCGCACCCTGTATGAGAAAATCTGGGACGCGCATGTTGTCGAACAGCGCCCCGACGGCACCTGCCTGATCTTCATCGACCGCCACCTCGTCCATGAGGTCACCAGCCCGCAGGCGTTCGCCGGGCTTCGTGCGAGCGGGCGCACGGTGCGCCGCCCCGACCTGACGCTGGCGGTGCCCGACCACAATCTGCCGACGACGGCGCGCAAGGATGCGGCGGGCAACCGGCTGCCGATCGCCGACGCCGAAAGCGCCGCGCAATTGGCGGCGCTCGAAACCAATGCCCCCGAATATGGTATCCGCTATATCGATGCGGTCGCACCCGAGCAGGGCATCGTCCATGTCGTCGGTCCCGAGCAGGGCTTTTCGCTGCCCGGCACCACGATCGTCTGCGGCGACAGCCACACCGCGTGCCACGGCGGCATCGGCGCGCTTGCCTTCGGCATCGGGACGAGCGAGGTCGAGCATGTGCTGGCAACGCAAACGCTGTTGCTGCAGCCCGCGAAGACGATGGAAGTGCGCGTCGAGGGCGAGGTCGGCCCCGGCGTCACCGCGAAGGACATCATCCTCCACATCACCGGCACGATCGGCGCCGCGGGCGGCACCGGCCATGTCATCGAATATACCGGCAGCGCGATCCGCGCGCTGTCGGTCGAAGGCCGCCTGACCGTCAGCAACATGGCGATCGAAGGCGGCGCACGCGCCGGGCTGATCGCGCCCGATGCGACGACCTTCGCATATCTCAAAGGCCGTCCCTATGCGCCGAAGGGTGCCGACTGGGACGCCGCAGTCGATTATTGGCAGAGCCTCGCGACCGATCCGGGCGCGACATACGACAAGACCGTCGTGATCGACGCCGCCGATATCGCGCCCAGCGTCACCTGGGGCACCAGCCCCGAAGATGTCGTCCCGATCACCGGCGTGGTGCCCGATCCCGCCAGCTTTGCCGACCCGTCGAAACAGGTCGCGGCCGCGAAATCGCTCGCTTACATGGGCCTTGAGCCCGGCACGCGGATGCAGGACGTGCCGATCGAGAATATCTTCATCGGCAGCTGCACCAACAGCCGCATCGAGGACATGCGCGCCGCCGCCGCGATCGTCAAAGGCCGCAAGAAGGCGCCGGGCGTCAAATGGGCGATCGTCGTCCCGGGATCGGGGCTGGTGAAAGCGCAGGCCGAGGCCGAAGGGCTCGACCGTATCTTCCTCGACGCCGGCCTCGAATGGCGCGAGCCCGGCTGTTCGGCGTGCCTGGCGATGAACCCCGACAAGGTGCCCGCCGGCGAACGCTGTGCGAGCACGAGCAACCGCAACTTCGTCGGCCGCCAGGGGCCCGGAAGCCGCACGCACCTCGTCAGCCCCGCGATGGCGGCGGCCGCGGCGGTGACCGGCAAGCTGACCGATGTCCGTGAGCTGATGGCATGACCCCGATCGAGAAGGTCGAGGGCCGCGCGATTCCGTTCGGGCTGAAAAATGTCGATACCGACGTCATCATCCCGGCGCATTGGCTCAAGACCACGACACGCGACGGCATGGGCAAGGGAGCGTTCGAGACGCTGCGCGCCGATCCCGACAATCTGTTCGACAGCGCCGAATATAAAGGCGCGCCGATCCTGATCGCGGGCGACAATTTCGGATGCGGGTCGAGCCGCGAGCACGCTGCCTGGGCGCTCGGCGATCTGGGCATCCGCGTCGTGATCGCGCCCTCCTACTCGGACATCTTCTCGGGCAATGCGGTAAAGAACGGCATTCTGCCCGTCGTGCTGCCACAGGCGGCGATCGACCGGCTGATGGAGGTCGCGCGGACCGATCCGGTCCACGTCGATCTCGACACGCAGACAGTCACCACACCGTTCCAGGACCGGTTCACGTTCGACATCGATCCGTTCCGCAAGATGTGCCTGCTCGAAGGGCTCGACGAAATTTCGCTGACCGAAAAGAGCGATGCCGCGATCGGCGCCTATGAGACGAAGCTCGACGCCGACCGTCCCTGGATGCGCCCCGCGGCGTAAGGCTGGAAAAAACACCATAAAGGAGAAGATGATGAAGGCTCTTTTGTCGACGGCCACCGGCGGCCCCGAAACCCTGACCCTGGGCGAATTGCCGCGCCCGACCGCGGGCAAGGGCCAGCTCGTCATCGATGTGAAGGCCTGCGCGGTCAATTTCCCCGACGTGCTGATCATCGAGGATAAATATCAGTTCCGCCCCGAACGCCCCTTTGCCCCCGGCGGCGAAGTCGCGGGGCTGGTCGCCGAAGTCGGCGACGGTGTGACCGAGTTCAAGGTCGGCGATCGCGTCATCGCCGGCTGCGGCAATGGCGGCATGTCCGAAGCCGTCGCGGTTGGCGCGCACAACGTCTATCATCTTCCCGAAGAGCATGACTTTGCCGAGGGTGCGTCGCTGCTGATGACCTATGGCACGAGCATCCATGCCCTGATCGATCGCGGGCATATTCAGGAAGGCGATACGCTGCTGGTGCTGGGCGCTTCGGGCGGAGTCGGCATCGCCGCGGTCGAGCTTGGCAAGGCGTTCGGCGCGCGCGTCGTCGCCGGCGTATCGAGCGAAGAAAAGGCCGAAATCGCACGCCAGGCCGGCGCCGACGAGGTGGTCGTCTATGGCCGCCAGCCGTTCGACAAGGATGCCTCGAAAGCGCTGGCCGAAACCTTCAAGGCCGCGGTCGGCCCCAACGGCGCGAACGTCATTTATGACGCCGTCGGCGGCGACTATGCCGAGCCGGCGCTGCGCTCGATCGCCTGGGAGGGCCGCTATCTCGTCGTCGGCTTCCCCGCCGGCATCCCGCGCCTGCCGCTCAACCTGACCCTGCTCAAGAGCTGCGACGTTGCGGGCGTCTTCTGGGGCGCGTTCGTTGCCCGCGAACCGGTGCGCAACCGCGCCAACATCGCGCGGCTGTTCCAGCTGTGGGAACAGGGCAAGATCAAGCCGCGCGTCACCGGAACCTATAGCCTGGCAGACGGCGGCCAAGCGATTGCCAAGCTGGGTGACCGCACCGCGGTCGGCAAGCTGGTCGTCACGATCTGACAGGTCCGCGCCGACCGCCGCGCCGCGTGCGCCGGCGGGACGGCGCGGGGCGCGACAGCGCGGGTCCGATGCGACATTTCCGACCGTCCGGTTAACCCTTTATCAGGGCATCGCCGCTTATGGTGAGATCCGGACTATAGGGACCGCAAGGTATTCGCGATGGGGAATCACCGCTCGAACGATGATGCACAAGCCGCGAGTCTCGCGAACATTTCGCGTACCCGCCGCGCGCAGCTCGTCGCCGAGTTCGAAGGCGAACTCGGCATCGATCACAAAGCCCGCGCGCTCGCCGCTTATGAAGCCAAGCGCTGGGAAGTGATCAAGACGATCATCGTCTGGACGATCGCGGTCATGTTCTTCGCCATCGCCTGCCACCGGCTGTGGGTCATGGGTCAGGATGTCGACGAGCCCTTCTCCGACCTCAATCCGATCCAGAGCATCTTCGGCAAGGAATAAACCGGGAGTTAAGGTTTGGCCGCGCCGCGCAAATTTGCCGGTACAGCGCTTTTCCCCAGCGAATCCGGAAAGAAGATGCCGGTCGGCACTTCAGGCGCATAATAGATCGCCCGCATCACGAGTTTCTTTGTTCCGTCACGGCCCGTGATGGTCGCGCCGAGGAGCGCGCCGTCGGGCGCGACGTCATAGGTCCGGATATTCTCTGCGTCGATGACGACGAGATGCGTCGTCGGTCCGAAACGGGTCTGCCGCTTGCCGTCAAGCCTGGCCGACAACATCGTGGAATTTGCCTGCACACCGCACGCCGCGCGTGCCACGCTCGCGTCCTGGACGATTTTCACCGTCGCCAGATTCAGATAGGTGCCCGTCATCGCCTCGCAGTCGGCGAAGAGGCGGTCGCGAGGGGTTTCGACGCGATGATGAATGCCGTCGTGAAATTCGGCGCCCCATTCGCGGATCCGGGTCCCGTCGGGATGATAAACAAGATTGGACGAAACGACCGTATAGGTCGCGCGCGTTTCGCGAGTCAGCGCGATCAGAGCCCTGGCTTCGATCGGCGATGCGGTGACTTCAGAAGCGCCGGCGCTAAGCCAACCGGCCGCCACGAGCACCGCAAGCAGGCCCGCAGCCGCCTTTGCCTGCATCAGTAAACGCGCGCCTTCGGCTTGATATATTCGGCGTCGTCCGACAGCGTATATTCGTGGACCGGACGGTAATCGAGGCGGACGCCGCCGCCCTTGCCGCCCCAGCCGTCGAACCAGCTGATCGAATGCTTCATCCACTTCTTGTCGTCGCGGTTCGGGAAATCCTCGTGCGCGTGGGCGCCGCGGCTTTCCTTGCGATTGAACGCCGAATGCATCGTCACCGTCGCCTGGCTGATCAGATTGTCGAGCTCGAGCGTTTCGATGAGGTCGGTGTTCCAGATCAGGCTGCGGTCGGTGACCTGAATGTCATTCATCCGCTGATAGGTCTTGGCGAGCTTGTCCTTGCCTTCGGCCATCAGTTCGTCGGTGCGGAACACCGCGGCGTGCGCCGACATAGCGCGCTGCATCTCGAGCCGGACTTCGGCGGTCGGCGACCCGCCGCTCGCATGGCGGAAATGGTCGAGACGACCAAGCGCGAGGTCGGCGCTGTCTGTTGGCAGCGGCTGCTGCGCGACGCCGGGCTTGATGATGTCGCGCAGGCGATGACCGGTCGCGCGGCCGAACACGACCAGATCGATCAGGCTGTTCGAACCGAGCCGGTTCGCGCCGTGGACCGAGACGCAAGCAGCCTCGCCGACCGCGAACAGGCCGGGGACGACGGCGTCGGGGTTGCCGTCCTTCAGCGTGACGACTTCACCGTGATAGTTACAGGGGATGCCGCCCATATTATAATGAACCGTCGGCACGACCGGCAGCGGCTGGCGGGTCAAATCGACGCCGGCGAAAATCTTGCCGCTTTCGGTGATGCCCGGCAGGCGTTCGTGGAGCACCGCGGGATCGATATGATCGAGGTGCAGGTAAATATGGTCCTTGTGCGGGCCGACGCCACGGCCTTCGCGGATTTCGAGCGCCATCGAGCGCGACACGACGTCGCGCGACGCCAGATCCTTCGCCGACGGGGCATAGCGTTCCATGAACCGCTCGCCCTCGGAGTTGGTGAGATAGCCGCCCTCGCCGCGCGCGCCTTCGGTGATCAGCACGCCCGCGCCATAGATGCCGGTCGGGTGGAACTGGACGAATTCCATGTCCTGCAAAGGCAGGCCGGCGCGCAGCACCATGCCACCACCGTCGCCGGTGCAGGTATGCGCCGAGGTCGCGGTGAAATAGGCGCGGCCATAACCGCCGGTCGCCAGTACAACGGCCTGGCTGCGGAAGCGGTGGATGCTGCCATCCTCCATGCACAGCGCGATCACGCCGCGGCACGCGCCATTTTCCATGATCAGGTCGAGCGCGAAATATTCGATGAAAAAGTCGGCGTCATATTTCAGCGACTGCTGATAGAGCGCGTGCAGCATCGCGTGACCGGTACGGTCGGCCGCGGCGCAGGTGCGCTGGACCGGCGGACCTTCACCCATATTCTGCATATGGCCACCGAACGGGCGCTGATAGATCGTCCCGTCCTGGTTGCGGCTGAACGGCACGCCGGCATGTTCGAGTTCGTAAACCGCCTGCGGCGCTTCGCGCACCATATATTCGATCGCATCCTGGTCGCCGAGCCAGTCGGAGCCCTTGACGGTGTCGTACATATGCCATTGCCAATGGTCGGGCGAATTGTTGCCAAGGCTGGCGGCAATCCCGCCCTGCGCCGCAACGGTGTGGCTGCGCGTCGGGAACACCTTGGTAATGCAGGCCGTCTTGAGCCCCGCTTCGGCGCTGCCCATCGTGGCGCGCAGGCCGGAGCCGCCGGCACCGACGACGACCGTGTCATAGATATGGTCGATGATCTTGTAGGATTCGGTCATGTCACATGCCCCCCGGAGCGAGCCCAGCGGGCGCCAGAGCGATGCGGACAATAGCGAAGATGCCGAATGCGGCGCCGCCGATCGCATAGAAATTGAGGATCACCAGCGACAGCAGCTTGACCGCTTCGCCATGAACATAGTCCTCGATCATCACTTGCAGCCCGAGCCGGAAGTGCCAGAACACGCTGATCACGAGCAGGATCAGCGCGAGCGCGACCGTCGGGTTCGCGGCCCAACGCTGGACGGCGCCATGATCGGACAGCGGCAAGCGGATCAGCGAAACGAAGAACCAGGTGACGAGCAGGATGTTGCCCAGCGCGGTCAGCCGCTGTTGCAGCCAATGCTGCGAACCGTGATGCGAGGACCCGAGCCCGCGGACCCGGCCAAGGCGCGTACCATTACCCATGAAGCGCCTCCTTCGCGATGTAGAGCCATGTCGCGGCGGTCGCGAAGAGCGCCCCGACGAATACGGCGACCGACCAGAGCTTGTTGGTCTTGAGCTCGTAACCCGCGCCGATATCGAGGACGAAGTGGCGAAGCCCCGAGAAAAGATGCTGGAAAAAGGCCCAGCTCAGCCCGACGAGCACGACCTTGCCAAGGATATTGGTGACCATGTGAAAGGTGCCCGCTTCGGGGCTGGGATCGTGCCAGACGCAGGCGACGAACGCCGCATAGGCATCGGGCCCCGCCGCGATCGCGCCGAGCCACCAGAGGAACAGCAACGCCCCGACGATCGCCAGCCCGTCGCCGGTGATGCGATGGAAGATCGAGACCGCCATCGAGGGCGCCCATTTATACACCTGAAGGTGCGGCGAGAGCGGTCGCCCGCTCGTTTCCTTGCCAGCCATATCAGCCCCGTTTCCTGACTCTGTCGGTCGATGGGCGCCGGTTTAGCGCCCTAGCCGCGATATGCAATTGCTTAGGGGACGGTAAGCGAACAATTTACAGGCTTGATCCGCAATTGTGCCACTGTGACAAGGAAGGGGTGTTCCCCCGCGAAGGCGGAGGTCCAGCGACAAGGAACGACGCGCGCAGCAGTGCGCCCTTTGACGCGTCTCATCGCTGCTGGACCCCCGCCTTCGCGGGGGAACACAGACTTGCTCCAATGGGATGACGAAGGTAGGTGGCGCGGAGGTTGCGCGACCCTCCGTCAGCCGGTGCGTCACTTCAGTTTGTCGCGGTTCGCATAGAGCAACGCGGCAAGAACGGCGGCCGAGCCGACACCGATGCCGGCGGCGGCCTTCCAGCCGATCTTCTTGCCGCCTGCGCCCTTCGCCGCCGCTTCGCGGTCGGCAGCTTCGGTCGCCTCGGCGGCTTCCTTTTGCGCCTGAAGCTCGCGCGCAGCGCGCAGAACTTCATTTTCACCTTCGTCTTGCGGCGGCACTGGCTCGGTCATGATCTAGCTAAGTCCTTGTTATCAGGCGAGTGCCTGATCGACAGGCACATAGTCGGTTCCTACCGCTTCGGCGACGGCTTCGAACGTCACCTTACCATTCCAGACGTTGAGTCCCTGCGCAAGGTGCACGTCGCGTTTCAGCGCTTCTTTCCAGCCGAGGTCGGCGATACGCAGCGCATGCGGCAGCGTGACGTTGTTGAGCGCGTAGGTGCTGGTGCGCGCGACGCCGCCCGGCATGTTGGCGACGGCATAATGAACGATACCGTCGACGACATAGGTCGGTTCCGCGTGGGTCGTCGCGTGACTGGTCTCGAAACAGCCGCCTTGGTCGATCGCAACGTCGACGAGCACCGATCCCGCCTGCATCGTCTTCAGCATGTCGCGCGTCACGAGCTTCGGCGCCTCGGCGCCGGGGATCAGCACCGCGCCGATCACCAGGTCGGCCTCGGCAACGCATTCGGCCAGGTTGGCGCGGTTCGAGAAGCGTGTCTTGGCGCGCGCCTCGAAGAAAGTGCCGACGCGTTCGAGCACTTCGGGGTCGCGGTCGAGGATCGTAACGTCGGCGCCAAGCCCGGCGGCCATCTGCGCCGCGTTGAAACCGACGACGCCGCCGCCGATCACGCAGACCTTGCCCGGCGCAACGCCCGGCACGCCGCCGAGCAGCACGCCGCGTCCGCCATGCGCCTTTTCCAGCGCGGTCGCGCCGGCCTGGATCGACATGCGGCCCGCGACCTGGCTCATCGGCTTCAGCAGCGGCAGGCCGCCGTGCGGGCTGGTCACGGTTTCATAGGCGATGCACACCGCGCCCGATTTCATCAGGTCGCGCGTCTGTTCGGGATCGGGCGCGAGGTGAAGATAGGTATAGAGGATCTGGCCGGGGCGCAGCATCGCGCGCTCGACCGGCTGCGGTTCCTTGACCTTCACGACCATGTCGCAGGTCGCGAAAATCTCTTCGGCGGTCTGCACGATCTCGGCGCCCGCCTCGACATAATAGCGGTCGTGCGCGCCGATGCCCGCGCCCGCGCCGGTCTGAACCAGCACGCGGTGGCCGTGCGCGTGCAGTTCGCGCGCGCTCTCGGGGGTCAGCCCGACGCGATATTCGTGATTCTTGATTTCCTTGGGGGTGCCGATGATCATCTTCGCTCTCCATCGAAGGGCCAGTCCATCGCAGACCAGGGCCGATGGCGTGGGCTTATAACAGAAAGCGCGCGCGAGGTGCTTGCATATCAGCGCGACCGCGGCGATAGCGACGCACAGATTTTGCACATAATCGGTGAAATACGCACAATGCTTGATCGAATTGACATTAAGTTGCTCGCATTGCTCCAACGGACTGGACCGCGGCCCACCGCCGAGCTTGGCGAAGCCGTCGGCCTGTCGCCGTCGGCGTGTCATCGCCGCATCCGCGCGCTCGAGGCCGGCGGGATCATCACCGGCTATACCGCGCGGCTGGACCCCGAACGCATCGGGCTGGGGCTCGACGTGTTCGTCGACATCAGCCTGACCTCGCAGAGCGAAGAAGCGCTGACCGCGTTCGAGAGCGCGGTCAAAAGCTTTGACGAGATATTGGAGTGCCAGCTGTTGTCGGGTGCATCCGATTACCGGCTGCGCGTCGCGGCGCGCAATGTCGCCGACTTCGACCGCCTCCACCGCCATTGCCTGTCGCGCCTGCCCGGCGTCGCGGCGATGCACAGCGCCTTTGCACTGCGCACGATCAAGGCGTTCGAGGGCTATCCGATCGCGGCGCCGATCGCTGGCGACGACCGCCGTTGAGGCCCAAAATCTCGACCAGTGGTTAACGACCCTTTTACCATCCTCCCCGCATAGCTCGGTGACGAGTTTCGCGGACGATCAGGGACGGCAGATTCCGAACGTCCGAAGATTGGGTCAGGGAAGCAGGATCATGGTGAAGGAAAATCCGATTCATAAGCAGCAGATCGATCCGGTGCTGATGGCCGATCGCTTTCCCTATTATGACCTCGACGGCAATCTGGCCGCCGATGCCGCCGAGATTTACGGGATCATCGCTGGCCGCGAAGAGCATATCGCGCGCGCCTATTGGGATGCGTTCAACGCGCTTTCCAGCATCGAGCGCAAGGTCGAGGGCGAATTGCTCGACTCCTATATCAAGGGCAGCGCGCGCCACACCGAAACCAAATATCGCGATGCCGCCGGACAGGAGGTCGCCACGATCGCCTGTCAGAACACGCATATGGCGCGCCGCGTGAAGCTGCCGCTGGCGTCGGTGATGTCGTGCATCGCCGAAAGCCTGCGCCTGACCATCGAGTTCGTGATCGACGCCTGCGCGGGCGATACCCCGCGGCAAGCGCGGCTGACCGGCGCGATCAACCGGCTCGCGCTGCTCGAGTTCGATATCATGCAGCGCTATGCGACCAAGCTCGACCGCGCCGTCATCTCGACCGAGCGCCAGTCGCTCGCAGGCGATTTCGACCGCTCGATCGCGTCGCTGGTTCAGGATACCGATTCGGCACGCCAGCAGCTGTCAAAACAGGCCGCCTCGGCCGACCAGGCCGCGAAAGGCATGATCGCTAAGACGAGCGAAGTCGCCGCGGCGTCCGAACAATCGGCGATCGCGATGCGCGAAGCCGCCTCGACCGCCGCAGGCCTGATCCGCGCGATCGAAGATGCGCGCAGCGAAGTCGAAGCATCGGCCAGTGTCGCCACGCGTGCGTCCGAACAGGCAGGCGAAGCCGTCGCCATGTCCGAGGCGCTGTCGCGCCACGCCGAATCGATCGAATCGATTTTGAGCCTGATCCGCGAGATCGCGGGCCAGACCAACCTGCTGGCCTTGAACGCGACCATCGAAGCCGCGCGCGCCGGCGAATCGGGTCGCGGTTTCGCCGTGGTCGCGCAGGAAGTGAAGAGCCTCGCCAACGAAACCGCGCGCGCAACCGACGACATCGCGAACAAGATCACCGCGATCCAGCAAGCAACGCGCGGCTCGGTCTCGGCAAACCAGTCGATCCAGCAGACGATCGTCGAAGTGCAATATTCGGCGCAGCGCATCCGCGACGCGATGGACGCGCAGGCCCAGACGGTCACGTCGATCACCGCCGCTGTCGACGAAACCGCACTCGCCGCCGATTCGATGTCATCGACGATTGCGTCGATCCGCAACGATTCGGGAATGGTCGCGGGCGAAATCAGCACGCTGAGCCAGGAGTTCGCCAAGATGGGCGACCGGCTCCAGTCGCTCGAAAAGGCCGCCAGCGAGTTCAGCCGCCGCGTGGCGTAACCCTGCGCGATCCGCGGCGAAAGCCGGGGAACACACTCTAGCGCCGACTGATCGCGGGCTCTAAAGCCCGGTCATGCGAACCCATATCCTGATCACCGGCGCGAGCCGCGGCATCGGCGCCGCCATCGCCGAGGCGCTGACCGCCGACGCGACCAACGTCGTGGCGCTGTCGAGCGCCGACGGCGACCTGTCCGACCCGGCCATCCCCGAGCGTCTGTGGCAACAGAGCCTCGATCGGCTGGGCGGGCGCATCGACGTGTTGATCAACAACGCCGGCATTTTCGAGGCCAACCCGATCGCCGGCGACGACGCCGCATGGCTCGCGGACTGGGAGCGCACGATGCAGGTGAACCTGACCGCAAGCGCGCTGCTCTGCCGCCGCGCGGTGCTGCACTGGCAGGATCGTGGCGCCGGCGGCCGGATCGTCAACATCGCGAGCCGCGCCGCCTATCGCGGCGACAGCCCGGCGCACTGGCATTATGCCGCGTCGAAAGCCGGGATGGTCGCGATGACCAAGACGATCGCGCGCGGCTATGCGCAGGACGGCATCCTCGCTTTCGCCATCTGCCCCGGCTTCACGATGACGGGCATGGCCGAGGGCTATCTGGCAAGCCGCGGCGGCGATGAACTCCTCGCCGATATCCCGCTTGGCCGCGTCGCCGCGCCGCAGGAGATCGGCGAGATGGCGCGCTGGTGCGCACTCGACGCGCCCGCGTCGATGACCGGTGCGGTTCTCGACGCCAACGGCGCGAGCTATGTCCGCTAGACGATGAGCTGGATCGTATCCCTCCCCTGCACCCGCGCCGAGGCCGAAGCGCTGAGCGGCGAGATGCCCGAACTCGACGCCTTGCCCGAAGCGCCCGTCGTCGTGACGCGCGAGATCGACGAGGACGCGGGCACATGGCAGCTTGACGCCTATATGGACGACAAGCCCGGCGCGGCGCTGCTGAAGCTGCTGCAGGCGCTGGCGCCGAGCGCAAAGGGCAAAAAAACCCTGGTCGAGGAGCTGGTCGAACAGGATTGGGTGACGCTGTCGCAGCAGGGACTCGAGCCCGTACAGGCGGGCCGATTTTTCGTGCATACGAGCAGCTATGCCGACCGCGTGCCGCCGGGCACCGTCCCCTTTCTGATCGACGCGAGCCAGGCGTTCGGCACCGGCGGGCATGACACGACGGCGGGCTGCCTCGCGATGCTCGATCGGCTGGCCCGGCAGGGCGCCACCCCTCGCAACATCGCCGACATCGGCACCGGAACCGGCCTGCTCGCCTTTGCAGCGATGCACCTTTGGCGGCGCGCGAAGACGATCGCGTCGGACATCGACCCCGCGAGCATTTTCGTCACGCGCGACAATGCCGCGATCAACGGGGTGCCGCTCGGCCGTGGCGGCGGCGGGCTCGCGCTTGCCGTTGCGCCGGGGACCGACCACCCCGCGATCAGGCACCGCGCGCCCTATGATCTGGTCATCGCGAACATTCTTGCCGGGCCGCTGATCACGCTCGCGCCCGATATCGCCGCGGCAACCGCGCCCGGCGGCCACGTCATCCTGGCCGGACTGATCGCGCGGCAGATGGAACCGGTTCTCGCCGCTTATTGGGCGCAGGGTTTTCGCCTCGTCGCGCGCGGCGGCAGCGCGGACTGGCCGTGCCTGCTGCTCGTGAAGCGGCGGCGTTATGGCACTCGCCGCAAGGAACGCGCCTTCCATCGCGCGAGCCCGTCGGATGCCAGCTTCGGCAGCTGGTAGGCGTCAGTTGCTCTTCGCGAGCGCATAGTCCTGCGTGCCGCGCGTGACCACGTCATCGCCCGGCAGGATGTCGGCGATCGCGATCGCCGGCAGCGCATCGTTCGCGGCATAGAGCGGCGCGAAGTCGGTATTCACCGTGGTGTCGAGCAACTGGCCAAGGCTGTCGATGACGAAATAATTCTGCTGGAAATCGTCGATCCGGTAATCGGTGCGCATCACGCGTGCGAGGTCGAAGCCGATGCGGTTCGGGCTGTCCGAATCGAGCGCGAATACGCTCTCGGCATAAGAGGAGACGATCCCCGCGCCATAGATACGCAAGCCGCCGGCTTCGCGAATCAGCCCGAATTCGACGGTATACCAATAAAGCCGCGCGAGCTGTTTCAGCGCGTCGAACTTCAGGCTGCGCAGCCCGCCTTCGCCGTAGGCGACCATATAGTCGGCGAACACCGGGTCGGCGAGCATCGGAACGTGGCCAAAGACGTCGTGAAAGACGTCGGGTTCCTGCAGATAGTCGAGCTGTTCGGGGGTGCGGATGAAATTGCCCGCGGGGAAACGGCGGTTGGCCAGATGGTCGAAGAACACATCGTCGGGCACGAGCCCCGGCACGGCAACGACCTGCCACCCCGTCGCCGCCATCAGCCGCGCGTTGAGTTCGCGATAGTCCGGAATGCCAGGCTTTTCGAGTTTGAGAACGTCGATACCGCGCAGAAATGCCTCTGACGCACGGCCCGGCAGCATCGCCGACTGGCGTGCAAACAACCGGTCCCACATCGCATGTTCGTCGGCGGTAAAGGCATCCCAATTCTGGGCGATCGTCCAATCGTCCGCGGCCCCCGGCGGCGGCGTTTCGTGGACGTGGGAAAAGCCGTCTTTCATACACGATGATCTATCATGATTTAGTTTCAAATGAAACTGTCTTTGCCAGCCGCGCTGCCATGATAGCGGATTTGGCCATAGCCGCAATCGACGACGCCCGCACCCGTCAGCTGGCGCATCGCCGCTCCCAGCGTGACGCGCGAGACGCCGAGCAGATCGGCCAGCTGCTGCTGCGTTGCCCGCACCGTCACGCCGTCGGCGCTGTCGGCGGCCATCGCCGCGAGCAATTGCGCCAGCCGCTCCGCCGACGATAGCCGCCGCCCCGAGTCGACCATGTCGAGCACCACCGCAAGCTGGCGGCCGAGGCTGCGCAGCAACAGTTCGGCCCAGCCCACGTCGGCGGACATCAGCGAGCGCAGCAGCGGCCGATCGATCGCGGCGAGCCGTGCGGGGCCGCTTGCGACGGCATCGACCTGACGCGGCACGCCGGTGAAGAAAGCGAGTTCGCCGAACAAGTCCCCCGGCCCCATCACGCCAAAGGCGGTGAAGGCGCCGTCCTCGGCATAGCGGCCGATCAAGACATTCCCCTCGATCACCGCCCAGAAGCTGTCGCCTGGATCGCCCTGATGCTGGATGAACTGGCCGTCCGAAAACGGGCGCACCGATGCCCGCGCAGCGAGCTGCGCCAACGCGCGTGGCGACAGCATCGACTGCGCCGCCCGGGCAAAATGATAAGACCTTTGCATTCTTGCTCAAAGCAATGTGCGAAAGGCCTGTCAAAGACAAGCGCCAACGCGCAGCCGGACAAGGGAGAAGGGACATGCAGCTGACAACCGCTCAATCGAGCCTGATCGTCGCGATCATCTATCTGGGCTTCGGCCTCCTCGAACTCGCGCGCACGCGGCTTTTTGCCAAAGCCGAACAATCGCGCGACGACGGCATCGTCGAGATTGTCAGCACATTGGCGCTGACCATATTGACCCAGCCGGCGATCCTGCTGGTCGTCGGGGCGCTCGGCCAACGCTTCCTGCCGCAATATGAAGGTGCGCTGGCAACGCTGCCCGTCGTCGCGGCGCTCGCGCTGTTCCTCGTGTGCGAGGATATGATGCAATATTGGTGGCACCGCGCGTCGCACAGCTTTGCCTGGCTCTACAATCTCCACCGCGCGCATCACAATGCCCGCTATATGAGCATGCGGCTCGTCTACCGGAACAACCTGCTTTATTATGCGATGATGCCGAGCATCTGGTTCGCTGGCGTGCTCGTCTATCTCGGCCTCGGCTGGTTCTATGCCTTTTATCTGATCGTCAAGATGACGGTGATCATCGGCGCGCACAGCGATGTCGCATGGGACGCCCCGTTCTATCGCATCAAGGCCCTGGCGCCCGTCATGTGGCTGGTCGAACGGACGATCAGCACCCCCGCAACGCACCACGCCCACCACGGGCGCCACGCCGACGATCCGGCGGTGAATTATAAGGGCAATTTCGGCAACCTGCTCTTCTTCTGGGATGTCCTGTTCGGCACGGCAAAGATCACGCGCGGCTATCCCCAAAGCTATGGCGTCGAGAATCTGCCACCGGCGACCCTCGGACAGCAGCTGTTGTGGCCGATCGTCCCCGAAAACAAGGATATGCATGCGGTGATTCCGGGCGCCCTCGTCGCGCAGCCCGAGCCGCGTGCCGTCGCGGCGGGCTGAACCGGGTCGCAGCCTGCCCGTCCGCGCGCGGCCCGGCATCGTTGGAGGGCGATGCCGGGCCGTTTCGCCGTCAAAAACGCGCCCTCAATCCCGCCGATACCGCACGTCGCTCGACGGGATAATAGATCGCCGACGCAGCGTTCGCGGCGATCGCCGCGCTGATGTCGCCGATCGCCTTCTTCCCGGTGATATTGCGGACATCGACGAAGGCGTCGAGGCCGCGCCCGATCCGTGCACCGCCCGTCACGCCCAGCAGCGCGTAGCCGGGCGTTCGCACCTGATTGCGATAATCGGCGAACGGTCCATCGGGCACCCATTCGAGGTTCGGCGCGATGTGCAGCGCATCGGTGCCGACGCGCAGCTCGGCGCGATAGGCGTGTCTGGGCACCACCGGCAGGCGATTGTCACCGAACTGCGCGTCGTTCCGGAAACGGAAGTCGCTATAGGTATAAACCTGGCGCAGGCGCAGCCAGTCGGCCGGTTCGATGTCCAGCCCCGCCTCGATACCCCGATGCCGCGTGCGGTCGGCGTTGAACGTCGCCGCGGGGATATTGCTGTTGGTCGTGAATTGCAGCAATTCGCCCGTGATCGACGCGCGGTACAGCGCGAGGTCCCAGCGGATGATCCCCACCTTGCCGCGCGTGCCGACTTCGGCGGTCCGCGCGCGCTGCGGGCGAATGGCCGACACGACGGTGCTGGTCGGCGGCGTACCGATCGTCTGGAACACTTCGCCGAAACCCGGAAATTCGGCCGAGCGACTGTAATTGGCGAAGATCTGGACCGTTGCCGATGGTTCGAACAACAGTCCGAATTTGGGCGAGACGCTGTCGAAATCGATCCGCCCGTCGGTCGCCGGAGTCGCCGAGCGATGGACGTGGCGCTGGCGATACCCGTCGGCATAGACACCGCCCGCGATCAGCGTCAGCGCTTCGACGGGCCGGACGCGCAGCTCGCCATAAAGATTGGCGGTCTGCGCTTTCTGATCGGCGTCGAACGTCAGCGCGCCGCGCGCGCCCGCGACGTTGACGAACTGGCGGGCCCGGGTGTTCCCGCGCCGGATCTCGCCGCCGAGCGTCACTTCGACCGGACCGGCGGCATAATCGGCGCGAAAGAAGGTGCCGACGTCGACCGATTTCTGGTCGATGAGCTGGAAGATCGGGTGGTGGAGCGACTTGGCGTTGACGAAACCGCCAACGTCGAGCCTGAGCGCGCCCCAGTCGAAACTCGTTCGGTTCTGCAGGCGCAGCGAGTCGATATCGCGCTGCTGGTCGCCCGCCGCGCTGCCCGCATTCGCCATTCTCGGCGTCGTCAGCGCTTGCGCGGCGGTCAGCGCGCCCGGCAATTGCTGGTCGATGTTGTTGTAACTGGCATAGAAGCGCGTCGAGACCGTATCGCCGAGCTTCAGCCCGACATTGCCGTGGAAGCGCAAGCTGCGGCGCTTCGCATGATTGCGGTCGCCGTCCGAGCGGTCGGCGCTGATCGCGCCCCACGCATCGACGCGATCGCTCGCGATGCCCGCCGCGACGAGCCCGCGCGCCATATCAAAGCTGCCGACATCGCCGCGTAGATAGATCCCCCCGGCCGTGCGTCCCGTCGGGGTCACGCCGTTGATCGCCCCGCCAAGCGTGCCCGAACCGAAGCGCAGCGCGTTGGCGCCGCGATACACCTCGAGATGATCGAAGAAGATCGGTTCGAGTTCCTGGAAATCGCCATTGTCGTCGGCCAGATTGATCGGCACACCGTCCTGCAACAGCGTCAGCCCGCGCATATGGAAGCCGCGCGACAGCCCCGAACCGCGGATCGAAATCCGCACCTCTTGCCCATAGCGCGGCTGGAGATAGACGCCGGGCGAGAACGCCAGCGTGTCGCGCAAGCTGACGACCGATTTGTCGGCATATTCTTCGTAGGAGACGACGTCGGTGGCGCCGGCTGTTTTCGACGCGCGCTGTTCGGCGGCGTCGGTCGCGGTCGGTGCGGTGACGATGATGGTCGTGTCGGCCTCTTCGGCATGGGCATGTGAGGCGACGATACAGGTCGCAAGCGCCAGCCATGGCGCCGTCCGATGGATACGGGTTTTCATGGTATTTCCTTCGCTGGATGCAGTCACGGGCCGCGCCGCGCGAAGCGGGCAGCCGGTCGGTCTGGATCAGGCGAAGGCAGGGGGTCCGGTACTCGGCGGCAGCGGCGAGGCGATGCCGGGCGCGTAGCCGAGCGACGGCGTCGCGACAGGAGCCGGGACGGCTTCGGTCAGCCGTGCAACCAAGATGGGAAGATCGGGGCCGATCGGCGCGGCGGCCAGCGCGCCCCATGGGCAATGTTGCCGCCCCTCGCCCGGCTGATGATCGCCCGCCTTTTCAAGCGCAATCGTCATCGTCGCGCCGGGGTTGGCCGGGTCCGAACAGACGCGCACGGTGATGCTGCCCGCCGCATCGCTCTCGATCATCCAGCCCGGCGCGACGAGTACGCGCGCCGCAAGCGCGAGGATCAGCGGCAGAAGCAGCACGATGCCGGGACGGCGAAAGGCGGTGAGGATGCTCACGCCCCGCGCCTTATGGCGCGTCCGCGACGCTGGCAAGCGGACAAAGCGCCTCATCTTGATCGCTATTCCGCGGGCGTCTCGTCGGTCTTCTTGCCCGTCCGCGTCCAAGGGTAGAGGAACTGGCCCCAATATTTTTTCGGCACATCCTCGGGGATGCCGTAATTTTCGGGCCAGCGATCCTTCGGTAGATGGAAGGTGCCGAATAATTTGTCGATCCAGGGGAAGTGGATCGAGAAATTGACGTCGAACGCCTCGCGCTCGAGCCCGTGGTGCCAATGGTGAAAACGCGGCGTCGCAAGCCAGTGGCCGAGGCGATTGAAATTACCACCGACATTGGCGTGGAGCAGCGACGACCAGACGTACACAAAGCCGATATAGGCCTGCATCACCGACGGCGCGAAGCCCAGGGTGAAGAGCGGTAGCGAGGTGATCGCGCGCAGCAGGATGATCTCGACGAAATGCATCCGCGACCCCGCGAGCCAGTCCATCGACTTCGCGCTGTGGTGCACGGCGTGGAAACCCCACAGGAACGGGTAACGGTGGAAGGTGCGGTGGAACCAATATTGCACGAAGTCCGACGCGACGAGCACGATCAGGAACTGGACGATCCAGGGCAGCGAGGCGACGCCGGCGCGGAAGGCATCCCAGCTGTTCGTGTGGTCGTTGACGAACTGCTGCGGCGCGAGCGCGAGGAAGCCCAGCACCTGCACGAACATCGTGCTGACGAGATAATAGAAGAGATCCTCGCGCCATTCGGTGCGGAACAATCGCTGCGCGCGGCGATGCGGAAAGGCGCGCTCCAGCGGCGCGAACATGAAACCGGTGACGAGCAGGTTCACGACGAAGAAATCGAGCCCGAAGAAAATCCCCCAGTCGCGCGTTTCCTGCGGCTGGACGTTCGATCCGCCCACCAGAATCGCGGCGAGCCCGATCATCAGCGCGGTGAGCCCGAGGGCCTTGCGCGGACGGAGCAGCAGGCTGAGCAAGGACAAGCCATAGCTGATCAGCAACACGATATGGACGGCGCCGCGAAAGCCGCCCCAATTCTTGACGATCTCCAGCTCCGGCGTCGCAAACCAGTCGGGAAAGCGCAGCGCGATCACCATGAAGAAGCCTGCGATCGCAAAAAGCAGCCCGAAAAAGCCGGACAGCCAACCGCTGCCGAACCGCCGCACTTCGGTGTGCGATTCCAGATCGCTCATCAGACTGGTCAGAAAATCACGCTTTGCCATGTGGCCCCCTCACAGCATTTTGATTGCACCGTCCGGGACGGCGTGCACGGCTTCTATCACCCTCATCCCATCTTCGTCATGCCGGACGTGATCCGGCACCCATGTCCGCCCCGGCGTCATGGACCCGGGATCCGGTCCGGGGAGACGAGGGCGGCTGTCTTCTCACCCCGCCGCCTCGACGATCCTGGCCCAATCGGCCTCGTCGATCACGCGAATTCCGAGCGCGCTCGCCTGCTTGAGCTTTGACCCCGCGCCCGGTCCCGCCACGACCAGGTCGGTTTTCGCGCTCACCGAACCCGCGGCCTTGGCGCCCAAAGCCTCGGCCTGCGCCTTCGCTTCGTCGCGGCTCATCGTTTCGAGCTTGCCGGTGAACACGACGGTCATCCCCGACACCTCGCTTTCGCGCGTTTCGACGACATAGGGCGGCGGCGTCACTTCGGAGAGCAGGTCGTCCCACAGGTCGCGGTTGTGCGGTTCGTGGAAGAAATCGCCGAGCGCTTCGGCAACCGCAGGCCCGATGCCGTCCGCCCGGACTTCGAGAATCGCCTTGATCGCGTCCATCTTGCGCGCGACGAACTTCCCGTCGGATTCGCCTTCGGCCTGTGGCTGCGCGTCGAGATAGGCCTGAATTTCGGCGGCCTTTGCCGGGAGCAGCCCGATGTCGCCGAGCCCCTTCAGCAGGTCGCGCGCAGTGACCGCGCCGACGTGGCGAATGCCGAGCCCGAAGAGCAATCGCGCGGCGTCGGGCGCGCGCTTCGCCTCGATCGCGGCGAAGAGATTGTCGACCGACTTCTCCTTCCAGCCTTCGCGTCCCAGCAGCGCGGCGCGGTGGTGCTTCAGCCGGAAGATGTCGGCAGGCCCCTTGTCGAGCCAGCCGAGGTCGAGAAATTCCTGAATGCTCTTCTCGCCCAGCCCTTCGATGTCGAGCGCGCCGCGGCTGACGAAATGGCGGAGGCGCTCGAACTTCTGCGCATTGCAGATCAGGCCGCCGGTGCAGCGGACGTCGACTTCGCCGTCCTCGGCGACCGCCTCGCTGTTGCAGACGGGGCAATGGTCGGGAAACAGGTACGGCGCGCGGTCCTCGTCGCGCGTCAGATTTTCGACCACCTGCGGGATGACGTCGCCGGCGCGCTGGATCATCACACGGTCGCCCGGACGCACGCCGAGGCGGCCGATCTCGTCGCGGTTGTGCAGCGTGACGTTCGACACGACGACGCCGCCGACGGTGACCGGGACGAGCCGACCGACGGGGGTCAGCTTGCCGGTACGCCCGACCTGAATATCGATCGCTTCGAGCGTCGTCTGTGCGCGCTCGGCGGGGAATTTATGCGCGATTGCCCAGCGCGGCGCTTTCGCGACAAAGCCGAGGCGCCCCTGCCAGTCGAGCCGGTCGACCTTATAAACGACGCCGTCGATGTCATAGGGCATCTCGGCGCGCTCGGCTTCGATCCTGCGATAATGCGCGAGGACTTCGGCGACGCTTTCGAAGCGTTGCAGCAACGGCGACACCGGCACGCCCCAGCTTTCGATCAGCCGCATCATCTCATACTGCGTCGCGGCCGGCACGTCGCTCGCTTCACCCCAGCCATGCGCGAGGAAACGCAGCGGGCGCGCGGCGGTGACGCCCGCATCCTTCTGGCGCAGCGATCCGGCGGCGGCGTTGCGCGGATTGGCGAACTGGCGCGCCTTTTCGGGATCGTCGGCCTCGGCAAGGAGGCGCGCATTGAGCGCGGCGAAATCGGCCTTCGCCATATAGACCTCGCCGCGAATCTCGAAGACGTCGGGAACATCGCCCTTCAACTGCTGCGGAATATCGGCGATCGTGCCGACGTTCGCGGTCACATCCTCTCCTACGCTGCCGTCGCCGCGCGTCGCGGCTTGCACCAGCTTGCCGCCCTCATAGCGCAGCGAGCACGACAGGCCGTCGATCTTGTCCTCGGCGGTCAGCGCGACGGCGGCGTCGTCGGCAAGGTTCAGGAACCTTCGCACCCGCGCCGCAAACTCTTCGACGTCCTCGGCCGCAAACGCATTGTCGAGGCTCATCATCCGCTGCGCATGCGTCACCTTGGCGAGCGGTGAGCTTTCGACCGCGGCGCCGACCAGCCGGTTCGGGCTGTCGGCGCGGATCAGGTGCGGGAAAGCGGTCTCCAGCGCGTTGTTGCGGCGAACGAGCGCGTCATAATCGGCATCCGAAATCTCGGGCGCATCCTCGGCGTGATAACGTTTGTTGTGATGAGCGATCGTCTTCGCCAGACGCATCAGTTCGTTGGCGGCGTCGGCGTCGGGCAGCGATTCCATCTCTGTCATGCGCGGCTATTTGCCACCGGCTTGAACTCGGCGCGAGTGCCAAATCCTGCAATCAGCGGACGCCCCCTTTTGATCGCGTCCTGCACGCCCGGCAGTTGCAGCGACGCCGCGTGCGATTCCTTGTCGTCCCACAGCTCGACGATCCAGATCGCATCGGGGTTCGCGCTGTCTTCGCCGATCAGATAGGCGATGTTGCCCGGCATCGCATCGGTGCCTTCGGACAGGATCGCGACGAGCGCCGCGCGCTGTCCCGGCTGCGCGATCATCTGGCCGATGAGGCCATATTGCGGATCGGCTTCTTCCATCTTGTCCTCCAGAGCGCGCAGTTTCGTCGCGGGCAGCAGCGCCGCCGCCATCGCGAGCAGCGCCGCCAGATGGTCGCGCCGGTTCATCATCGGGCGATCGCCAGCACATGCACCGCGCGCCGGATGCGAAAGCCGAGCGATTCATAGAGCGCGATCGCACCCGCATTGTCGGCATAGCTGTGCAGGAACGGCTGTTCGCCGCGCGCCACCATCGCGCGCATGACATGACCGATCAGCGAACGCGCAAGTCCGCGCCCGCGGCAGTCTTCCCACGTCGAAACGCCGCTCACCTCGGCCATGCCCGGCACCAGAATGCGCTGCCCTGCCATCGCGAGCAGCCGGCCGCTTTCGCGGATGCCGAAGAAGGGGCCGTAAAGGTGCGTCTTCGGCCCCCACGGACCGGGCTTCGCATGATCGGCAAGCGCCGCCATTTCGGCCGCGTCCCCTTCGCCGAGCGCCAGCATTTCGGCTTCGCCCGCCCGCGCTTCGGGCGGTGCGCCGTCGGCAACCATCTGCGCGAGCACCGCGCGCTTGACCTCGCGCGTGCCCGCCGGGACCGGCCAGGGATCGCTCTCGACGATCCACAGTTCGCCATCATCGGGAACCAGCGCCGCCAGCGCCGCTTGCGCTTCGCTGCCTGCATCCACCGCGACGCCGAACACGCCATAGCCGCGGTCGATCCGCAGCGCGCGCGCATCGCCCTCGGCCAGATGCGCCTGCCGCCCGGTGAGCATGGTCCAGATCGGCCGATCGAGCGGATGTGCCGCCATCGCCAGCCTCAGCTCTGTTCCATCGCGAGCGTTCTAGTCGGCAGGAAGCCGGAGCACGCGAGAGAGCCGTCGTCCCGAGTATCGCCCGTGCTCATACGCTCTCCAGCAGCCTCTCCGCCTGCGCTCGCGCCTCTTCGGTGACTTCGGTGCCCGAGAGCATCCGCGCGATCTCCTCGCGGCGACCCGCGTCGTCGAGGGCGTGGACGCTCGTGCGGGTCACCGTGCCTTCGCTCGATTTGGCGATCACGAAATGCGCCGCACCCTTGGCAGCGACCTGCGGGCTGTGCGTGACGGCGAGCAACTGCTTGCCTGCGCCTTCGCCGTTCCCTTTGGCCAGTCTGGCCAGCCGTTCGCCGATCGCGCTCGCCACCGCGCCGCCGACGCCGCGGTCGATCTCGTCGAAGATGATCGTATCGGCGCCGCCCTCTTCGGCGAGCGCAACCTTCAGCGCGAGGATGAAGCGCGACAATTCACCGCCGCTCGCGATCTTGGCGAGCGGAGCGAAAGGTGCGCCGGGGTTCGTCGCGATGAGATATTCGACGCGGTCCATGCCGTCGGGACCCCAACGTTCGGCAGGAAGACGTTCGACAAGCGTCTGAAAGCGCGCGGCGTCGAGCTTGAGCGGGACCAGCTCGCCCGCAACCGCCGCGTCGAGCCGCACCGCCGCCTTGCTGCGCAGACCGGAGAGTGCGGTGGCGGCGTGGGTATAAGCAGCGGCGGTTTCGGCGACCGCGGCCTCGAGCTTGGCAAGGCCGAGCGTGCCGCCCTCGATCGCGTCGAGGCGTGCGGCAAGCTCGCCCGTATATTCTGCGAGCGCGTCGGGCTGAACACCATGTTTGCGGGCCATCGCGCGAAGTTCGAACAGGCGCGTTTCCGTCGCTTCCAGTCGCTCGGGATCATATTCCATCGCGCGCGCGGCGGAGTGCAACGCCTGCTCGGCCTCGTCAGCCTCGATGATCGCGCGGTCGAGACCCGCGAGTGCTTCGGCGAGCAGGGGATGATCGCCCGCGAGCCGGTCGAGCCGCCGCGCCGCGCCGCGCAGCAGCGCCGGGCCGCCCGCGCTGCCGTCGAACGCTTCCATGATGGCGCCAAGGTCGCCGGCGATCCGTTCGCCTTTCTGCATCGCCGCCCGCGCCTCGGCGAGTTCGGCCTCCTCGCCCAGCTGCGGGTTCAGCGTGCGCAACTCGGCAACGCAATGTTCGATCCATTCCCGGTCGCGCGTCGCTTCGGAGATCGCGGCTTTGGCGGCCGCCAGCCTCTCCTCGGCGGTGCGCCATGCCGCATGCGCACGCGCGACCGCGCCAGTGTCCGCGCGCGCATATGTGTCGAGCAGAGCGCGATGTCCCGCAGGCGCGAGCAGACCGCGATCGTCATGCTGGCCGTGGATTTCGACCAGCCAGGTTCCGACCTCGCGGAGCAGCGCCGCCGAGCAGGGCTGGTCGTTCAGGAAGGCGCGGCTGCCGCCGTCGGCTTTCAGCGTGCGGCGGATCAGCAGCGGTTCGCCCGCATCGAGCGCGATTTCATTTTCCGCGAGCAACGCTGCGAGGGGCGAGCCATGGGATGGAGGGGTGAAGCTGGCGGTCACCTGCGCCTTGTCGGTGCCCTGCCGAACCAGCGCGCTGTCGGCGCGCATGCCCAGCGCCAGGCCGAGCGCGTCGAGCAGGATCGATTTGCCTGCGCCCGTCTCGCCCGTGAGCACGCCCAGTCCGGCCTCGAAATCAAGGTCGAGCCGTTCGATCAGAACGATATTGGCGATGGAAAGCGCCGTCAGCATGCCCCGCTCTTAACGCAGAACAAAATGCGAATCTATTCCCGCGAAGGCGATTGTACCACTGAGACAAGGAAGAGGTGCTCCCCCGCGAAGGCGGGGGTCCAGCGGCAACGAGAGAAGCGAGCGGCAGCGTACCCTTCGACGCTTCGCGTCGAAGATGGACCCCCGCCTTCGCGGGGGAACGCATACTTACTCCCATGGATATATCTGGCCGCGAACGCTCAGGCGGTCGGCGCGTTCTTCTGCATCAGCTTGTACGCGCGCTCATACCATTCGCTGCCCGGATAGTTGGCGCCGAGCACAGCGGCCGACTTCTTCGCTTCCTCGGGAATGCCGAGCGCGAGATAGCATTCAGTCAGGCGATAGAGCGCTTCGGCAGCGTGGCTCGTCATCTGGAACTTCTCCGTCACTTCGCGGAAGCGGATCGACGCGGCGAGCCAGTTCGAGCTGCGCTGATAGAAGCGGCCGATCTCCATCTCCTTGCCGGCAAGGTGATCCTGGACGAGGTCGACCTTCAGCCGCGCGTCGGAGGCGTAGCGGGTGTCGGGATAGCGGCGGATCACTTCGCCGAGCGCATCCATCGCCTGCTGGGTGATCTTCTGGTCGCGGGTGACGTCGCTGATCTGCTCATAATAGCTGAGCGCGATCAGATAATAGGCATAGGGCGCGTCCTTGTTGCCCGGATGGATCGCAAGGAAGCGCTGCGCGGACTCGATCGCCGGCGTATATTCGCGGTCCATATAATAGCTGAACGAACTCATCAGCTGCGCGCGGCGCGCCCAGGGCGAATAGGGATGCTGGCGCTCGACCTCGTCGAACAGCGCCGCGGCAATCTTGTATTGCTTGCGGTCGAGGCGATCCTGCGCCGCACGGTACAGCGTGTTGACGTCGCGCGCGATGTAGCGCGTGTCTTTCTTCACCCCCGCGCCGCCGGCACAGGCGGCCAGCATCGGCGAAATCACAAGAGCGGCGGCGATAAGGCGCGCAGCGGCGCGACCGGAGGGGCGTTGAGTCATGCGCGCGGTATAGCCACAGCGCGCATGAACGCAAAATAAATGATCAGGCGATTTGTCCGGGTTCCGGCACCCGCTCGCTCGGTCAAGGCGCTGCTTTCACGACGCAGCCTTTAGGGGCACCGACCGGCGCCGGAACGCGGCGCGCCGAGACGATCGTAAACTGCGGCTCGAGCATCTGCCCGACCATCACGCCATGGCCCGCGGTCGGCGAAGTGGGCGCATCATAGAGTTTCTGGACGACGTCGGCGCCCCCGACCAGCTCGCCAAAGACCGCAAAGCCTGCATTATCGCCACTCGCCGACGGGTCGGCGTTGAAACCCGGCACATCGGCAAGCAGCAGGAAGAAATCGCTGGTGGCATCACCAGGCGCGCCGCGCGCCATCAGAATCGCGCCCTTGCACGCGGTCAGGCCAGTGACATTCGTCGGCTCGTGCGCGATCGGCGGGAAATTCCGGCGCGCATCGCCGCGATTGCCCCCCTGGACCAGCGCACTCGCGCCGCCCCAGCTTTTCGTCGAGCGATAAAATTTGAACCCGTCCATCCGTTTCGTGTCGACATAGCGCAGGAAATTGGCCGCGGTACCGGGCGCGCGCTTGTCCTCCAGCCGAACGGTGATCGTGCCGGCGTTGGTGACGAGCGCGACATAGGGGCGCGTGTCGGGTGCGTCGGCCCTCGGGGGCCCAGGGAGCGGCGGGGGGAGCGGCGGCGGCGGAGGCGGCGGCGCCATCATCTTCGGCCGAGGGGGCGGAGCCGGAATCGGACTCGATGCCGGTGCTGCCGCAGTGGCCATGGCAAATGTCAGGATCAGGGTTTCAAAAATCATGGACTCACTCTGGGTCGGACAAGGGGTGGCATCAGGCTATACGCTGACGGCGGCCGCGCCAAGACGCCGCGACGATTCGAAAAGGGGAAGGGGCAAATTGGCCCGGCGAAATCGGCGCTGGTCGGCGGATAAGCGTCTGTTCGTTCGTGTCCTAGTCTTCATTCAACCAAATGGTTGACAGTTGGATCAGACGACTTCATATTCAACTACATGGTTGAACATGATGCGCGCACACTCGACACGATCTTTCACGCCCTCGGCGATGCGACGCGCCGTTCGATGCTCGGCGAACTCGCCGCAGGCGAGCGTAGCGTCGGCGAGCTTGCCGAGCCCTTCGCGATGTCGCTCGCGGCGGCATCGAAGCATATCAAGGTGCTCGAAGCGGCGGGACTGATCCGCCGCGACGTGTGCGGCCGCACCCATATGTGCAGCCTTGATCCGGTGCCGCTGATGAACGCCGACCAGTGGCTCGGTATCTATCGCCGCTTCTGGACCGACCGGCTCGATACGCTTGAGCAACTGCTCCGCGATGCGCCCCTTGTCCCCCCCGCGACCCCCCTCCCCGGGAAAGAAGGAGAATGATGATGACTGCCATGCTGACCGACGACGCCTATGGCGCGCTGACCGAACCCGCGACTCTGACGCTCCAGCGCTTGCTCCCCGGCCCGATCGATCGTGTCTGGGCCTATCTCACCAACGGCGAGCTGCGCCGCCAGTGGCTCGCTGCGGGCACAATGGAGGAAAAGGTCGGCGCGCCGGTCGAATTCGTGTGGCGCAACGACGAGCTGACCGATCCGCCGGGCGAACGGCCCGAGGGCATGAACGCCGAAAACCGGATGACCTGCGAAGTCACCACGATCGATCCGCCGCACAGCCTGTCGATCACCTGGGGCAGCACCGGCGGCGTGACTTTCAGCCTTCAGGAACAGGGCGACGACGTGCTGCTGACGATCGTCCACAAGCGCGTCGAGGATGTGACCGTCCGGCTGAACGTCAGCGCCGGTTGGCACGCGCATGTCGATGTGCTCGAAGCCACGCTGCGCGGCACGACGCCCGCGCCACACTGGGACAATTGGGTGCGGCTGCGCGCCGTCTATGCCGAGCGGTTCGCAGGCGGATAGCTGGCGCAGGATCGTGGCGTTTCTGAAGGCCGATCCCGTTAGCAGTCAAGCGCCGGGCGGCCGAAACGCCAGTCGCGCGCCTGCTGCCCGCGCGCGAATGGCGCAGCCCTCGGCATGGTCGTTGATCAGACCCATCGCCTGCATGAACGCATGCACGGTGGTGGGTCCGACGAATTTCCAGCCGCGCTTCTTGAGATCCTTCGACATCGCAATCGACGCGGGCGAGGTCGAAGCCAGATGCGGCGCATCGCCATCGGGTTCAAAGCCCCAGACATAGGCTGCGAGCGAGCCTTTCTCGCGCACCAGTTCCTGCGCGCGGCTTGCGTTGTTGATGACCGCCTCGATCTTGCCGCGATGGCGCACGATCCGCGGCTTGCGTTGTTGATGACCGCCTCGATCTTGCCGCGATGGCGCACGATCCCCGCGTCCTGCACCAGTCGCTCGACATCGCGTTCGTCGAAGCCGGCAACCTGGTCGAAATCGAAGCCGGCGAACGCCGCGCGAAAATTGTCGCGCTTCATCAGGATGGTGCGCCAGCTGAGACCCGACTGAAAGCCCTCGAGGCTGAGCTTTTCGAACAATCGCCGGTCATCGGCAACCGGGAAGCCCCATTCGCTATCGTGATAGGCGATATAATCCGCCGACGCCGCGCACCAGCCGCAACGCGCGAGGCCGTCGGAGGAAGAGAAGAGGGTTGTCATGTGGAAGGGAAAACCTCGCAGATCATTCACTATATGTTCTGCTACCAAATACCCCGCGCCGGCTCAAGCGAGCGGGCGGCCGCTTTCGATGAAAGGCCGCCCATCACCGGCTCCGCCAACGAAAAAGGGGCCGCTTTCGCGGCCCCTTTCCTGATCCGGTATCGGAAGCTTTAGTCCTTCAGGAAGTCGGGCACATGGCCCTGGTCTTCCGGACCTTCGCTGCGTTCGCGGCGCGGGCCACGATCGCCGCGACCTTCGCCGCCGCCGCCGCCGTCGCGACGCGGGCCGCGATCACGACCGCCACCGCCGCCACGCGGGCCGCGATCGCCACGGTCACCGCGGTCGCCGCCGTCACGGCGCGGACCACGATCGCTGCGCGGTTCGCGCGGCGGGCGGGTGTCTTCCAGCTCTTCGCCGGTTTCCTGATTGACGACGCGCATCGACAGGCGAACCTTGCCGCGCGGGTCGATCTCGAGAACCTTGACCTTGACCTCCTGGCCTTCGCTCAGGACGTCGGCAACTTTCTCGACGCGCTCGTTGGCGATTTCGCTGACGTGGACGAGACCGTCCTTGCCGCCCATGAAATTCACGAACGCACCGAAATCGACGAGGTTGACGACCTTGCCATCATAGATCTTGCCGACTTCGGCTTCCTCGACGATGCCCGAAATCCACTTCCGAGCGGCTTCGATCTGCTCGGGATCGCTCGACGAGATCTTGATCAGGCCTTCATCGTCGATGTCGACCTTGGCGCCGGTGGTCGCGACGATCTCGCGGATCACCTTGCCGCCGGTACCGATGATGTCGCGGATCTTCGCCTTGTCGATCTGCATCGTCTCGATACGCGGAGCGTGGGCCGACAACTCGGTGCGGGCTTCGCCCAGCGCCTTGTTCATCTCGCCCAGGATGTGCGCGCGGCCTTCCTTGGCCTGATTCAGAGCGGCTTCGAAGATCTCGCGCGTGATGCCCGCAATCTTGATGTCCATCTGCATCGTGGTGATGCCTTCGGACGTGCCCGCAACCTTGAAGTCCATGTCGCCGAGATGATCTTCATCGCCCAGGATGTCGGACAGGATCGCGAAATCCTTGCCTTCGAGGATCAGGCCCATCGCGATACCCGAAACCGGGCGCTTGATCGGCACACCGGCGTCCATCATCGCGAGCGACCCGCCGCAGACCGACGCCATCGACGACGAGCCGTTCGACTCGGTGATGTCGCTGGTGATGCGGATCGTATAGGGGAACTCGTCCTTGGTCGGCAGCACCGCGTGCAGCGCACGCCATGCCAGCTTGCCATGGCCGATGTCGCGGCGGCTGGGCGCCCCGAAACGACCGACTTCACCGACCGAATAGGGCGGGAAGTTATAGTGCAGCATGAAGTTCGAATAGGACAGGCCGTTGAGCCCGTCGATCATCTGCTCGCTTTCCTTGGTACCCAAGGTGCAGGTCGCGATCGTCTGCGTCTCGCCGCGGGTGAACAGCGCCGAGCCATGCGCGCGCGGCAGGAAGTGCGTTTCGGCGACGATCGGACGAATCTGCGTCGTCGTGCGTCCGTCGATGCGCTTGCCGTCCTTGAGGATGGCACCGCGAACGATTTCGGCTTCGAGCTTCTTCATCAGCTTGCCCGCAGCCATCTGGTCCTGCGGCGCGGCATCAGCAAACGCGGCCTTCGCAGCAGCGCGCGCTTCGTTGAGCGCGTTCGAGCGGGCCGATTTGTCGGTCAGCTTGTACGCCGCGGCGATGTCCTTGCCGATCAGCTTCTTCAGCTTGTCCTTGGCGGCCGACAGGTCGGCCTGCTCGGCCATGTCCCACGGATCCTTGGCAGCCTGTTCGGCAAGCTTGACGATCGCCTTGACGACATCCTTGCACGCATCGTGCGCGAACAGCACGGCGCCGAGCATGATCTCTTCCGACAGCTCGTTTGCTTCGGATTCGACCATCATCACGGCGTCATAGGTGGCGGCGACGACGAGATCGAGGTCGCCTTCGGCAACCTGTGCGTCGGTCGGGTTCAGGATATATTCGCCGTTCAGATAACCGACGCGTGCAGCGCCGATCGGACCCATGAAGGGCACGCCCGAAATCGTGAGCGCGGCCGACGCGGCGATCATCGCGAGGATGTCGGGCTCGTTGTGGCCGTCATAGCTCAGAACCTGAGCGATAACGTTGATTTCGTTATAGAAACCTTCGGGAAACAGCGGACGGATCGGACGATCGGTCAAACGCGAAACCAGCGTTTCCTTTTCGGTCGCACCGCGTTCGCGCTTGAAGAAGCCGCCGGGAATGCGGCCCGCGCCCGAATATTTTTCCTGATAATGGACGGTAAGCGGGAAGAAGTCCTGCCCTTCCTTGACCGTCTTGGCGGCGGTCACGGCGCACAGGACGACCGTTTCGCCCAGGGTCGCGACGACGGCGCCGTCAGCCTGGCGGGCAACCTTGCCCGTTTCGAGAGTGAGCGTTTCACCGCCCCACTCGATCGATACTTTCTTTACGTCAAACATGAGATTTCCTTCGCCCGCCGGGCCCTATGCCGGGCGGGGCCTCTAGTTCCGGGCAATCCGGCCCGGGGCGGTACGGGGCGTCTGTCTGCCCCAATGGCGGTCCCGCCGGATGCGGGAGCGGCCCTGTGGTCGCGCAATATGCGGACGACCAATATGACAGCGGCCCCGGAAATCCGGGGCCGCCAGAAACTCTTATTTACGCAGACCAAGCTTCGCGATCAGTGCCTGATAGCGGCCCTCGTCCTTCTTGCGCAGATAGTCGAGAAGGCTGCGACGCTTGTTGACCATCATCAGAAGGCCGCGGCGGCTGTGGTTGTCCTTGTGGTGCGCCTTGAAGTGATCGGTCAGCGTGTTGATGCGATCGGTCAGGATCGCGACCTGGACTTCCGGCGAACCGGTATCACCCTTTTCGCGGGCGTTGTCCTTGATGACTTCGGTTTTGCGCTCGGCGGTAATCGACATAATTTCTTTTCCTCGAACATCGTGCTTACAAGTTGAAGCCCCGCACGACTTTCAGCGTTCCCGCCAAAGCCTCTATCAACGCAACGGGTCGCATTTCGCTGTCCCGCCCCCAATAGAGCCCGTCGTGCGTGCTTTCCCCGGTCCAGACGCGACCCTGACGGATCGCCCCTGCCGCTTCCGGAGAAAGATTCAGAGCCGGGATGTCGACCAGCCCTGCCTCAAGCGGCAGAATGATGTCTGATTGGGCGGCGCCTTGACCGAAAGCGTTCAATTTGTCCAGCGAAATCGCGTGATCGAGCGTGAACGGCCCTGCCTTGGTGCGGCGGAGCATCGTCACATGCCCGACGGTGCCGACCGCGTGCGCAATGTCGCGGGCAAGGCTGCGGATATAGGTGCCTTTGGAGACATGGGCGGTGAGCGTGATGTCTTGGAGCCCCTCCCCTCCCTCGTCACCCCGGACTTGATCCGGGGCCGATTCTTCCGCCGCAGCAATGGATGCCGGGTCAGGTCCGGCATGGCGAAGCGAGTAAATGGTGACGCTGCGCGCCGCCATCTCCACCGTTTCGCCTTTGCGCGCGAGATCATAGGCGCGCTGGCCGTCGATCTTGATCGCCGAAAAAGCGGGCGGCACCTGTTCGATCGGACCGGTGAAGCGCGGCAACACGGCCTCGACCTCCGCCAGCGTCGGCCGCGCGTCGCTCGTCGCGACGACCTCGCCCTCGGCATCGAGCCCGTCGGTCTGGGTTCCGAACTTGACCGTGAAGTCGTAAACCTTGCTCGCATCGAGCATCCGCCCGCACAGCTTGGTCGCTTCGCCAAGCGCGATCGGCAGCACCCCGGAGGCGAGCGGATCGAGCGTCCCGCCATGGCCGACCTTGACCTTGCCCAGCCCCGCCTCGCGGCACACGCGCTTGACTGCGCCGACGGCCTGCGTCGAGCCGAGGCCCACGGGTTTGTCGAGAATGATCCAGCCGTTCATCCCGCGCCGCTATGGCGCGGAGGCGCTGCTGTCAATTTGACTCGGCGGCTCGCGCGGCTTTCGCGGCGTCGGCGGCCGCCTTCTTTTCCGCCTTCGTCGGCGGCGGCGCCGACGTCACGAAAGAGATGAGCTGGCAGCGTTCGCGCCCGACGAGAATCGCCGCAAATCTGTCGAGTTGCGACGATCCGCGGTTGTCGATGCCGATGCCATGCGCGAAATCGAGGTCGCGGCACCGGCCGGCGAATGTGCCATGATACCAGTCGCGGCCGCGCGCCTGAATCCAGATGCCGTCTTCGCCATCGGCCTGCCAGGTCTTGATCGTGGCGTCGTTCGGAAAGCTGATGCTCGATTCGACGCCGAGCGCGCGCTCGGTTTGCGCGGGCTCGATGGCCGCCGCTGCAGAAAGGGGAAGCAGGAAGGCGGCCAGGGAGAGAGCGAGTTTCGTCATGGCGAATCGTTTAGCGAGAGCAGGCTGAACCGGGGCTGACCCTTATCCTCCCTGTGGCGAAGCCATGGGGAGGTGGCAGCGCGAAGCGCTGACGGAGGGGCAATTGCGCGACCTCGCCGCCCCTCCACCACCGCCTACGGCGGCGGTCCCCCTCCCCATCGCTGCGCGACAGGGAGGATTATGTTTGCCACTCGCCGGCCAGCAACGACCAGAGGCCGGTGTCGCGCAGATAGCCGGTCCAGGTGATCCGCTCCGACCGCAGCACGCCCTCCTTGGTACAGCCGAGTTTCGCGACTGCCGCCTGCGACCGCTTGTTGCGCTCGTCGATGCGGAACTCGATGCGGCGGATGCCGACGGCGAACGCATGGTCGATCATCAGCCGCTTGAGCCGACGGTTGAAACCGGTGCCGCGCGCATCGGGATGGATATAGCTGTTGCCGATCTCGATCGTCTGCGCGGTCCAGTCGGGGCGCAGCCAGGCGGTCATGCCGACGAGCCGATCGTCATCGAAGATCGCATAAGGCATACGGCTGTCGCCCCCGATCAGCGCGGCGAAGCTCGCATCGAAATGGCTGGCGTAAAAGCTCGACGAATAGATCGTCCAGACATCGGCATCGGCGGCGCAGACAACGCGCAGCGCCTCGCGATGCGTTTCGGCAAGCTTGACGAGTTTCAGGTCGCCGTCGGCCAGTTTGACATAGAGACGATCACGCATCGGTGCGCGCCGCCGCGGCGTCGCGCCGCTTTTCCATGAAATGGCGACGGCACATCGCGACATACCGGTCGTTGCCGCCGATCTCGGTCTGCGCGCCTTCGACCACCGCGCGGCCGTTCGCGTCGACGCGCAGGTTCATCGTCGCCTTGCGCCCGCACTCGCACACAGCTTTGAGTTCGACGAGCGCGTCGGCGATGCCGAGCAGTGCGGCCGATCCGGGAAACAGCTCGGCCGAGAAATCGGTGCGGAGACCATAGCAGAGCACCGGGATGCCGATCTCGTCGGCAAGGCGTGCCAGATCGAGCACTTGTGCGCGCGTCAGGAACTGCGCCTCGTCGACAAGCACGCAAGCGAGCGGACGCTCCCTGTTCTCGGCGGCCACCGCCGCGAACAAATCGCTGTCGGGGTCAAATTTATGCGCTTCGGCCATCAAGCCGATGCGGCTCGTTACCTGTCCGGTGCCATAACGGTCGTCGAGCGCCGCGGTCCACAGCATCGTTTCCATGCCGCGCTCGCGATAGTTGAAATCCGCCTGGAGCAGCGTCGTGGATTTGCCGGCGTTCATGCTGGCATAGTAGAAATAGAGCTTGGCCATGATGGGTGCGATAACGCGTTCGATGCCCCCCGCCAATCATCAAACCATCGTCGCCCCCGACCCTTCGACAAGCTCAGGACGGACTTGATCGGCAATTGTCGCACTGGGACAAGGAAGGGGTGCTCCCCCGCGAAGGCGGGGGCCCAGCGACAAGGAAAGACGCGCCGCAGCGCGCCCTTCGACGCGTCGCGTCGAAGCTGGACCCCCGCCTTCGCGGGGGAACATATACTTGCTCCAATGCGATATATCCCGAGTTGATCCGGGGTCCACGACCTCCGCGCCGAATAGGCCCCGGATCAAGCCCGTCCTGAGCCTGTCGAAGGGTCCGGGATGACGAAGAGGTGGGGTGCTTGACTCGTCCCCACCCCCCTCGCATGCTGCGCAACAAAAGATGCAGCATAAACAGTGGGGAGAGCTGCCATGCGGCTGATGCCGGTGACCGACGCGATGTTCCTGGTCGCGGAAACGCGCGAGACGCCGATGCACGTCGGCGGGGTCAATCTCTATACCCTGCCCGACAAGGTCGACGAGACCGAGTGGCTGAACGAGATGCTCGCCCTGCTACGCCAGCAGGAGGGGCTGCGGCGGCCGTTCAGCGAAGTGCTGAAACTCACGCCGCTCGGTCAATATGGCCCGATCCGCCTGGTGCCCGACAAGGACATCGACATGCACTATCATGTCCGCGCGGCCGCCCTGCCCAAGCCGGGCCGCTATCGCGAGATGTTCGAACTCGCCTCGCGGCTCCACGGCACCCTGCTCGACCGCACCCGCCCGATGTGGGAAATCACGCTGATCTCGGGCCTGCCCAATCGCCAGATCGCAACCTATTTCAAGATCCACCATGCCTTCATGGACGGCGCCAGCTCGATGCATTTCACCAATGCGATGCTGAGCAACGACAAGAATTACAAACCCACCGCATCGCCGATGTCGGTCGAGGTCTATGAAGCCTATAAGCGCAAATTCCCGACCGCGAAAAAGCCGCCGACCCCCAGCATCACCGACCTGAAAGCGATCGGCGCCTTCCTGAAGGAGCAATGGGGCAACAGCGTCGGCGTGACCAAGGCGCTGAACCAATATGCAGCCGCGATGTTCGGGCTCGGCGGCGGCGACCTCACGACGCCGTGGGGCGGACTGCCGCGCACCAGCTTCAACCGCAACATCACCGGCGCGCGCCGCTTCGTCGCGCAAAGCTGGTCGCTCGAGCGGGTCCGCGCCATGGGCAAGGCGTATGACGGGACGATCAACGATGCGGTGCTCGCCATGTGCTCGGGCGCGATGCGCAAATATCTGCAGTCGCTGAACGAGCTGCCCGACAAGCCGCTGAAGGCCATGGCGCCGGTATCGATCCGCGCCAAGGACGATATCGATTCGGGCAATTCGGTCGCCGCGGTGACAGCCAATCTTGCGACGCATATCGACGATCCGGCGGAGCGCATGCGCGCGATTCAGGCGTCGATGAACGCGGCAAAGGCGCAGCTGCGCGAAATGACCGCGCAGCAGATCCAGATCTACACCGCGATCACGCAAATGCCGCAGATGCTGACTGCGCTGACGCGCACCGCCGACAAATTCCCGGCGTACAGCGTCACCATCTCGAACGTCCCGGGGCCGCGCGAGCAGCTATACTGGAACGGTGCGCGGCTCGACGGCATGTACCCGGCGAGCATCCCGGTCGACGGCATGGCGATGAACATCACGCAGGTGTCGAACAACAAGAATATCGATTTCGGGATTACCGCGTGCCGCCGCAGCGTCCCGCATGTGCAGCGACTGATCGACTATCTGGAAGACGCGCTCGTCGAACTCGAGGAGGCGGCGGGAATCAAGGGGAAATAGGCAGCCCTGCAGGGGCCCAAGGCCAGGCAAGCCTTGCCTTCACCTTCGTCACCCCGGATCAAGTCGGCAATTATCCCACCTGGACAAGGAAGGCGCTCCCCCGCGAAGGCGGGGGCCCCGCCACAAGGCAAGACGCGCGGCCGCGCGCCCTTCGACGCTTCGCGTCGACGCTGGACCCCCGCCTTCGCGGGGGAACATATATTTGCTCCAATGGGATATATCCGGATCAAGCCCGTCCTGACCCTGTCGAAGGGTCCGGGGTGACGATGCGTGGGATTATACCTCGCCCTCGCCGTTCTCCAGATCGCGCACGACCTTCGGATCGCGCAGCAATTTGTCGATATGGCTCGCCTCGTCGAAGCTGTCGTCGCTCAGGAACTTCAGTTTCGCGGCGTATTTCATGCTCATCTTTTCGGCGACGCTCTTTTGCAGCCAGGCGGTGTTGGTGCGCAGCGCCTTCAGCACCGCTTCCTCGTTCTTGCCGAGCAACGGCTTCACGAACACCGTCGCGTGGCGCAGGTCGGGCGACATGCGCACTTCGGTGATGCTCACCGGATGCTTGCTGAGCAGCTCGTCATGGGCATCGCCGCGCGCCAGGATGTCGGACAGGATATGGCGCACCTGTTCGCCGACGCGCAGCACTCGGACCGAGGGGCCTTTGGTTTCAACCGCTTTCATGCCGCCCCTTTCTCCAATTGGTCGAGCTTGTCGATAATTCGCGCAATCGAGCGCATGTTGCGCGCCGTGCCTTTGTGTTCCAGCCGGCGCTCGATCATCCGTCCAGTCAATTTGCTATCGGCTGCTCCGTCGCCGAAATCGATATAGAGTGCCCGGTCGCCCAGCGCGAGACGCTCGTTGGGCCGGATCCATTTATCCGACGCCAACGCCTCGAACTGGGCCGCGGTCGGCTGTCCGTCGAGGAACATCGTGTGGACGATCCGGTCCTCGTTCGTCCCCGCGAACGGATTGTCGGCGATCGCCGCCGCCAGCTCGTCGCGGCTGCGCACCAAGGCTGCGCAGCTCATGTCGAAGCGATCGTCGACCATCAGCGTCAGCTTTTCCTCCAGCCCGCGCGTCGGCCGCGCGGGGTGTGAGAAGATCACGTTGCCGCTGGCGACGACCGTCTAGACATCGGAAAAGCCCTCCGCCTCGAACGCCGCGCGGAGGTCGGCCATCTTCAGCCGGTTGCCGCCGACATTGATGCTGCCGAACAGAGCGACGTAGCGAGCCATGCTGGCGCCTCCTGATCCGGGCGAAGCGGACGCTTGTTACAGCGTCCGTTCGCGCAGCTCGACTTCGAAGACTTCGAGGTGATCGCCCGGCTTGATGTCGTTGGTATCCGCCAGCACGACACCGCATTCGAGACCCGCGCGCACTTCGGCGACATCGTCCTTGAAGCGGCGGAGCGACGCGATCGTCGTGGCCGAGACAATGACATCCTCGCGGGTGAGACGCGCATGAAGTCCCTTGCGGATGACGCCCTCGAGCACGAGCAGGCCTGCGGCCTTGTCGCGCTTGCCGGCGGGGAAGACATCCTTGACCTCGGCGCGGCCGACGACGGTTTCGACGCGTTCCGGACCCAGCTCGCCCGCCATCTCCTTCGCGATTTCGTCGGTCAGGTGATAGATGACGTCATAATAAAGGAAGCGCACTTTTTCGCGGTTCGCGATCTCGCGCGCCTTGGCGTTCGGGCGGACGTTGAAGCCGATGATCGGCGCCCCCGTTGCCGCCGCGAGCGTCACATCGCTTTCGGTGATCGCGCCGGCGCCCGACTGGAGTACGCGGACGCGGATCTCGTCGGTCGACAGCTTGTTCAGCGCATTGACGATCGCCTCGACGCTGCCCTGCACATCGCCCTTGATGACCACGGGGAACTGGATGACGTTCGCCTTGTCGGCGAGCGCTTCGAACATGCCTTCGAGGCTGACCGGCGCCTGCACGGTGCGCTTCTTGAGCGCCTCGCTCTGACGATAGGCCGCGACCTCGCGGGCACGCGATTCATTTTCGACGACGGTCAGCGTGTCGCCCGCCATCGGCACGCCGCCGAGGCCCAGCACCTCGACCGGCATCGAGGGGCCAGCTTCCTTGATCTGCTGACCCTGATCGTTGACGAGCGCGCGAACGCGACCGCTTTCGGCGCCGCAGACGAAGATGTCGCCGACCTTCAGCGTGCCGCGGCGAACGAGGATCGTCGCCACCGGGCCACGGCCCTTGTCGAGCTTGGCCTCGACGACCGTGCCTTCGGCGGCGCGGTCGGGGTTGGCTTTCAGTTCCATGATTTCGGCTTGCACCGCGATCGCGTCGAGCAGCTTGTCGAGACCGGTCTTCTTGAGCGCCGACACTTCGACATTCTGCACGTCGCCGCCCATTTCCTCGACCACCAGCTCGTGTTCGAGCAGGCGTTCGCGGACGCGCTGCGGGTTCGCGCCTTCCTTGTCGACCTTGTTGATCGCAACGATGATCGGCACGCCCGCCGCCTTCGCATGGCTGATCGCCTCGATCGACTGGGGCTTGAGCCCGTCGTCGGCCGCGACCACCAGGATGACGATGTCGGTGACGTTCGCACCGCGCTGGCGCATTTCGGTGAAGGCTTCGTGGCCCGGCGTATCGAGGAAGGTGACGAGCGACCCGTCGGGCGTCTTCACCTGATAGGCGCCGATATGCTGGGTGATGCCGCCGGCTTCGCCCGCCTGCACATTCGCACCGCGCAGCGCGTCGAGCAGCGACGTCTTGCCGTGATCGACATGCCCCATGATCGTCACGACCGGCGCGCGCGGCTTCAGATGCTCGGCATCGTCGACGTCCTCGTCGTGGCGGATGTCGATATCGGCGTCGCTGACGCGCTTGATCTCGTGCCCGAACTCGGTGACGAGCAGTTCGGCGGTATCCTGGTCGATCGTCTGGTTGACGGTCACCGGCATGCCCATCTTGAACAGGGCCTTCACCAGGTCCGCGCCCTTTTCGGCCATTCGGTTGGCAAGGTCCTGCACCGTGATGCTGTCGGGAACGACGACTTCGCGGACCTGCTTCTCGCGCGGGCCCGACGATACCAGATGCGAACGCTTTTCCTTTTCGCGGGCACGCTTCAGCGCCGCAAGGCTGCGCGCGCGCGCACCCTCGTCGTCGTTGAGCGCGCGCGTGACGGTCAGCTTGCCCGACTGGCGGCGATTGTCGCCACCGCCGCGACCCGTCTTGGGCTCGGGGCGCTTGGGTTCGGGGCGCTTCGGCGCCTCGACCGGCGTAAAGCGGCGCGGCGCGGGCGTCGGCGCCGTGCTCGTCGCGCTGCGCGGGGCGTCATCGCTCGCTTCCGCAGCGGCGGGTGCTTCCACAGCCGCCTCGGCTTCGGGCGTCGCGGTCGGAGTTTCTGCCGGTTCGTCGGCCTTTGCGGCCTTCCCGTCACGGGCTTCGACACGCGCCTTTTCTTCATCGACGGCGCGGGCCCGCTCGGCCTCTTCGCGGCGACGGTTTTCCTCGAGCGAATTCATGCGCGCTTCTTCGGCCTCGCGCAGAAGCTGTGACTGGCGTTCCTGGCGCGACATCAGGCTGTCGGCCTTGGGCGCCGCAGGAGCGGGCGCCGGAGCAGGGGCCGGTGCCGGTGCGGGCGCCGGAGCAGCCTGGACTTCTTCGATCTCGGGCGCGGGCGCAGCTTCGCCGGGGCGGCCGAGCACGCGGCGACGCTTTACCTCGACCACCACCGTGTTGCGGCGACCATGGCTGAACTGCTGCTGCACCTGGCCGGCCTCGACCGTCCGCTTCAGCCCCAGGGGCTTGCGGGTAAGAGTCGGCTTGTCCTGTTCGTCACTCATCGAAAACCATCATTCCTTCAAAACGCGTCCGATTGGACGGTGCCGTCCGGCGCCGCCCCTTCTCCCGCCGTGCGGGAATCCATACCGGGACCACGGTTCGCCGCGTCCCTACTCCATCCGGTAAAAAACTGCCAGCGGCTCAAATGCGCGAGCACCCGGTCTGCGGCACGGGCGTCGGTTACGCCCAGATGCACTGCATTTTCACGCCCCAATGCCATAGATAGGGACTGCCGGTCCACCGGCAAGATCACCCCTTCGCGGCCCGAGCCTTCATCCTCTTCGCCGACACGCCATGCCTGCGCGAGTTTCTTGCGCCCGTCCTCGCCTGCATCGCTCGCATGGAGGAGAAGGCGGATCTGGCCCTTGCGCGCTGCCTGCTCGATCTTCTCGTTGCCGCTGATCAGCGTGCCCGATCGCGATTCGAGGCCGAGCCGGTCGAGTGTCGCGCGACGAAGCTGCGCCTCGATCCGCTCGCCAAGGTCGTCGGGAATCGTGATGGCGCCTTCGTGCAGCGCGCGCGCGAGCCCGCCCTTGAGCTTGCCCTTCGCCTGCGCGGCTTCCAGCGTCGCGCGATCGACGCCGATCCACGCACCGCGTCCCGGCGCCTTGCCGAGAACGTCGGGCGCGATCGTGCCGTCGGGCCCGAGCGCCAGGCGCACGAGCCGTTCGGCCGGCGCCACTTCGCCGGTCACCACACAGCGCCGCTCGGGCACGTGGTCTCCGCGCTTACCCGCGCGGTCGGTTTGGCTTAGCTGATCATTGCGCGGGGTCCGCATCGGCGGCCTCCCCGGCTTGCGGTTCGTCTTCGAACCAGTGCGCACGCGCAGCCATGATGATCTCGTTGCCCTGCTCTTCCGACAGGCCATATTCGCCGAGCACGCCGCCCTTGTCCTCGGCACGCTCGCTGCGTGCCGGGCCGCGGCGGTTGTCCTGGCGCTTCTTGGCGATCAGCTCGTCGGTCGCAAGATCGGCGAGATCGTCGAGCGTCTTGATCCCGGCCTTGCCGAGGACGACGAGCATCGCTTCGGTCAGATGCGGGATTTCGGCCAGAGCGTCCTCGACGCCGAGGTCGCGGCGTTCGGCGCGCGAGGCTTCCTCGCGGCGTTCGAGCGCTTCGGTCGCGCGGCTCTGCAGCTCCTGCGCCAGCTCGTCGTCAAAGCCTTCGATGCTCGCCAGCTCGTCGATGCCGACATAGGCGACTTCTTCGAGTTCGCCGAAGCCTTCGGCGACCAGCAGCTGCGCGAGCGTTTCGTCGACGTCGAGTTCTTCCTGGAACATCGTCGAGCGTTCGACGAATTCGCGCTGGCGCTTCTCGCTCGCGTCGGCCTCGGTCATGATGTCGATCTGGCTGCCGGTCAGCTGGCTGGCGAGACGGACATTCTGACCGCGGCGGCCGATGGCGAGCGACAGCTGGTCGTCGGGAACGACGACTTCGATGCGGCTGTCGTCCTCGTCGATCACGACGCGCTGCACCGTTGCCGGCTGAAGCGCATTGACGACAAAGGTCGCCGTGTCTTCCGACCAGGGAATGATGTCGATCTTTTCGCCCTGCATTTCCTGGACGACCGCCTGGACGCGGCTGCCCTTCATGCCGACGCACGCGCCGACGGGGTCGATCGAGCCGTCATAGCTGATCACGCCGATCTTGGCGCGCGAACCCGGGTCGCGCGCCGCGGCCTTGATCTCGATGATGCCGTCATAGATTTCGGGCACTTCCTGCGCGAACAGCTTCTTCATGAAGTCGGGGTGCGCGCGGCTGAGGAAAATCTGCGGGCCGCGGTTCTCGCGGCGCACCGACAGGATCAGCGCGCGGACGCGGTCACCGACGCGCATCAGTTCGCGCGGGATCTGCTGGTCGCGGCGGATCACACCTTCGGCGCGGCCGAGGTTGACGACGATGTGGCCGAATTCGACCGACTTCACGACGCCGGTGATGATCTCGCCACCGCGGTCCTTGAACTCTTCGAACTGGCGCTCGCGATCGGCTTCGCGGACTTTCTGGAAGATCACCTGCTTCGCCGACTGGGCGTCGATGCGGCCCAGATCGACCGCGGGCAGCGGATCGACGATGAAGTCGCCAAGCTGGGCGTCCTTCTGCAACTTCTGGCCGGCAGTCAGGTCGACCTGCTTGAAATAATCCTCGACGGTCTCGACGACTTCGACGACGCGCCACAGGCGAAGATCGCCGGTTTGCGCATCGAGCTTGGCACGAATGTCGTTCTCGGCACCATAGCGGGCGCGGGCGGCGCGCTGGATCGCTTCTTCAATGGCTTCGATAACGATGCCCTTGTCGATCATCTTCTCGCTGGCGACGCTGTTGGCAATCGCGAGCAGCTCGGCCTTGTTGGCGGAAATGGCAGTGGCCATCAGTCCTGTCCTTCTTCTTCCATTTCGTCGGCGCCTTCGACTGAAAGCGGGACGGTTGCGGCAATCAATTTGTCGGTGAGAACCAGCTTCGCCGTGTCGATCGCGTCGAACGGCAACTTGTGCTCCACACCTTCCTTATCCGAAATCATGACGACATCGCCGTCGATACCGATCAGCTCGCCGTTGAAGCGCTGGCGCCCGTCGCGCTTTTCCTTGAGCGCGATCTTCGCCTCATGCCCCGCCCAGTCGGCGAAGTCGGCGGGGCGCGTCAGCGGCCGGTCGATGCCGGGCGACGACACTTCCAGACGATAGGCCTGGTCGATCGGGTCCTTGCCCGCTTCCTCGAGCGCGTCGAGCTGGGCCGAGATGCGGCGCGACAGATCGGCGCAATCGTCGATCGTCAGCTGGCGCGTGTCGGGGCGTTCGGCCATCACCTGCAACGTCGGGTCGCTCTCGCCGCCAAAGAAGGCGACGCGCACGAGCGCAAGGCCCATTGCCTCGGCTTCGGGCGCGATGATCGCATTCAGGGTGTCGATATCGACCAATGATGTTTCCCAGATCGGATGACCGGAAAACCATGCGGGAACAGCCGCCGCGGCCCGCGGCCCCGACGTCCCAACTGGCTGACCATGTCAAGAAGTACGGCGCATATAGGCCTAGACGGCTGAGTCGGCAAGGGGGAAGTGGGCCTCGGGATCAGGACCCTAGGGGTTGAGCAGCCACCCTGCCGCTCCGGCCGCGATGACCAGCAACGGAGCGACCCATTTCCCCTTGAGCAGCATCACCGCCGTCACCGCGCCGCCAAAGATGATAATCGCGGCAAGCGGGGTCGAGATGCGCTGCGCGGTCGCCCAGCCGAGCTGGAGCAAAGTCCCCGCGATGACCCCGACCACGGCCGCCGCGACACCGGCGAGCGCGCGGTGCAACGCGGGATTCTCGACCACCGCCTCGAGCCGCTCGAAGAAGATCATCGAAAAGGCGAAGGCGGGCAGGAACATGCCCACGGTAATCGCGAGCGCGCCCGGAAAGCCGCCCGCGACATAGCCCACAAAGGTCGCGAAGATCACGAGCGGCGCGGGCAGCATCCCGGCCAGCGCCACCCCGTCCAGAAAGCTTGCGTCGGACAGCCATCCGCGTCCGACGGTATCGGTGCGTACATAGGGGATCGCCGTATATGCGCCGCCAAAGGTCAGAAGGCCGCCTTTCAGTCCGGCAACGAACAGCGCGATGATGCCCGCTTCGCTGGCAGCGGTGCTGGCCGCCGCCGCCGGCGCGGCGCCCGAAACCAGAAAAGCCAGCGCGACTGCCGCGGCAAACACCGCCGTCGCAACGACCGGCCGCGCGGCAAATGTGTATATCAGCGCCGCCGCGATCAACGGAATCCAGAATGGCACACCCGCCAGCGTCGCGCCTAGCGACACCGCCGCGAGGGCCCACAGCAGCCTGTCCTCCAATATATGGGTGCCGATCCGCCGCACCGCGCGCAGGATGATCGCAAGCACGGCGATCTGCACGCCAAGGAAGACCGGCGCCATCGCCGGATTGCCAACGATCCAGTCCTTGTAGAGCCACCCTGCGGCGAGCATCAGCACAAAGCCGGGGAGCATGAAGCCCAGCCCGGCGAGCAGCCCGCCGATGCGCCCGCGCGCGACCATGCCCAGGTGAACGCACAGCTCATGCGCCTCCGGCCCCGGCAGGATCTGCATCACCGCAAGCAGCCGGTTGAACCGCGCGGGCGAAATCCAGCGCTCTTCCTCGACCAGCGCCTGCTTGACCATTGCGATCTGCGCGACCGGCCCGCCGAACGCGAGAAAGCCGAAACGCAGGAAGCGAAAGAACAGATGGAGAAGCGAAAGCGGCGGCGGCGAAGGCTCGAGAATCGTCATGACAAGCGCGCTCCTTGCCGCGATCGCGGCATGATGGAGCGGATCTTGGACAGCAAGCCGTCTGAACGGGCGTCCGCACGGCCCGTGCCGGCTGTTTATCATGGTCGTCGCGGAGGGGAAGAAAGATAAGCTTTGCCTATTTGAAGGCAGGACGCGGCCGGTAGGCGACACTCCAAATCCTCCCAGGAACGGGGAAGGGGCCACCGAAGGTGGTGGAGGGGAGTGGCGGCCTGACGCGACGTCGCGCGACGACGCCCCCTCCGTCAGCGCTTCGCGCTGCCACCTCCCTACAGGTGGGGAGGATTTTTCCCCTCGTCACCCCGGGCTTGACCCGGGCTGACGAAGGTGCGTGACGCACCGTCCGCTTTCGACCAATTGTTGCCGTTGATCCTCCCTGTCGCGCAGCGATGGGGAGGTGGCAGCGCGCAGCGCTGACGGAGGGGCCATGACACCGCCGTCGCAAGGCCCCTCCACCATCCGCTTCGCGGACGGTCCCCCTCCCCATGGCTGCGCCACAGGGAGGAACCCCTCATTCCTCGTCATCCTGAACTTGTTTCAGGATCCATGGGGCGCCGTTTCCTTCGACACGGCGCGAAAGGAAAGGTCCGGCCATGGATGCTGAAACAAGTTCAGCATGACGGAGGGCTAACGACCCATTGCGGACGATTGTGACGTGTTCCCCCGCAAAGGCGGGGGTCCAGAGCGTGCGCACGCAACGCCGGCTCTGCAACGCCCTGGGCCCCGGCCTTTGCCGGGGAGCACGCTGGGTCGGGCGACCGTCCCCTCCCCACCCCTAACCGGCCATCCGCCCCGCCAAAAAAAACGCTGTCCTACATTATTCGGCTGTGCCAGCCTTTATCCCGGCTCTTTGAACAGGGGGACAAACGCGATCGCTACCGGTTACGGATAGCGGCAAAAGCCACGCGCGGCCTGTCTGCGGAGCGCGGCAAATCGGGGACTCCACAGGGCTGAACTTTCCTGAACTTTGGAATGAAAAGGCGGCCCATGCGGCGGCCGGGTCGCCGACCCGGTCCTGGATCGCCGAAGGCGGCGCTGGCCGCTCTCCACCCCAAAGCAGGCCCTTGCCATTCTTTTTCCATCGGATAGGGCATCAAGCATGTCGCTCGACAGCGAAATCGATGCCCTGACGCACAGCCATGTCTATCTGGGCAAGCGGCACGACGAGAATGCGCGCCGCACGCTCTGGGTGGTGGCGCTGACCGCGGTGATGATGGTCGGCGAGATCGCTGCGGGGATCGCATTCAACTCGATGGCGCTGCTCGCCGACGGCTTTCATATGGCGACGCACGCCGGCGCGCTCGGGATCGCGGCGATCGCCTATCGCTATGCCAGGCGTCATGCGGCGAGCGGCCGTTACACCTTCGGTACCGGCAAGGTCGGCGACCTCGCGGGCTTCGCCTCGGCGCTCGTGCTGGGGATGGTCGCGCTTGGCATCGCTTATGAATCGGCGATCCGTCTGGCCAATCCCAGCCCCGTCGAGTTCGGCGAGGCGACGATCATCGCCGTGATCGGCCTTGGCGTGAATATCCTCAGCGCGCTGCTTCTTGGCCACGGGCATGATCATTCCGATCACGCGCATGGCCATGATCACGACCACGACCATGATCACGGGCATGATCACGGGCATGAAAAGGACAACAACCTTCGGTCGGCCTATCTGCACGTCGTCGCCGATGCGCTGACCTCGGTGCTCGCGATCGCGGCGCTGCTCGGCGGGCGCTATCTCGGCTGGGTGTGGCTCGACCCGGCGATGGGCATCGTCGGCGCCATCGTCATCGCGGTCTGGTCGTGGTCGCTGATCCGCGACACCGGCGCGGTGCTGCTCGATGCAACCGACGCAAAGCTCGAGTCCGAAATCCGCGAACGCGTCGAAGGACCGGGCGATGCGACGATCACCGACCTTCATGTCTGGCGCGTCGGCCCGGGCGCGCACGCCGCGATCGTCAGCGTCACGGGCGCAGAACGCGCCACGATCTGCCAGCGTCTGCGGCCGGTCCGCCAGATCGAGCATCTGACGGTCGAGATCCGTTAGTCGACGATCTCGATCTCGATATGCGGCCATGCTTTCACGAGCTTGTCCGCCCAACGCCCATAGGGCCAGGGGATCACTTCCTGGTCGAACCAGAAGAGGCGGTTGCCGTCGACATCATAGAGGTGGACCTCGTCGTCGCTTTCGTCCTCCTTGACGATGCGCACCTTGCCGATGCGCGAGGGGTGGATGCGGCCTTCATCGCCGCCGGCGTTGCCGATGCGCCCCTTCCACCAGACGAGGTCGCCGGTCTTCGGATCGACGAAGCTGCCGCGTCGGGGGTTGGCGAGCATATTGGCGAGCGCGGCAAGACCGACGAGCGCGCCCAAACCCTGCGCGATCGGGACGAGCCACGGCGCGCATTCGCGTCCGTCCTCGCTGCAATTCTCCTCGGGGCGGAGCATCGACCCCGTCCAGAAGAAAATGAGCCCGAAAGCGAGCAACAGCCACATCCGGACATCGGTCCGTGCGCTGCGGCGATAGGTCGGAATGCCGGGGTCGGTCATGATACGGATCATAGCAGCACGGTATCAACAGGTCGCTAACGCACTGCCGAGACGCCGATTTGCAGCAAATTTGGAGAGGACGGCCCGCGTATCGATGTCCCTTTGCGGTACAGGCGCGCTGCGATGAAACATTTTATTGGCGTTTCAGGGCATAAGGCAGAGCGACGGCGGCCGGGCGAATCGGCTGCGGAGACAGTTGACGCGACGATGAAGCCCGAACTGAACCTTGCCGCCCGCTCGACGTGGCGCGACCCGGAGCCGGAAAGGCCGGCCGGGCCGGGCCGTGAATATTGGGGCCTGCTCGTCGCAGTCGTGGTTGTCGCGTGCCTCGCCCTCACCCTCTCGACCGGCCAATATCGTCCGCGCGGTTTCGGGCCGTATAGCGTCAGCGTGCCGCTGAGCTTCAAGACTTATGATCCCGCGCGCTGGGCCGTGATGAACGCAGATACTTATGCAGACGCGTTGAAAATCGACCCGACGCTGCCGAACCCGGACAGCGTGGGCTATGCCGACGCCACCGCCAATGCGCCGCTGACCGCAACGCAGTTGCAGCAGGAGGCCTTTGTCGGGCCGCCGGCCAAACCCTATGTCTTTCGCGGCCTCACCGCGCTCGACCGCGAGCGTGCGCATTATTGCCTGACGTCGGCCATCTATTATGAGGCCGCGTCCGAAAGCGACGACGGAATGCGCGGCGTTGCGCAGGTCATCGTCAACCGTGCGCGCCACCCGAGCTTTCCGAACACGATTTGCGGCGTCGTCTTTCAGGGCTCGCAGCGCGCTGGCGTGTGCCAGTTCACTTTCTCATGCGACGGCGCGATGGCGCGCGCACCCGAAAAGCGGAACTGGCTGCGCGCAAGCCGCGTCGCCGCGGCAGCGCTCAACGGTTACGCCTTTTCCGGCGTCGGCCTCGCGACGCACTATCACACGACTGCAATCTGGCCGCGCTGGGGCAAAAGCCTGGTCATGACGAACATCGTCGGCGCGCATATCTTCCACCGCTGGCGCGGCCGCTGGGGCATGCCCGACGCATTCCGCGCCCCCTATCTGGGCCGCGAGCCAGTGCCCGGCCCGTATCTGCCGCTCGCACAGCAGCTCGCGATCCTGAAGGGTCAGGGCATTGCACCGGGCGCAGGGCCGCTCCCGGCGCTTGCCGGCGGCGCCGCACCACTGCCCGACGTGGCGCCCGCGCCGCTGCCCGGTACCATGATCGCACCCGTTGCCGCACCGCAGGCTGCGCCTGTCGCACCTGTGCCAACCTACACCGATCCGCGGCTGAACCAGTCGGGTCAGGTCAAGGAAGAATTCAGCAAGAGCGGAGAGTGGATTCGCTGAGCGAAGCGGCTTAGTCTCGCGCCATCACCGCAAGGGAGGATCGCATGGGACATGTGAAAGGGATCGGCGGGCTGTTCTTCCGCGCGAAGGACCCCGAAGCGCTTGGCAAATGGTACCGCGAACGCCTTGGCGTCGGCGGCGGGTGCAGCGCCGACGCCAGCGTGCCGCCCAACCAATGGGTGTGGAACGTCACGGCAGGACCGCTCGTCTTCGCGCCCTTCAAGGCCGACACTGACTATTTTCCGGCGGATCGCCAGCATATGCTCAACCTGCGCGTCGACGATCTCGACGCCGTGCTGGCGCCGTTCCGCGAGGCCGGCGACGAGATCATCACCAACCCCGAATGGGACGACCCTGCGGTCGGGCGCTTCGCGCGGGTCCACGATCCCGAAGGCAATCCGATCGAGCTGTGGGAACCACCCGCATCCGAATAGCAAAACGGCGCCAGCTCGATGGAGCGGCGCCGTCTTGTATCGGACCTGAGCGGCTTACCGTCCCTGGCTGCGCCAGCGTTTGACGACGCGTTCGAGGATTTCGGCCTCGCCGCCCGTTTCACGCCACAGCTTGGAAAACATCGGATCGCTCGACGCCGGGCGTTTGTCTTCTTCCAGCGTGTCGAGATAGACGCGGATCGGGATCGACACGCCCTCGCCGCAAACGATGCATTCGCGGTTGCGCAAGGCCGGGATCGAATCGATGAAGCCGCGTGCGCCTTCGGGCATCGCGGCTTTCACGAAATGCTGGTCGCGTTCGTTGTTCAGACGCATCGAGATGATCGTGCCGCACTGCGACAGCACGCCTTCGGCAAGATCCGACGGACGCTGCGTGATCAGGCCGAGCGAGACGCCGTATTTACGGCCTTCCTTGGCGATTCGTTCGAGGATCTTGCGAACCGCCTGGCCGCCGCCGATTTCCTTCGACGGGATATAGCGGTGGGCCTCTTCGCAGACGAGGAGGATCGGGCGCTGCGGTTCGCCGCGCGACCAGATCGCATAGTCGAAGGTCAGGCGGGCGAGCACCGCGACGACGACGCCGGTGATGTCCGACGGGACGCCCGACACGTCGATGATCGAGATCGGGCGCCCGTCCGACGGCAGACGGAAGATCTTGCCGAGGAAGTTCGCCATCGTGTCGGCGACGAGCATGCCGGAGAACATGAAATTGTAACGCGGATCGGCCCGCATTTCTTCGATCTTGCCCTTGATGCGCATGAAGGGCGCGCTTGATGTCGCCTTGTCGAGCTTGCCCATCTCGTTCTGCAGGATGTTGAGCAGATCGGAGAGCAGATAGGGAATCGGCGAGTCGACCGTGATCTTGGTCATGCCCTCGGCCAGGCGGTTCTTCATGCGCGCCTGAAGCAGGCAGCGGGCGAGCACGTCGCAGTCGGCCTGGCGGTCGCGGCCTTCGGCCGTGACGAAGACTTCGCAATGTTCCTCGAAGTTCATCAGCCAATACGGCATCGCCAGATTGTCGACGTCGAACAGCGCGCCGGTGCCCTTGAAGGCAGCGGAATATTCGCCGTGCGGATCGATCATCACGATATGACCCTGCGGCGCAAGTTCGCAGATCTTGTGCAGGATCAGCGCGGCGCTGGTCGACTTACCGGTACCGGTCGATCCGAGGAGTGCGAAATGCTTGCCGAGCATCGCGTCGACATAGAGCGAACCGCGGATGTCCTTCGTGGGATAGACGGTGCCGATCTCGACATGCGCGCGCTCGTCGGCGGCGTAAATCTGCTTCAGGTCGTGGCTGGTCGCCGCATAGCACTGGCTGCCCGGAATCGGGTAGCGCGTCACACCGCGACGGAAATTGTGGATGCGGCCGGTGATTTTTTCTTCGTCGCCTTCGCCCAGGAAGTCGATGGTCGCGAGGATCAGCCCTTCGCCGCGTTCGTGCAGCTGCTGGTCGCGGATGCTGGCAAGCAGCCAGGTGTTGCCGACGCGGATCTTGACCTGCGCGCCGACCTGCCCGGCCATCGCGACGGCGGCGTCGGTCGAGGTCGACAGCTGGCCGACGGCAGCGGAATCGATCAATATGCGCGAGGCAGAGCCGGAGATATCAATCACTTCGCCGATCAACAGGTCGTCGCGGTGATGCGTAGCCGCCGGCACGACCGCCGCAGCCGTGCCGCCGCCGGCCAGCCGGACATGTTGTACAGCTGTCGAATCTCCGGCGGGAAACCCGCCGCTTTGCATATCCATATTCAGCCCCGCCATTGTTGTCCCGGTGCCGGGTATCGCAGGTGGGGGTAAACAAAGCGCTTACATTGATCGCACAGGCGATCAGCGGCGGCGGAAAATAGCCGATGCGCCATAGCCGAGCAGCAACGACAGCGCGACGGCGCTGAGCCCGTAGAGAAAGCCGTGCCGCTGCGCCGCGAGCGCGACGAACCGCTCGAATCCGGCCTTGCGGATCTGCACGTCGCGCGAGGCGACGGCGAGCACGCGGCCGCGGCTGATCAGATAGGTTTCGGCGCGATAGGTGCCGACCGGAACGCGCGCCGGCACCGGGATGCGGGCGCGATAGAGCACGCCTTCGGTGATTTCGACCGCGGCCGGGTTCTCATAGAAAAGGCCCATGCGGCGATAAAGGTCGATCAAGCCGCCTTCGAAGCGTTCGAGCTTTCGCGCTTCGGAAAAGCCCGTCGGTGACATCGAGAGGTTGGAGAGCCCGAGCTCGAAGATCGCTGCCGTGCGCTCGTCGACCAGCTTGTCGATGGGCCGCGACGAGCCGATCGCATAGAAACCGGGCGACGTGCGCAGCCGGATGCTGCTCGCATTGACCCAGATGCCCGCGACGCGCCGTTTCTCGCGCAGCACCATCGGACGTACAGGCCCCTTCAGCACCACGACAATGTCCGCGCGGTCATCGGGCAACCGCTGACCCGGATACAGGATCGCGCCGAACAGCAACAATTCTTCGCCGGTAAAGCTGTACTGAATGTCGATCGCGCGGCTCGACACGTCGGGCACCAGTCGCGGGTCGGCGGCTTGCGCGGTACCGGCCGACAGCAGAAGCGCGACGCCGCAGATCAAGGCGCGAAGCATGGTCACTGCACCGTGTAGATTTCTTCGGGACGGATGAAGAGGTCGACCGCCATGCGGAGCGCCACGATCAGCACGATCACCGCGAGCGCCATGCGCAGATATTCGGGCTTCACCTTCTGCGCGAAGCGCGCACCGACCTGCGCGCCAGTGACGCTGCCGAGCAACAGCAGCCCCGCCAGCACGATGTCGACGGCGCCGGTCGTCATGGCGTGGACCATGGTCGTCGCGATCGTCACGAACAGGATCTGGAACAGCGAGGTCCCCACCACGACCTGCGTCCCCATGCCGAGGAGATACAGCATCGCCGGAACCATGATGAAACCGCCGCCGACGCCAAGCAGCATGGTCAGGACGCCAACCGCCATGCCGAGTAACAGCGGCGCCAGCGGCGAGATATAAAGGCCCGAGCGATAGAAGCGCCAGCGGAGCGGCAGGTTGGCGACCATCGGATGGTGCCGCCGTTTGCGCGCCGGAGCGGGAAGCCCAGCCCGCATATGGTGCAGCGCGCGCCACGCCTCGCGCGCCATGAATCCGCCCACCGACCCCAGCAGCACGACATAGAGGATGTTGATCGTCGTATCGATCTGGCCCCAGGCGGTAAGGAGTTCAAACAGCCCCGCGCCGATGAGCGAGCCGATGAGACCGCCGACAATCAGCACCACGCCCATCCGGACATCGACACCGTCGCGCTCGAAATGGGCGAGCGCGCCCGACACGCTCGCGCCCGTCACCTGCGTCGCGGCCGATGCCGCCGCGACGGTCGGCGGAATGCCATAGAAGATCAGCAACGGCGTGGTCAGAAAGCCTCCGCCAACGCCGAACATCCCGGACAGAAAGCCGACCCCCCCGCCGAGCAATATGATCACCAGCGCGTTGACCGACAGATTGGCGACGGGAAGGTAAAGGTCCAAGGGGGTCCCCAAATGCGCATTCGCGGCGCAAAACTGCGCCGAGTCCCCCGACCCTAGAGCATTTTTCCGGGGCGGGGAATCGGCTGTGGCAGCTAAATTTGCCGCGCGCTAAAAGTCCGTCGCAAGCGTCAGCGCAACGCCGCTTTCGGGCTGCGCGTCGCCCACGATCCGTTGGCGCCAGTCGAGCGCGATCCGGCTGCCTTTTCCCACCTCGGGCAACTTCCATGTCAGCCGCGGCCCTATATCAACACGGGCGGCTCCGCGCTGCACGGCTCCCGCGACGAGCGCGCCAATCCGGATCCGCGCGCTATCGTCGGCGCCCATCCGGCGGTCGACCACGACGGCACCGTCGGCGAAGCCGTCATGCCGCCGTGCGCCGACGACGCCCGCCTGGGCGTAAGCCTCCAGCCGGAAGCCGGCGGGCAACGCGACATCGCCGACTCCTCCTGCGATCATCGCCGCGAGTGCCGTGCGGCCCTCGCGGCCCAACGCGACGCGCTGCTCGACCGCAATATCAAGCGGGATTCGCGGCACAGGCGCGAAGGCAACGCCGATGGCCAGCTCGCGCTGCTTCGGCTGGTCGATCGCCACCGTCGCGCGGCCATAGCCGCGCAGCAGCCCGGTCTCTCCCAGGCCATAGGCCAGCCGCAAACCGGCTTGCGACCCGCCAAGCTGGCTACCGGCTCCGATCATGCCGGACGCACGGCCCGATCCCTGGCGCAGATAGACCCAGCTGCCGAGCGACCAGCCCGCGAGCTGTCGCTGCATCCAGAAGGAGCCGCTGCTCCCTCCTGCCGACGGAGCGGCGGGCGGCATGGATGACCAGTCGCTGTCCTGGCGCGTCGGAAGCGCCGCTGCCGCAGTAGCGGGCTGCGGGAAAAAGCGGGCCATCATCACGAGGCGTAAGTCGTGGCGATCGGGCTCGAAACCACGGTCGCCGCGGCGGGCGCGCCATCGCGCCGGCCGGCTCGCTGGGCCCTGGCCCGATTGGGACAGGTCCCGCCGCCGAGGTTCGGACATGGTCGACGCGCGCGCCGCCAAGGTGGCGGCTACGCCCTGCGAAAACGCCGGGGCAGCCGCCGCGATGACAAACAAGGCGGGCGGCGCAGGCGGCGGCCTGACCGCCGCGATCACGTCCGGGTTGGCGAGGTCCCATGTGGCGATCATCCGCAGCGCGACCCAGCCGCAAAGGCTCAGCAGCAGGAAACGCAGCGCGCGCGCCTCGCCGCCTTTGCGCAAACCGGAGAGAAGCCATTTCATGGCGCCACCACAGGCGCCGGCGCATGTTCGGGAAGCGGCTGGCTGTCGCGATGATCGGTCTTTTCCCACAGGACCGTCCCCGAACGCAGCATTCGCCAGTATAGCGCCACTGCCCGGCGCGCCGCGAGAATGGCAATAACATTCGCCACGAACGCGCGCGGAACGGCCAGCAGCGCCTGCTTGCCGCCATACCATTGCGCGGTGAAATAGCCGCGCATCCCCAATCGCCAGAGCAGGATCGCACCATTCACGCCGAACAGGAGACCCAGCGCATCCGTCGAATCCGGCCTGTCCCAACCCATCAGGACCTGCCCGAGCCAGCCGAGCGTGGTCAGGATCAACGCTCCATAGGCCGTGAGCAAGACAAGCGCCGCGAGCGGTGCGCGGCGATCGCGCCACAACATCCACCACGTCAGCCAGACATGCGCTAGCGATCGTCCGGTGCGCCGACGATGGGACCCGATCCAGCCGAGCGAGTCCCATGCAGCCAGCGCTATCCCGGCAATCCAGCGCGACTTTTGCCGCACCGCGGTTTCGACGGTAATCGGGAAGGGCCCGCGCGAGGCAATCCGATCGCCCGTCCGCCCGCGCGCATCGATGAAGCGCGAGCTGAGGCGATAAGCGCCGATCAACATGCCGAGCTCATAGTCTTCGGTCAGGCTTTCCGACCGAAACGGAAGGCCGCCGCGCTCGATTGCCAGCAGCGCGACCGCGCTTCGCGACAAAGCGCAGCCGACACCTGCCGACGGCACCGGCAGACCGAGCCGCGAGCGGAGCGCGACTTCCTTGCCATGCGCTTCGGCAAATTCGTCGCAATAATGCCCGCCGATCCAGACCGAACCGCGGTCAATGAAGGGGATGACGGGAATCTGCACCATCGCATGGTCGCGCAGCGCTCCCCGATAGAGCGCCAGCTCCTCCGGGTGCACATAATCCTCGGCGTCGTGCAGCACGATCCCCATGAAGTGGAAGCCCTCCGCGCGTTCATCCTCGCCGAGTGCGGTCCAGAGCCGATTGAGATTGTCACCCTTGGTCGTCGGGCCGGCGGCTTCGCCGATCACGAGGCGCAGGCGCGGATCGGCAGCGGCAAGCGGCGACACCGCGAAAATCGTCGCCGTGTCGTTGGGGTAGCAGCCGATGTAGATTCGGAAATCCTCGCCTTCCCAGGCAGCGACCGCGCGTGTCAGCGTTGCCGGCAGCACAGCATCTTCGCACCAGGCCGCCATGAAGATCGCGAGTTTTCCCTCGCGCGAGTTTGCGCGCGCGCGCCGAGGTTCGGCTTCGGCTTCGGCGTCGGGCCGCCGACGCTCTCGCATTCCGAGCCACAGGATATCGAACAGCAGGTCGTCGATGCCGAAAAACAGGATACCGACTGATGCAAACAGCATCAACTCACGGCCAGCCCCCTGTACGAACCACTCCAGCCATGCGGATAACGGCTCCACCCGGCTTCCCCCGCCCCCTGATGGCGCGCCCGCGCCGACGATACAGGGGTAATTATGGCTCGATTTTTGTAAAGCGTGACGGGCCGCAGCGCGACCGCTAGAAAAGCGCATCGCTCCGTTCCCAAAAACCAGGCTGTCTTCGCTTCATGTCCAGCATTTCTGCCAATCGTTCAGTCCTGCGCGACTTCCTTGAAAGCGAAAGCGCCGGCGGAATGCTGCTGATTTTCGCAGCCATAATGGCGATGATTGTTGCGAATTCGCCGCTCGGCGAAACCTATGTGCATCTTCTTCATGCTGCGACCGGCCCGACGCTGACCGACAAGCTCGGCCCGATGACGGTCCATCTGTGGATCAACGACGGGCTGATGGCGATCTTCTTCCTGCTCGTCGGGCTGGAGATCAAACGCGAATTTGTCGACGGCCGCCTCGCGAGCTGGGACCGGCGGCGACTGCCCTTCATCGCAGCGGCGGCGGGGATGGCGGTGCCGGCCGCGCTCTACATGGCCTTTGCGGGGGGCACGTCGGGGCTCGCGCAAGGCTGGGCGATCCCGGCGGCGACCGACATCGCTTTTGCGATGGGTGTGCTCGCGCTCCTGGGCAAGCGAGCGCCAACGTCGCTCAAGCTGTTTCTCGTCACAGTCGCGATCGTCGATGATATGGGCGCGGTGGCGATCATCGCGCTCTTCTATACCGCGAAGCTCAACCTGGTCGCGCTGGGCGCCGCCGCCGCGCTCCTTGGTATCATGGTCGCCTGCAATCGCGGCGGCGTGAAGCATCTCGCCCTCTATCTGCTGCTTTTCGCTCTGCTCTGGTACGCGATGCTATTGTCGGGGGTCCATGCGACGATTGCCGGTGTCCTCGCCGCGACCGCCATCCCGCTCGACCGCACGCCGGGCGCGCCCGACAGCGCGTCGTCGCCGCTCCACCGGCTCGAACATGCGCTCCATCCCTGGGTTGCGTTCGCGATCGTCCCGATCTTCGGTTTCGCCAATGCCGGGGTCGATATCCGCAGCCTAGGCGCCGACCAGATTTTCGCGCCGCTGCCGCTCGGAATCGCAGCGGGGCTTTTCCTTGGCAAGCAGATCGGCATCTTCGGCAGCGTCTGGCTGTCGGTGACATTCGGTATCGCGGGAAAGCTGCGCGGCGCGACCTGGCTGCAAATATATGGCGTGTCGATGCTGTGCGGGATCGGCTTTACGATGAGCCTGTTCATCGGCGGCCTGGCTTTTCCCGATCGACCGCTGCTGATCGAAGAGGCCAAGGTCGGCATTTTGATGGGATCGCTGGCGGCAGCGCTCGCCGGCTACGCGCTTTTGCGCTTCGCGCCGCTGCATCCGCAGCATCACGCGATCGAAACCGCATCCGACGACGAGATCGCTGCCGATGGCGATGTGCGTGACACGTCGGAAAGCGCCGGTATAGAAGCGCCATGATACGCAAACTGATGGCCCTGGCATTGATCGCCGCCCTGCCCGGCTGCGCCGCGAACGGATCGAAACCAGCGGCCGGCAAGTCGGCGGTCGCCTCGATCGACGTGCGCCGCACCCCCGCTTCGGCGCAGGCCATGAACGACATTGCCGCGGCCTATGTGCAGCTGAGCCTCGAAATCGGGACGCACGAGGACGGCTATATCGACGCCTATTATGGCCCCGCCGACGCGAAGACGGCGGCCGAGGCAGCGCCGCGCGACAAGGCGGCCTTGCTGGCCGCGACGCGCGACCTTTCGGCGCGGCTCGACGGCGCCGCGCGCCGCGTCTCCGATCCAATGGAGCGACGGCGCGCGACTTTCCTGCGGGCGCAGTTGCGCGCTGCCGAAACGCGGCTGCTGATGATGCAGGGCACGCGTTTCGCTTTTGCCGACGAAGCCGAGCGGCTGTTCGGGGTGCGGCCCCGGTTGAAGACGCTTGCAAGCTATGACGCCGACCTTGCCAAGGTCGAGGCGCTGGCGCCGGGCGACGGCCCGCTGTGGCAGCGCGTCGAGGCCTATCTCGACCGCTTCACCATCCCCAAGGATCGGCTCCAGAAAGTGTTCGATGCCGCGATCGCGCGTTGCCGCGGGCGAAGCGCGGCGCAGATCGCGATGCCCGCCGACGAGAGCTTTCGCCTTGAATTCGTCACCGGCAAGAGCTGGAGCGGCTATAATTATTACCAGGGCGGCTATCACAGCCTGATCCAGGTCAACACCGACCTGCCGATCCGCCTGTCGCGCGCGCTCGATCTCGGCTGCCATGAAGGCTATCCGGGGCATCATCTGCTCAACATGAAGCTCGAGGAGCTGCTGTCGCGGGGACGCGGCTGGGCCGAGTTCACCGTCTATCCGCTGTACAGTCCGCAAAGCCTGATCGCGGAGGGCAGCGCCAATTACGGCATCGACCTGGCATTCCCAGGCGAAAGCCGCGCCGACACCGAACGCGACGTGCTGATGCCGATCGCCGAGATCGCGGTGCCGTCGGACGATCGTTACTGGCAGCTGCTGAAAGCGATCAAGCGCGTGTCGGGGGCCCGGCTGACGATTGCGCAGCAATATCTCGACGGCGCAATCGACCGGCCGACGGCGGTCGCGCTGACGCAGAAATATATGCTGGTCTCGCCCGAACGCGCCGACCAGTCGGTGCGCTTCACCGAACAATATCGCAGCTATGTGATCAATTACGGGCTCGGCGAACAGCTGGTTCAGGCCTATATCGAACGCGGCAAACCGAACCGCGAGGAAATGTGGCGCCGCATGGCGAAGATCATCAGCGAACCGACGCTGCCAGCGGACCTGCTGCCGCGATGAGCGGGGCCAGCGTCCTTCTGTGGCTCGGCCAGTCGGGGTCGCCGCGGCGCCCGCCCGCGGGCGTGCTGCCGCGCGGCTGAGGTCGCGGCGCCCGGCGCCGTCCGTCATCCGTGCCCAACCGACCCAGAGGAGCAGACCATGCTCGACAAGACCGACCTCCACCGCCGCATCGAGACGCCCGACATGAAGGATTATGGCGTCTATCTGGCGGTCGACCGCCTGCTCGAATGCCAGAAGCCGCTCGCCGAGCTTTGCACGCCAGACGAATTGCAGTTCCAGATCGTCCATCAGGTAGAGGAATTGTGGATGAAGCTGATGGCCTTCACGCTCGTCGAGATCGACGGTCACATGGCAGCGGGCGAGACGATGCGCGTCCTCACGCTGTTCGACCGGGTGAACCGCATCATGCGGATGATGACCGACCAATTGTCGCTGCTCGAAACAATGAGCCCCTTCGACTATCAGTCGATCCGCCTCCAGCTCGGCAACGGATCGGGACAGGAAAGTCCCGGTTTCCAGCTGCTGCTCACTTTGCCCCAGCCGCTGTGGGCGCGCTACAAGGCGGCCTATCTCGATCCCGCCGCGCGCAGCATCGCCGACATTTACGACACCGGATATCAGCATGACGACGCCTATATGGTCGCCGAGGCGCTGATCGAGTTCGACGAACTGTTCCAGATTTTCCGCGCCCACCACATCTATCTGATCCACCGATCGATCGGCATGGGGTCGAAGTCGCTGAAAGGCCGCCCGGTCGAGCTGCTCAACGCGGGGGCGCGGCATCGCTTCTTCCCCGAACTGTGGGACATTCGCGCCGAGATGACCGACCGATGGGGCGCCGAATATGGCGTCAAGCGCGACAGCATCAGCGGGCATTCGTCGCCCGGGCACGGCAGCGGGCTGTGACCCGCGCGCTGCTCTCGCCCGCCATCGCGGCGCGCTTTCACCTGCCGCCGGACGCCGTCTATCTGAAGAGCCACAGCGTCGGATGCCAGCCGCGCGCGGCCGAAGCGCTGCTGCGCGACAAGATGCTGCAACCATGGCGTGAAACAGGAGAGGCGTGGCCGCACTGGATCGAAGCGATCGACGAGTGGCGCACGGCGCTGGCCGGACTGATCGGCGTCGAAGCGCAGGATCTGTGTCCCGCGGCCAATGTCAGCGCAGCGCTGTCGCGCTATATATCGGCGCTGGGAACAGCGACCGACCGGCGGACGATCCTGCTCGCGCCGAGCGCCTTTCCGACGATCGGTTATGTCGCAAGCGGCCTCGCGGCGGCGGGGTGGACGACGCGTTACCTGCCTGACGATGTCGACGTTCGCGATCCGGCGCACTGGGCCGCCGCGCTCGACGATGATGTCGCGCTGGTCGCCGCGATGCATGTCAGTTCGAACAGCGGCGCCCTGACCGACATCGCCGCCGTCGCCGCCGCCGCAAAAGCCGCCGGCGCGCGCTGCATCGCCGACTGCGCGCAATCGGTTGGCGTCGTTCCGGTGGCCCCCGCCGGTTGGGGCGTCGACGCGGTGCTGGGCACCAGCGTCAAATGGCTGTGCGGCGGGCCGGGCGCGGCCTGGCTATGGGTCGCCCCGCACGACCGCACCGCGCTCGATCCGATGGAACGCGGCTGGTGGAGCCATGACAATCCGTTCGAAATGGCTATCCGCGACTTCCGCTATGCCCCCGACGCGCGGCGCTGGTGGGGCGGGACGCCCGACGTCGCGCCGTTTGTGCTGTCGACCGCCGGGATCGGCGAGATTGCGGCGATCGGCGTGCCGGCGATCCGCGCGCATAACAAGGCGTTGCAGGCGATGCTCGGCCATGCGCTCAAGCCGTGCACGCCGCAGTGGCACTGGCCCGAGGGTGACGTTGGCGGGACGCTGTGTATCGACACCGGCGCCGACCAGCCGCGGGTTGCGGCGGCGCTCGACGCGCATGGTATCAAGGCGGACTTTCGCGGCACGGTGATGCGGCTGTCGTTTCATGCCTATAACCGGGTCGCGGACGTCGAGGCCGCGATTGACGCGCTATCGTGATTTCTGGCGCGCGGAACCGAGGCACACTGGCCGAAAGCATATGCCCATGAGGGGCGAAGGCAACGGGTCCGTCGTTCCAAAGTTCAGCAAAGTTCAGCCCAATGGCGACCCTGAGCCGGAGTGCCGCACCTTGGCGCGAACGGGTGCTGCGACGCGCGAGAGACCGCTCGTCTGCAAGTTTGAAGCATAGCGGGATATTGTAGGAAAGGATTTTCTGGAAATCCGCGCAAGCGCGCGGTTACTGCAATATACCCTATTGAATATCAACGATAATTTTTCCAAAATGCGCATTCGATGCCTGATGACGAAATGCGTCGGCGAGGCTTTCGAGCGGGAAATGCTGGTCGAGGATCGGTTTGATGCCGTTTGCCTCGATCCCCGCAATCATCGCCAGCTGTTGCGCCCGGCTGCCGACCGTCAGCCCCTGCACGCGCAAATTCTTGTGCATCAGCAGCGCGGTCTGCACCGGCCCGACGATGCCCGCGAGCACCCCGATCAGCGCGACATGACCGCCGACGCGCGTGGCAACCATCGACTGGTCGAGCGTCCCCGCTCCGCCGATCTCGACGACCGTATCAACACCGGACCCGCCCGTGAGTTCGAACGCCTTCGCCCCCCACGCGGGTTCCGCCTTATAGTTGATCAGTTCGTCGGCTCCGAGCGCTTTCAAACGTTCGAGTTTCGCATCGGACGAGCTCGTCGCGATCACGCGCGCGCCCGCCGCCTTGGCGAATTGCAGTGCGAAGACCGACACGCCGCCGCTGCCCTGCACGAGCACGGTCGAGCCCGGCCGGGTGGCGCCGTCGACAAACAGCGCGCGCCACGCGGTCAGCCCCGCGCACGTCAGCGTTGCCGCCTCGGCCGCCGAATAGCCGCTGGGCGCATGGGTGAACCAATGCTGCGGCGTCACCACCACTTCGCGCGCATAACCGTCGATGCTGTCGCCCGGAACCTGGGTAAAGGCCCGCGGTGGCGGCGCGCCGTCGTCCCAAAAGGGAAAGAAGAGCGATACGACGCTGTCGCCGACCTTAAAGTCGGCCACGCCGTCGCCGACCGCTTCGACCGTCCCGGCGCCGTCGGACATCGGAATGCGTCCGTCCACGGTCGGGATCATCCCCGCGACCACCGCAAAGTCATGAAAGTTGAGCGACGACGCCGCGAGCCGAACGCGAATCTCGCCCGGCCCCGGATCGCCGGGGTCGGCCAGATCGGCAAGGGTCAGGCTGTCGAGAGCCGCCGGGGCGGCAATGCGGATGGCTTTCATGGCATTTTCTTTCCATCGGGTGGCGCGTGGAGAACCGCGTCAAAGACAAGAATCTCCGCTTTCAATTCGTCACCCTGAACTTGTTTCAGGGTCCATGGTCGGCATCCCTATGGCGCCATACGGGCCGATAGCGCAGGTCATGGATGCTGAAACAGGTTCAGCATGCCGAAGCGGGAATGGCGGCCGGGGCGAGCAGCCCTATTCGGCCGCCATCGCCATTTCGACGCGCTGCGGGCCGCGGATGACACCGCCCGGGGTCGGCCCCTGCATCGCCCCGTCCTTGAAGGTCACGACCCCCGACTTCACCGTCGCGACATAGCCATCGGCCTTTTGCAGCAGGCGCTTGCCGCCCGCGGGCAGGTCGAAGGCGAGCCAGGGCTTGCCCAGCTTGATCGCATCCATGTCGATAACGTTGAGATCGGCAAGATAGCCGGGCGCCAGCACGCCGCGGTCTTCGAGGCCATAGAGCAGCGCGGTGTCGCGGCACTGGCGCTTGACCGCATGTTCGAGCGCAATGCGCTTGCCGGCGCGGTCGCGCACCCAATGCTGGAGCATGAAGGTCGGCGACGCGGCGTCGCAGATCGTTCCGCAATGCGCGCCGCCGTCCGAGAGGCTGTTCACCGTGTCGTCGGCAGCCTGCAGATCCTCGAGGAAATCGAGGTTGCCGTCGCGGTAGTTGAGGATCGGGAAATAGATGAAGCCCTTGCCGTCATCCTTCATCAGCAGGTCATAGGCATATTCGGCCGGCGACACGCCCGCCGCAGCCGCGCGGCCCGCGATGCTCTCGTCCATCTTCGGTTCGTAGTTGAAGTCGGGGTCCATTTCGAAATGGACCGGCCAGCCCTCGGCAACGATCTTCAGGAAATCGAGGATGTCGCTTTCGGGCCAGACATTCTCTTCCGAAATCATCCGCGCCTTGAACGCCGGGTCTTTCAGTTTCGCGAGCTGTTCGGCCCACTGCATGTCGATGATCTCGTTCCATGCGGGCTTGAAACGGAACGGGTGGACGGTGCCCTGCCACGCCATGATGATGCCGTTGCCGCGCAGCGCGATCTGCGCGACGATGTTCGCGCCGGTCGCATTCTGGTGGCGCATTTCGGCAATCTGTTCCTCGAGCGACACCTCCTTGGCGATCGACTGGAGCGCGGCGAACGTCACCGGCAGCCCGGTCTCGCGGCTGAGGTCGCCCATCCACTGAAACTCGTTCCACTCGCGCTTGAGGTCGCTCGCCATTTCGAAGACGCCATAGCCGACGCGGCCCATCGCGCGGCCGATCGCGATCAGTTCCTCGGCGGTCGCGGTGGTGCCGGGGACGAGTTCGCCGTCGATCGATTTGTGGAGCACGGTGCGGCTGGTCGAGAAGCCGAGCGCGCCGGCACGGATACCTTCTTCGACGATGCGCGACATTTCGGCGATGTCGGCGTCGGTCGGGATCGCGCCGGGCTTTTCACGATCGCCGAGCACATAGGCGCGGACGGCGCCATGCGGGACGTGGCAGGCGACATCGACGGTGCGCGGCAATTTTTCCAGCGCGTCCATATATTCGGGGAAGGTTTCCCAATCCCACGACATGCCCTCGGCGAGCGCGGTGCCGGGAATATCCTCGACCCCCTCCATCAGGCTGATCAGCCATTCGTGGCGATCGGGCTTGGCGGGGGCGAAGCCGACGCCGCAATTGCCCATGACGACGGTGGTGACACCGTGCCAGCTCGACGGCGCCATTTCGGCATCCCAGGTCGCCTGACCGTCATAATGGGTGTGGACGTCGACGAAGCCGGGGGTAACGATCTTGCCGCTGGCGTCGATTTCCCTGGTGCCCGCGCCCAGATTCTCGCCCACCGCGACGATCCGGTCGCCATCGACCGCGACGTCCGCAACAAAGGGCTGTCCGCCCGAACCATCGACGACGGTGCCGCCGCGAATCACCAGATCATGCATGTCTGCTCTCCCGATTTTTTAGTTTCAGGCGAAAACCTATCATCAAAAGCGCGATATGCAAATAAGTGCGCGGGATGTGCGGCAAGCGGCTATGGTGGAGCGATAAACATCCGGGAGTCGTTGCCATGAAACGCTTGAACGCCGCCGTCTGCACCCTGTCGCTGCTCTTGGTCGGCTGCGCCGCCCCTTCGGTTCCTCTGACCACTGTTCCTTCCGCCGACTATAGCGCCGCAATCGCAGACCCGGCGCGGCCCGCAACCGATCGCGACCGCGACGCGGCCCGATTGCCTGCAACGTTACTCGCCTTTGCCCGGGTCGAACCCGGTCAGAAGGTCGGCGATTATGTGATGGGTGGCGGCTATGTCACACGACTGCTCGCCGCCGCGGTCGGCCCGACGGGCAAGGTCTACGCCTTCCAACCTGCCGAATTCATTGCGTTCAAGGCACAATATGGAACCGATCAGGCCGCGGTCGATGCAGCCTATGCCAATGTCGACGCCGTCGGGGGACCGTTCGCGGCGCCCGCCTTTCCCGAGCCGCTCGACGTCATCATCACGGTGCAGAATTTTCACGACCTGTATCTGAAGCCCTTTCCCGCCGGGACGGGCGACAGGGCGAGCGCGGCGCTGTTCGCGGCGCTGAAGCCGGACGGCGTGCTTGTCGTCGTAGATCATAGCGCCGCCGCGGGGACGGGGACGACGCTGTCGGACAGCCTGCACCGCATCGACAAGGCCGCGGTGGTCGCGGCGCTGACCAAGGCGGGATTCGAACTGGAAGCGGAAAGCGACCTCTACAGCCACCCCGCCGATCCGCGCACCGCGAACGTGTTCGACGCCGCAATCCGCGGCAAGACCGACCAGTTCACGCTGCGCTTCCGCAAGCCCGGTTGAGGGGGGCCCCAGGTTCGATCGACGGCGCCTCGGGCGGCGGGTAGCGACCGGTTGTTGCCGTTGATCCTCCCTGTCGCGCAGCGATGGGGAGGTGGCAGCGCGCAGCGCTGACGGAGGGGCCCCTCCACCATCCGCTTCGCGGACGGTCCCCCTCCCCATGGCTGCGCCACAGGGAGGAACCCCTCATTCCTCGTCATCCCGGGCCCTTCGACAGGCTCAGGACAGGCTTGATCCACAACTATTTCACTGGGATAACGAACGGGTGTTCCCCCGCGAAGGCGGGGGTCCAGCGGCAAGGAAAGACGCGCGCAGCAGCACGCCCTTCGACGCTTCGCGTCAAAGCTGGACCCCCGCCTTCGCGGGGGAACACAGACTTGCTCCAATGGGATATATCTGCACTTGATCCGGGATCCATGACGACGGTGCGGCCATGGATCCCGGATCAAGTCCGGGATGACGAACGTCTGCCAAGGCCGACAGTCTGCCTCAAATCTTCCCCAAGGTCCCCTTCCGCGGCCCCAGATATCCGAACAGATAGGCCGCGACCTTGCGCATCTGGATCTCTTCCGCGCCCTCGGTGATCCGATAGCGGCGGTGGTGGCGATATATGTGCTCGAACGGCTTGTGACGCGAATAGCCGATGCCGCCATGGACCTGCATCGCGCGGTCCGCAGCTTCGCAGCAGAGACGGTTCGCCCAGTAATTGCACATGCTGACCTTGTCGGAGAGCTTGTGCTCGATCTCCTTGTGCGGCGTCTGGTCCATGTCCCACGCGGTCTTGCGGATCATCAGGCGGAGCATCTCCGCCTGCGTCGCCAGCTCGACGAGCGGGAACTGGATCGCCTGATTCTTCGCGAGCGCCTCGCCGAACGGTTTGCGCTGGCGCGCGTATTTCACGCTTTCCTCGATGCAGAAGACCGCCGCGCCGAGCGATGACGCGGCCTGGCGGATGCGGTTCTGGTGGACGAAGCTCTGCGCGATCGACAGCCCGCCGGCTTCGGGCCCGAGCCGCGCGCTGTCGGCGACCCAGACATCGGTGAAGGTCATGCGCGGATGGTCGGTCGGCATGTTGAAGGTCCACATATATTCGTCGACCGTCATCCCCGGCGTCCCCGTGGGCACGAGCAGGCAGGTGATCCCCTTGGCATCGCCGTCCTTGCCGTCGGTGCGGCAGAAGGTCGCGCAGTGCGTCGCGACGTGCATGCCGGTGATCCACATCTTGCGTCCGTTGATCAGCCAGCCGTCGACGCCGTCGCGAGTTTCCCTGACCGCACGTGTTTCCATATGCGTGGCGTCCGATCCATGGTCGGGCTCGGTCAGGCCGAAGGCGGTGCGCCGCTTGCCCTCGAACCCGCCGAGGATGAATTCCTGTTTCTGTTCGTCGCTCGTCGCAAACTGCTCGAACATCTCCACAAAGGGGAAGTTGCCGACGATGCTGTGCTCATTCTGCAAGTCGTTGTGGAGGCCGAGGCCCTTCGCGGCGAAATGCTCGCGGATCACCGCCATCCACAGGTTCGATCCGTCCTGGCCGCCATATTTCTTCGGCGCCGAAAAGCGCCAGTGGCCCGCGGCATCGGCCTTGCGCGTCGCGGCCCGCAGCAATTGCTCCCACTCGTGGCGCGGCAGGCCCTGATTGTCCCAGTCGGTGCGCGCATGTTCGCGGCGATGGTCGAAGAAACGGATATTGTCGTCGGCCAGCTCAAGCGGCTTGATCTCGGCGTCGATGAACGCGTCGAGTTCGTCCAGATAGGCCTGCAGATCGGCCGGCATCGCAAAATCCATCGTCTCTCTCCCTGATTATTCTGATCCGCTCCATGCGGCGCGCGCCGCAGCGAGCGCCGCATATTTGGGGCTGTCGACCGCACATTTGTCGAGGACGGCGCGGCGCAGCGTTGCGAGCAGGCCAGGCTCTGCAAGCGTCGTCGCGCCCGACAGCAAGGCTTCGGCGAGCGCCTTGTCCTCGGCGCGCGTGCGCGCATCGCAATCGCGCATCACGATCCCGAGCGCGTTCATCGCGACCGCGACCTGGAACTTGCCGTGCCCCTCGGCCTTCGGCTTGATTTCGTCGTTCAGCCAGTCGCGCACGGCCTGCACCATTTCGCGATTGGTGGGCTCGCCGGTCGGGGCGGGCGCGAAGGGCGGCGATGGGGGCAGCGGACTCGCGCGTTCGGCTTCGGGCGCCTCGGCTTCGAGCAGCGCGATCAGGTCGAGTTCCTGCTCTGCGGTCCGGCGCCCCACAACGACGCGCTCGACGGTGGTATCGGCGCCGCTCCGCCAGGCCTGGCCCATCTGGAGGCAGCCCAGCGCCCACCAGAGCGTGCGGTAGATCAGCCAGAAGCGGAAGCGGGCGCGATCGACCGGCGTCCCTCCGGCGGCGGCATAGGCGGCGAAATATTCCTCGAGGCTGCCGACGCCGAAAGCCGGTTTGTCGAGCCGGCCGAACCGCCACACGGTCATGCAGCCGAAGGCCAGATCCTCGTGCGCGTCGCCGCGGTGCGCCAGTTCCCAGTCGAGCACGACCGCGAGGCCATCGGCATCGACCATGATATTGCCCATCCGGTAGTCGCCATGGACGAGGACGGGATCGGCCGCCGCGGGCAGATGATCCTCGCACCATTTGATCGCCAGCGCGATCGCAGGCCGGTCGCCGCCGTACGCGACGAAGCGCGCCTTGAGTTCGGCGAGCGCCGCGGCGGTATCCATCAGCGGGATCGCCGCGGGAATCGTCGCGCGGGGGATCGCGTGGATGCGCGCGAGTTCGCGGCCCAGGTCGGCAAGCAGCGTCGGCGGCGGGCTCGCAAGGATCAAGGCGGGGTTTACCTCGGCGATCACGCGCCGCATGACATAGCCGGTGCCCATGCCGTCGCTGTCGGCCAGTACGCCGACAACCTCGGGCGCCTTCACCCCGGCGTCGTGCGCCGCGATCACCAGCGCGGCTTCATCGGCATGGCCATAGGGACGGTCGGCCATATAATCCGCTGACGGCGCCCGGCGCAGGACATAGGCCGCTCCGTCCCAGTCGAACGCCCAGCTTTCCATATTCGCGCCGCCCGACAGGCGGGCGAGCGCCGTCAGGTCGCCGGCGCCGGCGATGCGAGTCATGAAGGCGGACAGGGCGGACGCGAGATCGAGCATGCCCAATAGTGCTTGCAGCTTACGTAAACGGCAAGCGGGCAATTGCATTCGTGAAATCGGCGATCAGGAAAGGGGAACGCCCGCTGCAATCGGCAGCCAAGCGGTCAGCGGCGCTCGCGCTTCAGATGCCGGTCGTACCATTTGCCCGCGAAATGCAGGCCCCAGGCGAGCGGGACGACCAGCATCATCCAGCCCCACCAGTCGATCCGATCGATGATGCTCTCGTCGAGGTGCGAGAAGAAGGCGAGGAGGATGACGGGCACGACGACCGCGATCGACGCGGTCTGGAACCAGTTGTGCCCGCTGCCGAGGCGCGCGGCCTCGATCGGCAGGGGCGCGCGCACGCGCACCGCCGCCTCGATCCCGTCGCGGCGGCGTTGCCAGCCCGCGATATAATCCCACGCCTCCAGCCCGAAGAGCCCGACCTCGACGATGAAAATGCCGAGCCCGATCGCCGGGCCGTGAAAGCGTTCCGGAATGTCGATCAGGTCGAGCAGCCAGCCGCCGCCGAAGATGATCACGAGCAGCGCGCCGATCCCCCACGCCGCCTGCACCGGAATCGCGGCGATCATCGCATCGACATGCGCCTCGACATCGGCACGCCAGCGCGCGATCTCCTCCGCCCGCACGCTCCGCCCGCGCCCGTCGCGGCCACGATAGGCCGGACCCATCGCGGTATCGACGAACCAGCGGTCGAACCGCCCGAGTTCGGTATCGCGGATCTGCCGCTTTTGATAATCGCTGACCAAAGCCATGCCGCGGCGGTAGCGCGCAGAGCTTACAATCGCGCTAATGTCCCGCTGCTATCGGCCCACCGAGAAATGTACCCGATTCATGTAATAGGACACGAGCGGATTACCCGCTTTGTCACGCGCCGGCTCGAAACGCGCTCTCCGTTTCAGCGCGTTGCATACCGCCTCGTCGAACCCTTCCGAATTGGTGGACTGCTGTACATGGCACGACCGAACCAGACCATCCTCGCCAATGACCAGCCGGAACTGGACCATTCCCGGCTCCCCCTTGACGACCATATCGCCGGGGTAATCGCTGTTGCGCAACCAATTGCCGGGCGACCCGATGGGCCTGGCGATTTGGGCTACCTCGCGGTGTCGATCGACGTCGATGCCCCAATGTCGCAGCAATTCGTCGGTGCAGGCGCGAAGCGCGCCGAAGGCGCCCTTCATGGAACCGGTTTGCAGCACGACTTGCTGTTTGAGCGGCTTGCCAATGCGAATTTCGTTCACCGCGGCCTCGTCAGCCTCAGAGAAAGTCACCTTGCGTGGCTCATCCTCTTTGATGGGTTCGGCAAGCGGCCGAATCCGGACGTTCGGGATGAACAGCCAGGCAGGAACCTCCTTGCCCAGATCGCCTGCATAAAATTCGAGTTTCTGCTCGGGAAGGTCGGCCCCGAATTGGACGGTCGCGGCTTCGACGCTGCCACTACGCGAAAACCGTTTTCCCGCCAGATTTAGACGAAAACTTTCGCTTGGCGAGAAGCGATCGATCATCAACATGACCTTTTCGTCGCCCGTGCCGAACATCCGCTGCAGTCGGCAATAGTCGTCGGCATAATTGATGTTCCATGACGACGAAGCTGCCAGAACCAGCCTTTCCTGCGCGTGCGCCGAAACGGGCATCGACAAGGCTACCAACAGCGATATCGCAGCCTTCGGCAATAGATAAATCTTTTCCCCCATGCGTCATTTTTGCCGCGGGAAGGTATCGGACGCAAGCCTCTGTTACAATGCGCCCCATGATCGATAATCCTCGACATGCGCATTCGGCTTGCGAAAGCTCGTGAAACTCATGCTCGCGGACAGGTCGAGCGCTTCGACCTGGTGCCACCATCCCACGGGCAGGAAGATGCCCTCGCCCGGCCCGACGATGGCTTCGAGAACCGGTGGCGTCACCCCATCGCCTTCGCCGGCGGGTAGCGGCTCGTTACCCCAGTCGGAGAAGCAGTGGCGGCTGTTGCGCATCCGCGCAAAGGCCCAGGGCGGCGCCATGCGCACGCGCTTGCGGCCGATCACCTGCATCAGCAGATTGTTCGTGAGGTCGTGGTGCCAGGGCGTCAGCGTGCCCCTTGGCCCCAGCCAGAAGAAGCCGTCGCGCGCGCTTTTCGCGTCGAGCAGGTCGATGGGCGCAAGATCGTCCCACAACACGCCCAGCGCCGCGGCGTTGGTGCCGCTGTTATAGGCGGTCAGATAGACATCGTTGCTCGGCTCGTCCTTGCGGAGCCAGTCGATCAGCTCGGCGAAGCGGATCAGGCGGCGGTAGTCGTCCTTGGCGAGTTCATAGTCGGGATCGCGCTCGCGCTCGACCTGCGCCTCGACCGCCTTGTTGCCCGCGACCGCCGCGAAATGGTCGAGCGACCAGCGCTGGAGCGCGGGCCAATGATCGATGATGCCGGTCAGCTTCGCAGGCCTGTTCGCTGCATAATGGTGACGATAGAAGAGATCGGGAGCGGGCCGATCGAGCGTGTCGAGCGCAAAGCCGCCCTCAGCCTCGAACGCCAGACGCTGCTGGTTCGCGAGCAACCAGTCCTGCTTTGCCATCCGCGCCGTCTGCCGCCGCAGCATCGCCGCCATCGGGTCCTTGGCGAGCCGGTCGATCTCGTACTTCGCCGCAGCCACCGAGATGCCGGCACCGGTGAGCCGGACATGCAGCGCGGCATCGTCATCGCCCGCCGCCAGCCCTTCGGCAAGCAGCGCGCGTTTGTCGGGCTGGGACATCAGATTCTCCTTGGCCGCTCCCGGTTAGCGCAAGCTCCGGCTCAAGAACAGGATTGTGACAGAGCGATGTCAGTCGCCCGGCGGCCCTTGATAGTCCGGCCCATAGACCGCTGCGCGGAAATCATGGTGGAGCGTACCGTCGAACGGCTGGCTTTGGACAAAGAAGACCGCGGTCAGCCGGTTCGCAGGGTCGACCCAGAACAGCGTCGACGGCAGGCCATCCCAGAAGAATTCGCCGACCGCGCCGCGATTCTCCGCCGATGTCTGCGGCTGGGCCTTGCGCACTGCGACGTCGAAGCCGAAACCCATCGCGCCCTTGCCGGGTAGCCACGCGCGTTCGGTAATCGAGGGATCGAGCTGGTCGGTCGCCATCAAGCGAACCGTCGAAGGCTTGAGGATGCGGACGCCGTCGAGTTCGCCCCGGCCCAGCAGCATGCGTGCGAAGCGCTGATAATCGTCGAGCGTCGAGGCGAGGCCGAAGCCGCCGGGGGTCAGCGCATGATCCTGAAAGTTCAGCAGGCGCGCCGCGGCGTCGCTCTGCTGGACCAGCTTGCCGTCGGTCATGACGTTCATCGCCGCAAAGCGCGGCAGCCGTTCGTCGGGCTGGCGCCATGCGGTCTCGTGCATCTTAAGCGGCTCGAAGATGTGGCCGCGGACATAGTCGGCGAAAGGCTCGCCCGACAATTTCTCGACCAGCGCCGCCTGCACGTCGACCGCCATGCTATATTCCCACTGCGTGCCCGGCTGGAACATCAGCGGCACGCGCGCAAGCCGGCGGCTCGCTTCGGCAAGCGGAACCGTCAGCGCGAGCGGATCGGCAGCGACATAGGCGTCGTGAACCGGCGTCGGCCCCGGGCCATAAGCGAAGCCCGCGGTATGGCGCAGGATGTCGCGCACGAGGATCGGCCGATCGGCAGGCACATAGCGCGGCGTGCCGCCCGCATCCTGGCCCGCATACACGCGCATCGACGCATATTCGGGCAGATATTTCGCCAGCGGATCGTCGAGGTGAAACTTGCCCTGTTCCCACAGCTGCATCAGCGCGACGCCGGTCACCGGCTTGGTCATCGAAAAGATCTGGGCGATCGTGTCGCGGCGCATCGGACGCCCGGCCTGGCGATCGGCCATGCCTGTCGTGCCGAAATAGACCTCGCGCCCGTCCTGCCAGATCAGCGCCGACGTGCCGGTGGCGCGGCCGCTGTCGACCATCTGGTTCAGCGCCGCGTCGATGCGCGCCCGGTCGATGACCAGTTTTTCGGCGGATGCTGCCGGCTTGGCGGCAACTGGCGCCGGCAGCATGATCGGGGCGAACGCAAGAACGAGTGCGAAAATCGACTTACGCATGAAATCCCTCCGCCAGTTTACCCTGTGCCCCCGCGAAGGCGGGGCCCCATCTTCGACCGGACCCGGATCGCGCCCACCGGAGATGGACCCGCGCCTTCGCGGGGGCACAGGCTGTTATGCGCGACCAGCTTATCAAACAGACGCCAAAGAAAAAGGGCGGCCCCGGCGGGACCGCCCTTTTGCATTGCTATTCGGTCCGCCGGTCAGATCTTGCCGGTCAGCTCCGGGACGGCGCTGAACAGATCGGCGACGAGGCCGAAGTCGGCGACCTGGAATATCGGCGCGTCTTCGTCCTTGTTGATCGCGACGATCGTCTTCGAATCCTTCATGCCGGCGAGATGCTGGATCGCGCCCGAGATGCCGATCGCGAAATAGACCTGCGGCGCGACGATCTTGCCGGTCTGGCCGACCTGATAGTCGTTGGGGACATAGCCCGCATCGACCGCGGCGCGCGAAGCACCGAGCGCGGCGCCGAGCTTGTCGGCGAGCGGAACGATGACTTCCTGATATTTCTCGCTGGAACCCAGCGCACGGCCGCCCGACACGATGATCTTTGCCGAGGTCAGCTCGGGGCGATCCTGCTTGGCGATTTCGGCGCCGACGAAGCTGGAGATGCCGGCATCGCCGCCGCTGCCCACGGCTTCCACGGTGCCCGAACCGCCCGAAGTCGCGGCCTTTTCAAACGCCGTGCCGCGCACGGTCAGGACCAGCTTCGCATCCGAGCTTTCGACCGTGGCGATCGCGTTGCCGGCGTAGATCGGACGGGTGAAGGTCTTGGGACCCTCGACCGACAGGATCTCGCTGATCTGCATGACGTCGAGCAACGCAGCGACGCGCGGCGCGATATTCTTGCCGGTCGTGGTTGCGGGCGCGAGAAACGCGTCGTGGCTGCCCATCAGATCGGCGACGAGCGGCGCGATATTTTCGGGCAGGTTATGACCGAAAGCGGCGTTGTCGGCGACATGGACCTTGCCGACACCGGCAATCTGCGCGGCGTCCTTGGCGACCGCATCGACGCCGCTACCGGCGACGAGCAGATGGACTTCGCCGAGCTTCGACGCGGCAGTGACCACCGCGAGCGTGGCGTCCTTGACGGCCTTGCCGTCATGTTCGACCCAGACGAGCGTTTTCATGAGTGCACTCCCATAGCCTTCAGCTTGGCAACCAGTTCATCGACATCGGCGACCTTGACGCCGGCCGAGCGAACCGGCGGTTCGCTGACCTTGACGACCTTGACCCGCGGCGCGGTGTCGACGCCATAATCGGCGGGGGTCTTGCTATCGAGCGGCTTCGACTTCGCCTTCATGATGTTCGGCAGCGACGCATAGCGCGGCTCGTTCAGGCGAAGGTCGGTGGTGACGATCGCGGGAAGCTTGAGCTTCACCGTCTCGAGACCGCCGTCGACTTCGCGCGTCACGCTGACATGATCGCCCTCGACATTGACCGCGCTGGCAAAGGTGCCCTGCGCCCAGCCGGTGAGTGCGGCAAGCATCTGGCCGGTCTGGTTGTTGTCGTCGTCGATGGCCTGCTTGCCCAGGATCACGAGACCCGGCTGTTCGGCGTCTGCGATCGCCTTGAAGATCTTCGCGAGCGCGAGCGGTTCGACGGCATCGTCGGTCTGGACCAGAATCGCACGGTCGGCGCCCATCGCGAGCGCGGTGCGGAGCGTTTCCTGCGCCTTTGCCGGGCCGACGCTGATCGCGACGACCTCGGTCGCGACACCTTTTTCCTTCAGGCGGATCGCTTCTTCGATCCCGATCTCGTCGAACGGGTTCATCGACATTTTGACATTCGCAAGGTCAACACCCGTGCCGTCGGACTTGACCCGCGGCTTGACGTTGTAATCGAGCACCCGCTTTACGGGGACGAGGATTTTCATGGCTCTGTCAGCTCCTCTCAAAAATTGTGCACTGCGCCATAGTTGCGCTTTACGTAAACGTCAACCTGACTCCCTTCTCCCTTGAGAGGCGAAGGATAGGCAGCCTTATCGCCAAAGGCGATCGGGCGAACCTGGACGAGGGTGAGCGGAGCCTCGCTCCGCGCGAGCCAATGGCTCGCAACCCCTCACCCAGCTTCGACTGGCCAGCAGGCTGGCAAGTCTTCGCATCCCTCTCCCTCAAGCGGAGAGGGATGTCTGTTATCACGCGACCGCGCGAACCTCGGCAACAATCTTCTTTGCCGCGTCGCCCAGATCATTGGCTGCAACGATCGGCAGGCCCGAATTGGCGAGGATGTCCTTGCCTTCCTGGACGTTGGTGCCTTCGAGGCGGACGACCAGCGGCACCGACAGATTCACTTCCTTCGCCGCCGCGACGATGCCGTCGGCGATGATGTCGCACTTCATGATGCCGCCGAAGATGTTGACGAGGATACCCTTCACAGCAGGGTCCTTGAGGATGATCTTGAACGCCGCAGTGACCTTTTCCTTGCTCGCGCCGCCACCGACGTCGAGGAAGTTGGCCGGGAATTCGCCGTTGAGCTTGATGATGTCCATCGTCGACATCGCAAGGCCCGCGCCATTGACCATGCAACCGATGTTGCCGTCGAGCTTGATGTAGGCGAGGTCATATTCCGACGCTTCGACCTCGGCCGGATCTTCCTCGGTCAGGTCGCGCAGTTCGGTGAGGTCCTTGTGGCGAAACATCGCGTTGCCGTCGAACGCGACCTTGGCGTCGAGCACCAGCAGTTCGTCGCCATCCTTGCCTTCGCACACGGCGAGCGGGTTGATTTCGATCTGCTCGGCATCGGTGCCGAGGAACGCCGCGTAAAGACCGGCCAGAACCTTGGCCGCCTGCTTGGCGAGGTCGCCCGACAGGCCGAGCGCTGCCGAGACGCTGCGGCCGTGGTGCGGCTGCAGACCGGTGGCGGGATCGATGGTGATCGTGTGGATCTTTTCCGGCGTGTCGTGCGCGACGGTTTCGATGTCCATGCCGCCCTCGGTCGAGGCGACGACCGCGATGCGGCTCGACCCGCGATCGACGAGCAGGGCGAGATAGAATTCCTGCTTAATGTCGGCGCCGTCGGTGATGTAGAGGCGGTTCACCTGCTTGCCGGCGTCGCCGGTCTGGATCGTCACCAGCGTGTTGCCGAGCATGTCCTTGGCGTGCGCCTCGACCTCTTCGATCGACTTGGCGAGGCGGACACCGCCCTTGGCGTCGGGACCGAGTTCCTTGAACTTGCCCTTGCCGCGGCCGCCCGCATGAATCTGCGACTTCACGACATAGAGCGGCCCGGGGAGCTGTTTCGCCGCCGCGACGGCTTCGGCAACGCTCATCGCGGCAATGCCCTTGGGCACCGCGACGCCAAATTTAGCGAGCAGTTCTTTCGCCTGATATTCGTGGATGTTCATGAGGTCTGCCGGGCCTTTCGACTCTGGAAGGGGAGGTGATCGGGGCCGCCTAAGCACAAGTTGCGCGGCAAGGCTACCCCTGCCGCGCCCAGAAAATCTTGGGTTAGCGAAAGTGGGGGCTAAGTCGTCAGCGCAGCGCGCAAAGCGCGGCCGAGCTGGTCGTCACCGTCAGAATCTCGGGATCCTTGAGCGCGCGCACCTTGCGCAGGAACTGGTCGAGCGACAGATCGGTGAGCTGCTTGTCCTTCAGGCTGCCCAGTGCCGAAATGCGGCGAAGCTGAACCAGCGACAGCCGGTCGACCATCCGCTCGGCCATGCACGCCGACATCGCTTTCGACAGACCGGCATTGTTGAGCCCGGTGCGCAGCCGCGCCTCGGGCGTCGCGCAGCCGGCGAGCATCAGCGAGACCGCAATCAGGGGAAGGGCAGCAAGTCTCATCGGGGTCTATCTTCCATGAAATTCGGCGACAGCGCCCGACACAGCCTGCATCAGCGCCATTCGCGACGGGATCGAAGAGGTCGTGCTGCCCATCATCACGACGATGGCATAGCGCGTGCCGTCGGGCGCGGTCGCGATGCCGATATCGTTATAGCCCGCGGTCATGCCGCCCAGATCCTGCCCGGTGCCGGTCTTGTGGACAAAGGTCCACCCCGGCGGCAGCCCGGCTTTCAGCCGCTTTGGCCCGCTCTTCGTCCGGCTCATCACGCCGAGCAGATAGTCGGTCGAGTCGGGCGACAATAATGTCCCGCGCGCCAGCCGCGTCAGCGCGCTCGCGATCGCCGACGGGCTGGCGCCGTCGACCGGATTGGCGAGATAATTGTTCATCGCCGACTGGCGCGTCGACATGGGCAGCGCCGCGCGGGCCGCCTGGAAATTGCGGGCGATCGAATAGCTTTGCTGCCAGGTCAGTCCGGCCGTTCCGCTCTGGAGCAGTCGCTCACCGGGGCCGAAGCGGATCGAACCCAGATCCTTCTTCGCGATGAACGAGCGCACGGCACTGGGGCCGCCCACGGTACGAAGCAGGCTGTCGTTCGCCAGGTTGTCGCTGTGCGTGATCGCCGTCTCGATCAGGTCGCGCACGCTCATCGTCACGCTGCCTTCGGAGCGGACACGGTCGGCGAGCGGCTGGTGGAAGACCACCAGATCCTCGGGGCCGATGCGGACCTTCTGGTCCAGGCTGACCCGACGGTTGTCGACGGCATCGAGGATGCTCATCGACACCCACAGCTTCGACACGCTTTGCTGCGGGAACAGGTCGCCGCCGCGCTGCGCGAGCGCCCATTCGCCATCGATGCGCTGCACGGCAATCCCGGTCTTCCCCGGAAAGGCACGCCAGAGGACATAGAGACGGTCGCTGAGACCTGCGGGCGGACGGCGAAAGCCTGCGTCGAGCGTGCCGCGCGGCGCCGGGGCGGCAGCCGAAGCGCGCACGGGCGGGCCGATCGGAACCGTGACGGGACTCGAACCATGCACAGTCTGCGCCTGACGCGGCGCCGGCACCAGGGCCGCGCTGCTCACGCAGCCTGCCAGAAAAGCCGCGCCAATGGTAATGCCGAGCAGTGGCCTGCTCGAAAACCTCAAACTCATTGAAACCCCGCGGCCCATGGCCGTCGTATATGCCGACCCCTTTGGTCGGGTCGTTCGTCTCGCACGCGTGCGGGTGGGACCAGCGATTTGCGACGAACGATTCTAATGCCGCGATAAGCGGCGGCGCCGGGATTATCTAGGGCGCGGGCCTGGCGCGGACGAGGTCGGGAAACAGCCGCCTGAGCGCGGCCAGCTTTGGCGCGTCCCAGCGGGTGATATAGCCGTTCGTCGGGTTCAGCCGCATGAAATCCTGATGCCCGGGCTCGGCGCGATAAAAGGCCTTGTAGCTTTCGACCGGGACGACAATCGGCTTCGCGAAATATTTGCCCTTGGCGATCTGCGCCAGATAGGCCGTCGCGACCTGACGCTGCGCCGCGTCCATCGGAACGATCGCGGCGCGATATTGCGGGCCGCTGTCGGGACCCTGGCGATTCTTGAGCGTCGGGTCGGCGATCACCGAGAAAAGAACGCGCAGCAGTGTGCCATAGCTGACCTGCGTCGGATCATAGACGATGCGCACCGCCTCGGCATGCCCCGAAGTGCCGTCGTGCGTCAGCTCGTATCTGGCGGTCGCCTTGTTGCCGCCATGATAGCCCGATTCGACCGAGACGACGCCTTTCACGTTGGAAAAGACACCCTCGACACCCCAGAAGCAACCGCCCGCCAGCACGGCGGTCGCGCGCTTCGTCGCAACGGCGGGATCGACGGCCGCGGGGGGAAGCTTGACGACGCTTTCGGCCTGCGCCGGCAGGACCTGGGTGAAGATCGCGACACCCGCGAGCGCCACGATGACGTGGCGCGTGAAAGTCATCTTGACCATTCTCATGCGGAAAACCTTACAGCGGCATCGCCAGTGCAGGCTGCTGCATGACGACGATCACGGCGCCAATGGCAAAGCCGGCGAGCATGGTCGGAAACCAGTCGGAGCGGAGCATGGACAACATATAGGCCTCTTCTCATATCATGTCGATTCGCGGGCAAAGCCGCTTTGGTTACACCGACGATATGGAGCGCCCCGACCAGACGTGCAGTGATGGCGGTCACCCTTGGACAAGAGTGCTTACTATCCGGTGAACCGGTTGGTTGTCGGGCGTTCAGAAATCGCCTGCCCTGCAAGCGGGAGGAGCGATCGGTCAGCCGAGAACCGCGCACGCCTGCTGGATGCGCACGCATGCCTCTTTCAGCACCGCTTCCGACGTTGCGTAGGAGACGCGGAATGCCGGCGACAGCCCGAACGCCCCGCCATGCACCGCAGCGACGCGTGCGCTGTCGAGGAAATAGTCGATCAGCTTTTCGTCGGTATCGATCAACTGGCCCGCAGGCGTCTTTTTGCCCATGCAGCCGCTCGCGTCGGGATAGACATAGAAAGCGCCGTCGGGGACCGGGCACGACAGGCCCGGCGCATCGTTGAGCATCGCGACGACCATGTCGCGGCGTTTTTTGAAAGCGGCGTTGCGGTCGTCGAGGAACTGCTGCGGCCCGCCGAGCGCTGCCGCGGCAGCGGCCTGCGCGATCGAGCAGGGGTTCGAGGTCGATTGCGACTGGAGCTTGGCCATCGCCTTGATCAGCCAGGCGGGACCGCCGGCATAGCCGATCCGCCAACCGGTCATCGCATAGGCTTTCGAGCAGCCATTCACGGTGAGGATGCGGTCGATCAGGTCGGGGCAACGCTGTGCCAGCGTCGAGAAGGCAAAGTCGGCGTACCAGACATGCTCGTACATATCGTCGGTCATCACCATCACATGCGGATGCTGGCGGATCACGTCGCCGATCGCGTCGAGTTCCTCCGGCGAATAGGCCGCGCCCGACGGGTTCGACGGCGAGTTGAACATCACCCAGCGCGTCTTTTTCGTGATCGCGGCGTCGAGCTGCGCCGGCGTGATCTTGTAATTCTGCGCGGCGGTCCCCTCGACGATCACCGGCGTACCGCCCGCAAAAGCGACGATGTCAGGATAGCTCACCCAATAAGGGGCGGGTATGATCACTTCGTCGCCGGCGTCGACCGTCGCGACGAGCGCGTTGAACAACGTATGCTTGCCGCCGACGTTGACGGTTATCTGGTCGAGGCCGAACTCGAGCCCGTTGTCGCGGCGGAATTTGCCGCGGATCGCTTCCTTCAGCGCGATGGTACCGTCGACCAGCGTATATTTGGTCTGGCCGCTCCGGATCGCCTCGATCGCGGCTTCCTTGACGAAATCGGGCGTGTCGAAATCGGGCTCGCCCGCCGACAGGCCGATCACGTCGACACCGTCCGCTTTCAGCTTGGTCACGCGCGCCGTCATCGCGAGCGTCGCCGAGGGCTGGATGCGATTGAGGGCGGCGGAGAGATGCGGCTTCAACGACATGACGATACTTTCCGTGGCTTGCGCGGACAGGCTGCGAATTGACAGGAAATTGCGCGGGGCCGCGCCTAAAGCTTCCGCCTGCATTTCGCAAGCGCAGCATGGGATATTTACCTATGCAGCTGCTTCAGGCCGCCGAATTCTCTGCCAGCCGCGCCGGAACCAGTCCGCGCAGCGAATTGCCGATGAAAAATCCGTCCCGAAGATCGGCGAGGCGCAGGTGCGATTCGACCGCGCGGCCCTTTTCGATCAACTCGGCACGCAGCACGCCGGGAAGCAGCCCCAGCGACAGCGGCGGCGTCAGCAACTGCCCGTCGCGTTCGACGAAGATGTTGCTCCAGCTGCCCTCGGTGACAAAGCCCGGTTCGTCGACGAACACGACCTCCGCCGAGCCGCTCGCCCGGCGCTCTTCGTCATAGGCGGCGCGCAGGCTCGTCTTGTGGACGAGGCGGAAATCGTCGGCTGTCATCGGTGCAGGCCGTACCGCGACGGGCACGGGCAGTTCGGCGAGGCGGGGCAGCGGCGAAACCTCGACCGCGAGCGCGCCCGACGCGGCAAGCCGCATCCGCACCCGCGCCGCACTGCGCAGGCGGAACGTCGCCGATTGCAGGCTGTTGCGCGCGCCATGGCGGTCGAACGCAAAGCCGAGCGCGGCCGCGCTCGCCTTCATCCGCGCCAGATGTCCCTCCAGCCGTTGCACGCCTTCGACCGGATCGAAGAACATGGTTTCGATGAGGTCGAAGCTTTCCCCCGCTGCGCCCACAAATTCCCCCTTGGCCAGACATTCGCGCCACTCCCCAGCGGCTTGACTGTCGGCAACGATTCCCGATCCCAGACCCAGCGTGGCGCACATCGGCGCGTCCTGCAAGCCGCTCTGCGACGGAAAGACGAGCGTACGGATCGCGACGTTGAACGCCGCGTCGCCCCCGGCCTCGATGAAGCCGATCGATCCGGTGTAGATGCCGCGCGCGTCGGCCTCGAGCGCGTCGATGATCTCCATCGCGCGCACCTTGGGCGCGCCGGTGATCGAACCGCAGGGAAAAGCGGCGCGCAGGATATCGACCGCGCCCGCCCAGTCGGGCAAAGTTGCCGATACGTCGGAAACAAGCTGGTGGATCGTCGGGAAACTTTCGACGCGAAACAGGTCGGGGACCGCAACGCTTCCCGGCACGGCGACGCGCGACAGGTCGTTGCGGATCAGATCGACGATCATCAGATTTTCGGCCCGCTGCTTCGGATCCTCGGCCAGTTCGCGCGCCGCCGCCGCGTCGGCATGGCGATCGCGCAGTCGTTCCGCGGTTCCTTTCATCGGTCGCGCCATCACCTGCGATCCGCGCAGCGCGAAGAACAGCTCGGGCGATAGCGATGCCACCGCCCGATCGCCGGTCCACACAAAGCCGCCATAGCCCGCTCGCGCCGTCCGGCGCAGCCGCGCATAGACGGCCAGCGGATTGCCCGCGACCGGCACATCGGCGCGGAAGGTATAATTGGCCTGATAGATGTCGCCGTCGCGGATCAGCCAGAGCACGGTCTCGATCGCCGCGAGATAGTCGTCGCGCGCGATCCGCGGCTTGACCTTTCCGACCCAGCCGCTGGCGGGGTCGGGTAGCTCGTCCGGAACGGCATCGGCGTCGATCCGCTCCAGACGCTCGAACAATCCGAACCAGCCAAGCGGCGCGCCTTCGCGCGCGGTATCGACCGTCCCGCGCCAAGCCGGCGCAAGCCCCTTCCCCGCTTCATACGCCAGATATCCTGCGGCATGGAGCCCACGTTTTCCGGCCATCTCGATCTTGGCGAGCAGCGCCGGCACCTCGGCCGCCGAACCGGCTGTGACGATCTCGACCGGATTCAGAAACAGCCGTGCCGGAACCGCGCCCTCGGCGCGCGCGTCGTCGAGCAGCACGAAGGGCGGGCATTCGGGGCCCGGAACCGGAATCGCCACGTCACCTGTCATGGCTGTCTCGCGGCGCGCAGGCCGCGATCAGCGGTCGCGCTTCAGGCGGATCGCCCGGCCGCCCTCGATCGTCGCGAAATAGCTGCCCATCGTCGCGGTCTTGATATGAATCTTTTGTCCGGGCTTGGGCTGGCGCGGCAGCTTGGTCGTGTCGATCTGCACCCACACTGCATCATCTTCCATCACCAGCGTATATTTGCCCGAGCGGTCGATGCTGACCGAACGGATCACCGTATCGATCTCGTTGATCTGGTCCTCGTCGCCACCGAATATCCCGCCCAGCTTGGGAAAGGAAAAGCCGAACAGGCCGCGGCGCGTCTTCTTCGCGGTTTCCTTGTCGGTAAAGACGATCTCGCGCGCCTGGTCGGCGCTCGACAATTCGCCGACTTCGCGATCGAAGCAGGCAAGGCGCGCGGTCGGGTCGGCGATATCGCGGCAGGCGTAGAGTTCCTGGATCTGCGCCGGGCGCGGCGGCGGCGCCTTGTCCTTCGCGGCGGCTGGGGTCGCGACGGCGAGAGCAAGAAGGGCGAACGGCGCGGCGAAACGCGAAATATGCTGCAACATGGAAAACCCCTGGCGAGAACGACGGCCCTGACTAGCCGCCACGCTCGGCGCCCGCAAGATTGCGGTCGCGGGTCGGCTTGCCTAGGGTCAGGACCCATTGATGGCGCGTTCGAGGTTTGAAGCGATTTTGTTCAGGGCTAGAAGGAAAGGCGCCGGGATATGCCGATATCTCCAGACTTTCCGACGACGCGCTGGGCAAAATCGGTCAAATCCCGAAGGGACGCCGAAATGGGTCTTGACCCTAGAGTGATGTCAATAACGAACGAAAGGGTCCCCCACCGCGATGAACAGCCCCTATGACTGGTCGCACGATTACCGCCATCCGACGCCGTGGGACCACAGCTTCGAGCCGCTTTCGCTTCCCGATATGCTCGCCGCGAGCGCGCGGAGGCAGGGCGACGCGCCGATGCTCGACTTCATGGGCCGGCGCTTTTCCTATGCCGAGGTCGCGGACGGGGCCGCCCGCGTCGCGCGCGGGTTGCAGTTGCAGGGCATCGGCAAGGGCAGCCGCGTCGGGCTCTTCCTCCCCAACGTCCCGCACTATGTCGCGGCTTATTATGGTGCGCTCGCCGCGGGTGCCACGGTGGTCAACTTCTCGCCGCTCTATGCCGTCCACGAATTGGAGGCACAGGTCGAGGATTCGGGCGCCGAAACGCTGGTGACGCTCAGCGCCGCGGCGTTGTTGCCGACCGCGCTCGCCGTGCTCGAGGGGTCGAGCCTGAAGCGGCTGGTCGTCGGATCGATCGCGGGCGGGCTGCCCGCCGCCAAGTCGGTGCTGTACCGCCTGTTCAAGAAAAGCGAGGTCGCGGCGCTGCCCGACGATCCGCGCGTCATCCGCTTTTCGGCGCTCGTGGCCAATGACGGACGGCCGGAGCCGGTCGCGATCGACCCCGCGAAGGACATCGCGCTGATCCAATACACCGGCGGCACCACCGGCACCCCGAAAGGTGCCAAGCTGACGCATCAGAACCTGACCGCCAATGCCCGGCAAGTGAATGCGATCGACCCCGACCATGACGCGGGCGACCGAATCCTGGGCGTGCTGCCGTTCTTTCACGTCTTCGCCAACACCTGCGTCCTCAATCGGACCATCCTCAACGGCGGGATGATCACGATGCTGCCGCGCTTCGACGCGAAGGCCGCGCTGCAGGCGATCACGCGGACGAAAGCGACGGCGCTGCCCGGCGTGCCGACGATGTATCAGGCGCTGCTCGACCATCCCGATCTGGCGCAGACCGACTTTTCCAGCTTGCGCATCTGTATCTCTGGCGGCGCACCGATGCCCGCCGAATTGCGCGAGAAGTTTGTCGCCGCGACAGGCGCATCGCTGGTTGAAGGCTATGGCCTCACCGAAAGCTCGGGGGTGGTGGCGACCAATCCCTATGATGGCCCGGTGAAGCCCGGCACGATCGGCCAGCCGCTTCCCGCAACGCATATCCGCCTGCTCGACAAGGAGGATCCCACCAAGGAAGCGCCGGTGGGCGAGCCCGGCGAACTTGCGGTCAAAGGCCCGCAGATCATGCAGGGATATTGGAACCGCCCCGAAGCCGACGCCGACAGCTTCACCATCGACGGCTGGCTGCGCACCGGCGACGTCGCCACGATCGAAGCCGACGGCTATATCCGCATCGTCGACCGGCTGAAGGACATGATCGCGGTCGGCGGATTCAAAGTCTATCCGAGCGTGATCGAGGCGCATCTGCACGAGCACCCCGCGGTCAAGGAAGCGATCGTCCTCGGCGTCCCTGACGCCTATCGCGGCGAAGTCCCCAAGGCTTTCGTCACGCTGGAGGAGGGGTTCGAGGTTTCGGGCGAAGCGGTCGCCGCCTGGCTCAATCCGCAGCTCGGCAAGCATGAGCGGGTCAGTGCGGTCGAGGTACGTGTCAATCTGCCCAAGACGATGATCGGCAAGCTCGACCGGAAAGCGCTGCGCGCCGAGGAAGGGGCCTGATCCGCCAACCCCGTTACCCGCGTCTCCGCGAGGTGACGACGGGGGCAGCATTATGTTGCAATGAGATATTGTAACCTTTGTCATGATATGCCATATCCAGCACCGCAGTTGGACCAACGGAGAATCGGGTGACGAATGTCGCCAATCACAGCCATTTCTGGCCGCGCCTCGGCGCGGTGGTTCGGGCTGCGCGCGATTCGCGGCCGCTGACATCGCTCACCGGCGACCAGCTGGCGATGGGATTGTCGGGTCTCTGCCTTGTCCATTGCCTGGCCAGCACGATCTTTTTCGCGTCGATCGCTTCGGTCGGCGGCGCGCTGCTCAACCCGGCGTTCCACGAAATCGGCCTTGTCATCGCGATCGGCTTCGCGCTGATCACGCTGGTCTCGGGCGTGCTCAGCCACGGTTATATGATGCCCTTCGCGGTCGGCTGCTTCGGGCTCGGCATGATGGCGGGGGCGCTGTCGCGACCGCATGACGGCAGCGAAATCCTCGCGACGATGATCGGCGTCGCCGTGGTGGCGCTCGGCCACGACCTCAACCGCCGCGCCAGAAACTGATCCGGCGCCACGCAGGAGCGCCCGCAGCTTGCGGGTGCCGCTCAAACAACATACATTATCCCGATCGGGGCAGCAGGCGCGGGTATGGCCGCGCACAAGGAAACGCCAATGGGCAAGCATGAACATCCGCATGTCGAGGCGAGCGGCGCCTCGCTCGCCACCGCAGCGCAGGCCGCGCTCGAAAAGGGCGGCGAAGCGTGGACGGACATGCGCGCCCAGATTTTCGATGCCGTCGCCGAAATAGGCAAACCCGCAAGCGCTTATGAAATCGCCGACATCGTGTCGCAGAAACGCGGCAAGCGCGTCGCACCGAACAGCGTCTATCGCATCCTCGACCTGTTCGTCGCGAACAACCTGGTCCGCCGCGTCGAGAGCGCCAATGCCTTTGTCGCGAACAGCCATCCGGGCTGCCTCCACGACTGCATTTTCCTGATCTGCGACACCTGCGGCACCGCGGTCCACGTCGACAATGACAAGCTGTCCGACGGCGTCCGCGCCGCCGCCGAGGCGACGGGCTTCGCCGCCGAGCGCCCGGTGATCGAAGTGCGCGGCAAATGCGCCGAGTGCCAATAGCGCAAGGCAGCTAACCCCTTTCCGTTACCGGCGACCGGGTCTAGGGAGACCCGAATCCTGAAACAGGAAGAGGGGACTGCACCCATGAACACCGTCATGATCCGCGAGGATGACCTCGTCGAAACCATCGCCGACGCGCTCCAGTACATCAGCTATTTCCACCCGATGGATTATATCCGCGCGCTGGCCGCAGCCTATGACCGCGAAGTGTCGCCCGCCGCAAAGGATGCGATGGCGCAGATCCTCTCGAACAGCCGCATGTGCGCTGAGGGGCACCGGCCGATCTGCCAGGACACCGGCATCGTCACGGTCTTTATCAAATGGGGCATGGACTGCCGCCTCGACAGCCCGCGCAGCCTGCAACAGGTCGTCGACGAGGGGGTCCGCCGCGCGTATCTGCATCCCGAGAACAAGCTGCGCGCCTCGATCCTCGCCGACCCGGCGTTCAGCCGCGTCAACACCAAGGATAACACGCCCTCGGTACTCAACGTCGAGATGGTCCCCGGCAGCAAGGTCGTGATCGACGTTGCCGCAAAGGGCGGCGGCAGCGAGAATAAGTCGAAGTTCAAGATGATGAACCCGTCGGACTCGATCGTCGACTGGGTGCTCGAAATGGTGCCGCAGATGGGCGCCGGCTGGTGCCCCCCGGGCATGCTCGGCATCGGCATCGGCGGCACCGCCGAAAAGGCCATGCTGCTCGCGAAACAGTCGCTGATGGACCCGATCGACATGACCGAACTGCTCGCGCGCGGGCCGTCGTCGCCGACCGAGGAACTGCGCATCGAGCTGTATGAAAAGGTCAATGCGCTCGGCATCGGCGCACAGGGGCTTGGCGGCCTTGCGACCGTGCTCGACGTCAAGATCGCCGACTGGCCGACGCATGCCGCATCCAAGCCCGTCGCGATGATCCCGAACTGCGCAGCGACACGCCACGCGCATGTGACGCTCGACGGCAGCGGCCCGGCGTTCCTCGAACAGCCGGTGCTCGCCGACTATCCGCAGATCGACTGGAAGCCTGACCAGGCGGCGATCCGCGTCGACCTCGACACTCTGACCCCCGCAGTGGTCGCGAGCTGGAAACAGGGCGACCGCCTGCTGCTCAATGGCAAGATGCTTACCGGCCGCGACGCCGCGCACAAGCGGATTGCCGAGATGCTCGCCAAGGGCGAGGAACTGCCGGTAAGCTTCCGCGACCGCGTCATATATTATGTCGGCCCCGTCGATCCGGTCGGCGAGGAAATCGTCGGTCCCGCTGGCCCGACGACCGCGACGCGCATGGACAAGTTCATGGACATGATGCTCGACCAGGGCCTGCTTGCCTGCGTCGGCAAGGCCGAACGCGGCCCCGCCGCGACGCAGGCGATCGCCAAGCACAAGAGCGCCTATCTGATGGCGGTCGGCGGCGCGGCCTATCTGGTTTCACGCGCGATCAAGGGCAGCGAGGTCGTCGGCTTCGCCGATCTCGGCATGGAAGCAATCTATGAGTTCGAGGTCCAGGACTTCCCCGTCACCGTCGCGGTCGACAGCGAAGGCCAGAATGTCCACGTCAATGCGCCGAAGCTGTGGCAAAAGCGCATTGCGGACGAGGGGCTGCTCGAGAAGGCGTGAGCGCTGACGCCGGTAACAGCTAGAGTGAATCGGCAGATTTGGATGGCTCCTTTTAATCTGGAGCTTGTTCGCGTCCGACCGCATCGCCCATCTTTCGAGGCGCATTCAGGGACAACGCCTTTCTTGTCCTTCTCCGTCACGCCTGACTTGTCCTTCCCCGTCACCCCGGCGAAGGGCGGGGTCGCGCCCTCGCGACCATCAACCTCCGAAACGGCAAGATCCCGGCCTTCGCCGGGATGACGATACGGGATAGGTTCGCGCCATGCGCCAGCCTTGTACCCATATCCTCACCAACCGCAGCAATCGGCTTTTCTACACCGCCTAGCGCGCGGCGCGCATCCGTTCGACGAACAGCGCAACATCCATCGCCTCGTCGCCGGACTCGCGCGGCGCGTATTTCGCGAATGCGGCATAGGCTTCGTCCCATCGCTCTTCCATCCGCACGACATTGTACGGATGGCTGACGAGGTAAAATTCGCCCGCCTCCATCTGCGGCACGATGCGCGCAGCGAAGGCGTCGGCGTCCATCGCTGCGTCGGCATGACGCGTCATGTCGGACTTGACCCACCCGGGGATGATCACCCCGACATCGATGCCGCGCGGCGCCTCGTTGCGAAGCGTGTCCATCAGGCCCAGCACCGCATGCTTGCTGGCCACATAGATGCCGCCGTTCGTTCGCACCGCATTGAAAAGCCCATTTTCCGACGCCGTCGCATAGATCGCCGACGGCAGCCCGTCGTCGCGGAAGCGTCGGCCAAAGGTCTGCACGCAATTCCACACGCCCCAGAAATTGACCTCCATCAGCGCGCGCGCCGCAGCCGCGTCGGTGTCGAGCACCAACGTGCGAACGCCGCCGACCCCGGCATTGGCGATGATCGCATCGGCACGGCCATGTTCGGCCCAGGCGAAATCGGCCAGCGCCTCGACCGCCGCCGGGTCCGTAACATCGCCCGCAAAATAGCGCGCGTCGATGCCCTGCGCCGCCAGGTCGGCGACCGCGTCGGCGAGCTTGTCGGCGCGCGGCTCGAACAGGATGATCCGCGCACCCGCGGCGCCGATCCGCTTTGCCAGTGCAAAACCGATCCCAGTTGCGCCGCCGGTGATGACGACGCTCTTGCCCTGAAAGTCCATCGCGTCTCTCCTTTCTTGCAAGGCTAGGCGCGCTGCGCCATCAGCGTCAACGCAGCAGGGAAACAACGATGAGCTTTACCCTAACCCCGATCGGCCATGTCCGCGGCGGCCGCGCCGACGCAGTCGATGACGATTGGGGCGCCAGTCGCGCGACGATCGAGCTTGAAGCGCACTTCGCGCCCAACGCGCTCGCGGGCCTTGCCGACTTCAGCCATGCCGAGGTCATCTTCCTTTTCGACAAGGTGCCGGGCGACAAGATCGAGACCGGCGCACGCCATCCCCGGAACCGGGCCGACTGGCCGCTGGTCGGCATCTTCGCGCAGCGCGGCAAGAATCGCCCCAATCGCCTCGGCCTCACCACCTGCCGGATCGTCGCGGTCGACGGGCTGTCCGTTGAAGTCGAGGGACTCGATGCGATCGACGGCACGCCGGTACTCGACATCAAGCCCGTGATGGTGGAGTTTCTGCCGCGTGGGGATGTGCGGCAGCCCGACTGGTCGCATGCATTGATGCAGGAATATTGGGACAAGCCATAGCAACAGGGAAAGAGGCTCGCGATGAACGATGACAATCAGATGCTCCGGACGATGCTCGAGCGACGCGGACTGCTGCGCGGCGCCGCCATGCTGGGTGCAGGCGCGACAATGATGAGCCCGCTGCCGGCGCTCGCCGCGAGCAGCCAGACCGCCGCGATCCGCAAAGCGGCCGAGGCGGGCAAGGAGGCTTCGGTCAAGCGGCTGCGCGACTGGATTGCGCTCCCCTCGATCGCTGCCGAGAACCGCAACATGCCCGAAGGCGCCGCCTATATGGCCCAGCTCGCCAGGGACGCGGGCTTCACCCAGGTCGAGATCGTGCCGACCGACGGCCATCCCGGCGTGTTCGGGACGATCGACGTCGGCGCCAAGCGCACCCTCGGCATCTATTTCATGTATGATGTGAAGCAGTTCGATCCCGCCGAATGGTCGTCACCGCCGCTCGAGGGCAAGCTCGTCGAAAAGGCCGGCTTCGGCACCACGCTCGTGGGGCGCGGCGCGACAAACCAGAAAGGGCCTGAATCGGCCTTCCTCGCTGCACTCCACGCGATCCGCGCCGCCAAGGCGACGCTGCCGGTCAACATCGTGCTGATCTGCGAAGGCGAAGAGGAAATCGGCTCGCCGCATTTCCGCCAGGTCGCCACGAAGCCGAATGTCCTCGCCGCGCTCAAGAAATGCGAAGGCATCTTCATCCCCTTCCCTTCGCAGGACAAGACCGGAGCGGTCGACGTCAACCTGGGGTCGAAGGGCATCATCGAGCTCGAACTGATCGCCAGCGGCGAGAAATGGGGCCGCGGGCCAAAGGGCGATGTCCACTCCAGCCTGAAGGCCATGATCGACTCGCCCGCCTGGCGGCTGGTGCAGGCGCTTCAGACGCTCGTCTCGCCCGACGGCAACACGCCGGTGATCGAGGGGTGGTTCGAAAATGTCCGGCCGCTGACCGAGCGCGAGAAGACGCTGATCCGCGAGGCCGCGAAGGGCGCCGACGAGGCCGCCGAAAAGCAGGCGCTAGGGGTCAAGACCTGGATCGACAATCTGAAATATGACGACGCACTGATCCGCCTCGCGCAGGAGCCGACGGTCAATATCGAAGGGCTCGTCGCGGGCTATACCGGCCCCGGCGGCAAGACCGTGCTGCCCGGCCGCGCGGTTGCCAAGCTCGACCTTCGCCTTGTCCCGAACCAGACGCGCGCCGAGGCCGAGAAGAAGCTCCGCGCGCATCTCGACAAGCATGGCTTCGCCGATGTCGAGATGAATGTTTCGGGCGGTTACGACCCGACCGAGGTCGCCGAGAACAGCCTGCTGATCCGCACCGAACTCGCGACTTACAAGAAGCTTGGCGTCACCACGAACGTCAACGCGCGGCTCGCAGGCAGCTGGCCGGGCGCGACCTTCACCGCGCCGCCGGTGTCGATCCCTGCGGGCCATTTCGGTATCGGCCATGGCGCAGGGGCGCACGCACCGAACGAATATTATCTGATCGATTCGACCAACCCGAAAGTCGCGGGACTCGTCGACGCCACGATGGGCTTCGTCGAGTTCCTCTATACGCTGGCGGCGATCAAATGAGCGGCCTCAATGGCGTCGCGCATGTCATCCTGACGGCGGGCGACTTCGCCCGCTCGACGGCGTTCTGGCGCGACGTCATTGGCTATCTGGACCTCAAGCTCGTCCTCGACACCGAGCATATGCTCTATGGCGTGGGCGGCCGCACCGCGATCGGCATCCGCACCGGCAGCGCGGAAAACGCGGGCAAGCGCTTCGACCAGGGCGCGCCGGGGCTGCACCATGTCTGCTTCCGGATGCGCGATCGCGCGGCGGTCGATGCCATCCATGATTTTCTGAAAGACCGTGGCGACATCGTCTTTGTCCATGGTCCGCAGGAGGAGCCGTGGGCGCCAGGCTATTATTCGATCCTGTTCGAGGATCCCGACGGCATCCGCATCGAATTCAACCATGTCCCCGGCGCGGGACTGCTGGTCGACGGGGAGGAGATCCGCGGCGGCGAGGCGTTCGACGGCAGCTAGAAGCCATAGACCAGCGTAAACCGCGTCAGCGTGTCGACTTTCTCGATGCCCGGCGGCGGGTTCGTCGTGATATCGGCCGAATAGGCAAGCCGCGCCGACAGGGCACCGGTCAGCTTGGCATTGATCGCGGTCAGCGAATTGGTCGAACTGTTGCGCTCGCCGACGATCGTCGAGGCGACCTGCGTCAACCGCAGACTGGGCGACAATTGCCAGCCGAAGTCGACGCCCGCGAGCCCAGTCAGTTCGCTTTCCCTCAGCCCGCTGACGAAATCGGTCTGGCGCCAGCTGGGCCCGCCCTTCAGGCTGAGCGACACGCTCTTGTTGTCGAACACCTTGTAGCCGAGGCCGGCCGACAGGTTCCATCGCGCGTCATAGCCGAGGATGCGATCCTGCTCCCAGCGGCCAAGCCCGTATGCGAAACCGCGGTCGCTGATCTTGTACTGGGGCTCGGCCTCGACGATAAAACGCTCGACCGAGGTCCGGCCATTGGTGCGTTGATAATCGGCCTGTGCGCGGAACTTATAATCCCAGTCGAGGCCCTTGCGCGCGAGCGCGAGCCCCGCACTCAGACCTTTCGAGCGGGTGTTGCCCGTGGCGAACGAGGCGCCGACTTGTCCTTCGCCCTTCCAGTTCTGCCAGATCTTCGCCGCGGCCAGCTTTGCGCGCGCCGCCGCGGCCTCCTCGTCTCTCGACCGCTGCCGTTCGGCGCGATAGGCGAGCACCCGCGCATCGATCTCTTCCGTCTGGTCGGGATTGGTCTCCTTCGCCAACTTGGCCACCGCCTCGACGTCGCCATCCTTGCCGCTCGCCATCGCCGCCGCGAGCATCTCGCTTACCGGATCGGGGGGAATGACCGTGGGATACGCACTCCGGTAATAGGCGGTCAGCGCGTCGATTTCGCCCAGGCTGTCCGGATTGGTCAATCTGGCGAGCCGGACGACGGCTTCGACATCGGCGTCCTCGCCGCTCGCGAACGCCGCGTCGATCATCACGCGCACGGCGTCCGCCAGCGGGGGATCGGTCGGCACGAGCGTCACGGGGAGCGGGCCGGCCAGCACCGGGTCGACGAGCGCGGGATTGACGGACTCCTGCGCCGCGTGCGCTGGCCCGATGCCGAGGGCAAGCAGGCCGAAAGCGGCAAGGCGAGGGAGAGAAAACATCGAAGAATCCTTCGCGGGGGAACTGCGTTCATTCGATCGCGATGCGGCGCGTGCTGCCTTCGCCGCCGCCTTATAGCGTCAATTTTGCTGGCATTTCCACCCCCGCGGCGCCATTTGCAACGCTATGTGGATCGCGATCATCGCCATTTTCTGCGCCGGCGTCGGCAATTTCGCGATGCACCGTGCCTTCATGGAGAGCGACGATCCGCTGATCCAGCAGATGGTACGCCCGCTCGCCGACAAGGTCGGGCCGAACATCACCTATGTGTTCGAATTCCTGCTGCTCGTCGGCGCGATGGCGATCGCGTCGCGCAACTGGTTCACCGGCCTGTTGCTCTATGGCCTCTATACCATCTTCAACGGACTCGCATTCAGCTGGGTCATGCACCGGCCGCGTTGATCGCGCGCGGCGGATAGCGACGGAAGGCAGGCATTGCTCTTTTTCGTCATCCCGGACTTGATCCGGGATCCATAGCCGCACCGTTGTCGTGGATCCCGGATCAAATCCGGGATGATGACGAGGGGGAGGCACTTTGGGCTGTCCACCCCAAAGGGCCAACCGCGCCGCGCGTCACGCGACGCCGTGGTACCACCACACCCCGTCGCGATCTTCTTTGCGAACGCGGCCTTCGACTTCGAGCCGCTTGAGATGCGCGAGCGCCTCGCCGGTCGCGAGGCCCTGATTGTCGGCGCCGATCGGGCGGTTGAAGAGCAACGGATAGGTGTCGACCGCGCGCATCGGCGCTTTGGCGATCGCTTCGGCGAGATTGTAGAGCCGCATGCGATGCTCGTCGCGGAGCGCCATCAGGCGGACATGGAGCCCCTTGAACGGCTCGCCATGCGCGGGGCAGACAGTCACGTCGCCAGGAACAACCGCGATCAGCTTGTCGATCGATGCCAGCCATTCGCCGAGCGGATCGGCATCGGGTTCGGTGATATTGACCGAGACGTTCGAACTGATCCGCGGCAGCACCTGGTCGCCCGCGACGAACACGCCCGCGCGCTCGTTCCACAGGCAGGCATGTTCGGGGCTGTGCCCCGATCCGACAACGACGCGCCATTGATGCGCGCCCATGTCGAGGACATCGCCGTCCTTGATCCGCACATAGCTGCGCGGCAACGGAAAGACGATCGCGCCGAAACGGCCCCAACCGCTCGCCCTCTGCGCCTCGATCGCCGCATCATCCCAGCCCGCGGCGCGCGATTGCGCGAGCGCTTCGTCGGGCACCGTGTCGCTCGTGTCGCCGACGATCATTCGCGCCGTCAGCATCTCGCCGCGCGTCATCCACAGCTTGACGCCCTTCTTTTTCGCGATCCAGCCGGCCAGCCCGATATGATCGGGATGGAGGTGCGTGCCGATCACGCGCGTGACCGGCGTATCGGCAAGCGCGCCGGCGTAGAGCGCCTTCCACGCGTCCGAACAGATGGTCAGGCAGACGCCGGTGTCGACGACGGCAACGCCATCCCCTCCATCATCGGCAACATCGTCCAAGATCCAGCTGTTGATATGCCCGAGCGACCCCGGCATCGGAATGCGCGCCCAGCTGATCCCGTCGGCGATGCGGATCGTTTCGCCCGGTCCGGGCGCGGCTTCGCCCCACGGATAGGTCAGCCCGGCACGGCTTGTCGCGGTGAAGCTGTCGTCCTGCGTCAAGGAAGCGTCCGGCGAGCCGCTGGCCGCCGGAATATTGTCCTCGTCGCTGCCCGGCACGCCTTACGCCTGCTCTTCGCTGGCTTCCTCGGCGGCGCGCGCTTCGTTGGCGGCGGTACGCTCGGCACGCAGTTCCTCGATCAGCGCTTCGCGGTCGCCTTCGAAACGGCTGTCCTCGGGCGCCTTGATGCCAGCCTTCTTCGCTGCCTTGGCGACGAGCGCATCGAGTTCGCGCTGCGAGCAGAGGCCTAGCGTGACCGGATCCTTGGGCACGATGTTCGCGCTGTTCCAGTGGCTGCGGTCGCGGATCGCGCCGATCGTGTTGCGCGTCGTGCCGATCAGCTTGCCGATCGCGCCGTCCGAAACCTCGGGATGATTCTTCAGGATCCACGCAATGCCGTCGGGCTTGTCCTGACGCTTGCTCACCGGTGTATAGCGCGGGCCGCGGGTGCGGCGGATCGTGTCCTGCGCCTGCTTGGTCATCTTGAGCTTGTAGTTCGGGTCTTCCTGACCTTTTTCGATTTCTTCCATCGACAGTTCGTGCGCGCGAACCGGGTCGCGGCCGGTATATTTGGTCGCGGCGGTCTCGTCCGCGATCGCCTGAACCTCGAGGATGTGGATGCCGCAATATTCGGCAATCTGAATGAAGGTGAGGCCGGTGTTGTCGACTAGCCAGGCGGCGGTCGCGTGGGGCATCAACGGGGTGGCATCGGCATTGGCCATGACTGCTCTCCAAAAGCGCAAATAATAAGGGCCGCCCCTCGCGGGGCGGCCGGACCTTGGCGGCGGATATATGCCGGTTTGGCGAAAGGGGCAAGAGCGGGGATTCGGCGTATCGGACGGGTGTCCGTTTCGGGGTAGGGAGCGCACCATCTCCCCCAGCACATCAGGTCAGCCGCGTATCGATCGGCAGGCCGTTCTTCAGCGTCAACGTCACAGGCGTGCGCTCGGCGATATCGGCCATCCGCACCTTCTGTTCTTCGTCGAGTCCGGCGATCGTCAGTGTTCGGGCAATGCGACGCTCCTCCACGCCGTGGAGACGCAGGCCGACCTCGAGCGATTCCAACGGCCAGCCCTTGCGGTCGGCGTACATGCGCAGCGTGATCGCGGTGCAGGCGCCCAGGCTCGCGAGCAGCAGGTCGTACGGCGCGAAGCCCGCACCCTGTCCGCCCAGCGCGGGCGGCTCGTCGGCAACCAGGTCGTGGTCGCCGACATGGATCTCGGTACGATATTTATCCTTGCCGATGCGGGCGATGCCTTGCGCCATATCATTCTCCTCTACCGAACTCTGGCTTGTCGCGCCTGCGAATGCCCTACCCGATCCTGAAATGGTCGAAGAAGGGTTGCAGCCGCCAGCGGATTTGCTGTTCGTCGAGGATTCCATCTTCGACGCCGAAAAGCCTGCTGAGCATCATGTCGCCCGAGATGGTCGACAGGAAAAGATGCGCCGTCGCCTCGGGATCGTCGATCGCTGCCTCGCCGGTTCTGGCCCAGCCTGCGAACAGGTCGGCCAGTTCGGCAATGAACGGCAAGTGGAGATCGCGATAGGTTTGCAGCGCGAAGTCGCGATCGCGCAGCGATTCGGACACGAGCATGCGCATGAGCGCGATCGCTCGCGGTGATCGCCATGTTTCGCATTCGCTACGGACATAATCCATCAGCGTATCGACCTTCGACCGGCCGGCACCGGCGCCGCGGTCGGCGCGTTCCGCCATCGTCTCGCCACACCAGCGAACCGCGATCGCGTGGAGCAGACCCTGCTTGTTGCCGAACAATTCATAGAGCGTCGCAAGCGACCCGCCCGAACGCCGGACAATCTCGGCCAGACTCGTCCTGTCATAACCCTGTTCTATGAACAGCGCCTCCGCCGCATCGAGGATCGCTTCATATCTCCGTTCGCGCGGACCAGGTCTATCTATTTGACATGCCGTCAATTCTTTCCCGTCCAAGTTCTGCTCCTCTCCCTTGCTCTTTTGTGTAATTTAAATTACATATCGCCAAAGCGCAACGGTTTCAGTTCGTTCGACTTTCACCAAAATAGCGAATTTCCAGGGGTCCTTATGAGTCGCGTTCGTCCCTTTGCAAGCGCCGCGCTGGCGCTGTTGCTGGCCGCCTGTTCGTCGGAAGCGCCCCCCGCGCCGCCGCCGCCCGAGGTCAATATCGTGACCGTCAGCGCGCAGGCGGTGCCGAACGTCATCGAACTGCCCGGCCGCGTGCAGGCCTATCGCACGGCCGAAGTGCGCGCGCGCGTCGACGGCATCGTCGAGCGGCGACTGTTCGAGGAAGGCAGCTTCGTCGCCGCGGGCAAGGCGCTGTTCCGCATCGACCCCCGGCAACTTACCGCCAACGTCAATGCCGCGCGGGCGCAGCTTTCGCGCGCGCAAGCGACGGCGGCCAATGCGCGGCAGGTGGTGAACCGGTATCAGCCGCTGCTCGTGGATCAGGCGATCGGCAAGCAGGAATATGACGCCGCGATCGCGGCGCAGCGCACCGCCGAGGCCGATGTCCAGTCGGCGCAGGCGAATCTCGATTCGGCGCGGCTCAGCCTCGGCTATTCGACCGTCACTGCGCCGATCGGCGGCCGCGCGCGGCGCGCCGAGGTCACCGAAGGCGCACTCGTCAGCGCCGCTGCGGGCACGTTGCTCACGACGATCGAGCAGATCGACCGCGTCTATGTCAATTTCGGCCAGTCGAGTTCGGACCTGATGGCGATCCGCCGCGATATCGAGAATGGAAAGCTGGAAATTCCGCCAGTCGGACGCGTCGAAGTACAATTGGTGCTCGAGGACGGCACCCCCTATCCGGTGGTCGGCCACCTTGATTTCCTCGATCTGTCGATCGACGAAGCAACCGGCACCGCCGCGTTGCGCGCCGAGTTCCCGAACCCCGCCGACGCGCTGCTCCCGGGCCAGTTCGTGCGCGCGCGCGTCAAAGCGGGATTTCGGCCGAACGGGATTCTGATCCCGCAACGCGCGGTCAAGCTTTCGGCCGACGCCGCGACGGTGATGATCCTCGATTCAAAGAATATCGTGACGATCCGCCCGGTGAAGCTCGGCACGATGCAGATGGGGCAGTGGGCGATCCTCGACGGGCTGCGGCCCGGTGACCGGGTGATCGTCGACGGCCTGCAAAAGGTTCAGCCGGGACAGCCGGCCAAGGTCGCCGGAACCGCCGCGACCCGGCCGAAGCCCGCAAAAACCGCGACGACCAAGCGCTGAGGGTGATCATATGACCCCCCGCTTTTTCATCGACCGCCCCATCTTTTCATGGGTCATTGCGATCGGCATCCTGCTTGCCGGGATCATCGCGCTGCGCAGCCTGCCGGTCGAGCAATATCCGTCGGTCGCGCCGCCTTCGCTGACGATCAGCGTCACCTATCCCGGCGCCGATGCGGGCACGCTCGAGCAGAATGTGACTCAGGTCATCGAGCAGGAACTGAACGGGGTCGAGGGCTTCCTCTACATGGCCTCGACCAGCGAATCGAACGGCACCGCATCGATCACCCTGACGTTCGAGGCCGGGACCGACATCGACAATGCGCAGATGGAAGTGCAGAATCGCCTCCGCCGCGTCGAGCAGCGCCTGCCCGAGGATGTGCGCCGACAGGGCATTTCGGTGACCGAGGCCAATTCGGGTTTCCTGTTGATCGTCGCGATCACGTCGAAGAGCGGCAACACCGACCCGATGGAGGTCAATAATTTCGCGAACACGCGCGTGCTCGACGAGCTACGCCGGGTCGGCGGCGTCGGCAATGTCCAGGCCTTTGCACCCGAATATGCGATGCGCATCTGGCTCGATCCGCAGAAGCTTGCGTCGCACAATCTGTCGGCCGGCGAAGCGCTTGGCGCGGTGCAGGAGCAGAATAGCCAGACCCCCGGCGGCCAGCTCGGCGACCAGCCGCTCGCCAAGGGCGCCCAGCTCAACGCCGTGATCACGACGCAGGGTCGCTTCACCAAGCCCGAGCAGTTCGAAAGCATCATCCTGCGCGCGAACCCAGATGGATCGGCGGTCACGCTTGGCGATGTCGGGCGCGTCGAGCTGGGTGCTGCCAGCTATGTCTTCTCGTCCGAGCTCAACGGCAAGCCGATGGCCGGCCTGGCCGTCCAGCTGACGCCAGGCGCCAACGCGCTCGCGACCGCGAAAGGGATTCGCGACCGGCTGACCGAATTGTCGAAAGGCTTTCCGCCCGACGTCACCTGGTCGATTCCCTATGACACGACGCCTTTCATCAGCCTGTCGATCGAGGAAGTCGTCAAGACGCTGGGCGAGGCGATGCTGCTCGTCTTCCTCGTCATGTTCCTGTTCCTGCAGAACTGGCGCGCGACCGTGATCCCGACCGTGGTCGTCCCGATCGCGCTCGCTGGCGCGTGCCTTGGCCTCTGGCTCGCGGGTTTTTCGATCAATGTGCTGACCCTGTTCGGCATGGTGCTCGCCATCGGCATCCTCGTCGACGATGCGATCGTCGTGATCGAGAATGTCGAACGCATCATGAACGAGGAGCATCTGTCGCCCTATGAAGCGACCGTGAAGGCGATGAGCCAGATCACCTCGGCGATCATCGGCATCACACTCGTGCTGATCGCGGTGTTCATCCCGATGGCGTTCTTCCCCGGATCGACGGGAGGCATTTACCGGCAATTCTCGCTGACGCTGGCCATTTCGATCGGCTTCTCGGCGTTGCTCGCGCTAACGCTGACCCCGGCACTCTGCGCGACCTTGCTGAAGCCGCATGACGATACAAAGCGCAGCGGCCCGATCGGCGAACGTTTCGATCGTTTCTTCGGCGGCTTCAATCGCTGGTTCGGACGAACGACCGACCGCTATCAGGGCCGTGTCGGGCGCATCCTGTCGGCACCGCTACGCTGGCTTGGCATTTTCCTCGCGCTTGTGGCGGTGACCGCGCTGCTGTTCACGCGCTTGCCCGGATCCTTCCTGCCGCAGGAAGATCAGGGCTATCTGATCACCGTCATCCAGGCGCCGCCAGGCGCGACGACACAGCGCACCGACCTCGCGTCGAGCCAGGTGAAGAAGTTCTTCGCCGCGCAGCCGCAGGTTGCAAACACCGTGCTCGTCCGCGGCTTCAGCTTCTTCGGCCAGGGTCAGGCGAACGCGATCATGTTCACGCCTCTGAAGCCGTGGGACGAACGCAGCGGCAAGGAAAACGGCGCCGATGCGATCGCGGGCAAGGCGATGGGCGCCTTCATGGGGATCAAGGAAGCCTTCGTCTTCTCGCTGAGTCCGCCATCGATCGCCGAGTTGGGCACTGCGAGCGGTTTCACCTTCAAATTGCAGGACCGTGGCGGCAACGGCCGCACGGCGCTGATGCAGGCGCGCAACCAGATGCTCGGCGGCGCGATGCAGAGCAAGCTGCTCGCCAACGTCCGCCCCGAGGGGCAGGAGGATGCGCCCGTCCTGAAAGTCGACATCGACCGCATCAAGGCGCGCGCGCTGGGCCTGTCGATCGGCGACGTCAACGCGACGCTCGCGATCACGTTCGGCAGCGCCTATGCCAACGACTTCACGCGCGAAGGCCGCGTGTTGCGCGTCCTGCTCCAGGCCGATGCCGCGAACAGGATGACGCCGCAGGACGTCGTCGATCTGCGCGTTCGCACCGCGGCGGGCGACATGGTCCCCTTTGGATCGTTCAGCACCGCCGAATGGTCGGCCGAAGCGCCGCAGCTGCAACGCTATAACGGCTATCCCGCGATGACGATTTCGGGCGAACCCGCGCCCGGCCAGTCGACCGGCGAAGCGATGGCCGAAATGGAGCGCATCGCGCAGGCGCTTCCTGCGGGCTTCGCGTTCGAGTGGACGGGCATCTCCTATGAGGAGAAGCAGTCGTCGGGACAGATCGGCATGCTGCTCGGCCTGTCGCTCGTCGTCGTCTTCCTGCTGCTCGCGGCGCTCTATGAAAGCTGGTCGGTGCCGGTTGCGGTGCTGCTTGTCGTGCCCCTGGGCGTGCTGGGAGCGGTGCTTCTTTCGATGTTCCGCGGGCTGTCCGCCGACATCTATTTCAACGTCGGCCTGATCACGATCATCGGCCTGTCCGCCAAGAATGCGATCCTGATCGTCGAATTCGCGATCGAGCAGGAAGCCGAAGGCAAGTCGACGCTCGACGCGGTGATGGAAGCCGTCAAGCTGCGCCTCCGTCCGATCATCATGACCAGCCTTGCCTTCATCCTGGGCATGGTGCCGCTCGTGATCGCGACCGGCGCTGGCGCGGCCAGCCGCATCGCGGTCGGTTCGGGCGTGATGGGGGGCATGATTGCCGCGACCTTGCTCGGAATCTTCTTCATCCCGCTCTTTTATCTGTCGGTTCGCAAATGGCTGAGCCGCAAGCGGCCGCCGGCGCCAGGCGAAAAAGGCCATCATGAGCCGGAGACCGATCATGCGTAAGATCTTGGTCCTGCTCGCCGCGACCGCGCTCACAGGCTGCGTCAACCTCGCCCCCCGGCACACGCAGCCGGCGCTGCCGACCGACGCCCATTATCCGGCGGGGTTCGAGAATGACGTAACGCTGGGTCAGCGCGCAACCGATATTGCGTGGCACGATTTCTTTGCCGACCCGCAGCTCGAAGTGCTGATCGCGCGCGCGATCGAGCGCAATCGCGACCTGGTGATCGCGGTTGCACGGATCGAGGAAGCGCGCGGGCAATATCGCATCCAGGACGCCGACCGCCTGCCGACCGTTGGCGCAAGCGCCGAAGCCGTTCGCAGCCGGGGGCCCTCGCTCACCGGGCCGGGCACCGACACCTCGAACCGTTATTCGGTCGGGGTCGGTGTCACATCGTTCGAACTTGATTTCTGGGGACGGGTGAAGAATCTCTCGGAAGCCGCACGCAGCCAGTATTTTGCCACGCAGCAGGCCGAGCGCGCCTTTCGCCTGACCTTGGTGCGCGACGTTGCATCGACCTATTTCGCCTCGCGCGGTGCCGAGGAACAGATCATCCTCGCCGAAGCGACCGTGACGAGCCGCCGCGAAGGGCTGCGGATCGCCAAGCTTCGGCTCGACGCCGGGGTGACGTCAGCGCTCGACTATCGCCAGTCCGAAACGCTGCTGACGCAGGCCGAGACGCAGCTCGCGAGCCTGAAACTCGCCAAGGCGCAAGCCGACAATTTCCTTGCCGTACTGGTCGGCGGGCCGGTCCCGGCAGATCTTCCGGCGCCGCTGCCGCTCGTCGCGCAGAGCACGCCCCCGGCGCTCACCGCTGGCTTGCCGTCCGACCTGCTCGTCGCCCGCCCCGATATCGTTGGCGCCGAGGAGCAGCTCCGCGCCGCGCGCGCCAATGTCGGGGCCGCACGCGCCGCCTTCTTCCCGTCGATCTCGCTCACCGGCAATCTCGGTTTCGCGTCGGGATCGCTTGACGGCTTGTTTGGCAGCAACGGCCTGACGTGGAGCTTTGGCCCGACAATCAGCCTGCCGATCTTCGATTTCGGGCGCAACAAGGGCAATCTGACCGTCGCCGAAGCGCGCGAGAATATTGCCGTCGCCACATATGAAAAGACCGTCCAGACCGCCTTTCGCGAAGTCGCCGACGCGCTCGCGGGGCGACGCTATCTTGCCGAGCAGGTCGAGGCGCAGGAACGCGGCACGCTCGCGCAGCGCCGGATCGCCGATCTGGCGCGCAAACGCTATCGCGAAGGCGTGTCGACCTATCTCGAAGTGCTCGACGCCGAACGCAATCTTTTCGCGTCCGAACAAGCGCTGATCGAACTGCGTCGCGCGCAGGTCGACAATCTGGTCACGCTATATGTGGCGCTGGGCGGCGGGCTGGTCGAGCGCCGCTGACCGCTTTCCGGCGGATCGTCGTTTTCGAAGGAACAAGGTGAAAGGTGCGGGCGGTGCTCGCGCCAGGTCGATCGATGCGATCTTGAACCATAGCCCCGGCTCGAACGAGATGCCCGAAGCGCGCGAAACCAGACGCAGCCACCTGGTCCGAGCCTCATATTGTTGCGGCGTCGGCCGGATATACTAGCGTGCGGCGGTTGATCTGTTCCTCATCTTTCCCTAGCGTCGAAACGGCTCGTGATGCAGTTTAACATCATGATTATATTAGTTAATTTTGTTAAATGGGGCGGAGTAGAACGCGATGAAAAATTTGTACGTGATTGCGGCCATCGGTGCGCTGTCGGTGCTGGCCGGCTGTAGCAAGGGAGCCGACGCACCGGCGGATGGGCCAGTCAAGCGCGAGGCTGGCAACTGGAAAACCGAAGTGAAGCTGCTGAAATTCGAGATGCCGGGCCTGCCCGCCAATATGAAGGACGAGATGGCCAGGCAGTTCGCGGCGTCGGGCGGCACCGACCAGTGCCTCACGCAGGAACAGGCCGAGGAGGAAGATCTCGCCGACACGCTGACGAAGGGCATGGGCCAAGGCTGCGCGTGGTCGAAGAAGGACATTGGCGGCGGCAAAATCGACGTGGCCGGAAGCTGCACCGCGAACGGCCAGAAGGTCGAACTGGCAATGGCGGGCACGATGGGCGCCAACAAGACCGACGTGACGGTCTCGACCAAGGGTGCGACCCCCGCCGGCGGCCAGATGGAAATGGAAATGCAGGTAACGAGCACGCTCACAGGGTCGTGCGCTGGCGGCGCCCAAGGTTGAATTTACGGGTGCGCGGATCGACCAGGCCGCGCACTCCCATTTCGCGGCATCTGCTGCGCGGCGGGAAGGTCAATTGCGCCACATGGTTGGCGTCGATGCGCGAGGACGGGCGCCAACGGAAGCGCAGAAGCCTGGGTGGTTGGGTCAGGCCAAGCAATAGGCTGGCTGGCCGCGCTGAAACCGAAAATGCGCGCGACCGCGGCTTGGGAGAACATCGCCAAGACGCGGGACGCCATCGCTGCGGGGGAATTCTCCCTCGATCAGGGCGCGATTGGCAGGGTCGTGGAGAGAATATGGGTCCCTCGGCCCATAAAATCTCTGCTACGCCCGAAAATAAAACTGAAGAAATATGAGAGAAATTACAGAAAGAGATAAAATTATAACGGAGTATAATATTCTATTGAGGATTTTTATGATCTGATCATCACAATTCAATATGATATCTTCGACAAAATCCACGATTTCCGAATTGGAATGGCTTATTTCATTGAGTCTATTATTGAGAGTATTTCGCAAGAAAACGGCCTCTTGCCGTAAATATTCGATCGGATTTTCCCTCATCGACCGATCCAGAAAGTCTTCGATCATGGCCTCGGCCCGGGCGGGGTCCACGCCAGCGCCCTTCATCAGCCGACCCAGCGCTTCGATATCCACGCTACGATCAGGCAGCATGGCTCAATTCATCCGACCGGGCCGCGGAGCCGACTGCGGCCCGTCGGCGATCAACATCTCCTGCGCGTTCAGGAGCTGCTGACACGAAGCTCTGCTGAGGTAATAGCCGCCATTCCTCACACGAAATATGCCAGGAACAAAACGGCGAGCCACCAGGGCTTTCCTCGCATGACAAATATAGACCTTCAACGAAGACTGACAAATCCCGAGCTGTTCACAAATATCGGCATCAAATAATAAAGAGCCCGGGTTCTCCAAAAGCAAGTCGAGCAACCTGACCGTACCATCCGTCGCTTCCGGAAATATAATTCTCAATCTGTCCAATTGAAATATTTCGATGCGTCGGACATCGTCGATGTTGATTTCATCTTCGACGATCTTTTCGAGTTCCAGCAAAGCTTCACGAAATTTTTTCAACGTGCCGCTTATGGTGTGCTTCATCGTCATATTCTTCACGGTTTGGCTCCCATTTCTTACAGAATCGAATATCCGGCCATCTTCCACTGGCCGTCCGTATCGAGATGAAAAGACACGACTTCTTCCAAGGATTTGCCACTTTGACCTGTCGTGCGAAAACGAACGGAAATGTAGCGGCCGGGGGGTAGGGGGGCGGTCTTTTCGCTGATGATCACTCGCATGATCGCGATCCAGTCGCGCCCGGTCACACCGCCGAGCGTCGCTCGGCGCTGCGCCACGCTGGCAATGAATTGGTCCTTCGCTACGCTCGCCTTCATGATCGGCGACGACTTCTCCCAAATCTCGGCTATCTCGTATCGGTCGACCGATCCGATCACGAAGAGCGCGGCGTTCAGAAAGTCGGTCGGTCCAAGCGTCGCCACGCGCTGACCCGAATTGCTCACCTGTGCCCTGGCGTCCGCGGGCGCGAGCGACAGCCCCGCCAGCAGGAGAACGAGCCATCCGGCCCAACGGGCGACCAAAGGGCGCATTATCGATCGACGGCCGGTGCCGGTCGCCCCATTGCCGTCGTGTAGAGTTCGATCTGGACCCTGCGGTTAGGAGGAGTATCGCGAGGTTTCGCGTAGCCGTGCTACGAGTCTCGCGATCGACTAGCCTTAAGGGTTAGGCGGATAGACTAACGGGAAAGGCCGGGCCGGGCCGACCGCGTTCAACCTGGCCCGCCAGCTTCGGTCCCCGACCGTCGATCGCAGAGCGATTCGATCGGGCGCGCCCGCATCAAAATGATCTTGCAGGGAAACAACGCAGTAGGCGGCGCTGTCTTCCTGCATGTCGGAGAGCCCGATGAGCGCGAGCCTGAGCGCGGGGCACACCGCGTTAAGCCTCTTGAGGCATGGGATTTATACCATTATAGTTTAGACGACGACCCATACGGCTAAGTTGATATTCTATAGTGATTATATTTCGGCAGCACAAAGCGCGCTATTCAGAAGATCGTTGGAACCGGGTAATTTGCGCGGTACTTCGGTTAAGGAATTGATTTGAAAATTTAAATAGCCACGCAGGAACCGCTTACTTAACGCTGAATAGGGACTAGTCTATTGAACGACAGGGCGGCGTGGCCCCGGCGAATCCTGTGACAGCCACGCGAGCGTCGGCCATGGAAATGGGGCGAGGCTTGAAGAGTTGGGACGGGCTATGAAACCGCTAGATATGTCAAGAGTCGACACGGTTTTCGTTGTCGATGACGAAGATTCGATCCGGCAATCGCTGGACTCGATGCTCCGGTCGGTTGGCTACAAGGTCGAATTATTCTCGAGTGGTATCGAATTTCTGGAACGCGCCGATCCAGGGCTTTCCGGCTGCGTCGTCATGGACGTCCGGCTGCCCGGGCCCAGCGGGCTCGAGATTCAGCTCCGGCTTGCCGAGCAGGGCGTGCAATGTCCAATCGTCTTCATCACCAGCCATGGCGACATCGAAATGGCCGTCGAAGCGATGAAGCGTCATGCGACCGATTTCCTGACCAAGCCCTTTCGCGAACAGGCGCTGCTCGATGCCATCAGTCGCGCGCTGATGACCGAAAGCGAACGCCTGTCGCGCAACATCGACCGCCAGAAGGAGATGTCGCTGGTATCGACCCTGTCGGCGAGAGAACGCGAAGTCTTTGATTTTCTGTGCCAGGGTTTCGTCGGCAAGCAGATCGCGCATGCGATGACGATTTCGGAAGCGACGGTGAAAGTGCACCGGCGCAACATCATGCAAAAGCTGGGCATCCCCAACATCCATCAGTTGATTTTGGTCTTCGGGCATCGGCCGGAATAAAGATGAAGCGCCAACATTTTAGCGGCTTTGGCCACGGCAGAATGATAATCGAAAGATCCGTTTCCGAATTCCTGATCATGTTCCGCAATTTTTTCATCTTTCATGATCAGGAAAAATCGCTGTCGGCGAATATCATCTGCACAATATCGAAACTGCTGACGGTCGTTTTCATTTTTCTCTTCGGATTTCTGACCTATTTTCAATATTACACCAGCGCCCCATTATGGATATCGTCCGCCTTCTTCATCATTATCCTGAACAGCGTCCCGTTCAGGAGAAAGGCGACACTGTTATTGAACTGTACGATTTTCGCTGCCGCCGCTCTCTACACGATCGGGTCCCTCGCCATGCCGCCGGTCGAGGAAGCCAGATCGAGCATCGAGGCGATACAGGCCTTGATCCTGTGCGTGACCGCCCTGATCCTGCAGGATGTTGCGATGGTGGAGCGCGAGGCCTGGCGGTCCCGCCTGGTCGCGGAGCGCCGCCCGATCGAAGAAATCTGGGAAAATAGTCAGCTTGCGATCGAGAATTTCAAAATTCGCGAGGCGCTTTCGCGCATGAACCGGATTACCGTGGTCGAAGCCATGACGACGACCATTGCGCACGAAATGGGACAACCGATCGGATCGGCGCTGACGTTCGCCGAAGCCTCGCGGAGCTGGCTGACGCGGCCCGCGCCCGATGTCCAGGAAGCGACCAAGGCGCTCACGGGTGCGATTTCGCAGATTTCACGCGCCGGCCAGGTGCTGAGTTCGATCCGCCGGCTCGCCGCCCGCAATCCCGGCAAGTCGAAAGAGACCTCGATCGACGATCTTGTCCGGTCGCTGCTCGATCTCATGCGCGACTCGATCGAGCATCAGGAGGTCGCGCTGACGCTCGAAAATCGGATGTCCGACCCGGGAATCGTCGCGTTCGTTCGACCGGGAGATATTTCCCAAGTCATCATCAACCTTGTCAACAATGCGGTCGAAGCCTTCCCTCACGGACAGGCGTCCAAGACGATCACCGTTGCGCTGACGCTCGCACCGGGCGATTGGCTCTATATCGACATCATCGACAACGGGCCGGGGATCAGCCAGTCCGAACTCGGCCGCATTTTCGACAGTTTCTATACGACGAAGCCGAAAGGCATGGGGCTTGGGCTGGCGATTTGCCGCGAGATTGCCGAAAATCACGGCGGCTCGCTGATCATCGAGAGCGAGCCCGGCGTCGGCACGACCGCATCGCTGCGAATTCCGGTTGTTTGAAACCTGTCCGTTCGGCGAAGGGGCGCGGGCGCGGGGCCCAACATCGCCGGGCCGGCACTGGCGGGCAACGGAATGACGGCCGACGTCGCCGCATAACCGGCGCCAGGACACACGCTGGGGTCCTGACCCTAACCCGCCAGCGGCGCGAACCATGTTCCCATTGGCGGGTCCAAGAACCCTAACTCACCGCGCTGGTGCGTTCCGTTGCTCCCGCGCGGGCCCACGGGCGGGCGCTTGTCAGCGTTTGCCAATACCATCCCTGTTGCAGCGTACCGCCAAGCTCGGCGACGGCTTCGGCTTGCGCCGCGGTTTCGATACCTTCGACAACGACATGGACGCCCAGCGATTTGGCGAGCCCCAAAAGGCTGGCAAAGGTCGCGGTGTCGGCGTTCTTGCTCGCCAACCGACGAACGAAAAAGCGATCGATTTTCGCGATGCTCGGCTCGAGCGCCAGCAACTGGCGGATCGACGCAAAGCCGGTGCCGAAATCGTCGAGCGCGATGCGGCAGCCAAGATGCTGCATCGCGCGGACAAAATGCGCAGCATCGGCGAGCTGCGGCAAAGCCGCCGTTTCGGTGATCTCGATAATCAACCGGCGAGCGACGGCCGGATCATGCCGAAGCCGCTCCTGAATCGCCGCCCAGCCCGCGTCCTGCTGAACGCTTTGAGCGGATATGTTCACCGCGAGCGCCACGTCGGGAAACGCCTCCAGCTCCGCAACGATCACGTCGAACATGTGCCGATCGAGTATGCGCGCCAACCCGACCCTTTCCGCGCTCAGGATCGACGGAAACAGCGAGGCGACCTCGCCGTCGTCTTTCATCTCGCCGATCAGGGACTCGTAATAGAAGATTTCGCCCGCGACGCTAACGTCGAAAATCGGTTGCCAGCGCACGATCAGGCGGCCGCGAGGCAAGCCCGCTTCCTTGCACCTCAAAAGGTCGAACAGCTTGACGACGCAGCCCATGTCGGAGCGATAGGCCAGAGCCCAATCGTCGGCAGTTGAAATCGCGCCGCAGACAAATGGCTTTTCCTTGCCGCTTTGTCGTTCTCCCGACGCCAAATCGGTCGCCGACCAGTCTCCCGAGACCGCCACGTGGAATATGCCGGTGTCGCCCGCAACAGGTCGTACCGCCATCGCCAGGCAGAATTCGGCAAGCCATCGTTGGCAAAGCGTCGAACTCGGCCCGGTGCCAAGGAAGCGGTCGTCCAGAAGCCGGACCAGGATGCAGTCGCTTGAAACCCAGCTCACATGAGCATCGGAGCCGACGGCGTCTTTCAGCGCATCCTCGATGATTTGCATGGCAACCAGCGCCGACGCTTCGCCGAATGCAAGCCGGATATGAGCGTGATTTTCCAGCCGGAGCCTGAATTCGACATGGCGCCCGATGCGGTCAATCTTGCGACCGACGTGCCCGGATCCGATAGAATGCTGCATTGGCGACTCCGATCTGCCGGAGCGTCGTGTTGCTCCAGAATACCGCAATAGTCTCGCCAATTGCTCGGAAGGTTGGAATAAGCATAAGGTCAGATACTTTAACAATTTCCAATTTTATTCACCACTGTCTTAGCGAATATGGGCATTCTCGGCGACGCCCTTACCGTGTCGATGAAACCCCTACGCCAAACTGGTAGATATCTACCCTTTTCAGCAGAGGCGCTTGGCGACCGCAGCGCGATCACGTATTCGTTGCATAATTTGGGCAATTTTTCATGTTCTTCGCTCGCTCGCGGCCTGGCCAATCCGGACGAACCAACGACGGCCGCAACGCCTCGAAGGCGAGATCGCCATCACTTCCGGAATTGAAAAGTGATGACGACCGCGACCCACTCCGAGCACGGAAGGGGAAATGCGACGGAGCACACTGCAATTTTCTTGTGGCGGGACTACCAGCAAGTGCCCAGTTACGCTATCGTCACCAAACAAATAATCAACCAACAGATCCTAATATAATTTGATATCCCATAATAACATTCAGGGCCCGGCTTATCATTTAGATCGTCGGACACTCATAATGACATTATGGATAACCAGTTCGGCGCGGCGCTGTGGTCGATGGCGTTGAGGATGCCGCCCCATCTAAGGCGCAGCAGGTGGGCGGCCTAGCCGTTAGGGCAGGATCCCCGGCCGGAACGCTTAAATATTTGATCATCGGGAGAATGTCTCGCGGCGCCTCCGGGCCCCAGTATCGCGGCCAAGCCGAAGGATAGGGGAGCCGAAGTCTGCACCTTTCCCGGCTTCCGGGGCGGTGTCGGCGCGGCGTTTGGCGCGGCAATGGCGTCAGCCTCGGGCTGTTTTGCGGCGAGCTTTCCCGGCTCTTCCGACGTGGACTTCGACGAGCGAGGCACAGGTGTATGTGAAGACGGGCTATCAGGCACGGGCAGAAAGCCGGACGGTTCGCCCGGCGTCGCTGCACGGCCTCGCGGATGCGATTCGCGACATTGCGATGTTCAGAAGCGTCGATGCGTCGGGCGAACTGCTCACGATAGCCGATCAGATCACGATCCTCGCCGACGAGAGCCGACGCCTCGCCGGCGCCGGGAACCGCGACGGCGCAATAGCGGCGCTCGAACTCAGGCTCGCGCTCGGCCTTCCTTATCCCAAATGCGCCCAGCTTTTGCTCCTTCTGATGCAGCGGCCCGATCAATGGCAAAGCCGGGAAAGCCTGGCACGCCGACTCAATACCAGTCGGCAGAGCATGTTCGTGATGATATCGCAGATCAGAAGGGCTCTGTCGGAACTGGGCCTTCGCGATCATCTCGCGACGTTCCAGGACGGATATTATTTCTCGGGTGTCGCTATCGACGCGATCAAATCGCGCTGCGACCCGGCCCTTGCCGCATGGTGGTCGCCCTATATCCGCGCGCGGAAAATCGCGCCGGATTGCGGCGTTGATGCTGCGTCGCCGGGCGCATTGGCGGGCAGTTCGGACATGGCGGATACCGCGGGGGCGGGCGCTACGGGAGCGGACGCATTTTCCGGCGAGTCCGGCCATTCGCCCTTTCGCGAGCCGATGCTGCCCCAAAGCGTCATTGCCTGGCACCAGCTTTCGCGGCTGGGCCAGCGCGGGTCGACGCAGATGAAGATACTCTTCGTGCTGCTGCGACGGCGCGGGGAATTTGTCGCTTATCACCGGCTGGCCGCCGAGGTCGGTTGCACGTCCGGATCGCTCAAAGTGATGGTCAACCGGATTCGCCAAAAATTCTATGATCTTGGCTTCCCAAGCCCGATCGAGAACCGGCGCGTCCAAGGCTATCGCGCGATCGCCGCGGCCTTTGACCCAGACACGCGCCTCGGCGCCTTTCTTGCCGGGTTCGTTGAAGCGATCGACACCATCCCGCCCAGCCCGACGGAAGGCCAAATGGGATCGGTCCCTTGATCGATGCCGGCTACCGTTGATCCGGAATCGCGCCGTCGGTGACTTCGCGAACGCCACCGCAAACCATCGGCCCCCGGCAGCAGAACCGAACAGGGTCCGATCGACCAAAAGGGCTTCGAACGAACGCACCCGCTCACGATGCCGCCAGCGCGCGTCACGCCGATCATGGTTGCGCTTCGGCGTGCGAAGATTTCGCGATGTCGTCCTCGATAAGCGGACGCGCGATACTTGTCGGCGAGGTCACTGCAGGGTCGAGCGGTCAGCCGCGTTTCACCGACTGGGGCAACGGCATGAAGCTGTGGGTTGGCCCGCGCCGCCACTCGTTCCCCGACGGCCGCGAATTCGAAGGCGTCGGCATTCGACCTGATCGTCCGAATGCCCTGACGCCCGGAGTTTTTCAGCGCGGCGGCGCTGACATCACGCTCGCCGGCGCCGAAGCCATCGCTCGCGGCGATGGTGACCGTCGCCGCAGGAAATGAATGGCAATTAGCTGTGCATCTGCTGCCACAAAAGCGAATGAGGTAACGTCAGTGATGCCTCGTCCGCGCCATATCCGGGACACTGGCGGGCACGAGCTCCGCCATGGCCAGGGCTTTGCCGACCAGAATCAACGTCGGAGCAGCAGCAGCGAAGGATCTGGTCGCCAGTTCAAGCAGATCGAGCCGCGTCGCCAGTCGCCGTTCGTCCAGGGCGCTGACATGACAGGCGATCATCACCGGCATTTCGCCGGGCATGCCCGCCCGCATGAGGCCGCGCATGATCTCGGCCGCCGCGTCGCGGCCCATGTAGAAGGCAAGCGTCGAGCCGCCGCGCGCCAACGAGTCCCAGTCGATATCGAGCGCCGCGCCCCGTTTGCTGTGCGCCGTGACGAAGCGGACGTCGCGCGCGACCCCGCGGAGCGTGAGCGAAATCCCGGCTGAGGCGGCGGCGGCGCAGGCGGTCGTAATCCCGGGGCAGATGCGGACGGGGAAGCCGGCGGCACGGAGCGCGCCGAGCTCCTCGGTCGAACGGCCGAAAATCGACGGGTCGCCGCCTTTCAGGCGCACCACCCTCTTGCCAGCCGCGGCAGCGTCGATGAGCATTGGGTTGATTGTCTGCTGATCTTTCGAATGATGACCGGAACGCTTGCCCACGCTGACGCGCTCGGTGCTCGGCGGGATCAAGGCGAGCACGGCGTCGCCGACGAGGGCATCGTGAAAGATGACGTCGGCGCGTTCGATCAGGCGCACCGCCTTCATCGTCAGCAATTCGGCGTCACCGGGTCCGGCGCCGACCAGCCAGACCGTACCGGGCGCGAAATCGTCAGGCTGCATCGCTCGTCTCCTCCGCCAATATTCTTGCGAGGGCCGGACGGCACGACCCGCAATTGGTGCCGGCGCCGATCGCGGCGCCGATCGCGGCGACGTCGGCGAGCCCCTGGTCGCGGATGGCCGCCGCGATCGTCTTCATACCGATGTCGAAGCAGACGCAGATGACCGGACCACGGTCGGCCTGCGCGCCGGGGGCGCGGCCGGCCAGCAATGTCGGAGCGACATCGGGGGCGGTGAGTTGTGCGATCAGCCAGTCGCGCGGGGGCAGTTCGCCGCTTTCGGTGACGAACAGCGCGGCGGCAAGGCGGCCGCGCGCAACGACGGCGACGCGGCGCGTCCCGCGCGCGGCATCCTGCGCCTCGATCCGCTCGCCGCGTGGGAGCAGGGCCTCGATGGCCTTGAAGTCGCCGTTGCCGGCGAGTTCCCACAGCGTGCCCGAAGGGACCGCGACCCGCGTCGCCCACAGGCATTTCGGGGGAGCGTCGAGTTCGTGCGCCAGCAACAGGAAACCGCGCCATTTCGTGGCGACTGCCGCGATCGATGCGGGCGTCCGCTTGAAACCCGGCTGGCCCGAGACGGGGTCGACGAGCGGGCGCGAGAGCAGGCCGGTGCGCCCGCCGCTCGACGTCCGGTCGGTCCAGTGGATCGGGACGAACAGTTCGCCGGGGCGCTGGCCGGCGCTGACCTGGATGCGATAGATGCTGCCGCCCTGCGGGGTCTCGACGCTTGCAAGGCCGCCGTCGGTCAGCCCGAGCCGCGACGCATCGCCCGGATGCACCTCGACCAGCGGCTCCTCGCGATGGCGCGCCAGCTTGGGCGCGAGGCCGGTGCGCGTCATGCTGTGCCACTGGTCGCGGTAACGGCCGGTATTGAGCGTCAGCGGCCATTTGGCGAGCGGCGCGGGCAGGCTTTTTTGAACCACCGGAACCAGACGCGCGCGCCCGTCGTCGGTGGGAAAGGACCCGTCGGAAAAGATTTGATCGCCGCCCCAACGAAAGGGCGCCATATCGTCATAGGCAGCATGACCGCCGGGCGCTGCACCGGACAGCGCAAACCGGCGGCTGCCATCATTGTCATAGGTCGACAGGCGGCAATGCTCGCGCCAGATGTCGACGGGCCGGTCATAGGCGAAGGCGTTCTTCCATCCCATCCGCCGGGCGACTTCCTTGACGATCCACCAGTCGGGCATCGCCTCGCCGGGCAGCGGGAACAGCGCGCGCTGGCGACTGATCGTGCGGTCGCTGTTGGTGACGGTGCCGTCCTTTTCCCCCCATGCCGCGGCCGGCAAACGGACGTGTGCAAAGGCGCCGGTGTCGGTCTGTTCGATGACGTCGCTGACGACGACGAAGGGGCAGGTGGCAAGCGCGTCGCGCACGCTGTTCGCGTCGGGCATCGACACCGCGGGGTTTGTCGCCATTACCCACAGCGCCTTGATCCGGCCTTCGCCGATCGCGCGGAACATATCGACCGCTTTCAGGCCGGGCTTTTCGGCCATCGCGGGGGCGGCCCAGAAACGCTGGACCCGGGCGCGGTTCTCGGGCGCAAAATCCATATGCGCGGCAAGGGTCGAGGCAAGTCCGCCCACCTCGCGCCCGCCCATCGCATTGGGCTGCCCGGTGATCGAGAAGGGCGCCGCGCCGGGTTTGCCGATGCGGCCGGTGGCGAGGTGCAGGTTGGTGATCGCGTTGACCTGATCGGTCCCCGACGTAGACTGGTTGATCCCCTGGCTGAACATCGTGACGGTGCGCGGCGTGGCGGCGAACAGCTCATAGAAACGCCTGAGGTCGGCAGCCGGCACTTCGCATGTCCGTGCTACCGACCACAGGTCGTTCCCCTCCCCAAGCTGGTGCCAGAAATCCGCGGGCACCGCGACATGCGCGGCAAGATATTCCTCGTCGACCGCGCCCGCATCGCGGCAATGCTGGAGCAGGCCGTTCATCAGCGCGACGTCGCTGCCGGGGCGGATCGCGAGGTGGATGTCGGCTTCCTCGGCGGTTTCGGTGCGCCGCGGATCGATGACGACAAGCTTCGCACCCGCATCGCAGCGTGTGCGGATGCGCTGATAGACGATCGGGTGGCACCAGGCGGTGTTGCTGCCGACCAGTATGATCAGGTCCGCCGCGTCGAGATCGTCATAGGTCGCAGGCACGATGTCCTCGCCGAACGCGCGCATATGGCCGGCGACCGCGCTCGACATGCAGAGCCGCGAATTGGTGTCGATGTTCGCGGTGCCGATGAACCCCTTCATCAGCTTGTTGGCGACGTAATAATCCTCGGTCAGCAATTGGCCCGAGACATAGAAGGCGACGCTGCCAGGACCATGGCGCGCAATCGTCTCCTTGAAGCGTTTCGCGACAAGATCGAGCGCCTTGTTCCAGCTCGCGCGCTTCTGGCCGATCATGGGCGCGAGCAGGCGGCCTTCGAGGCCGACAGTCTCGCCCAGATGGGTGCCCTTCGAGCAGAGCTTCCCGCGGTTGGCGGGGTGGTCAGGGTCGCCCGCGATTTCGACCGTCCGCGCGCCCGTCACCGTCGCGCGGATACCGCAGCCGACGCCGCAATAGGCGCAGGTGGTGCGGATGGCGGTCATTTGGCCCGCCCATTGCCATGGCCGTTCCCCCGCGCAGGCGAGGGTCCATCCCCTGCCCGGGCGGCATGGAACAGGGGGTCGTTGAACATGGACACCGCAGGCGATGGGCCCCCGCCTTCGCGGGGGAACGCAAAGGGTGGGGCAAATGTCACGCCGCTATAGGCGTGGGTGGTGCGGATCGCGGTCATTTGGTTCGCCCATTGCCATGGCCGTTCCCCCGCGCAGGCGGGGGTCCATCGCCTGCCCGGGCGGCATGGAACCGAGGGTCGTTGAACATGGGCACCACAGGTGATGGGCCCCCGCCTTCGCGGGGGAACATGATGGAGGGGGCAAATGTCACGCCGCTGCCTTCAGCGTGCTCGCGCGGCAGATCAGCACGCGGCCGGCGTCGATCTTGACGGGGACAATCGGCGTGCAGCCCTTGTCGTCGCCGAGGGCCTCGCCGGTCGACAGCGAAATCCGCCAATTGTGCAGCGGGCAGGCGACCGCACCGCCGTGGACTATCCCCTGGCTGAGGCGCCCATGCTTGTGCGGGCAGCGGTCGCGCAGTGCAAAGACCTTGCCCTCGGCCGTACGAAAGACGGCGATGTCGTCGCCGCCCGCGACCTGAACGGTGCGGCTGCCGCGGACAGGAATCTCATCGACCCAGCCGATATCGAGCCAGTCGCCGGTCATACCCCAACCTCCTCTTTCAAAGCGCCCTCCTGTGGGGTGAAGCGCGCCATCGGCGCATGATGTTCGGCCTCGGCACCTTCGGCGCGCTGCGCCCAGGGGTCGTCCTGCGAAAAGCTCTGGGCATAGAGGAAGCGAGCGCGCAGCGCCTCGCGACCGGCATCGTCGTCGGCGATCCGCGCCTTCACATAATCGACCCCGACGCGTTCGATCCATGGCGCGGTGCGTTCGAGATAGCGGGCTTCCTCGCGGTAGAGCTGGATGAAGGCGGCGCAGTAATCCATCGCCTCCTGCTCGGTCGCGACCTTGCACAGGAGATCGGTGACGCGGACGTGGATGCCGCCATTGCCGCCGACATGCAGTTCGTAGCCGCTGTCGACGCAGACGATGCCGAAATCCTTGATCGTCGCCTCGGCGCAATTGCGCGGGCAGCCCGACACCGCGATCTTGAACTTGTGCGGCATCCAGCTGCCCCAGCTCATCCGCTCGATCTTGACACCCAGCCCGGTGGAATCCTGCGTGCCGAAGCGGCACCATTCGGACCCGACGCACGTCTTCACGGTGCGCAGCGCCTTGCCATAGGCGTGCCCCGATACCATCCCCGCGGCGTTGAGGTCGGCCCAGACTGCGGGCAGATCCTCCTTCTTGATCCCGAAGATATCGAGCCGCTGGCCGCCGGTGACCTTGACCATCGGCGCATTGAATTTTTCGACGACGTCGGCGATCGCGCGCAGCTCGGTCGGGTTGGTGAGCCCGCCCCACATCCGGGGGACGACCGAATATGTGCCGTCCTTCTGGATATTGGCGTGCAGCCGTTCGTTGACGAACCGGCTCTGCTGGTCGTCGACATAACCGCCGGGGAGCGCGCAGAGGAGGTAATAGTTGAGCGCCGGACGGCACGAGGAGCAGCCGTCGGGGGTCGTCCAGTGCAGTTTCTGCATCACCTCGGGGATCGAGCGCATCGTCTGCGCGACGATCTCGCGGCGGACGTCGTCATGGCCGAAGCTGGTGCATTTGCACATCGTCTTCGGCCCCGCCTGCACCTCGTCGCCGAGTGTCAGCGCGAGCAGATTTTCGACGAGCCCGGTGCAGCTGCCGCAGCTTGCCGATGCCTTGCAGGTAGCGCGCACCGCATCGAGGCTGTGTGCACCCTTGGCGATGCACGAGACGACCTGGCCCTTGGTGATGCCGTTGCAGCCGCAAATCTCGGCATCGTCCGAGAGCGCCGCAACGGCGGCCTTAGGGTCCGCGGCGCCCCCTCCCGAGGCGAAGGACTGGCCGAAGATCAACAGGTCGCGAAGGTTCGAGACATCCTCCTGCTTTTTCAGCAGGTCGAAATACCAGCCGCCGTCGGCGGTATCGCCATAGAGCACCGCGCCAATGATGCGGTCTTCCTTGACGATGACGCGCTTGTAGACGCCGCGACTGGCGTCGCGCAGCACGATATCCTCGCACCCGTCGCCGCCCGAGAAATCACCCGCCGAAAAGACGTCGATCCCCGACACCTTGAGCTTGGTCGAGGTCACCGAGCCGCGATAGCCGGTCGGCCTTTCGACCAGCCCGTCGGCGAGGCTGCGGCACATATCCCACAAGGGCGCGACCAGGCCGTAAACCTGTCCGTCATGCTCGACGCATTCGCCGACCGCGAGGACGGCGGGGTCGCTGGTGACCATATGATCGTCGACCTGGATGCCGCGCCCGACCGCGAGGCCGGCATCGCGTGCGAGGGCGACCGAGGGACGGATACCGACCGCCATCACGACAAGGCTGGCAGGGATCAGGGTGCCGTCCTTGAGCTTCACCCCCTCGACCTTGCCGTCGCCGACGATAGCCGCGGTGTCGGCGCCGGTCAGGATCGTCTGGCCGCGCGCTTCGAGCGCCTGTTTGAGCAGCCATCCCGCCGCTTCGTCGAGCTGGCGCTCCATCAGCGTCGGCATCAGGTGGACGACGGTGACCTTCATCCCGCGCAGGCTGAGGCCGTGCGCCGCCTCGAGCCCGAGCAGCCCGCCGCCGATCACCACGGCATCGCCGCCCCCGCTTTTTTTACCAGCATCGGCCGCGGCGAGCATCGTGTCGACATCGTCCATGTCGCGAAAGGCGATGACGCCGGGCAGGTCCTTGCCCGGTACCGGGATGATGAACGGATCGGAGCCCGTCGCGATCAGCAGCCGGTCATAGCTTTCGACCGTGCCGCTGCGCGTAGTCACGGTCCTTGCCGCGCGGTCGATCGCCGCCACCGGGTCGCCCGCGACCAGCGCAATGCCGTTCGCCGCATACCAGTCGGCATCGTTGATCACGATGTCGTCGAAGCTCTTTTCGCCCGCGAGCACCGGCGAGAGCATGATGCGGTTATAGTTGACCCGCGGCTCGGCGCCGAAGATCGTCACGCGGTAACGGTCGGCGTCGCGCGCGAGCAACTCCTCGACCGCGCGGCAGCCCGCCATGCCGTTGCCGATCACGACCAGATGATCGCGGGTGTCGGCTGCGGGCTTCAGGGGGTGATGTTCCATCAGAGCATCCAGTCCAGTTGGAGCCAAAATTTGTCGGTGTCGGTGGCAAAGCTGTCGGCGTCGTAGCGCGCGTAGCGCACCGAGCCGGCGATCTTGCCGAGCTTCGCGCTGGCGAGGAGGTCGATCTCGTCGCCATAGGTCCGGCTCGCGCGGTCGCTGCGATAGGCGTGATAGGCGGCTTGCACCGTCACGGCCTTCAGCGGGCCGAGCATTTTCCAGCCCCAGCCCGCGTTCGCATAAAGATCGCGCACGCCGTCGGGCGGGGTAACCAGGAACTTGTCGGCCCAGCCCTGAAATTTGAAGCCCGTCGCGAGCGGGGTCTGGAAGCTGGTCAGGGCAATCCCGTCGGCAGCGCCCAGCACTTCATAGCCCGCGCCGATCCGCGGGCCGCCGAAATCGACCGCGACATCGGCCAGGTAATAGTCGGCGCTGTAAGCGTTCGGATTGCGGTGCCAGTCCGACTGGCGGGCATAGCTCAGCTGCCACGCGATCTTCGCCTTGCCGATCGGCTTCGATCCGTCGAGCCGGGCGCCATAGCTCTGGCTCGACATGCGGAAACCCTGCATCGCGGCTTCGTCCTGGTCGATCAGATACGCGAAGCCGCTGAGCTTGCCGGCCGGCGTCTGCGCGCTGACGTTGCCAAGGATATTGTCGCCCGACACCGCCTGTTGCCGCGCGCCTGCGCCGTCGATGCCCCAGATGGTGCGAACGCTCCACGCATAGGCGATGTCGGCTTTCACACCCTTGAGGGGCGTGATCTCGGCGCGCACCGCGTCGAAGCTCTGGCCGTTCTGGCGGAAGCCGACGCCGCCGACGAAGCGTTCGTCGTCGAACGCGAGACGCTGGCGACCTGCGGTCATCGCAAAGCCGGGCGAGGCGTAACGAACCTGTGCGCGAGCAAGGGCGATGGTATCGGGGTCGGCAACGATCGGGCGGGTCGGGGGGCCATGGAGACCATCGAAATAATCGTCGATGATCGGCAGATTGCCTTGCCCTTCGACCAGCGCCGACCACGGCCCTGCCTTCGCCTCGACCCCGGCGCGGATGCGCAGGGTCAGGGCGTCGGCGTTGCGCGCCAACCCGTCCTGGTCGACGCTTTCATGACGCAGCCGTGCTTCGCCGAGCGGTTTCAGGACCAGGTCCTGGGCATGCGCGGCCCCGGCCGGCGCCAGCGCCAGCAGGAAGATGAGGGTGCGGGTCATGATCAGATCCGCACGCCTTCGGCCGCGCCCCAGGTTGCCCGCCACTGGCTTTTCACGAACAGCAGCCCGACCAGCGCGACCACCGCAAGTCCGGCGAAGATGTAGAATCCGGGGGCGAAGCTGCCGCTCCACTGCTTGGCGAAGCCGAGCGAGGAGGCGAGGTAGAAGCCGCCGACCCCGCCCGCCATGCCGACCAGCCCGGTCATCACGCCGATCTCGGCCGAAAAGCGTTGCGGCACGAGCTGGAATACCGACCCGTTGCCGGTGCCCAGTGCGAGCATCGCGATCACGAACAGGCCGAGCGCGGCGGGCAGCGTGTCGGCCTGGGGCACCCCGGCGAGGGCGAGCGCCGCGACGACGAACACCGCCATCAACGCGCGCACTCCGCCGATCCGGTCGGCGAGCGCGCCGCCCATCGGCCGCACCAGCGATCCGGCGAAAACGCAGGCCGCAGTGCAATAGCCGGCCATCACCGGGGTCAGATGGAATTGATCGGTGAAATAGATCGGCAGCGATGCGGCAAGCCCGACGAAGCCGCCGAAGGTGACCGAATAGAAGGCCATCAGCCACCAGGCGTCGGCGGTCTTGAGCGGTTCGAAATAATGCGCCAGCTTCTTCGGCGCGGGCGCGTTCGGCGCGTCTTTCGCCATCGCGAGATACACGAAGAAGACGATCGTCAGCGGGATGCAGGCGAGCCCCAGCACCGCGTTCCAGCCGAACAGCTTGGCAAGACCGGGCGCGAACAGCGCCGCGAGCACGGTTCCCGAATTGCCCATGCCGGCAAGGCCCATCGCCTTGCCCTGATGCTCGGGCGGATACCAGCGGCTGGCGAGCGGCAGCGCGATCGCGAAACTGGCGCCAGCAAAACCCAGTATCACCCCGAGCGCGAGCGTGCCTCCAAAGCTGTGAACCCCCATGACCCAGGCCATGAACAGTCCCGCGATGACCACCAGCTGGCTGATCGCGCCCGAACGCTTCGGCCCGATGCGATCGACGAGCAGCCCGTTGACGACGCGCAGCAGCGCCCCCGCAAGCGTCGGCACCGCTACCATCAGGCCCTTTTGAGCCGGGGTCAGGCCCAGATCTTCCGAAATCGCCGGCGCGAGCGGCCCCAGGATGACCCACACCATGAAGGCGAGGTCGAAATACAGAAACGCCGCGACCAGCGTCGGCCAGTGCCCGCTGGCCCAGAAACCCGTTTTTGCCCCGGCGCCGGCGCCGCTTGTCCCATTCGTCATCGTCCGTCCCCTTGTGCGACGGGCAATAAAAAAGCCGCCAGGACGGCGACCACGCGGGCGCATCCTGACGGCTTCATTGCCTGTTGGAGTGCGGGGAAAGGCTCCCCACCTGCCGCGCGAACCGGTCCCGTCGTTGGAGCCGTAGTCGCTTTATCCTGCCCCGGCATCCTTGCCGAGTGCGTCAAGACTGCCTGATTCGCGGCGCGGCCGCAAGCGGTTATTTCGCAGGTGCAGCATAATCGGAAACTCAGGGAAGATCAGCAAGATAACCCTGAATATCGTCGGGATCGAACGCACGACCGTCAAAGAAACGGTCGCTGCCGAGGAGCAGGCGCCCCTGCACCGAGCCGGCGCCGAGGGGCTCATCGATGCCGCCTTCGAGCTTTGAACTGGCGCCGGGAAGGGGCGCCCCCGACCCCGCCAGCGCGGCGCGATAGATGTCGGGACGGAACACCGCCGTGGCGGTCGTAGCATCCACGGCGGAATAGGGAACCCGGTCCCAGCGAAGCATCTGCGAATAGAGCCACGCGGCCTGACTGCGCCATGGGAAATTCGCCGCTTCGCGGTGCTGGAACATGAAATCGGGATAGTGGATCGGTTCGCCGCCGGGGACGAGGCGGATGTGATCGGTGATCGCGCGCAACACCGCATCGCGCGGCGCGTCCAGATATTCGGGCCGCGCCAGAATCCGTGCGCTTTCCTCTGCCGTGCCGGGCTGGACGAAATGGGCGGCGGCGGCGTGGAGCGCGCGCAGCAGCGCCTCGACCGCATCGCGCCGTTCATCGGCAACCGCCTCGCGCATCGCGAGCACTTTCTCGACGCCGCGCCGCCAGATCTGCGCGGTCGCGAGCGCGATATGGCCGACGCCGCGCTCGACCGCGATCGAATTCCAAGGCTCGCCGACGCAGATGCCATCGACTTCGCCGACTGCAAGCGCGTCGGCGGCAAAGGGCGGGCTGGTGACAACGATGTCGATATGGGTGTCGGGACGGATTCCCACCCCCGCGAGCCAGTATCGCAGCATGTAATTATGGCTGGAATAGCGATGGACGACGCCGAAGCGCAGCGGCGTTCCCGCGATTTTTCGCGCTGCTGCCACGCGCTGCAGCGCCGCGCCGATAACGGCCGGATCGCCCAGCGTTTCGCCCAGTCCGACATCCCGGGCGAGCTGGGTCGAAAACGTCACCGCATTGCCGTTGAGCCCGAGCACGAATGGCACCGCCATCGGGACCGCGGGCCGGTCGCGCCCGAGCGCGGTCGCGATCGCCAGCGGCGCGATCATGTGCGCCGCGTCGGTGTGGCCATAGAGCAGCCGGTCGCGCACCGTTGCCCAGGTCATGTCACGAACCAGTTCGATGCTGATCCCTTCGCGTGCAGCGAAACCCAGTTCATGCGCGAGGATCGGCAGCGCGGCATCGACCAGCGGCAGGAAGCCGATGCGGAATGTCTCGGCGCTCATTCGATGTCTCCCAAGAGCGCGTCGCTCGTGACGATCGCCTCGGCAATCTCGGCCATGCGGCGGTTGGTGCTCATCGCCTGTTTGCGCAGCAGCGCATAGGCAGCGGGTTCGTCGATCGCGCGGCGTCGCATCAGGATCGCCTTTGCGCGATCGATCGTCGCGCGCTCGGCCAGGGCATTTTTGGCTTCGTCGAGTTCGCGCTGTAGCCGGGAAAAGGCCTGAAACCGCCGCACGGCCAGGTCGATGACGGGCTTGATGCGCTGCTTCGAAAGACCGTCGACGACATAGGCCGACACGCCCGCGTCGATCGCGGCTCCAGTCGCTTCGGCATCGCTCTGGTCGACGAACATCGCGATCGGGCGCGCGAGGGCACGCGACATCGCAAAGAAATCCTCGAGCAGGTCGCGGCTGGGGTTTTCGAGATTGACGAGGATGACTTCGGGCTGCGCGGCTTCGATTTGCGCAACGACGGCTCCCGCCGGATCGATCAGCACCAGGTCGTCGAGACCGGCCTCGCGCAGACCATCCGAAATGATGGCGGCGCGCGTGGTACTGGTATCGATGATCGCGATCCTCATTCTCGCGCCCTTACGCTGCAGCGCACAAATCTGCTAGCAGGTTTCTCTTTTGCAAGCGGCGGGCAGGACCGAGAGCGGAACAGACGTTCGACGCTCGACCGATCGCTCGCCCCCCTGTAGCGTATGCAAGTTGAACCTATGTTCGGACGGGCAATGGACCGCATCGATGCGATGAAGATATTTGTGACGGCGGTCGATGAAGGCAGCCTCGCGGGCGCCGCGCGGCGTCTGCGCCGTTCACCGACCGCCATCAGCCGCGCTATCGCTTCACTGGAGACGCATGTCGGAGCCGAACTGCTCCATCGCACCACACGCAGCATCCGTCTCAGCGAAACGGGCCAGCATTATGTCGCGTCGTGCCGCCGCATCCTTGCCGAACTCGAAGAGGCGGACCTGCTCGCCGGCGGCGAGCGCGCGGCACCGCGCGGCCTGTTGACGCTGACGGCGCCGCCGATCAGCGGCGAGGAAATATTGCGCCCCATCCTCGACGACTTCCTCGACGCCTATCCGCTGGTCACCGCCCGCCTGTTACTGGTCGACCGGTCGGTCAACCTCATCGACGAGGGCGTCGATATCGCTCTCCGTGTCGCCGAACTGCCCGACTCCTCGCTGCTTGCAACGCGTGTCGGAGACGGGGTGCGCCGGGTAATTGTCGCGGCGCCGGACTATCTGGCTCAGCACCCGCCCATCGCCGAACCCGGTGATATTGTCGGACATCAAATCATCTCGCTGACCCATTTCGGTCTTGAATCCTGGGCCTTCGCTTCCGCCGGCAAGCCGGGCCCGCTGCGCACGGTCCACTTCGCGCCCCGCCTCATCGTCAACAGCGTGCGCGCCGCGGTGGCCTCGGCGGCCGCGGGCGGCGGGCTCACGCGGGTCTATTCCTATCATGTTGCGGAAGAGGTGCAGAAGGGCCGCCTGCAAGTCGTGCTGGCCGATGCCGAACCCGCCGTTCAGCCGGCGCATCTGCTGACACCCGCCGGACGGCGTGCCGTGCCCAAAGTGCGCGCGTTCATTGATTTCGCGGCCCCGCGCCTGCGTGCCGCCTTTTCCCGATTGGCGCTCGACGCCGAGGCGCTCTGACCATTATCCCGATATCCGGCATAATGTTTGCCGCTCTATCTGGATTATCGCCGAAACTGACCTGACCTAAATGGCCCCTGTCGACGCGAGATGCGCCGGCCGGACCAAGGAATTTGGCCCGCATAATCGCAAGACAAGGAAGGCCAAATATCATGAGCAACGGAAAGAAAGTCGTCGTCATCACCGGCGCATCGCAGGGAATCGGCGCTGCCCTCGTGGGCGCCTATCTCGATCGCAACTATCGCGTCGTCGCGACCTCGCGCTCGATCCAGCCGTCGACCAACCCCGACGTACTGGCCATCGCGGGCGACATCGGCGATCCCGAAACCGGTCCGCGCGTCATCGCAGCGGCAATGGAAACGTTCGGTCGGGTCGACACGCTGGTGAACAACGCCGGCATCTTCCTCGCCGGTGCGTTCACCGATTACAGTGCGCAGCAATATGCCGATGTCGTGTCGACCAATATCCACGGCTTCTACTACATCACCCAGGCTGCGATCGCGGCGATGGAAAAGCTTGGCCGCGGGCATGTGGTCAGCATCACGACCAGCCTTGTCGATCATGCCCTGTCGCAGGTGCCATCGGTCCTCGCATCGCTGTCGAAAGGCGGGATCAACGCCGCGAGCAAGAGCCTGGCGATCGAATATGCGACGCGCGGGATCCGCGTGAATGCGGTGTCGCCAGGCGTGATCAAGACGCCGATGCACACCGCCGAAACGCACGACTTCCTGTCGGCGCTACACCCGGTCGGCCGCATGGGCGATATTTCGGACATCGTCGAGGCCGTGCTATATCTGGAAAACGCCGGTTTCGTGACGGGCGAAATCCTCCATGTCGATGGCGGCCAGTCGGCCGGCCACTGACCGGGCGCGAGAGGAGACAGATCATGCCGATCGTAACCGTACAGGTCACCAAGGAAGGCACCGAAGCCGGCGTCGACCATGTGACTGCCGAGCAAAAAGCCGCCATCTACAAGGGTATGAGCCAGGTCCTGTTCGACGTGCTCAAAAAGCCGCCCGAATGGACGTGGGTCATCTTTCAGGAAGTCGAGATGGAAGATTGGGGCTGGGGCGGAATGCCCGTCGCCGAATACCGCAAGAAACTTGCCGGTCCTCCAGGCTGAGCCAGGACGCCGCGCGCGCTTCACCCGCCATCGGCTGCCGATGGCGGGTGCTTCGCGCTATATCGACCGGGGAAAATCCGCTATTCAGCGTGCCTAGCAAAAGAGGAAGCGACATGGATCGGCTCGACGCCATGCGGGTCATTCTGGCGGTGGTTGACGCAGGCAGTCTCTCGGCGGGAAGCCGCAAGCTGAACGCGCCGCTCCCCAGCGTCAGCCGCAAGGTCGCCGAGCTCGAACGACATCTCGGGACCAATCTCCTCGTTCGTACCAGCCGCAACATCCATCTCACCGACGCCGGCCGCGACTATGTCGAAGCCGCGCGGCGGATCATCGCCGACCTCGACGACGCCGAGCGGCGCGCATCGGGCGAATATAGCACCCCGCGCGGCGAACTGACCGTCACCATGCCGGTCGAGTTTGGCGCCCTTCATGTGATGCCGATCGCGCTGTCATTCATGGCGGAATATCCCGAAGTCACGCTGAAGCTCGTAACATCCGATCGGCTCGTCCATATGATCGACGAACAGGTCGACGTCGCGATCCGCCTCGGCCATCTGGCCGATAGCGCGCTTTATGCGGTCAAGGCGGGTGCCTTTCGTCTGATCACCTGCGCCAGCCCCGATTATCTCGAACGGCGCGGCACACCGACCGATCCGCGCGAGCTTTCCGAGCACGACGGCGTCCTGTTCGGCACCCAGCAAATGTTCTGGACCTACTGCGTCGACGGCGAGGACATGATCTGCTCCCCCCGCCCGCGCATCACCGTCAACAGCGCTGCGGGCAATCTCGCCGCAGCACTCGGCGGTGTCGGGATCGCGCGCCTCTTCGATTATCAGCTATCGGGGCAGATCCAGTCGGGTACGCTGGTGCGCGTCCTTCCCGACGGCGACAGCGAACCGCGTCCGGTGCATATCGTCTATCCTCGCCAAGGGCTGCTCCCGCTGAAAGTGCGCGCCTTCATCGACTGGACGACACCGCGACTGCGCGCCGCATGCACGGGCTTAGACTGCGCCTGACCCGGCCTTGCCCGGATTGAGAGGCTCGCTCTCGCTTTCGCCCGCTACCGGCATTTTCCCGCCCGACTAAATCGCTCTGGTCCGCCCCGTCCATCCCGGCCGGCCGGCATCCATCCCTTGTTGAAGAGGAAGAGCGATGAACGAAGCAAAGGGCACTGCCCTCATCACCGGCGCGTCGAGCGGGATCGGCGCGCTATACGCCGACCGCCTGGCCCGCCAAGGCCATGACCTGATCCTTGTGGCGCGCAATGCCGACAAGCTCGAACAGGTGGCGAAGGCGATCCGGACCGCGACGGGCCGACGGATCGACACGCTGCCCGCCGACCTGGCGAACCCCGGCGACCTTCGCCTCGTCGAAGCACGGCTGGCGAACGATCGCAACATCACCCTGCTGGTCAACAACGCCGGCATCGGATCGACTGCCCGGGCGCTCGACGCCGATGTCGACACGATGAGCGCCATGGTATCGCTCAACGTCGAAGCGTTGATGCGCCTCACCTATGCCGTCGTACCCGCGTTCGTGGCGCGCGGCCGGGGTACGATCGTCAACATCGCCTCGATCGTCGCAGTGGCGCCCGAGGTGCTGAACGGCGTCTATGGCGGAACAAAGGCCTTTGTCCTCGCCTTCAGTCAGAACCTGCACCGCGACCTCGATGGCACGGGCGTCAAGGTCCAGGTCGTTCTTCCCGGCGCTACCGCGACCGATTTCTGGGACATCGCCGGCACGCCCGTCGAGCATCTGCCCGGCGAGATCGTCATGCGCGCCGACCAGTTGGTCGACGCGGCACTGTCCGGCCTTGCGCGCGGCGAATTCGCGACGATCCCCAGCCTTCACGACGAATCCCGCTGGCACGCCTTCGAGACCGCCCGGCAGGCCATGGCGGGCGAACTGTCCACCAGCACCCCTGCGGCCCGATATCTGGCCGCCTGACCCCCAAAGCATAGCAGGAGTAAAATCATGTCACAGACCATCGTTTACACGGGCAAGACCCACACCACCGGCGGCCGCGACGGCGCCTCGCGCAGTTCTGACGGCGAACTCGATATCGCATTGTCGCCTCCGGGCTCGACCCGCGCCGGCACGAACCCCGAACAGCTTTTCGCGGCCGGCTGGTCGGCCTGCTTCCTCGGCGCGATCGGCAAGGCTGCCGCCGAACACAAGCTCCGGCTGCCCGCCGACGCCGCAATCGATGCCGAAGTCGATCTCGCGCTCGACGACGGCAGCTTCTCGCTGATGGCGCGTCTCAACGTCAGCCTGCCCGGCATCGACCGCGACACGGCCGAAACGCTTGCCGCCCGCGCGCATCAGATCTGCCCCTATTCGAAAGCGACGCGCGGCAACATCGGCGTCGAGATCAATATCGTCTGACCCTCCCCACGCCGTCGCGCTCGTCACAGGCCGAGACGCGGCGGCTTTCGACCCATGAAAGGATCTGGCTCATGCCGAAACTCCTGCCGACCATCGCCGCCGCACTGGCGCTCGGCGCCTCCATCGTTCCCGCCGCCGCTCAGTCGGCAACCACGCAAAAGACGACGACTGAAATCGGCTATGTCGAAATCGATCGTGACATCTCGCTGCGGCACATGATCGTTCGCGGCACCCATCCGAAAGGCGTCGTCCTGTTGCTGCACGGCTTCCCCGAAACGATCCACGCGTGGCAGGGCGTGACCGACGAACTTGGTGGCGAATTCGAGGTGCACGCCTTCGATTGGCCCGGCTTTGGGTTCTCGTCGCGTCCCTCCGCCGCGAGGTTCGGCTACGGTCCGCGCGATTACGCGCGCGTTCTGCGGCAATATATCGACAAGGCCGGCATCGACCGGTCGAGGCTGACGATCTATGCGACCGACATAGGGGCGCTTCCGGCGCTTCTCGCCGCTCTCGACGAGCCCGATATCGCCCGGACAATCATCGTCGGCGACTTCGCGCCCTTCGACCGGCCGGATTATATGCAGGAGCGGTTGCAGGCGCTGAAGTCCCCCGAGACGGGCGAGCAGGTCCGCGCCCAGTTCAACGCGACGCGCGACGAGATCATCGAAAACGCATGGCGCCGCGGGTTCAAACCCGAAGAGCAGTTCGGGATCTCCGCCATCTTCAAGGCGGACATGACCGCGGCGTGGAACCATGGCACTCTGACCACCGCCGACGCCTTCGCGCGCTATTATGCCCAGTTCACGCGCGACCAGAATTATTTCGAGGCCAACCTCGGAAAACTGCAGACGCCGGTGAAAATCGTCTGGGGCGCGCGCGACATCTATATCGACAAGGCAATGGGAGTAGAATTCGCCGCACGAGCCGACTCGAAGATCAGCATCCTTCCTGGAATCGGCCACTATCCGCATCTCCAGAACCCGCGCGAGACCGCCGCGGAAATCCGATCGGCCACGGCCGACGCCGTCAGCAAATAAGGAAACCGATGATGACCTTCACCGCCCTCTTTGCAATTCTCGTCGCCGTCGCGCCGGCCAATCCGTCGGCGATGCCGCCCGCGGGAGTCACACGCACCGACCTTCAGCGGCATGATCTTTCAATCGACGGTCGCGAGACCATCCAGGCCCGCATCGACGTCGCTCCAGGCGCGGTCGCGCCCTGGCATCGCCACCCTGGGGAGGAAGTCATCTACGTGATCGAGGGCACGCTGGAATATCAGCTCGAAGGGCAGGCGCCGGTCACGATCAAGGCAGGCGAGGTCCTGTTCGTTCCCGCAGGCGTCGCGCATATGGCGCGCAACCGAACCGCCGGCAACGGCGCCGAACTGGCAACCTATATCGTCGAGAAGGGCAAGCCGCTGCTTGTCCCCGTCGATGAAGCAACGCTCGTGTCCAGCCGGCCGGAGAAATCGGAATGATCCGCGCAATCCTGATCGCCGCCCTTGCTTTCGCTTCGCCCGCGACCGTGGGAGCTCAATCTACCGAAGCCGGGCGCGAAGCATCGCAATTCGTGCCGATAGAAAATGAGCCGCCCGCCGAACTGTTCGTCGATCCGCCGCTCGCCGGTCCGCTGGCGCGGGGCGCGACGATCATCCCCTACCGAACCAGGAATTTTCGCATCCTGCCGATTTTCGGCGCGGCAGCGGTCGACGTTTCGCCGCGCGCCGGGCATCTCCACGTCAGCGTCGATGATCTGCCGTGGCGGTGGGCCGACGCCGGCGACAATGGCGCGGTCGTCGTCAACGGCCTCCCCGCCGGTCCGCACAAGATCCTGATCGAACTCGCCACGCCGGAGCATGAAGTTCTGACCGGAAAGTCGGTGACATTTGTCGTTCCGGCCTCGAAATCCGAACCATCCGACAAGCCGTTGCACGATCATTAGATTGGTGAATTCTGGCCGATTGGAGACTGGCAGCTTTGGGACCTTTTTCGACGTGAGCAGACAGTCGAGGACGGCTTCCGCAACGCCGGCAGCAGGCTTTCCCTTGCGAGCTTGCCGCGTGTCGCGCGATGGAGGGATTTTGTCGCTGCATATCAAGACGGTTACGAACGGCACATTTTAGTCTCGGCGCACCATGGAAATAGTCGCGCAATCGCGTGGCGCACCGGAGCCCGAACGCCGATGCCGACCGACAAATATTCGCCCGACGAAGTGCGCGACGATTTCGTTCCCAAAGAGGTATATTACGCGCAGGATTTTGCCGATCTGGAGGGAGAGAGGCTCTGGCCGTTCGTCTGGCAACTGGCTTGCCGCGCCGAAGAGCTTCCGAATGTTGGCGACTATGTCACCTATGATATCGTCGACGATTCGATCGTCGTCATCCGCGCCAGCGAAACCGAAATCAAAGCCTATCACAATGTCTGCCCGCACCGCGCGCGGCGGCTGACCCAGGGTTGCGGCAACAACAAGCAGTTCGTTTGTCCGTTTCACGGCTGGCGTTTCGGGCTCGATGGGCGGAACATCAAGGTGATCGACAAGGGCGACTGGGGCGACTGCCTGAAGGACGAGGATATCAAACTGTCCGAAGTCCAGTGCCAGTCCTGGGGCGGCTTCGTCTTCATCAACATGGACGCGAACGCCGAGCCGCTGCTCGATTTCCTGTCGCCGATGCCCGATTATTGCGAGAAGTTCGAATTCGAAAAGCTGCGGTTTCAATGGTATAAGACGGTCGTGATGCCGTCGAACTGGAAGACCGTTCTCGGCTTCTTCAACGAATTCTACCATGTGCAACAGGCGCATCCGCAATTGCTGGAATTCACCGACGATTATTCGAACAGCGGCGAATTCGGCCGCCATTCGCAGACATGGTTCGAATCCGAAGGCGCGCTGCCGTTCCGCCGGTCTCCGCGCCTTCCCGCGCGGCCCGAGCCGCCGATGAAGGACCATATCGTCACCTTTGCCGAGCAATATAGGGAAGACCTTCGCACCATGCTGACGCCGCGCAACTATGCGGCGGCGATGCGCGTGCGCGACGAGGTGCCCGCCGAGACCGGGGCGGTCGAGACGCTCACCAAATGGGCCGAGTTCCAGATGGAGGCAGCCGCGGCCGACGGGTCGGGTTGGCCAGAGGGGCTGACCCCGGATTATATCGAGCGGTCGGGGCTCGACTGGCATGTCTTCCCCAACACCATCTTCCTGCACGGATTCGTCGATGGCGTGCTCTGGTACCGCGTGCGGCCCAACGGGCGCGATCCCGAGAGCTGCATCTTCGATATCTGGTCGCTCGTCCGCTATGGTCCCGGACAGGAACCGCCGCTCGAACGCGAATTTTACGCCGACTGGCGCGACGGCGACTGGGGACTGATTTTCCGTCAGGACTTCGAGAATATCCCCGAAGTCCAGAAGGGCTTCAAATCGCGCGGCTTCAAGGGCGAGCGCACCAACCCGGTGCAGGAGCGATCGGTGTCGAGTTTTCACCGGGTCTTGCGGCAGTTCCTGCGCGACCCCTATGACAAGCCGCCGGTTACGCGGACAAGATGAGCATGGCGATGTACGAGCAATATGCCTTCATCCGGTTCGAGCGGCGCGGCCGCGTCCTGACCGTGACGATGGACAGCCCGCCGCTCAATGCGGTGGGCCGCGCGCTCCATGACGAGCTGTCTTACGTCTTTCTGGACGTCGCACGCGACGAGGATTGCGATGTCATCGTCCTGACCGGCGCGGGGCGTGCCTTCTCGGCCGGCGCGGATTTGCCCGGATTGCTGAAGGCGACCGAGGACAAGGCGCTGCGCACCGCATTGCTGTCGCGCGCGCCCGCGATCGTCCACTCGCTGCTGAGCCTCGAAAAGCCGATCATCGCGAAGGTGAACGGCCATGCGATGGGGCTGGGGGCGACGCTGGCGCTGCTTTGCGACGTGGTCATCGCGTCGAATGATGCGCGCATCGCCGACCCGCATGTCGGGATAGGCCTGTCGGCGGGCGACGGCGGCGCGCTGATCTGGCCGCAACTGATCGGCTATGCCCGCGCGCGCCACCACCTGCTGACCGGCGACCCGCTGACCGCGCCAGAAGCCGAAGCGATCGGGTTGATCCACAAGGCCGTTGCAGCCGACGCGCTCGACGCGACAGTCGATGCCTATGCCGACCGGCTGGCGAACGGCGCGACGATGGCGATCCGCGCAACCAAGCGCTCGATCAACATGGAACTGTGCCGTCAGGCGATCGCGACCGCCGAAGCGCATGCGGGACTTGAATCCTATACGATGGCGTCGAACGACCACCATGAAGCGGTGCTCGCCTTCATCGAGAAACGCGCCCCGCTGTTCAAGGGCGACTAGCCCGCCAATTCCATGTAGCGCGCCAGATGATACTCGACGTCGCCAAAGCGGCGTTCGGACACCATCACGCGGCGCAGCGCATGTCCGACGGGATATTCGGTGGTCATCCCGATCCCGCCATGCAGATGCACCGCCATGCCCGCAATCCCTTTCGCCGCGTCAAAGGTCTTGACCCAGCAGCTCGATACCGCGCGCCGCCGGTCGTCGCGCACGCCGCGATGAAAGGCGGCGATGGCATTGTAAAGGCTGGAGCGGATCGAGTCGGCATCGATATGGATCTCGACGATGCTGTGCTGCAGCGCCTGGAAATTGGCAAGCGGCTGGCCGAACTGGGTGCGCGTCTTCAGATAGTCGGCGGTGATCGCAACCGCGCGTTCCAGCGCGCCGAGCGCGTCGGCACACAGCGCCAGTCGCGCTTCGTCGAGGACATCGTCGATCGCGTCGAGCGTCGCGATGCCGAGCAAGGCGTCGGGGCCAAGCTCGAGCCGTTCGAACCCGACGTCGGACGCGCCGCCATCGTCGATCGTCGCATAATGCGACGCCGCGACCGCCGCATCGTCCATCGCGACGTCCATCGGGACCAGAAACAGGCCGATCGAACCGTCGTCGAGCCGAGCCGGAACAAGCAGCGCGTCGGCGCCGGGCCCGCCGGCGATCAGGCTTTTGGCGCCCGACAATCGATATCCGGCGCCCGACGCTGCGGCGCGGGTCTCGGGCTCGATCGAATAGCGGCGGCCGGGTTCGTACAGCGCCGGGGCGAGGCGTCGTTCGCCGCTCGTCATCGCGGCGAGAAGGTCGAGGCGCTGCTGTCCGCTGGCGACCAGATCGACAAGCCCGATCGCGAGGATCGCCGATGCGACATAAGGCTGGAGCGATAGCGCGCGACCCATTTCTTCGGCGAGGATCAGCACATCCTCGATATCGCCGCCCAGCCCCCCCGCATCTTCGGGTGCCAGCAGCGCAAGCCAGCCGAGATCGGCATAGCCCTGCCAGGCCGTCGGCTGGTCGCCGCGACGCCGGGCGGCAAAATCATCCGCCAGATAGCGCCGCGCGCCGTCGCGCAGCATGTCCTGTTCCTGGCTCGGGGCAAAATCCACTTGATCGACCTTTCTCTATCGTGCGCCGCCACTTCAACGGAACAGCGTGCTCCAGATGATGTTGCGCTGCACCTCGTCGGACCCGCCAAAGATCGTCGCCGCCCACCAATAGAGATATTGGGTCGTGCGCCCCGCCGCTGCGGGCGGTGCTCCGGCGGCCAGCGGCGCCTGGTCATCGGGCGCGAAGCGTGGCGCGACCTGCGGCCCGAGGATCGCCATTTCCAGGTCGGCGGCGCGCAGCAGATAGGCGGCGCCGCGGATCGAGATCGCCGACGCTGCGGCGCCCAGCGCCGGGCCTTCCTCGCCCGCCAGCACGCGCAGCACCGACCATTCGAGCGCGTCGACATCGATCGCAAGCCGCGCGTGGCGGCGGCGATATTCGCCGGCTTCGACCGCAGGCAGACCGCGACCAAACTCGTCGTCGATCAACGCCGGGATGCGCGCCAGATACCGGCGCAACATGCCCAGATAGGCGTTGTGCGTGCGCTCGTGGCCGAGCAGATATTTGGCCTGCGTCCAGCCCGCGTTGGGTTCGCCGATCAGGTAATGGGCGGGAACGCGAACGTCCTCGATGAAGACTTCGTTGACATGCGCGTCGCCGTCGATCGTGTCGATCGGGCGCACCGTCACGCCCGGCGCGTCCATCGGCATGATGATCATCGACAGCCCCGCCTGCGGTTTCACGTCGGGATCGGTCCGCGCGAGGCAGATCATATAGTCGGCCATATGGGCGTCGGTGGTCCATATCTTCTGTCCGGTGATGACATACTCATCGCCGTCGCGCACCGCGCGGGTGCGCAGGCTGGCCAGATCCGACCCCGCCTGCGGTTCCGAAAAGCCCTGGCAGAACCAGCAATCGCCCTTCAGCATCGGTTCCAGAAATTCGGCCTGGAGCGCTGGACTGCCAAAGCGGCAGAGCACCGGCCCCGCCATCGACATGGCGATCAGACTATATTCGGGCGCATTGGCAAGGCCGCATTCCAGCTCGAAGATATAGCGCTGGATCGGCGACCAGCCCGCCCCGCCGAATGCGCACGGCCAATTGGGTGCCGCCCACCCCTTCGCGTACAATTTCTGCTGCCAGGGATGCACCGTGGCACGCTTGTTGTGAAAGCCCCTCGCCTCGCGCGCTGCGAGTGCGGGGGGCAATTCGGCAGACAGAAAGGCGCGCACCTCGGCGCGGAACGCCTCATCCTCGGACGAGAAGGCCAGCTTCATGACGCCCTTTCCTTTTCCAGCACTTCGTCGGCGGCGATCAGCCGTAGCTGGTCCTTGCGGACCTTGCCCGACGCCGTCTTCGGGAGTTCGGCCACGATCATCAGATGCTCGGGCGTCTTCTGACGCGCGAGGCCTGCCGCGCTCACCAGCGCCGCCACGTCGGCAAGATCGATCGGTACATCCCGGGCGGGGACGACAAACGCGCAAATCGCTTCGCCGGTGCGTTTGCTCGGCATCGAAACGACGGCGACCTCCTCGATCAGCGATGACGCAAACAGCACATCCTCGATCTCGCGCGCGCTGATATTCTCGCCGGCCCGGATGATCAGATCCTTCTTGCGACCGGTACAGACGATATGATCGCCCTCGACGAGATGGCCGAGGTCGCCCATCCGGAAATAGCCTTCCTCGTCATACGCCTCTTCATTGTCTTCGGCGCGCGCATAGCCGAGCGCCATGCTGGGCTCGCGCGCCAATATTTCACCTTGTTCGCCCGGCGCCAGCGGCAGGCCGGTCACGACATCGACGATCTTCACCTCGCAATGGAGCAGGCGACCGTCGGTTTCGGCCGCCAGCCGAAGATCGTCGCGCGTCGCCGGGCCGGCGGTCATCGTCGGTGCCTCGGTCGCGCCGAAGGTGCGGAACGGGATGCAGTTCGGAAATTGCCGCGCCGCATCAAAAATCAGATCGGGCGGCACCGACGCGCCACCGCACAGAAAATAGCGCAGCGACGGTACCGTGTCGCCGCGTGCGCGAGCGACGCCGAGGAAATCCTGCAGAAAGGGCGTTGCGCCGAGCATGAAGGTACAGCGATGCGCCGTCACCAGATCGAGCGCACGCTCGGGTTCCCATATATCAACGATCACCGCGGGGACGTCGATGATCCACGGGGCGTTGAGCGCCCACAGAAAACCGCTGACGTGCGTGACCGGCGAGGGCGAAAAAATGCTGTCGTCGGCGCCGAGCGCCATGGCGGCGGCCATCTTGACCGAATCCGCTCCGATGCTGTTGTGCGAATGAAGCACGCCCTTGGGGCGGCCGGTCGTCCCCGACGTATACATCAGCAGTTTCACCGCGTCGGGGTCGACCCGTCGATCGGTGGCGAGCGGCTCCGCTGCCAGTATCGCGCCGAAGTTCTGCGACCCCTCGCCCACGCCGCGGACGACGATCACCTCGGGCGCGGCGGCAAGACCGGGCGCGATCCGCACCATCATCGCCGCATAGTCGAAACCCCGGAACGTCGACGGCACGAACATCAGCCGACTTCGCGATTCATTGAGCATGTACGTGACTTCGGCGTCGCGATTGATCGGGACGATCGGGTTGACGACCACACCCGTCATCGCGGCGGCGAGGTTGATCACCGAACATTCCCACCAGTTGGGCAGCTGAAACGATACGACGTCGCCCGGCTGCAACCCGACGATGTCGAAATAGCCTGCGAGCCGCCGGGCACGATCATACAGATCGCCGCAGCTCAGCCGGTCCTCACCGTCGATCAGCAGGATGCGTCCCGGATCGGCCGCCACCCGCTCGGCGGCGAAATCGGCAATTGTGCGGTTGGTCCAGTCGCCACCGCGGACCGCTCGTTCGGCGCGCGCGGAATCCCAGCGCGTGCGCCAGCCCCCGACGTCCTGACGATAGGCCTGGTCAGCCATGAAGGCGCTGCGTCGCGGTGCGGTCGATTTCAGCGCTCCCCTCGGCGACAAAGGCCCGGCGACGCGCCACCACGGGCACATCGGCCAGCGCATCGACAACCCGTGCCGACAGCGGCGCGTCGCGGAAAGCGGGGCGATGAAAGCGAATATCGCCGTCGCCCGACCAGGCGCGACGGTAGTTCCAGCGCATGACATTCACCATCGGATGGTCGGCGTCGGGTTCGGCTCCGTCGCCGGGGATCAGCTTCCAGCCATAGGTCCGTACCTCGCCGGCGCTCTGGTTCACCCGCGCCAGCGCATCGTCGGACAAGGGGCGAAGGCCGGAAACCTGGCCTTCGACCAGCACCGCATCATATTCGGCGGCGCGAAAACGACGGCTGTCGTCGTCCTTTTCGATCGCGTCCATCGTCGCCGGCAATTTCGCGAAGCCCATGAATTCGCGGCCGCTGATCAGCGCGCCGGGTTCGGTCACCCACATCACCGGCGCAAAGCCCGACGGCCGATCGCTGTCGCCGTGCAGCGCGCTCACCGAAACGACGATCTCGCGGTATCCGCGGCCGCCCAGATAATCGACGTCCTGATAATCGATGCGCGTGACGGTGACGACGGGTTGCCCGGCAGCGCGGAAGAAACGCGGCAACAGGCGCTCGGCGGCGGCGACGCTGGTCTCGAAACTGATCGATACGACTTCGGCAAAGGGTATCAGGCTGCGATCGGGCACCGCACTGGGACCGAAAAGAGCTGGCATATCAAATCGCTGCGTTGCCAAAACGACGCTCCTCTCGACCGCAAAACCTGTATCACCGCGAGCATAAGCGAGCGGCCCTGGCGCATCTTGGCGGCGCGCGACATTGACCTGACATCCTGCGACCTGCGCCGCGAAAAACCGCCGGTTTCGCGACGCGCATCGCGGCATCATCATCCTATGCCGCATGTCGGGCAATATCTTGATTTTTGACGACAAAGAGCAGATGATTCGCGTCGTAACGGAACGCGGCGATTCCTCGCAAACGACGGTCCGGACAAGAAATGGCGCCGCGAACGCGGCGTCTGGGAGAGCAAAATGGCTAGCACTGCAAAGCTTCTCGAGAGCGATCACGACGATGCCGGCATCAAGACGGCGCTGGTCCGCGCGGACATCCTGCGTCTGTATCCGGAGGTCGTAAGCCGGCTTGGCGGCGACCCCGAACCCCTGCTGGCAAAAGAGAATATCTCGCCGGAAATCTTTGGCCAGACGGGGGCGATGATATCCTATCGGCGCGCTATACGGCTGTTGCACCGGACGGCGATCGAGCTGCAACGCCCCGACTTCGGAATGGCATTTGCGTCGCATCAGGGCGGCACCGCGGTTCTTGGCCCGCTCGAGGTCGCGATGTCGAACGCGCCGACGCTCGGCGATGCCTATCGGTATTGCGCCGACCATCTGCGGACCTACAGCCTGGCCAGCGAATTGACGCTCGAGAACGAGCGCGGCAGCGGCCGACCCTATATCCGTTGGGAGATTTGCCTCGATCGGCTGCCGCATCAGGAACAGGCGATCGAACAGGGCATGGCGCTGATGCACCATGCGATTCTCGCGCTGTCGGGCGGCAGCGTGCGCGCCCGCGAAGTCTGGTTCGGGCATGACTATATTTCGGCGCCGACGCGCTATGCCCAATATTTCGGTGCGCGGGTGGAAATGAATGCGCCGTTCAATGCGATCTTCCTCAATCGCGCCGACTTGGCCGCCCCGATCGCCAATCGCAGCCAGCAGCTCTATGACATGGCGACATCCTTCATCGACACGCAGTTTCCGGATTCGGCAAGGCCCCTGTCCGGGCGCGTGCGATCGGTCGCGGCCCGGCTGTTGTCGCACGGCGGCAGTCTGCACATCGACGTCGCGGCCGCGATCGGCATGCATCCCCGCACGATGCAGCGGCGGCTCAGCGAGGAAGGTGTGAGCTTTGAGGACATCAAGGACGAGGTGCGACGCGAAGCGGCCATCCGCTATCTCGGCCAGCCCACCATCCCGCTGACGCGCGTCGCCGCAATGCTGGGTTACAGCGAGCCGTCGGTGCTGACCCGCAGCTGCCACCGCTGGTTCGGCGCCAGTCCGCGCAAGTTTCGCAAGGACATGTCGGCCGACGTCGAACTCTGACGGACTTGGCCAGGATCAGGCGGGGTCAGACGGGGTCGAAAGCGATTTCGAGCCGGCTGGGGCCAAAGGCAAAGAAATGCGCCTGCCACGACACGCCATCCTCGCCGCGCGCCAGGCGCAGGTTTTTCATGCGCTGGAGCATGCGGTCGATCGTGATGCGCAGCTCGCCGCGCGCGAGCAGGTTGCCGACGCAGAAATGGGGACCGACGCCAAAGGCGAAATGCCGCCGCGCGTTGGTCCGCCTGATGTCGAAACGATTGGGGTCGGGGAATACGGCAGGGTCGTAATTGCCCGCGCCAAAGCGCAGCACGATGATCGAATCCTTCGCGATCGGCACGCCGCCAATCTCGGTATCGCACGTCGCGCGGCGCCACAGCCCCTGCACCGGCGCCGACGTTCGCAAGACCTCTTCGACGAAATTGGCGATGAGCGACGGATCGGCGCGAAGCTCGTCTTCCAGACCCGGCGTCGTCGCGATCCGATGCATCGCGCTGGCAACGGCGCCGACCGTCGTGTCGCTTCCTGCCGGCAGCATCTGTTCGACGATCTGGATGATCTCCTCGATCGTCAGGCGTTTGCCGTCGACGTCGGCGTGGACCAGGTCGTTCAGGATACAGGGGCGCGGAACCTTGCGATATTCCTCGATCCGTTCGACCAGGAACTGCTGCAATTCGCAAATGGTGTGCGTGATCTCGACCTGCCGCTCTTCGCCGTTGTTGGGATCGGCTTCCTGGACGATCGCATCGGCCCAGCGCTTGAAATCGGCAAACCGCTCGCGCGGCAGCCCGATCTGGTCCGACAGCACATGGTTGGGGATCTTGACCGCTAGATCATAATAGAAATCAGCCTCCCCCCCCCCAATGACCCCGTCGACCATCTCGTCGACCACGCCAGCCAGATACTCCTCCATCCGCTTGACGCTCGACACAGTGAACACCTTGTCGACGAGCGAGCGGTGAAAGCTGTGGACAGGCGGATCGGCGACGACCAGCGCGGTTACCGGCAGATACCCTTTTTCGCGATAGATGGCGTCGATCCGTTCCTGATACGGCGCCGTCTTGACCAGCAATTGCCCCGTCACGCTCGAAAAGGTCTTGGTATCCATCGCAGCCTTGCGGATATCGTCATAGCCGGTGACGATGTGGAAGCCGTTTGATTTGTCGTAATAGACGGGTCCCCGGCTTCGGATCTCCTCATAGGCCGCAAAGGGGCAACGCTGGATATCGGGGTCGTTGAAACTGATCTCCGGCGTCACGCCTTGCTCCTCTTCGTCGCTGCCGGCTTCACCGTCAGAAATCATATCCCACGGTGATGCCGAACTCGCGCGGTTCTTCATAGGTGGCGCGTGCGGCGCCGGCCGAAATGGTCGTCGAACTGAACGATTTGGCGTTGGTCAGGTTGTGCACCCACAGCGCGATCCGCAGCCCGCTATTATCGGGCTTGTACGCAATCTCGGTCGCCACGCGGGCATAGGCGCCCTGAACCAGCAGATCGAACGCGTCATAGGGCAGATATTTGCTCGAGTAATGGACGCTGGGCGTGATCGTCAGATCACCGGTGCCGACGCGGCCGGTATAAGTGATGCTGGCGACGGCGCTGACCTTCGGTGCGCGGACCAGCCGCTGGCCGCTGACATCGGCGACCACCGAAGGAAGCCCGCCAGCCGTGACGACCGGCTGATAACCTGCGGCGTTGGGGAAGCTGCGGAAATCGGCCTTGGGCATCCATGTCACCCCGCCGCGCGCGCTGAGCGACGAGCCGAGATTTACGGTCCCGTCGAATTCCACGCCAAAGATGCGCGCAGATGCGGCGTTGGTCGGGATGATCGTCGTCCCGGTAAACGACTGAATCTGCAAATCTTTGTAATCATAAAAGAATGCTGCAAGGTTCAGCGAATATCCGGGCTGTGCCGTCTTGTATCCGACCTCGTAAGCCGTGATCTTTTCGGGGTTGACCGGATCGCCGACTGTCAAGATCGGAAGGATGCCGCTCTTGAAGCCCTTGCTGAAGGTTGCATAGATATTGCTGCGACCGTCGAGCGCATAGCGAAGGCCAAGCCGTGGCGTAAAGCTGTCCCAGCTCGGGTTCGCAAAGTTGGTGAAGGGCGAACCGAAGAAGGTAATATAGCCTTTCTTCTTCTCATAGCTGTAGCGCAGACCCGCGGTCAGCGTGAGCTGGTCCGTAAGGTCGACATCGGCCTGTGCGAAGATGCCATAGGCACGCGTCTTGACGCGCGTGGTCGCGATTAACAGCGGATTGTAGACGACGGCCGGTGCACCGGGTTGCGCTCCGCCGCTGAAGTCGCTGATAACCCCTGACAGATCGCCGTTGCTGCTGAAGAAGTTGCCACCCACGACGAATTTCACGCTGCCCATCTGTTCGGACGTGAACAGCAAATCCTGCAGGAAATTGTCATTGGGCTGCGTATCGGCAAAAGCGATGCACGCGAAGGTCATGGGCGCCGCCGCAAGACATTGCGGCGAATAGGAGGCGTCGACGTCAACCCGTTCGCGGTGACGACTGAGCGTGTAACTGGTCGTCGACGTCAGCGTCCCAGCACCCGTGTCGATATCGACCTTCAGTGCGCCGCCATAATTCTTGATCTCGGTCAGCGGATCGGGCGCGTCGTAAGCGTATTCGAAAGGCCGCGTACCGAATACGGCGTCGGGATAGAAAGCGCCTGCGGTCAGGCCGCCGACCGGCAGGCCCGCGCTGCCATGATCGCTTTTGCGGTGCATATAATAACCGCTGAGCAGGATCGACACCGTCTCGGTCGGAGTAAACAGCAACTTCCCGCGCAGCGTGACCGATTTCACCCAATCCATACGGTCCGAGCCATAGGCATTCTGGATCGCCGTCGGCAGGCGGTCATAGACGATATTCGTCGAATAGCCGTCGACATCGCGATAGGCGAAGGACAGACTGGCCGCGAGCTTGTCGGCGACGATCGGCCCGCTCACATACCCCTTCACACCCAGATCATAGGACGACCGGCTCGATCCCGAACCATCGTATAAGCCCGCGGTTGCCGAAATGCTGCCCGTCGGAGTGAAGCTCGGCGTCTTGGTGAAGATCTGGATCGCACCGCCGGTCGAGTTCCGTCCAAACAGCGTGCCTTGCGGCCCCTTGGACACTTCGATCCGCTCAACATCGGGCAGGTCGATCGAAGCGCCAGCCTGCGTTCCCTCGTAAACGCCGTCGATGTACAGAGCGATCGGATTGTCCGAGCCCGGACCAGTCACAAGCGTCGTAATGCCGCGCAGCGCCGGCTGCACGAAATTGCCCTGCGCCTGGAACGTCAGGCCTGGCGTCACGGCACCAAGATCGCGCAAATTGTCGACGCCCGCGGTCTCGAGCTGCTCACCACTTTGCACAACAACCGAGATCGGCACGTCCTGAAGCCGTTCGGCACGGCGCTGGGCCAGCACGATGATCTCGTTGCTGTCATTCGTCGCCGTCGCATCGGCTGGCGGTGCCGCGACCTGTGCCCAAGCGGGCGCTGTCGACGACAGCAGCACGAGCGCGACGCTTCCGAGTTTGAACCTCATCATTTTCCTCCCCAACCGAGCTCTTCTTTTTGGTCGCTCTTTTGATCCCTGATCAGCGAATAATGAATTTGCCACCCACCGCGCGTCTTTATCTTTGACGACAAAATCCCGATTGCAGGCGGTCGGTATCGGTCGCGTCCAAAGCCTGTTTTCGTGGCCAACGCGGTACGGATCGAGATTGTCGTTCCGAGCGCAAAAATTGTCGCGACCCGTCAAGATGCGCTCCGAACACACATTCTAACGTTGTCAGCAAGGGAAGAGGTTTGAAACATGCAGGAAAATCTGGACGAGATTCTGAGCCATCAGCGCATCCGACGGGTGCTGGAACGCTATTGCCGCGGCATCGATCGGCTCGACGCCGAGGCGCTGGCCAGCGTCTATTGGGAAGATGCCCATGACAATCATGGCATCTATAATGGTCCCGCGCCCGGCTTCGCCGAATTCATCATTCCCTATATGCGCGAACACTGGACCTCGACCACCCACATGATCGGCCAGTCGAACATCGAGGTAGCGGGCAACCGCGCGGCGGCGGAGACCGTCTTTATCGCGCACCACATCCGGCCCGATGGCGAGGGCATCGCCGACGATGTCGCGGGGGGCCGCTATGCCGATGTCCTCGAACGTCGAGACGGTGAATGGCGTTTGCTCGACCGCGTCGTCGTGATGGACTGGGTCTATACCCACGCCGGGCTCGCAAGCAGCGCGATCGATCCCGACGTCTTCGTGATCGGCCAGCGCGACGCCGTCGATTTTGGCTACCGGCCCTACGCCCGGCTTCGCGACTGAAGGACGCTCGCACCATGACGAACCGAACCGATCCCGATACCGCAACGCTTGTGGCGATCTACCGGCGCATGGCGCTGATCAAGGCCAATGACGAGCGCTCGCGCAAGGTGATCATGACGGGCCGGCTCGTCATGCCCTATTATTCGCCGCGCGGGCAGGAAGTCATCCCCAGCGCCGTGTCGGCCAATCTCAACGACAGCGACTATATCTGCACCATCTATCGCGGGACGCACGACATGCTGGCAAAGGGCGTGCCGCTGAAGGATCTGTGGGCCGAGCTTGCGGGCCGCGTCACCGGTACGTGCAAGGGCAAGGGCGGGCCGATGCACATCACCCACCCGAAATCCGGGGTCATGGTGACGACCGGAATCGTCGGCAGTTCGATGCCGATCGCCAATGGCCTTGCCTGGTCGTCGCAGCTCAAGGGCGACGGCCGGGTCACGGTCGCCTATTTCGGCGACGGCGCTTCGAATATCGGGGCGTTCCATGAGGCGCTCAATCTGGCATCGGTGTGGAAACTGCCCGTCGTTTTCGTGTGCCAGAATAACGAATGGGGCGAGCACACCGCCTATGCGAAGGCGACGTCGGCGGCGCGCGTCGCCGACCGCGCGGCATCCTATTCGATGCCGGGTATCCGCGTCGACGGCAACGACGTGCTCGACACCTATGCCGCGGCGCGCGACGCTATTGCGCGCGCGCGCAACGGCGAAGGCCCGACTTTGATCGAAGCGATGACCTATCGCTTCCACGGCCATATCTTCGGCGATGCCGACGCCTATATGGACCCCGAGCGCAAACGGGCTGCGATAGCGGCAGACCCCGTCCCGCGCTTCCGCGCCTGGCTGATCGCCCAAGAGCACACCACCGAGGCCGATCTTGCTGCGTTGGAAGCAGCCATCGACGCCGAGATCGACGAAGCGATCGATTATGCGCTGGCGAGCGATTATCCCGATGTCGCCGAACTCGGGCGCGATGTCTTCGCGGCGGAGGCGGCTTGATGGGCAACATCACGATCCTGGAAGGCATCAACCGCGCGCTCGCCGATGCAATGGAAGCCGACGAAAGCGTGTTGATCCTGGGCGAAGATGTCGCCGACCCCGAGGATGGCGGCGTCCTTGGCGTCACCAAGGGACTCTCGACGCGCTTTGGCGATCACCGTGTGCGCTCGACCCCGATCGCCGAACAGGCGATCGTCGGCGCCGCGATCGGCGTGTCGCTGGGCGGCTTCAAACCCGTCGCAGAGATCATGCTGATGAACTTCACGACCGTCGCGATGGACATGATCGTCAACCATGCAGCAAAGCTTCGCTTCATGTCGGGCGGACAGACCAACGTCCCGATCGTGATCCGCACGATGACCGGAAGCGGCTTTTCCAACGGCGGTCAGCACAGCGACTATCTGGAAGCCTGGTTCGCTCATACGGCGGGGATCAAGGTCGTGGCGCCTTCGAACCCGAGCGATGCCTATGGCCTGTTGCGGAGTGCGATCGATGATCCCGACCCCGTGATCTTCATCGAGAATCTGCCGACCTATTTCACCAAGGGCGAAGCGCCCGAAAGCGGCCATTACGTACCCATCGGCAAGGCCCGTATCGTGCGCGAGGGCACCGACGTGACGATCGTCGCCTATGCCAGGATGGTGCAGGAAGCGACCGCGGCAGCCGAAGCGCTCGCGAAGCAAGGCATATCGGCCGAATTGATCGACCTGCGCAGCATCGCCCCCTGGGACCGCGAAGCGGTGCTGGCATCGGTAGAAAAAACCGGGCGCGCGCTGGTCGTCCACGAAGCCGTGACCCCGTTCGGCGCGGGGGCCGAGATCAGTTCGGTGATCCACGAAAATCTGTTCCATGCACTCAAGGCGCCGGTCCAACGACTGGGCGGGGCCTTTTGTCCCGTTCCCTTCTCGCAGCCGCTCGAGGCCGCCTTCGCGCCCGGCGCCGCCGCCATCGAGGCGGCGGCGGTGGCGCTGCTCGCACAATAAAGGAAAGCCCAGTCATGGCGGTTGAAGTCTTGTTGCCTAAGATCGGTTTCTCGATGAACGAAGGAGAACTGGTCGAATGGCTTGTTGCCGATGGCGGCCAGGCTGTCGAAGGCCAGCCGCTCTACGCCCTCGAGAGCGAGAAATCGACGCAAGAGGTCGAGAGTCCGGCGACCGGAACCTTGCGTATCCGCGCGACGATTGGCGAGACCTATCAGGTCGGCGCCGTCCTGGCGGTCATCGAATAGGTGGGCCGGCTCGCAGGCAAAATCGCGCTGATCTCTGGCGGCGCAAGCGGTCTCGGTGCGGCGCAGGCTCAGCTCTTTGCGCGTGAAGGTGCGCGGGTCGTGGTGGGCGATATCCAGCTCGATGCCGGCCAGAGTATCGTCGACGGCATCGTCGCGGCGGGCGGCGAAGCGGCTTTCACGCCGTTAGACGTCACGCGCGCCGACAGCTGGCTGCAGGCGATGCGCTTCGCCGTCGAACAGTTCGGCGGACTGACCACGCTGGTCAACAACGCCGGCATTTTCCGCATGGGCGGGGTGCGCACCACCACCCCCGAAATCTGGTCCGATGTGATCGCCGTCAACCAGACGGGAACGCTTCTGGGCATGCAGGCTGCTGCTTCCGAACTGATCAAGGCGGGCAGCGCTGCGATCGTCAACATCGCGTCGATCTATGCGATTACCCCCAGCCCCGACGCGCTGTCGTACCACGCCTCGAAGAGCGCGGTCCGCATGATGAGCCGTGCGGCAGCGCTCGAATTCGCGCGGCAAGGCATCAGGGTCAACACCATCCTCCCCGGACGGATCGACACGCCGATCGCAGGGCATATCGCGCCCGAGCAACTGGCAGCGGTCAACGCGCGGATTCCCATGGGATGGACGGGCGACCCGATCGATATCGCGCACGGCGTCCTCTATTTCGCTTCCGATGATGCGCGTTATGTTACCGGAGCGGAGCTGATCATCGACGGCGGCTGGTATGCCGGGGCCGGATCGATGATCGACGCGCCGGAACCGGAAGGAAGCTAGATGGAAATCGACGGCGTCGTAGCTATTGTCACGGGCGGCGGATCGGGGCTTGGCGCCGCGACGGCAAAGCTCCTCGCGGCACGAGGCGCCAAGGTCGCGATCCTCGACCGCGACCCGATAGCCGGCGAAAGGAGCGCCACGGAAGCCGGCGCCTTTTTCGCCCAATGCGACGTGACGAGCGAAGCGAGCGTGGAGGCCGCGCTTGCCGCAGCCGAGGCGCGGCACGGCATCGGCCGCATCCTCGTCAATTGCGCCGGCGTCTCGGATCTTGTCAAAACCGTCGACGATGACGGCAGGCCGCATTCGCTCGAGGTGTTTCGGCGGATCATCGACATCAACCTGGTCGGAACTTTCAACACCCTGTCACAGTTCGCGGCCAGGCTATGCGCCGCCGACCCGATCGGCGAAGAGCGTGGCGTGATTGTGAACACATCGTCGATCGCCGCATTCGACGGGATCGCCGGACAGGCGGCCTATGGCGCATCGAAGAACGCGATCGTCGGAATGTCGTTGCCAATCGCGCGCGATCTCGCGCCCCACAAGATCAGAATTGTCGCCATCGCACCGGGCACGTTCCTGAGCCCAATGGTCGAAGCATTGCCGAAATCGTACAAGGATGCGCTCGCCGCGGCCGTCCCGCATCCTAATCGGCTAGGCCGTCTGGAAGAATTCGCAGAATTCGTCTGGACGATCATCAGAAGTCCGATGGTGAACGGTACTTGCATCCGCTTCGATGGCGCTGCCCGGCTGCAGTAAATGCCGACGATGATCCGCTGCCATTTTTGCGTCGGCAACGGGCCGCATGCGGACCGGTAGCTTCCGGTCATCAATACCCGATAGCTGCCGTTCGCGAGAATCTCGGGTGGATGACGTAAGGCGACGAAAACCAGAAAACGGATCTGAAACGGCCTGCCAAGCTAATTATCAGTTCGCTGCAGCAGCGTTGCGGGCCACCAAGCGCGCGCCAGTGGCCCATCCGTGCCACGCAATCCCGAGGCCCGCCAATCCCGTCAGCACCAGCAGGATTGGGAGGTTCACTTGAGAAAGGCGGCCGAAAATCACAGCCCATTCGGGGATCCGACCCAGGGTCTCGAACATAATTTCCTGCGCGGCGATGAATCCTGCAGCGATCAGGAACGGCTGGCCATGTTTCGGCGCCTCGCGGTAGAGGTAAAGCGCGATGCCGAAAGCGATGACGTTTCCGCCCGCCATGGCGTAGGAAAAATTCTCTTCGGGTTTGAGAAACGGAATCAGGATCGCCAGCAATCGGAAGCCGATCGGAGATATGACAAACAGCAGGGTACCGAGCATGTAGCGAGCGTGGAGATGAATATTGTAGCGGTATTTGAGTCCGCCCCAGAACAGCAGGGCGAATGCGATATTGGCAAGCGGGTCGAAGAAGCCAAACTGCGCAAGCTGCCTGCCTTCCAAGCTCACGAAATCACCGGACACTGTTGTCGCTTCCACATGGACGACCCACATTCCGGCAGTCAGGAAGAATGGGAATAGCACGAAGATTGCGAGTCCCGCCTTGCGGTGCAAGCCAATTTGACCGTGATGAATTGTCCAACTCTGCACGACGGCGAGGATCATCCACAGAACCGCGCTGGCGGCATGATAATGGTGGGCCAGCTTTTTCTCTGGCAACTTCGAGAAATATCCGGGCCAGAACGCGGCAAAAGTGAGCGCTAGCAGTATCAGCACCCAGATCCAGGCGTTGCGAAAAGGCATGTCCCCCTCCTGTCGCCGGAAACCTCGCATCTTGGAACGGCTAGCACAAGCAGGATGATCTGAGTGCGCTCGCTCAACCAGCTCCTCTTCGCAACCTTTTTGGCCCGTCTTGGCGACGAGGTCGCGGCGCACCTGCTACCGCCGATGACCCCTTGCGGCCATTCCGCTCTCTATAAGAACCGGCACAAAGCGAACGCCAACATCAGCGCAAGCTTCAATCGCATTTCCAAACGCGCTAGACCGACATTGCCCAAGCAAGGAGATGGTCATGCCTGGATTTGCACCGCAGCGCGACAACGTCTTCTATTTGACCGAAGGCGGCCAGGAGACCGAAATTCAATACCGTCACGGGCACGACCTGCCCGAGTTCGCCATGTATCCACTGCTGGACGATGCGGCCGCTATGGCGGACCTGACAGCAATGTATGCCCGGGTGCTCGACGTTGCTGCCGAACATGGCTTTTCCGCAATGATCAGCGGCCTCGATTATCGCGCGAGCCCGGATTGGGGCGAGAAACTCGGCTACTCGCGGGAGCGCCTCGCGGAAGCGCTAGAACAGTCGATCGCATTCCTGCGGACCGTGGCTCTGCCATATGAAGGCCGGGTTCCGGAAATCCTGATCGGCGGGATGCTCGGTCCGAGAGGCGATGCCTATTCGCTCAACCACACGATCACTGCCGTCGAAGCCGAGGATTATCACAGCTTTCAACTCCAAACTCTGAAGCGGGCCGAGGTCGACTTCGTGAGCGCGGTGACATTCAACAACGTCCCCGAGGCGATCGGAGTCGCGCGCGCTGCCGCTCGGATCGGCGTGCCGCTAAGCATATCGTTCACTCTCGACAGCAACCATCGCCTCAAAGCGGGCCCAAGCCTGAAGGAAGCGATCGAAATCGTCGATGCAGAAGCGGGCGACGCAAGGCCGGACTTTTACGGCATCAACTGCTCGCACCCGTTGGAATTCGAACCTGCGCTTGAACCCGGGGAATGGATTCGTCGGATCCGCAGCTTGCGCCCTAACGCCAGCGCCAAGGACAAGATCGACTTGTGTCAACTCGGCCATCTCGACGACGGTGACCCCGTTGACCTCGGGCGCCGCATCGGAGCGCTGGCCGAGCGTTATCCGCACATCGACATCTTCGGCGGTTGTTGCGGAACATGGGCGCCCCATCTCGATCAGATGGCTCGCAACATCGGTAAGACGCCGCGTTAGCTACAGCGCATATTGGCCGCCAGCGGACTGACAGTTTTGACAGACAGAATAGCGAATGCGGACGGTACCGCTGTAGTTACCGGGGCCGCTTCGCGCGACGCTTCGTGCTGACACCGTCCTCGATCGCGAGTTTCTGCCAGCGGCCAAAACGGGCCGATGACAGCGTGCCCTCCGCGATCGCGGCTCGGACTGCGCAGCCGGGTTCACGCCCGTGCGCACAATCCGAGAAACGGCAGCGCTGCGCCACCAGGATGAAATCATCGAAAACCTCGGATATTCCTTCGGCCGCGTCGGACAGTTGAAGTTCACGCATGCCGGGCGTGTCGAGCAGCCAACCGCCCTGATCGAGGCGGTGCATCTCTCGGACGGTCGTTGTGTGGCGCCCCGTGCCATCCCCGGCGCGGATCGCCTGAGTAGCGATGCTCTGCGAGCCCCGCAACGTATTGACCAAAGTCGATTTGCCGACGCCCGAGGATCCTAGAAGCGCGACGGTTTCGCCCCTGCCGCACCATGAAGCGAGGCGGGCGACACTGGCGGGATCGCGAGCATTGATGGTTTCGACGCGCAACCCCTGCTGTATCGCGCGCGCCGAGGCGGCGAAGGTCTCCGGCGTATCGGTCAGGTCCGTCTTGGTGAGAACGACGATCGGGTTAACACCCACCTCGCGTGCTAGTACCAAGTAGCGTTCCAGCCGCGCGACGCTGAAATCCTGATTGCACGAGGCCACGATGAATAGCGTATCGACGTTGGCGGCAATCATCTGCTCTTTGCGCGGATCGCCCGGCGCGCGCCGTTTGAACAGATTCATCCGACGAAGGACACGCACCGGTTCCGCCGTGCCGCGATCGATGATCAGCCAGTCGCCGACCGTGGGATGGTCGTCCAAGGGACCGGCGCCGGGAATATATGGGGAGATGAAACGCTGCGCGCCAGCGCCCGCGACGGCAATTTTACCGCGATGAACAGCCATCACCCGCACAGGTTGGCATTGTCCTGCCTCCTCGCTGGTGAGCTGTTCACTGAACCCGGTTGTCCAGCCGAGCTCCTCCAAGGTTTCGCCAGTCAATTGCGCCAAGCTGCGGAAGCCTCCTTCTTCGAACCAACAAATCCTTCCCCGCTTTGGTCGATAGGCCGGGCTCTGCTATATGGTGTTCGTTGATCGGATAGCGAGGGGGCAAAGAGCACATGGCCCGTCCTCGCCGTATTACAGGTAGTACCGCTGCTTCTCGTCGTGATTGACCCCACACTATTCTGGCCGATCGGACTCGATGGAGGGCGCGACTTGGGTCGGCCGGTTTCGGCCCGGCGGCTTCTAGCGCGAAAACCGGGAAACCAGACCTTACCTCAAGTTTTGCGTGTCGTGGGCTCCCGCCGGTCCCCGGCATGCCCGCCCTGCTAGACTTGCGAAAAACCTCCGTCGATCAGGAACTCGCTGCACGTCACGAAACTGGCGGCTTCGGACAACAGGTAAACGACGCCGCCGCCCAGCTCGTCGGGCCGTCCCATGCGACCGATGGGATGGGCGAGCTTGATCCCGGCTTCGGCTGCCTCGATCGATGGCGCCGCGCCCAGCTCGACATAGCGCGCCATGATGCTGCTGAGCATGCCGGTGTCGATGCCGCCAGGATGAACGCTGTTGCAGCGGATATTATAGCCGAGCGCGGCAAATTCGGCGCCCATGCACTTGGACAGCATCTTCACCGCAGCCTTGCTGGTACAGTAGGCCGCGTTGAACGCCGCGCCGCGAAGCCCCCCGACGCTGGAGAAGTTGACGATCGAGGCGCCGCTAGTCCGCGCCTTGCCGCCTTCCTTCAACAGCGGCAGCAGCGTCTGCGTTCCGATGATGACGCTGTCGACATTGACCGCGTTGATCCGGTGCCATTCGACCAGGGGGCTGTCCTCGATCCTGGCGACGATCGAGATGCCGGCGTTGTGGACCAGCCCGTCGAGACGGCCCCAGCGACTGGCGATCTCGTCCGCCACGCGCTGCCAGTCGGCCGCGCTCGTCACATCATGGCGGAAATAGGCGTCGCATTCGACCTCGGGTGCCGCATCGGCGAGGTCGGTGGCGACGACGATGGCGCGGGCGGCTTTCAGCGATTTGCACAGTTCGCGGCCGATGCCGCCATTGGCACCGGTGACGAGCGCGACGACATTATCGAGGGCGATCGTCATTGTGCGGTCCACCCTCCGTCCATGACCAGCTCGGCGCCGGTCATATAGGCGCTGTCGGCGCTAGCGAGGAAGAAAGCGCCGGCTGCCAATTCGGCGGGCTCGGCGAGCCGCCCCATCGGCGTCGCGCCCGACACCGCGTCCATCAGATCCTGCTTCTTGTCGGCAAAGCCGCTATCGACCCAACGCTGGAACCCTGCATCCAGCAAGGGGGTCACGACGAAGCCCGGGTGGAGCGAGTTGGCGCGGATGGCCATCCGCTTCTGCGCGAATTCGATTGCGATGCCCTTGGTGAACATCCGCACCGCCCCTTTTGAGGCGTTATAGGCCGAGACCTCGTTATAGCCGACGAGCCCCATGATCGAGCTGACATTGATGATCGAGGCGCCGCCCGTGACAGCTTTGCCGCTCTCGGCCATCATCGGCACGAAGGTCTTGACGCCCAGGAACACGCCATCGACGTTGATGTCCATGATCCGCCGCCAGCCCTCCATGCTCAACGTCTCGACCGCACCGGTCAGATCGGTGCCGGCATTGTTGACAAGAATGTGGAGCGCGCCGTGCCGGTCCCGCACCACATCGCGCGCGCGCTGCCAGTCCTCTTCCCTGGTGACATTAGCCTGGATATAGCTGGCCGCGTGTCCCAGCCGATCCATTACATTGCTCGCAATGTCGCTGTCGGGTGCGTCAAGGTCGGAGAGGATGACCTCGGCCCCCTCGGCCAGAAACCGTTCGGCGCAGGCAAGGCCGATACCCCGCAATCCCCCCGAGATGAAAGCAACCCTGCCCGTCAGTCGCTGTGCGCCCAGTTCGTTCATACGCCGATCGTCCCTGTTGTTGTGGCCCAGTCCATCACATACTCCCGGCCCGAAATGAACGCCGCCGCGTCGGAGGCGAGATATCCCGCCAGCCCTGCAACATCGTCGACGGTCGCCATCCACTTCGGCATCGGCATGCCATCATAAGCCGCGCGCAGCGCTTCGGGCGGGCCCGATGCTTCGATCGGATTGTCGATCAGTGTAGCCTTGACCACGCCTCGGATAATCGCATCAACTCGGATCCGATAGCCGATGTTGCCGTACCGTACCGCTGCCGTTTTAGTCAGTGTGACGACTTCCGCCTCACACCAAGCATTGCTGCACGAGCGGCGACGCACTGCATCGCGGCGAGCACCGGGCGCGCAGATCTGCTCGTCGCTCAGCATGAGACTCGGTCCGATGCGGACTCGTCTCGTTGGCGTCGCCCAACCGGGTCTTTACTCCCTCTGCCCGAACCTGGCCGAAATGGGGGTGAGACATGTTCAGAGTATTCGAATGCATTGTTGGGCAGCATGATCTGCGGCTGGTCCTTCTCGCAGCATTGGTCTGGGTGCTCGGCAGCGCGGCACTCTTCCTGCTGCTCGCGCGGTCGATCGACTGCGTCGAAGCGCGGCGACGCCAATGGGTCGCGGTCGCCGCACTCGCGGCGGGCGTCGGAGTCTGGGCGACGCATTTTATCGCCATGCTCGCCTATGACGGATCGATGCCGCTGAGCTTCGACCCGGGGACGACGATCCTGTCGGTTGCCATCGCGATTCTTGCCTTCTGGGCGAGCTTCCTCGCCGCGGGCCGCGAGTTCGGTGTCCGGGCTTCAGCTCTCGCCGGCCTCCTTGCGGCGCTCGGGGTCACCGCGATGCATTTCACAGGGATGGCAGCGATCGTCGCGCCGGCGATCGTTCGCTATGATATCGGGGCGATCGCGGTCGCGTTCCTGATCCTCTCGGCGTGCTTTGGCCTTGCGCTCTTCGCTTTCGGACGTCTCGGCGATCAGGCGCGCATAGCCGTGCCGGCTCTGCTGTCGGTCGCGGGCCTCGTTGCGCTCCACTTCACGGCGATGTCGGCGACCGTACTCGCGCCCGATCCCGCTCACTTCAATCCGGCCGCGATGGAGGGGCACAACTGGCTGATCGTCGCGATCGTGGGCGCCACGCTTTCCCTGATTGCGCTCGTCCTCGGCGGCGCGTTCCTCGATCGTATGCTGACCGACCTGCGCGGCCTCACCGAGGCGACTCTCGAAGGGCTGGCGATCCTCAGCCGCGGGCGGATCGTTGAAGCCAACGGCCAACTCGCCGTACTTCTCGGCGTCCCGTCTGCCGAACTGGTCGGGAGTGATCCGGGGCGCTGGCTTGTCGCCGCCGATGGACAGAAACTGACAGCGCCGCGCGCAGCGCCTGCCGAGGCGGTTATCGTGCGCAACGAGGGTGAGGATCTCATCGTCGAGGTCACGACGCACGCCGTTGAATATCGCGGACGCCGATGCGAAGTGCTCGCGGTGCGCGATCTCACCGCGCGCAAGCGCGCCGAGCTCCAGGTCGAGCATCTCGCGGCGCACGATGCTCTCACCGGGCTGCCCAACCGAGCTCGCTTCACCGCGGTGCTGGAAGGACTGGTCCGGAGCGGAGAGAATTTTGCGCTCTTTGCGCTCGACCTCGATCGGTTCAAGGCGGTCAACGACATCTTCGGCCATGCCGCCGGCGATGCGATACTCTGCCGTGTCGCGGCGCTGCTCCGCGACGAGACGCGCGAGGTAGATCTCGTCGCGCGCATTGGCGGCGACGAGTTCCTGATCATCCAGCGCGGCATCGACGATCTGCGCGACGCACAGATGCTCGCGTCCCGCATTCTCGTCGCGTTCGCCGACGAGATGGACATCACGCGCGATCCCATGGCGGTCGGGGTGAGTATCGGGGTCGCGCTCTTTCCCGCTGACGCGGACAGTTCGGAGGCGATCCGCCACAATGCCGATGTCGCGCTTTACCGTGCCAAGGAACGCGGCCGCGGCATGGCCTGCTTCTTCGATCTCGAAATGGATCAGCTCGTGCGCGAGCGCCGCGAACTCGAGCATGATCTCCGTCACGCGATCACGCGCGCGCAACTCAGTCTGATGTACCAACCGCTCGTCGCCACCGCGGGCGGCGGTATCGTCGGCTATGAGGCGCTGCTGCGCTGGGCGCATCCCACGCGCGGGTCGATCCCGCCCGAGATATTCGTGCCGATCGCCGAGGATGTGGGCGCGATCATTCCGATCGGCGAATGGGTGCTGCGCGAAGCTTGCGCGGCGGCGATGCAATGGCCGAGCCATATCAACATCGCGGTCAACGTGTCGGCCGTGCAGTTCCAGCTCCCGAACCTTGCCGCGATCGTCGAAGATGCGCTCGGACAGAGCGGGCTTGCCGCCGAGCGGCTCGAACTCGAAGTCACCGAAAGCGTGATGCTACGCGACCGGGTCGGCGCACTGGCGACGTTGCATCGTCTGAAGGCACTCGGGGTGCGGATCGTGATGGACGATTTCGGGACTGGCTATTCGTCGCTCTCGAACCTCCAGGCCTTCCCGTTCGACAAGATCAAGATCGACCGCAGTTTCGTCAGCCATGTCACGGACGATGAATCGGCGCGCTCGATCATCCGCGCGATCGTCGGGCTCGGGCGCAGTCTCGACCTGCCCGTGGTCGCCGAGGGCGTCGAAACCGAAGAGCAGCGCCGCATGGTTCTTGAGGAAGGCTGCCCGCAGGCACAGGGGTTTCTGTTCGGTGGCCCAGCCGAAGCGGTGGTCGGTATTCCGGGGCTTCTGCGCGTTGTCGGCCAATAAGGCGGCAATCTGCGATCGACGATGTGCGCGCTCCTGCATTTCCCTCCATTTCGGAGGAATTGCGACGAAACGATCAAGCTCGGCGTAGCGCGAGCAGGCGGTGCGGCGGAAAACTCTCGCCCTCGGTTGTAAGGAAGAGCCGCCCGGACTGCGGATGCTCGGCGACGACCACGGCGATTCGGCCCTCCTTCGCCTTGATCCAGAAGTCATGGGCTCCGCTCCGGATCCAGTCGATTACCGTGTCGATCGGCCAGAGCGTGCCCTCGATCCGGAGCGCGTCGATGCAGCGATCTGCATCCTGCCCGTCGGGGCGGATGGCGGCGATCCGGTAAACTGGCATGATCATCGGTCCTTCAAGTCAGCTCAGCGTCGGCTGCGGTCCGGCGGCGGCGCCGCTCGCGCCGAGCTGGCCGAGGAGATAGCGTTCCATGAGGTCGGTCCCTGCCGCGCTGAGCGATGCATGGATGACGCGGTTGTCGTGCTGGCAGGGCTCGCGGACGACCAGCCCGTTCGCGTCGAGCTTGTTGATCCAGCGCAGCGCGGTCGTCTGCGGCACCGCCGCTGCGATGCAGAGGCTGTGGATGCTGACCTGCCGCCCGCGGTGGCGCTGGATGTAGAGATCGAGCAGCATATCCCATGCAGGCTCAGCAAAGAGATCCATTCCAAAAAGTCGGTCGCGGGTACGCCGTGCGGCATATTCGGCCTGCGCGACGGCAGCGAGCCGCCCATCCTCGCGGTACGCGGCGACGTCGGCGTCGGGCGCTTCGCTCGTGAACGGCCGCCGTTCGCAAGCGAGCGCGTCGAGGCTGGCGGACAGAGCAAGCTTGCGTGACGGGCCCGTCATGCGAGGAGTCCCCGCGCCTTCATGCTGACGATATCGTCGTCGCCGACGATCAGATGATCGAGCAATTCGACCCCGACCGCGCGGATGAGCTCGCCGATACGGCGGGTCTGGGCAATATCACCTGCGCTCGGTTCGGCCGAACCCGAGGGATGATTGTGCGCGAGGAGCACGCCATGCGCTCCGACGTCGAACGCGCGACCAAGGAGGAAGCGCAGGTTTGCGTCGACCTGTGCCGCGCTGCCCACCGCGATCTGGTCATCGGCGATATAGCCCCATTCGGCGGTGACGAAGGTTGCGTGCAACCGCTCGACCGCGCCCTTGCCGATCGTGAAGCGAAGATAGCGCCGATAGTCGGGATCATCCGCCGAAATGGGTGTGCGCTGGATCCGCTCGTAAAGGCCCGCGCCGACGAGGTCGCGCGCGGCGACGATCGTGTCAACGAGGCTCTTGTTGTCGAAAAGCGCCACATCGAGCTGCTCGCGCGATGCCAGCAATGCGCGGCCGAGGCCGCCGAAGTGACTGATCAGCCGCTCGGCTGCGTCCTCGGCCTGCTGTCCCGCGAAGGGCTTGAGGAGATCCGCCACGACCGATACCGCCCGAGGTATCGGCTTCGCCGCGCATGCGCCGCGATCCCCAGCGTCATGATCAGCAGGATGATATAATAGGGTCCATAGCTCATCAGCCCGTAGGCGAGCCTGGGAAAGAAGTCTGTCACCTCGCGCGCGAAGTGCGAGAGGAGCGAGACCAGTTGAAAGGCCGCGAGCCATATGGGGTAGACCCTGTTCGATCGGAGCGCGACGCCCACGAAAACGGAGGCAACGATCACGTCCATTGTGAGATGACCGAGGTCGACCGTGCCGTAGGTCGGGCCATGCTCCACCAGCAGGTGATACACGGGGTCGCCAAAGGTCATCGCGAAGAGCGCTGCCACACACATCCGTTCGGGCGCAGCTCCCCAGCGCAGCGCCGCTGCGCCGAGAAGGCCGACCCAAATCAGGTTGAGGATGAGAAAGGGGTCCACGGCATGGTGGTGGCGCCCGGCAGCGACGGCGTCAAGGATCAGGCGGCAACCTGTCGGCTGCCGTCGTCCTCGACGAAGTTCAATGTGTCGCCATGGCCCGGCGGGCAGCCGGTGATCCGCGTTTGCGCGTCGACGAGCGCATTGTGCGAGCGGAAGATGTCGTTTGCCGAACTGATATCCGACGCGACGGCGCGGCCGATACGGATGATGGCATCCTGGCCGACGTGAGGCGCCGGCATCTCTTCGATCTGACGGGCACGCAGGATCGAGCTCATGAGTTCGAGCTTGGCAATCAGGCTCTCGTCAGCCTTGGCTTCGGCATCGCGGATCTGCTTGCGGATTCGCGCCATATAGGCGGGAGCCGGCTTGATGGCTTCGATGGTCATTTGATTCCCCTCGGCCGCGATGCCCGTCATCGCGTCCATTATCCTTGACGACTCAGGGTCGGCTAGCTGACTGCATCCGCGAGCGCCTTCGCGGCCGCCAGGGCCACGACGATGCTGGCAACGATCGCGAGCACCAAAAGTGCAATCGCTGCGCCGCGGGTGAGTGTGGCGTTTTCGCCGTCGAGCACCCTGGGGACGATGCCGGGCTCCTTCCACTCTCTCCAGGGCGCGTCGATCGACATGGCGATCGGGTCCTCGAAGGCTGCGGCGGAAACCTTGCTGTCCTGTGGCGCTTTTGTCTCGCGATGCTCGTCCGAGGCCAGTTGTAGAATCCGGATTTCAGTTTCTACACATGGGGTATCTTGATCTTTCAGGGGCTTGGTATGATCGGGGCCCGTTTTGGGGCCCGGCCGTGCCGCGATCCATTCACGGTAACGCCGGGCCAGTTCGTGGCGTGTTACCCCTCCGAGGCGCGAGCGCAGCACCTCGATCCGGCGATTGATCGCGGTTTCGGACACGCCAAGCGCCCAGGCGATTTCCTTGCTCGTCCGGTTGTGCGCTAACAGGTCGAGCACGGCAGCCTGTTTGTCGGTCAGGAAATCAAATTCCCTAGCGGGTGGGCTTTGTGACCCCATGACTTTCATCCTGCTCGGTTAGTCACTTTCGTGTCGTCAGAAAAAAGCTGCACGCATTGTTTCCTTAACAGGGAATAACATGTTCTGCCCATATTGCCCAAATTACCCGTAGCTCTTCAAGAGACCGATGGCAGCGTCACTATGGCATTTTGGACGTATTATTTTGAAATATCAGTACGTTCCATATGAGTTGCATTGTGAGACCTGAAATCGGCACAGCGAAAGTGCCGATCGGCAGCGGCGATTGGGAAAGTCTCGCCCCGATTATTGCCAAAATGGCGCCACTCTGGCGCTGATTTCGCGTCGGGCTGATTGCGGGTCGGGCGAACCATGGCTCCGGCATTATATATTCTCCCAAGACGATAGACGCACCAGCGTCAGAATCTCTCCATTCGCGGCGCAAAAAAATGCCGCTCCGGCGGTGGGGATCCGGAACGGCAGAGGGAAGTTCGGCGCAGAGGGTAAGGAGCGTCAGGACCCCACGGCATCGAACCAAGCATCGAGGCCGCGGCGTGCCTTGTCGCTCAGGGCCACGAAGATGCGGCGGCCGTCGTCCGGATCGCGCTCGCGGACAAGGCAACCCTGCTCGGTCATCCCTTCGATGCTGCGCAGGGCCGTCGTCGACGGGACGGCCGCGGCGATGCAAAGGCTCGAGACGCTTACGCGCTTGCCTTCATGATGCGCGGCATAAAGGTCGAGGAGCATGTCCCAGGCGGGCTCGGCAAACAGCGTCGGGGGCAGAAACTCCGACCGGAGCCGCCGTCGCTGGACAATCGCGCGCGCCAGCGCGGCCCGGCCAGCGGGAAATCCCGATGGTGCAACGGAAGGGAAGTCCGAATAGGGAGCCGCGAGATGCGCTGCCGCCGCCGCATTCGGGTCAGGCGGCACTGAGTCGGCACGGCCGCAACGCGCGCGTTCGTCGAGCAGATCCTCGAGTTGCGTGATCAGCGACGCGATGTGACGATCGAAGGTCCCGGGAGAGCCCAGCCGATCTCCCTCTGCCTCGCGCCTGACCTCCACCAATCGACCCATCATATCCCCTTTCGTACCTTAAGGTGACGGCGCAGATATCGCGGATTTTAGCCCCATCCGGACCCATTTCTGGTCCGAAGCGGAATGGTTGCGACGAAGTGAAACAGCATTGGCAGCATTCTCCGAGCCGAGGATCGCTCGCATCCCGCCGGCCATCAGAATTCGACGTCGATCCGCACCGTGTCGCTATAACTCCCGCCGGGCGGAGTGGGCTGTGCGGGATCGATCGCGGCGCGGTAGGTGAAGCCCTGGTTGGTCAGCGAATCGAGCGTGCCGGCGCCGGTGTCGGCGCTCGTGCTTTGGCGTCGCTCGGCGCCTGCCATGCCCCAGCGATCGGGCGAGGTCGCCGATCGATAGATTTCGTAACGGAGATGGTTGGTACCACTCGCCATGCGCCTGACATTGCCGAGCGCGTGGCCGCCATTGTCCAGACCCACCGAATAGGTGGCGCCGGCGCTGCAGCGGATCTGAATCGTCCGCGTCACCGGGTTGAAGCTTCCGGCGAGCGGCGCGCTACCGAAATCGAGCGCGGGAGCCTGGATGATGCAATCCTTCTCGATCCGCAGTTCGATATTGACGCGCACCGCCGTGCCCGGGCCCCAGTTGATCGGGGTGACGAGCGGCACCGGGCGCACGAACCCCGGACTCGCCGAATGGGCAAGACAGACCGCGACCCCGAGCGCGCACACCGAATAATGCCAACGAAGATCGAGATATCCGGTGTAGGTGCCGGCGCGCAGCCCCGCGGTCGGCGTCGTTCGGATATAGATGGGGACGCTGCTGCTCGCCCCGGCGAACAGGCTGACGAGGCTCAGCGACGACAGATTCTGGAAACTTCCGACGGCGAGCGCGGTGCCATTCGGAGTCAGCGAGGCCTGGAAGGCGATACTGCTCCCGCCCGGACCGGCAAGCTGGAAGGTCGAGGCATCGACGCTGAGCCCGACATAATGCGCGGTCAGCGCAGCGAGCAAGATGTCGCAGCTGAGGCCTGCCGAGCCGCTGCCCTGCCGCGCGCTGGCGGCGGCGACATAGCTGCTGTGGCTGCCAAGATCGGTGCTCGCGGCCGTTACGGTGCAGGCCGAGGCCGCTTCGGGCGCGAGCGCGGCCGCGGAAAGCAGCGCCGCGCGGGTCAGCCAGCGCCGAAAGCTCAGTCGGTGCGTGCGCATAGATGATCTCCGAGGTCGATGATGCCGGCGCCGGCGGTGTTCGCGGGCGGAGCGACGGTGAGACGGCAGCGGCCGCCTGCCGGAAGCGCGACCTCGATCGCGGTCGATCCGGCGAGATCATCGATGACGAGCAGGCCGTCCCAGCCGACGAGCGTTTCGTGCCCGCCGATGCGGACGCGGATACCGGCGGGAAGCGGCATGCCTGCGGAATCCTTGAGGGTCAGGCGCGCGGTCTGCGTGCGCGTGACCGGGAAGCGGACGATATGCCCGCTGCCGCGCGCCACCGCGACACGCTCGCTGACCACCGGCGCCGCGATATTGGCGGCGAGGTCGAGCGGGTCGATCTCGTAGAGGCCCGGATACCAGGCGCTTGCCCAGGGGACGAGCAGCTTGCCGTCGCCATTGGTGCGCCCGACGAGCTGGTTTTCATAGCGGACCGGTATGCCCTCGACCCCGTCCGTGGTGACCACGACGAAGGCGTCGGGGACGCGGTTGGCGGCGAACACGCTGCCGTCCATCAGCACGAGCGCGCCGCTCGCGCCGGCCCAGACATTGGTTCCGTGCGCATCGTAGACGCCGCCGCGGAGCAGGACCGGATCGCTTCGCCACGAAACATCGCCGCGCAACGCCACATCGTTGCCCGCGCCTGCGGCGCTCGCGTTCCAGCCGAAGCCCCCCTCGCTCGGCATCGCGCGCGCATAGTCGGCGCGCCAGCTCCGCGGCCCCCGAGCGTCGTCGGCGACGCCGACAGCGATATTGCCACGCCGCCCGCCAAGCGGCAGGGTGACTGTGAGGGCGCCCGACCAGCTCCGCGCCTCGAACGCGCGCGACGCGCTCGCGTTGAGACGGCTGCCGCCCCAGAGCGGCAGCGATAGCGACGCGCTCGCGAGCCTGAGATCGGTGCCGCCTTCCTCCTGCACATCGAACCAGCCCAGCCCGAGCGTCCCCGCGGGCCCGAGCGACAGCGCGAGCGTTGCCGAACTGATGTCGCGCGCGCCGCCTGCACCGATGGCGCCGAGAAGCCCTAGGTCGACATAGCCAGCGCTCTGGTGGCTGCGCCGAAGCGCGAGCGACAGGATCCGGCCCTGATATTCATAGCCGAGCGTCCATTGCGCGCCGTCGCCGCCGTCCGCGTCCGAGCGGAAGCTCCGGCTGTATGAGCCGTTGATCACGCCGCCGCCGCCAAGCCGCACGACCGCCCCGCCGCCGGCGACGCTCATGTCGCCCGCGATCTCGGCGCGGACTTCGAGTGTGATCGTGTCGCTGACCCCGTGGCGCAGCGAGCCGCTGGCGGCGACCCCTCCATAGTCGAAGCTGCGCCTGCCGTAATTCTCGCGAAAAGCGCCGAAGGCGAGCGCGAAGTCGGTAAGTCCTGGCCTGAGCAGGTCACTCGATACATAGAAGGGCATCGACGTGGAAATGGTGCGGCCATGCACGTCGGTGACGAGAATGTTCGCCTCTCCCGCGCCGTTGATCGGCGGCAGGCTTTCGATCGCGAACGGCCCCGGGGCGACGGATCCGCCGCCGATTCTCTGCCCGCCGACGATGAGATCGACTGTCGACGGCACGGCCGCGCTGCCGGTGAATTCGGGGAGCGGGTAGGTGATGATATCGGGCCGCACCGCGAAATCGCGGCTGACCTGGATACCGCCGAGCCGCACTGCGGACGCCCAGGGGAGGCTGCGCGTCACAAGGTCGCCGGCCTCTAGCGTCACCGCAGTCGCCTCGTCGGATCGGCGCCAGCTCGTGTCGTAGCGGACATAGGTCTTGCCCGGGCCGCTGCGCGCTACGCCGCTCGCCGAGAGGGTACCGGCGCCGCCGAACACGCGCGTTTCGTGCCAGAGCGACGCCTCGGCCTTGCGCTCGCCGCCGCCGGTGACGACGACGTCATAGTTGAGGAGCACCCCCATGTCATAGGATGCGCGGACGGACTTCGCCTTTGCGCCGCCGATCCGCTGGCGCGGGAAATAGTCGGCGTCGGCGGTAAGGAGGAGTTGTTGGAGCGGTGCGTCATAGCGTGCGGCGAGCCCCGGCAGCTCGTCGAGCCAGACGCTGTCGCCCTGCGCCCCGACGACCAGCCCGGCGCGTTTGAGATCGGCGAGCGGAAGCTGGAAGCGCGCGCCCTCGACGCGAACCGCCGCGACGATGCCCGTCCGCCGCTCGTTGATGACGAGCTCGAGGCGGAGGCTCTGTGCCTGCACAAGGTCGGCGCGCGACGGCGGCGGTGGCAGCTCGCCGAAGCTCGACGCGCTGTCGGCAGCGAGCGCGGGCAAGGGGAGGAAACAGGCCGCCGCGATGAGCGCGGCGGCACCGCTGGCCTGTGCGGTCCTCGGCGCGCGCGCGGCCATGATCTCAATCCGGCTGCGGCGCGATCGGCGCGGCGGGCGCGCCGTTGATTGAAGCGATGAGCGCCGCATCGGTGCGCGTGCCTTCGGGTAGCGGCCAGCGCATCGTCCGCCCCGCGAGCACATAGCCGAGAAGGCCCGATGCCAATGGCGTGCCGCCGAGCGCGGCCTCCGTGAGCCGGGCATGGACGGGGCCAGTGTTGCGGAGCTCGACAAAGCTGCCCTCGCCCTCGCGCGCGATACGCCAGACGAGGATAGGAGCGGGGGCGAGCTTGTTCTTGTCCTTCGCGCCCGCACCCCTGCCCTCGACGAAGAGCGGTAGCGAATAGCGCATACGGAAGGAGACTGCGGCGCTAGGCGCCATGGTCTCGGCATCGGCCGCGGGAATCTCGTCGATGATGACGCGGTACGGCGTCTCGATGGCCTCGGGAGCGGCGCCGGTGCGCGTGAGCCGCACGAGCTGCCTGGTGCCAGGTGCGATGCTGACGATCGGCGGGGTGCCGATCACGTCGCCCTGGTCGGCATAGACGTTGCGGCCATCCTGCTGGTCCCAGGTATAGATGCGGACCTGCAGCATGACCGGGGTGATGCCGGGATTTTCGAGCCAGAGCGCGGCGGCCTGCCGGTCGGCCTCGATCACGGGGCCGACCGGCCAGATCAGCACCGACGAGGGCGCCTCGCGTGCATCCGCGGGGTGCGGTACGGTGACGAGGAGGCCAATGGCTGCGGCGAGCAGCGCGAGCGAGAGCCAGATCGAACGCATGAGATGGTCGGGTTTCCTCACCATGAAAGGGTGACCGTGAGCCGGTCGGTGTACGTCCCTGCCGTGAGTGCGCCGGGCAGCGTCAACCGGGCATGGACGGGCAGGCGGATGTCCTCGCCGTTTGCCGTAGTTGCGGTTACTGCGGTGCTGCCGCCGATCGCGATGGGCTGATTGCATGCGGCGTCGGAGCAGAGCGAGTAGAGGATGCGCGACGCCGGATCGGCGCCGCGCTGGAGATGGCGCTGGCCGCTCGCCGCATGCGCGCCGCCGTCGATCGTCATCATCAGGGTGACGCCGGGCGTGCAGCGCACCCGGATCGCCTGGTTGCCGGTCGTCGTCGCACTGTGCGAGGCGGTCGACAGGCTCGAATCCTGCCCGAAGTCGAGGGTGCCGATCGTCCCGGCATTGCCGCTGCCGCCGAGCGCGTCGACGCGGCAGCCTGGCGTCACCGTCGCGGTCACATCGAAATTCGCAGATGTTTCAGCCTGTGCGGGCGAGAAAAGGCCGCCCCCGCTCGCGACCACAGCGAGGAGGGCGGCCAGTACCCGGCGCAAGGGTTCCGAAGGATCCGTCATGGGTTGGGCCATGTCGATGCGCCGGGCTAGAGGGCTCGGGTCAGAGCTCGACGACGACGGTGATCGTGTCGCTGTAGCTGCCGGGTAGAAGTCCGGCCTCGCCAAAGGCGCGGCCGTAGATGCGGACGGTCTGCACCGCGCCCGTCGCGGCGAGGCCGATGTCGCCGCCGATCGGCAGGATCGCCGTGCGTCCGGCATCGGTGTAGAGATTATAGGTGACGAACTGGCCGACGGCGCTCGCATGCGCCATCGCGCGGAGCCCGACCCCGGCGCCGTCGCCGTCATTTTCACCCGCCTCGAACGAAAGATTGGGGGTGATCCCTGGGCTGCACTGGATCGAGAGTGCGCTCCCGCTGTTCAGCACCTCGGCGTCACTCTGCGCGAACAGGGTGTTCTGCGTTCCGAAGTTGATCGCGCCGAAATCGGCACCGCCCGCTCCGTCGGAGAGAGTCTGGCCGTTGATGATGCAGCCGGCCTCGAGCGTGATCGTCGCATCGATCGTGCCGGTGATGTCGGCCTGTGCCGGGGTTGCCAGCGATGCCGCGGCGAGCCCGAGACCCGCGAGCGATGATTGGATGGTCTTCCGCATGATGCACACTCCACAAGTCCTGCCATGCGATGAACAATCGGCAGAAATAGTCTTCGATGTGCAAACAATACGAAATAGAGATTAATAATATATGTGTATCGGAATGAGATACATTTTATCTATAGTGATAGAATAACAGGTAATACTGCATCGGATATTTATTCCGATACAGCAAAGCCACTAAGGGCAGTTTCGATTGCTATGGAATGGCATGTGCCAGCGCGTTTGTCGCGCGGGGGCCGGTCCGTATCGGAATCGTCGCGACGGACCGAGGATACACCGGATGGCCGCCCGGCCTGGACGCCCGCCGCCGCGCCGCGGAAGCATGTTGAAGTTCCGTCGCTTTTCCCAGGCCGATCGCCAATATCGGGTGTGCGGCGGGTGTACAAATTCGATCCGGAGCGGACTAGGTTGCGGTCGCCCAAGTAATATGCACTGTTCGCAGCGCCAACGCGGCGCCGGGCTACGCGTCCTTTTGTGAGCGCCTTTTAAGATCGTTCGGACGGCGGCTCGATCATGTCCGCTTCTGCCGCTCCCCGCCTAAAACTAGATTGTCGGCCGTCAGCGAAGGCCCGACTCCAGCCGGAACGAGCAAGCAATCGCTCAACATTGCCTCAATACCGCGGTGGAAAATCACATCGCTGCATGCCGATTTGCGAGCAGAGACTCTGCCGCAGAACGCAGCCAAATCCGTCGATCTGGGTGACGGCAGCGACACACGGGCCTCTTCCAAGGGCGCGCAATTGCGCCCTTTTGGCGGGGCACAAGCAAACCTGCGGGTTTATCGATTATAGTGTCGATTAGCAATAAGGACTGCCAGCGCAATGCGCTGTAAATACTGGAAAAGTGCAAAACAGATGATTGAGTAATTTGCGAATTAAACTACTCAAAATCCTGAATTTGGCAACAACGACTGCTCAGATTTCCGTGATGGCGCGAACATGAGATTGCTGACGCGATCAATAGCGCTTGATTATTGACGAACGGCGGATATCAAACGTGAAAGCCTGGTATGCGAATGCACACTTGGGCGCGATCCCACAGTCCATCGGCCACGAGATCGATCTTCTTGTTCTTGATCAATTGAAATGTGGTGGGAGGCAATTGTCCAATCACGGTTGCAATCTCAAGGACTGTCACACCTTTTTGAGCAAGATTTTGCACGTCAGCTAGCGAGTAAGTGATAGGGTTCTTACCGGCTGAATCGAGACTATCGAGCGCCTTGCATTTGATGTTGGCGTTGAGGATTTCCCGCGCCTCACGCTGGGTCACGCGTAAAGATTCTAATGGGGCGCGAGGCGGTGGCGATGTCATCCCTGATATCGAACGAATGGCGTTCTTTTCCACCATGATAGCATCGAACAGCTTCCGACCTGGCCGGTCTATCGCGAACGGCAACAAAGGCAAGTCTTCTTGCAGCAGTGCGCCAGTGATCGCTCCCCAAGGCTTTGGTCGACCATTAACGACCATGAGTGCTTCTCTCAAGCTAACAGGGTTCTCGAGTTTCGATCGGCGCTTTTTTCGAATTCGCGCTTCGAAATCCGTGATGTCCCAAGTGGTGAACCACACGTCTTCGTCGAACAGGGATATGCCGCTTGCGGTGATGTGACCGCACTCGAAGATCTCCTGTATTGCTCGACGACCAAGTCCAAACCCATACCCTACGGTTTCAGGGGCTACGCGAGCGCTAAACGCTTCTGCGAACTGTTTTACGTCACCCGGATCGAATACCGGCACCAGTCTTCCGCCGCGAAGACGTTCGTGACTGGTGACACGCCTCGAAGAGGAGACCCGGATCGGCAAGGGCGGGACCCTGGCGGCGCAGCTGTCGCGGCTCGACCTGATCGTGCTCGACGAGCTTGGATATCTGCCGTTCGCACGCTCGGGAGGGCAGTTGCTGTTCCACCTCATCAGCAAGCTTTATGAGCGCACCAGCGTCATCATCACCACGAACCTCGCGTTCGGCGAGTGGCCTACCGTCTTCGGCGATCCCAAGATGACCACGGCGCTGCTCGACCGCGTCACCCACCACTGCGATATCGTCGAGACGGGCAACGATAGCTGGCGCTTCAAAAACCGCAGCTGACCGCCACCTTCGCCGCCTTCAAAAATCTATCTTGCGCTGCGTGCGCCTCCGGTCGGGCTACGCCCGACCTCCGCCGCACGCAGCGCAAGGCTCACCTCAACAAACCCCCATCATATCCGCAAGGGGGTCCTTCTTCGACGCCGATCGGGGGTCCCGTTTGAACGCCGTTTGACACCCCAGAGGTCGTCCGCGTTCTTCCAGATAAAGGAAGCTAGCGTGGTGCTTTGACCAGTCAATTGCGTTGCCACTCATACTCTCCAATCGGTCCGCTAAAGCGGAAAACTGCCTTATAGGATGCTCGCGGAATCGAACCAAACGACGATCATTATGGAGGTCTAGCTTTGCCTGAGAAACAAAGCGTGCCAGACGTTGACCGAATTCAAAATTTCCGATTATCAGGGGCGTGCATCGGAACCGGAGATATTTCTAAGAAAGTCCGCCAGTTCATCTGCAACCCGAGGCAGTGCCCGGTAGATCACCTTGCGACCAACCTTTTTTGATTTAACCAGTCCAGCTTGGGACAGTATGGCAAGATGCGCGCTCATTGCTGTGGGCGATGTCTTCGTCGTTTCCGAGATTGCGCCTGCCGCTAAACCCGCATCGCCTGCGTCGATCAGCAGTTTGAACACCGCGAGCCGCGTTTCCTGGCTCAGAGCGCTCATCGCCATCCGGGCCTTCTTCTTTTCCATTCCGCCTCCTCAAACGAAAGCGCAGGCCCCGCAAGCGGCAGGAGTCCGCATTCCATAGTTAAGAGACGTTAACCTACAACATTTCGCGAACTATTGGAACAAAAATCTGAATTCATTATGATCGAGGATCTGTTGCGTCGCTTCGCCGCGGTTCGAGTAAAAATTCCGCCTGCATTGGTTCAGCGGGCGCTCCTTGCCGCGGCTTCGCCGTAAGATACTGCGCTACGTAGCGGAAGATTCCTGAGACGGGTGATGATCTCGCTGCTAGGCAGCGAGAGATCGATTGTGACCAATCGAACGCGATGTCCTTGGATTGTCGCGGCTTCGTCGATGTCCTTGTCAATCGACGGGTAGAGCAGCCAACCTTCGCTATCCCGTGATCGCGGATCGTGGTCTTTTTCTTGACTGCGAAGGTAGGCATAAAGCTGGTAAAGGTGCCCGGTCTTAAACCGCTCGCCACTGTGGTTCGATGCCGTCAAAATGTTTGTAAATTTGGTATCGATGATGATCCGGCGCGGTTGCCGTTCGTTCTCAATGATGATGTCCGTGATCATAATTGGCATGAATTCTGCCAGGCCATGCGACGCTGCCTGAACGGGCCACCTATAATGCTTTCCGGGATAAACCCTCCAGCCATCATCACGATCAAGTTCGGCCGCGAAAAAGTTGCCGATGGCCTTCTCAAAGAGCTTCCGAAATTCTGTCTCTTCGCGCTCCGCCTTTGAAACCGCGCGCGTTCCGGCCGCTTCCAGCGGCAAGACCAAATCGAACACGGCGGTCGCAAGTGACACCATAAGGCGATCATCGCCCTGATGGCGCGCAACTTGATCGGCTGCCATCTCCGATCGTGTGGGCTCGCGGCCAGAAACACCTACGCGCCCGAGATCGTTTGCCAGAGTTCGACAGCGGTGCGCGAGATCGTAGTCATCGAGAATTGATGACAGACGCGCCAAAGCTGTCCGGACCAATCGATTGCGTGGAGTGTCAATCGTAAGTTCTTCAAACCGGCACGCGACTTCACCGCGCCGGAGGAGATTTCCCGAGGCGGTTTGTAGAATATCGATGCGACCTCGGATGCGCTTCAGAACCTCGCTTCGGTTTCGATAACCAAAGCTGAGATTTCGGCGAAGTCGTTTTTCCACCGCATAGCAGAGGAGGCGCGCGATCAGGGATTTGAGGTCGGGAGACTGCTCGACCTCTGCATCAAAGCGATCGCGAAATTGCGCAAGACCAGAAGCATATAGAAACAGTAGCCAGACGTTCTTGATCGGAATCTTGCCGACTAGGCCGTCAGTCTCCCCATCCGGGCTATCAAGTTCCGCGGTTAGCATCACAGCGCTTCTAACAGTCGCCCCGTCAGTTTCCGCGCGCGGTCGGGATTGTCATACCAATACTCTTCGAGCAGCGGCGCAATTTCGGTGGTCACAATCTGCCGCAGCCATTCCCGCGCATCACCGATGACCTCCCCTGTCGTGGGCGTGACGTAGCTGTGTCCAATCTGGAATTGCGGGCCGAGTGACCGATCGCCAGCAATCTCGGCGTTCAGTTCGGTGAAGATCTGCTGGATCAGGGAGATGGACGCATCATCAATTTTCGCGTGCTCGCTGCACCAGGCTTTCCATCGATCATTAAGTCTTGGGTTGAGCGTGACAAACGCAAAGCGGCGGCGCAACGCGAGATCGACAAGAGCCAAGGAGCGGTCAGCGATATTCATCGTGCCGATCAAATAGAGATTCTCTGGAATGAACACGCGCTCGCCTTCAGCTCGACGATACGCAAGCTCAATGGCTTCTTCTTCGCGCCGCTTATCACGTTCGAGCAACGTCAGCATCTCGCCAAAAATCTGCGCGGGATTACCTCGATTGATTTCTTCAATGACCACGACCAGAGGGCGGTCAGGCTCAGCGCGTGCAGCTTCGACGGCCTCAAGAAACAGGCCATCGACCAGCGAGAGATCCCCGTTCCCATGAGGACGCCAGCCACGCACAAAATCTTCGTAAGACAGTGATGGATGAAATTGAATTGAGCGCAAACGCTTTCGCGTGACCTTGCGATCCTTGGTTCCGATAAGAGCGTATCCGAGCCGCTTCGCAAGCCACGTTTTTCCAGTTCCAGGTGGCCCCTGCAATATGAGGTTTCGTTTCGCCTTCAACCGGTCGAACGCATCTGAAAGCTCGTGATCGTCAAGGAAGCAGCCTTCATGGACGATGGTGTCTAGATCATACTCTTCTAGAGCGGACTCGTCACTTTCGATCTCAGTCTCGTCCTGTTCGTCCCTGAAAAACGGTTCGAGGCCCACCGCCATTTGGGGGCGATACTTCTTGGCGAAATAGGGAATGCGCAGCCAGAATTCATAGTCTTGCTGATGATCGCCGAACGTAAACTGGATCAGTCGCCTCGCCAGGTCATCTGATGCGTTCGCTTCCACTACAGTGACCCGATAGGTGTAGAAATACCATTCCTTCGGCGAATCCAGCTTTTGCCATTCAACCTTCACAGTTTTAGCGTCGGTAGAAGCTTTGGTGATTGTCCCAATGGCCTTGATCCGCATGCAGGAAACCGTCTTCCCTGCGTTGTCGAACGGCAAATTATACTTCTGCGTGAATGCCGCCTTGATTGCGATGCGATCGCCAACCTGCATCCGCTGCACGTGCTCCGAGAATTTGTCGTCGTAACCGTTCTGCCAAATTCCCTCGTCGACAAACCGATCAGTTTGATCGTCGTTGCCAGCCCAAGCGGCACCTACAAACCAGAAGCGGCGGTTGGGATCCTCGAAAAGTAGCGTGTCATCAATTACCAAGGGTGCGGGTGCATCATCATCGACATCGCCTCCGCCTTTCACCTTGAAACGCGACTGAACGTCTTTGAAGAGAGCAAGAGAAGACGCGTGGTCGAGGTGGGTTTCACGTCCCTCCGTTGTTAGGGCCCACACGCCGCGGTTCTTGCCGTCTATGAGACCCGCCTTGGCGAGGTAAAACCTCGCCCAGCCGACCTTGTTCTCGAATTTAGATTGCCCGCCTTTGGTCTTGTTGGTGAGTTCGTCCTCGCCAACTACCGTCATACTGGGCAGTGCAGCATAGACATCGCGCGGCTCGGCTGAGCCGCCATGCGCACGCAGGAAATCGAGCACATGTGGGAAATATTGAACGAACCTTGGGCCCGCTGCACCCTTCGGTGCTGATGATGCACCGTCTTCGTTGGGAAGATTTTCTGGAGCAGTTTGCGCCCATTCGAATGTAGCTTCTTGTTCGGCGCGCACGAAATCAGCAGGCGAAGATACCGAGCGTCCATGTCGCTTCGCCGCCGCAACGAACCCTTCCATCGCGCTGTCGACCATGCTGCCCGATTGAAGCCCGTCCTGGTTCACCACAATTGCCGTCAGTAGGGGCCAATCGTTGGCGGCGGATATTCCCAGCAAAGTCTCAAGATGACCATTCATGGCATAGCGCACCTTTTGCCAATCGAGGCTTTGCGCTTTTGCGATTTCGCCATAGGCTATGAATTTGCGAGCCTTTGCCGCCGAAATGATCGCCTGATAAGTTGTATTTAGATTCAATGTATCAGCCATGGCGTAGCTTACCTTGTCAGTGCCGGATCACACCGACAAATACGATTCGGGCGGATGCGATCGCGCAGTCTATCCCCCACGCGGTCATGCGATACATCATGATTGCGTTGCGCAGGCCTGAAGTCCAAATTCAAGATCAATCATTTGAGCAGATATTTCACTGCGGATACGATACCGACTACGAATGATCCGGCGACCAATGCCGTCAGCATCCAATATTCGATCGCGAACGCCAGCGATTTCTCCTCCGGATCAACTTTCACTGGCAGCGATGACCTTGCCAATAGCGATCCCACTTCGCCGCATAGCCATCTCGCAACATCGCGCAGGAAATATCTCCCGATCGGGGCGAAGTGCAAAATGCGGCCGTGCGATTGCCGCCGGCCGAACCAGCTGACCTGCATCGCATAACCGGTCCGACCACGATGACGTGACCTGTGGGACGCACACCGCCACGGTTGCCGAGCAATCCGACAAGATGATCGCGTGCCGCGATGGGGTCGGCGGCGGGGCAAGGATGCCCTGGACGACAAGTTCCATCCATCTCGCGTGTGGCGATACCGGAGAGGCGTATGTGCGGACCTTCCGCGCACCAGATCGGTCCATCGCCGTCCCACACCGCGGTAGGGGTGCAATCGAAGGTCTGCCCCGCGGGGACGTTGGAAACGGCGAGCAGGAGTGTGAACATCATCGCGGTTTGATACCATCGGGCCACGGCTCGTCGATCCCGAATTTCCTCGTCGAGTAGGATGGGACGAAAGCGATGTCAGTGGGAGCGGGTCCGGCACGGCAAACGAACGTGCTGTCGTTGTCCACCTGGTTCAGCACGGCGCTGACGAGCTTCTGCACATTCCAGTCGTCCCTCAATTCGGGGACCGGATGTTTTCCTTTTCCGTTCTTCCCGGCACGCATCGTTTTAATGGCTACATAGATACAGGTGCTGAGGTAATCGCGATCAACACGGTGCATGTCAGTCGTCAAACAACCGCGCGCGAATGTCTGACGCGGCTGCATTCAGCGTCGAAGCGCGAGTGCGTAGATCAACGTCGCCCGTTCGCCCTGCGCGATCCTTGAACCGCTCTGCCTTGCCTTCCAGGTAATCGGCGATGCGGTCCGCCTCTGGCTTACCGTTATGACCCGGCGTCATAACTTGGTCGGATCCGTATCGTGGGTCTGCCATTCGCTTAGCGCCCATTCTGCGACGCCCAGCATAAGATAGGGTTCGGCGCGGTTCGGCGCGAGCCGTTCAATCACTCGGCGAGAAGCGCCTTCAGCTTCTCGGCAGGCATTTAGGTGCGCCATATTGAGGCCGAAGTCTGACGGATCAGCGCGATCGAGGACGCCCTTGTCGTCCATCGCTTCAAGCGTGAACTGCGCGACGCGAGCTTGCAGGGGCGACACGCCTGCTAGGTCAAGCACCGCTAACGCGGCAGCGGTCGCTTCGTCTCTGATCTCGAGCGAAACGTCATCGACATCCCATATCTCAAGGCCGCGATATTTGCGGTCGATCCCATCCATTTTTCCATACTCCGACTCGAATCTCTCTTGCCCATTGTTCCTCTTTCGTTCTCTTTTGTCGAGTCATGAGTCGGCAGCTAGTGAACCCCATCAGCGACCTTTTCGATGTCGCCTGCAGACACCACACCGTTCAGGTGTCGTGCAAGTGTGGGAACGTCGGTATCTTCGATCCGCACGCGCTCTGGTATCTATTTGAGCGGAAAGGCTGGAACGATCGGCTACCCGAGGTGCGCAAGCGCATGCGGTGTCTGCAATGCTATTACGCAAAGCGGAAGAGAACGCTCGCGACGCTCGAACTGGTGAACGTCGATCATACGCGGCAATTACCGATGCCCGACATCATCGAATGGAAGCGCCAGCTCAGGCGCCGACGATAGCGAACGGCTGGAATGGGGTGGAAAGCTAAGTTGCGCGTTCTAAGGTTTTGCCTCTGAACGCTAAAATCCATTCGCTCCCACTCTTTCGGATCCAACCGATGTTTCAGCGCTCCCGTCGCATGATCGAATGGTATTCAAGCGCTGGCGATTTTCCAAAAGCGTCAACGTATGCTTCGCAAACATTGGTCCACTGGTGATTCCGGTAAAATGCTAAAACAACAGATTTTAGGCCTTGGTATGAAATCCCGAGTTCTCGATCAAAGTCGCTCTCGAACGCAGCGGTGTTCATGACTTCACCGTTTTCCAATCTCTGATCCCATTGCTCAAAAATATCGTGAACCTTTTCCAGTTCCGCTCGATTCCAATTCATATCCAAGACTAGTGATTCAACAGGATATTTTTCGTGATCGATGGTCAGTCCGAGTAGAGACACATGATAGGCGAGCTTATCGATAATTTTCTCTATATCTTCACTGTTCATTTCAACTCTCCGATGTCCGCCGTGTTCGCCGCCAGTTCTGAAATTGTGTCTTGAACTAGAACCTGAAGCTCACGCCATTTTGTAGGATCTGGAGACGAGAAAAATGACGCCTCATAGGCGTTGAGTTCTTTCTGTGCTTTGGTCAACTGCTCCCGGGCTACACTTCCGTGTCCGGTTCTCGGCAATGCGCCCAACGCGTTGTCAAACTCTCGACGGATAAGATCGAACCTGTTGCCCACCTTGTAGCCTCGCGCCCGCTTCTTTTCAGGCGAAACGTCGCGGATGTGTTCCTGAGCAGACTTCAGGCGTTCTCCGACGGCAGCAAGTTGAACGGTGGCCATCGCTCTTCTTGCAGCTTGACTTGAGCTCCGGGCGCTTCGAGCCTGACGAATACTTACAAACATACTTATCAGCGTCACTGCCACGCCGACAACGGTTATCCAGTCAGAAAAACCCACTACCACCCCCGCAATTTCGACAAAAATATCCGTTCGTGTGTAAGAGCTTTTCGCTGAAATACGCCCAAAAAGCACGGGCACGGCAACCTAGTCCCACTTGAACTCACATCGACCGCCCCAAGATGCATTATCGTTCATCACCGCTTCCTGCCAACGATATCTAAAACGAATGGCAAGTTCACGGCAAAAACATCAACGCGTTCGATTGCCCGTATCGGTGGATACCAAACATTAGCGCATGGGCAATATCGTGCATTGACGAGGTCGGCAGTGGGGGGCGCACGCTATTGGACATAAACTATGACAAGATCAGCGGATCGTTGGGGTCACTGCTGTTAATATGGTCGACGGTCGAAAAATCTGTGCGCGACGAAGTCGTTCGCTTCCACGGCTTTCTGCCGCCAAGAGCGCACGGCATTGCTGCGGCAGTGCGGTCATGGGAAAGCACAGTGATCGCGGCTCAACCAGCTACCTCGCTTTGCCCGTTGCTGGCGACAACTCTTCGATGCCAACTGCAAGGGCCGCTCGATATACGCAATGGCTTATGCCACGGGCTTGTCGGCATTTCGGCGGCAAATGAGCAAATGCCAGCCCAACTGCACTGGGAACTCAACGACGAGAAACACTCTATCTGTTGGGACGATTTGCAGGGGTGCTTGGGGTGGCTGTCGAGGATACCCAGAGCCCTTTGGATAATATCCAACCCATCGTTGGAGCGCCCGGGAACCAGGGCGACAAACACGGCCGAAAACCGGGAATGGTGGCGGTCCGAGTTTGCGCTCGATGTGCCAGACCCATGAAGATGACGCGGCTGCAGTTCCAGACGCCAAAAAACTATATCGTTCTCCGAAGCTCGCCCGGTTGACAGTTTTCAACCGGGCGCCACTCTATGCCCATGTGCAACCTCTACACCAACAAATCGACTGTGCAGGAGGTGGCTTCGCTGTTCGGGACGCCAGTGACCCATGGCTTCAACGCGCCCGCTGACGTGTATCCGCAGTATCCCGGCATTGTGGTTCGCGAAGATCAAGGTAAGCGGGTGCTCGAACAGATGACCTGGGGCTTTCCGCGGCACTCGATCAACAAGCGGACCGGAAAACCCAACAAGCCGACAGCGACGAACAACGCTCGGGACGACAAATTATGGACGATCTGGCGGCAGTGGTTCACCGATCCAGCTCAACGATGCCTGATCCCGTTCACGTCATTTGCCGAGGCCGAGGGGGAGCCTGGTAAAATGACCCGAACCTGGATCAGCGTCGCCGACCAGCCGGTTGCTGCATGGGCCGGCCTTTGGAGGCCCACTGATGAATGGGGCAACGCCTATACCGGCGTAATGGTCGATGCGACCAAAGAACTTTGGGACATTCACGACCGAATGCCGGTGATCTTGCACCCTGACGCACATGAGGCATGGCTGCGTGCTGACGCCGAGGAAGCAATGGCCGTCGTGACGCAATATCCCGCGGCGAAGCTGACGGTGGAGCGCACCGATGACCCTTGGTTCGCCCGTAAGGCTGTTGGCCCCAAATAAAAATCTTCAGATTTAGCTTCTATGCCCTTGGCGAAATGCATGGTTCCAACCTAAAACCATGCCAAAGTTTAAGTATTTAACGCATGCGAATGAAGGGGCGGGGCAGTCGTGGACGGACAAGTTGATACCGAAGATTTGTTAATCGGCCTCGCAGTTGAAAGCTGGCGACTTTGCCGCATGTTTCAACGATCAATCGATACCCGAGACATCAAATCGGCGGGACGGCAATCCAATCAGGTTCGGTATTTCCAGCGCAAGCTGGAGGACACGCTCTTGCCACTCGGATTACGCATCGTTGATCTTGAGGGGCAATCTTATGAGCCAGGCATGGCTGCCACGGCACTCAATGTCGCCGACTTCGGTCCCGAAGATGAGCTCTTCGTCGACCAAATGATAGAACCAGTTGTCATGGGCGCCGACGGCGTGCGTCGGACCGGCACCATGATGCTTAGGAAGTGATAAAATGGATTACGTTGGCATCGATCTAGGAACCACCAATAGCGCCATCGCGAGTTTTGACGGCGAATCCGTGTCACTTTACAAAAGCCCAGAGCAGCATGATGTGACGCCGTCAGCAATATTCCTCGATCGACGAGGCAATAAGTTCGTTGGGACCCGCGCCTATAACAATGCGGCTCGTAATCCGGACAACGCGGCGGTTCTTTTCAAGCGCATGATGGGCACCAGCACGCCGATCAATCTTAAGGCGCTCGATAAGACGATGACGCCGGAGGAATGCTCTGCCGAGATTTTGCGGACCGTGTTTGGGTATCTGCCAGAGTCAATGCGCAATGGCGGAGACACGGGCACGGTGATCACCGTGCCGGCGGCATTTAATCAGATGCAGAAAGACGCGACATTGACCGCCGCGGAGGGCGCTGGGATCGGTCGCGTCGCGCTCATGCAGGAGCCCGTTGCCGCAGTGATGAGCATCATGCGGCAACGCAATCGTGATGGCACGTTTCTCGTGTTCGATTTGGGCGGAGGAACGCTTGATATTGCAATCGCGCAGAGCATGAAGGGGCGCGTCAGCCTCCTCGCTCACGGCGGTGTTGAAATGTGTGGCGGACGGGACATCGATCGCGCGCTCATGGATGATGTGGTCAAACCTTGGCTCGTTGACACCTTCGATCTCGGCGACGACTTCGCGACTAACCCGATGTTCAAAACTTTGGTCCGTATGGCGACTTGGGCTGCAGAGAAAGCCAAGATCGAGCTTTCGCACGCTGAAGATACTGTCATCGCGCTATCGGAGACTGAGATTGGGGTTCGGGATCGGTCAGGAGAGGAAGTCTATGTTGACATCCCCCTAGACCGTGCCCGTCTCGATGCGCTCATCGACCCTATCTTGCAGAAAGCCATTCATTCGGCACGCGAAACACTGGATCAGGCCGGGATCAGCGCACACGATGTTGATCGGGTAGTCTTCGTGGGAGGTCCGACACAATATAAGCCGCTTCGCGACAAAGTCGCATTCGAGCTTGGAATTTCTGCCTCAACGGACGTTAACCCGATGACGGCGGTTGCAGAGGGTGCCGCTATTTTTGCGGAATCTATCAATTGGGAAACTGAAAGCCGCGGAAGGAAATCGTCCCGTAGTTCGCTCTCCTCGAGCGGGCTCGAATTCGCCTATGTCGCGCGGACCCCTGATGCGTCGGCTAAAATCGTCGCGCGGAAAGTCGGGGGCATGGCCGGCGAATTCCAGGTCGACAGTCTGGAGACAGGTTGGTCGTCCGGACGGCAATTGTTGAAGGATGGTGCGTCGATTGACCTCCCTCTGTCCAAGCCGGGGCAGAATGCCTTTCGTGTCTTCGTTTTCGACGCCGATGGCGGTCCGGTGAGCATCCCCAACGATCGTATCACAATTAGCCGGACCGCGGCTTCCATCGATGCAATTCCAGCATCGCACACGATCAGCATTGAGGTAATTGAGGGTCGGAACGGAATGCGAGGCCTCGAGCCTCTAGTGCGCGCAGGTGATCCGCTTCCGAAGAAGGGCGTCCTAAAGTTTCGCGCAGGTGAAACCCTGCGAGCGGGAAGCCCGGGCGCACTGAATTTCAAGCTTTGGGAGGGATCGATACGCGAGCCGATCGAAGACAATATCTTCATCGGCACGTTTCGTGTTTCCGGATCAGACTTCGATGAGGGGATGATCGCAACCGGTGCTGAGGTCCATTGCGAATACGAGATTACCGACGCAGGCAATATTCGCCTCGATATTTCCGTCCCCGATATCGGCGGATCGTTCTCAAGCGGTCACAACTACTATGCGCGTCAGGACGCGCAGCTGGATTACGGACAAGCCGCTACTCTCGTCGCGGTCGAGGCCGAGACGACCATCGAGAGGCTGGACGCTTTCGCAGCGCATATCGACGATCCCCGTATCAATCAAATCCGTGACAGGATTGCTAAGGCGGGCGCGATCGACATCGACCGGGCCGAACCGGAGGAGACCAAGCAGGCGCTCGATGAAATCAGGGCGGCACGAAAAGACATCTCGATCCTGCGCCGTGATCATCTGAAGTTGATACGCCAAGTAGACCTGGATGGCATCATTGATAGCTTCGATGGCTTGGCCCGCGGTCTGGCGCGTCCGGACGAAGAGCAAGCATTCGATGCCTTGGTGCGCACGGCGCAGCATTCGATCGATATCAACGGAAATGACTTCGAGTCTCACCTGTCTGAGCTTCGCTCCAAAAATATCGTCATTCTGTGGCGTTCGGACGAATTTATTGTTGCCCGCTTCCAGTGGCTCGCTCAGAGCCCGGAGCAGTTCGCAGATCATGCTCAATACGGACGATTGGTAGATAAAGGCCGGACAGCTTTGGCAAGCCAAGATTTCGATAAGTTGCGCGATATCCTCATTCATCTCGACAACATGCGTTTCACGCGAATTGGAGAAGAGGAAATGCTCGCGATGGCCAACATTGTGAGGGGCTGATGAAGGGATCCCCTTTTCCTCAAGGCTTCCAATTGCCGAATGGTGTTCAGCTCGGCCGGGCGACATTTACTTGCGACGAGGTTGCGTGGATCCATGTGACCAAGGACGGCAGACGCGCAGTCATCGTCGCTGAGCCGTCATCGCTGATCGGGGACGATGAACTCGAATGGCTCCATCTCACCTATAGTGGGACGGGGTATCGTTTCATATTGGCGACCGGGGTTGTGGAGTCCGTATCGAAACTGCCTCGACCTCGATCTGCCAATGCTGCGATGGCCTTCGCCAGAGCATTGTCACGGGTATCCGGAACGATCGAGGAGGCAATTTTCGTCGAGGAATACGAAGCCTTTGTTATGCTCGCGTCGGAGAGCAGCCAACGGAAAAACAAGGCGCAAGTATTGGGGGCATATCTTACCGGAGGAGTCGATATATCGGCTGACGACGTAGTTGCTCTTCAGAAAATCGTGCCAATGGTGACGGAGGAGCAAATCTCGAACCTTTTGGGTATTGCGGGCATAGCTCCGAAGACGCCAATCGACCGCGGCCGGAGGGCATTGGCCAAACCGCACCCGAGGCTCCATAATTCCGAGAGCGCAAAGCAATTGGCGCCATTCGCGCTACCTGGCCGCCGCGAACTTTCCGCGTTTTTTAATGAGCACGTGGTGGACATCGTCGCCGACGAGGAACGCTATGCCGCGATGGGGATCGGCTTTCCAGGCGGAATCATCCTTGAGGGGCCGACTGGTTGCGGCAAAACCTATGCGGTCGAACGACTGGTCGAGCACCTCGGCTGGCCCAGCTTTTCTATTGAAGCGTCAAGCGTCGCCAGTCCCTACATTCATGAAACGTCACGCAAGGTAGCCGAAATCTTTTCTGAAGCGATGAAGTCAGCGCCAGCAGTTGTCGTTATTGACGAAATGGATGCTTTTTTGGCCAGCCGGGATTCCGGGTCGCATCAACACAATGTTGAAGAAATCGCCGAGTTTTTAAGGCGCATTCCAGAAGCGAGCGCTAACCGGGTTCTCGTGATCGGCATGACGAACCAGATCGACGCGATCGATTCCGCAATCCTTCGGCGGGGTCGCTTTGATCACGTTATTCACGTCGATCATGCAGGCGCGGATGAGGTGGCTGGTCTTCTCGAGGCATTGCTCGAAAACATTCCAAATAACGTCACTGATGTGCCGGGCCTCGCTCAAAAACTGTCAGATCGACCCTTGTCTGACGCAGCGTTCGTCGTGCGCGAAGCTGGTCGCCTAGCCGCCAAAGCGCGGAAGGATCGCGTGGGGGACGAGGAAATCGGGACTGCACTGGCGCGATGTCCATCTCGAAACCCCGAAGATAGACAGCGGATAGGTTTCTGACGATGCTGCCACCCATACCTACTGGTTTCGATGGCCTCTCGTCGTTCGTGACGGACGCCGACGCGGCGATCGCTTCAGCTGATAAAATTGCAGCGGGTCCCCGTCCACTGCAGGCTCCCACGCCGCGGGCCGGACCACCTTCCGAACCGATTGATCAAGATGGCGGCGCGTTTTTCCGCGGCATCAAGAAGATCGGAGGATGGGTCTTCGCAATCGCGCTAATTATTGCCATCAAATCTTGCTTCTTCGCAGGCACACGCAGTGTGGTCGATAGCGCATCGTCGCCCGATTATGACGAAACGATGCAGGACTATTCGACTTCTACCGACGGTAGCGACGAAGCCGCCGACGCTTCGGGCGATTATATGGCGACCGATGAATCGGCCGCGCCAGCCTATGGCGTCGAAAGTGGCGCCGGCACGGATACGCCCTACGATGGCGACTCGATATCGGATAACGGCCCAGTTGCCGCTCCTTCCGAGGAGATGATGCCTGCTCCTGGCAGCGCAACTCTCACTATGGCCGAAATGCAATATTGTCTGGCGGAAGACATCAGATTGTCGTCGCAAAAATCGGAGATGGAAAGTCTAGAAGGCGTCGATTCGGACCGCTTCAATCGGAACGTGGACGACTTCAATTCAGCCGTAAGAAAATACAACAGCGCATGCTCTAACCGGCAAATCCGCGCTTCGCAGCGCCCGTTAGCCGAAACGAATGTCAACGGGCGTCGCTATATGCTTGAATCGGAGGGACGCCGCCGTGTCCAGTGATACCAGCTTGGAACTGAACGCATTTGCGTTACTTGCCGTTAGCACCCGTGACGACGCCCGTCGCATCATGGAAGCAGCCGACGATCAATCGCTCTACCACGATCCCGAAGCCTGCCAGCAGGCCAGGGCAACGTTGACCAATCCGAGGCGGCGTGTCGAAGCGGAATTCGCATGGTTTCCTGGAGTCGCCCCTGGGACCGCGATGAAGGCGGTTGAGGCATCCAGTATTGGAGAGGTGGAAAATCTCCCGCTGTCTGGGCTGGCAATGGCTAATGCCCTAATTATGGCAGCTTCGAAGATGCCGCCGTCTTCCACATCCGACCTTCGGCAATTTATTGAGAATGTTGTCGCGGCGGTCGACGAAGCCCAGCTCGATCAGGTTATTCGTGAGATCAACGAGGATCGCGAAATCGCCGGACTGCCCGCGATAGCGAATGAGCAGATCGCTGATGACGCGTTCCAGTCCAGACAACACGCTTGGCGCAGATCAGTTATTACCGCACTCGATCGAGCGCCCACAGCGGAGATGGCCGAAGCCTTGTATATTTTGGTCAAGGACGCGGCTGACGCCCATATCTTTCCGCGTTTCCTGCATGAGATTATCGACGATTACGCACTGCGCGCCCAACCCTTCATGGCGAAAGAGGTCGCGACGGCTGAGAGGCTGATCGAAAAGGCCCGCACGTTAGCTGGCAATCGTCCCGATGCTCTTCCGCCAATCTTCGCAGCGATCGCAGAGCTGCTGAATACGTGGGAGGAGCTGACCTACCCAGTGCAGATGAGCGCAACATTGCGCGGACGGAAGGACAGGGACAGCGAAAATTTGGCGTTCATGATTCGCGACCTCTCGATCGATCTCTTCAACAAACATAATCTCATCAATGAGTCGCGCCATATCTCCGAATTGGTGGGTTCTAGCTTCTCGGCTCTTCCACAAGTCGCTGGAGCGATTGCCAAGGATGGCAGTGACCTCGCTGATCTTGAGACACAGGCCAGCGCGCGTGAAGCCGAGATTTCCTACGCAGCCGACGTTGGAAAGATTTTCAAAACTCGGCTAGCGATCAGTCCCTCGGGACTTGAATGGAAAGGCAAAATTACACCTTTGGAAGACGTTCGAAGCGTCCGCTGGGGAGGGGTGAACAATTCGGTCAATGGCATCTCGACTGGCACCGAATATTTGATTTCTTGGTATGACGGCATTCAGACGACCACCGTCGAATTTGGCAATAGTCGCATTTTCGAGGCGTTTATCGGGTGCTTATGGAAGGCGCTGATGGAACAGATTGTCAGCGGAATCTTATCGCATCTGCGCAGCGGCCGCGAATTGCATGCCGGTAATGCGGTCCTAAAGGATACCTCCGTCATTTTACGCCGAAAGAAATTTTTTGGAGATGAACCAGCGGAATACGACTGGGGCGACGTAACGGTAACGACCTACTCCGGATCATTCATAATCAATGGTCCCCAGGGCTCAAAGGCGTCGGCCGCACTGAGTTACAGGGACGTCGACAATGTCCATTTCATTGAGATGGTAGTTCGCTACGCATTCTCAAACGGCATCACGCGGCTCAGCGATTCATTTGGCTAAGATCAGCCATGAGATTGGAACGCCCGATCCGCCCTAACTATCCAATCGCTGCAGCAGGCTGTTCATGGTCCACGATCCGCATCGACTTGTGCATGAAACGCGCCTCGGGAATGAGCAATTCTTCTTCCTTCCGGTCGTTTAGAAATGCAGCGACGTCTTGCAGCTCGATTGTCATCGACAAGATCAATGGCTGACCCATAATCCCCCATGATTTGGGCCAAGTGTTTGCATAGAACTCCGCAATTTCGAGATTTAAGGTCCAACTCACACCGTCCGCGAGCTCCTCGAAATCACCTGCGCCGCCGCGATATACGGTTAGGGGAAATTCCATCGCGTTGAGCTGATCTTCTTCGTCCGCCGTCATGAGATCCGGACCCCAGTCTTCTACGAAATCCTGCATCGTCCATTCTTCTCCGCCCGGACAACGTGCAACAGCGCTAACATAAGATCCACGTCGGCCGACGCCTATGTAAGGCTCGCTGTCCCAAGCATGGCGCAACGCCCCACTGATCATTGGCCTGTTCAAGGGCAGATCGCATGCCCAGGCTTCGACCATTGAAGCGACCAGTTCCAAACGCTCGCGATCGTTCAGCCGCAGGAAGATCGCCGCACCTTCTTCACGATCTCGGGCACGACCTTTGTCATCTAGACTATGAAGGCGGGAGAATTTTTTGGCTTGTTCGGCGAGGAGTTCAGACGACATGATCAATCTCTCTCCCGTTGGTGCGTCTAGCTGATGCATCAACAATCTTGAGAAATGGTTGCCGTATTCCTTGCAGTGAGGTTGGGATATACACGCCGACAATGTGCGAAAGTTTGGGGGATATTAAAAATGAAATTGGGGCGGCTACTTTGTGTTTTAGTTTTGACGTATATTTCGGTGCCGGCGTTGGCGGACGAATTTATGGCTGTGACGCCTTCCGGCGCGGCGGAGATGCTATTCCCTAATCACGCCGGTGAGGCGGTTGGTAAGCTGTCGAACAAGTGCATCGACGCCCGTTGGACGGTCATATCTTCGACCCCGACAGATCTTGTCTGCGAGGCTCCCATGAACATGGGGCAGTCGGTGTTGGGGCAGATGCTCATGGGTAACAGCTATTCAACCCCGCCGCGCCGCTTCTTCCGTTTTAACGTTGCTGAAATCAGCGGCGTGTCCCGTGTCCAGGCATCGGGATGGATGGAACTGCAGATGGCCTTCGGGCAGATGAAGCGCACCGATTTCTCAGGACCGGAATTTCAGAACAGCATTTTTTCATTCATGAGCGCCGCCGGCGGAACATTCCCTGTCGGCACACGATTCCCGAACCACGTCATGATGGGATTCAAATCGGACGATTACGCGATGGGGAAAAATGCGGCGTTGAGAGTTACTGAGGTTGATCCGGGAAGCCCTGCGGAAGTGGCCGGCATAAAGCCAAACGATATCGTGTTCTCAGTGGCCGGGAAGAAGTTCAAGCAATACGACGATTATCTGGACGCCACCGCCAAGGCCGCGCAGACCCCCACTTACGTCGTGGAACTGATGCGCGATGGTAAACCCGTGAAAGTGACTGTTGCACGGGCGTTCCGTCCTGACTGGACCGAGGTTGCTAAGCCAGCGCCAGATACGACCCCGGCGGCGGCGGCTAAAGAGGTGGCAGCACCGTCGGTAGCCGACGAATTGGCTAAGCTCGCCAAGCTCCGCGATGACGGCGTTCTAACAGACGCCGAATTTGACGCGCAGAAAAGGAAACTGTTGGGCCTGTAGGGCGGTCATCGAAGCAGAACTGTCGGCCCATCGGACATTCATTTTTGCGATGTGCCCTTCGAGAAGCCCTTAAACTGTGGGCTTTCGCAATCCTGGTTAACAGATTTTAACGTGCAATACTTCGCGAACTATTGAAATATAAATTGAAGTTTCCATATGGTCATTCGCCGGCGGTGTCGCCCCGCTTTTGCATAAGAGGAATTGCCACTTCGGCGACCAGGAGACTTCCAATGGACATCATGACCATTGCCCCGCAAACCATTCCCGGCAGCGCTGCCTCAATCGAAGTAAATCCGATCGTTCTCGATCCCCTTGCGGAAGACTGTCCATACGATGACACCGCCATCATCACCACACGGCGCGCAATTACACGCGTTGCTCTGGTTGCGGTAGAAACGGGAGGCCGCTTCCAGCGCGAGGGCATCGAGCATGACCCTATGTCATGGATGCTCGCACCGCGGCGGCTGTTTGATGGCAGGGCGGCTATCGACGCGTGCCTCGAGCGCGAGCATTGTCTACGCAGCATTCTCGTCCATGGGCTGTCACTTGGACTCGACCTCGCGCCCACGGTCGTTGATACGCTTCTTTCAAACGATGATGAGGACAAGCGCCGACGATCACGGCAACATATGTCGTCCAAACGGAAGGCGGGAAAAAAGGATCACTGTTCCGGTCGTCGGCCTTTGGCAGCGCCCCGCTTGTTCACGGCGACCATCATATATTCTAGCCGAAAGCTGATGCTTCAGGCGTTCCATGCCTCCATCGCACATGAGCCGTCCGAGATCTCGGCTCGTTTGTGTGAACGCTTTGGGCATTCTGCCGCCAATGTCGCCGACATTCGCGAAGGTTTCCACCAATCAACCCCAGTGGCGATGGCATTGGTGCAGGAGCCCGTCGCGGAACTTATCCGCCGTGTGGCGCCTGAAGCAGATCATCCATTACACAATGATTTCGCAGTGACCATCGAGCAGCGCATCGACGTCTGATCCAAAATGAGGATGGTCGACGCCGAGCCTATGTCGTCACGCGTCGTTTAAACGTTAGCCTCAGGCAGCGCTTCGCGGCCTGACAATATTCCTGACCACGTCCGCCGCCCATCATGGGGGCGTTCGGCCCAGGCAAAGTTCCTTCAACGATCGGAGACAACCATGCAGGACGAGGTTCCTGATCCGGGTGCGCTGTGCGTGCCGAACGGCGATGACGATGTGCGCCTGCTGCGCCGGCTCGATGTCCGCGAGGGAGAGACCGGCGTCGGCGGCCGGGTCGATACCTTTATCGGCGTTGCCGTCGACTGCGAGACAACCGGCATCGGTGATGATGACGCGATCATCGAACTCGCGTTGCGGCGCTTCCGCGTCGATCCGGCTGGCGTGATCGTCAAGATCGACCGGCCATACTCGTGGTTAGAGGATCCGGGATGCCAACTGCCCGAGGACATTGTGCGCCTAACTGGCATCACCAACGTCGACGTAGCCGGCAAATCCATCGACGACGGGGTGGCCGTGCGACTACTCAAATCTGCCACGTTTGTCTGCGCGCACAATGCTGCCTTCGATCGTCGTCATGTCGAACGCCGCCTACCGGAGGCTGCGGGGCTTGCGTGGTGCTGCAGCTGCAACGACATCGACTGGCGCGCCAATGGTTTCGACGGCCGGTCGCTGGGGTGGCTTCTTGCGCAGAGCGGATACTTCCACGGTGCGCACCGCGCCGTGGACGATGTCGACGCGGTGATCCAAATTCTACGACAGAATATACCTGATGGCACGACTGCGCTCGCGCAGATGCTCACTAACGCCCGCGCGCCAAGCTGGCGATTCCGCGCGGTCGGCGCCTCCTTCGAGGTGAAGGACTTGCTGCGACTGCGGGGCTACCGCTGGGACGCTGCGAGCAATCCGAAATGCTGGTGGCGAGAAGTGCCCGACGCCCGTCGCGCCGAGGAGGAATGGTGGCTCGCCAGTCATGTCTACTCGATGGAGGCCAATCCCCGAGCTCTTGGACCGATCATCGAGCGGCTGACGTGGCGGGAACGCTACGCACCAACAGCGCCATCGAACCGACCGCCATAAACGCTCAGCCCGAAACGATGCGCATCGACACCCCTTATTAGATTGGAGAAAAGGCATGACCAAAAAGTCCACCAAGTCCACCGCGCTCGTCCCGACCGGAAGGCATAAGGCGCCCGTCAAACGAAAGGCTGCCACGCTTGCGGTCGTGCCCGCCACGGACGACACGCTGCTGTCGATCGTCGACTCCGAACTCGCTCTGGCGAAACTAATCGGCGTTGGAGGCGATGTCGCGCGAGAAGGTGGCGTCGGTCTCGTCACCGGCCGAGCCTATGCAACCCGCGAATGCGTCGTTCCCGCGGAAGAAATATTCTACGATCAGGCCGCGCGGCCCGGTGGCAAGGGCGCGTGGCTCGGAGAGGCGGACAAGGTCAGCTGGCGCGACGAGGTGAGTGGCTACGACTGCATCATGTTGCGTGACACGGACAGTGGCTTTCTATGCGGATATGTCGGCATTCCCCAGGATCACCCTCTCTGGGGCTGGGATGCCGACGCAGTTCCGCCGGACATCGGTATCGATGTGCATGGCGGTTTGACCTATTCACGACTGTGCGAGGAAGGGCCAAGTCCGGCACGTCGTTTAGCCGTAGAGGCGCGCCGCATCTGCCACGTGACATTACGACCGGCGTTCTACCATCCGGTAGAACACGCAACCGACCACCGGGTCGAAAATTCGCATGCGTGGTGGTTCGGCTTCAGTTGCGATCATGCCTACGATCTTAGTCCGAACGATAGGCCGAATTCCTCCGGATCGAAGTCGTCGGAACTTGCCCGGATATATCGTGACGACGCCTATGTTGTCCGGGAAACGATCGCCCTCGCGGCTCAGCTGCGAGCAATCGCTGAAGGAGGCGCGATGCCCGCGCGCGATGGCGCGCCGCCGCCGCTCGGCCTCGATCCTGGTCGCGGGGGTCGCCGTGGCTGACTTTGAGCGTCACGTCGGCGAACTCCCGTGGGGCTGGTGGCTTCGAGCCAATCCGCGCGGCTACGAGGATGAGGCTGGGCGAAATTGGGCGAGCGTCAGGGACGCATTCTGGGTAGGCGAGCTTGGCTTCCCATCGGTCCACTTCGCGCCCGAACAGCATGAACTGATGCTCAGGGTGATGACCGCGATAAAATCGATGTGGTGCGGCGAAGAGCGTCAGCACGACATTTTTGGCGGGGACATGATGTTCTGGCGTTTCTATCAGTGCTGGCTCGCCAGCATCGGAATGGTCGGGAAATCGAACGAGAGGAATTTTTTCGACGGGGGACTGACATCTTTGGGCAGGTCGGTCCTCATGATGCTGCAGGCGACGCGCGAGCCCGAATTCGAGCGCTTGCCAATGTCGGCGGTTGTCGCCGCGGTAAGTGCGAGCAAAGGGCTCGACGCCGAGGCGCGGGAGCGGGCGCTGATCACCTTTGAGCAGCAGGTTGGATTTCGTCGCCATCTGTTCGCGCGCGAAGATTTGGGAAGTCGATACCTGGTGACGTTGACCGGACTTAAGGTTGGCGCGCGGATGCCGACGCGCAATATCGCGTGGTCGCAGTCCTTCGCCGATGCAAAATCGCGCGATGACCTCTTCGCCTGGATCGCCGAGCGGGTGCACCGTTGGGATGATTGGGGGGAGATCGCCTACCGAAAGAGCGCGGCTGCGCTGACAACCCATCTATTGTCGGTCATCGTCGGCGCGGGCGGTCTGTCGCGGTGACCGCTCGTCGCGGGGAGAATGCAACTTTGTAATGGTTGGTCTGCGGAGATTAGGCGCGGCACAAAAGATGACCGCCGTCGAATCGGCATTACCCGCCGGCAAGCAAGCTCGCCGGAGACTTAACTTCTTAGGCCCTCTTTCTGTATCCCGCCTTGGTCCGGTGAAATTCCTGGGCCGCTTTTTAAAGGGCGAGGCAACCTCGTTCTAAGACAGACTGCGGGATTGCCGCGACGAGCAAACGCGACCGCGCAACCGGCTTTGCCAATCGCTCAGCCGAACTGTCAAACTCATCAAATCAAATCCGGACGCACATTGGCGCGACGAGCAGATCAATCGGTCCTCGGCAGATTCGGTTGCCGTGGGAAAGGATTTGTCAGCAAGAGCAACTTTTCTCGTTCCGCAACAACTACTCAATTGCTCACAATGAGTAGTTTTCGTTGCTAATCGACATATAGATGGAGGCCCGAGCCGGAATCGAACCGGCGTGCAAGGATTTGCAGTCCTCTGCGTAACCACTCCGCCATCGGGCCTCGAACGCAGATTAGCGTGGAGTGAGCGCCCCTAGCGAACATGGTCCGCCACTGCAATCCGATTGTTTCCCGACACTGGCGCTGTTTCGCGTTTCGCCGCCGCACTGCGGGCTTGGCGGCTTTCGCTTTGCCAGCTATGCGCGGCGCGACGCGCGGGCATGGCTGTATTAGTATTGCAATACAGCATCGCTTGGGCTAAAGCGGCCCGCAAAGCTTTGGGTCCCAGGGAATCGGAAACGGAACGATGGCAACGAAATTGAGCGAGATTGGTGCGGCCGACATGCGTGCGGCGATGGTCGACAGCCAGCTGCGGACCAACGACGTGATCGATCCCGCCATCATCGCCGCGATGGGAAGCGTGGCGCGCGAAGCGCATGTGCCCGCCGCGCTGTCGGGCGTCGCCTATATGGACCGCGCGATCGCGCTGGGCGAAGGGCGCGCGCTCAACCCGCCGCTCGTCACCGGACGCCTGCTCGTTGCCGCCGAGATTCGCGCCGGGATGCGCGTGCTGCTGATCGGTGCTGCGACGGGCTATACGGCCGCCTTGCTTGCGAAGCTGGGTGCCGAAGTCCACGCGGTCGAGGAACAGGCCGACCTGCTCGGCACCGCGCGCGCCACCGTGACCGGTACCGACATCAAATGGATCGAAGGGCCGCTCGCTGCCGGCGCGCCCAAAGCGGCGCCGTTCGACCGCATCATCATCGAGGGCGCGATCGAGGCGCTGCCCGACGCGCTGGCGAAGCAGCTGGTCGAAGGCGGCCGGATCGTCGCCGCATGGCGCGACGGCACGGTCACGCGCCTTGTCCAGGGGGTGAAGGCGGGCGGCACGATCGCGATCCGCTCTTTCGCCGACATGGACGTCGCGCCGCTGCCCGGCTTTGCCGCACCCCAGCGATTCCAGTTCTAAAGGCATCTCCCCTTTCCCCGTTTCAGGCTGATCATCACGATGCACGATAAGAAGAACAAGACTATCGGTCGCCGCGCTCGCTGGCTTGCCGGCCTGGCGGTGGGGGCGATGACGGTTGCGGCGCCGGCGCACGCCGAGACGCTGCAAGGCGCGCTGGCCAAGGCCTATGAGAATAACCCGACGCTGACCGGCGCGCGCGCGCAGCAGCGCGCGAATGACGAGAATGTCCCGATCCAGAAGGCGTCGGGGCTTCCGAACATCGGCACCTCGGCCGATTATGAGGAAATCCTCGTCCAGCCGGGCAACAGCTTTTCGTCGCCGTCGCGGTCGCTGAGCCTTGGCGGGCGCGTTACCGTCCCGATCTATCAGGGCGGCGCGGTTCGCAACGCGGTGAAGGCAGCAAAATATCGCGTCGAGGCGGGTCAGGCCGATTTGCGCGCGACCGAAGCGAGCGTGTTTTCGCAGGTCGTCGGCGCCTATATGGACGTCATCCGCGATATTGCGATCGTCCAGCTCAACCAGAAGAATGTGTCGGTGCTGCGCACCAATTTGCAGGCGACGAGCGATCGCTTCGAGATCGGCGACCTGACGCGCACCGACGTCGCGCAGTCACGGGCGCGCCTCGCCTTGGCCGAAGGCGATCTGCGCACCTCCGAGGCGAATCTGATCGCCAGCCGCGAAGCCTATATCAAGCTCGTCGGCGAAGCGCCGGTCGACCTGCAAGCCCCGCCGGTGCTGCCGAACCTGCCCGCGACGGCCGAAGATGCGGTGGCGATCGCGCTCAACACCAATCCCGACATCGAAGCGGCAAACCAGCTGGTCAACGCGTCGAAGTCCGACATTGGTGCGGCGCGCGCGACGCGCATGCCGAAGCTGTCGGGCATCGTCAGCGGCGGCTACAGCGACTATCTCGGCTCGATCCAGGGCGTCGACCAGAATGGCAACCGGTTCGCGCAGACGACGACGAGTGCAACGGCGGGCCTTTCGGTGACGCTGCCGATTTTCCAGGGCGGCCGCCCGTCGGCGCAGGTTCGCCAGGCACAGTCGCGCACCAGCCAGGCGATCGAGAATTATGTCGCGATCGAACGCGATGTGATTGCACAGACGCGCGGCGCCTATGCCGCGTGGCAGGCGAACGAGCGGATCATCGCCGCGACCGAGCAAGCGGTCAGCGCGAACGGCCTTTCGCTCGAAGGCGTGCGCGCCGAGAACAGTGTTGGCACGCGGTCAATCCTCGACATTTTGAACGCCGAGCAGGAATATCTGAACACGCAGGTCCAGCTCGTGTCGGCGCGGCGCAACAGCTATGTCGCTGCCTTCTCGGTTCTCGCCGCGATGGGCAAGGCAGAAGCCCGCGACCTGGGGATCGAGGGCGGCGCGCTCTATGATCCCGAAGTCAATTATCGCCGCGTGAGGGGCCAGATCTTCGACTGGGCCGACGATCCGAAGCCGCAACAGCAGGCGACCGATACCAAGGCGGTTCCGGCAGCCACTGCCGATGTTCCTGCCTATGTCGAAGCGGGACCGAAACAATAAGGCTTGGCAAAGCCTGCTCCCGACCGGTAAGATGATGGTTAACCGCCTGTAAGGGCGACCCTGATATCGTGGGGCCCTGAGCGGGCAAATGGGGGCAGTAATGGGCGATCTTTCGCGAGAGCCATCTATGGAAGACATATTGTCGTCGATTCGCCGCGTCATCGCGCGTGACGAGGCCCCCGGTGCCCGCGAGAAACTTCTCGCGACAGAGAGCGATGATGTCCTCGATCTCGACGAGCAAGAATCGGAGGACGATGCCGTGCCCGAGATTCCGACCGAGGAAGAACTGGTTTCGGCCGCAAGTGCCGACGCCGCGCGCCAGTCGCTCGACGCGCTGACCGCCGCAGTCGCTCCCGCCGTCGCAGCCGCCGCGCCCTCACCCGCCGGTGGCCGCTCGATGGAGGAGGTCGTGCTCGACGCGCTCCGCCCCATGCTCAAGGACTGGCTCGACACCAACCTGCCCTCGATGGTCGAGGCGATGGTGGCGAAGGAAATCAGCCGGATTACCGGCAATCGGTTCTGATATGTGCGATCGTTCCTGTCGCGCCGCGATAGGGACGATTCAAGCCGCCCAATCTTCCAGTAGATAGCGCGCGATCGCGAGTGGCGGCGGCGCCATGAAGCTTGCGCCCATCTCGCCTGCCAGCGCCGCGCGCACCTCGGCGCGGTCGACCCACATCGCGGCCTCGATCTCGGTCGTGTCGAGCGTCAGCGCGGGATCGTGCGCGACAGCGCGGCAGCCGATCATCAGCGACGAAGGGAAAGGCCAGGGCTGGCTCGCCACATACGTCACGTCCGAGACGTGAATTCCGGCTTCCTCGAACAATTCGCGCGCCACCGCTTCCTCGAGCGATTCGCCCGGTTCGACGAAGCCCGCGAGCGCCGAGAAGAATCCGGGCGGAAATCCCGGCTGGCGTCCGACGAGGACGCGGCCCTCGCATTCGGCAAGCATGATCACCACCGGGTCGACGCGCGGAAAATGTTCGGCGTTGCACTGGCCACAGCGCCGCCCCCAGCCACCACGGAAAATCTCGGTCGGCGCCGAGCAGACGGCGCAAAAACCGTGGCGTGCGTGCCAGTCGATCAGGCTGCGTGCGCCGCCATAGAGCGCCGCTTCCTCGGACGACAGCAGCGGAAGGAGCCGCATGACGGTGCGCGAGCGCGCGTCGATGCGCGCCCCCGGCGCGGGAGCGCGAACAAAATGCGGAGCACCCGCGTCGTCGATCCCCAGCAGCATCAGGAACCGGTCGTCGGCGGGGTCGAGCGGATCCCACATCAAGCCGCCGCCCTCGCCCGGAACCGGATCGATCCCGTCCATGGCGAGACAGGTCGCGCGCGGATCGGCGATCGCTGCGGCAAAAGCCTCTGCATTCGTCCGCAACTGATCCGCGCGGTCGAGCCGCGCGCCGGTAAAGCCAAGCGGCAAAGGCATCAGCGCGTCATCGCATCGGCGAAAAAGGCCTTGCCGAAATCGCGCTGGAAGGGGAGCGCTTCGGACGGCATATATTGCGCATAACCGCCGACGCGATAGCCGCGTTTGCGATCGACGAACGCAATCGTTCCCGCCGCGCCGCCCCAGCCGTAAATCCCCTCGCCCGTCGGCGAGGTCGGCAGCGAGACACGCCCGCCCGCGCCGAAGCCTTCGCCCGCGACGAAGGTTCCCTTGGTATCGACCGCATCGGACAGGAGGTTCGACATCGCGAGCCGCGCGGTCTCGGGCTTCAGGATTCGCACGCCGCCGGTTTCGCCCTCGCCGAGCAACATCGCGAGGAAACGGTCGTAATCGCGCGCGCTCGAAACAAGACCGCCCCCGCCATAGGGGATTGGCGGCGGGTCGAGATAGATCGAGCTCGTCGCGGGATCGATCGGCAGCAACGCGCCGCCATAGGGCGCATAGTTGGTGGTGAGCCGCCCGACATCGGCCGCCGCGACCTGGAACCCCGTGCTCGTCATGCCGAGCGGGCCAAAGATGCGCGCTTTCAGGAAGGCATCGAACGGCTGGCCCGACACGACCTCGATCACGCGGCCCATCAGGTCGAGCCCGACCGAATAGCTCCAGCGCGTGCCGGGTTCGTAAACGAGCGGCAGCTTGGCGAGACGGTCGGCGAAAGCGGCGAGCCCCGGCGCCGCGACTGCAGGCGGAAAGCCCGGAATCGGCAGCCGGCTAACCTGGCCACCCAGGATCCCCGCCTCGTTATACGCGTCGCGGAGCGGCCCCTTCTGGACGATGCCATAGCCAAGCCCCGCGGTGTGGGTGAGCAGCTGGCGCACAGTGATCGGGCCTTTGGCGGGGCGGACATCGGTGATCGACCCGTCGGGGGTGTTCTGGACATTCATCTTTGCGAAGGCGGGCAGGAAATCGGCGATCGGCTGATCGAGCTTCATCTTGCCTTCTTCGATGAGCAACATCGCGGCCATGCCGGTCACCGGCTTGGTCATCGAATAGAGCCGCCACAGCGTGTCGCCATCGACCGCCTTCGCCGAATCCATCGCCTGCGTACCCGCGCCGAAAACATCGAGCGCGTCCTGACCCTTGCCGATCGCCGCGAGCGTTCCGGCAAGCTCGCGCCGGTCTACGAAGCCTTTCACGAAGGCGTAGGTCGAGGGATAGAGCGCCGCGCCGTCGGCCTTCCACGCAAAGGCCGCGCCCGGTAGCATCGCACCCGCCCCGCCCAGCGCCATACCGCCCAGCAACGCCCGGCGCGAAACCATCATGTTCATGCAACTCTCTCCCGCATCTTGTCGGTCAGTTTTCGATAGAGCGTCGGCAATCCCGCCGCGTCAAGCGCCGAAAGCGGCCACCATTCGCCTTCCCCTGCGGCAAGCGCGCTTTCGCGGCGAACGAGCGTGAGCCGAAGGTCGAAATGGGTGAAGCCATGGTCGACATGAAGGATGCCGGATTCGAGCGGCGCGCTGTCGGTCCATTCGTCGCCAGGCAACGCCCGCATCCCGCCGAGCATGCCTTTGTCGGGTCGGCGGACAAGCCAGATCGCGCCATCCTCCTCGATCCACCAGGCAAGACCATGGCGTTGCGGCTTCGCCTTTTTGGGCGGCTTCACGGGCAGCCGGTCGATGTCGGCCCGCCCCCGCGCGCGGCAATCGGCCATCAGCGGGCAGATCGCGCAACGGGGCGAGCGCGGTGTGCAGATGGTCGCGCCAAGGTCCATCAACGCCTGTGCGAAATCGCCCGGCCGGTCGTCGGGGACGAGCGGCGCCAGTTCGCGGCGAATCTCGCGCTTCGCTGCGGGCAGCGGCGTTTCGATGAGCCGGTGCCGCGCCATCACGCGTTCGACATTGGCATCGATCACCACCGAAGGCCGACCGAAAGCGATCGCGGCGACCGATGCGGCGGTATAGTCGCCGACCCCTGGCAGGGTACGCAGCGCGTCCTCGCTGCCCGGAAAATGCCCGCCATGATCGGCCACGACCGCCCGCGCGCAAGCGAGCAGGTTGCGGGCGCGGGCATAATAGCCAAGCCCCGCCCACGCCGCCATCACATCGGCGTCTTGCGCGGCGGCCAGCGCGGTGACGGTCGGCCAGCGGGCAGTAAACCGCTCGAAATAGGCGGCGACGGCCGCGACGGTCGTTTGTTGCAGCATGATCTCCGCCATCCACACGCGATAGGGGTCGGGCACCGCGTCGCTGTGCGGCGGAATGCGCCACGGCAGCGCGCGCGCCGAGCGGTCGTACCAGCCAAGCAGCCGATCCGCGAAACTGCCATCGATGTGCGAAGTCTGGACGCTCACCCCCCGCCTATGGCATGGCGCCGGGGATGACGAAAGACGTGGGGAAGGACGAGCCCGCCAAAAAGGCGACGGCGAAGCGCGGAGCGAAATCCGCCAAGCCTGCCGCGCGTCCTTACGAGCGGCCGCGCGGCGGCGAGGCGCGATCGATCGCAGACCTTGTTCCGGAAATCGGCCGCACCGCTTTCCGCAAATTCGGCTTCATCCAGTCGTCGGTGGTCAGCCGCTGGCGCGAGATCGTCGGCGACCGGCTTGCCGATGTGACGCAGCCCGCGATGATCCGCTTTCCCGTCGGGCAGAAAGCGGGCGGCACGCTGCACCTCACGATCAGCGGCGCGCACGCCCCGATGCTCCAGCATGTCGCACCCGACATCATCGGCGCGGTCAACCGCTTCTTCGGCTATGCCGCGATCGCGACCGTGCGCATGACCCACGGCCAGGTCACCCCCGCCCCTGCCGTTCAGCCACCGGCAATGCTGAAACCGGTACCGGCGGAACTGGGGGATAGCCTGCGCGACATCGGCGACCCGGAACTGCGCACCGTGCTCGAACGCATGGCGGCAGGGCTGGCGTCGGCGCCCAAAATCCCCAAGATAAGCTAGGAAAGACGGCCAACCATGTCGGCATTTCGAACCCTGTTCCCGTTCCGCGCCCTGGCAACCGCCGCGTTGGCCGGAAGCGCGCTGGCGCTTGTCGCCGCGGCGGCGCCGGCCAAGCCGCTCTGGTCGGCGAATATCGCCACCAGCGCGATCGGCGCGCACATCGTCGGCAATCCCGATGCCAAGGTGAAGATGGTCGAATATTTCAGTTACACCTGCAGCCATTGCGCCGAATTCTCGAAGCTCGGCGACGGCCCGCTCAAGCTTCAATATATCGACAAGGGTCTCGTTCTTTTCGAATACCGCAATCTGGTACGCGATCCGGTCGACATGACCGCCGCGCTTCTCGCCCGCTGCGGCACGGTCAATAATTTTGCCGGCAACCACCGGGCGATCTTTGCGGCGCAGCCCGTCTGGCTCGACAAGGTCGTGAAAGCGAGCACCGCGCAAAAGACGAGCTGGTACGAAGGCACGACCGGGCAGCGCGCGCGCAAGATTGCCGCCGATACCGGGCTTTTGGCGCTGATGCAGAAGCGCGGCTATACCGTCGCGGCGCTGCACGCCTGCCTCGACAGCGAAGTCGCGCAGGCCGAGATTACCGGCATGACCAACATCGCGATCCGCGCCGACGACGTGCACGGCACCCCCGCCTTTTTCATCAACGGTCGCGAAGCCGGCGTGACCGCATGGCCGGCGGTGAAAACGAAACTCGACGCCGCGCTGAAGGGCTCGTAAAAGCCCGCCGAACCGGATCTATTGGAGAAAGCCCGAACATGACCAAGTCCCCCCTGCGCATCCTCCTTCTGTCCTCGCTCGGCGCGCTGGCGCTTGCGGGTTGCGGCGAAAGCAAGACCGACCCGAGCAAAGAACAGGATGTTGTCGCAAAAGTCGCGGCGCCTGCGGGCAAGACATGGTCGGAAACGGTCAGCAAGACCGCCGAAGGCGGCTATGTGATGGGCAACCCCGACGCGCCGATCAAGGTCGTCGAGTTCGCGTCGCTGACCTGTTCGCACTGCGCAGAATTCTCCAAGGAAAGCCATGAGGAGATCAAGCGCGACTTCATCGACACCGGCCGCGTCAGCCTGGAAGTTCATAATTTCATCCGCGATCCGCTCGACGCCACCGCCGCGGCGATCATCCAGTGCGCACCGGTAGACCGCTATTTCCCGCTCGCCGAGAATGTCTTTGCTTCGCAGGAAGAATTGTTCGCTGGCGCACAGGCCAATGGCGCAGGCGGCGAAGCGGCCATGAAGCTCCCCCCCGCACAGCGCTTTCCCGCGCTGGCGAAAGCGTGGAAGCTCGACACCTTCTTCCAGTCGCGCGGCGTGACCGCCGACCAGATCAACGCCTGCCTGGGCAATATCGATAATATCTCGAAGCTTGAGGCGGGCACCAACGCCGCGGCCGAGAAATATACGATCCAGGGTACGCCGACCTTCGTCATCAACGGCCAGGTCGCCGAAGGCATTGCGGCATGGGGCCCGCTCCGCGATCGCCTGCGCACGATGGGCGCCCGCTGAGGCCGGTTCCCGATCCATTTTCGTCATCCCGGCGAAAGCCGGGTGACGAGGATTAGAGAGCCCTTGCGACTCCCCCTGCTGCGCGGCATGACGGCTGCAGGGGGATATGTGACACCAAGGTTACGCCAGCTCCGATTCGGCAAACTGCACGAGGTGGCTTCGTGCAGATAAAGCGGCTGCGCCTGACCGGTTTCAAATCCTTCGTCGAACCCACCGAATTGCGCATCGAACCCGGGCTGACCGGAGTCGTCGGCCCCAATGGCTGCGGCAAGTCGAACCTGCTCGAAGCGATCCGCTGGGTGATGGGCGAATCCTCCGCCAAGTCGATGCGCGGCGGCGGCATGGAGGATGTTATTTTCGCGGGCACCACATCGCGCCCGCCCCGCGACTTCGCCGAAGTCGCAATCCACTGCGACAGCGAAGGCGAACTGGTCGCCGGCCTGGCCGACGCCACCGAGGGCCGCGAACTCGAAATTATCCGCCGGATCGAACGTGGCACCGGCAGCGCCTATCGCGCCAACGGCCGCGACGTGAGGGCGAAGGACGTCGCGCTGATCTTTGCCGACGCGGCGACCGGCGCGCACAGCCCCGCGCTGGTCAGTCAGGGCAAGATCGCGAACGTCATTTCCGCGAAACCGACCGATCGCCGCGCGATGCTGGAGGAGGCCGCGGGCATTGCCGGACTGCACGTCCGCCGCAAGGACGCCGAGCAAAAGCTGCGCGCGACCGAAACCAATCTGACGCGCCTGTCCGAAATCGTTGCCGATATGGAAGTGCGCGCCAACGCGCTGCGCCGTCAGGCGCGCGCGGCGGAACGCTACAAGAAGCTGAGCGACGAAATCCGCGTCGCCGAGGGTCGGCTGATCTACGCCCGCTGGCGCGATGCCGCCGCAGCGGCCGATCAAGCCCGGCGCGACGCCGACAACGCCGAAGCCGCGGTGAAGACAGCACAGCACGAGCTGGATACGGTCTCCGCCGCGCAGACCGAAGTCGCGACCCGTGTCGGCAGCGCGCGCGCCGAAGCGCAGGCAAAGCGCGACGCGCTCGCCGATGCAACCGCGACGCTCGTCCGCCTTCAGGGCGAGGAGCGCGCGGCGCGCCAGCGGCTCCAGGATCTGGCCGCGCAACAACAGCGCCTTGCCGATGACCGCGAGCGCGAGGGTGAATTTGCCCGCGAAGCGCATGGCGCCCTGACCGCGCTCGACGCCGAGGCCAAGGTCCTTGCGCAAGACGTCGCAAAGCACGGCGCGGGCAAGACGGCGCTCGCCGAAGCGAACCACGCCGCGCAGGCGCGCCTGCGCGATGCCGAAGTCGCGCTGGCCCAGGCGCGCGCCAAGGCCGCGAGCGAAGCCGCCGACCGGCGCATTGCCGTTTCGGCACGCGACGCCGCCGACGCGGCAGTACGCCGCGTTGCCAATGACAAGGCGCGTGTCGATGCCGAAATCGCTGCGCTCGGCGACAGCGCTGCGCTCGGCGCAACGCATGCCGAAAGCACGCGAGCGGCCGAAACCGCCGAAGCAGCGATCGCAACAGCCGAAGCGGCTTTGCAGGAAGCCGAAGCCGATCGCGAAGCGACGGCCGCAGACCTGGCAACGATCGAAGCAGGCCTTGCCGAAGCGCGCGCTGCCCTGGCTGCGCTCGACGGCGAAGCCACCACGCTCGAGCGGGCGCTCGCCGCCGCGCGCAGCGGAAAGGATCGCATCCTCGATCAGCTCCGCGTGACATCGGGCTATGAAGCCGCGCTGGCCGCGGCGCTGGGCGACGACCTCGACGCGGGCACCGGCAAAGACGCCGCGCGCAGTTGGGGTGGCGCCGACGCGGCAAAGGGCGATCCCGCGCTGCCTCCCGGCACCAAGCCGCTCGCCGATTTCGTGAATGCCCCCGCAGCGCTCGCACGCCGCCTGGCGCAGGTCGCAGTCGCCGAAGCCGACAACGGCCAGCCGCTCGCGGTCGGGCAGCGCCTCGTGACGGCCGATGGCGTGATGCGTCGCTGGGACGGCTTCGTGACGCGCGGCGACGGCGCGACCGCCTCCGAACGCTTGATGCGCCAGAATCGCCTTGAAGATCTCGCCGCGCAGCGCCCCCAGGTCGAACTCGGCGTGCAGGAACTTCGCGACCGGCGCGATGCCGCAGCCGCCAGGGCCGGCGCCCTCGCCGAGTCGGCGGCAACCGCACGCAAAGGCCTGGCCGGAGCCGACGAGACGCGCCGCACGGCGCTGCGCGCTGCCGACCAGGCACAGGCCGCGCTCGACCGCCACCGCGACGCTGCTGCACTCTTCGACCGCCGGCTCGGCGAAATTGCCGAAGCCACGAAGGAAGCCGCCCAAGGGCTCGCGGCGCAGGACGCCGCGCTTGCCGCACTTCCCGACGACGGCATCGCGCGCGCCGCGCTCGAGGCCGAGGAAGCCGCAGCCGACCGCGCGCGCAACGACGCCGGCGAAGCGCGCGAAGCGCTCGCCGCGCACGACCGCACACTGGCAGCCCTGAGCGAACGGCAGGCCGTCGTCAGCGCCGAAATCAAGAGCTGGAAGGCCCGCGCCGGCGAGGCCGCACGCCGTATCACCGAGATGGACAAGCGCGCCGAAGGCCTCGCCGCCGAAGCCGCCAAGCTGGCCGATCTGCCCGCAAGGCTCGCGGCCGACAGCGGCGCAGCAGAAGCGCAGCAGGCCGCGCTACGCGAACAAGTCGGCGGCGCCGAGGCGCGCGAGCGCGAAGCCGAAGCGGCGCTGCGCGAGGCCGAAACCGCGCTCACCGCGATCCGCGAGCGCGTCGCGGCCGCACGCGAGACGCGCGCAGGCGCCATCGCCCGCTCCGAAAATGCCGAACTTCGCCGCATCGAAATGGGGCGTTTGTCGGGCGAGCGCTTTGAATGCCCGCCGCCGCTGCTCCCGCAAAAGGCCGGGTTCGACAGCGACAGCGTCCATGATGCGACCGCGGAATCGGCGCAGCACGACCGGCTGATCGCCGACCGCGAGCGGCTCGGCCCGGTCAATCTCGTTGCTGCCGACGAACTCGCCGAACTCGACTCCGAGCGCGAGAAGAGCGCTGCCGAGATCGATGAATTGACGCAGGCGGTGAACCGTCTCCGCGGCTCGATCGGCAATCTCAACCGCGAAGGCCGGGTCCGGCTGCTCGCAGCGTTCGAGACGGTGAACGAACATTTCCAGCGCCTGTTCACGACTCTCTTCAACGGCGGCCAGGCGCATCTCGAACTCGTCGATTCGGACGATCCGCTCGAGGCCGGGCTCGAAATCATGGCGCAGCCGCCGGGCAAGCGGCTCGGCACCCTGACCCTGTTGTCGGGCGGCGAGCAGGCGCTGACCGCGATCGCCTTGATCTTCGGCCTGTTCCTGACCAATCCGGCGCCGATCTGCGTCCTCGACGAAGTCGACGCCCCGCTCGACGACGCCAATATCGAGCGCTTCTGCGACCTGCTCGACCGCATGACGCGCGAGACGAACACCCGCTATCTGATCGTCACCCACAATGCCGTGACGATGGCACGCATGCACCGGCTGTTCGGGGTCACGATGATCGAAAAGGGCGTGAGCCGCCTTGTGTCGGTCGATCTGGGCGGCGCCGAGGAGCTGCTCGCGGCGGAATGATATCCTCCCCATCGCTTCGCGACAGGGAGGATCGAAACTCAGGGCGCGCTGCCCACGACCAGCATCGCTGCGAACACCAGCAGCCCCGCAAAGCGGTTGCTGCGGAATTTCGCGAGCGCGTCGGCGCCATTGGCGGGATCGAGCGTGACGACTTGCCCCGTCAGGTGCAGCGCAGCCGGGATCAGCGCGACCAGGACCAGCGGATCGGGGCGGACGGCCCAGAGCGCCGCGCCCCAAAACGCCAGCGCCAGCGCATAGCACAGGCCGACGCCGCCCTTTACATGTCGCCCCATCGCGCGCGCGCTCGACTTCACGCCGACCAGCGCGTCATCCTCGATATCCTGGAGCGCATAGATGGTGTCGTAACCGATCACCCACGCGATGCAGCCGCCGTACAGAAGCGGTAATCCGGATCCTTCGGGCCCTGCGACCGCAACCCAGCCGACGAGCGCGCCCCAGCTGAACACCAGGCCCAGCCACGCCTGCGGCCACCAGGTGATGCGCTTCATGAAGGGATAGGCAGCGACCAGAAAGAGGCTGGCAAGCGCGACGATCTGCGCCGGCCAGCGGAGCTGGATCAGGACGAGCAGCCCGACGAGCGACAGCAGCAGGGTCCACAGCAGCGCATTGCGCACCGAAACCGCACCGCTTGCGACAGGGCGCGATGCGGTGCGCGCGACCTGCGCATCGAGATCGCGGTCGACGATGTCGTTATAGACGCAGCCCGCGCCGCGCATCGCGATCGCGCCGAGCAGAAGCCACAGGAGCAGCGGCCAGTGATCGACCGCGCCGCCGCCGAGCGCCAGCGCAAAGGCGCAGGGCCAATAGAGCAGCCACCAACCGATCGGCCGGTCGAACCGCGCAAGCAGCGCATAGGGCCGCGCACCTGCGGGCAGATAGGCGAGGAAACCCTGAAGCTGGCTGTCGGGCGGGTGCGTTGCAGTCATCGTCCGGCGCGCGATAGCAGCCGGAGCGTCGCCGATAAATGACCGATTACGAAATCGGACGTCGGCGCGTCAGGTGCAGGACGACTTGGTGACCGAGGGCGACGGATTATAGACGCCGCCACCATCCGGCCCTTCGAGGTCGCGCCCTTCGCGGATATTGAAGGCCGCCTCGTTCCGGATCGTCCGCGGACCCAGCCAGTTACCATAGGCAACCGGCTGATATCGATAGGTGACTTCGACGAACATGATCGCCGTGCCCGACACCGCCTTGACCTGGTTGTTGGACGGGCCCATCCCCGGAAAGCTCGATCCGGTCGCGCCGGTGCCCTGCGGGCCATAGCTCGAATTGATGTTCAGATCGCCATAGCAACGCTGCCATTTGATCGTCTGGCCGCCGTCGTCATTGACCTCGAGGCTCGACAGGATGATCCGGCCGTTCTGCTTGAAGCTCAGGCCGGAGGCCTGCGCCTCGGCGCCAGCAAAGACGTCGTTGATGTCGACTTCGCGCACACGCGGCAGCGACAGGTTGCTGCCATAGGCGATACGCGCCGCATTGTCGGCGGTGTTGAGGCCGATCTGGCTGATCCGCGTGTTCACCAGCGTCAGGTTCGAAATCTCGATGCCGCCGAAGCCGATCAGGACGAGCAGCGGGACGCAAAAGGCCATTTCGACCATCACCGTCGCGCGATTGTCCCGAAGCAGGCGCGTGCGGCGCAGGGCGCGCCGACCAGCGATCTTCGTCCGGCGGAGGAGCGGGTTCACGTGCATATCACCTTACTCGACACTGTGTTGGCGTTGAACGGCTGGTTGCGCAGCACGGTGGTCGAAACCAGCGTCTTTTGCTGCGGCTGGCCGAGCATCCGCCAGACCGGCAGGATGCGGTCATATTTCATCGACGCAATATAGACGACGACATCGTCGGCACCGCCGTTACCGGTCGAACCGCGGTCGGCGTCCCAAGCCCCGTTGGCGTTCATATCCTCGAAGCATTCACCGCTGTCATAGCTGTTGTTCGCATTCTTGTCGGTGAAGGGTTCGGGCTTGCCGACCTCGGTAAAGCTTTCATAGGATTTGCGCGAAAAATTCACCTGCGCGTCCTTGAAGACGTTCCGCACGCGGGCCCTTACCTCGGCGTCGAGCGACGACGGGTCGTTGATATAGCCTTCGAGCGTCGACGAGCGCGCCGCCTTGTTCACGGCGCCCTGCAACACCTGCTGGCCATAGAGCTGCCAGCAATAATCGATGCCGCCGAGCGCGAGCAGGAGGAAGAGCGGCGCCGCCAGCGCGAATTCCATGAAGGCCGTGGCGCGCCGGTCGCGCGCCAGGCGGCGGACGAAAGCGAACCGCCGGGTCACTGCGACAGCCTCAGCTTCGAGATTTGCCGGGCGATGGCCTGGAAATTCTCATTGAGCTGCGCCGAATTCGCTGCCGAATAGGTCTTGCCCGGCGTCGCGCACGTCTTCAGCGGCGTCGTGATCGACGTACCGAAGCCAACGACCCAGATCGTCACATTCTTGGCCTTGATCGCCTCGCAGATCTGGAGGAATCGATTGACGTGGCGGTTGACGGCGTCGGTGTCGCTCGTCGCGCCGATGCGCCCGGTCGATTGCTCCTGACTCTGGAACGAGAAGTTGGAACGCGGCGCGGTCGGTTCGCCATCGGTCATGAAGACGATGTGGCGTGCGATCGGCCGGTTGTTCGGCGCGGTCGCATTTTCGCTCGCGAACAGACCGTCAGGCGACAGCAGCCGCGCGCCCCAGACCATGCCGACGTCATGATAGGTATAGCCCTGCGCCTTCAGCAAACCGATGTAGTTCGAGAAGGTCGTCCGATCGTTTTTCGTCATCGTCGTCAGCTTCATCGCCGCCGGCGGACAGGCCGCGATGTCCGAACCGCCCGTGGCATTGTCGCCAAAGCTGTTGACGTTCGACGTGCTGGTCGAGTCGGTGTCCGCCGTCGAATTGCGACTATAGGCAAAGTCGGACAGGAACATCCGCCATTGCGTCGCCTCATCCGCGGTCGGAACCAAATCGATGTTCATGTCATAGGCCGTCGATGGCGCCGTCTGCGTCGAGCTGAACGGTTTGGTGGCGCGTTCGATGATGCAACCGCCCCAGCTCCAGGTTTCATTGACGCCCTTGGTACCCGTGCTGAAGGTCAGGCCAGTGCCGTCCTTGCCGGCCGCGACATCCAGGTCGCGGTTCTGATAGGTAAAGTGCGAGAAGGCCGGAACCTGGGTCAGCGTCGACGGATTCGTCTCGGTATAGAGATAGTCGCGCTGACGCCGCTGGCATCGGCTGCTGCCGGAGCTCCACTGATACTCGTATTTTTTGTACGTCCAGTCCTGCTTGACGTCCGACTTCGTGATCCTGTTCCCGCTGCCGTCGATATACTGGCTGGTCTGGGTCGACGTCGGCGATCCCGACTTGCTGGCGGTGCCGCCAGCCCCTTGCGCAGCTACCGTGCAATTCGCCTGCGTGATGCCGCTCGACAGGTTTGAATAGGTCGACCAGCTGCTGCCCGATACCGCCGTGCCGGGATAGGTCGTGCCGCTCACGGCGCCGTCGACCGATGTTCCGGTGCTCCAGTTGTCGAAGTGCGGAGTGCGCGACGGCGTCGGCGCCTTGTCGGCAATCCAGGCCGGGTTGGCCGCATACAGGATCGAGCCGACATTGACCGTACCGCTGTACGGCACGACGCCGAACCGCAGACGCCCGTCGCCCAGGTCGGCGGTCGTCAGCGTATCGAAGAACGCGACCGACGCCGACTTCAGCGCCTCGATGCGTGACACCGAGTCGCCCGAATTCACCGTGTCCATCGACCCGGTGACGTCGAGCACCATCATGATGTCGGCGTTGGAGATTTCGAGCTTCGCGGTGCAGTTCACCGACAGGTCGAAACCTTCGAAAGAGAATACGCGCATCACCGTCGACGGGAGACGTGCCGTCGCGGTACCGTTGACGTCGGCGGTGCCTTGCGCGACCGAGTTGAAGGTGACGCCCGTGCTGCCATAGGCATCGGACGCATAGTTGACCGAGAACATCTTGCTCGCCTCGGACTTCGCTTCAGTCGTGTAGGCGCCGCCCGCCATCGAGCGGCGGCCGGCGAGCACGCCGGCATCGCACGCCTGTTGCAGGCGAAGCTGCGCCATATAGGCGCGCCCGATGTCGATGCCCGATCCGGCGAAACCGACGATCGGCACGATCATGGCTGCCGTCAGCATCATGGCGTTGCCGCGCTGGTCGCGAATCAGGTTCGAGGTGCCAGCCTTTAGGCGGCGGAAAAAGGTCCCTCGCATGGTCTAAAACCCCTCTTGGCCAACACCCGCTACCCACCCAGATGCGTGTCCGGCGTCTTGCACCTAAGGCAGGAGTGCTTACCAAATTGCTAATCGCATCCGGCGGCATCCGCAGTTTTCTGCCCTTTCTGACCCGTATCGGGACACAAGCGTTTCTATTGCGTCGACAGATGCGCAAGAAATCGCCGTCTGCTATCGCCGTCTGATGCCCGCCACACCCGCTTGGCCGCCCGCCAGCACGCCCCGCCTTTTCATCGACCAGCCGCTGGGATCGGATGCCGCGCCTGTCATCGAGGGTCCGGCGGCGCATTATCTGTTGAACGTGATGCGGCTGAAGGCCGGCGATCCGCTGCTGCTGTTCGACAATCGCAGCGGCGAATGGCTCGCTGTCATCGCCGACGCGGGAAAGCGCGCCGCGACTCTGCGCATCGAGCGCCAGACGCGGCCGCTCGAACAGGTGCCCGACCTCTGGCTCTGCTTCGCGCCCGTCAAGAAAGCGCGCCTCGACTGGATCATCGAAAAAGCGACCGAGCTGGGTGTCCGTCGCCTTCAGCCGGTGATCACCGAACGCACGATCGTCGAGCGCGTGAAGAGCGAGCGCCTCGAGGCGCAGATCGTCGAGGCATGCGAGCAATGCGGGCGCACGGCAGTGCCCGAGCTTGCCGATCCGGTGAAGCTGCCGCAGCTCTTGAAGAGCTGGCCCGGCGATCGCACGCTCCTGTTCGCCGACGAAGAGGGCGGCGCGCCGATGGCGACGATCGCTGCGCCGGCGCCCGCCGCGATCCTGACCGGACCCGAGGGCGGCTTCACGGTGCGCGAGCGCGACCTTCTGCTCACGGTCTCCGCAGTGCGCCGAGTCGCGCTCGGCCCCCGAATCCTGCGCGCGGAAACCGCAGCAATCGCCGCAATCGGCGTGTGGATGGCGCAGCACGGCGACTGGACCGCCTGATCGCGTGAACCTGTTCTATTATGGGACATAATTGCTGCCAATCTGGCAGCGTTTAACTCCATATTAGTCATATCCGTCCCAAAGCGGCGCCATGCAACGGCGGGACCAAAGCCGAGATCGCTGGCGTGGGGGCCAGCGCACGCTGTCAGGACGGACATTGACCCTGTTCGTCTGGCTGGCGTCGGCGCTCGCCGTTGCACCCCCGCCCGCCTACGCCCAGCGCGTGATCGTGAACCCCTCGTTCGAATCGAACGATCCGCAGGGGCCCGGCGCGGCCAATTATGAAATCTACTCGAACGGATCGGTCGCGGGCTGGGATTCGGCGTCGGGCGAGATCGAATTGTGGGATACGGGCTTCCAGGGCGTCCCGGCCTATGACGGGTCGGTATTCGCCGAGATGAACGCGAACGTCCCGGGTGCCTTTTACCAGAATATCTGCATGGTGAATGGCGAGACGATCGGCTGGACCTTTGCACATCGCGCGCGGTCGGGCGGCCCCGCGACGCAGACCGCCAGCTTTCAGATCGCCAATAGCAGCGGCACGCCGATCCAGAATCTTGCGACCCAGGCCTCGACGGTCAACAATATCTGGAACGTGAACAGCGGGTCGGCGACCTACACCGGCACGTCGGGGGTCCAGCGCGTCCAGTTCATCACCACCGACCCCGGCAGCTACGGCAATTTCCTCGACGACATCCGCATCACGCTCAATCCGTTCGTCGAGCTGTCGACCGCCAGCGCGTCCGGGGTCGAATCGATTCCGTCGGCGAATGTCCCGGCGCTGCGCGTCAGCGGCACGCTGTTCACCGCGCGCACGGTCAATGTCAGCATCACAGGCGGTACCGCGGTGCGCGGCACCGATTATACGACGCCGGGCGGCGGGGCGAGCTTCACCGTCACGATCCCGGTGGGCACCTATAACAACACCACCGTCCCGCTCGGCATCGCGATCATCGACGACACCGCGACCGAGAGCAGCGAGACGATCCAGATCGCGCTGGGCACCGGCTCCGGCTACACGGTATCGAGCACGTCGAGCTGCGGCGGCACGCCGATCACGGCCAGCACCTATACGATCACCGACAATGACTCGCCCGTCGTTCTGGCCAAGGCGTGGACCAACGGCATCGCGAACGACGCGGTCGGCCTGGCGATTTCGGGCGGTCTCGCCGCCGTCGCCGGGACCTCGACGGTCGGCGGCAGCGCGACGAACGCAACCTCGGTCGCTATCGCCGGATCGACGCTGACGCTCACCGAAGCCTTCACTGCGGGCAACGCCGTCAATTACAACAGCAGCCTCGAATGCCGGCGCAACAGCGACAATGCGTTGGTGGCGACATCGGGCACCGGGCTCAGCCGCACCGTCGTCATGCCTTCGGGATCGGCGCTGACCTGCACCTGGACGAACAGCCGCAAGAGCGCGACCCTTGTCGTCCGCAAAAGCTGGGTGAACGCGCTGGTCGCCGATGCGGTCATCGTCGCGACGAGCGGGCTGATCAACAACGCCAGCCTTGCCTCGGTCGCCAACAGCGCGACCGAGACCGATACCAACGCTGCGGTCACCGTGTACGCCGCCGAAGCCGCAACGCTGGGCGAGACGTTCACGGTCGGCAATGGCGCCCATTACACGCAAGCGCTCGCGTGCACCGGCAATGCGACCGCGCTGTCCGGTGCGGTGCTGACGGTGGGCGCCGCCGACACGGCGATCATGTGCACCTTCACCAACAGCCGGATCGCGCAGCAGATCCGCCTTGCCAAGGCGTGGAGCGGCGCGACGACCGGGCACACGGCCAGCGCCACAACCAGCGGCGGACCCGCGAACCCCAGCTTCGCCTCGACCGCGCCGACGGCCACCACCGGAAGCTTCGTCACCGTCCGCGCGGGCGACGTCCTGACCCTGCCTGCCGAAAGCTATGGCGGCGGCGCGGTGGCGGCGCTCTATAATGCGACGGTCGAATGCACCGGCGGCAGCCCGCTCGCGAGCGGCGCGACCGGCCGTACGCTGACGATCGCGGGCAGCGTTACCGCGACGACCTGCACCTATACCAACGCCTATGTCCTGCCGCTGTCGATCGCCAAGACGTCGACCGCGTACAGCGACCCGTTCAACGGCGCGATCAATCCCAAGCTGATCCCTGGCGGCTTCGCGACCTATACGCTGACCGTTACCGCACCCGCGGGCACGGCGCCGAGCAGCAACAGCGTGATCGTCTCCGACGCGATTCCCGCAAACCTCAGCCTGTTCGTCGGCACCTATGCGCCGGGACCGGGGCCGATAGCCTTCGGCGCCGGGGCAAGCGCCCTCAGCTACAGCTTTGCCAGCCTCGCGAGCACGACCGACGATCTCTCCTTCTCGAACAATGGCGGCGCAAGCTGGACCTATGTGCCGGCACCCGACGCGAACGGCGTCGATGCCAATGTCACGAATATCCGCATCAATCCGAAAGGCAGCATGGCGCCGGGATCGAGCTTTACGGTCAATCTCCGCGCGATGGTCCAATAGCGGCGATTGCTTTTTCCGCGATTGCTTTTAAGGGCGCGGAATGAGCACGCGGACGGTTTCAGATCAAAACGATCCCATCATCGAAAATCGCGACCAGCTCGCGGTTCCCATGGCCAAGGGCGAGAAGCCCAAGGAACGCTGGCGCATCGGCACCGAGCACGAGAAATTCGTCTATCGCACCGCCGATCATCGCGCCCCTTCCTATGACGAGCCGGGCGGCATCCGCGACCTGTTGATGGCGCTCACGCGCTTCGGCTGGGAACCGGTGATCGAGGGCGGCAACGTCATCGCGCTCGCGGGCAGCGACGGCACCGTCAGCCTGGAACCCGCGGGCCAGCTCGAACTGTCGGGCGCCCCGCTCGAAAACCTCCACCAGACCTGCGCCGAAACCGGCCGCCACCTGAAGCAGGTGAAGGAAGTCGGCGCCGAACTCGGCCTTGGCTTCCTGGGCGTCGGCATGTGGCCCGACAAGACGCGCGCCGAGCTGCCGATCATGCCCAAGGGCCGCTACAAGATCATGCTCGACCATATGCCGCGCGTCGGCACCATGGGCCTCGACATGATGCTGCGCACCTGCACCATCCAGACCAACCTCGACTATAAGAGCGAGGCCGACATGGTGCAGAAATTTCGCGTGTCGCTGGCGCTCCAGCCGATCGCGACCGCTTTGTTCGCGTCGTCGCCCTTCACCGAAGGCAAGCCCAACGGCTTTATGTCGTACCGCAGCCATATCTGGACCGACACCGATCCGGCGCGCACCGGCATGCTGCCCTTCGTGTTCGAGGATGGCTTCGGCTATGACCGCTATGTCGACTATATGCTCGACGTCCCGATGTATTTCGTCTTCCGCGACGGCAAATATATCGACGCTGCGGGCTTGAGCTTCCGCGACTTCATGCGCGGCGAGCTGTCGGTATTGCCCGGCGAGCTGCCCAGGCTGTCCGACTGGAACGACCATCTTTCGACCGCCTTCCCCGAAGTGCGCCTCAAAAGCTTCCTCGAAATGCGCGGCGCCGACGGCGGCCCATGGAACCGCATCTGCGCGTTGCCCGCACTGTGGGTCGGTCTGCTTTATGACCAGGGCGCGCTCGACGCAGCGTGGGATCTGGTCAAGGGCTGGAGCATCGAGGAGCAGCAGACGCTGCGCGACGCCGTCCCCAGCGAAGGCCTCGACGCGCCCGCGCCGGGCGGCGGTACCGTCGGACAGCTTGCGCATCGCGTCCTCGATATCGCGGCTGCCGGCCTCGCCGCGCGCGGCGAAGTCAATTCGATGGGCGATAACGAGGTTGGCTTCCTCGAACCGCTGCGCCGCATCGCCGCGAGCGGCAAATCGCCTGCGCACGACCTGCTCGACCGCTACGAAGGGCCGTGGAACCACGACCTGGCGAAGATCTACGACGAGCTGAGTTTCTAGATAGCTACGGCGCCTTTGGGATGGCGAGCCGTCATCACTCTATTCCAAAGTTCAGGAAAGTTCAGCCTCGTGCGGCCCGCGGTTTGTCGCGTTCCGCCGACAGGCTGCGCCTGGCTTTTGCCGCTATCCGTAACCGGCAGCGATCGCTTTTTTCCCATGTTCAAAGAGCCGGGACAAAGGCTGGCACAGCCGAATAATGTAGGACAGCGTTTTTTTGGTGCGCGGCGAATGGCCGGTTAGGGGTGGGGAGCGGCGTCACCCACCTTCGTCATCCCGGACTTGATCCGGGATCCACGGCTGCACCGTCGTCATGGACCCCGGATCAAGTCCGGGGTGACGATCAATTGGGCGTCCGGTTAGGGTGGTGAGTGGACGGTCGCGCGACCCAGCGTGCTCCCCGGCGAAGGCCGGGGTCCAGGGCGTTGCAGAGCCGGCGTTGCGTTCGCGCGCACTGGACCCCGGCCTTCGCCGGGGAGCACATCACAATCGTCCGCAATGGGTCGTTAGCTCTCCGTCATGCTGAACTTGTTTCAGCATCCACGGCCTGACCTCTCCTTTCGCGCCGCGTCGACGGAAACGGCAGCCCATGGATCCTGAAACAAGTTCAGGATGACGATGCTATAAATGTCGCGTTCCGGTCGAAAGCGGTCATCGCGCTCTTCGTCATTGCCGCGAAAGCGGGACCTAGCGACCCAGCGTGTTCCCCCGCGAAGGCCGGGGTCCATGACCCAGCGTGTTCCCCGGCGCAGGCCGGGGTCCAGGGCGTTCGACAGCCGACGTTGCGTGCGCGCGCTCTGGACCCCGGCCTTCGCCGGGGAACACGTCAACATCGTTCGCAATCATTCGTTTGCCAGGGTTCCACACGGACCAGCAGCGGGAGGCCGAAGCGGGTGGAGAGCGATCGTCTTCTCCCTCGTCACCCCGGACTTGATCCGGGGTCCATGGCTGCCGTGGCGATCATGGATCCCGGATCAAGTCCGGGATGACGATGATGGAGAATGGCCGCAATCGGTCGAAACCGGTCGCCATCACCCCCCCAAAGTGCAGCAAATCGGCAACACTGCTGACACGAACGTCAGCGGCGCGCGCTTCCGCAATTGATCGAGAGCGCGCCGGAAGCCAAAGAGCGATTGGTATTTCCGCTCTCCCATCTCTCACTCTGTTTCAGGAAGCTCGCCATGCGCCATTTTCCTTCGGCCACCGCTATAGCGTTTGTTCTCGCCTCGGCCGGCTGGGCCGCGCCCGCCGCCGCACAGGATGCCCCCGCTGCTGAAGAAAGCGGCCTCGGCGAAATCATCGTCACGGCGCAGCGCCGCGAAGAAAGCCTGCAGGACGTGCCCGTCGCGGTCAGCGTGCTGTCGGGCGATACGCTGAGCGCGATCACCTCGACGGGCTCCGACGTTCGCGCGCTTGCGGGCCGCGTGCCCAGCCTGAACATCGAAAGCTCGTTCGGCCGCACCTTCCCCCGCTTTTATATTCGCGGGCTCGGCAACACCGATTTCGACCTCAACGCCTCGCAACCGGTCAGCGTCGTCTACGACGATGTCGTGCTCGAAAATCCGATCCTGAAGGGCTTCCCGATCTTCGATCTCGACCGCGTCGAAGTGCTGCGCGGGCCGCAGGGCACGCTGTTCGGCCGCAACACGCCCGCGGGCATCGTCAAGTTCGACACCGTCCGCCCCGGCAAGACCGGCGGCTATGCGCGTGTCAGCTATGGCCGCTATGGCACCAGCCAGGTCGAGGTTGCGGCGGGCGCCGCCGACGACAACGGCTTTTCGGTCCGTCTGTCGACCCTGTTCCAGCATCGCGACGATTGGGTCGACAATGTCGCGACGACGGCGAAAGAGGATCTGGGCGGCTATGACGACATCGCCGCGCGGCTTCAGCTTCAATATGAAAGCGGCCCCTTCACCGGCCGCGTCACCGGCCAGGTCCGCATCTATGATGGCTCGGCGATCATCTTCCGCGCCAACACCCAGGTTCCGGGCAGCAACCATCTGGTCGGCCTCGGCGGGGCGGGCACCGCGTTCGAGCGCGACAAGGTCTATCAGGACGGGCTGAACTTCCAGAAGCTCAACACCTATAATGTCGGGCTGAACCTCGAATATGATTTCGGGCCGGTGACCGCCTATTCGGTCACGTCCTACTGGAACGGCAATTTCCGCAGCCGCGGCGACATCGACGGCGGCTTCGGCGCAGTGTTCCTGCCGGTATCGGGTCCGGGCCTCATCCCGTTCCAGGCGCAGAGCCAGGACAATGTCCCCAGCCTCGACCAGTTCACGCAGGAACTGCGCATCGCCTCGAACAACAGCGGCGGGCTCGGCTATCAGTTCGGTGCCTTCTACTTCGACGAAAAGCTCGACATTTCCAGCTTCGAGTTCGGCGGTCCGACCGATGCGACTCCGTCGGCGATCGCGATCCAGCGTCAGGACAGCGAAGCCTATGGCCTCTTCGGCTCGGTCAACTATGCGTTCGACAATGGCTTCAAGCTGCAGGCCGGCGCGCGGTACAACCACGACACGCGCGATTTCGTCGCGTCGCGTCCGGTCGAGACGCGGCCAATCTTCGTCGTCAATCCGAACACCCCGGTCCCGCCGCAGGCTGCCAACGTCAAGGGCAAGCTGCTGACGTGGGACGCCAGCGCGACCTATGAGGCGTCGGATGCGCTCACCGTCTACGCCCGCGTCGCGCGCGGCTATCGCGCGCCGTCGGTGCAGGGCCGCTTGACCTTCTCGCGCGCGATCTCGACCGCCGACCAGGAAGAGACGATGTCGTATGAGGCAGGGATCAAGACGGCGTTCCTCGACGACCGCGTCCGCTTCAACCTGACCGGCTATTATTTCGACACCAAGGACCTTCAGCTCACGGCGGTCGGCGGCACGTCGAACGTGGCCAGCCTGCTCAACGTCGATGCCAAGGGTCATGGCGTCGAGGCCGAACTGCAGGCCGCGCCGGCAAAGGGTCTGACCTTCTCGGTCGGCGGCGCGTGGAACATCGCCAAGATCGACGATAGCAATGCCTTCGTCGCGGGCTGCGGCTCGGCAACGCCCTGCACCGTGCTGGACCCGGTTCGCGCGGGCAGCCCCGGCATCTATTCGATCGACGGCAACCAGTTGCCGCAATCGCCGAAATGGACGCTCAACTGGACCGCCGGCTATGAAATCCCCGTCGGCAATGGCGCCATCTATGCCTTCACCGACTGGTATTATCGTTCGAAGATCCAGTTCTTCCTGTATCGTTCGGTCGAATTCTCAGACGACAAGCTGATCGAGGGCGGCCTGCGCGTCGGTTACAAGACCGATCGCTTCGATGTCGCGGGCTTTGTCCGCAACATCACGAACGACGCCTCGCCGACCGGCGGCATCGATTTCAACAACATCACCAGCTACGTCAACGAACCCCGCATCTGGGGCGTCGAGGCGGGCTTCAAATTCTAAGCATGGGATCCTCCCTGTCGCGCAGCGATGGGGAGGATCGGATCAGGCCACCGGCCCCACGCGCGGGTCGGGTTCAAGGCGGATCCGCGGGCGTGAACGGCCCGCCAGTTTGGCGAACAGCCGCGGCACCGGTGCATGCGCCTGCGCCCAGTTCCAATAGGCCTGATACGCCGGATCGGCCAGGAGATGCTTCTCCTCGGTCTTGGCGCGCCAGTAATAGACGCCGCTGACCGCCGCGAGCAGCAGCGTGTTGCGCACCGCCTCGATCGGCCCGCCTGCGGTCACGAGGAAGGGCAGCGAGGCGACCCACCAGCTGAGGTTCTTCGACACATAGGCCGGATGCCGCGTGAACTTGTACGGCCCGTGCGTGATCACGCCGCGATGCGTCAGGTTCGAAAAGCGGATGCCGAACGCCATCGTTGCCCAGGCATAGACCGAAACGAGCAGAAACAGCACGGCGGCCCAGATCATCAACAGCGTGTGGTGACCCTCCAGCCAATAGCCCCAGTCGGCGCCGTTGACCTGATAATCGAGCGGCCCGCCGTTCATCAGGATGAAGGGCGGATAGCAAACCAGCGCCGCGATCCAGCCCATGAAATAGGGGTTCGCCGTCCGGATGTGCGAATCGAGCGGCTTCATCGTCAGGATATAGCCGACGGTCGCGATATGGACGTCGACCAGATAGAGGATATTGATCGTCCAGATGCCGGTCATATAGGGGTTCGCGAGCACGTCGCTCATCTCGACCGACACGAGCGACGAGAAATTGCCCGGCACGATCGACAGCATGAAGGCCGTGAAAAAGCCCTTCACCGCCCAGGCACGAAAATGGTGCGCGATCGCGCGGCCATCGACCGCCTGTCCCGGCGCAATCATCCAGCGACCGAACTGATAGCAGCCGTCGCGCGGTTCGGTCATCCGGCGGTCGAGCCAGAGGATATACGGAACCGAGACGAGCAGCAGCCACGGCGCCGCGCGTTCGAGCAGGGTCATCGAGAAAGCGTAATTGCCCTCCCAATAATAGCGCATCATCGCGTAGAAGCCGGCGATCAGCGCCCAGGTCGCCCACAGGCCCGCAAGCTTGGTCAGGCTGATATCGAGGGTCTCGCGCCACGGACGGCGCAGCGCCCAGTCGATCCCCGTCGAAGGATTGCGGTGCACCTTGTCGACGAACAGCGACCACAGCACCATCGGCATGCCGCAGGCGAGCACGCTCGCGATCGCCGAATTCGGCCCGTCCATCCGCCCGCGCTGGCCCCAGTCGACGCCGAGGAATGCCGCGACCTCGGGCGCATAGCGGGCGATGAAAAGATAGGTCATCAGCCCGATCAGCCCGACAATCCCGACGCCGGCGCTGACGGCCGATCGCGGGCGCTGCGTGTCGGCAGTCACCTGTTCTTCCAAGGCATTTGCACCGTCGGCGAGCGCGATTTTGGGCATATGGGTCACCCCTCTCCCTTAGCCCGAAATGGTAAGCAAGCCGTCAATGATAACAGGCGATTCGCGGCGCGATATCCCGCCAGAATGGCAGTGGTTGCACCCTCTGACACCGTTCACCGCGAGTCATGTTCGACTCGGCGCGAGTCGCCGCTCAAAGATTCGCAAGGGGTCAATCGGCCTGATACAGCGCCGATCAATCGGGGCGGAGGGCTCCAAAATATAACAAGATGGGGTCGCCACTTGTCTTCGAAATATATGGGTCTGCGCGATTTGCGCCAGCGGATTTCTGCGCTGTTTCAGGACCATGAAATCTTCATTCGCACGCACGGCAACGTGCGGTTTCTTCGTATCAGCGCGGTCTGGCAAAAGCGCGTTGCGCTGATCGCCGGCGCGGTGGTGTTGCTGTGGGCCGGGATCACCCTGGCGATTCTCGCGAACCAGCTTCTGACCTCGGGCGAACGCGCCGACGTCGCCGAAAAGCAGGCCGCCGCAGCAGCAGCCGAAGCGCGCATCGCCAAATATCGCGACAATGTCGCCGAAAGCGTCGCCGATCTCGACGAGCGGCAGGAGCAGCTCGAACAATGGTCGAAGGATCATTTCGGCGTCGAGCCTGCCGCGGCAGCGCCCGAAGCGGCGACCGAGGCCAAGGCTGCCCCCGCCGCGCTCGAAACGAGCGCGATCGATCCGAACCTGCCCCCCGAAGCGCAGATGCTCGCGCGGCTTGAAAAGCGGCAGGAGGCCTTTGCCGGCCGCCTGCTCGCCGCCGTCAACGAACGCGCGGCGAAAGCCGAAGTCGCGGTTGCCCAGCTTGGGCTCGACCCCAGGTCGCTCGTCCGCAACGCGGCGGCCGGCCGCGGTGGTCCTTTCATCCCGTACCGCGGCAAGATGGCGAAAACGAAAGCCTTTGGCGCCTCGTTCGCGGCGCTCGAAGGCGCGCTGTTCCGTATGGAAGTGCTCGAGCGCACGCTGGTCGCAGTGCCCTCGGGCAAGCCGGCCGACGTGCTGATGCTCTCGTCGAGCTTCGGCTATCGCAGCGATCCGTTCACCGGCGCGGGCGCGATGCACGCCGGGCTCGATTTCCCCGGGCCGCTCGGCACGCCGATCGTCGCCGCCGCTCCGGGCCGCGTCACCTTCGTCGGGCAAAAGTCGGGGTACGGCAATGTCGTCGAAGTCGATCATGGCCAGGGCATCCTGACCCGTTATGCCCATCTTTCGGGTTTCACCACTGCGGTCGGCAGCCAGGTTGCCGCCGGCCAGCAGATCGCCAAGATGGGTTCGACCGGCCGTTCGACCGGCAGCCATCTGCATTTCGAAGTTCGTTTGAACGGTGTCGCGGTCAATCCGCGCCGTTTCCTGGAGGCCAAAGCCGATGTTCTCGAAGTCAAAGACGACGCCCGACAGCGAGTCGGGGCCCTCGCAGCCAGCAGTGCCCGCTAAGATGGCAAGCGGTGCGCGCCACACGACCTTCTCGGTCCTGGGATCGGATGTCGTCATCACCGGCAATGTGTCGGCGAGCGTCGATCTGCACATTGACGGCAAGATCGACGGCGACCTCAAATGCGCGAACCTTGTCCAGGGCGAGGCGAGCGAGCTCAAGGGCGCAGTCGTGGCCGAAACCGCAAAGATCGCGGGCTTGCTCGACGGGTCGATCGAAGCCAAGACGCTGATCGTCCATGCGACCGCCCGCATCACCGGCGATGTGATCTATGAAAGCATCACGATCGAAAATGGCGGCAAGGTCGAAGGCAAGCTCAGCCATCGCCGCGCCGGAGCGGTCAAGGCGGTGCCGCCGCTCGAAGTCGTCGGAAACAAGTCGCTCGGCATCTGACCGGCGATCAGCGAGCGGGTCGGCCGACCCGCATCGTCACCGCGATGCGGTCGCCCATCGCGATAGCTTCCGCCTTTTGCACCGCGACCTTGACCGGCAGCAGATAGCCCCCGTCGCGCGGGAACAGCGAGGTCGTGAAGTCGGTCGCGCCGATCCGCGCGGTCACCGGCACGACGCCCCAGCCATAGCTTTCCGACAGCGCCGCATAGCGGATAACGGCGATATGCTCGTCGGGAATGACCGCGAACAGATAGGGCGGTGGGCCGCGCCACTCGATGATCACCGCGTCGAATGCGATGGCGTCCACCGCCATCAGTTCCGCGGCGCCTGGCGCCGATAGCTCAGCGCCTCGGCAACATGGATGCGGCCGATCGCGTCGGCACCCGCCAGATCGGCGATCGTCCGCGCGACCCGCAAGATCCGCGTATAGCCCCGCGCCGACAGGCGCATCGCCTCGGCCGCCTGCGCCAGCAGTTTTCGCCCCGGCTCGTCGGGAGTCGCGACCGCCTCGAGCAACGCGCCGTCGATCTCGGCATTGGTTCGCGCTTTCTGATCGGCGTAGCGCGCGGTCTGGACAGCGCGCGCCGCCGCGACGCGCGCCGCGACGTCGGCGCTGCCCTCGGCGGGCGGCGGCAGGACGAGATCGGCGGCGCTCACGGCCTCGACCTCGACATGCAGGTCGATGCGATCGAGCAGCGGCCCCGACAGCTTCGCCTGATAATCGGCGGCGCAGCGCGGCGCGCGGCTGCACGCGAGCGCCGGGTCGCCAAGATGGCCGCAGCGGCACGGATTCATCGCCGCCACCAGTTGGACGCGCGCCGGGAAGGTGACATGCGCATTGGCGCGCGCAACGCTGACCTCGCCCGTCTCGAGCGGCTGGCGAAGCGAATCGAGCACGCCGCGCTGGAATTCGGGGAGTTCGTCGAGAAACAAGACCCCCAGATGCGCAAGGCTGACCTCGCCCGGCCGGACGCGCAACCCGCCGCCGACCAGCGCAGGCATCGACGCCGAATGGTGCGGGGCACGAAAGGGCCGCGCGCGCCTCAGCCGGCCGCCGTCGAGGCTGCCCGCGACCGAGGCGATCATCGACACTTCGAGCGCTTCGGCAGGCGTGAGGTCGGGCAATATTCCCGGCATGCACGCCGCCATCAGGGATTTGCCCGAGCCCGGCGGCCCGCTCATCATCAAGTACGAGGCGTTGAGACCCGGAATTACTCCGGACTTCCGGCGATGAAAACGCGCCGGTTTTCCAAAGGAACTCAACGCATGTTGCAACTCGCAAACTCCCCCGGCACGCTCATCGCTCTTCCCAAGGTTTACAGTTACACCCGTTTCAGCACGCCCGAGCAAGCCCAAGGCGACAGCTATCGCCGCCAATCTGACGCGGCTGGCAAGTGGGCGGATGCCAAGGGGCTGGCGATGGACAACCGCCTGTCGCTTCATGACCTTGGCGTGTCCGCATATCGCGGCGCGAACGCCGACACCGATAGCGGCCTTGGCGGCTTCCTCCATGCTTGCCGCGAAGGTCTCATTCCGCACGGCTCTTATCTTCTCGTGGAGAGCCTCGACCGCATATCTCGCATGACACCCCGCCGCGCTTCCCGGCTGGTTGACGACATCGTTGACGCGGGCGTGACGATTGTCACCCTCAACGACGGGCAAGAGTACAATGCCGCGCGCCTCGACGGCGACCCTATGGCGCTCATTGTCTCCCTCATGGTCTCGTGGCGTGCCCATGAAGAGAGCAAGACGAAGGGGCGCCGCGTGGCTGCCGCATGGCAGGAGAAGCGGCGGCAAGTCGCCTCTGGTCAATGCAGCCACTACACCCTTAGAGGCCCCGCATGGCTCCGCCGGTCTCCCGAGGGATGGGAGCTGGAGCCTGACCGCGCCGAAGTAGTCCGCCGCATCTATCGGGATGCCATCGGCGGCATCGGGGACCATTCCATTGCCCAAGCATTGAACGCCGAAGGCGTGCCGGCGATGGGGCGCGGGATGATGTGGCACCGCTCGACGGTCTGTAAGATACTCGGCAACGTCTCCGTCATCGGCACGCTTGTGCCGGGGTATCTCGACTACTCGTCGGGCAAGAAGCGGCGCGCGTATGAAGAGCCTGTTGCGGACTTCTACCCCGCCGCCGTCTCGCTGGCGGACTGGACCGCTGTTCGTGCGATAAAGGACGGCAGCATCGCCCGCGCGCGGGGGAAGTCGGCCGCTGGTCCCGTTCAGAATATGATCGCCGGACTCGCGCGCTGTCCTGACTGCGGCGCCGCCATGACGCGGGTCTATAAAGGAGACCGGAAGAAAGCAGGATCGCCGAAGTTGGTTTGCACCAAGGCGAAGCTCGGCGCAGCCGCGCACGGCTACGTTTCGGTATCGTTGGAGGCCGTCCACGATGCCATCGCGAGCGGGTGGGCCAAGTTCATCGACGACATCCCTGCCGGTGATCGCGCACCGGAGCTTGATCGAGAGGCACAGAGTCTGCGGGGCGAAATAGCGGGGACAGAGGATCACCTAACGGAACTCCTCGAACTTCTCGACTGCAAACCCTCTCTCGCTTTGTCGGCGCGCGTACAGGCGGCGGAAGCGAGCCTAACGGCCCTGCATTCGTCCCTCTCGGCAATTGAGCAGTCGCGAGCGGTTGCCGATCATGGCCTTGTACATTCTCGCCTAGAGGGCCTTGCTGCGGCCTTTGAGGTTGAGGAGAGCGAGCCGCTGGACTTCGGGAAGATCAACGCGGCGCTTCGGCTGCTCTTCTCTGGCGTCGTCGTGGACCATCGGACGGGTTGGCTGCGCTTCGATTGGCGTCAAGGTGGCTCTACGGAAGTCATTTACACCATGCCAGCCGATGCAACGTAAGGCCCACTTTTGAATCCCTTTAGGGCCGCGAAGGTCTCGGGGGGCACTCGTGTACCGCTCGCGTCCGCTTTGGTATTGTGGCGTCGAAAGAGGAGGCGTTACGCTGGCCTATTCGATACCATATCGGTTGAGCTTCCATCCGCCCTTGTCCCTTTTGGCCGTTTTCTTCACTCAACCCGGTGATAGTCGTGCAATGGGGATACAGGGGGAGAGGGCGGATGGATTACGCCGAGTTTAGATCGACGAGGGCCTCCAATGCGCTCACTGGCTTGGGGCTTCTATCCTTCACCGCGTGCGTGGTTTATGTCGGTTTCTTCATGAACGAGACGGAGTTTCTCGGCACACGAGCGCGGCGCGGTGGCTTCCTTAAAATCATAGAACAGACCATCGGCTGGGAGCTATTCGTCGCTTTGCTGTTGGCGTTTGCTGCATGGGCTGCGGTCTATGGGGTCGTGTCCTTATGGAAGGCTGTGGACTCGACGCCGGATGTGACGGCCCTGCCCGATCGTTTGGAGTTTCATCCTGCTGTGAGGGGTGCGCCCGCTAGCTATAGCGAGATTTCGCACTGGTCCGTGGAGATCGTCAGCGGGCATCCGGTGCTGTGGCTGCATTTCCACGAGAAATATTGGTCACTCCAAGGACTATGGAAACGGAAGACCGTGAAGCTGGAAGGCGATAAAGAGCAAGTGACCCCGTTGTTTGAGTTCCTCTGCAATCATCCAATCATGCGGGAAAAGTTCGTTCGATAGCCCTTGCCTGTCTGTTCTTCTTATGTTCTCTTAATTGAATGGAACGACTCGATCCCGCCCGCATAGCCGACACCATCCTCTCCGCCCCCGGATGGGCGAGGCTTGGCATCACCGCGCCTGCGGCGCACCTTCGCGAAGACGCGGCGCACGAACTTGCGCGCGTAATTCTTGCCGAGCTGGACGTTTCGCCCCGCGAGGGCCCCGAAGGGGACCAGCTAGGGTGGTCGTTGTGACGTGGGCGGCTGGACGAGAGACGGACAGCGCCGCGCTTCTCACCTCTTCGAAGCCGCCGCGTGGTATCAGGCGGTCAAACCTGTGTGTCAGTGCGGCCATAGCGCGACTTTCGATCCCTACGGGATATGGTGGCGCTTTCAGTGCAAGATGTGGGACGATAGTCTCTGGAAAGCCCGCGAGAAGTTTTGGTGTTCGCGATGCAAAGCAAGGACCGGGAAGCGCGTCCGGCCAATCCGGCTCGACTTGGTCAAGCCCGGCCCCGATGACATCAAGCTTCCGATGCCGGACGAGCGAGAATGGAAGCGAGCAGTAAGTCGCTTCCGCGCATAGGAGAGTGTCCGATGGACATTGAGAACGACGAGGCCCTTTCGGGCATTGGCAAGCAACACCGCGTAATGATTTGGGACGGGCACCAAGAGCGCGAGAAGGAACTTCATTGGGGCCTGCCTTCACGCGATCCCGAGGTGTTCCAAATACCGCTCCTGAAATCGGAGACGGCAATCATCGACCGCCCGTGCCTGCTCCTCGCCAATGAGTTCGGATTGGTGAAACGTGGGAAGACGATCTACGCGGCGAGCCTCATTTCCGATGAGCCCTTTTTCTGCATCGCGGCCGTCTGGCGTCCCGGCGGTCGCGATTGGCCAGATAGCTTCGCGGCGCTCACCGTGCCAGCATATGATGACCTTGCGCCCCACAAGGACCGCCACGTTGCCGTCGTGGCCCCCGACGACTGGTTCGACTGGCTTATGGGCGCGCGTCCGCCGCTGGACATTCTCCGCCCGTTCCCCAAGGGTAGTTTCAGCATCATGCCGCCGATCCAGCAAAACTTCGACGAGTTGCTTGGGGCGGCCTAGAAGGGACCGCCTATGTGCAACTTGGTCACCCTGAAATCGTCCGTTGACGAGGTTGCATCGCATTTCAAAGCACGGCGCCCACAGGCAACAAACGCATCCCCCGGCGACGTCTATCCCGGCGGGCAGGGTTTTGTCGTCCGGAGCGATTCCGGAGAGCGCGTTGTACAGGCGATGACATGGGGCTTCCCGGTCAGGCTCAAACATATGAAACCGACCAGCAAGCCGAAGCCGGTCAACAACGCCCGCGACGACAAGCTCCTGACCTTCTGGCGTCCTTGGTTCACCAACCCGGCGCAACGATGCCTCATCCCGTTCACCTCGTTCGCCGAGGCGGAGGGCGAGAAAGGAAAGATGACTCGGACGTGGATCGGCGTTGCCGACCAGCCTCTAGCCGCGTGGGCGGGCCTGTGGCGCCCGACCGATGAATGGGGCGACTGCTATACCGGCGTCATGGTCGATGCGACCGAGGAGCTTTGGCATATCCACGACCGTATGCCCGTCATCCTTCGGCCCGAGGATCACGACACTTGGCTTCACGCCCCGGCGGAAGAAGCAATGGCGCTTGTCGCGAAGTACCCGGCGGAGATGCTGACTGTGGAACGGAGCAGCGATCCGTGGTTTGCGCGCAAGTCTTCAACGCCTGACGCGCCCGCGCTGCTCTGACCGTGCGCCCGTGGCCTGACCCTCAACACGACCGCCCGGTGAGATTGTGGGAGGTCGCTGCCGTGTCCATCACCGTGGCGGCGGGCGTCCTATTGACCGTAGTTGGTTGGCTGCGCTGAAACCCGCAGAAATCCTACCCATTCTGAAAAAGGGCAATTAGTCCGGACTATCGGACAGAGATACTCTCTCCGCCCCCCGGTCAGATATATGGGTCACCTTAAAGGGCACCTACAGGGACCGTCACGGCCTTGAAGGCTCACCTAAACACCTCCTACAGACCTAGCCTCTGGTTAGATGGAGGGTGGATGAAGGTGGCCTATAGGACCGCTCGGGGCCTGTCAGCTCACCCGTTCAGGACATCACCGACATGGACATCCTCCACCCGATCACCCTCGACTATACCGGCAACGCCATTCGGGCCGTCATCATCGAAGGGCGCCCTTGGTTCGTCCTTTACGACGTGTGCCGCGCTTTCGCTCTCCATCTGAAAAACGGTATTCCGCAGGTGGACCAACCGGCCCGAAGGATTGCCGAAGGGGACATGCGGCTCGTTCGCGTGCAGACCGGCGGAGGCCCGCGCCCTATCCGATTGACTTCGGTTCGCGGTCTCCACGAAGTCGTGCGGTCCAAATCACGACGCGGCATGGTCCCCGTCAACTCGCCTTCACCAGCCGCCACCGATCGCTTCCGCCAGTGGGTTGAAGGCGAAGCCTGAGGATCAGCGTGCAATAGGCACCCCCGTCGGGGGGTGATCGGCGTGTAAAAAGGACCCCTTCATCCCGAGGATTTAGGCGGCTGACTGGTTTGATCAGTTGGCGAGAACGGGATGTTGGTAGTGGAGACAGTGGTTCGGATTCGGCGTGAGCATGCGTCTGGGAAGGCGATCAAGGCGATCGCCCGTGATCTTCGGTTATCGCGCAAGGTGGTCCGGAAGGCGATCCGGTCGCCGGAGGCGGTGTTCAACTACCAGCGCACAGTCCAGCCTTTACCGCGGATTGGCCCCTATCAGGAACGGCTCGATGTGCTTCTCGAGGAGAACGAGGCGCGAGGTCGCCGCGACCGGCTGCGGATGACGCGTATCCATGATCTGCTTGCGCGCGAAGGGTTCGAAGGTTCTTATGATGCGGTGCGCCGCTATGCGGCGCGCTGGCGTGTGACGCGCCGGAAGGATGCGGGCGAAGGTGCTCCGGCCTTCATCCCGATGACCTTCCATCCTGGCGAGGCTTATCAGTTCGACTGGAGCCACGAGGATGTAGAGATCGCCGGCAAGCCGATGCGGGTAAAGGTTGCGCACGCTCGTCTCTGCGCATCGCGCACACCTTACGTCCGGGCCTATCCGCGTGAGAGCCAGGAGATGCTGTTCGATGCTCATGCTCGGGCGTTCGCTTTCTTCGGCGGCGTGCCCCGGCGCGGTATCTACGATAATATGAAGACGGCGGTGACGAGCGTGTTCGCCGGTAAGGAGCGCGTGTTCAACCGCCGCTTCCTGATCATGACCGATCATTACATGGTCGAGCCGACGGCCTGCTCACCAGCAGCGGGATGGGAGAAGGGCCAGGTTGAGCAGCAAGTCCAGACGATCCGGGGCCGCTTCTTCCAGCCGCGGCTTCGGTTCGCCAGCCTAGCCGAGCTCAACGGGTGGCTGGAGGCGGAGTGCCGACGCTGGGCCGAGCATCACGCCCATCCCGAGCGCAGCGACATCACCGTCGCCGAGGCGCTGGAGATGGAACGACCGGCCCTGCAGCCGATCCTGGCACCGTTCGACGGCTTCCATGAGAGCGAGCACGCCGTCACCGGAACCTGCCTCATCAGCTTTGATCGGAACCGCTACTCGGTCATGTCGACGGCCGCGCGCCGGACCGTGCAGGTGCGTGCCTATGCCGATCGTATCGTCATCCGTTGCGGCGAAGAGATCGTCGGGGAGCATGAGCGCCACTTCGGTCGGAACCGCACCATTTACGATCCTTGGCATTATCTGCCGGTCCTCGCGCACAAGCCCGGCGCGCTCCGTAATGGCGCGCCGTTCCAGGACTGGGATCTGCCGCCCGCGCTGCATCGATTACGGCGAAGGTTGGGCGTCGGGGACGAAGCAGATCGCAGGTTCGTGCGGGTCCTCTCGGCGGTGCTCACCGATGGTCTGGAGTTGGTCGAAGCTGCCACGCGCGAAGCGCTGGCGACCGGAACGGCCAGCGACGAGCTGATCCTCAACATCCTCTCGCGGCACAGCGAGCCGGCGACGCCCCATAGCATCGTCACCTCGGAAGACCGGATGCTGCGCCATCCTCCGGTTGCCGACTGCGCTCGCTATGATCTGCTGCGAGGCTATGATGCAGCGGCATGATATGATCGATACGATGCGTGGCCTTGGCCTCAAGGGTATGGCTGCGGCGTTCGACGAGGCCGTCACCACCGGCCTCCAACGCAAGCGCACCATTATGGAGATACTGACCGACCTGCTCCGCGCTGAAGCGACCCACCGGGATGCAGCCTCGATCCGTTATCGCATGACGGCGGCCAGGCTACCCGTGGTGAAGGATCTGGAGCGGTTCAGCTTCGACGGCACTCCGATCAATGAGGAGATGATCCGGTCCCTTCATGATGGCTCCTTCCTGCCATCCCGGCGCAATATCGTGCTTGTCGGCGGCACGGGGACGGGGAAGACCCACCTTGCCATCGCGATCACCGCCAATGTCGTGCGAAGAGGCGCTCGCGCCCGCTACTTCAACACCGTCGATCTGGTGACACGCCTCGAAGAGGAGACCCGGATCGGCAAGGGCGGGACCCTGGCGGCGCAGCTGTCGCGGCTCGACCTGATCGTGCTCGACGAGCTTGGATATCTGCCGTTCGCACGCTCGGGAGGGCAGTTGCTGTTCCACCTCATCAGCAAGCTTTATGAGCGCACCAGCGTCATCATCACCACGAACCTCGCGTTCGGCGAGTGGCCTACCGTCTTCGGCGATCCCAAGATGACCACGGCGCTGCTCGACCGCGTCACCCACCACTGCGATATCGTCGAGACGGGCAACGATAGCTGGCGCTTCAAAAACCGCAGCTGACCGCCACCTTCGCCGCCTTCAAAAATCTATCTTGCGCTGCGTGCGCCTCCGGTCGGGCTACGCCCGACCTCCGCCGCACGCAGCGCAAGGCTCACCTCAACAAACCCCCATCATATCCGCAAGGGGGTCCTTCTTCGACGCCGATCGGGGGTCCCGTTTGAACGCCGTTTGACACCTAAGTTCCAGCCCTCGCGCCACCTTCCGAAGATGAGCGTCTCTCTCCATGCGTACTCCGGGGGGGCCTTCTCGTCGTCGATATGGGCAATCGCCGTGTGGCGTAGTTTTACCAGACGGGCATGGGCTGCCTTGGCCTCATCGGATAGATTAGCGGTGACCTTGATCGAGCCGCGTCCCCCTCCCCGCCCGTCGTCGTCCGTCGCGCGTACATAGAGTAGCACTCCGGTGGTGCTAAGCGCGGTTTCGATTGACCTTCGGCGAGTTACATCCGTCGAGCCGCCGACGTTAAGCGAATGCTCCAAAGCCTCGACTTGATCTTGGGCTAGTCGCAGATCGGACACACACGATTGAGCGCTCTTCGCTGCGCGCAGCCTTCGCAACACTATCGTGTATGCTGCCACCCCCTCCAGTTCCGCAGCCAGCCCGGCAACGTCTAGCAGTTGCTCCTGTTCCATCAACAACACGTCCCTCCGCACACGATCAATCTAGTGGCGCTCACAGTGCGCGACAACGCGAAACTAGAATCGACAAGGAGGTCTTGAAGTCCACAACGGGATCAGATTATGCGCTCCCGCTGCGGCAATCTCGAGCGCGCGCTTTGCCGTTTCCTGTCCCTTCACCTGGCGAAGGTCGACGCTGCGCACGGGCGCCTCGACTTCGCCCGCCACCGGCGGCGACAGGATCGCATGGCCTTTGAAATGATTGAGCAGCGACAACAGGTCGGGCGCGCCGAGCACCTCGACATTGCCGGCCCACGCTGCCTCCGAGCCCTGCGCCGCCGGACAGATCAACCCGCGCTCGACGCTGCCCGCGTGAATCGCCGCGAGCAGCACGCCCGGCGACGGCGCAACGCGCCCGTCGAGGCCAAGCTCGCCGACCACCACGTAGGACGCAAGCGTCTCGGGGTCGATCACACCCATCGCGCCCAGCAGCGCGAGCGCGATCGGCAGGTCATAGTGCGACCCTTCCTTGGGCAGATCGGCGGGCGACAGGTTCACGGTGATGACCTTGGGCGGCAGCGACAGCCCGATCGCGGCGATCGCGGCGCGCACGCGCTCGCGGCTCTCGCCGACCGCCTTGTCGGGCAGGCCGACGACGACGAAGCGCGGTATGCCCGGCGTGATCTGGCACTGCACCTCGACCCCGCGCGCTTCGATGCCAAGATAGGCAACGGTTGAAACGATCGCGACCATGATCCCCCTTTGTTCTCTCGTCCTCTTAGGCCAGGCAGCGGTAAGGTCGAGTCTTTTTGGCGCCGTATTGGCGCGGTTCGCCGTGACCGGTTTGACAACATACCAACTGGTCGGTATGTCGAGTCGCATGAACCCGAATCAGGCCCTGCCCGAACCAGCCTCGCCCCGCGCCCCGCGGGGCAGCGCGCGCGCCGCGCTGATCGAGGCCGCGCATCGCACGGTGCGGCGACAGGGCTATGCTGCGACGACGGTCGACCAGATTTGCGCCGAAGCCGGTGTGACGAAGGGCGCCTTCTTCCACCATTTCGTGTCGAAGGAAGCGCTCGCCGTTGCTGCGGCCGAGGCGTGGACCGAGCGCGCGCGGCCGATGTTCGAGATGCTGCCCCATGTAAGGCTTGCCGACCCGCTCGACCGGCTGCTCGGCCATGTCGATTTCCGCTTCTCGATGCTCGACGGGCCGGTCGAGGAATTCACCTGCTTCGTCGGAACGATGGTGCAGGAGGCTTTTGCGACGAGCGACGCGATCCGCGCGGCGTGCGAGGCAAGCATCAACGCCTATTGCGAGGCGCTGGCCCCCGACATCGCTGCGGCGATGGCGAAATATGGGACACCCGAAGGCGTCACCGCGATCGGCCTCGCCCAGCATGTCCAGGCCGTGCTGCAAGGCAGCTTCATCCTGGCCAAAACGACGAACGATCCGGCGATTGCACAGGAAAGCGTCACGCATCTGAAGCGTTACATACGGATGCTGTTCGGCAAAATTTGACGATATTCCACAGGAGAGGAGTGCCCCCAATGTCCGAGTCCCCCAAAATGATCTTCGTGAACCTTCCGGTCGCGGATCTCGCCCAATCGAAGGCGTTCTACGAAGCGCTCGGCTTCACCAACGAACCGCGTTTCTCCGACGACACCGCTGCCGCGATGGTGTGGTCAGAATCGATCTTCGTGATGATCCTGACCCACGACAAATGGAAAGGCTTCACCGACCGGCCGATCGCCGCCCGCGGGTCGAGCGAAGTCTCGCTCGCGCTGGCGCTGGACAGCCGCGAAGCCGTCGATGCGATGGTCGAGGCGGGAGCCGCAAACGGCGGCACCGCCGACATCAACCCGATCCAGGATCACGGCTTCATGTACGGCCGCGACCTGCTGGACCCCGACGGCCATGTCTGGGGACCGTTCTGGATGGACCCTGCGGTCGCCAATGGCGAGGCGCCGGTCCCCGACGTCGGCGCCTGACTGCGCCGTCCTGCCCCCCCCAACAAAAGACGGAGAAAAGAAATGCCCCAGATGATTTTCGTGAACCTGCCCGTCAGCGACCTCGACAGGTCGAAGGCCTTTTACGAAGCCGTCGGCGCGGCGAACAATCCCGCCTTCACCGACGAGACGGCCGCCTGCATGGTGTTCAGCGACGTGATCCACACGATGCTGCTGACGCATGAAAAATGGGCGACCTTCACGTCGAAGGCGATCCCCGACGCCCACACGACCGCGCAGGTGTTGCTCTGCGTCTCGGCCGACAGCCGCGATGCCGTGGATGGCCAGGTCGACAAGGCGGTGAAGGCCGGCGGCAAGGCGGACCCGACCCCGACGCAGGACTATGGCTTCATGTACGGCCGCAGCTTCGAGGATCCCGACGGCCATATCTGGGAAGTGATGTGGATGGACCCGACGGCCATTCCCGCCGGCGAGCCCGCCGAAGCGGCCGCCTGACAACAGAATAAGCGAGGAGGAAGAGGATGACGGATCAGGCAATCCCAAAGGGTCAGTTGAACGCCGGCCGCACCTTGAGCGGGCTTGTGATCCTCTTCCTGCTCTTCGATGCGGGACTCAAGCTGATCGCGCCGCAAATCGCGATCCGATACAGCCCGCCCGGCCTCGGATGGCCGCTCGATGGTCCGACGATGGGCCTGCTCGGCATGCTGCTGCTTGTCCCGACATTGCTCTACATCTGGCCGCGAACCGCCATCCTCGGCGCGATCCTGATCACCGGCTATCTGGGCGGCGCGATCGCCACCCACGTCCGGATCGGCAGCCCGCTGTTCAGCCACAGCCTGTTCGGCGTCTATCTGGGCGTGATGTTGTGGGGCGGGCTGTGGCTTCGCGATCCACGCGTCCGCGCGCTGACCCCCCTCCGGGCCGGAGCGAGCGCATGAGTTTCCAGGCCTATATCGACAATGTCGAGGCAAAGACCGGCCAATCGGCCGACAATCTGAAAGCCATCGCCATCGAAAAGGGGCTAGCCGATGAAAGCGGCCTCGCCCCGGGTGTGAAAGCCACCGCGATCATCGACTGGCTGAAGGCCGACTACGACCTTGGCCACGGCCATGCGATGGCGATCGTCGCCTATATCAAAGGGAAGAGGAGCTAGATCATGCCCGTAAACCCCGACAGCCGCATTGAAGTCACGGCCTTCGACTGGGTCCCCGATTTCGCCCGCGGATATGTCCGCGACCTGCGCCCGCGCTGGGCGTGCGAGGAAATCGGCCTCGACTATGCCGAGCATCTGATCAGCGCGATCAATCGTCCCGCCGACCATTTCCTGTTCCAGCCATGGGGTCAGGTGCCGGTGCTCAACGACGGCGGCATCCGCCTGTTCGAAAGCGGCGCGATCCTGCTTCACCTGGCCGAGAAGGACGCGCGGCTGATGCCGCGTGACCCGCAGCAGCGCGCGAACACGCTCGCATGGCTGTTCGCCGCCTATAACAGCGTCGAGCCGATGCTGTTCGAACTCGGCAATGTCGATCTGTTCGCAAAGGACGAGCCCTGGGCACAGCTTCGCCGCCCGGGCCTGATCGAATTCATCCAGGGCCGCCTTGGCCGGCTGAATGACGCGATCGGCGACAAGGACTATCTTGCGGGCGAATTCACCGTCGCCGACATCGCGATGGCGACCGTGCTGCGCGAGGCGGTCGAAGCCGGGCTGGTCGCCGAACAGCCGCGGCTCCAGGCCTATCTCGACCGCTGCCTCGCGCGTCCGGCCTTCCAGCGCGCGCTGGCGGCACAACTCGACGCCTTCAGCGAAGAAGCGGGACCGCCCGCCACCTGAATCCCCCGAACTCCAAACCCCCGAGGAGAGAGACATGACCTATATAGAAGGATTCGTCCTTGCGGTGCCCACCGCGAACAAGGAGGCCTATCGCAAACAGGCCGCCGACGCGGCGCCGCTGTTCAAGGAATATGGCGCGACGCGCTATATCGAATGCTGGGGCGACGATGTCCCCGACGGCAAGGTGAATGATTTCAAGGGTGCCGTGCAGGCAAAGCCCGACGAGACCGTCGTTTTCAGCTGGTTCGAATATCCCGACCGCGCCACCCGCGATGCCGCGAACGCGAAAATGATCGCCGATCCGCGCATGGAAGCGATCGGCGCGACCATGCCGTTCGACGGCCAGCGGATGATTTTCGCGGGCTTCGACGCGATCGTCGATGATCGCGGCGAGGGCAGCCTGGGCTATGCCGACGGCTTCCTCGTTCCCGTCCCCGACGGCAACAAGGAGGCCTATCGTGCGATGGCGCAAAAGGCGTCGGCGGTCTTCATCGAGCATGGCGCGACGCGCGTCGTCGAAGCGTGGGGCGACGACGTCCCCGACGGCAAGGTGACCGACTATGCCCGGGCCGCGCACAAGCAGGATGGCGAGACCGTCGTCTACAGCTGGATCGAATGGCCGAGCAAGGACGCGCGCGTCGCCGGCTGGGAAAGCGTGATGGCCGACGAGCGGATGAAGCATGATCCCGCGGATCAGACGTTCGACGGCAAACGCATGATCTACGGCGGCTTTGCGCCGATCCTGGAAGCCTGACCGTCGGCCGCGCGCGGCTCGACCGAATGAGAGGAGAGACAAGATGACCGAAGCATCCAACTTTATCTGGTACGAACTGATGACCCCCGATCCGGCGGGCGCGGCGCGCTTCTATGGCGCGGTCGTCGGCTGGACGATCGCGACCGACCGCGATCCGGCCGCGGGCGACATGGACTATCGCATGATCGGGCGCAGCGACGGCGGCAATGCCGGCGGAGTGCTCGCGCTCAACGCCGACATGCTCGCCGGCGGGGCGCGGCCCTTCTGGATCGGATATCTCCATGTTGCCGACGTCGATGCCGCGATCAAGGCGATCGAGGCCGACGGAGGCAGCGTCCAGATGCCGGCAATGGATATCCCCGTCGGCCGCATCGCGATGGTCACCGACCCGCAGGGCGCGCCCTTCTACATCATGGACCCCGTCCCGCCCGAGGGCGGCGGCGAAAGCGACGTCTTTTCGGTTACCGAAGCGCAGCGCATCCGCTGGAACGAACTGTCGACGAGCGACCCTGACGCCGCGATCGCTTTCTACACCGGGCATTTCGGCTGGGGCCAGGAAGGCGAGATGGATATGGGCGAGATGGGCGCCTACCGCTTCATCCAGCGCGGCGACATCGGCCTCGGCGCGGTGATGCCGCTGATGCCCGGCATGCCGGCATCGATGTGGAGTTTCTATATCGGCGTCGATGATATCGACCGCGCTTATGCGGCGGTGACCGCGAACGGCGGCAAGATCATCACCGAGCCGATGGAAATCCCCGGCGGCGAGTTCGCGATGAACGGCATCGACCCGCAGGGCGCCTCCTTCGGCCTCGTCGGCCCCAGGAAATGAAGGGAGAGAGACGATGGATACGCCCGCAAATACAGCGCCGACCGGCGGCCTGACCCCGCACATCGCGATTCCCGACAAACGCGGCAGCGAAGCGATCGACTTCTACAAGAAGGCGTTCGGCGCGACCGAAGTGGTCCGCGTTCCGGCACAGGATGGCGTGCGTTTCATGCATGCGCATGTCCGCATCAATGGCGCGTCCTTGATGATGCACGACGACTTCCCCGAATATACGGGCAGCGCGATGAGCGCACCGACCGGCACGACGCTGCACCTGCACGTCGACGACACCGACGCCTGGTACGGCCGGGCGATCGCGGCGGGCGCCTCGTCGACGCTCGAACCGCACGATGCCTTCTGGGGGGACCGCTATGCCCAGGTGAAAGATCCGTTCGGCCATCTCTGGTCGATCGGCGGGCCGATCAAAGGAGAGAAATGATGTCGAACAAAGCCATTCTGTGCCTCTGGTACGACAAGGACGCCGAAGAGGCGGCGAACTTCTATGCCGCGACCTTCCCCGACAGCAAGGTCGGTGGCATCCACCGCGCCCCCGGCGACAATCCGAGCGGCAAGCAAGGCGATGTGCTGACCGTCGACTTCACCGTGCTCGGTTTCCCGTGCATCGGCCTCAACGGCGGCTCGACCTTCCAGCATAGCGAGGCCTTTTCCTTCCAGGTTTCGACAGAGACGCAGGAGGAGACCGACCGGCTGTGGAACGCGATCGTCGGCAATGGCGGACAGGAAAGCATGTGCGGCTGGTGCAAGGACAAATGGGGCATCTCGTGGCAGATCACCCCGCGCGTGCTGACCGACGTGATGACGAGCGGCGACCAGGCGAGCGCCAAGCGCGCGTTCGAGGCGATGATGACGATGAGGAAGATCGACGTCGCCGCGATCGAAGCCGCGATCAGGGGCGAAGAAGTTGGCGCGGCGTAGCCCCGCACTGTTCGCCTGGCTGCTCTGCGGCACCCTCGACATCGTCTATGCGGCGGTGTCGAGCGTGGTGCAGGGCCGCACCGTCTCGAGCATGCTGCACGCCGTCGCCAGCGGACCGTTCGGCGACGGCGCCCGCGAATGGGGCCTCGTTGGCGACATCGCCGGGCTTGCGACGCATTATGCGATCATGGGCGCGATGGTCGCGTTCTGGTTCGCTGCGGTGCGGCAACTGCCTGCCCTCGCCCGGCAACCTTGGTGGCTGACCGGAACCATCTATGGCTTCGGCCTTTATCTGGTGATGAACGCGATCGTGCTGCCGCTCCGCTTTGGCGCGCCCTTCCCGCCGACGGACCTCGTCAAGGGTGCGGTCGCGCTGTTTCCGCATATCTTTTTCATCGGCTGGCCGCTCGCGTGGCTGACCCGCAAGGAAGCGCTTTGATGATGATTTTCTATGGCCATCCCTTCTCGTCCTACAGCTGGAAGGCGCAGATAGCGCTCTATGAAAAGGGCATCGATTTCGAGTATCGCAACGTCGATCCCGAATTTCCGGAGCATGGTCCGGAACTGCGCGCGCATTGGGCGCTCGGCAAATTTCCGCTGATCGTCCACGACGGCACGCCCTATTTCGAAGCATCGATCATCATCGAATATCTCGACCATCTCGTCCCCGAACCGCGGCTGATCCCCCAGGATTTCGACGCCGCGCTGAAGGTCCGGCTGTTCGACCGCATCTTCGACAATCATGTGATGGGGCAGATGCAGGAGGTCGTGAACGACGCGATCCGGGGTCCGGACGGCCATATGCAGTCGATCGTCGATGGGGCGAAGGCGAAACTCGACATCATCTACGCCTGGCTCGACAAGGAACTCGCGGGCGGCGGCTGGGCGACGCCCCATGGCTTCACGCTGGCCGATTGCGCCGCGGCGCCATCGCTCTTCTATGCCGACTGGGTACATCCGATTCCCGAGGCATATGAAAATCTGCGCGCCTATCGCGCCCGCCTGCTGGCGCATCCCTCGGTCGCGCGCGCGGTCGATGGCGGCCGCCCCTATCGCCATTATTTCCCGCTCGGCGCCCCCGATCGCGACTGAACCATCCGGAGAGACCCATGACCGAACCCCGCGAACTGTCCGTCACCATCTATATCGATGCGACCCCCGCAAAAGTGTGGGACGTGATGACGAACCGCATCACCGAATGGTGGTGCCCGAAACCCTGGACGACCCAGATCGTCGAGCAGGACTGGCGCAGCGGCGGCCGCTGCGCGATGACGATGCACGGCCCCGACGGCGAAGCCCATCCCAGCGACGGTATCTTTCTCGAGGTCGTTCCCGGCGTGCGCTATGTCACGAGCGACGCCGTGACGATCGGCGCCGACGGCCGGATGGCGCCGGCGACGCCCTTCATGATCGGCGGCTGGGAAATCGCGCCCGAGGGCGACGGCACACGCTACACCGGCTGGGCGCGCCACTGGACCGACGAAGCGCTGAAACAACATGAGGACATGGGCTTCACCGCTGGCTGGGGCGCGGTTGCCGAACAATTGAAGGCGCTTTGCGAAGAAGGCTGAACGCACGGTCCCGTCATCCCGGCGAAGCCCGGATGACGAATAGCGAAGCGAAACCCGTCCCGAAATGCGGTTAACAGCGCGCTGACCCTGCCGCTTTGCCATTTGGTCATAGCGCACGCGCGAAGGCGGACCCATGGTTTCGCCGACTGCCTTCGTCCGCACCCTGATCGTCGCCGCGCTCGCGGCGATACTGGCGTTCGCGCCCGCGCAGGCGCAGCAGCAGGTCACCGTCACCACGACGACGGTGACCTGGACCTATGACGATGTCGATCAAGCCGGCGGCAGCGACTATATCGACGAGAATGCAGCGCTTCTCGACGACGAAGGTCTCGCTGGCGACGAGAGCCTGGCCGGTGACGAGCGCCTGGCCGACGATGCCAGCCTGGGCGCAACGCGCCGCTATGCGCCGTCGGGCACGCTCGCGACCCTTGGCCGCGCCAAGGCGCATTTCGGCCCCTTCGCGGTGGTCGACGACACGACGATCCGCATGTCGGGCGACGTCACCTCGGCCACGCCGCGCCAGTTCGCCGCGATGCTCGCGGCCTATCCGACGCTGAGGCGCCTCGAAATGGTCGACTGCCCCGGCAGTCTCGACGAGGAAGCCAATCTGATTCTGGCCCGCGCGATTCGCCGGGCAGGCCTGGAAACCGTCGTCCCGAGCGGCGGCTCGGTGCGGTCGGGTGCGGTCGAGCTCTGGCTCGCCGGTAACACCCGCCGCGCCGCTTCCGACGCCGAATTCGGCGTCCATAGCTGGGCCGACGACACCGGCCGCGAAGCGAACGACTATCCCGCGAACGATCCGGTGCATGCCGAATATTTGAGCTATTATCGCGAGATGGGCATGGACGCTGCCAAGGCACGCGCTTTCTATGCGCTGACCAACAGCACCCCGTTCGACGACGTCCGCTATCTGACGCGCGACGATATGGCGCGCTTCGTCACCCTCAACTGACAATCCGTTCGTCCTGCTGACCATGTGTCGGCATCCATTGCCTGACCCCCACGCTACGCCGCGCCGAACGAAACCGCGGGCGATGGACCCTGAAACACGTCCGGATATATTCCATTGGAGCCAGTATGTGCTCCCCCGCGAAGGCGGGGGTCCAGCTTCGACGCGAAGCGTCGAAGGGCGCGCTGCGGCGCGTCTTTCCTTGTCGCTAGGTCCCCGCCTTCGCGGGGGAGCACCTCTTTCTTGTCCCCGTGGGATCATCGCCAAACACGTTCGGGGTGACGAGAAATGAGAAGCGCGCGTCCGATATCCGCCGTACTAGCCTTGTAACACGCCGCCCCCTCCCCACATCGTCTTCCATGGCAAGGCGCAGCCTCTATCAGCGATTGCGACGGAACGCGCAGGTACGGCTCGCGCTGTTCGTCCTTGGCGTGCTGCTGATCGTCGCGTCGCCGATCGTCGGCGTGCTGCCCGGCCCCGGCTTCATCATCCTCTTCCCTGTCGGACTGATGCTCTGCCTTCAGAACAGCGCCTGGGCGAAACGCCGCTATGTCCGCTTCAAGCGGCAGCATCCGCGCTATGGCGAGCGCGCCGACCGGATCATGCGGCGCGTCAGCGCCTCGCGCCGCCGCGCCCGTGCCGCACTGGAAACGCTCGATGGCGAATGATCGCGGAACCTGGTCGGAGACGATTGACTTTCCGCCGACTCTCGCTTATCCGCGCCTCCATCAGTGGCCGCCCACGTTTGGCGGCCCTTTTCTGTTAGAGCCTTTGAAGAGAATTTGGGGATACCGCGATGAAGCGTACCTTTCAACCGAGCCGCCTCGTGCGCAAGCGTCGCCATGGTTTCCGCGCCCGCAAGGCGACCGTCGGCGGCCGCAAGGTTCTCGCCAACCGCCGTGCCCAGGGCCGCAAGAAGCTGTCGGCCTGACCGCTGACGCTTCGCTGCCAGCCCCGCTGGTGCGAACGCTTTCAAAACGCAGCGAATTTCTGGCCGCCAACCGCGGCCTTCGCTTTCCCATGCCTGGCTTCGTCCTGCTCGTCCGCCCGCGCGGTGACGGCGACGATGTTCGGGGCATCGGCTATACCGTCAGCAAGAAGGTCGGCAATTCGGTCACCCGCAACCGCATGAAGCGGCGGCTGCGCGAACTGGCGCGCGCCGCGCTCCCCGATTCGGGAATTGCCGGTGCCGACCATGTGCTGATCGGCCGACCGGGCGGCAACGACATCGTCTTTGCGGAGCTTGGCGACCATCTCGATTCGGCGCTGAAACGCGCGGCGAAAAAGCTGGCGGCAAAGGCGCCGTGACCATGGCCCCTCTCTCCCATCGTCACCCCCGAGTTGATCCGGGGTCCATCGCTGCCGGCGCTGCAGGGACCCCGGATCAAGTCGGGGGTGACGCAATGGGGGCAATCGCGCGTGAAGTTACGCAGTTTTCGGCGCTTTCGGCATGATCGCCCGCCTGCTCATCCTGATCGCGCGCGGCTGGCAACTCGGCCCGTCGCGCATCCTGCCGCCGACGTGCCGCTATGCCCCGTCGTGCAGCGAATATGCGATCGTCGCGCTGAAACGCCATGGTGCGATCAAGGGTGGCTGGCTGGCGACAAAGCGGCTATTGCGCTGCCATCCTTGGGGCGGTCACGGCTATGACCCCGTACCTTAGTGCGGCCTATCCCGACATTTTGACACGAAGAGAGACCAACGAGCGTGGACGACAAGCGTAACTGGATCACGGCAATCTTGCTGTCGGCTGCCATCCTCCTGGGCTGGAACTTCGTTTCCCAGAAATTCTTCCCGACGCCAAAGAAGCCCGACGTCACGACGACGGTTGCGGGCGCGCCCTCGGCCACGCCTGCGGGAACCGCCCCGTCGGGCATCCCGGCCGCGCCGGGCGCGACGGCACCGGCCGGGCAGACGATCCTGCCGGTGGAAGCCGCGCTGGCCTCGGGCAGCCGGGTCGCGATCGAAACCCCCGCGCTCTCGGGCTCGATCAATCTCGTCGGCGCGCGCATCGACGACATCACGCTCACCAAATATCGCCAGACGATCAAGAAGAACGCACCCCCCGTCCGCCTGTTCGCGCCGGGCAACACCAAGGCCGCCTATTTCGCGAGCGTCGGCTGGGCGGCACAGGGCTTCGAGGCTCCGGGTCCGAACACGGTCTGGACCGCAACGGGCACCAGGCTCACGCCGACGACGCCGGTGGTGCTCAGCTGGGCGAACGCGACGGGGCAGAGCTTTCGCATCGAATATAGCATCGATGCCCATTATCTGATCACGGCGAAACAGACGATCACCAACGCCGGCACCGCGCCCGTCAATGCGAGCAGCTTTGCGCTGATCGATCGCCTCGGCAAGCCGACCGATCCGCACGAGCAGACCAGCTGGACGAACCACATCGGCCCGACCGGCATGGTGGACGGCAAGTCCGAGTTCGGCGTCGACTACAAGAATCTCGATAACGGCGAGACGTTCAAATATGGCTCGGCCGGCTGGCTGGGCTTCACCGACAAATATTGGCTCGCGGCGATCATCCCGGCAAAGGGCGAGCGCGTCACCGCCTCGATCACCGCGCCTGCCGCCGACAAATATCAGACGCTCTTCGCGCGTCCCTATACGGCGGTCGCGCCCGGCAAGCAGATCACGACGAACAGCCGCATCTTCGCCGGTGCCAAGGAAGTCAGCATCCTGTCGGACTATCAGGACAATCTGGGCATTCCGCGCCTTTCGAACGCAATCGACTGGGGCTGGTTCGAATTTTTCGAAAAACCGATCTTCAAGCTGCTCGACTGGCTGTTCAACCAGGTCGGCAATTTCGGCGTCGCGATCATGCTGCTTACCGTGATCATCCGCGCGCTGATGTTCCCGATCGCCAACCGTCAGTTTCATTCGATGGCGCAGATGCGCCTCGTCCAGCCCAAGATGAAGGCGCTGCAGGAACGCTACAAGGACGACAAGCCGCGCCAGCAGCAGGAGCTGATGAAGCTTTATAAGGACGAGAAGATCAATCCGCTCGCGGGCTGCCTGCCGATCGTGATCCAGATCCCGATCTTCTATGCGCTCTACAAGGTGCTGATGCTGACGATCGAAATGCGCCACCAGCCCTTTGCGCTGTGGATCAGGGATTTGTCGGCACCCGATCCGCTGCACTTCCTGAACCTGTTCGGCCTGCTGAACTTCACGCCGCCGTCGCTGCTCGCCATCGGGCCGCTCGCGCTGGTCCTGGGCATCACCATGTTCCTGCAATTCCGCCTGAACCCGCAAGCGACCGATCCGGTCCAGCAGCAGGTGTTCAAGATCATGCCGTGGATGTTCATGTTCATCATGGCGCCCTTCGCGGCGGGCCTGCTGCTCTACTGGATCACGAACAACTGCCTGTCGATCGCGCAGCAGCAGTTCATGTATCGCAAGTTCCCGCAGCTTCGCGCCGCGCCGACGAAATAGACCGCCCTCCTTGGTGTGTCTCCGCGAAGGCGGGGACCCATCTCGACGGGTCCGGAATTAGACAATAGGAGATGGACCCCCGCCTTCGCGGGGGAACACGGCCATGACCGATACTGACCACGAAACCGACCCCACCCTGTCCGAACGCGCGCGCAAGCTGTTTTCGGGGCCGATCGCCTTTCTGAAATCGGCGCCCGCGCTCCAGCATCTGCCGCCGCCAAGCATGCCCGAGATCGCATTTGCGGGGCGCTCGAACGTCGGCAAATCGTCGCTGCTCAATGCGCTGACGAATCGCAACGGGCTCGCGCGCACCTCGGTGACGCCGGGGCGGACGCAGGAGCTCAACTATTTCGACGTCGGCGAACCGCTCAACTTCCGGCTCGTCGACATGCCGGGTTATGGCTTTGCCAAGGCGCCGAAGGATGTGGTCAAGAAATGGCGCTTTCTGATCAATGATTATCTTCGCGGCCGCGCGGTGCTCAAGCGCACGCTGGTGCTGATCGACAGCCGCCACGGGATCAAGGATGTCGACCGCGAATTCCTCGAGATGCTCGACGTCGCCGCGGTCAGCTATCGCATCGTCCTGACCAAGGCCGATAAGATCAAGGCGACCGAGCTCGAAGCGGTCCAGGCCGCGACCGAGGCCGAAGCCCGCAAGCACCCCGCCGCGCACCCGCAGGTGATCGCGACGAGCAGCGAAAAGGGCCTCGGCATCGCCGAACTGCGCGCCGCGGTGCTGGAGGCGGTCGAGAGTTGACCTTTGCCGTCCTGCCCGTGAAAGTCGGGGTCAGGGAGACACCATGAAACTGTTCATCGGCAACAAGGCCTATTCCAGCTGGAGCCTGCGCGGCTGGCTCGCGACCAAGCATAGCGGCCTTCCCTTCGAGGAAGTCACCGTCCCGCTCTATGACGAAGACTGGTCGAACCGGCGCGAAGGCGACGAGTTCGCACCGTCGGGGGGCAAGGTACCGATCCTGTGGGACGGCGAGGATATCGTCGTCTGGGACAGTCTGGCGATCATCGACTATCTCAACGAAAAGACCGGCGGGACGAAGGGCTATTGGCCAGAGGATATGGCGGCGCGTGCGATGGCGCGGTCGATGGCCGCCGAAATGCATTCCAGCTTCGCGGCGCTCCGCCGCAACCACAGCATGAACATCCGCCGTATCTATCCGGCCGCCGAACTGCTCCCCGAAGTGCAGGCCGACGTCGTGCGTATCGTCCAGATCTGGGCCGAGGCGCGCGCGCGCTTTGGCGGTGAAGGCGATTTTCTCTTTGGCGAATGGTCGGCGGTCGACATGATGTTTGCGCCCGTCGTCACCCGCTTCGTCACCTACTCGATCCCGCTGCCGCGCTTCGCCGTCCCCTATTGCCAGGCGGTGATCAGCCATCCGTGCATGCAGGAATGGATCGGCGGCGCGCAGGCCGAGGATTGGATCATCGAGAAATTCGAGGGCGCGGCGCAGGACGGCTAAGGAATCCGCTGCGTCGGATAGGGCGTGCCGTCCTTGTGGAAATAGCCGTCGGGCGTGAACAGCATGTCGATGTCCGAATACCCGCCGCCGGTATCATGTTTCTTGCCCCCGCCGAGCGCGACAAAGACGCAGTCGGCATCCGATTCATTGACCAGGTGATGGCCGTTGGTGCTGCCCTTTGGCCACACCGCAAGGTCGCCCGGCCGCATCGGCCAGCGGCCGTCATCTTCGACGAGCGTCGCTTCGCCCGAAATCATCACCAGCATTTCGTCCTCGCCGTCGTGCCAATGGCGCTGCGACGACATCGCGCCGGGCCGGAGCACGACATGGCTTGCCGCGAAGTCGCTGATGCCGGTGGGCGGCGCGAGGCGTCGATACCAGCGGCCCTGCACGGGGGCGTCATAGGGCGGTGGATAGCCGGTGGCATTTGTCTGCGGGATGGTGTCGAGATCGAGCTTCGGCATAGTGACGTCTCCCTTCCCTCTTGTGCCGTTCGCGTCGGGCCCTTCGACGCCACCTGCGACGGCGCTCTGGATAAACTTCGGCTTCGCCGAAGTCGAGATGCCCGTCGGTGAAGCGCCAGGGGCAGGCCCCCAGGACGATTGGTGTCTCGACTTCGCTCGACACGAACGGATAAAGGGGAAGCCATGACCCACAGCATCGACCCCGTCGAACTCACCCAGGCGCTGATCGCCGCGCCGAGCATCTCGCCCGCCACCGGCAGCGTGTTCGACGTGCTGGAAACGGCGCTGACCCCGCTCGGTTTCACCGTCGAGCGCTTCATCGACGGGATCGAGCCCGATGGCCCGGTCGAAAACCTGCTCGCCGTCCGCAAGGGTAAAGGACCCCGGCATTTCGGTTTCGCCGGCCATCTCGACGTCGTGCCACCGGGCGTCGGCTGGACGAGCGACGCCTTTGCTCCCCAGATTCGCGGCGACTTGCTCTATGGCCGCGGCGCGGTCGACATGAAGGGAGCGATCGCTTCGTTCATCGCCGCTGCCGCCGCGACGCCCCCCGAAGCGGGAACGATCAGCCTGATCATCACCGGCGACGAGGAAGGCCCCGCAATCTTCGGCACCCGCGCGCTGATGGAGCATATGGAAGGCCGCGGCATTCGCCCCGACATGATCGTCGTCGGCGAGCCGACGTCGGTGAACCAGCTTGGCGACATGGTGAAGATCGGACGGCGCGGCTCGGTCAATATCTGGATCGACGTTCCCGGGACGCAAGGCCATGTCGCCTACCCGCACCTCGCCGATAATCCGATTCCCAAGCTGGTGAAGATATTGGCGGCGATCGACGCCGTCGACCTCGATGCCGGGACCGACTGGTTCCAGCCGTCGAACATCGAGTTCACCGATATCGAGGTCGGCAACGGCGCGACCAATGTCATCCCCGCCTCGGCGCGCGCGCGGCTGTCGATCCGCTTCAACGACCGGCACCGCGGCGCGGACCTGGTCGCGATGATCGAGCGGCTCGCGCACGATGTCGAACCGCGCGCAAAGGTGCTGGGCAAGATTTCGGGCGAGGCCTTTCTGACCCCGCCGGGCGACCTGTCGGGACTGGTCGCCGAGGCGATCCACGCCGAGACCGATCTTCAGCCCGAAATGTCGACGACGGGCGGGACATCGGACGCCCGCTTCCTGCACGCGCTTTGTCCCGTGGTCGAATTCGGCCTCATCAACGCGACGATGCACAAGCTCGACGAAGCGGTGGCGGTCGACGATCTGCACAAGCTCGCCGCCATCTATCGCGGCATCTTGGTGCGCGCCTTCCTCTAATCGTCGCGCGCGCGCCGCAGGATCACATAAACCGCACCGCCACCGCCGTGGCTGATATGTGCGGGGCGCAGCGCGACGATCTGATCGGCATGAGCAGACACTGAAAGCCAGTCGGGCAGCGAGGCGCGGATCGCGCCGCGCGGGCGCGGATCGCCGTGCATCAACGGCAGCCTGTCCGCCCCCGGACGCAGCCGCCCCGCGACGACGAGCAGCACGCGGGCGCCGCGCAGCAGCGCGCGGCCGATCGCATCGTCGAGCAAAGCCTGCGCCGAGACGAGGCTATGGCCATGCAGGTCGATGCTCATGTCCGGACGGACCAGGCCTTTGCGCAGCCGCCGGTCCCAATGGCCATCGAGCGTCGATGTCGCCCAGGTCCGGCGCGGCGGCGGGAGCGAGGCCGGAGCGCGCGACGCCGCCGTCGCCGGCGCCGCGACGCTGCGCGGTGACGCCTTGGGCGGCTTGATGGTTGGTGGTGCCTGGGGTTCGAGCGGCGCTGGCCGTTTGGCGATCGGTTCGACGGTCGCTGCTACCTTCTTCCAGAGCGCCGTTTCGTCGGGGGCGAGCCGCCGTCCCATCGCGTCAGGGACGCGGCGCGAGCCGCGCGACGCTGGCGCGCGGGAGCAGGATCAGCGCCGATCCGCGCGCCGCCATCCCGCCCGCGATCGCGCGCGCGCCGGTGCCGGCACCCCAGAAGCTGTCGAAGCGGTTCGCACCCTTGATCGCCCCGCCGGTATCTTGCGCCACCCACAGCCCATTGGGTTCGGCGCGGTCGAGCGACAGGAATACCGGCGCGCCGAGCGGCACATATTTGGGATCGGCGGCAACGCTCGACCGGCCGGTGACCGGGACGCCCAGCGCTCCCAGCGGCCCGGCACCGGTCAGCTCGCGGAAGAAGACCCAGCTGGGGTTTTCGTTCATCACCGCGGCGCCGCGCACGGGGTCGGCGCGGAGGTAATCGAGGATGCCCTGCATCGACGCCTGGCCGCGCTGAAGCTCGCCGCGGTCGAGCAGCAGCTTGCCGATGCCGACATAGTCGCGGCCGTTCTGGCTGTCATAGCCGATTCGCATGATCCCGCCGTCGGGCAGGCGCAGGCGGCCCGAACCCTGCACCTGCAGGAAGAAGAATTCGGCGGCGTCGGCTGCCCAGGCGATCTCGAGCCCGCGGTTCGCGAGCGCGCCGCGCTCGATCGCCCCGCGGTCGTGATAGGGCACGAAATTGCTGCCATCGACGCGGCCGCGGATTTTCTTGCCCTTCAGCTCGGTCGAAAAGAGGCCGAGGTCGACGTCGACCAGATCCGCAGGGCGACGATAGATCGGAACGTCATAACCGGGTCGCTGCGTGCGCGACGCCGCGATCTCGGGCTCATAATAGCCGGTGACGAAAGCGCTGCCCGCGCCGATCTGGACGGTCCCGAAAAAGCGACTGAAGAAATTGGTCGCATCGCGGTCTGCCCAGTCCTTCGCTGCGTTGCAGCTTTCGGCCCATTCGGCATTTTGCGTCAGCCCGCTCGCGTCGGCGCGGCGGAGCAGCGACGGGCAGCTGAGCCGGAACGCCTTGAGCGCCGCGGTTGCCTGATCGGCCAGGACGCCGAGCTCGTTATATTCGGGCCCCGCGACGATACCGGCCTCGGCCGCGGTGGTCGCAGTGGCCGGAACGGGCGGCGCCGGAAGCGGCGAATTGGGCGTCGCCGGAATCGGCGTCGCTGCGACCACGCTTCCCGATTCGGACGGGCGCGGTGTGTAGGGCCGCGGCGCACCGATGGGCGCTGGCGACGGAGCGGGAGCGGGGAAACTGGCCGCGGGCCGCGGGCCCCCGGCTTCAGGGATCACCGACGAACAGGATGCAAGCAAAGGCCCAACCGCAAGAAGCGCGAATCCCAGCGCGCGTGCGCGCGGCCCGCCCCGCCGCATGGGTTCAGGCAGCTTCGGCTTCGTCGAGCAACCAGTTTGGATCGCTGCTTCCGACCTGGCGGCGGAAGGTCCAGTGATCGTCGGTCTGCGACGCATCGCTCATCGATCCGGCGATCAGCTTGCCGTCGGCATCGCGGGTGATGGCGCTGATATCGGCGCGATACCGAACGGTGATACGCGCTTCGCTGCGGCTCAGCTCGACCGCAGTGATCTTGGCCGAATCGATACCGATCAGCCGGTTTTCCAGCGTCTCGCCGCGCGCCGCGCGCGCATCCATCGCTTCGACGAAGCCTTCATAGCTGTCGTCGTCGCAAAGGTCGCGAAGCGTATCGCGGTCGCCCGACCAGAAAGCCTCCAGAATCATGCGGTACGCCGCCTCGGCGCCTTCCATGAAGCGACCGGCGTCGAATTGACGGTCGGTCGCGAGCAACTGGCGAAGCCCGATTTCGGCGGCAGGCTCATAGACAAGCCCCGCACCGCTCGGCACCGTCGATTGCGGCGCGGAAATCGTCTCGGTCTCGTCAAGGCGAACCGGAGCGGGCGAAGCCGGGCGGTCGTCGCGGCGCGGCAGGACGGGCTCCTGTTCATGCCCGGTCCGCTTGCCGAGCACCGAATAGAGCCGCATGCCGAGAAACGCGGCAATCATGGCGAGCAGTACGATCGAGAAAGCGGTCACAGGCAGTTTTCCATTGCGGGCAATGATGAAGCGTCAACCCTAACATAGGGTATAGGCGGTCGCGATTCAAACTATCATGGCGCCGCGAGCGCAGCAGGTCAACGATTCGCGCCCCCGGCCGTTCCATCGGCACCGGCCATTGTGCTGGCGGTTCGCCGCTGCTAAGCGCCGCCGCAACGCTCCGCCTTACGGCGGAACCATCCCATCCGTTTCTACGAAAGCAGACATCATGGCCGACGAGACCAGCACCGAATTCACTCCCACCGCGCTGCCGAACGGCGAAGATACCGGCCCCGCGATCGGCCTGATCTCGCAATATGTGAAGGATCTGTCGTTCGAAAATCCGAACGCGCCCGCGGTTTACCAGTGGCAGTCGGCCCCGCAGATCGACGTGCAGTTCAACATCGGCGCCGACAATGTCGGCGACAGCCTGTACGAAGTCTCGCTGAAGATCGATATTTCGTCGAAGTCGGACGAAGGCACGCAGTTCATCGTCGACATCAAATATGCCGGCCTGTTCGGCGTCCGCAACGTCCCCGATGACCAGTTGCAGCCCTTCTTCCTCGCCGAAGCGCCGCGTATCCTCTTCCCCTTTGCACGCCGCGTCGTCGCCGACGTCGTGCGCGACGGCGGCTTCCCGCCGCTGCTGCTCGAACCGATCGATTTCCACGGCCTGTTCATGCAGCAGGCGCAGCAGATCCAGGCCGAGCAGGCGGGCGACGTCGCGCCGGTCGGCCAGGCCTAAGCCCGGCTTGGGGGGCAGGCCGAAAGGTTGAGCAGCCTCGTCAAAAGCGTGGGGACGATCGGCGGCCTGACGATGGTCAGCCGCATATTCGGCTTCGCGCGCGACATGCTGCTGGCCCGCATCCTTGGCGCGGGACTCGCCGCCGACGCGTTCCAGCTCGCCTTCACGCTCCCCAATACCTTTCGCCGCCTGTTCGCCGAAGGGGCGTTCTCGGTCGCCTTTGTTCCCATGTACAGCCGCGCGCTGCATGGGGAGGGCGGCGAGGCGGCGGCGGCAAAATTCGCCGACGACGTTCTCTCGGTCTTTCTATGGGTACTTCTCGTCTTTTCCGCGATCATGATGATCGTGATGCCGGGGATTGTCTGGATTCTGGCGCGCGATTTCCAGCACGTGCCGGGCAAGTTCGACTTTGCCGTCTTTCTGAGCCGCGTCACCTTTCCCTATCTCGCGCTCATCAGCCTCGTCGCGATGCTGTCGGGGCTGCTCAATGCGCGCTCGCGCTTCGCGCCAGGGGCCTTCGCTCCCGTCCTGCTCAATATCGTGCTGATCGGCGGGATCGTCACCGGATGGTGGCTTCGCGGTCCCGGCGGTGACGATCGCATCGTCGCCGAAGCGCTCGCCGCCGCGGTCAGCATCGCGGGCGTGGTCCAGCTCGCCTATATGTGGTGGGCCGTGCGCCGCGCCGGGCTGAAACTGCATTGGCGGCTCCCCAAACTCACGCCCGAAGTGCGACGGCTCGGCACATTGATCCTGCCCGCGACCTTCGGCGCGGGAATTTATCAAATCAGCCAGTTCGTCGACACCTTCTTTGCGACATCCCTGCCGCAGGGATCGCTGACCTTGCTCAAGCTGGCCGACCGGCTGAACCAGCTGCCTCTCGGCATTGTGGGTATTGCGCTCGGCACCGCGATCCTGCCGATGCTGTCGCGGCACATTCACGGCGGCGATTCAGCCGAAGCGCAGCGATTGCAGGCGAATGCCTTCGAGATTGCGACGTTGCTGACGCTTCCCGCCGCCGCCGCGCTCGCTATCTGCGCCCCCGCGTTCGTTACCGCCTTTTTCGTCGGCGGCAAATTCACCGACGCCGACGGGCTGATCATGGCGCAGATCGTGGTCGCGCTGATCGCGGGCCTTCCGGCTTATGTGATCGTGAAAATCCTCAACCCCGGCTTTTTCGCGCGCGAAGACACGAAAACCCCGGTGTGGACGGCGCTCGCGTCGCTGACCGTCAATATCGCGATCAACCTCTATGTGGTCGAGCGCTATGGCATCGTCGGGCTGGCAGCTGCGACCGCCGTGTCGGCGTCGATCAACTGCATCCTGCTCTACATCGTGCTGCACCGCCGCGGCTGGTTCCATTTTACGGGCAAGCTCGCTGGGAAGATTGCGCGCCAGCTGATCGCGGTCGCGGCGATGGCGGCACTTCTGTGGGTCCTGATGCCGCTGATGGAACCCTATTACAGCGGCAATGCCTTTGAACGGATCTGGTCGCTGGCGCTGCTCTGCGGAGCGGGCGGCGCGGTCTTTTTCATCGCCGCATTCATCGTGGGCGCGCTTGACAAGGATCTGGTCGCCATGCTGACGCGGCGGCGCGGCAAACCTGCCGAAATTCAGGAGTAGGACATGCGGACGCTATCGGGCATCCAGCCCACCGGAAATTTGCATCTTGGCAATTATCTGGGCGCGATCCGCAACTGGGTGCGCATGCAGGACGAGATGCCGGGCGATAAGCTCTATTTCCTGGCCGACCTTCACGCGATCACCGTCCACAACGACCGCGCCGAACTCACCGCCAACACGCGCGAGATGGCGGCGGCCCTGATGGCGGCGGGGATCGACCCCGAAAAGGCGATCCTCTTCAACCAGGCACGCGTCCCCGCGCACGCCGAACTGGCGTGGCTGCTGTTCTGCACCGCGCGCATCGGCTGGCTGAACCGCATGACGCAGTTCAAGGAAAAATCGGGGAAGAACCGCGAAGGCGCAAGCGTCGGCCTCTATGCCTATCCGGTCCTGCAGGCCGCCGACGTGCTGCTCTACCAGACGACGCATGTTCCGGTCGGCGACGACCAGAAACAGCATCTCGAGCTCGCGCGCGATATTGCGACCAAGTTCAACCTCGACACCGGGACCGAGACCTTCACGCTCCCCGAGCCGACGATCCCGCCGACCGCGGCGCGGATCATGAGCCTGCGCGACGGCAATGCCAAGATGTCGAAATCGGACCCGAGCGATGCGAGCCGCATCAACCTGGTCGACGATCCCGACACGATCATGGCGAAGATCCGCAAGGCAAAGACCGATCCGGAGCCTTTGCCGTCGGAGGCCGCGGGGCTCGAAGGCCGCACCGAAGCAAAGAATCTCGTCTCGATTTACGCTGCGATGTCCGACGAGAGCATCGACGAGGTGCTCGCGCGTTTCGCGGGACAGGGTTTCGGCGCGTTCAAACCCGCGCTCGGCGAATTGCTCGTCGAGACGCTGCGCCCGATCGCGACCCGCCTGACTGCGCTCAAAGCCGATCCCGCCGCCATCGACGCCGCCCTGGAATCGGGTGCGGCCCGTGCCACGGCGTTGGCCCGGCCCACGCTCGACGCCGCTTACACCGCGCTCGGGCTTTGCCGCTAAACCTTGGGGTCGCCATCAAAAAATCTTGTTTGCGCGCTGCGCCGTCCCATATCGGGAGGTGGAACCGCTGTACGACGAAGCGAGTTCAACCAAGGTTAAGTCGCGGCGGCCTAGTCATGGTATAAGAGACGCGGTGCGTGCCGATCCGAATCACGGAGCATGAATATGAGCAAGATCATTCTTAAGCGGCTTGGTTTCGCTGCCATGGCGGGCGCCGCGCTGGCGCTGGCCGGCTGCGCGACGCCCTTCAAGGCCGACGTCGCGCGCTTCCAGACGCAACTTCCTGCGCCGCAGGGCCAGAGCTTCGCCATCGAAGCGGGCAACCCGGCGCTACAGGGTGGCATCGAGTTCGGGCAATATGCCAATCTCGTCGCCGGCGAGCTGACGCGGTATGGCTATCGCCCCGTCGCGGCAGGCGAGCGCCCCGATCTGGTGGTGCGGATAGACTATGGCGTCGACAAGGGTCGCGAGCGGGTCGTCTCCAGCCCCGGCTTTGGCGATCCCTGGTACGGTGGCTATGGCGGCTATTATGGCCGCGGCTTTTATCCCCCGGTCGTCGTAAGCGGCCGCGGCGGTCGCCGGTATATCTATGGCTATCGCGACCCGTTCCTGTGGGGCGGTTTCGGGCCCGGCTGGGGCGGTTCGGATGTCACCAGCTATACCGTCTATACGAGCGGGCTGGACCTGCAGATCAACCGCGCTGCCGACGGCTCGCGTCTGTTCGAGGGCCATGCCGAAGCGCAGTCGCGTGACAATAATCTGCAAGCGATCGTCCCGAACCTCGTCGAAGCGATGTTCACCGGCTTTCCCGGCAATTCGGGCGAGCGGGTACGGATTACGGTGGCACCGCCCGAAAAGGGCTGAGCTGTCCGACACGCCACGACAGGGGGCCCGTCTTTCACAAGAAAGGCGGGCCTTCTTGGTCTTGAGAAAGCGTTGTCGGCTTTCGACCAGAACGCAACATTTATAGCATCGTCATCCTGAACTCGTTTCAGGATCCATGGGCTGCCGTTTCCTTCAGCAATGCGCTACATTCGAGCTCAGGCCATGGATGCTGAAACAAGTTCAGCATGGCGGGCGCTAACGACTCATTGCGGACGATCGAGACGTGCTCCCCGGCGAAAGCCGGGGTCCAGAGCGTGCGCACGCAACCTCTGCTCTCGAACGCCCTGGACCCCGGCCTTCGCCGGGGAACACGACGGGTCGCTAGGTCCCGCTTTCGCGGGAATGACGAAGAGCGCGATGACCGCTTTCGACCAATTGCGGACATTCTCCTTCCTCGTCATCCCGGACTTGATCCGGGATCCATGAGCGCCACGGCAGCTATGGACCCCGGATCAAGTCCGGGGTGACGAAGGAGAAGACGATCGCTCTCCATTCGCTTCGACCTCCCGCTGCTGGTCCGAGCGGAACAGCGAGCAACGGCCCATCGCGGACGACCCAGCGTGTTCCCCGGCGAAGGCCGGGGCCCACAGCGTGCGCACGCAACGCCGGCTCTGCAACGCCCTGGGCCCCGGCCTTCGCCGGGGAGCACGACGGCTCGGGCGAACATCCGCTTCCCACCCCAAAACCGCCGACGCCAAAAAAGGCCTTTCCTACAATATCCGGCTATGCGACCGTCGATTCTGGCTCTTTCAATCGGTGGATAAAAGCGGTCCGCGGCGCGCGTTACGACCGGGTGTGTCCGGCACATTGGACGGTCCCGATCGGGAGCGCACAGGATCGGGAGCGCACAGGGCTGAACTTTCCTGAACTTTGGACTGAGGTACCGACCGCGCCCCGCCCGATACGGCCGTTCGAGCGACGCGCAGGCTGTGGACAAATCCGGGGATAAATCCGGTATAAGCCTGGGGATCAGCTGTTGAGACTGCGCCGGATCGCCGCGATTTCGGCATCGAGTTCACTGTCCGCGACGCGCAGCGCCTCGACGGTGCGGACCGCATGGATCACCGTCGAATGATCGCGCCCGCCAAAGCGGCGGCCGATCTCGGGATAGGAACGCGGGGTCATCTCTTTCGCCAGATACATCGCGACCTGGCGCGGGCGCGCGACGGCGCGGACGCGGCGTTTCGACGCCATTTCCGATTTGTCGAGCCGGTAGTGCGCACAAACCGCGCGCTGGATCTCGTCGATCGTGATCCGCGGGCGGGCACTGCGGACATTCTCGGCCAGCCGGTCCTCGGCGAGCGCAAGGTCGACCGTCGTCCCGGTGAGCGCAGCATAAGCAAGCAGCTTGTTGAGCGCACCTTCGAGTTCGCGGATGTTGCGGGTGAAATGCTTGACCAGATAGGCGACGACCGCGTCGGGCACCTCGACCATCGGCATCGCGGCGAGCCGCTGGCGGATGATGCGCTCGCGCAGGTCATCTTCGGGCGCCTCGATATCGGCGACCAACCCGCCCGACAGCCGCGACAGCAGCCTGGCCTCGACCCCGTCGAGCATCGCGGGCGGGCGATCGGCGGTAACCACCAGGCGCTTACCCGCCGTCATCAGGTCGTCGATCGTGTGGAGCAACTCTTCCTGTGTCGAATTTTTGCCGATCACGAACTGAAGGTCATCGAGCAGCAACAGGTCGGCCGCGCGCAGCCGCGCCTTGAAGGCCATCATGTCACCGCCGCGCATTGCACCGACGAATTCCAGCATGAATTTTTCCGCCGACATCAGGATGATGTTCGCGGTGGGGTGCGCCCTGGCATAATCCTGCGCTATCGCCTGGATCAGGTGGGTCTTGCCCTGGCCGGTGCCCGAGCAGAGATAGAGCGGGTTGAACTGCGGCGCTTCGAGCATCGCCATGCGGCGTGCGGCATTGGCCGCGAGAATGTTCGAGCGCGCGACGACGAAGCGATCGAACGACAGGCGCGGATCGAAGCCGAGAAGCGCGGGGTTGGCCACGGGCTGCGACGCCTCAAAGGCGGGCAGCGGCTGCGCCGACAGAATCGCGGTCCGGTCGGTGGCGGCGGCACCACCGCGCACGGTCACGCCGCGCACATCGTTCAGATGCTGCCGCCAGGCCAGTTCGAGCCGGTCGCCGAAGCGTTCGTTGATCCAGTTGGCCGAAAAGCGGCTCGCCGTCTCGAGCGTGACCACGCCCGACAGCGTGCAATATTCGGCAAAGCGGACGGGCTTCAGCCAATGGTCGAAGGTGCGCGCGCCAAGATCGCGCCGCAATCCTTCCGCGACGCGCGGCCAGAGTGCAGCGGCGTCGCCGCTCATCGCTCCATCCCTTGCGTCCACGCCATTCCGATTTCCGCCTTGTATCACCCGTATCGCCCCCAAATCCCCCACCGTTCAACCCTGGCGCGGCCTGCTCACACGCCGATTCCCTCGCACCCGCAAGAAGGCGCAAGCATCCTGTCCCGGACAATCAGTCCGAAAGAGTGCGAATCATGTCGATGTGGCGACCGCCGACGAAGGCCGACGACCCCTCTGTCTAGGCAGGGCGTGGCGAGTCGATCAAGACCGGGGGGTGTAAAAATACTGAAATAAAAATCTTGACTCACAAGGGGGGCTGGAAACGCGTCAGCCGCAGTTTTTCGCCATATTTTTCAGTATTTTATTCGCAAAGAAAATTGCGGCGTCAGCGAATCGCAGTAATTCCGTCACTTACCGCGCTGCAACACTATTGCCATCGCACAGTCACAAACGGAGGCACAAAAAAGGACCCGCAGGCTCGATGCCGGCGGGTCCTTTTTTGTGCCCTTTCGGGACAATCGAATCAGGCGATCGCGTTCACGCTCTTGGTGAGGCGCGCATATTTGCGAGCGACCGTATTCTTGTGGAGCACGCCCTTGGCCACGCCGCGTGCCATTTCAGGCTGCGCCGCCTTCAGTGCGGTCGCTGCAGCGTCCTTGTCGCCAGCGGCGACGGCATTCTCAACCTTCTTCACCAGGGTGCGAATGCGCGAGACGCGATTCTTGTTCACGACGGTGCGCGCGGTGTTGCGGCGGATGCGCTTTTTTGCCTGCGGCGTATTGGCCATAAATTCCTCAGTTTCTCAAACGGTCTCAACGGTCGGAGCACAGCCTCAGCGGAGCAGCCGAATCGCGCGATAGCAGCGAATCAATGTCCGGATGCGGCCGGTTCCGGAACGCCGGACCCTGCTCGAAGGGTGCGCCCATAGCCAGCATGCCCCCTTTGGTCAATGGTTTTTGCGGTAATTCTGCCGCATCAGCGCTGGCATTTCGGGCAATAGAAGGTCGATCGGCCGCTCTGCACGACGCGGACAATCGTCCCGCCGCATTCGCACGCTTCGCCCTCGCGCCCATAAACCCGCCAGTCCTTGGCGAAATAGCCAAGGTCGCCGTCGGGACTCAGGAAGTCGCGAAGCGTCGATCCGCCCGCCGCGATCGCCGCCGTCAGCACGTCCTTGATCGCAGGCACCAGCGCCGCGAGCTTCGCCTTCGAAACATCCGCGGCAGGCCTCAGCGGCGAAATCTTCGCCATGTTGAGCGCTTCGCAGACATAGATATTGCCGAGCCCCGCGACGACCGTCTGGTCGAGCAGCATCGCCTTGATCGGCGCACGCCGCCCCGCAAGCGCTCGGGCGAGACAGGCGGCGTCGAAAGCGTCCGACAGCGGCTCGGGGCCCAGGGTCACGAAAGCGGGAAACAGCGTCAACGGATCGCCCGCGACCAGATCAACCGACCCGAAGCGCCGCGGGTCGTGCAGGAAAAGCCGGTGCCCCGCTCCGGTTTCCAACAGCAGATGGTCGTGCTTTCCCGCTTCGCCGCCCTCGGTCCGCCAGCGCCCCGACATCCCCAGATGAAAGATCAGATGATCGTCGCGGTCGGTCGACACGATCCCATATTTGGCGCGGCGCGACAGCGCGGTCACCGTCGCGCCGGTCAGCCGCTGCGCAAGGTCGACGGGAAAGGGTCGGCGCAGATCCGGACGAAAGGTGGTGACGGCTGTCAGACGCTGCCCCTCGAGGAAGGGCGCTAGGCCGCGGACCGTGGTTTCGACTTCGGGTAGCTCTGGCATATCGTCCATGCGGCTACGCGCCATTTGCTTGCGCTTCAACCCTTGGCTAAAGGCCGGTCAGACTTTGCTTCTCCCCGCATGAAAGCGCGACTCATGACCACCCCCGAAACCGTCAGCTTCGGTTACGAACAGGTTCCCGCCGGCGAGAAAACCGCGATGGTGGGCGAGGTGTTCAGTCGCGTCGCGCGCAAATATGACATCATGAACGACGCGATGTCGGGCGGCATGCACCGCCTGTGGAAGGATCGCTTCGTCCGCCGCGTAAAGCCGCGCGAGGGCGAGACGATCCTCGACATGGCGGGCGGCACCGGCGACATCGCCTTTCGCATGGAGCGCTCGGGCGCGTGCATCACCGTTGCCGACATCAATCCCGACATGCTGGGCGTGGGCATGGAACGCGCCGCCGAGCGCGGCATCGACAGCCTCGTATGGAGCGAGCAGAATGCCGAGAAGCTGAGCTTTCCGGGCCAATTCTTCGACGCCTATACGATCGCTTTCGGTATCCGCAACGTCACCGACATCGCTGCGGCACTCCAGGAAGCGCACCGCGTGCTGCGGTACGGCGGGCGTTTCTTCTGCCTCGAATTCTCGACCAACGAATGGCCGGGTTTTGCGCAGGCCTATGACGCCTATTCGCATCGTCTTGTCCCCAAGCTCGGCAAGTTGATCGCCGACGACGAGGACAGCTATCGTTATCTGATCGAATCGATTCGCCGCTTCCCGCCGATGCCCGCATTCGCGCGAATGATCCGCGAAGCCGGCTTCACCGCGGTCAAGGTCGAACCGATCATGGGCGGGCTCGTCGCGATCCACAGCGGGTGGAAGGCGTGAGCATGCGAAAGCATGTGAGCGTACCCGTGCAGGCGGGGGCCCACGGCGGCGCCGGCGTAAACGGGGTTCCCGCTTTCACGGGAATGACGAAGTGGGGAGCGGTCGCCGAGTGACCCGACCCATCACCCATATTGCGCGCCTGCTGAAATGGGGCCGCATCCTGGCGCGCCACGGGGCGCTGCGCGGAATCGAAAGCGCCCCGACGACGCCGCCGGGCGTCAAGCGCCTGTGCCGGATTGCGCGCTTTGGCACGATTCAGCCGAAAACGCCCGACTATGCCGCCGCCTTTCAGGCCATCGGCCCCGCAGCGGTCAAGCTTGGCCAGACGCTCGCTACACGCCCCGACATCGTCGGAGAAGAAGCGGCGCGCAACCTGCTGAGCCTCCAGGATGCGCTCGCGCCGGTCGCGTTCGACCGCATCCGGCAGGAGATCGAAGCGACGTTCGAAGTGCCGCTCGAAAGCCTCTACGCCGAATTCGACCGCGAACCCGTCGGCTCGGCCTCGATTGCGCAGGTCCACCGGGCGGTAACGACCGAGGGTCGTCACGTCGCGGTCAAGGTCCGCCGTCCCGGCATCGACAAGCAATTCGCGCGCGACATCGAAACCTATGAATGGGCCGCGGCGCATCTCGAAGCCTTTGGCGGCGAAGCGACGCGCCTGCGCCCGCGGCAAGTGATCGCCAATTTCCGCCGCTGGACGCTGCGCGAACTCGATCTGCGCCGCGAAGCCGCCTCGGCGTCCGAGCTCGCCGACGCGATGGTCGGCGTGCCCACCTATGAAGTTCCCGCGATCGACTGGGACCGCACCGCGAGCCGGGTGATGACGCTCGACTGGATCGACGGCATCAAGATCTCGCACCGCGACGCCCTGGTCGCCGCGGGGCACGACATGGAAAAGCTGTCGGCGAACCTCGTGAACGCGTTCCTGCGCCAGGCGATCGCCGAGGGATTCTTCCACGCCGACATGCACCAGGGCAATTTGTTCGTGAAGGCCGACGGGACGATCGCCGCGGTCGATTTCGGGATCATGGGGCGGATCAACCGGCAGGCGCGCTACTGGCTCGCCGAAATCCTCTATGGCCTGACGACGGGAAACTACCGACGAGTCGCCGAAATCCATTTCGAGGCGCAATATGTGCCCGACTATCACAGCGTCGAGGAATTCGCGACGGCGCTCCGTGCGGTCGGCGAGCCGATGCGCGGCAAGCCGGTGAGCGAACTCAGCGTCGGACAGATGCTCGACGGGCTGTTCGCGATCACGCGCGATTTCGACATGCAGACCCAGCCGCACCTGCTGCTGCTTCAGAAGACGATGGTGATGGTCGAGGGCGTCGCGACGATGCTGAACCCGAAGATCAATATGTGGGACGTGTCGGGACCCTTCGTGCGCGAATGGATCCGCGACGAGCTCGGCCCCGAAGCCGCTCTCGCCGACGGCCTGCGCGAACAGGGAAAGACGCTGGCGCTGATCCCCGACATCATCCGCCGCCTCGATGCGCAGCTACCCAAAAAGGGCGCTGCACCGCCAGCGCCGCCACTGCCCGAGATTCCGCTGATGTGGGATAAGGGCGAGAAGCGCCGTTGGTGGCGCTATGCCCTGACCGCGATCCTTGGCGCAGCGGCGGGTGCCGGCCTGCTGCAATGGCTCGGCTAAGCGGCACTTTCGCGCCGCTGGTTACTGGATATTTACCTTAATTCCCTAGGCCCGACCCTCGACCAACCCCGGATCGTCATCCGGAAAAGACCGAGGTTTCATGCGCCACGACAGCTTTCTTGCCGACCCTCTAATCTCGGTCGATACGCTTCCTCTTGAGGTCGCGGTCGTGGTGCCGACGCTCAACGAAGCCGCCAATGTCGAACGGCTGATCGAAAAACTCTCGGTCGTGCTGGCCGGGCGCGGCTGGGAAGTGGTGTTCGTCGACGATAATTCGCCCGACGGCACGAGCGCCCTGGTGCGCCGCATCGGCCGCACTTCGCGCCATGTCCGCGTCGTCGAGCGCGTCGGCCGCCGCGGCCTGTCATCGGCGGTAATCGAAGGTATATTGGCGACGGCGGCGCCGATCGTCGCGGTGATGGACGGCGACCTCCAGCATAGCGAAGACGCGCTGCCGCGCCTGATCGACGCGATCGAAAAGGATGGCGCCGAAATCGCCGTCGGCACGCGCTATGTCGCGGGCGGCGGCACCGGCGACTGGGATCAGGGCCGCGTCCGCATGAGCCGTCTCGCCACCCGCGCCGGACAGATCGCGCTCGGCACCGATGTCAGCGACCCGATGAGCGGATTTTTCGCGGTACGCCGCGACGCCTTCGAACGCGCGCTGCCACGCCTGTCGGCGATCGGCTTCAAGATATTGCTCGACATATTGGCGTCGAGCCCGACCGCTTTGAAGGTAGCCGAAGTCCCCTACACGTTCCGCAGCCGCGAGGCCGGCGAAAGCAAGATCGGCGTGCGCGTGATCGCCGAATATGCCGAATTGATCGCCGACAAGACGATCGGCCGCTTCGTCCCCGTCCGTCTGCTCAAATTCCTGATGGTCGGCGGGATCGGGGTGTTCGTCCACCTCGCGGTGCTGCGCGCGCTGCTCGGCTTCGGCGACAGTTTCCTGACTGCGCAGACCGGCGCGGTCATGGTCGCCATCGCGTTCAACTTCTTCCTCAACAACAGTTTCACCTATGCCGACCGCAAGCTCAAGGGCTGGCGGCTGCTCGGCGGCCTTGCGAGCTTCTACGCCATCTCGGCGCTCGGCGCGGTCGCCAATATCGGCATCGGTACGTGGATGGCAGGGCATGACGAACGCTGGTGGGTCGCGGGCGTCGCCGGCGTCCTTGTCGGCGCCGTCTGGAATTTCGCCATGTCCTCGGCGCTCACCTGGCGGAAATGACCGGAGCTCAAACCACCGGCTGGAACCGTCTCGAGGGCGTTTCGCGTCCGGTCGCGGCACTGCTGCTCGTGCTGCTCGCGGCGCTGATGCTGCTCGGAACCGTCGAACGGCAGGCACCGCGCGAGGTCAATACCGCCTCGCCTTTGCTCGCCAGGGAAGAGGGGATGATTGGCGATCATGCGCTCTACCTCAAGATCTTGCGCAAGATGGAAACGGGCACGCCCTATTATGACGCGGTCGCCCAGGAACATCGCCTTTACGGTTATCCGCTTCGCCCCTTCATCGCCGTGCGGCTCCCGACGCTCGAGACTGCGCTCGGCAAGATCGGCCTCCCGGCGGGCACGCTCATCGCCAGTATCCTGGGGCTCCTTGCGCTGTTCCTCTGGCGTCAACGGCTGACAAGCGAGCCTGGCCTCCCCGCCTATGCCCGCTTTGCCGTCTTGTTGATGGCCATCAATCTGGGCCAGGTCATGTCGGGCCAATGGGTGCTGATCCACGAAGTGGTCGCGGGCGTGCTGATCGCGATCGCGCTTGCACTTTACCGCCCCGAACGACCGTGGGCCGCTATGGCGGTGATCGCCGCCGCGCTCACCATCCGCGAGACGGTGCTGCCGGTCGCAATGCTGTTTGGCCTGGTGGCGCTGATCGATCGCAACTGGAAAGTCGCCGCCTCATGGGTCGCCGTCGGGATCGCTTTCGCCGGTGGACTAGCTGTCCACGCCGCAGCGGTCGCCGCCGTCGTCCGACCCGATGACATCGGCGGCGCGGGATGGCTTGGGATGAACGGCTGGAACAATTATATCGGCTTCATCCACAATAGCTCGGCGCTGCGTTTCGGCGCGCCGCAATGGGTGGCCGCCATCCTGACCCCGCTTGCCCTGCTCGGCTGGCTTGCCTGGCGGTCGCGCCTGGGCACGCTCGGCTTCGCTGTCCAGCTGATCTATGCCGCCGCTTTCATGCTCTTCGCGCGACCCGACAATGACTATTGGGGCATGCTTGTCGTCCCGACTGTGTTTATCGGGCTGATCTTTGCGCCCGCCGCTTTGGCGTCGCTTGTCCGTGCGCTTCGTCCGGCATCGCTTGAACCGGCGCCCCGCTCGGCATAACTAGCAGGCGAGGGAATCGGGTGTCCGGTTCCGTGGACAGAATGGACCCGCATGGCTGCTCCGCGCATATTGCTGATCATCGGCGGCGGGATCGCAGCCTATAAGGCGATCGAGCTCGTCCGCCTGCTCCGCAAATCGGGCATGGTCGTGCGCTGCATCCTGACGCGCGCCGGCGAGCAGTTCGTGACCCCGTTGACCCTCGCCGCGCTGAGCGAGAATAAAGTATATACAAATCTTTTCGACCTGAAGGACGAGGTCGAGATGGGGCATATCCAGCTCAGCCGCGAAGCCGACCTGGTGGTTGTCGCCCCCGCGACCGCCGACCTGCTGGCGAAGATGGCGGCGGGCATCGCCGACGATCTGGCGACGACCTTGCTGCTTGCGACCGACAAGCCGGTGCTTGCCGCGCCCGCAATGAATGTCCGGATGTGGCTGCACGCGGCGACGCGGCGCAACATCGCAACACTGCGCGGCGATGGCGTGACCGTGATGGAGCCCGACGAGGGCGAAATGGCGTGCGGCGAATATGGCCCCGGACGCCTGCCCGAACCTACTACGATCAAGGCAGCGATCGACGCCGCTCTCGCCAACGCGCCGGTGCCAGCGGTGCTGACCGCGCCCGCAACTCTCGCGGACCAGCCCGACTTTGCGCCCGCCAACCGCCGTCCGCTCTATGGCCGCCGCATCCTCGTCACCGCAGGCCCGACGCACGAGCCGATCGATCCCGTGCGCTACATCGCCAACCGATCGAGCGGGAAGCAGGGCTTCGCGATCGCCGCTGCCGCTGCCGAAGCCGGCGCCGAGGTGCTGTTGATTGCCGGACCGGTCGATCTGCCGACCCCGCCCGGCGTGATCCGCGTCGACGTCCAGACCGCGCGCGAAATGGCGGACGAAGTCGATCAGGGCCTGCCCGTCGATGTCGCGATCATGGTCGCCGCGGTGGCCGACTGGCGCGCCGCCGACACCGCGCAGCAGAAGATCAAGAAGGACGGTAGCGGCGCCGTGCCCCCGCTCGCGCTCGCCGAAAATCCCGACATTCTCGCAGGCTTGGCCAAATCGCCCGCGCGGCCCGGCCTGCTCATCGGCTTCGCTGCCGAAACCAACGATGTCATCGCGCATGCCGAAGCAAAGCTCGCGCGCAAGGGCTGCGACTGGATCGTCGCCAATGACGTGTCCGCCGACCCGATGGGGGGCGAGACGAACCGCGTACATATCGTTAGCAATGCTGGGGTAGACAGTTGGGACCGGCTGCCCAAGGGTGCCGTTGCCCGCAAATTGATGGAAAAGATCGCCGATGAGCTCGAAATCCGCGCACCCCTTGAAAGAGATTAAGATCGCCATCCAGCGGTTGCCGAATGGCGGCGGCCTGCCCTTGCCCGCCTATGCGAGCGATGGCGCGGCGGGCATGGACGTCGTCGCGGCGGAGACGCTGACCTTGCGCCCCGGCGGACGGCACGCGGTTGCGACCGGCTTCGCCATGGCGATCCCGCCGGGGTATGAAGTGCAGGTGCGCCCGCGATCGGGCCTCGCGCTCAAGCACGGCATTACCTGCCTCAACACGCCGGGCACGATCGACAGCGACTATCGCGGCGAAGTGAAGGTGATCCTTGCCAATCTCGGCGACGAGCCGTTCGAGATCAAGCGCGGCGACCGGATCGCGCAGATCGTCCCCGCGCCGGTCCAGCGTGCCGCCTTCGCCGAAGTCGAAACGCTCGATGAAACCGCGCGCGGTGCGGGCGGCTTCGGATCGACCGGGGTTGCAAGCGAGAACAGCGACGAGACGATCGAGGACGACAATATCCCCGACAATGTCGGCTCGCTGTCGGGCATCAAGACGCGGCGGTCGGGCGAGTAGGCGTTGCTGAGCGACGCCGAACTTGATCGTTATGCCCGCCAGATCATCCTTCCGGCCTTCGGCGGCGCGGGTCAGGCGAAGCTGAAGGACAGCCATGTCGCCATCATCGGCGCGGGCGGGATCGGATGTCCGGCGATCACCTATCTGGCAGCGGCGGGCGTAGAGACGCTGACGATCATCGACCATGACGCGGTCGAACTGTCGAACCTCCAACGTCAGCCGCTGTTTACCGACGCCGACGTGGGATCGCTCAAGGCTGCGGTCGCCGCCAACGCCGCGCGCCGGATCAATCCGCATGTCACGGCCTTCGCGGTGGACCAGCGGCTCGACGCCGAAAATGCGGAAAAGCTGCTCGCGGGCGCCAGCCTGATCCTGGATGGCTGCGACAATTTCGAAACGCGGCTTGCCGTCAACCGCGCCGCGTCCACTCTCGAAATCCCTCTACTCTCGGCCGCGATCGGGGCGTTCGAGGGGCAGGTCGCGCTTTACGAAGGGTGGCGCGCGGACAGTCCCTGCTATGCGTGCCTTGTCGGCGACGACCCCGACCGCCCCGGCATCAATTGCGCCGAGCAGGGCGTGATGGGTGCGCTCGCCGGCATGATCGGCACGATGGCCGCGCTCGAAGCGGTGCGCGCGCTGACCGGCTGGGGGCAGCCGCTCGCCGGCAAGCTGGCGATCGTCGACATGCTCGACCGGCGCTGGCGCGAGGTCGCGGTGGCAAAGGATCCGGAGTGTCCGATTTGCCGGGGCTGAGCATCATCATTGCCGCGGCCGATGGCGAGCGCCTCTATGCGGCGCTCGAAGCCGCTGCGGCGGCGGCAGCGCTCGGGCGCCCGTCGCGTATCTTTCTGCAGGGCGCGGCGGCAGCGCTGCTGCGCACCCCCGTGTCGTTCGACGGCGACGAGGCGCGCCGCGGCGCGGGGCAGCCCGACCTCGTCTCGCTGATCGCCGAGGCGATGGCGATGGATGTGCGGCTGATCGTCTGCCAGTCGGGCATGGCGCTCGTCGGCATGAGCGCGAGCGAGCTCGTCCCGCAAGTGCGCGCCGGCGGTCTGGTCAGCTTCCTCGCCGACGTCGGGCCGGACGACCAGCTGATCGTCTATTAGGGGGTTTTGCAGACCGTGATCGCGTCGGGCGCTGGCCGTTTTCCATCGGGGACGAAGCGCGCGAGATAGCCCCCGGCGTGCGCCTTGTCGTCGAACGACACCAGCTTGTAGCCGACCGCCTCGAACTCGCAGACGAGCAGGCGAAAGGGCGTGCCATGCTGCGCGATCGGACGATCGCCGTCGACGACGATCACCTGTCCGCCCGCGCGGAGCGCCGGACGCAGCCGCCACAGAAAGGCATAAGGCTCACCGATCTCATGGTACATATGGACCATGAAGACACGGTCGAAACTGCCGGCCGGCAAGCGCGGATCGTCGACGGCGCCCAGCTTCAGCGACACATTGTCGAGCCGCTCGCGCGCCACGCGGTCGGCCAGGCGCTCGATCACTTCGGGCTGAATATCCTGTGCAAGGACGCGGCCGGTGGCGCCGACGCGCGGCGCCAGGCGCACCGTATAATAGCCGTCGCCCGCACCGATGTCGGCGACGGTCATGCCCGTGCGGACGTCGGCCGAATCCATCACGTCGTCGGCTTCGTTGACGCGGTCGCGCGCTTCCTCGGTCGACCATTTGGTCGACGTGATCGGCGCGACGGGGCGATCGGCCGGCGGAAATTCGCGCGCCGTTCCGATCCGGTCGCTATCCTCGTTCCACGGGCCGTCGCATCCGCCGAGCAGCGGCACCAGAGCCAGCGCGGCGAGGGCGGCCGGAACCTTCATCAATCGATGTCCTCGACCTCGACCTTTTCGCCCGTCACCTTCTGCGACAGCGCCGCGGCCATGAAGGGGTCGAGCGCCCCGTCGAGCACGTCGCCGGGCGCCGTCGAGGTCACCCCGGTGCGCAGATCCTTCACCAGCTGATAGGGCTGGAGGACATAGGAGCGGATCTGGTGGCCCCAGCCGATTTCGGTCTTGGCCTGATATTCGCCCGACGCCGCGGCTTCGCGCTTCTGCAACTCGGCCTCGTACATGCGTGCTTTCAGCATCCCCATCGCGGTCGCGCGGTTCTTGTGCTGCGACCGGTCATTCTGGCTCGCGACGACGATCCCGGTCGGGATGTGCGTGATACGCACCGCCGAATCGGTCGTGTTGATGTGCTGTCCGCCCGCGCCCGAGGCGCGATAGGTGTCGATCTTGAGGTCGCCTTCGTTGATCTCGATCTCGATATTGTCGTCGATCACCGGATAGACCCAGACCGACGAGAAGCTGGTGTGGCGCCGCGCCGAGCTGTCATAGGGCGAGATACGGACGAGGCGGTGGACGCCGCTTTCGGTCTTGGCATAGCCATAGGCATTCTCGCCCTTCACCAGCATCGTCGCCGACTTGATGCCTGCCTGCTCGCCTGCCTGATATTCGACGAGCTCGACCTTCATTCCGCGCTTTTCGGCCCAGCGGCTGTACATGCGCTGGAGCATTTCGGCCCAGTCCTGGCTTTCGGTGCCGCCCGCGCCGGCATGGACTTCGATATAGGCGTCGTTGGCGTCGGCTTCGCCGGCGAGAAGCGCCCTGATCTTGTCTTCGTCGGCGCGCGCCGCCAGCACGGCGAGCGAGGCGACGGCATCATCGATCAGCGCCTCGTCGCCTTCCATCTCGGCAAGCTCGATCAGTTCGACCGTGTCGCCCATTTCCTTCTCGATCGAGCGCGTCGCGGCGATCGCCTCGTCGAGGCGGCGGCGTTCGCGCATCACTTCCTGCGCCGCCTTCGGGCTGTCCCACAGCGTCGGGTCTTCGACCTTCGCGTTCAATTCGTCGAGGCGGCGTACCGCCCGGTCCCAATCGAGGAACCGGCGCAGCAGGGCCAGCGCGGCATTGATGGTGTCAACATGATCCAGCGCTTCGGCGCGCATGGTTTTGCTCCTGAAATTCGGTTGGGCACCGGCCATAGAGGCTGGGGCGCCGGTGGCAAGGATCAGATTCCCGGCGTCAGATGATGCCGCCGCGGTCGTCGATGAAGTCGCTGTCGCTGCGGCCGGTCGAACCCTTTTGTGCCGGCCCGGTCGTCCGCTTCTGCGTCTTGATCGGCTTGATTTCTTCCTCGCGGATCGTGCGGCGCGGCTCGCTTTCGGGCTTGAAGGCTTCCCAGATGATCGCCGCCTTCGGGTCGGTCCCCGGCCAGCTGCCATAGACGCGGCGACCCGACTGGCGGTCGATACGCACCATGCGGACGCCTCGCGGCGCGGTGAAAGGCACCGGCGGCGCGTCGGTCAGCGATGCCTCGTAAAAATCCTTGAAGATCGGCGCGGCCAGGCTGCCGCCTTGCGCATATCCGCCCATGTTCCGCGGCTGGTCGAACCCGATATAGACCCCCGCGATGACGTCGGGGCTGCCGCCGACGAACCAGACGTCCTTGGGACCCGAGGTCGTGCCCGTCTTGCCGAACAGCGGCACGCCCAGGTCGCGCAGCCGCACCGCGGTGCCGCGCTGGACGACGCCTTCGAGCATATGGACGACCTGATAGGCGGTCATCGGGTCCAGCAGCTGCTTGCCGGTCTTGGCAAAGCGCGGCATCGGCTTGCCGTCCCAGTCCGACATGTTGCAGCCGTCGCACGGCCGCCAATTCTTCGGAAAGATCACCTTGCCGCGGCGATCCTGCGCATAATCGATCAGGCGCGGTTTCAGTTCGCGGCCATGATTGGCGAGCATCGCATAGGCGTTGGTGATCTTTTCGACCGTGGTCGTACCCGCACCGAGTGCCGTCGACAGATAGGGCTCGTGCTTGCCGATCCCCATGCGCTGGATCGTGTCGACGATCGGCTCCATGCCGACCTGGCTTGCGGTGCGGACCGTCATCAGGTTGCGCGACTGCTCCAGGCCCCAGCGCATCGTATGCTCGCCCGACCCGCCGCCGCCGCCGAAGTTGCGGAAGCATTTGTTGCCGAAACGTGCGCCCTGATAGACGCAGAACGGCCCGTCGACGATCATCGTCGCGGGGGTCATGCCGTTGTCGAGCGCCGTGGCATAGACGAAGGGCTTGATCGTCGATCCGGGCTGGCGCTCGGCCTGGGTGGCGCGGTTGAACGGCGACAGCCGCACGTCAAAGCCGCCCTGCATGGCGTAGATGCGTCCCGAATGCGGGCTTTCGACGATCATGCCGCCCGACACTTCGGGGATGTTCTTCAGCGCGTAGATGCCCGGCGCAGTCGCCTTGACCGCGATCAGGTCGCCCGGGCGCATCGCCGAAAAGGCGCTGCCGCCGGTCTTGCGATAGCCCTGCGTCGCGGCATCGGCAGGCAGACGTCCGGTATCGCCCTTGGCGAAACCGATCCGGACTTCGCCGGGCGATTTCGACAGCACGGCGGCAATCCGCCAATTATCGTAATCGATCCCGACGAAACTCGACGCAAGGCGGCTCTGCCACTGGTCGTCGGCCTCGATCGTCGCGATCGGGCCCGACCAGCCCTTGCCCGCATCGTAGCGCTGCAACCCCTTGCGCAGCGCCATGGTCGTCGCGGCCTGCATCTTGCCGTCATACGCCGTGCGCACCCAGAGTCCGCCGCCATAGACCGATAGCGGACCATCTTCGGATGTTTCGCCGAACTGGTCGATCAGCTGGCGCCGCACCTCTTCCATGTAATAGCCGCCGACCTGCGCGATCGCCGTGTTGCCGCTGTTGGTCAGGCCGAGCGGCATCGCCTGCGCGGCGTCGCGCTGCGCGGCACTGATCCATCCGTTGCGGAACATCTCCGACAGCACGAAATTGCGGCGCGCCATCGCCTTGTCGGCGTTGCGCGCGCGGCCATAGGTTTCGGGCGCCTTGGGCAGGATCGCAAGGAACGCCATTTCGTGAAGCGCGAGCTGGTCGACGTCCTTGTCGAAATAGGCCCGCGCCGCCGCCTGTACCCCGAAACTGCGGCGGCCGAGCGGGATTTCGTTGAGATAGAGTTCGAGGATCTGCTCCTTGGTGAGCGCCCCTTCGATGCGTTTCGCCAGGATCAGCTCGCGGATCTTGCGCCGATAGCTGACTTCGTTGGTCAACAGCAGATTCTTCGCGACCTGCTGCGTGATCGTCGACGCGCCGACCGGGCGCCCGCTGCTGCTCAGGTTGGTGATGACCGCGGTCGCGATACCCGGATAGTCGATCCCGCCATGCTCGAAGAAGGTGCGGTCTTCCGCCGCGAGATAGGCGCGGACCAGCAGCTGCGGATATTCGGCATATTCCAGCTGGACACGGCGCTCGCGCGCATAGCTGTGCACGGGCTTGCCTTCGGCATCGCGCACCATTGTCGGCAGCGGTGACTGATAATCGCGGAGCTGGTCGACCGACGGCAGGTTGCGGGCGAACACTGCCCAGATGAGCAGGATAGCGAGGAGCCCGGCACCGCCCAGATAGCCAAGGATGCGGAACCAGCGCCGCGTCCACATCTCGCGGAACCAGGCGATGACGGCATTGCTGTCGCGGCGCAGGCGCAAGCGGAAATGGGACACGGTATCGGAAGCCATATGGCCAAGCCTCTAAAGCCTGCGCGGCGGAAAGGGAAGCATGGTTGCGGCAGCATGTCCTAGCGCGCGCGGCCGCGCGCGCTGACCGGCCAGATTGCGACCAGCGTGTCGCCCGACACGACATGATAATGGTCGTAGAGATTCACCGTGGGGTCGCAGTGCGGCACCGTCAGCGTCACCGGATCGCCGGGCGCGAGTTGCTTGCCGATGTCGGGCGCGATCAGCGCCGAATGCTCGTCGCCCATGAACGCGAAGAAAGCGGATTCGGGAGCACCGCGCCGCACGACCGCCGCCCCGCCATCGCTCGAAAGCGACTTGATGCCCGCGTCGATCGTGACGAGCCCCGAATGATTGGCGCTCACGACACGGGCATCGACCCCGAGCGCGGTTTCAAACGGCACGTCACGCTCGCCCGTCAGGTCGCAATCGAGATATTGCTTGTCCATGAAGATATAGGAACCCGCCTGGAGTTCGGTGAAGACGCCGAGATCGAGATCGATCCGGTGGGTTCCGGTCCCCGATCCGGTGACGATTTCGGGACGGAAGCCTGCGCCGGCGAGCGCATCGATAGCGCTTTGCAGATAGGCCGTGCGCTCGACGATGGCCGCGCGGCGTTCGGCAAAATCTTCGATATGCTGCTGCGAACCGCAATAGAATTGAACGCCGCGAAACGTGAGGCGGGGCAGCGTCGCGATCGTCCGCGCAAGATCGACCGCCGCCTCGGGCGATGCGACGCCGGTGCGCGCGATACCGGGGTCGATGTCGATGATGACGTCGAGGGCGGCGCCCTCCGCGTCCAGGGCAGCGTCAATCCGTTCGGCGACGGCGGGATGATCGACGACCGCCATCAATCCCCCGGCGCGCTTCGCCAGCGCCGCAAGACGTTCGATCGCGCGCAGCGCGGCGACGGGCGACGTGATCAGGATGCCGGTGACGCCGCCTTCGACCAGCGCTTCGGCCTCGCCGATCTTGGCGCAGCAGACCCCGAGCGCGCCGGCGGCAAGTTGGCACTTCGCGATATCGACGCTTTTGTGCGTCTTGGCATGGGGGCGAAGGCCGACGCCATGTCGCGCCGTCAGCGCCGCCAGCGCCGCGATGTTGCGGTCGAGCGCATCCCGATCAAGCACGAGTACCGGGGTGTTGAGGTCGGCGCGCGAGCCCTGCCGACCAATCAGATGCGCGTGCAGGGTCAGATCGTCGCTCATGAAAACAGCGCCTCCAGATGCCGATTGAGAAATTTGCCCTGCGGGTCGGCCGCGCGGCGCACGACGCGGTAGCGCTCGGCCATCGGGTACAGCGTATCGACGTCGCCGCGCGTCAGCGTATGACGCTTCGCCCAGTGTGGGCGCCCGCCATGCGCGCGAAAGATCGCCTCCGCTTCGGCGAAATGACCCGCCCAGGGCATCGCGTGATATTGGTGCATCGAGATCGCGGCGACCGGTCCCGCATTCATCGCGCTCATCCAGATGTCGTCGGCGGCGACGGTGCGATATTCAAAGGGAAAGGTCACCGGCAACCGCTTCTTGCGGATCCAGCCGACGACTTCGCTCAACGCTTCGAGTCCCAGCGCGCGCGGCATTTCATATTCCATTTCCTCAAAGCGGATCGTGCGATCCGAAGGAAAGATCGCATGTGCGGGACCACGGCGATGCCCGTCGAAGCGTGTCTTCATCATGCCGCGCTGAAGCCAGGGCGTCAGGAACGGCAGTTTCGCCGCAATATCCAGCACGCGGCGGAACGCCGTCTCTTCCATATCGGTCGTCGATGGCGGCGGGTCGCACGGATCGCAAGGGTCGAGTGTCTTCAGGATCACATGATCGGCGTGCGGGAAGAACCAGAATTCGATGTGGCGATGCTGCCCGGCCAGCGCGTCATAGCTTTCGCGGATTTCCTCCCACCGCCGCTTTTCGATCCGCTCGGCTAGGTGAAAGGCGGGAACGACGGCGACCTCGATTTCGGTCGCGATGCCAAACATCCCCAGCGAAAGCCGCTGCGCCTGATAGAGATCGGGGTCGGTCGCAGCGTCGCACCAGCGCGCCTCGCCGTCCGCACCGATCAGCCGAAAGCCGCGTGCCATCGTCGCGAGCGAGCCCAGGTCGACGCCGGTCCCGTGCGTCCCCGTCGCCATCGCGCCGGCGAGCGATTGCGGATTGACGTCGCCCTGATTGGCGAGCGCCAGGCCTTCGTGCCACAGCGCGGCCGTCAGCCGCTTGATGCTCCAGCCCGCAGGGATGCGGGCGGTCTTGCGGTCGGGCGAAATGCGAATCGCGTCGCCGATCCGGTCGAGACCCAGAATCAGCTCGTCGGACTGGCAGAGCGGCATGAAGCTGTGCCCGGCGCCCGTTGCCCGAACCTTGCGCGCACCGCGGATCAGCGCGGCGAGTTCATCCTCGCTTTGCGGCCTTGTGACCTCGGCCGGCGCCGTGACGCTGCCCGACCAGTTGCTCCACGCCATGCGCCCCTCCCGTCGCTGGCAAGCTGTCGGCGACGCGCGGGATGGTCAAGGCCGTTTAGGGTCGGTACTCGATTTGGCGGGCGAAATGGATTTGCACCGCGTCGCGCACGCCGCGCGCAACCTTCCTCTGCCCCGCTGCCGAGGCCAGGAATTCGGCGTCCCCCTTGTTCGATATGAAGCCCGTTTCGAACAGCACCGACGGTGTATCGGGCGCCTTCAGCACCACGAACGAAGCGAAACGGTGCGCCGTCGTGCGGAATTTGACGTCGTCGCCTGCTTCGCGCTGGAGCAGGCGGGCGAAGTCGGACGCGACATTCATCGTCTCCCGCTGCGTCAGGTCGAGAAGGATCGACGATACCTCGCTGCTGTGCGCGCCCAGGTCGATGCCGTTGATGATATTCGCCTTGTTCTCGCGCGCCGCGAGCCGCGACGCTTCGCGGTCGGACGCGACTTCAGAGAGCGTATAGACCGAGGCGCCGCTGGCCGTTTCGGTCTCGGCCGCGTCGGCGTGGATCGAGATGAAGAGGTCGGCCTTCAGGCGCCGCGCGATGCCATAGCGCTCCTCCAGTACCAGAAACCGGTCGTCCGCGCGGGTGAGCGCGACGCGGACGCGGCCCGATGCGACCAGATCGTCGCGGATGGCCTTGGCCAGCGCCAGCGTGATATCCTTCTCGCGCTTCCCGTTGTGCGGCGAATGCGCGCCCGGATCATGCCCGCCATGACCAGCGTCGATCACGACGAGCGGCAGGCCCGGATTGTTCGGCCCCTGAATCACGGGGAGCGGCAGCGCGGGCTTCGGTTTTCCGATCGGAACCGTAACGCTGTACCGCTTTCCGGGACGCTTGGCGCGAAACCCGACCGGCGCGTTCGGCTCGATGCGCGGGGTGCGCACAGCATGATCGAAAGCGCTCTGTGATATCGGCCCGATTGCAGCGAGGCCGGCCGGCGCGGCCGAAGCAGACACCGGGCCGACGGCCATCGCCAGCAGGACGAACAAGAGTTTCATGCCGCGATTATGCCGTTGCGAGAGAGCGATGGTCCAGCGCTTATTCGAGGGCATGGAGACCCCCGCGACCGAACGCCGTGGACCGCCTGCCCGCCAAAGCGCATCGAATTGCCGCCAATTGGCTGGGTTAACGACCAATTCGGTGCAGCGGCGGTGCGGATATATTTGCAACAAAAGGCCAACTTCCTATCTTTGTTGGGTAGCGAAGGTTGCCGTGGGCCCATGCCGATGCTAGCACCCCGCACACTGACGGTGTCCTTCCCGGCGCCGTCCGGCCTTTTGAGGGGAAAAGGCCTGGTCTCGCGAATCGCGGATCAAGGCCGCTCCGGCGCCGGACATGCGGGGAAAGACATAGTGCCGTCAGTCCACCCGGATGATCGGGCGGCCGACGCGGCATTGTTAAAAAATTGCCGCTCAGCCCTTCCCGCTCACCCTGTAACAGGTTGATGCTGCATGAGGCTTGCCATGCCCTCTTCTGATCGCGACGCAGGCGGTTTCGCCCCTGCATCTGTCGCGGCGGAGGACCGCATGCGCGTCCAGGACCGGACGCGAGCCGCGCGCGGCAATAACGTTATTTTTTCTTTGAACCGTATCGACCGCAGCCTTCCGTTCGGGATGGACGCGGCCTTTTTTGTTGGCGCGCCGCGGCGCGCCTGGAGTGTAACTAATGACCACGCGCATGTTGATCGACGCGCGGCACCGGGAAGAAACCCGGGTCGCCGTCACCAAGGGAAACCGCATCGAGGAGTTTGATTTCGAGTCCGCTGAGCACAAGCAGCTCAAGGGCAATATCTATCTGGCCAAAGTAACCCGCGTCGAACCGTCGCTGCAGGCGGCGTTCGTCGAATATGGCGGCAACCGCCACGGATTCCTGGCGTTCAGCGAAATCCATCCCGACTATTACCAGATTCCGAAGGAAGACCGCGAAGCGCTGCTGCGCGAAGAGGCAGAGCACGCCGCCGCCGCGGCGCAGCGCGCCGAGGAAGACCTCGACGAGCTCGAAGGCGATGTCGCCGACGTCGACTATCACGACGAAGACGAGAATGGCGACAGTCGCGCCGATCGTGATGACGACCGCGATGATCGCGACGACCGTGACGACCGTGACGACCGTGATGACGACGGCGACGACCATGATGACGCCGGAAACGGCGATGGCGAAGAAGGCGGCGAAGGCTCCGAAGAAGGCGCCGAAGCAACCGGTGACGGCCGCGGCGACCGCCGTGGGCGCGGACGCGGGCGCGGCAACAACAACCGCAAGGGCGGCGGCCGCAGCCGCAGCCGTCGGGGCGACGACGAAGATGCTGAAAACCGCATGTCGCTGCGCCGCCGCTACAAGATCCAGGACGTCATCCGTCGCCGCCAGGTGATGCTGGTTCAGGTCGTCAAGGAAGAACGCGGCAACAAGGGCGCGGCGCTGACCACCTATCTGTCGCTCGCCGGCCGCTATTGCGTGCTGATGCCGAACACGATGCACGGCGGCGGCATCAGCCGCAAGATTTCGAACGGTGCCGATCGTCGCAAGCTGAAGGCGATGATCGACGAGCTCAACCTGCCGCCGACGATGGGCTGCATCGTCCGCACCGCCGGGATGAGCCGCACCAAGGTCGAGATCAAGCGCGACTTCGACTATCTCGCCCGCCTGTGGGACGAGATCCGCGAGAATACGCTCGGGTCCAGCGCACCGGCGCTGATCCATTCGGACAGCGACCTCGTCAAGCGCGCGATCCGCGATATCTATCACAAGGATATCGAGGAAGTGTTCGTCGAAGGCGACGAGGGCTATAAGGCGGCAAAGCAGTTCATGAAGCTGCTGATGCCAAGCCACGCGCGGCGCGTGAAGCAATATGCCGACCCCGTGTCGCTCTATCAGCGCTACGGCGTCGAGGACCAGCTCGCCGGGATGCTCAATCCCGTCGTCCAGTTGAAATCGGGCGGTTATCTGGTGATCAACCCGACCGAGGCGCTGGTGTCGATCGACATCAACTCGGGCCGCTCGACGCGCGAGCATAATATCGAGCAGACCGCGCTCAGCACCAACCTCGAAGCCGCGCACGAAATCGCCCGCCAGCTCCGCCTGCGCGATATGGCCGGGCTCGTCGTGATCGACTTCATCGACATGGATCATGGCTCGAACGTCCGTAAGGTCGAACGCGCGATGAAGGATGCGCTGAAGAACGATCGCGCGCGCATCCAGGTCGGCCGCATTTCGGGCTTTGGCCTGATGGAGATGAGCCGTCAGCGCCTGCGCACCGGTGTGCTCGAAGCATCGACGCGTCCGTGCCCGCATTGCGAAGGCACCGGCCTCGTCCGCACCGCTTCGTCGGCGGGCCTCAGCGCGCTGCGCCTGATCGAAGAGGAAGCCGCACGCGGCAAGGGCAGCAAGATCATCCTGCGCGCGAGCCAGGAAGCGACCTTCTATCTCCTCAACGAAAAGCGCCGCGAACTGCGCGAGATCGAAGAGCTTTACGGCGTCAATGTCGAAATTCTGCCCGACGGCGAGACCGAGGGCGCTCGGATGGCAATCGAGGTCGGCGGGCCGCCGCCGGTCGCGCGCCGCAGCTTCGCCCCGATCGTCGAGATCGAGGATGACGAAGACGACTTCGTCGAAGAGGACGAGGAAGAAGAGGCCGAGGAAGAAACGGCAACCGAGCGTCCCGCGCGCCGCGAGCGCCAGGAAAGCCAGGACGGCGAAGACGGCGAAGGCCGCAAGCGCCGCCGCCGCCGCCGCCGTGGCCGCCGCGGTCGTCGCGACGAGGAAGGCAATGAGATCCCCGAAGGCGAAGGCTCGGGCGAAGAGGGTAACGACGACGCCGACGGCGATGCGCCGGCCGACGCCGTTGCGCCGGTAGAAGCCGCGACCGACGAGGCCGAAGCAAAGCCGCGTCGTCGCCGCGGTGGCCGTGGTCGCAAGAAGCCCGAGGGCGCCGAGACCGACGCTGCGGCAGAAGAGGCTGCGCCCGTCGAAGTCGCTCCCGAGCCGGTAGCCGAGGAAGCGCCTGCCGCCGAGGAAAAGCCGAAGCGTGCCCGCGCTCCGCGCAAGACCAAGGCCGCTGCGGCAGCCGAGGCCGAAGCCGCTGAAGTTGCCGAGACCGTCGAAGCGCCCGTCCCCGAAGCGCCTGCAGAACCCGAAGCGGCCAAGCCGGCGCCGAAGAAGCGTCCGAGCCGTGCCAAAAAGGCCGTCGCTGCTGAAGCGGCCTCCGAACCCGCGACCGCGGGCGAGGCCGAGCCGGTTTCCGCCGACGCCGATACCGACGGCGAAGGCGTGGGCCCCGACGGCGAACCGCGCCGCGGCTGGTGGCAGCGAACCTTTGGCAACTGACCCGCGGCAACTCGCCGCAGAAACCGCAGCCTGACCTTGCGTCCGCGCGCGACGAACCCCAATAAGCCCCCATGGCTTCACTCGAGGTTCAGGCGCGCGGCGCAAGACAGGCGGCGATGATCGCTTTCCCGCCGTTCAGCCTGTCCGGCGCGCATCGCTGGCGCGCCCTTTTTCGTGTCGTGCTGACGCTGATCGCGATGGTCGCAGTGACGGTGCGTCCGGCCGCGGCGCAGTCCATCCTGCGCGATGCCGAGACCGAGGCCTTGTTCCAGGACATGATGGACCCGCTGCTCGTCGCGGCGGGACTCCAGCCGGGGCAGGTGCGCGTCCATCTGCTCGGCGACCGCAGCATCAACGCCTTCGTCGCGGGCAGCCAGGACATTTATGTGTTCAGCGGGCTGATCGAGGCCGCCGACAACGCCGAAGAAGTGCAGGGCGTGCTCGCGCACGAACTCGGACATGTGATGGGCGGCCACGCGATCCGCGCGAGCGAAGGCGCGAAGGCCGCGACCGGCATTTCGATACTCAGCCTGCTCCTTGGCGCGGCGGCGATTGCCGCGGGCGGCGGCGACGCCGGCATGGGCATATTGATGGCGGGCCAGCAAGCCGCGCTCGGCAAATATCTGGCCTTCAACCGCGTGCAGGAATCGACCGCCGACGCCGCCGGCGCCCAATATCTTTCCAAAGCGGGGATCAGCGGGCGCGGCAGCCTGGCCTTCTTCAAGAAGTTGCAGAATCTGGAATTCCGCTATGGCGTCGACCAGGACGATGATCAGGCCTATGGCCGCACGCACCCGATGTCGGGCGACCGCATCCAGACGCTGCGCGAAGTCTATGTCATCGATCCTGCGTGGGAAAAGCCGGCCGACCCGGCGATCGAAGCGCGTTTTCAGCGCATCAAGGCCAAATTGTCGGGCTATATTGCCGACCCGGCCCGCACGCTGCGCAAATATCCCGAAAGCGACACGAGCATTCCGGCGCGCTATGCCCGCGCTTATGCCTGGCACAAGAGCGCCTATCCCGAAAAGGCGCTGGGCGAGGTCGAGGGGCTGCTCAAGACCAATCCGCACGACCCCTATTTCCTCGAACTCGAAGGCCAGGTGCTGCTCGAATCGGGACGGCCGACAGAAGCGATCCCGCCGCTGCGCGAAGCGGTCACCAATTCGCGCTCGCAGCCGCTGATCGCGGCGACGCTGGGCCACGCGCTGATCGCGACCGAAGACCAGGCCAATTTCGCCGAAGCCGAAAAGGTGCTGAAGACCGCCGTCGCGCTCGACAATGAAAATCCCTTTGCCTGGTACCAGCTCGGCATCGTCTATGCGAACAAGGGCGATCAGGCGCGCGCCTCGCTCGCCTCGGCGGAACGCTACAGCCTTGAGGGTGGACAGGCCGCGCTCGCGCTGCGTAATGCCGAAACGGCGATGCAGGGCCTGCCCGAAGGCTCGCCCGACTGGATTCGTGCACAGGATATTGCGCTGGTGGCTCGCGCCGAGGTGGAACAGACACGCAAACGGCGTTAGATTCACGCGCATAACGATGGGGACGCATCGCGATCGCGATGCATAAGGGCGACAAGTGACAGACAAGAAAGACGATTATTATCAGCCGTGGCTGCGCGATACGGCCCCGACGCCCACGGCGTCCGCGCCTGCGCGCGACGAGGGGCTGGCGAAGCCGGCGGACGAGCCGCCGGTCGGGATCGATCTGGCGCGTTACAAGGCGGCGGAAACGCCGCGCGATCCGCTGGTCAAACCCGAAGCGATCAAGGCCGGCGCCGCAAATCTGTGGGATCGCATCCGCGACGGCGCCGAAGCCTTTGCCGACTGGACGATCGACGTCGGCGAACGCGCCGATATTCCGGCGCGCGTCGAAGCGATGGAAATTCCGCGCCGCTCGCGCGACCTCGCGACCCGGACCGGCGCACTGACCGCACTCGCCGCACGCGCGGCCGGGCGTGGTTCGGCGAAAGCCGGCCGTGCGGCGGCGAAAGCCAGCGGCGACGCCTGGGAGAAAATGGCGCTCGCCGAGAAGGTCTCGAAACTGTCGAGCGATGCCGGCCGCGGGATCGGCGAAGTCGCAGGAAAGACCAAAGCCGGCATCGGCAACGCCGCCAAGGCAGGCAAGGACAGCATCGGCGAAGCGGCAACCAGGCTGCGCCCCGCCGCCCGCGAAGAGCCGGCACCGCCGCCATCGGGGCTCGAGCAATTGCTGGCGCGCGAGGAGGCCGAAGTACGCGCTGCGCCGCCGCAGGTCGCCACGCCCGATCTGCCGCTCTTTGCAGGCGAGCCCGCCGCCGCGCCCGCGCCCACCGTCAAGCCCGCGAAAACCAGAGCCGCGAGCGCGACGCCGCCGCCTTCGGTTTCGGCGCCTGCCGACGACGACCGCATGCCGCACCGCCCGGCGCCGGCGCCGCGCAGTGCCGCTGGGTCTGCCTTCCCGGCACCGCTGTGGACGATCGCGCTCGGCGCTATCCTGCTGCTCGGTGCGACTTTCTGGCTCGGCGGCCGCTTCGGCGGCGGGATGAGCAAGAGCGAGGTCGAAACGATCGTCGCCGACTATATCCGCACGCATCCCGAGATCGTCCCCGAAGCGTTCGAGGCGCAGCGCAACAAGGAAATGGCAAAGGCCGTCGCGGCGGTACGCCCGGCGCTCGAAAAACCCTATGCCGGCGCCTGGGCCGGCAACGCCGACGGCGACGTTACGCTCGTCGTCTTCACCGATTATGCCTGCGGCTTCTGCCGCGCGAGCGTGCCCGACGTCGATCGGCTGATCCGCGAAGACAAGCGGCTGAAGGTCGTCTTCCGCGAGCTGCCGATCATTTCGCCGCAGAGCCGCGATGCCGCGATCATGGCGCTCGCAGCGGCGCGGCAGGGCAAGTATGACGCTTTCCATCATGCGATGTTCGCGGCCAGCTCGCTCGACCCGTCGGCCATCGCCGCCGCCGCCGAACGCGCAGGCGTCGTCACCGACGGCAGCGCCGATGCGACCGTGAACGAGGCGGTGTTCCAGCGCGAACTCGACGCGAACCTCGCGCTCGCGACCCAGCTGCAACTGAACGCCACGCCGACCTGGGTCGTGGGCGATCAGATGTTCCAGGGCCAGGTTGGCTATGACGCGCTGAAGCAGGCGATCGCCAAGGCGCGCAAGGAAGGCTGAGCATGACGGCGGATCGCGCGCAGCTGTCGATCGATCGGGGCGTCCGCAACCCCGAACTGATGGCCGCCGCCCTTGCTCTGTTCGAGGGACGGCTCCACGACGCCGAGCCCGTGCTCAAGGCCCATCTGAAGCGCGATCCGTTCGACGTCGCGGCGATCCGTATGCTCGCCGAACTTGCCGCGCGGATCGAACGGTACCGCGATGCCGAAACGCTGCTGCGCCGTGCGCTCGAACTCGCGCCGGACTTTCTGGCCGCACGGTCGAACCTCGCGACGGTGCTGCATCGCCAGGGCCGCTCGGCCGAAGCCGTCGAAGAGCTGGCCAAACTCCAGCGGGTCGACCCCGACAATCTGATGAACGCCAATCTGAAAGCGGCAGCTCTTGGCCGCGTCGGCGAATTCGACGAAGCACTCGAACTCTACGAACAGGTGCTGCAGAGCTTTGGCAAACAGCCGAAAATCTGGATGTCCTATGGGCATATGCTGAAGACCGTCGGGCGTCAGGCCGACGCGATCGCCGCCTATCGCAAAGCGCTCGACCTCCATCCCGCGCTCGGCGAAGTGTGGTGGAGCCTCGCCAATTTGAAGACGCTGCAATTCGGCGACGACGATCTGTCCGCGATGCAGGCGGCGCTCGATCGCGGCGACATCTCGGCCGAAGACCGCTTTCATCTCCATTTCGCGCTCGGCAAGGCGCATGAGGACCGGCGCGAGGCCGAGGTCGCCTTTGGGCACTACGACCGGGGCAACGCGCTGCGCAAGGCGCTGCTCGACTATGACGCAGAGCAGACGCGGGCCGCCGTCGATCACGCCAAATCACTGTACACACCCGACTTTTTCGCCGCCCGAACCGGTCATGGCGCCGACGCGCCCGATCCGATTTTCATCGTCGGCATGCCGCGCGCGGGATCGACGCTGATCGAACAGATCCTGTCGAGCCACTCGATGGTCGAGGGCACGATGGAGTTGCCCGATATTCCCAAGCTCTATGCGAAAGCGCGCAATATGGGCGGCATCGCCCAGCTGTCGCCCGCCGACGCCCGCGAACTCGGCGAACAATATCTGCGCGATACCCGGGTACAGCGCAAAAGCGACAAGCCCTTCTATATCGACAAGCTGCCGAACAACTGGCTGCACGTCGGCTTCATCCGGCTGATCCTGCCGCAAGCCAGGATCATCGATGCCCGGCGCCATCCGATGGATTGCTGTTTCTCCAATTTCAAACAGCATTTCGCGCGCGGACAGGCGTTCAGCTACAGCCTGTCCGACATGGGGCGCTATTATGCCGACTATGTCGATCTGATGGACCATTTCGATCATGTCGTGCCGGCGCATGTCCACCGCGTCTTCCACGAACGGGTGATCGCGGATCTGGAAGGCGAAGTGCGGGCGATGCTCGCCTGGCTCGGCCTGCCGTTCGAGCAGGCCTGCCTCGATTTTCATGCCAACGACCGCGCGGTTCGCACCGCCAGTTCCGAACAGGTGCGGCGACCGATCAACCGCGACGGTGTCGATCAATGGCGCGCGATGGAACCATGGCTCGGCCCGCTGGTCGATGCGCTGGGTCCGGTCCTGACGCAATATCCCGCGCGCGCCTGATCCGATTGTTGCAATTTTGTCATACTGCTCCCGAAACTGCGGTCGGGAAGGGCCAATTTGGCGTACCCCGATTGACGATCACACCCAAGTTGCGACACCCTTCGCGTTGCGCTGCAACAACGGCAGCGCCAGCATAAAAAGGGGGGTCTTTCATGCGGGTCCAATTTTCTCGCCGCGCGCTACTTCTGGCATCCTTGTCTTCGACGATCCTGTCGTCGGGGGCTGCACTGGCGCAGGAGGCTGCGGACAAGAACGATGACGAGATTGTCGTCACCGCCCAAAAGCGAGAGGAAAATCTGCAGGATGTTCCGATCAGCATCCAGGCGCTCGGGACGCGGAAGCTCGATCAGCTGAACGTCGCCAATTTCCAGGACTTCTCCAAGCTGCTGCCCAGCGTCTCGTTCCAGTCGAGCCAGCCGGGCGTCACCACCGTCTATATGCGCGGCGTCGCGAGCGGCGGCGACGGCAACCATTCGGGATCGCTGCCCAGCGTCGGCGTCTATCTCGACGAACAGCCGGTCACCACGATCGGCGGGACGCTTGACATCCATGTCTATGACATTGCCCGCATCGAATCGCTGGCCGGGCCGCAAGGCACGCTTTATGGCGCCTCGTCGCAGGCAGGCACGATCCGCATCATCACCAACAAGCCAAGCACGGCCGGGTTCGAAGGCCGCGTCGACGGCGAACTGAACAGCATCAAGCATGGCGGCATGGGCGGCCGGCTCGAAGGCATGATCAACGCGCCGATCAGCGACATGGCGGCGGTGCGCTTCGTCGGCTGGTATCAGAAGGATGCCGGCTACATCGACAATGTCCCCGGCACGCGCACGTTCCTGCCGACCCCCGGCGGCATCACCGTCGACAATGATGATTTCGTCGAAAACAATTTCAACGATGCCGAAGTCTATGGCGGCCGCGCCGCGCTGAAAGTCGATCTCGACGACAATTGGACGATCACGCCGACCGTTCTCTATCAGAAGCAGACGAGCAACGGCACCTTCGCGATGGATCCGAAGGTCGGCGACCTGCAGGTCCAGCGCTTCTATCCCGATCATCGCAGCGACAAGTTCATCCAGGCGGCGTTGACGATCGAAGGCAAGATCGGCAATTTCGACCTCACCTATGCCGGCGCCTATCTCGATCGCAAGACGTACCAGATCAGCGACTATACCGATTATGCCGAGGCGTATGACGCGCTCTATTCGTCCTACGGCGGACTGGCCGGATATTTCTATCTCGAGGACAATGCCGGCAACGATATCGACCCGCGCCAGTTCATCATCGGCACCGACCATTTCCGCAAGCTGAGCCAGGAACTGCGCATTTCTTCGCCGCAGGATTCGCGCTTCCGCGTCGTTGGCGGGTTGTTCTTCCAGCGCCAGAGCAATGAAATCCACCAGGATTATCGCGTTCCCGGCCTGTCTGGCGCGCTATCGGTCAACGGCCTGCCCGGAACCTTGTGGCTGACCGAGCAAAAGCGCATCGACAAGGATTATGCCGCGTTCGGCGAAGCGAGCTTCGACATTACCCCGACCATCACGGTCACCGGCGGCGGGCGCTATTATAAATATGACAACAGCCTGATCGGCTTCTTCGGCTTCGGCCGCAATCCTGCCGGCGCGCCCTTCAACGGCGCGGGCAGTTCGCGCACCGGCGTCGCGGGATGTTACACGACGACGGGCGCCATCCTGCGCGACAATCCGGGCGGCACGCTGCTACCCGCGGCGGTACCGGGCGGCCCTTGCACCAACCTGGCCGATTTCGTGGGCGGCGGGCTGGTTCCCAAGCGGACAAAGGATTCGGGCTTTACCCACCGCCTGAACCTGACCTGGAAACCGAGCGACGACATATTGACCTATGCGACCTGGTCGCGCGGGTTCCGTCCCGGCGGCATCAACCGGCGCGCGACGATCGCGCCCTATGATGCCGATTTCCTCACCAACTACGAACTGGGGATCAAGACGACGCTTGCCGACGGCATGGTCCGGCTCAACGCCGCCATCTATCAGCAGGAATGGAAACGCTTCCAATTCTCGTTCCTCGGCGCGAACAGCTTTACCGAGATCCACAACGGGCCGAACGCCCGCATTCGCGGGATCGAGGCCGACGTGAACATCCGGCCGACCGACGGCCTCACGATTACGGCGGCGGCGTCCTATACCGATGCCAAGACCAAGAATAACCTCTGCGCGATCGACGACCCGACCTATACCTGCACCGGTGCGGGCAATTCGGTCGCCGCGGCCAAGGGGACGCGACTGCCGGTGACGCCCAAGTTCAACGGCAATGCGACGGTACGCTATGCTTTCCCGATCGGGCCGGGCGAATTCCATCTGCAATCGGTCATCGCGCATCGCAGCTCGGCCAGCGCGGACATCCGCACCGTTACGGCGACCCAGCTCGGCATGATCAAGGGGTCGACGACCGTCGATTTTGCGCTCGGGTTCGACTGGAGCCGCTACAGCTTCGAGATATTCCTGCAGAATGCCTTCGACGAGCGCGGCCAATTGTCGCGCTTCTCCAACTGCGGACAGTGCAACGACCGCGTCCAGATATTGGTGAGCCAGCCCCAGACGATCGGGGCGCGCCTGGGCGCCAAGTTCTGATCGGGTGACCGACATCGTCAACAACAGCGAAAGGCCGGGCCAAAAGCTCGGCCTTTTGATGTGCATCGCGCTCGGCATGGGCAACATGATCGGGTCGGGGGTGTTCCTGCTCCCGCGCGACCTCGCTCCGCTCGGCTGGAACGCGGTGATCGGCTGGTTCGTCTCGATCGCGGGGACCCTGTGTCTTGCCATCGTGTTCGCGCGACTTGCCAAACGATTGCCTGAAGGCTGCGCCGCCTTCACCTATGGCGCCGCGGCCTTCGGCCCCGGCACCGGCTTCATCGTCGCGTGGAGCTACTGGATCAGCTGCTGGACCGTGGTCGCGACGCTCGCGGTCGCAGCGATCAGCAATCTGTCGATCCTGATGCCCTGGCTCGCCGATGCGGGTTCCTTGCCCGCGTGGATCGCGATCGGTTGCATCTGGCTCTTCACGCTCGTCAACCTCGCCGGCGTTCGCCGCGCAGGCGGCGCGCAGTTGCTGACACTCGGACTCAAGCTGATCCCCGTCATTGGCGCGGTGATCGTCGGCGTCTGGGCGCTGGGCACCGGCGCAGCACCGCCGCCGACGATGACGGGCACCGAGCCGGTCACCCTGTCGGGCGTCAGTTCGGCGGCGACCCTCACCTTGTTCGCGCTGCTCGGCTTTGAAAGCGCCTGCGTCGTCAGCGATCGCGTCGAGGATCCCGAGCGCACGATCCCGCGCGCGACGGTCATTGCCGCCGCAGCGGTCGGGCTGCTCTATCTGCTGTCGTGCACGACGGTGACGCTGATGGTGCCGCTCGAAACGCTCCAGGCATCGAACGCCGCCTATGCGACCTTCTTTTCGCGGCTCGTCAGCCCCGAGGCGGGTCAGGTCGTCGCGCTGTTCGCGGCCATCGCGGCGCTCGGTGCGCTCAATGGCTTCGTGCTGCTTCAGGGCGACATCCCGCGCGACCTCGCGCACCGGCGGCTGCTTCCCGCCGCCTTCGCGCGCGACAATAAATTCGCCTCGCCGTGGATCACCCAGCTCGTGTCGAGCGGGCTCGCGAGCATCATCGTCTATGCCAATTATTCGCGCGGGCTCGCCGACCTGTTCGCGTTCATGGTCAAGGTCACGACCTCGACCGCGATCATCCTCTATATCGTCGGCGCCGCCGCGGCGTTCTGGCTCGAACGCCGCGGCGCGATCAAGATGTCGGCGGGCTTCGCTGCCGCGACGATCATCGGTTTCCTCTACAGCGCCTGGGCCTTTTACGGCGCCGGGCTCGAGGCCAGTCTGTGGAGCCTCGTGATGACCGCCGCCGGCCTGCCGATCTATGTCGTCATGCGGCGCCGGTCAGCGCCAGCGCGGCGCGAAGAAGCCCCGGTCGCGTAGGATCACCTGCGCTGCATTATGCCCTGGCGCGCCGGTCACGCCGCCGCCCGGATGCGTCCCCGCTCCGCACATATACAGGCCCTTGAGCGGCCCGCGATAGGCGCCGTTGCCGAGCACCGGGCGTGCCGACCAGAGCTGGTCGAGGCTCATATTGCCGTGCATGATGTCGCCGCCGACCAGCCCGAACTTGCGTTCGAGTCCCTTCGGGCTGAGGATCTGGCGCCCGACGATCGACGCACGAAAGCCGGGGGCATGCGCCTCGACGGTGTCGATGATCGTATCGGCCGCCTTGCCCTCCTCGGCGTCCCAATCGCGGGCGCTTCCATCGGGATTGGCCGGCAGCTCGGGCGCGAACTGCTGGCAGAACAGGCTCGCGACATGCTGGCCGGGCGGCGCCAGGCTGTCGTCGACCGTCGACGGAATGAGCATTTCGACGATCGGCTTCTTCGACCAGCCATGCTCCTTCGCGTCGAGAAACGCCTTGTCCATATAGTCGAGCGTCGGCGCGATGATGATCCCCGACTGGTGGTGCTCGCCGGGTTCGGGAAGGCATGTGAATTTCGGCAGCTCGGTCAGCGCGACATTCATGCGGAAGGTGCCGCTGCCCGCCTTGAACGCCTTGATGCGGCGGCGGAATTCGGGCGCGATATCGCTTTCGTCGAACATCCGTTCATAGAGTAGCTTCGGCCCGACATTGGCGATCACGCGCGCCGCCGCAATCTCCTCGCCGCCGACCAGCTTGACGCCGACGGCCTTGCCGCCCCCCGCCTCCGCGGGGGCAGGCTCGACCAACACCTTGTCGACCGGGCTTTCAAGGCTGATCTCGACCCCGAGCTGCGTGCAGACCTTCGCCATCATCTGGGTGATCGCCCCCATGCCGCCGACGCTGTGGCCCCACGCGCCCTTCTTGCCATTCACTTCGCCAAAGACGTGATGGAGCAGAACATAGGCGCTGCCCGGCGTATCGGGGCTGGCATAATTGCCGACGACCGCGTCAAAGCCGAAGGCGGCCTTGACCGCTTCGCTCTCGAACCAGCTGTCGAGGAAGGTGCGCGCCGACTTGGTGAAGAGTTCGAGCACGTCGCGCTGCTGCGACAGGCTGAGCTTGGTCAGCCCGCGCCCCTGCCGCGCCGCGTCGAGCAACGTCTTGAAGCCGTCGCCGACATTCGGCGGCGATTTGAGCGCGAGATCGCGCAGCACATCGGCGACACCCTCGAGCATGTCATAATATTCGGGCAAACGCGCCGCATCATGCTTCGAAAAGCGCGCAAACTCCTTTTGCGTGCGCTCGAGCCCGCCGCCGAGCTTCAGATAGCCGCCATCCTGTTGCGGCAGGAAATTGCTGATCGGCCGTTCGATGACACGATAGCCATGCTCGGCAAGCTTCATGTCGGCGATGACCTTCGGCTGGAGCAGGCTGACCGTATAGCTCGCGACCGAATTGCGGAACCCCGGCGCAAATTCCTCGGTCACCGCCGCGCCGCCGACGACGTCGCGCGCCTCGACGATGCGCACCTTCAGCCCCGCCTTGGCGAGATAGAAGGCACAGACGAGGCCGTTGTGGCCGGCGCCGATAATCAGGGCGTCATAGGCTTTGGTCATTGAAAATCCTTGGCAAGCGGGGATTGGACATGCTGGCGACCGAAACCCAGGCCGAGGATGCGGCCCGGAATGCGGCGGAGCAGCGGGATGGCGTCGAGCAGGCGCACCGCGAACGGCACGCGCGTGATGTCGCCGCGCAGCATCGGTTCGATGACACGCTGGTGCGCGAAACGTTGAATTCCCTGCATCCGCGTCGTCGGCGTCCAGCGGCGTTCCTGCACCTTGGCGAGCAGCGAATCGGGATCGGCTCCGGCGGCGAGCGGCGCGGCGAGAATATTCGCCGCCGCCACCGCGTCCTGTACCGCCAGGTTGATCCCGACGCCGCCGACGGGCGACATCGCGTGCGCGGCATCGCCGATCGCGAGCAGGCCGGGGCGCGACCAGCGTGTCAGCCGGTCGAGCGCGACCGACAGCAGCTTGACGTCGTCGAAGCTCTGGATCGCGTCGATTCCCGCCGCGAGCCCGGGCGCGATTTCGACGATCCGGTCGCGGAACGCCGCGATGCCGCGCGATTCGATCGGCGCAAAGCCGCCCTTCTCGATGATCTGCGCGCATTGCCAATAATCGCCGCGCGGGATCGCGACGACCATGCCGCCCTTGTCGATCGTCCCGAGCGCGACTTCGGACATCGCCATGCCCGCCGGGACGGGGACGCGGAACCACAGCACGTCCATCGGCGCGCCCAGGTCTTCGAGCGGCAATTCGGCGGCGTCGCGCAGCACCGATCGGCGCCCGTCGGCGGCGATGACCAGCCGCGCCGCCAGCGTCTCGCCGCTCGCCAGGGTCACCCCGCTGACGCGGTTCGCGCCATCGAGGGTCAGCCCGGTCGCCTCGGTCGACATGCGCAGGTCAAAGGTCGGATAGGATTTTCCCTGCCCCGCAATGAAATCGAGCAGATCCCATTGCGGCATCATCGCGACGAAGCGCGCGGCGACGGGCAGATGCTTCATCGTCGCAATCGTATAGCGCCCGCCCAGCAGGTTGAGCGTCATCGTGTCGATCGCGGCATGGGGTTCTTTCAGCAGCGCTTCGAGCAATCCGATCTCGTTGAACAGTTCGAGCGTCGAGGGATGCACCGTGTCGCCACGGAAATCGCGCAGGAAATCGGCATGCTTTTCAAGGATGGTCACCGGCACGCCCGCGCGCGCGAAGAGCAGGCCCGCGACCATACCCGCAGGACCGCCGCCGACGATGATGACTGGATCGCTCATCTTTCTCCCTCCCGCTTGCGGGACGGGCCGGGGGAGGGCCTGTCCCGTTGACAATGACCGGGAGGGAACAGGCCCTCCCCTGGCCCCTCCCGCAAGCGAGAGGGGCGCTTTACCTGCTCCACCCCGGCGGCGGAGCATGGTCCTGCCGCGCTTCGGGGATGATCGCGCGTATCCGCGAACAGAAATGCTTGAGGCAGACTTCCTTGTCGCTGAGCGGCCCCATGGTGAAGCTTTTCGACTGCATCCCCTGCTGGACGCGCGTGATCAGCTCGGTGTCTTCGGCGTTGACCTGGCGGTTGATCCGCCAGTTCAGATAGCGCGCGGCCTTCATCTCGCGGCGCCATTCTCCCGTATAGGCATCGGGAAGCACATAGCTGATTTCGCGGATCAGGCACGTCGTCGGACCGGTCGGCAGCCACTGCATGAAATCGACCTGGTCGGGATAGATGTCGAACGCGACATTCGGCCACAGCTTGAAATACAGCCAGTGGCGCTGCTTGTCCCGGGGCAGGTGCGGCACCGGCGGCAACAGCCGCTGGTACATGCGCTCCGACCAGTTGACCGACGGCCGGTCGATCAGGTCGCCCCACATGCGGTCGACGCGGTCCTCGGCCTCGACGCCATAGCTCTTGCCGAACAGCCGCGTCAGGCCGGGGTGCGCGACGGGAATGTGGAGTCCGTCCGAATAATTGTCGCCGACATTCTTCCAGTTCACCGCGCGCGGGCGCAGCGTGACGCGACCGAGCGCGCCGAGTTCCTCGAAGCGATAGGGCGCGACCTGCGCCTCATACGGCGCCATCATCGATGCAACCGACGGGCCGCCGTCGTCCTCGAGCCGGACGAACCAGAAGCCGCGCCATTGTTCGAGGCCGACGGCAACGAGCCCCGCCTTGCCCTTGTCGAGCGTCGGATAGCTGGCGCTGTCGGGCACGCCGGTCAGCCGGCCGTCGAGTTCATAGGTCCAGGCGTGATAGGGGCAGACGAGTTTCTTGGCGCAACCTGCGGCGCCATCGACGAGGCGCGAGCCGCGGTGGCGGCAGACGTTGGTGAACGCACGCACATGGCGGTCGGTACCGCGCACGACGATCACGCTCTCGCCGCAATAGTCGATGCTATGCCAGTCGCCGACGTTCGGGATGTCGCTGTCGTGGCAGACAACCTGCCAGCTCGGGCGAAAGATGCGTTCCATTTCAGCGGCATGGAAATCGGGATCGCTATAGGTCCAGGCGGGCAACGACCAGCCATCGAGCGGGTCGAGATTCGAATCGCGAAGGGGTGCAGTTGCCATGTCTCGTTCCTTGTTGTACGTATGTATAACAACATGACCGCCGTTCGCCAAGCCTTTACGCGCGAAAGCGCCGACGCCCGCCGGGCAGACCTGATCGAGGCGACGACGGCGGTGCTCGCCGAACAGGGGCTCGCGGGGACGAATGTTCGCGCGATCTGCGCAAAGGCAGGCGTGTCGCCTGGACTGCTGCGTCATTATTTCGGCGGCATCGACGATCTGGTCGCGGCGACCTACGAAGCGACGAGCGACCGCATGGACGCGATTTTCGCCGCCGCGGTCGAGGGTGCGGGCAGCGACCCGCGCACGCGGCTGACCGCGTACCTCACCGCAAGCTTTCGTCCCCCGGTGACCGATCCCGAACTGCTCGGCGCGTGGACCGCCTTCTGGGCGCTCGCGCGAAACGATACGCGCATGGCGGGGATTCACGCCGACAGCTACGCCGGCTATCGCGCCCGCCTCGGCGAAATGCTCACCGCTTGTGGCGCGCGCGATGCCGAGCGGCTCGCGATCATGCTCACCGCAATGGTCGACGGGCTATGGCTCGAGCTGTCGCTCGATTCGACCAGCTTCGGCGCCGAGGCGGCGGTCGCGATGGTGGAGAGGGCAGTCGAGGCGCTGCTCGAATAGCGACGCCGCCCCATGCTGGTCGGAGGGGAATGGCAGCTACCAACCAATCGAAGACGTCCCTTTTGTCGTCATCCCGGACTTGATCCGGGATCCATGGCCTGCCGTTTCCTTGGACACGGCGCGAAAGGAGAGCTCCGGCCATGGATGCTGAAACAAGTTCAGCATGACGGAGGGCAAACGACCCATCGCAAACGATCGCGACGTGCTCCCCGGCGAAGGCCGGGGTCCAGAGCGTGCGCACGCAACGCCGGCTCTCGAACGCCCTGGGCCCCCGCCTTCGCCGGGGAACACGCTGGGTCGCCAGCTTCGCGCTTTCGCCAGAATGACGAAGGGAGCGATGCCCGCTTTCGACCAGAACGCGACATTTATTGCCTCGTCATCCCGGACTTGATCCGGGATCCATGGCCTGCCGTTTCCTGCGACACGGCGCGAAAGGAGAGGTCAGGCCATGGATGCTGAAACAAGTTCAGCATGACGGAGGGCAAACGATCTTGACGTGCTCCCCGGCGAAGGCCGGGGTCCAGTGCGCGCGAACGCAACCTCGGCTCTCGAACGCCAGGGCCCATTCGCTTCGCTCAAAGCCTTCAATCCTTCTCCCGCAAGGCGAGAAGGATTGATCGGGCTATTTCGACAGATCGCGCAGCAGGCTGTCCCAATGCGCCAGCGCGGGAGCTATGGCATCGACCGGAACCCGCTCGTTCAGGCCGTGCGCAAAGCTGTCGCTCGCCTTGCTGAACAGCCCCGCGACGCCATAGCTCGGCACGCCCTGGATACGGAAATGATAGCTGTCGGTCGCGCCGGCGCTCATCGACGGGATGATCGGCAGGCCGGGCGCGCGCGCATGCACCGCCTTGGTCACCGCTGCGACGACGTCGGGGCGCAGCGGCGACGCATCGCTCGCGGTCGCGTCGGGATCGGTGTTCACCTTGACCGCGGGGTCCGCGATGGCCTTTTCGAGTTCGGCGCGCACCGTTTCGACCGGCACGCCGGGAAAGATGCGGCAGTTGATGTTCGCGGTGGCCCTTTGGGGAAGCGCGTTTTCGGCATGGCCGCCCTTGACCAGCGTCGGCACGCAGGTGGTGCCGATCTGGCCGACATATTCGGGATCGGCGCGGATCGCGGCGATGGCTTTCGCGTCCGCCGGGTTGGCGGCAAAGGCTCTGAGCGCTGCACCGATGTCGCCGCCGACCTGATCGGCGACGATCGGCATGCCGACCTTCGTCAGCTCGTTCTGCTGCGGCGTGAAGCGATAGGCGCCGACCTTCGCGAGCGCGGTCGACAGCTGGACGATCGCGTTCGTGTCCGACGGGCGCGAGCTGTGCCCGCCGGGGTTGGTCACTTCGAGGATGAAGTCGGCATAGGTCTTCTCGCCCGCCTGCAGCCCGTAATATTTGGGTTTGCCGTCCTCGCCGATCAGCCCGCCGCCGCCGTCGCCGTTCAGCGCGAACTCGGCGCCTTTGTATTTCGCGGCAAGCGCGCGCGTCGTCGTCATCGAGGTTTCCTCGTCGCCCGACAGCAGCAGGATGATCGCGCGCTTCGGCTTGAAGCCGTCCTTCCTGAGCTGCGCCATCGTCGCGACCATCATCGAGACGTCGAACTTATTGTCCTCCGACCCGCGGCCGAAAATATAGCCTTCCTCCTCGACCGGCACAAAGGGGTCGCGCGTCCAGTCCTTCGGATCGGCCTCGACGACATCCATATGGCCCAGCAGCACGATCGGCTTTTGCTTGGTGGTGCCTTGCAGCGTCGCGGCGAAGGTTGCGGTTTCGCCCATCGGGGTGATTTCGATGTCGCTGTCCGCATAGCCCGCCGCTTTCAGCACGCTCGCATAATAGGCCGCCAGTTCGGGCACCTTGCCGCGCCCCATGACGGTCGGGATCGCGATACTGTCCTTCAATATCTTCTTCGCTGCGTCGGTATCGGCGGGTTTGGCGTGGACGGGCGCGGCGGCCAACAAGGCGGCGGCGAGAGCGAACGGAGCGGTAAGGTTGCGCATAGCAACGGACTATGGCGCGTCACAGGCAAACGGCAAGCGTCAATCTTCGCCCGTGCGATAGCGACGACCGCGGGGCCGAAAGGCCGATGCGAAAAGGCCGTCAACCACCGGAAGCTGACCTTTCCTTCCTCGTCATCCGGGACTTGTCGTTCCCCGTCATCCCGGGCTTGTCTGCCCTCGTCAACCCGGACCTGTCGTTCCTCGTCATCCCGGACTTGTCTGTCCCCGTCATCCCGGACCTGTCGTTCATCGTCATCCCGGACTTGTCTGTCCCCGTCATCCCGGACCTGTCGTTCATCGTTATCCCGGACTTGTCTGTCCCCATCATCCCGGACTTTTCGTTCCTCGTCATCCCGGACTTGATCCGGGATCCATGCCGCGCCGCCGTCGCGGACCCCGGACCAGGTCCGCGATGACGAAAGACGAAAAGCGAACGTCCACTCCCCGCCCCCTGGCAGTCCGTTCATGCCGCAACGGATCAGGCGGCCTTCTTCGCCTTCGGCGCCGCGGTCTTCGGCCGGTACCGGCACAGATCCTCGACCGGGCAACGCCAGCATTCGGGCGTGCGCGCCTTGCAGATATAGCGGCCGTGAAGGATCAGCCAGTGATGCGCGCCGATCCGGAATGGCTGCGGCGTATTCTTTTCGAGCTGCTTTTCGACCGCGAGCACCGTTTTGCCGGGCGCCAGCCCGACGCGGTTGCCGACGCGGAAGATGTGCGTGTCGACCGCAAAGGTTTCCGCCCCGAAGGCGCAGTTCATCACGACATTGGCGGTCTTGCGCCCGACCCCCGGCAGTGCGACCAGCGTGTCGCGGTCGGCGGGCACGTTGCCGCCGAAGTCGCGCACCAGAATCTCGCTCAGCGCAATGACATTCTTCGCCTTGCCGTTGAACAGCCCGATCGTCTTGATATGCTGTTTCAGCCCATCCTCGCCAAGGTCGAGCATCGCCTGCGGCGTCGTCACGTCCTGAAACAGCTTCCGCGTCGCCTTGTTCACCCCGACATCGGTCGCCTGCGCCGACAGCACGACCGCGACGAGCAGCTGATAGATGTTGCCATATTCCAGCTCGGTCTCGGGGCTGGGGTTCAGCTCGGCCAGGCGTCGGTAGAATTCGAAGATATCGGCTTTCTTCATTTCGCCTTTTCGGGCGCGTTCGCCGGGTGCGCCGCCTTCCAGTCCATCGCTACGCGCACGCGCCGTTCGACCGAGGGATGGTCGTAAAAGATGATTTCCTCGATCGCGCCCGGGCGCGGGCTGCGATATTCGGCGGTCTTGACCAGCGCCGTCGCAAAGGCGTCGGGAAGATTTTCGGTGCGGTGCGAATAGAGATCGGCCTCGCTCTCGTCGATGCGGATCAGCGTGTTGATCACCGGGGTCGCAAGCAGCGCGAAGAACGACACGAAGAACATCAGGACGGGAAGTCCGCGCGCCTCTCCGATCGTCGCATCGCTGCCGAAAGCCCGCGCAAATCGCGGATAGAAGCGGTCGGCCAGGAAAAAGAGCAGCGCCGCGAGCGCGGCGAAGACAATGATCATCCGCCAGATATGCCCGCCGACATAATGGCCGATCTCGTGCCCTGTGACCGCGCGAACCTCGTCGAGCGACGCCTTGCCGATCGCGACGTCCGAAATCGCGATCCGCGCCGAATGGCCGAGGCCCGAGACGTTGGCGGTGAAATTGTTCGACTGGCGCGAGCCGTCGAACAGGAAGATACGGTCGGCGGGGATGTCGGCCTTTGCCGCCATTTCGACGAGCGCGTCGCGCACCGGGCCGGGGGGCACGGGCTTGTAATTGTTGAACAATGGCTCGATTAGGATCGGCGACACGAGCAGCATCGCCGAAACGGCAACCGCCGCCAGCGCGCCCGACCAGATCCACCAGCGCTTGCCGGTGCGGCGGATCAGCGCATAGACGCCAAGGAAGAACAGCCCCGCGAAGATCGCGGTGATGACCGTCGAGATCGCCGATTGACCGAGCCAGTCGCCGAGCGGCTGGCCGGTGCGGCCATAGGCGGTCTCGCGCCACCAGTCCTCGTATATGTCCCATGGCAGCGTCACGATCGCGGCGATCAGAAAGAAGGCGGCAGAAATCAGCCAGGTGCGCAGCGCCCAGCCGCGCTTCGCGAGCCGCGCGTCGAGCCGGTCGAGAAGGCGCAGCCGCACGAAGATGAAGGTGACGATCGCCGAGACGATCAGTCCCGCAAGCAGCAGCCATTCATTTCCGGTCGTATAGGCCTCGGCCTTGGCGAGCGCGGCGGGGCCAAGGCTGTCGACATAGGCTTTGGTTGCGGCGGCGGGGTCGAAACTCATGGCAATCCTCCAGCTGTATTATGTTTATAATACACGTTCGCGGCGGCAATCAAAGCCCCAAAACTTGCGGCATCGTATAGCGCCCGGGCGTTTGATGGATCAGCCACAGCGCGGCGCGGACGGCGCCCCGCGCGAAGATCATGCGATTTTCGGCGCGGTGCGCGAGCGTGATCATCTCCTCGGGTCCCGCGAAGATCACATCATGATCGCCGGCGACGGTGCCGCCCCGCAGCGATGCAAAGCCGATCTTGCCGCGCGCGCGCGCGCCGGTGAGCCCGTCGCGGCCGCGTTCGGAGCCTGTCGTGAGATCTATACCGCGACCTTCCGCAGCCGCCTGCCCCAGCAGCAACGCCGTTCCGCTGGGCGCGTCGACCTTTCGGTTGTGGTGCATTTCGAGAATTTCGATGTCCCAGTCGGCATCGAGCCGCGCCGCCGCTTCGCGCACCAGATGCGCGAGCAAGGTCACGCCGAGCGAGGTATTGCCGGTCTGGAGAACCGCGATGTCCGCCGCCGCGTCGTCGATCAGATAATGATGCCGCTCTTCGAGGCCCGTCGTGCCGATGACGATCGGCTTCTGCGCAGCGACGCACGCGTCAAGCGTCGATTCGAGCGCAACCGGCGAAGAGAAATCGACGATAACGTCGCTTTCGCTCGCGAGCTTCAGAATGTTCCCGCCCTTGTCGACGCCGCAGCCGCGACCGCCCGCTTCGGCGATGGCAGCGGCGAGCGCGACGCCCATCCGCCCTTCGCTGCCGATAATGCCGATGCTGGTCATATGCCGTCCCCTGTTTGCCCGCCCCCTTTAGCCGGTCGTGTCGAGCGAAGTCGAGACACCCCGCGAGATTGGGCCGACGCCGACGGACATCTCGACTTCTCTCGATGCGGGCGGATATGAGGGGGCATGATCGACATCAGAAACATCGTGATCCTGACCGGCGCCGGGGTTTCGGCCGAAAGCGGCATCGACACCTTTCGCGACGCGGGCGGTCTGTGGGAGCAGCACCGCGTCGAGGATGTCGCGACCCCCGAAGCCTTTGCGCGCGATCCCGACCTGGTGCTGCGCTTTTACGACATGCGCCGCGAAGCGATCCAGACCAAGGCCCCGAACGCCGCGCACGAGGCACTGGCGCGGCTCGATGCCGCGTGGCCGGGCGAACTGCTGATCGTCACCCAGAATGTCGACGATTTGCACGAGCGCGCGGGCGCAAAGCGGCTGATCCATATGCATGGCGAGCATCTGAATGCCTGGTGCACCGTCTGCGATGCCCGGATGCCCTGGACCGGGCCGTTGCTCGACCGACCCACCTGCCCCGGTTGCGGCGCCGCAGGAACGCTGCGCCCCGACATCGTCTGGTTCGGCGAAATGCCGTACCGGATGGACGAAATCTATCACGCGCTGAACCGCGCCGACCTGTTCGTGTCGCTCGGCACCTCGGGCGCGGTCTATCCAGCCGCGGGCTTCGTCCGCGAAGCGCGGGCGTCGGGCGCACGGACGCTCGAACTCAATATGGAGCCGAGCCAGGGGAGCCATTGGTTCGACGAGGCGCGCCATGGCCCTGCGACCGAGCTGGTGCCGGCGTGGGTGGACGAGATACTGGGCAGCAACGGCGGCAGGTAACGACCAAAAGCGGCCGTTGACCCTCCCTGTCGCGCAGCGATGGGGAGGACATATCTCTCCTCGTCATCCCGGACTGGATCCGGGTTCCATGACGACGGTGGAGATGACCGCTCCCACCCCAAAGCCGACGCCCCAAAAAGGCCTTTCCTACAATATCCGGCTATGTCAGCGTCGATCCCGGCTCTTTCTCCCGGTCTATCACAACGGTTGCCGCCCGGTTTACGCGAGCGGTCGCGGCCTCGTGCGTCCGGCCCGCGGCAGAAGCTGATCGGGGATACGCTATAGGGCTGAACTTTACTGAACTTTGGTGCAAAAACGTCGGTTTTCTTCCACAAAGCAGACCTCTGTATTCAGCGCCGCGCCGCGAAGAAATCCCTGAGGAGCGCCGCCGCCTCGCTCTCGCCGATGCCGTCGTAAACCTCGGGCCGATGATGCACCGTCGGTTGCGCGAAGATACGCGGGCCGTGGACGACCGCCCCGCCCTTCGGATCGTCGGCGCCATAATAGAGTCGCGCGATACGGGCGTGGGCGATCGCGCCGGCGCACATCGCGCAGGGTTCCAGCGTCACATAGAGGTCGCAGCCGTCGAGCCGCTCGTTGCCGAGTGCGGCAGCGGCGGCGCGAATCGCGACGATTTCGGCATGGGCGGTCGGGTCGTGCGATTCGCGCGGGGCATTATGCCCCTCGGCGATGATCGCGCCTTCCTTGACGATGACCGCGCCGACGGGCACTTCGCCCGCCTCGGCGGCAGCTTTTGCTAGGTCGAGCGCGCGGCGCATCGGTTCGGGAAGCGGAAATTGCGACATCGCTTTTCCCGCTAGTCCCTTGACGAATCTCCGGCAAGCCGATAAGCGCGCGCCTTTCCCGGCCCACCCGGTCCTTTCGGTGCCTTTGGCGCCAACCGGCACGCCGCCCAGATTTTGTGAGGACGAAGACCATGTCGCGCATTTGCGAACTGACCGGTAAGGGCCGCCAGGTTGGCCACAATGTCAGCCACGCCAACAACAAGACCAAGCGTACCTTCCTGCCCAATCTGCAGAATGTGACGCTGCTGTCGGACGCGCTCGGCAAGGGCTTCAAGATGCGCGTGTCGACGCACGGCCTTCGCACCGTCGAGCATAATGGCGGCCTCGACAATTGGCTGCTGAAGGCCGGCGACGACCAGCTGTCGGCTTCGGCGCGCAAGCTGAAGAAGGAAGTGACGAAGAAGCTGGCCGAAAAGGCCGCCTAAGCTTTCACGCTTGTCGAATCGCAAGAGGCGGCCCGGTTACGGCGCCGCCTTTTTGCTGTCCGCCGTTCGTGGGGATTGCCGCCGCGGCAGCCCGACAAGCTCGAACTCGATGAGCAGGCTGCGCTGCCAGCTGTTGAAATTATCGTCGGAGACGAGCCAGAGGAACGTCCGGCCGCCGCGCACCTCGACCGCCGCGCCTTCATAATTTTCGGCAAGCGGCGCCGGCACGCGGCCGATCGCGCGCGAGCGAATCACGCCACCGGGCCTGATATCGGCGGGATCGGCGATCGCAAGGATCGTCGTGAACACCGGGCGAAGCCCCAGCTTGCGGTGGACGAGCAGGATTCGCCCGTCGGGCAAGGCTGCGGCATCGCTGACCAGTCCTTTCCCCTCGTCCGCATAGACGAACCGCGTCGCGCGCGCACCGGGAACCGCCGGATCGCCGGCAAAGAGCAGCGCCGCCCGCCCGCGCGGATCGTCGCTGGCGTCCTCGGAGAAGATCAGCGTCCGGCCGTCGGCGAGCCGCACCATCGCTTCGGGCCCGCTATTCACGGGCCAGCGTGGCTTTGGCAGCACAGCGCGCGATTCGACGCGCGCCAGCGCAGCGTCAAATCGCCAGACCTGGTTACGCCCTTCGAGCGCGACCCAGGTCACACCGCTCGCCCGATCGAACGCCATCGCCTCGAAATCGCCCGCGGACTTTTTGTTCGCGCGTCGGCCTGGCGAAGGCAGCGGCGCGATAAGCGCGTCTTCGACCCGGCCGCCCGGCGGCAGCGTCAGCCGCGCGCCATAGCCGCCGTCGCTGGCAAGCTGGAATCGATCGGGGCCGACGATGGCCAGTGCCGAAAAGCCGCCAAACGCCGGGTTCGGGCTTTCGAGCCGCCAGCCGCGGACGAAGCGCAGCATGCCCTTCCGGGCCGCCGGATCATCGAGCGCGCTCGCCGTGATCCGCTGCGAACTTTTGTCGACTTTCGTCAGTCGCTGGTCGGTACCCGGCGCAAGGCCGACCGAGAGGAAGATCAGAATGGCGGCAAGGGCCCGGCGCATCGGCGAGGCGATAGGGCGATGGCGCCTGCATGCGCAAGCGCGAAGGACGCGGAAGCTGAACCTCAGCCAACAGTCATGTTCAGGCTTCGCTCAATGCAGCGGCCCCATAACCGCCTCATCGACCCGACGCCCAACCGGGCAGAACGACGAAGTAGGAGAATGACGATGAACAAGATGATGACTCTCTCGCTCGCCGCCCTGATGTCCACCGCGACGCTGGGCGTAGCAGCGCCCGCAGCAGCCCAGCAGGGATACTATAACGGCGGCTACGAGACCAATTATGTCCGCTACGATCGCGACGACCGCCGCTATGATCGTCGCGGGGATTATCGCCGCGACAATCGCCGCGATTACCGCAACGAGCGCAATTATTATCGCAATGATCGCCGCGACTATCGCCAGTGCGACAATGGCACCGGCGGCACCGTGATCGGCGCGATTGCCGGTGGTCTGGCCGGTCATGAAATCGCGGGCCGTGGCGACCGCACGGTCGGCACGATCATCGGCGGCGCTGTCGGCGCCATTGCTGGCCGCGCGATCGATAAGGGTAATGACGGCTGCCGCCGTTAAGGCAGACCCGAACCCCAATAAAGTTCCTGCCTCTTTGACCCCGTCCGGCACGCGCCGGGCGGGGTTTTTCTGTCCCGGCCGCGGGGTTGCCATCCCGCCGCATGCGGCCTAATCTCGGCCCCAAGTGCACGCCTGCGCATTTGTGGGCGCGTGAGACAAAAGACAGGTCACAATAGCCATGCGGCAAATGGCAGCGCCATCAGGGCGATCGCCGCAGCCAGGTTCGAGAACGGGGTCGGCGGCGACAGGACAGACAAGGGCCGGAGCGCCCGCGCGACCCGGTCCAGTTGTCCGGCCGCGCAGCTACGCCGCCATCGATCTTGGTACGAACAATTGTCGGCTGCTGATTGCGCGGCCGCAGGATGGCGAACTCGTCGTGATCGACGCTTTTTCGCGCATCGTGCGGCTGGGCGAAGGGCTGCACCACACCGGAAAGATCAGCGAAGCCGCGATGGATCGCACCGTCGCCGCGCTGGCGATTTGCGCCGACAAGCTGCGCCGCCGCCACGTCAGCCTGTCGCGCGCAGTCGCCACCGAGGCGTGCCGCCGCGCGTCGAACGGCACCGAACTCGCAGCGCGGGTCAAACGCGAAACGGGCATCGTGCTCGACATTATTTCGGCCGCCGAAGAGGCGCGACTCGCGGCGCTGGGCTGCCACAATCTGATGGAACCCGGCGACGGCCCGGCGCTGATCTTCGACATCGGCGGCGGATCGACCGAATTGATGCACGTCGATGTGTCCGACCATGATGTGAAGATCCACGACTGGGTCAGCGTGCCGTGGGGGGTCGTGTCGCTGACCGAGCATGCGGTCGCGGCCGAAGACAGTCTCGGCGCGCGCCAGGCCTGCTATGCCCATATGCGCGAGGTGACGCGCGAGGCCTTTGCCGCTTTCGCCGGCCGCGCCGAGCGTTTTGCCGGGCAGCCGCTGCGCCTGCTCGGCACGAGCGGCACCGTAACGACGCTGGCGAGCGTCTTTCTCGACCTGCCGCGGTATGACCGGCGCGCGGTCGACGGCCTGGTTGTGCCGTCGGACGCGATGCGCGACATCAGCCGCCGCCTCGCCGAAGCGAGCATCGAGGCCCGCGCCGAAATCGGATGCATCGGTCGCGAACGCGCCGACCTGGTCGTCGCGGGCTGCGCGATCCTCGAAAGCATCATCGACCTGTGGCCCGCGGCGCGCGTCGGGGTTGCCGATCGGGGGATCCGCGAAGGCATTTTGCGCACGCTTGCAATGCAGGGCCGCGACGTTCCCGTAACACGGCGCGAGCATCGAAAATGACCGGCGGCGGAAAAAAGAGCGGCGCCGGCAGCGGACGCGGCGGGTTGCACGTTCGCGTGAAGACGGCGCGCAAGCGCAGCGTGTCGTCGACGCGCTGGCTGCAACGGCAGCTCAACGATCCCTATGTCCGCCGCGCCCAGGCGGAGGGCTATCGCTCGCGCGCTGCCTACAAGCTCATCGAGCTCGACGAGAAATTCGGGTTCCTCAAGAAAGCGCGCGCGGTCGTCGACCTGGGCATCACACCCGGCGGCTGGTCGCAAGTCACGCGCAAGGTCAATCCGCGCGCGCGAATCGTCGGGATCGATCTGCTTGCGTGCGAACCGATCGAGGGCGTCGCCATCCTCGAGATGGACTTCATGGACGATGCCGCACCCGATGCCCTGATCGAAGCGTTGGGCAGCGCGCCCGACCTCGTCATTTCGGACATGGCCGCGAACACCGTTGGCCATCCCCAGACAGATCACCTGCGCACCATCGGCCTTGCCGAGACCGCCGCCGATTTCGCGGTGCAGACGCTGCAACCTGGCGGCGTTTTCATTGCCAAGGTTTTCGCCGGGGGCGCCGACCGCGAGCTGTTGATGGTCCTCAAGCGCAATTTCACCAGCGTAAAACACGCGAAACCGCCTGCAAGCCGCAAGGGGTCGCCCGAACTCTATGTGGTTGCACAGGGTTTCAAGGGACGCGGCGGCACCGAGCCCGCTGGCTGAAGAAAAAAGCGTCAGCGATTGCGACGCGCGCTTCTTCATTTTCAATTCAGCGTCAACTGCCTATCAGTCGATCCAGTTTGATTGCCGGGGAAATTTTATGCGTGCTGGCGTTGCGTCGCTGACTATCCTGTCTTTGCTGCTTGCTTCGTGCGGCGGCGGTGGCGGCGGTTCGGGCGGCGGCGGTCCCGTCACCGTCACGCCGACACCCACACCGACTCCCACACCGACCGCCGGCTGCGGCCTGGCAACGCGACAGGCGTTCGCCAAGTCCGTGATCGACGAATGGTATCTATTCCCGAGCGACGTCGCGAGCGGCGTCAATCCCGCCAGTTTCACCGACGTGCAGACCTATATCGACGCGCTCGTCGCGCCGGCGCGGGCGCTGAACAAGGACCGTTTTTTCACATACATCACGTCGATCGCCGAGGAGAATGCCTTCTTCAACAGCGGGTCAAGCGCGGGTTTCGGGGTCCGGATAAGCTATGATCCCGTCAGCCAGTCGGTCATCATCGCCGAAGCCTATGAAAATGCGCCGGCCTTCGCAGCGGGAATCGACCGCGGCTCGCGGATCACCGCGATCGGCACCAGCGCGAGCAATATGCGCACGGTTGCCGCGATCGTCGCGGCCGAAGGCACGGCCGGCATCACAAGCGCGCTGGGACCGAGCGACCCCGGCGTGTCGCGCGTGCTCCGCGTCGTCGATTCTGCGGGAAGCCGCGACGTGACGGTGACAAAGGCCAACTACGACCTCGATCCGATTTCGGACCGCTATGGCGCCAAGATCATTACCGATGGCGGCCGCAGCTATGGCTATCTCAACCTGCGCACCTTCATCAGTTCGGCGAACCCGCAGCTGCGCGCGGCGTTCCTGAATTTTCGCAATCAGGGCGTCACCAACGTCATTGTCGACCTGCGCTACAACGGCGGCGGACTCGTTTCGACGGCAGAGCTGTTCGGCGACCTCCTCGGCCGCAACCGCACCTCGTCGGAGCTTTTCTCGCAGACCAATTTCCGCCCGTCGAAATCGGCCGAGAACGATCGCCACTTCTTCACCACTCAACCCGAATCGATCGCGCCCACGCGTATCGCTTTCATCGGCACCGGATCGACCGCATCGGCCAGCGAGCTGGTGATCAACGGCATGCTGCCTTATCTGGGTACCAACATGACGCTGGTCGGCAGCAACACCTATGGCAAGCCGGTCGGCCAGATCGCACTCGACAAGGCCGAATGCGACGACCGCATCCGCGTCATCGCATTCGCCACCGGTAATGCGACCGGCCAGAGCGATTATTACAGCGGCCTCGCGCCTAAGATCGCGAACAGCTGCGCGGCGGCAGACGATCTGACGTTGCCGCTTGGCGATGCGCGCGAAGCATCCGTTCGTTCGGCCATCGACTTTCTGGCCGGCAACGCCTGTACGACGCGGATCGCCGATACGTCGGGTCTGTCAGCGCAGAGCCTTGGCAACCGCACGACCGCCAAGCCCGAAATGCTGGTGTCCGAACAACCGCGTGCCGCGCAGCGCGAGTTGCCGGGCCTGTTCTGACGGGGGTTGTTGGCGGCGAACACCGCTCGCGACCCGCCAATCCGCTCGATCGGACGCCCCACCACCACGCCCCTAGACATTTTTCGCCGCTCCATTATATACCGCCCGTTATGGAAATCGAAACAGCCACCCCTGTCAAAGGGCGCCCTCGCGAATTCTGTGTCGACCAGGCGCTGGCCGAAGCTCTGCACGTCTTCTGGGCGAAGGGCTATGATGGCGCGTCGATGGCCGATCTGACCGAAGCAATGGGGATCACCAAGCCCAGCCTCTATGCCGCCTTTGGCAACAAGGAAGCCTTGTTTCACAAGGCGTTGGACCTTTATGAGTCCGAAAAGCTCGAATATACGCGCAGCGCGCTGCAACAGCCGACGGCGCGCAGCGTCGCCGAATATTATCTGCGCGGCGGCGTCGATGTACATGCCGCCGAAGGCGAGCCGCAAGGCTGCATGGGGCTGATGAGTTCGCTCGCGTGCAGTCCGGAAGCCGAGTCGATCAAGGCCGACGTAATCAACCGCCGCGCCTCATCGCAGCGCGCGCTCGTGGAGCGTTTCGAGCAGGCGAAGCGCGAGGGCGACCTGCCCGCGCATATCGACGCCGCGGGCCTCACCAGCTTTCTTTATGCGATCCTGCAAGGGATCACCGTGCAGGCCGGCGCCGGCGCGTCGCGCGCCGAGCTCGAGAAGCTTGTCGACACCAGCCTTGCGCTGTGGCCGAGCAAGTGACGCACGCATCGACGTCAGCCGCCTAATCCGACCGATCCCGGATCCAGTCGGTTTGATGAAAAGACAAGAATATCGTCGCCGAGAATTTTTCGATACCGATCGGTACAAAACTCCTTGACAAGATGAACGGCGGGTTTATATACCGCTTAGTACAGATGGTCAGGGCGCTCCAGCCCGCCGCCGAAAGCGAAGGGAAACGCCGATGCGCCACTGCCATTGCACCCCGGGCTAGTTTCCTAGTCCGACCTTAACATTTTCCGGAACGAGACGCTGGCGCCCCGTGGGCGGCAGGTGGTTCTCTGCATCCAGAATCTCCCCTCGCCGGGCGCGAGTGTCCCCGGGGCATGCGCCCCCTCGCCCGGCACCCCCTTACCGACCACCGCTCCAGGAGGACCGATCATGGCTTATCTTGCACTCAACGACCAGTTCGCCAGCGCCATTGCCGCCGCAACCCCCAAGCACTTCGCCCCCGCGGCGCCGAAAGCCGATATTCCCGCCGGCTTCTCGGCGCTCGAGTGGTCGGTCGTGATGCTTGCGCGTCACGACCGGCCTTCGAGCCTGCGCGAGCCGGGGCGCTTCCAGAAATTTCTGGGACGCATTTTTGGCGATGGCTTCAACCGCCGCCTTGCCGACCCGAAGCTGGAAGCGCTGCGCCGCATGGCGGTGCTGACCTGGCACCACAGCTATTCGGTGCCGAAGCACGAGATTCACGATTTCTTCGCCGCGGGCTTCAGCGACGACCATTATGAACTCCTCGGCAAGCGCGTTGCCGAAGTGCACATCACTCGCCTCTTCCGAAAGTAAGATCCATGAACATGCTCTCCCCGATCCGGGGCGAGGAGACGGCAGAAGCCGCCCTCGTTCCCACCCCGAATGATATTGCGCAGCGCCGCTGGCAGAGCCGCGGCCTGAAAGTCGGCCTTCCCGTCGTGCTGCTGGTCGCGGCCGGCTGGGGCATTACCCATCGCGAGGCGCCGGCGAACGCCGCGCCGCCGACCCCCGTCGTCACGGTCGCCGCGCCGCTGATGCGCGACATCAACGAATGGGACGATTATGTCGGCCGCTTCGAAGCGGTGAATTCGGTCGAGGTGCGCCCGCGCATCTCTGGCCAACTCGTTGGCGTCCACTTCACCGACGGACAGATCGTCCGCAAAGGCCAGCTGCTCTTCTCGATCGACCCGCGGCCGTTCGCCGCATCGCTCGCCGAAGCGCGCGCCGATGCGGCGAGCGCACGCAGCGACCTCGCGCTGGCGCAAACCAATCTGGCCCGCGCCAACCGGCTCATTGCAGAAGATGCGGTGTCGCAGAGCGACCTCGACCAGCTGAACGCCAAGGTCCGCGCGGCGTCGGCCGCGCTCGCCGCTGCCGACGCCCGCGTCCGCTCGCGCGCGCTCGACATGGAGTTCACGCAGGTGCGCGCCCCGATCAGCGGCCGTATCTCTGACCGCCGCGTTGACGCAGGCAATCTCGTCGCCGCAGGCGAAGGATCAGCGGGCAGCCTGCTCACCACGATCAACGCGCTCGACCCGATCTATTTCAGCTTCAACGGCTCCGAAGGTCTGTTCCTGAAAGCGAAGCGCGCGCAGGAAGAGGGCGCCAAGGGCTCCGCCGTTCAGGTCAAGCTGCAGGACGAGACCAGCTTCAGTCGGACCGGCAAGCTGGACTTCACCGACAACAGCATCGACCCCCGTTCGGGGACGATCCGCGGACGCGCGGTGATCGCGAACCCCGACCTGTTCCTGTCGCCTGGCATGTTCGGCAACATGCGGCTGTCGAGCGGCGCCAGGGAACGCGCGCTGCTCGTGCCCGACTCGGCGGTGCAGACCGACCAGGCGCGCAAGACCGTGCTCGTCGTCGGCAAGGACGGCCAGGTCGCGGTGCGCGAGGTCCAGCTCGGCCCTGTCGTCGACGGCCTGCGCGTCGTGCGCGGCGGCGTGACGGCGACCGATCGTATCGTGATCACCGGTACCCAGCTCGCGCAGCCCGGAACGAAGGTGCAGACGCGTGCGGGCAAGATTGCGCCGACCGTGACCGAAGCAGCACCGCCGTCGACGGCGCTGATCGGTGAGGCGACCTTCGCGCGCTGACGTTGAAACCCCTCCCTTCGGGGAGGGGTTCGGGGAGGGCCTGTCCGCCTGGCACCCTCCCCGCTGCGGCTAGCGAGCAAGCTCGCAAGCCTCGCTCCCCCTCCCGCAAGCAGGAGGGGGAACTGGAAATTCGATCCTCCAACCGGGGAACCCCGCCATGCGTCTGTCACGCTTCTTCATCATCCGTCCCATCTTCGCCGCGGTCATCGCGGTGATCATCACGCTTGTCGGCGCGATCGCCTATTGGTCGCTGCCCGTCTCGCAATATCCCGACATCGTCCCGCCGACGGTCACGGTCACCGCCAACTATCCCGGCGCATCGGCCGAGACCGTCGCCGAGACAGTGGCGACGCCGATCGAGCAGGAAATCAACGGCGTCGACAATATGCTCTATCAGAGCAGCCAGTCGACCGGCGACGGCACGGTGACGATCACCGTCACCTTCAAGATCGGCACCGACCTCGATGCCGCGCAGGTTCTGGTACAGAACCGCGTCGCGATCGCGGTCCCGCGCCTGCCCGAAGAAGTGCAGCGGCTCGGCGTCGTGACGCGCAAGACCTCGCCCGACTTTCTGACCGTGGTGAACCTCGTCTCGCCCGACAATTCGCTCGATCGCGGCTATATCTCCAACTATGCGCTGACCCAGCTCAAGGACCGGCTCAGCCGCATCGACGGCGTCGGCGATGTCCGCCTGTTCGGCGCGCGCGACTATGCGATGCGCGTCTGGATCGATCCGACGCGCGCTGCGGCGCTGAACCTGACGGCGGGCGAGATCGTCCAGGCGCTGCGCGCGCAGAATGTCCAGGTCGCGGCAGGCTCGCTGGGTCAGCCGCCCTACGCCAATGGCAGCGCGTACCAGCTCAACGTCGAAACGCAGGGTCGCCTGATCGATCCGCAGCAGTTTGCCGAAGTGGTGATCCGCACCGATCCCGACGGGCGCCAGGTCCATGTGTCGGACGTCGCGCGGGTCGAGCTCGGGGCGTCGGACTATAACAGCAACACCTATCTGTCGGGCGACCCGACGGTGATTCTCGCCATCTTCCAGCGTCCGGGATCGAATGCGCTTGCCGCGGCGAACGCCGTCGAGGCCGAGATGAAAGCGGCCGAGAAGAGCTTTCCCAAGGGCCTAGAATATCGCGTCATCTATAACCCGACCAAATTCATCGCGCAGTCGATCGACGCCGTGAAGGACACGTTGCTCGAGGCGATGGTGCTCGTGGTGATCGTGATCCTGGTGTTCCTGCAGAAATGGCGCGCCGCGGTGATTCCGATCGTCGCGATCCCGATCTCGCTCGTCGGCACGTTCGCGGTGCTCGCCGCGCTCGGCTACAGCCTCAACAACCTCTCGCTCTTCGGGCTTGTGCTCGCGATCGGCATCGTCGTCGATGACGCGATCGTCGTTGTCGAGAATGTCGAGCGCAACCTCGAACGCGGGCTGTCGTCGCTGAAGGCCGCGCAAACCTCGATGGACGAGGTGTCGGGCGCGCTCGTCGCGATCGTGCTCGTGCTGTGCGCGGTGTTCGTGCCGACCTTGTTCCTGACCGGGCTGTCGGGCGCGTTCTACAAGCAGTTCGCGGTGACGATCTCGACCGCGACGATCATTTCACTGATCGTCTCGCTGACCTTGTCGCCTGCGCTCGCGGCGATCCTGCTCAAGCCGCACGCCGCGCCGGCAAAGCCTTCGCGCATCCGCGCGGTCGCGCAACGCGCCGGCGATGCCTTCAACCGCAGCTTCGAAAGACTGAGCGACGGCTATGCCGCGCTCACCGCGCGACTCGTCCGGCGGCCGAAGCGGATGATGATCACCTATGGCGGGCTGATCGCCGCGACCATGGGGCTGTTCTGGGCGACGCCGACGGGGTTCATTCCGGCGCAGGACCAGGGTTACTTCCTGGCGGTTGTCCAGCTGCCCCCCGGCGCCTCGGTCGAACGCACCGATGCGGCGCTGCGAAAGGTCGCGGAACGGATCCTGCCGAACAAGGGCATCCTCGGATCGGTCATGCTTGCGGGCTTCGACGGCCCCTCGCAAACGCTCGCCCCGAACGCCGCTGCCGCCTATTTCCCGCTCAAGAGCTTCGAGGAACGCCGGAAGCTCGGCGTCAGCTTCGACGAGATCATGAACGAGGCGCGCGCCGACGTCGCCGACATCACCGAAGCGCGCGTGATCGTGATCCCGCCGCCGCTGATCCAGGGCATCGGCTCGGCGGGCGGCTACCGGATGATGGTGCAGGACCGCGGCGGCCACGGCTATCAGAAGCTCGCCGAAGAATCGGGCAAGCTGATCGGCAAGGCGAACCAGACGCCGGGACTCGCGCAGATCTTCACCTTCTTCGATACCGGAAGCCCGCGCGTCTATGCCGACATCGATCGCGCGAAGGCGAATCTCCTCGGCGTCCCGCCCGAACGCGTTTTCGAGACATTGCAGGTCTATCTGGGGTCGGCGTTCGTCAACGACTTCAACCTGCTCGGGCGCACGTACCGCGTCACTGCGCAGGCCGACGCCCCCTTCCGCCAGTCGGTCGCCGATATCGCCAACCTCCAGACGCGCTCGAACACCGGCGAAATGGTCCCCATCGGTTCGGTCGCAACGTTCAAGGACAAGACCGGCCCGTACCGCGTCGTGCGCTATAACCTCTACCCCGCCGTCGAAGTCGATGGCGACACGGCGCCGGGGTACAGTTCGGGCGCGTCGTTGACGACGATGGAAAAGCTCGCTGCCGAAACGCTGCCTGCGGGGTACGGCACCGAATGGACCGGCATTGCCTATCAGCAAAAGGCGGCAGGCAGCACGGCTGCACTCGTCTTCGCGCTGGCGGTCGTGTTCGTCTTCCTCGTGCTCGCGGCGCAGTATGAAAGCCTGACCTTGCCGCTGTCGATCATCCTGATCGTCCCGATGTGCCTGTTCGCGGCGATGGTCGGCGTGAACCTGCGCGGCATGGACAATAATGTCCTGACGCAGATCGGACTCGTCGTCCTCATCGCGCTCGCGGCGAAGAATGCGATCCTGATCGTCGAATTCGCCAAGCAGGCCGAGGAACAGGATGGTCTGTCTCCGGTCGAAGCTGCGGTGCGTGCCGCCCGCGACCGCCTGCGCCCGATCCTGATGACCAGCTTTGCCTTCATCCTCGGCGCCGTGCCGCTTCTGATCGCCAGCGGCGCCGGAGCGGAGCTGCGCCAGGCGCTCGGCACAGCGGTCTTCTTCGGAATGATCGGCGTCACCGCCTTCGGCCTGCTCTTTACCCCCACCTTCTATGTCGTCTGCCGCGCGCTCGGCGACCGTCTTGCGACCCTTCGCGGCCGCAGCGGTCATGCCGAACCTGTGTTGCAGCCGGCGGAGTGATGTTTTCGCCAATATCTGTGTGTTCCCGCAAAGGCGGGGGGCCATCTCAAGTCGGTCCCGGTTTGACTGTCCGATGATGGACCCCCGCCTTCGCGGGGGAACACAGGTATCTTGAAAGCAAGTTCAGGAGATCTTCGATGCTACTTCGCGCCATTCTCACTACGGTATCCGCGCTGACGCTTTCGGCGTGCGCGGTCGGGCCGGACTTCGTCGCCCCCACGCCCCCTGTGACGGCGTCCGGCCCCTTCCTCTCGACGCGCGATGGCGTGACGAGCGCCGCTCCGGCCGATGCCGAATGGTGGCGGCTCTACAAGGACCCGGTGCTCGACGGGCTGGTGACCGAGGCGCTCGCCGCGAATACAGATATTCGCGTCGCGGTCGCGCGCATCGCCAAGGCGCGTGCGTCCTTGCGCCAGGTACGCGGCGACCGGCTGCCTTCGACGAACCTCAGCGCCGGCGCAACCTATGGCCGCGCCAGCGAAGGCCAGGTGCCGCCGGGCGCCGACCGCACCGGCTGGCAGGTCGATGCCGGGCTGACCGTCGGTTACGAGGTTGACCTGTTCGGCCGCGTCTCGCGCGGGATCGAGGCCGCGCGCGGCGATGTCGCTGCTGCCGAGGCCGACGCCGACGCGGTACGCGTGACCGTCGCCGCCGAAACCGCGCGCGCTTATGCCGATGCCGCGTCAGCCGCTGAACGCCTGACCGTTGCCGAACATATCGTTGCCCTGCTCGACAAGTCGGTCGCGCTTACCGCGCGCCGCGCCGAGGTCGGGCTGACGACCAGGCTCGACACCGCGCGCGTCGCTGCGCTGCGCGACCAGCGCCGCGCCGACATCCCCTCGATCGCTGCCGAGCGTGACGCAGCGCTGTTCCGGCTCGCGACGCTGACCGGGCGCACCCCGGCCGAGTTGCCACAAATCGCCGCCGAGCGGCGCACCACGTTGCGCCTCGACCAACCGATCCCGGTCGGCGATGGCGCTGCCTTGCTCGCGCGGCGGCCCGATGTGGCTGCCGCCGAACGCCGGCTTGCAGCATCGACCGCGCGGATCGGAGTCGCCACCGCCGACCTTTACCCGAAGATCATGCTGGGTGGATCGATCGGCCAGACGAGCGGCGGGCTCGGCGACCTGTTCGGCGGCGGACCGCTGCGCTGGCTGCTCGGCCCCCTGATCAACTGGAACTTCCTCAATCAGGAAGCCGCGCGCGCGCGCATCGCCGGGTCGGAGGCCGATACCCAGGCGTCGCTGGCTACGTTTGACGGCACGGTCCTGCGCGCGCTCGAGGAAACCGAGACGGCGTTGTCATCCTACGCGCACATGCTCGACCGCCGCACAGCGCTCCAGTCCGCGCGCGATCAGGCCGAGATTGCCGTGAAGATCACCCGCGCGCAGCAACGCGAGGGCCAGATCGACGGGCTCGTTGCGCTCGACGCCGAACGAACCTTTGCCGAAGCCGAAGCGTCGCTGGCGCTCGCCGATGCCCGCATCGCCGATGCGCAGGTCGATGTCTTTCGCGCTTTGGGAGGCCGCTGGACCGCCTGAACGATCCGCCGCGAACCGAGCAGCACGCCGTGCGGCCGTTCGCTGCACGGGGTTTTGCCGTTGCGAATCGCGCGAGCGCAGCGCGCATCGCACAGCGTGATATCCGGATTTCGAGAAAACTGGAGCGGGCGAAGGGATTCGAACCCTCGACCCCAACCTTGGCAATAAGTAGTGCAGGCTACGACAGGCTTTCCTATTCTGTCCTAGATTTTGATTATCCTTATATTTGTTGATTTTAACTCATTACATCCTTACCTTTCGTTTCCTGCAACTCCATTTCGGTTGGAGACGAATTGGAGACATGGGCTTTTGCAGTGATTGTCTCCATTGACAGGAAGCTAGGATATGCCGACCGCGAAGCTGACGAAGAAATCCGTCGATACGTTAGCGCCTCCGACGGAAAAGCAGATCATCCTGTGGGACAGCGAGACCAGGGGCTTTGGCGTGCGGGTCATGCCCTCCGGATTGAAGACCTTCGTTGTTCAGTACCGTAACAAGGATGGCATCAAGCGCCGGATCAACCTCGGTCGATTTGGCGTCATCACCGTGGACCAGGCACGCGATCTCGCAAAAGTTCGACTGGGCGAAGTCGCGGCGGGTGAGGACCCTGCCAGGCCTCGTCGTGCCGGGATTACGGTCAACGAGGTGTGCGACTGGTATCTGGACGAAGCGGAGGCGGGACGGCTGCTCGGGCGACGAAGGCAACCTATAGCATCCTCGACACTCGCCCTGGATCGCAGCCGGATCGAGCGTCACGTGAAGCCGCTCCTCGGCAACCGCTCGGTGCAACGGTTGTCGATCGCGGATCTCGAACGCTTTCAGGCCGACATCAGAGACGGAAAGACGGCAAAGGATCGCCACGGCCGCGGAGGCGTCACCAGCGGCGGCGCCGGCGTCGCCGGTCGAACCGTGGGGATGCTCCACACGATCTTCGAGCAGGCGGCTAGGTGGAACGTCATCGAAACCAACCCGGCCCGCGGCATCCGCAAAATATCGATGGATGTGAAAAGGGATCGGCGCCTTTCGGTCGATGAGCTCAAACGGTTCGGAAAGGCGCTGATTCGGCACGAAGCTGAGAGCCCGGTGGCTGCCGCGGCCGTACGTTTGATTTTGCTCACAGGCTTTCGGCGTATGGAAGCGCTCGGCCTACAATGGCCGTGGGTCGACGACGTGTCGGGATGCGTACGCTTCCCCGACACCAAGACCGGGCCGCAGGTGCGCCCGATCGGTGCCGCTGCGCTCGCCCACATCCAGGCTCAGCCCAAGCGCGAGAACTGCACCTATGTTTTCCCGAGCGAGTTCTCCGATGGCCACCTTGTCGGTCTGCCGCGGATATTGGCGCGAATCTGCGCCGCGGCAGAAATCGAAGGGGTCACGCTGCACACCCTGCGTCATACCTTCGCGAGCATTGCCGGCGAGCTCGGCTTCTCGGAGCTGACCATCTGCACGCTGCTCGGCCATGCGCCTCGCGGAATCACCCAGCGATATGTTCATATCGACAACGCAACCAAGCTTGCCGCGGACGCAGTATCGAGGGCGATTGCAGAAGACTATCTCGGGGGGCGCTGATTGGCAGCCTTTGGCCGTTTGCGGACTGACAGCTTTCATGGGCATGTCTTGAAGAGCAGACGCTTGTGGGGCCTCGATGCAATGACTCGGTACCGGGCGGAACAATAGCAACGGAGAAGTGATCCCAATCCATCGCTGTGGTTACCGGCTGCAAGCATCACTCTAAAGAATGACCCTGGGAATGATCGCGTCGGCGGCAAACTTGCTCGACGCTAGCGCTCGGTCTAGCGTGGCCGGGTAGCAAGTCGGGTAGGCGGCGGGCCACAGAACAATGGGGTGGATATGATCTGGCATCGCGCGGCCATTGCCGCCACGGTCGCGTTCTGCGGCGTCCTGCCTTCAGGCGCGTCGGCAGCGGAGCCGGTCTGTGGTGCGATCATTGCCGTCCAAGACGACGTCAAGCCGGACCCGGCGTTTTTCATTCAAGCAGTTGCTGTCATTAGCCGAACTCTGGGGCCCGCTGCCATTCAGCGCGCTGACACCAAGTCATGGCGCGTAGCGGCGAGCGGCACGCCCCTCCTTGCGGGCGACCGGGTGTGCGCGACCGGGGCGAATGGCTGGACCATCGTGCGAGGACAAGTCGGGCGCGAAACACGGATCGACGCGGCGAGCACGCCGCTGATCGTCGACGGCCCGCCGGTCAGAAAATTTCCGGTCGCAGCACGAGACTTCATAGCCTCGCTGGACTGGCCTTCGCTTGCCGAGTTGACGGCAATCGAACGAAGCCTGACAGGGAGCGGCCGCCGCCGTGGCGGCGTTACCCGTGGAATGAGTATCGGCAGCACTCCGCGGGCGGTCTATCTTGCCGGCGACAGCGCGCTTGGGACCGTCCCGGTCCAACTGCTCGACCGGAAGCTGGCGAACGTGCTGTGGGGTTGGTGCGGCGAGGACCAGTCGGGTGATGTACTTCGGGCGAAGACGGTCACCGGAACCTTGGAAAACTTCAGCCGCCTTCCTGCAAAGGCGATCCAAGATGCGGATACGATCCGGATCGCCGACAACGGCGGCGCGCTCCAAGATATCGGGCTCAAATGGGTTACGGCGGCGGACCTGCCGCGACCCGACTGGATCAAGAGTGACGGAGATCCGTTGCTGTGGGGGCTGTGGCTTGCCGAGCATCCGAGCGGGCAGTTTCGCATCCAAGGTTACAGCATGCTCGACGCGCTGGCGGCCACGCGCCCGGCGGCGTTCCACTATCTGGCGCATCACAGCAACTGCGGGCAGGACTATCAATATCGCCCGGCCATGACGGCGACAGCGGGTTAGGCAAAATGGAGCGTGCCGGATGTCTTCGCGGTCTTGCCCTGTTCCTCGCCGCTTTCTCGCTCACCACCACGGTGATGGCAGCCGACGTCACCCAAGCGGAAATTGATACGCTCGAAGCCGAAGTGACAAGGCTGACAGGCGCCGGTGACATGCGCTCGGCGACATATCTTGCGCTCGTCGAAGAGCTCGCGATTGCGCACCATGAACTTGGCGCGATGCTCAGCCGGCGCGGCGACGCCGGCGATGCGACGGCTCATTTCAGACGCGCCTACGCGCTGGATCGCGCGAGCTATGAAGCGAACGATCCGACGGTGCTGAACACGGGCAACAGCCTTGCAACCAATCTGAACTTTCTTGGACGTTACGGCGAAGCGGAAGCAATTCTGCGGGAAGTCCTGCTAGCCGCCGAGGCGACGTCGACGTCGGGACGCCGCCTTCGCTGGACGATTATCAACACGCTGGCAGGGTCGCTGACGGGCCAGAACCGGCTTCGCGACGCCGAAGCTTTGCTGCGTGAGGTTCGCGAGCAGATCGTCGCCCATGGAACCGAGAATGAGGGCCCGCTGGCAAGGCTGATCACCAATAATCTTGCACATAATCTGCACGAACAGCGCCGCTATGCCGAGGCCGACCTTCTGCTTCGCGAGGTGGCCGAACAATATGGCGGCGCGAGAGGCGACACCCCCGAAGCTTGGCTCGCCAAACATAATCTTGCCGCCAACCTCATCGATCTCGGCCTGTTCGATGAAGCCTTGACGATCGGCGGGGCGGCCTTCGCGAGCCGCAAAGCCGCGCTCGGGGATCATCATCCTGATACGCTGACCAGCCAGACTATCGTCGGGCTCGCGCAGCTCGGGAGCGGCGATCGGGAGACGGCAATAGCAACGTTGCGCTCAGCGCTCAGCGCCCGGCGCGAAAAGCTCGGCGCCGATCATCCCGACACGTTGCTTGGCGAAGCGGCGCTCGCCGATGCTCTGCTTCGCGTGCCGGAAGGCGCCGACGAGGCCTATCCATTGGCAATGCACGTCACGACAGCCCTGCGGAACCGCATGACCACGCGCGGTTTTGGCGTCGGAGATCAGTCGCAATTCGCGCGGGACCTAGATGAGGCACGCGCGGCCGAGCGCCAGTTGATCGAAGCGGCATGGCACGGACGCGCGCCCGACCGAGAGGCGGCCGCCTTTGCAGCAGCGCAATTTCTTCTCAACGGGAGCACGAGCCGTGCGGTGGCGCTTAAGGCTGCGAACCGATCGGCCGACGCCGCGGGGCTGACGGAGGCTGTCGAGAAACGCCAGTCGCTCAGTGCGGAATGGCAGATGCTTGATCGGCGCCTGCTTGCGCTGGCGGCAACGGCCTCTTCTGACGATTTGCGGTTACAGCGGGATCTTGCAAGCCGGCGCGGCGAGGCCGCGCGTGGCGTTGCGGAGATCGATCAGCTGTTGCGCGCGCGGGCACCTGATTATTTCGCGCTCGTCCGGCCTGGCACGCTTTCGATCGAAGAGGCGAAAAAATTGCTGAAGGGCGACGAGGCGGCGCTGCTTGTGCTGCCGACGGACTATGCCACGCATATCTTCCTGGTCACCCGCGAAGGACTGACGTGGGCACGTAGCGCCAAGAATGACGTCGCCATCGGGCGGAGTGTCACCCGTCTGCTGTGGGACGTTGGAGCCAAGGTGGATATCGACCCGGTAAAGCGCGCGGCGTGGGAGCAGCAGGGCGAAGGCACCTACCCCTATGATTTTGTGACAGCGCACATGCTCTATGCCGACCTTGTCGCGCCGGTCGCGCACCAACTCTCGACGAAACACGTGCTGTTCATCGCGGCCACTGGACCGCTGGCCAGCATGCCGTTCGGGATATTAGTTCGCGAGGTCCCGAAAGGCCCCGACGGTGACCCCGCGGTGCTGCGCTCCGCCAAATGGTTTGCCGATGAAATCGCGCAGATCCAAATCCCTTCGCTGAACTCGCTCGCCCTTCTTCGGCGTTTTCGGATCGACCGCGATTCGAGCGAAGCGCAACCATTCCTGGGTTTCGGCGACCCGGTTCTGGAAGGCAAGTCGGCGCTGCGCGGCGCGAGCCGGGGGCCACCGGCCGCAGATCTCCGCGCCGTTCAGAGCCAGTTGATATCGGGAAGTGAAACAGCACTTGCCGATCCGCGAGCGCTCTTGAAGCTTTCGCGGCTTCCCGGAACGGCCCAGGAGCTGAATGCGCTTTGGACCGCGGCTGGCGCGCCGGGCAATTCACTTTTCCTCGCGGCAGCCGCAACAGAAACGCGCGTTCGTCAAACGCCGCTAAACGCCGATGTTATCGTTTTCGCGACGCACGGATTGCTCGCGCAGGAGATCAACGGCTTGTCCGAACCGGGGCTCGTTCTCTCGCCGCCGACTGAAGCGAGCATATTCGACGACGGCTACCTCAGCAGCTCCGAGATCGCCGAACTCAAGATCCGTTCGAAGTGGATCATATTGTCGGCCTGTAACACGGCGGGGAGCAGCGGTAGCGCTGACAGCGAAGGCCTGTCCGGGCTTGCGCGATCCTTCTTCTTCGCCGGTGCTCCTAGTTTGCTCGTCTCGCATTGGCCGGTCCGCGATGCCGTCGCTCCGAGGCTTACGGTCGCAGCGACCGAATGGCTGAAGCGTAACCCCGGACGGTCACCCGCTGAGGCCCTCCAGGTCGCAATGAAGACGGTTCGCGATGACAAACGAGGAGACACTGAATCGGATAGCTGGGCCCACCCCAACGCGTGGGCGCCATTTGTAATCGTGGGCGACCGATAGTGTAAGGTTGCCTTAAGCGATTGCTTCGGAACAGGGGCATGGCCTACCTGCGATGGCACAGCTCGCGAGCCGCGGTCGACGGTTAGCTAGCGTGCGGCCGCTTTCAACCGGGCGACCACATCCTCGTCGCGAATCCGGCGCCAGCGCGCTTCCACGAAACTGTGGACGCCGAACAGGAAGAGTCCGGCGGCGACGAGCAGGTAGAGCGGCCTGGTCTCCGTCAGCGAGGAGAGCGCATCGCCAAGCCCTTTGACCTCGCCGACCGACCCGAACCAGCCCGCCTTGATCAGCGAAATACCGATCACGGCGAACACCACAGCGCGCGCAGCGAGCCCGGCGCGGCCAACAGGCACGGCCCATGAGGGCGCGCCAGGCGCCAAGTCGCGCATGAACTCGGTCGTCCAAGCCTTGGTCGCCTGCTGCGCGGCCGCTGCCACGAAGGCAAGACCGATCAGCCCGAGAAGCGTGCCGCCGAGCGGCAGGTCGAGCAGCATTCCAGCGGCTTCCTTCTCGCGTCCGCCGCCAGACGCTTCTCCCGATGCGAGGCGACTGGCAGCCCATGCCAGCCCGAAATGTGCAAGACCGCTTGCCGCGTAACCGGCACGGATTGCGAGGCCTTTTGCATCTCTTCCCCTGCCCTCGCTGTCGAGCGCGGCGCCGTACAAGCGATAGGCACCGTAGAGGGCGAGCCCGGCTGCGAGGAGCAGGAGCAGCGGTGTGCCGCCTGGCATATCGCGGACCGACCGGAACACGCCCTGCGGACTGGCGTCGGAGGTACCGACGCCGGTCAGCGCGAACGCTGCCAGCAGGCAATAAACCACGCCCCGCGCGCACCACCCGGCGCGCGCGAAGGTCTCGAGGTGTCGAAGTCTGTCCATTCCACCTGCTCCCACAGTGCCGATGGGAGTCGAACGTCCTGTACCTTCCGTTGTTCCGGCGATCACAAAACGGCGTGAACAAACGCCTAGGTAAGGCCAACCAGGACTCGCTAGAAACAGCCGCACACGATAAAGGGCGCCGGATCACGGCGCCCTTTACGCTGCCTTTTAGGGAAGGCAGGCTTACTTCTTTTGGGTGTCGCCAACGCCGGTTTCAGACGGCGCAATCTCGCCATTGTCGTCCATGGCATTGGCTTTTTCCTCGCCCTTCTCCTCAACGACGTCAGCCTTGTTCTCCATAGCTTCCTTCGCCGGACCTTCAGGCATCGCGTCAGCCTGAGCGTCGATCGCCTCGGCCTTGGCTTCGGCCTGATCCTCGACCTTGTCGGCGGCCGGGCTCTGGCACGCGGCAAGCGCCAGCGCGGACGTGGCGGCGAGACCGATGAAAAGCTTGTTCATGATATTTCTCCCTGCTTAGACTAGCTGGCTAACGCCGGACCGCCGAGAGAGTTGCACGCGGCAAAGTTTACCCGTCCCGCCCGCGTAGTGCGAAGCCGGCAGCCGACCATGTCACGACGAGCGAGCGAAGGCCTCGGCCACGAAATCCCTGCCGAGGCGGAGGCCCACAGGGTCGACGGTGTGCGCAACGCCGTATGAGGCATGCGTCGTGACATCGACGCCGAGCCGCTTGAGCTCGCTCTCCGACATGTGCAGCGCCGCAATAGGAACCACTGGATCGGCCGTCCCGTGCACCAATAGCACAGGCGGCTTGGGGAAAGCGTCATGCCCAAGACCGAGCGTACCGGCGAGCATCCCCGAATAGCCGATCACGGCCGCGACCGCGCGCGGACGGCGCAGACCGACATGCAGCGCCATCATCGTCCCCTGGCTGAACCCGACCAACGCAAGATCCGCCTCGGCCAACCCATATTGCGCGAGTTTCCGATCGATGAAGGTATCGATCGCAGGCGCGGCCAAGGCGGCACCGGCGGCCAAAGCAGACGGCGCAAAGCCCGACAGGCCCCACCACTGATAACCCGCACCCATCATGCTGCAGCGCTGCGGCGCATGCGGCGCGAGGAACAGGGTATCGGGCAGTTCCTCCTGCCACGCGGGAGCGAGCGAGATCATGTCTGTGCCGCTCGACCCGAAGCCGTGTAGAAGCAGGACGATTTTTTTCGGGGGTTCGCCGGAGCGCGGCTGCAGGCTGGCTCCGTTTACAATCTTCGACAAAAGGTTGGCCTCTCATTGCTCGTCGACGCCTAGTTGGTCACTGCGAGTTCGTTCGACAAGCGGCAGGACCGGAAGCCGCCGCGCCTTCGCAATATATGGGCGCACTGGCGCGACCACGTCCCGACGCTGAAGCCGGGTAACGAAGCGATCATGTTGAACGCTCGGTCACGAAGGCGCCGACGCAACGGAACGATCGTTCCGACCAGCTGTTGTGACCGTATCGAGAATCAAAACCAGGGTGCTTCGCCCTCTTCGCCGGAGAGAGAGAATGAAAAGACTTCTGACAATTTTCGCAATCAGCACCTCGATGTTGATCCTGTCGGCCTGCAACACTGTTCAGGGTGCAGGTAAGGACGTGGAATCGGCCGCAGACTGCGCTGATGGGGTGAAGGGCAACTGCTAGAGTATGTGAACGGGCTGGCGTGAACCAGCGTTAGCGCATCACGGGCGTAGGCTGCAGGCGACTGTCTGCCTCCGGCCTTAGACGCCTGCGCTTGAAGCCGTCCGGAGAGTTGATCATCCGCGCGCAGGTCAGTTCGTTCGTCCTGTCATGCCCCGACTTTGCGCCCAACCGTAAAGATCGGCGATCATGCCCCGCTCAACCTCGGGCTGGAGGAACACCACGACCGCAGTTTCGGCTTCATGGTCGATGAACCGCATCGTGGCATAACGCCTTCCCTCCCGTTCGGTATCTCCACCCTCTATTTCGTCCGGCCAGATTTCAATCGTTCGCACGGATCGTCTCCTTTCAAATGCCGATGCCAGCGATCGATTGGAAAATGCGAATCCCGAAAATTGGTTGCGCGAGGGAAATGGAAACGTCTGGCCGATTCCCGACTTTCTGCAATAAGTCAGCAAGAATTGGAAAGCGGACATTTCCTGTCGCGAGCGCTGGCCTTATATTGAAGGCAACGACTGCGCTGCGAAACCCCATCCGCCCAGATCGAACCCCGATGCGCGATCGAGCAAAGCGTCCGCGTCATCAATCGTCCACGCGTCGGCACGGTCGATGCCGTCGAGTTCGTCCCAAGCAATCGGCACCGCGACTGGCGCGCCTTCGCGGGCGCGGGCCGAATAGGGCATGATCGCGGTGCTTCCGCGCTGGTTGCGCAGCCAGTCGATGAAAATCTTGCCCTTGCGTTTGGCCTTGCTCATCGTGGCGACGAAGCGGTCGGGCTCGGCAAGGCTCAGCGCTTCGGCAAAGCGTTTCGAGAAATCCTTGTGGGCGTCCCAGCTGTGTCCGGGATCGAGCGGTACGACGACATGGACGCCCTTACCGCCCGAAAGCATGGCGAAGCTGACCAGCCCGATGTCGGCGAGATGGCTGCGGATATCGAGCGCCGCCTTTTTGACGTCGCCGAAATCGAGGCTTTCGTCGGGGTCGAGGTCGAACACCATGCGGTCGGGTGCCTCAAGCGTATCGACATGGCTGTCCCAGCCGTGGAATTCGATCGTCCCCATCTGAACGCAGGCAAGCAGGCCGTCGGCGTCCTCGACATAGAGATAATCCTCGTACCCGCCGTCCTTTTCCTTGATCGGGACCTGCATGACATGGCCGCCGAAGCTGCCCGCATCATGTTTTTGAAAGAAGCATTTCTTGCCGCGTCCTTGCGGACAGCGAACGAGGCTGATCGGGCGTCGCGCGGTGTGCGGGAGCATGACGGGGGCGATGGCCGCATAATAGTCGGCAAGGTCGCCTTTGGTCGCCTTAGCTTCGGGAAAGATGATGCGGTCGCGGCTGCTGATCGTCACGTCGCTTTGCAGAGCGGGGGCGGGCTGCTGCTTTTCGGGATGCACATCCTTGGCCGCTTTGTCGCTCCGCAAGCCGAGGAAACTTGCGTGACGCACCGAGCCGCTGGCGGTGAATTCGGCGAAGGCGATTTCGGCTACGAGGTCGGGTGTCAGCCAATGAACCTTGCGCGCCAAAGCGGCGTCGAAGTCGAGTGGGGCGGTTTTGCGTTTAAGCCGCGAGAATTTCTTAGCGAGGTCGGCCATCGCGTCGGAGTCAAAACCGGTGCCGACATTGCCTTTGTAGACGAGCGTGTCGCCTTCGCGTTGCGCAAGAAGGAGCGAGGCAAAGGGGCGGGATTTGGTCGCTGACGGGTTCCATCCGACGATCACGAACTCCTGTCGCCGGGTGCATTTGACCTTTAGCCAGTTTTTCGACCGGCGGCCCGAATAGGCCGCGTCGGCGCGCTTCGAAATAATGCCTTCCTGGCCGGCGCTGCACATCGCGCCATAGAGTTTCTCGCCCGCGCCGATGATGTGGTCGGCAACCGCGATCGGCGGGGCGGCGTTGCGCAGCAGGGCTTCGAGACGTTCCTTGCGTTCGAGATTGCCAAGGTTGGCAAGCGATTTGCCGTCCTGTTCGAGCAGGTCGAAGGCGAAGAAATGGAGAGTGGTCGCATCGTCCTGCGCGCCGTGGCCGCGCTTGAGCACCGCCTGCAGTGACGAGAAGTCGGGGTTGCCGTCTGTGCCATAAGCCACGACCTCGCCGTCGATCAGGCAGGGTGGCAGGCCGAGCGCGGCGATGTGGCGGACCAGCGGCGCGAACTTGTCGGTCCAGTCGAGACCGTTGCGGGTATAGAGTTTGACGTCCGACCCCGCGGCAGCGATTGCGGTGCGATAGCCGTCATATTTGATCTCGTGGAACCAGCCGTTGCCGACGGGCACCGCATCGACCAGCGTCGCGAGCTGGAGCGGGCGGAATTTGGGCGGCTTGGCGCCGGCTTTGGGTTTGGCGACCTTTTTGTTGTGCGCGGCGGCGGCGTGCATCTTTTTCGTGAACGCTGCGCCTTTCGCACCTTTCAGGGATTGCTCGCCGCCGGTGTCGCCCGCGATCTCGGCCATGGTGCGGCCGGTGAGAATGCTGGTGAGCTCGCGCCCGACGAGGTCGTCGGTACCGCCAGCAAAGGCATCGTCGATCTTGCGCAGCAGCCAGTTCTCCCGCTTTTCGCCCGGGCGCGGTTTCATGCGGACGAGCAGCCATTCGCCCTTCATCCGTGTTCCGTCGAGGGTGAAATGAAGATGACCGTCATCGATGTCCTTGGCGCTTTTCCCTGCGATCGGCGCCCAGGTGCCGCGATCCCACAGCATCACCGTGCCGCCGCCGTATTCGCCCTTGGGGATGCCGCCTTCGAATTCGGCGTAGCTCATCGGATGGTCTTCGGTGCGCACCGCGAGGCGCTTGTCGCCAGGGTCGGCACTGGGGCCTTTAGTGACCGCCCAGCTCTTGAGGACTCCGTCGACTTCGAGCCGGAAATCATAGTGGAGGCGCGTGGCGTCGTGTTTCTGAACGATGAAACGGTTGCCTTTACCCGGTGCAACCTTGCCCGCGGGTTCGGGAGTCAGTTTGAAATCGCGCTTGGCGTTATATTGCGCGAGCGGGTCGGCGCGCTTCGCCATGTCAAGCGCGCTTGCGGGCGGCGGGCTTTTTGGCCGGGGACTTTTTTGCCGCCGCTTCCTTGGTCGGCGACGTCTTCTTGCCGTCGACCGACGCCTTGAGCGCCGCCATCAGGTCGATGACGTTCGAGCCTCGGCCGGTGCTGGCGGGTTCTTCGACATCCTCGAGCACGCGCTTGCCCTTGGCTTTCGCTTTCTTGGCGATCACGCGTTTCAAGGCGTCGATATAATGGTTGTGATAGTCGCTGGCGTCGAACGCACCCGACTTCTTGCCGATCAGCGTTTCGGCGAGATCGAGCAGGTCGGCGTCGGGCTTGGCATTGCCCACATCGCGAAAATAATTCGCCGCCTTGTTCACCTCGTCGGCGTAACGCAGCACTTCCAGGACAAGCCCGCGGCCGCACGGACGCAGCGCGACCAGCTGTTCCTGGCCCCGCAACGAAAGTTGCCCGAGCCCAACCTTCTTGGTGCGCTTCAATGCTTCGCGCAGGACGATATAGGCTTCTTCGGCGAGTTCGTCGGCAGGGACGACATAATAGGGCTTGGTATAATAGAGGACGTCGATCGCGTCGGTATCGACGAACTGGACGAGCTCGAGCGTCCGCTTGCTCTCGAGCTTGACCGCGTCGATCTCTTCCTCGTCCAGCAGAACATAATTGCCCTTCGACAATTCGAATCCCTTGACGATCTCGTCATGGTCGACCGCACCGATTCCCGGCACCACCTTCTCATATTTGATCGGCTTGCCGCTCGGTTCGTGGATCTGGCGAAAAGTAACCGCGGCACCCGATTTGGTTGCCGAGTAGATTTCGACCGGAATAGACACCAGCGCCAGCCGGATCTGCCCTTTCCAATAAGCGCGTGCGGCCATAGCGTTCTCACTTCCCATACGAAGAATGCGCAAACCGGATTGCCGTTCCGCTTTCAATCGCTGCAACGAAAGGCCGACCCGGCTTGGCCGGGCGCCGCTGCGATGTCGAGCCATACTCGCCAACCGGAGCAACGCTGAAGGTGCATCGCGGCCGGGCGATTACGCTGATGGCAGGCAACCTAAGCGCAAGCGGCGCCTATAAAGCGCGGCAACTTATGACCCGTTGGCGCCATTCGAGCCCTGTATTGATGGCCTAAACTGGCCGGCTGGCATCAGGCCGCGTTTGGCATCAGAGCCACGAAAGCGGACATGGCTAACGGACCGGGAGGAAGCTTATCGCTCCCACAGCGCGATTTTTGGTTGAGGAAGACGAAGTGACTTCAACGACGTCCAACAGCAAGCGACGCTCGGGCCCTACTCAAGCGAAATATTGGACAATGTTCGCCCACTAATGCGTCGGGCCCAAGGCGATACGAAGCGCCTTCATCGCCCCGACGAAATTTGAGCGGATGAATTGCGGCGGCTCGACGACCTCGTAATTCGGATACGTTTTGAGAAACGCCGTCAGAATGTGGCGCAACTGCATTGTCGCGAGCCGCAAGCCGAGACAATGATGCACGCCGTAGCCGAACGCGAGATGACGATTGGCATTGACGCGCGTTACGTCGACACGGTGCGGATCATCGAAGATCGCGGGGTCATGGTTGCCGGCCCCATACAGCATCGCAACGCGCTCACCAGCGGCGATCGTTACTCCGCCGATCTCGACATCCTGTGTCGCAGTGCGCGCCATCTGGAAAACCGGGCTATGCCAACGGAGCAGTTCGTTGACCGCGGCCGGAATCAGCGACGGATCTTCGACAAGGCGGCGGCGCTGATCGGGAAAGCGCCACAAACCCCAGAGCGCGCCTGCCAATGAACTGCGCGTCGTCTCATTCCCGGCGGCGATCATATTGGAAAAGAAGCTTTTCCGCTCGATATCGTCGAGCGACCGGCCGCCAACCTTGGCCCGCGCGATGATCGATATGAGATCGTCCCGTGGCTCGCGGCGGCGTTGCTCGATCAGGTCGAGCCCATAGTCGAAAATCGCAAGATAGCGCGCGTTGGCAACTTCCAGCGATGGGGCATAGTCGGGGTCGTCGGTGCCGAACACGGCATTGGTGAACTCGAAGATTCGCCATTCGTCCTCGATCGGCACGCCCATGATCGCGCATATCGAACGGATCGGGACGATCGCGCCGACTTCCTCGACGAATTCGACCTCGTCGCGCCCCGCGAGCGTGTCCATGACGCCCGCGACCGACGCCTCGACGCGCGGCTCGAAACGCCCGATCGCGCCCGGCATGAAGGCCGATGCGACGAGCGCGCGGAAGTCAGCATGCTCGGGATTGTCCATGGCAAGCATGAAACGCGACAAAGTCCGGCCGATTTCGGGATCCATCGCGGCGCGCTGATCGGTCGGGACGCGAAACCCTTTCGTCGAGGTGAAATTTTGCGCGTCGAGCGACACGGCGCGGACATCGTCATAGCGGGTCAGCACCCAAAAGGGCGGCTGCCGGTCCGATCCGGGATGGCGGAACACGGGCCGATCGGCGCGGAGCGCATCATAGGCGTCGTGCGGATGGCCGTCGGCAAAGCTTGCCGTATCGAGCAGGTCGAACGCATCGGCCGCGACCATGTCACCTCTCCATTTATGTCAATTTATTTGACGACATCCTGTCGGGTCAAATCGCGCCTGTCAATCCGCAGTCGCGTGCCGCCATCATAGCCGCGTCGCCGCCGCGGCAGTGGCACGCATTACAGCGCTCTCGCGCGTCCGGCCCAGTTCGCCGTTGAGCCACCGTGCCGCCTCGACGAGTAGGTTCAGATCAACCGCGACCCGCTGCGGTCCGAATGCATAGGCGATGTCTTCGCTTGCGACATTGCCGGCGGCCCCCGGCGCAAAGGGGCAACCGCCGGTTCCCCCTATCGCCGCATCGACCGTGACCGCCCCCGCCTTGACTGCGGCGATGCTGTTGGCAACCCCCATGCCGTGCGTGTCATGGAAATGGACGCGCACCGGCATAGGCCGAATGGCATCACACACCTGCCCGACCAGGCGTTCCACCTCGTGCGGGCGCGCAATGCCGATCGTGTCGGCGAGCGAGACTTCAAGGAGCGGCGAAGCCGCAAAGCGGCGGGCGAGCGCAACCACTCTGCCCTGCGCCACCGCGCCGTCGAACGGGCAACCGAATGCAACCGCCAGTGTGACCTGCGCTGGCCGTCCGGCGGCATGCGCTCGCGCCAGCACACGCACCGCCATCGCGGTGCAGTCTTCGGCAGACATGCCTTGATTGGCGATCGCGAATCCGTCCGTCACCGGAACGACGAGCCCGAGTTCTCCGATGCCGGTGGCCAACGCCCGTTCGGCGCCCCGGTCGTTGAGGATCAGTCCAATGGTCCGCACCGCGGCATCGAGACGGAGGTTCTCAATCACGGCCTCGGCGTCAGCCATTTGCGGGACGCGCGACGGGTTCACGAAACTGGCGACCTCGATCCGCCGGACGCCCGAGGCCACCGCACGCTCGATGAGCGCGACCTTCGCCTGAACCGACAAAATGGCGGCTTCATTCTGCAGCCCGTCGCGCGGCGAAACTTCGACCAGTTCGACCATGGACAATGGCTAGTCGGCTATCTGCCGTTCGTACATGCCCCAATCATAATATTCACGCCACGTACGGATCAGCCCGTCCTCGATCTCGAAGATGCCGACCGCGGGAAGGACACCCGATTTGCCCCGCGCGGTGAAATGATCGCGCCGTTCGAGCGTCACGACATTGTCCTCGACGCGGCGATTGAGCACTTCCATCTCGACGCGCGTGGCAACCGCGAAAAAGCCATCGAGCATGGCCTTGATTTCGGCCTTCCCGCGATAGGGTTCTTTCATCATGCTCTGCATCACCGCATCGTCATGAAACAGCGACAGGATCAACTCACCATCGAGTTTCTGCCAGCCTTCCTTCATTCGATCGACGACGGCCAGCGCGGCTTCTTCCTGCGGACTGCGCATGCGAATTCCTCTCCAACTCTCGCCTTGGCGGCACGGCCAAAATGATATTTCGTCAAATCTGTTGACAATAATAAGTGTCTTGCGTCATCTTCAACATGTCAACCAGCTTTACATAGCGGCATCACCGCAGGGAGCTGGCGAAGCTTGGAGGGAGAGGGATATGGGCGTTTCCGGCAAGGGGATATTGCTGGTCGGCGCGAGCTTGCTCGCACTGCCGGCTTATGCGCAGACGGGCAGCGGCGCGGAGCGAGAAGCTGCGGCTGAAACAAGCGATGCGACCGATATCGTGGTCACCGCCCAGCGGCGCGAACAGCGGCTTCAGGACGTCCCGATCTCGATCGCCGTGGTATCGGGCAGCACCCTCGAAGACCGTGGTATCCAGAATTTCGAGCAGCTTGCACCGCTCGTCCCCAACCTTACCATCGCAAAGACGCCGGCCGCGAACCTGATTGTCCTTCGCGGCATCGGATCGAGCGCGGGCAGCCCGTCGCTCGATCAGTCGGTGGTGATGTTCGTCGACGGCATCTACGCCGGCAACGCCCGCCAGTTCGCGGCGCCCTTTCTCGACATCGAGCGGCTCGAAGTGTTGCGCGGCCCGCAGGGGGCGCTGGTCGGCCGCAATACCAGCGCGGGCGCGATCAACATCTTGACCCGGCGCCCGGGTGACACCTTTGGCGGCTATGTGCTGGGCGATTATAATTTCACCTTCGACGGGCCAAGCATCGAGGCGGGAATCGATATTCCCGTGACCGACAATTTCAGGATCCGCACCGTCGGGCGGTACGCCGATACCGAAGGCTATATCTATAACGACCTTGTCGACCAGAATCAGCCAACGCGACGTGAGATCATCGGCCGTATCACCGGCGTGCTCGAAAGCGGACCGGTGACGATGCTGGTCAAATATGAGCATGCCAACGTCGATATCGAAGGGTCGCCGGTGCAGGTCTTTGCGCCCGCCAACAATGAATTTCGCGACTACCGCAAAAGCAGCCGACTGCTGAACGGACCCGAATATGACAATATCGTCACCGATAATGCCGTGGTCCAGTTCGACATCGACCTGGGCGGACCGACGCTGACCTCGATCAGCGGATTTTCGGCGTTCCGCAACCGCAACCTGATCGACGCCGACTTTTTCGCCGGCAATTTCGCTACTGCCGACTTCGACCAGGATTTCCAGCAGCTCTCGCAGGAAATCCGTCTTACCTCTCCCTCGGGCGGCAAGATCGAATATTCGCTCGGCGCCTATTATTCGGTCGCCGATCTCGATGAGGAACGCACGACGGGCGTGCTCTTTGCGCCCGCCGCGAGCACTTTTCGGCAATTCACACAGGAAGACCGGGCGCTGTCGCTGTTCGGCCAGCTGACCTGGATCATCTCCGAAAGCCTGCGCATCAACGGCAGCGGGCGCTGGACGCATCAGAAGAAGAACGCCGACTATCTGCGCCTTGGCGGCACGCTCGCGGCGACGCAACGTACCGGCGCGGTGCTGGCCGATTTCAGCGGCAGCACGAATGACAGCCGGTTCGACCCCGCCGCATCGATCCAATATTACGTCAACCGCAACGCCATGTTCTATGCGAGCTTCGGCAAAGGATCGAAGAGCGCGGGATTCCAGGGCGCGATTTCGAACGCTTCGGCGGCGACTTTCGCCTATCGACCCGAACGCTCGACAGCGTTCGAGGCGGGTGCACGTCTGAGCTTTCCGGGTACGGGATATCTGAACCTGGCGGCCTTCCACACAACTTACCGCGACTTGCAGGTTTCGGCCGGAATTTCGGTTCCGGGTTCGCTCGCCGCGATCTTCTTCACGGGCAACGCCCCCAAGGCCCGGGTCGCCGGACTAGAGGCGGAATTCCTCGCCCGCAGCGGTGTTTTCCAGGTCGACGGCAGCCTCGCGTGGTTGCCGACCGCCAAATATGTCGATTTCACCGCAGGCCCTTGTTACGCGCTCCAGCCAAGCAACGGCACGTTGCCCGGCACCTGTAACCAGACCGGCCAGCGGCTGGGCTTCACGCCCAAATATTCAGGATCGGTGAACGCTACGATCGCGGTGCCGGTCGGGAGCGACCTGCAGATCAAAGCGACGGTTTCACCAAGTTTCCAGTCGGGCAATTTCCGCGATTTCACCAACGACCCGGTGGCGCGGCAGGATGGCTGGCTGAAACTCGACGCACGCGTGTCGCTGGGCACCGTCGAAGATGGCTGGGAGCTGGCGCTCGTCGGCCGGAACCTGACCAACAAGCTGACCAACGCCTATAGCAACACGGCGGGCCTCGCGAACACCTTCCTCAACCCAGCCGCGCGCGTGACCGTCGTCGATGCGCCGCGCAACGTGTCGGTGCAAGCACGCTATAAATTCTGATCCGGCGTCTGCGCGGCTGCTCAGCCGCCGCGCAGCGCGATCGTTGCGGGCGAACCCCAATCGGAAGCAAAAGCTTCGCGCAGCGCCTGTACCCCGCGCTTGCCGATCCGCCGCGTCAACTCGTCGGTCAGCTGATCTACGATCTGCTTGGCGTCGGCGCGCATCGCATTGCCGAGGGGCGTCAGAACGACCTGCTTGATCCGACCATCGGCGGGGTCATTCTCAAGTGCGAAAATGCCGCGTTCGATGAGCGATGTAATTGTCGAATGCACTGCCTGGCGCGTGATACGCAGGCTGCGCGCGATGTCGGCAGGACGGACGATGCCCATCTGGACATGCATCATGACCATCGACTCCGGGCGCGTCAGCGCAGGCTGACCATTGGCAACCAAGCTGCGTTGAAGGCTTTCGTCGAACCATTCGAAGCCCTGCAGCAGCGGGACGATGAGATAATCCGAACGGTGAAGTGGTGTGTCGCCCATATCGCCCCTATGCCCGCCAGAGCGGCGCTTTGCCAAGCCCGTTTGCCGGAATCACAACAGCGCGGAGTTGGGTGGCAGACCGACGAGCGCGCGGCCATGGAGTTCGGTCGCGATATCCTGATCATAGACGATGTGGCTTTGCATCACTTGCACGTCGCGCAGCATCCGCTGCAGCGGGTTCGACAGGCTGTGGACGCTCGAACCCACCGCCTCGCAACACGTCCGCACCGCATCGACGCATTGCTGGACCGCAAAGGCGACCTGCGCCCGCAGGCGGATGCGCTCGACCGTCTGCTCGGGTTCGTCGATCGCGCCGACCGCGATATTCTCGCGCGCGACCGAGCGGATCGCCAGTTCGGCCGAGCGCGCCAATATGTCGGCGCGCGCAAGCCGCATCTGCGCGGCGGGCTTTTCAACCGACGTCGAGCTCGCGCCCATCTTTACATGGCTGGTCAGCCGCTCGCGGCATAGCGCGATCGCTCCGCGCGCCGCACCGAGCGCAGGAATCGCCGCCGTGACGCACAGATTGGGCAGCATCGGCGAACCGTACAGCCCATGCCCGTGAATGGCGCGCCCATGGCCTCGTCCCGAGCGGACCGGTCCGACCGCGAAGCCATAATCTTCGGCGACGAAGACATCCTCGACCGCGATGTCGTTGCTGCCCGTCGCAGCCATGCCCGCCATCTGCCAGGTATCGATGACGCGGACGTCGCCGGCAGGCAGAATGAACATGCGGACGTCGGGGGGCGCCCCGTCGGGAACCGGAACCATCGCATTCAGCATCACCCAGTCGGCGTGCATCACGCCGGACCCCCATTTCCAACGGCCGGTCAGGCGAAATCCGCCATCGACAGGTTCTGCGCGCCCCGGCGGAGACGCGCAACTGGGCGAGATAACATAGGGGAAATGACCCCATATCTCAGCCTGCGTCGCCTCGGGCAGCTGCGCGATCAACCAATTATGTTCGGCGGCAAAGCAAGCCGCCCAGGCGGTCGACGGGCAAGCTTCCGCAATCGGCAGCGTGGCGCTGATATAGGTGTCGGGGTCGAATTCCAGCCCGCCGAAGCGGCGCGGGACATAGACATAGAAATAACCGCTAGCGCGGAGAGCGTCCCACACCGCATCGACGGGTCGGCGCAGGCGCTCGGCCTCGGCGGCATGTTCGGCGACAAGCGGACGCAGTGCGGCCGTCCGCGCAACCAGGGCCGCGGGGGTCAGCGTGGCCAATTCATCGGCCGAGAGATAATCGTCGCCATTGGGGATCCGGCGGTCGGCCAGCGCTTCGCTCATCCTGCTCTCCCATCTCTGTTTTGCAGGATTGTCGCCGCTGGAGCGATAATGTCAATATATTTGACGTTATCGCTCCATCTTGGTGCCTAGCCACCGTGCAAAGATGACGTCATTGTCCTCGCCGACCTCGATCGGCGCGGGCTTGCGGATACTGCCCGGTGTCGCTGACAGCTTCGGGAAGACGCCTTGCATCGGCGTCGGCCCGCGCACCGGATCATCCACGGTGACGATCGCCTCGCGCGCCGCGAAATGCGGGTCGGCAAGCATGGTTTCGGCATCATAGATGCGTCCGGCCGGGACGCCCGCCGCGATCATCCGCTCCTCGAGTTCAGCGACCGACTGCGACCGCGTCCAATCCGCGATCAGCGCGTCGAGTTCTTCCTGCCGCTCGCCACGGGCAAGGTGCGTGGCGTAGCGGGGATCATCGGCGAGCTCCGGGCGCCCCATGCTATCGCAAAGTCGGGCAAAGACCATGTCCTGATTCGCACCGATCAGATATTCGCCGTCGCGGCACGGATAGACGTTGGACGGCGCGATTCCGGGCAGCGTCGATCCCGACCGCGCCCGCTTCGTCCCCGCAACGGCATATTCGGGAATGAGCGATTCCATGACTTGCAGTACCGATTCGTAAAGCGCGGCGTCCACGACCTGTCCTTCGCCGCTGACCGAACGGTGATGCAGCGCCGCAAGCGCGCCGATGCAACCATAGGTTGCGGCGAGCGTATCGCCGATCGACACGCCCATGCGGGCGGGCGGCAGGTCGGGGTAGCCGACGATGCCGCGCCAACCGCCCATTGCTTCGCCAATTCCTCCGAAGCCCGCCCGGGTTGCATAGGGCCCGGTCTGCCCATAACCCGAGACACGCACCACGATCAGCCGCGGGTTCGACGCGCGAAGGTCGGCCGGATCGAGGCCCCATTTCTCAAGCGTGCCGGGGCGGAAATTCTCGATCAGGATATCAGCCTCAGCGATCAGCGCGCGCGCGTCGGCCTGCCCGTCGGCGCTGCGCAGGTTGAGCGCGACCGAATATTTGTTGCGCGCGATCACGCGCCACCAGGTCTTGGGGTCGCCCTGCCCCCAGTCGCGCATCGGATCGCCCCCGCCGGGCGGCTCGATCTTCACGACCTCGGCCCCCATGTCGCCGAGCAGCTGGCCGCAGAAAGGGCCGGCGATCAACTGCCCCATCTCGACCACCCTGATCCCCGCCAAGGGTCCGCCTGCCTGCTTCGTCATCGCTGTTCCACTCCCGTCCTGGCCTGATCTCATCATAGACATTCGTAAATATATTTGACAATCTCTGCTTCGCGAGCTTCTATTTGACCAGAGGCCAAAATGGGCCTGAAGGAGGAGAGATGCGATGGCCGAAGCGCCCCCGGCGGTGCCCCTTCGCGGGATACATCACAATGCCTTTCGGTGCCGAGATGCCGCCCAGACGCGCTGGTTCTATGAAGATGTGCTGGGGCTGAAGGCTGCGGCGGGGCTGGTCATCGACACCGTCCCCGGGACCGGCGCCGAAACGCCGTATATGCATATCTTTTTCGAGCTGGGCGACGGCAATTATATCGCCTTCTTCGACTCCCCTTTCGATGCCGACCCCGACTGGTTCGATCCCAAGAATAGTTTCGACATGCACGTCGCGATCGAGGCGAAGACGAAGGAAGACATGCTGGCGATGCAGGACCGCATCAAGGCGCTAGGGGTGAAATGCTTCGGGCCGATCGACCATGATTTTGTCGAATCGGTGTATATGTACGACCCCAACGGCATCCAGGTGGAGATCACCTGCCGCACCCCCGATCATGGACGGATCATGGCTGAGGAAGAGGCGCATCTCGGGGACGTGCTCGCCGCGTGGAGCGAGCGGACGCGGGCGCTGAAAGAAGAAAAGTTTGGTGCCAATTCGCTCGGCAACCGTGGGAGCCGCTGGCCGGCGATGGGGCATTGAAGATGGCGGTCGAGAAAATCCCCTATCTGGTCGTTTTCGAAGAACGCGCCGTTTTCAAGGATACTTATGGCGGGGTGCCAGGGCGCGTTGCGATCGAATGCCTGCACCTGAAACCCGACACGCCGTCGGACACCGTTGTAATTTTCTCGCACCCTATCGGCGGCGGCGCGTGGCTACCGCTGCCGCTCGCCATGGCCCGGGCAGGCATGCATGTCATTTATGCGAACACCCGCTATCGCGGCAATGACAGCGCGCTGATCATGGAGAAATGCGCGCTCGATTTCGGCGCTGCGATCCGCGATGCCAAGGAGCGGCTCGGCTATGACCGGGTTATCCTCGGCGGCTGGTCGGGCGGTGGGGCGCTGTCGCTGTTCTATCAGGCCGAGGCCGAGGATCCGCGCGTCACCGCGACGCCGGCAGGCGACCCGGTCGACCTGGTCGCCGCCGGGCTGGTCCAGGCGGACGGCATCGCGCTGCTCGCGGCCCACTTGTCGCGCAATCGTACGCTGACCGAATGGATGGACCCCTCGATCACGGACGAGAGCCGTCCGTTCGATCGCGATCCGTCGCTCAACATCTACGACCCCGCCAATCCCGCCCAGCCCCCCTATGACGATGCTTTCATCGAGCGGTATCGAGCAGCGCAGATCGCGCGCAACCGTCGCATCACTGCCTGGGTCAAGGACGAGCTCGCGGCAATCGAGGCCGGGCCGCACCCGCATGACGAACGCGGCTTTACGACGCATGGGACGATGGCGGACCCACGGTTCATCGACGCGACGCTGGAACCGAGCGAGCGCAAGCCCAACTGGTGCATGCTCGGCGATCCGCGCATGGCCAATGACGGGCCGACGGGCCTCGCGCGATTCTCGACACTGCGCAGCTGGCTTTCGCAATGGTCCTATGACGACAGCAACGCCGACGGCATTCGCTGCGCTGCGCGCGTCTCGGTGCCGATGCTGGTGATCGAGCATGGCGCCGACGACGCCTGCACCCCCAGCCATGCGGCGCGGCTGATGGCGGCCGCTGAAAAGGCGCCGCAGCAGCATCATGTCATCGCGGGCGCCGAACATTATCTGATCGGCCAGCCCGACAAGGCGAAGGAAGGCGTGCAGCTCTTTGATGACTGGTTGAAGGCCGCGTTTTGAGTTCGGAGGGTGGCGGCGCGAGCCGCGGGCCCGCGCTGGGCTACGGCTATTATATCGTCGTTCTGCTGATGCTCGCCTATATGCTGTCGTTCCTCGACCGCGTTCTCATCAGCCTCCTCGTCGAACCGATCCGCACCGAATTCGGGCTGGGCGATACCGAGATCGGGCTCCTTGTCGGCTTCGGCTTCGTCCTCTTCTATACCGTTCTGGGCGTACCATTCGGTGCCGCGGCCGACCGGACCAACCGGCGCAACCTGATCGTGTTCGGGCTGGTCGGCTGGAGCCTCGCGACGGCGGGGAGCGGTCTCGTCGCAGGGTTTGGCGGGCTGCTGTTGATGCGCGCGCTCGTCGGGGTGGGCGAAGCCACCTTATCGCCTGCCGCGCTATCGACGATCGCCGACCGCTTTCCACCCGAGCGGCTGGGTTTTGCAATCTCGATCTACTCGTCCGGCGTCGTGCTCGGCGGCGGGCTCGCGATGGGCTTTGGCGGCATGATCGCCGAATGGGCTGCACGGACAAGCATCGACATCCCCGGCTGGGGGATGATCGAGGGCTGGCGGCTGGCGATGCTGCTCGTCGGCTTGCTGGGACTCCCGCTTGCGCTCCTTTTGTTAGCGACGATGCGCGAGGCTCCGCGCAACGACGGCGGCCGGCCGGTACCCGGATTCGGCGAATTGCTGGCCACGATGCGGCGCCACCGGGCGGCCTTTGCGACGGTGTTTATCGGCTATGGTTGCGCCGTGATCTCCGCCTATATCCCCCTGTTATGGGGGCCCGCGCTGCTCGCGCGCGAGCATGCGATGGGCCCTGCCGAAATCGGCCTTGCGCTCGGAGTCGTCGTCGGGGTTTGCGGCTTTGCCGGAGTCCTGACCGGCGGCATTCTTTCCGACCGGCTCGCGCGGCGCGGCACCGTGCACGCGCCGGTGCTGCTCGTTCTCGCGACGCTGCCGCCGCAATTTCTTGCGCTTGGTACCGCCTATCTGTCCGCAAACACCCGATGGGTGCTCATCCTGCTCGGACTGGGCACCTTTCTGTCTTCGATACTCGGCGGGCTACAGGCAACGACGGTTCAGCTTCTGACTCCGGCAGCGATGCGCGGTCGCGCGATGGCGATCTATCTGCTCGTCGTCACGCTGCTTGGCATGGGGCTGGGACCGCTCGTCATCGGAATGCTCAGCGATCATGTCTTCGGCACCCTGCCTGCATCGCTCGCGACAACATCGGCTGTATCGCTGGCCCTGGCGGCGGTGATTCTGTGGACCGGACGCAGCGCCGTCGAGCGATCGATCCGCGCCACCAGCGATGCAGCCTGACGCCTCAGTCGTCGGCGGCGAGCGCTTCGGCGCGCAGGTTTCGCTTCAATATCTTGCCCGCCGCCGAGCGCGGCAGCGGCTCGCGGCGCAGCTCGAAACTTTTGGGCACCTTGTAGCGCGCGATCCGTTCTCTGCAGAAATCGGCCAGCTCCTCGGCGCCGGGTTCGGCGGCACCGTCGGCCAGCGCGATGATTGCATGGACGCGCTCGCCCCATTCGCTGTCGGGTAGGCCGACGACCGCCACCTCGGCGACCGCGGGATGCCAGCTGAGGGCATTTTCAACCTCAATCGAATAGATATTCTCCGCCGCCGAGACGATCATGTCCTTCAGACGGTCGGTGACGGTAATATAGCCATTTTCATCCATGCGCCCGGCATCGCGGGTGTGGATCCAGCCGTATTGGAGTACCTCGGCCGTTTCTTCGGGCCTGTTCCAATATCCCATCATGACATTGTCGCCGCGGCCAACGATTTCGCCCACCGTTCCTGCCGGACATTCGCCACCTTCGTCATCGACGATACGAATATCATACCCAAAACAGGCACGCCCGCAGCTGCCTAATTTGGCCGGATCGTCCGACAGATGATCTTCCGGCGTCAATATCGTCGCGGCAGGAAATTCGGTCTGGCCATAACCCTGGCAAAATCCGGCATTCGGAAACCGCGCGCGAGCGGCCGCCTGCGAACCAGAAGTCATCGGAGCTCCGCCATAGCCCAGAATGCGGAGCGCATCGAAGCTGCGCCCCTGCGAGCTCGGCGAGCCAACCAGTCGCTCAATGATCGTCGGCACGGTGAAACAATGCGTCACGCGATGTTCGATGAAATCCTCGATCATCGTCTCGGCATCTAGTTGCCGACGAAATACATGCGTGCCTGCCGCCATGGTGCCGAACAAGGTGCCGATATCGGCAAGATGAAACATGGGCGCGGCGTGGAAGAGCACGTCACCTTCCCGAAAATCGATATGCGCGAGCAGGTTCGAGGCCATCGCCGTCAAATTGGCATGGCTGAGCATCACGCCCTTCGGGAGGCCGGTCGTTCCGCCGGTATAAAAAATGCCCGCAAGGTCGATCGACGCTGCGACCTCGTCGATCGGCGGCGTCGCTGCAATCAGCGTATCGCAACTGTCGACGCTGTCTCCATCCATCGCGAGGATGGACGTCACGACCCCCTGCGCCAAGAGTGCACGGGCGGTCTCACCATATTCGGTGCCGTACAGCAGGTGCCGAACCCCGGCATCGCCAAGCTGAAACGCAAGTTCGGGCAACGCGAGCCGCGTGTTGAGAGGGACGATCACGCCCGCCGCCCACGGGATAGCGAACCAAGCCTCGAAGTAGGACGTACCGTTGTTGGCGAGAACTGCTATCCGGTCGCCCGCAGCCAGCCCCTTTGAAACCAGCGCCGCAGCGAGGCGCGAGACTCTGGCCCCCGTTTCCCCCCAGCTTCGAGACACCCCGCGCTCGATGGTGGCCGTTCTGTTCGCAGCAATGCGAGCGGCTTTCGCAACGGCCTGACTGGTTCGCATTACCTACCCCAAAACTCGTGAACTTAATTGACATAATCCGATGGGGTGACGGTCGTCAATGACTGGCTTGGCTGACTGCCAAAGCGGAATGCCCGCTCGACGCACGCGGGCCTTGAATTCCCCGATTCCGGCGAGGCGATTACGGCCGGTTTGAGACAGTCCGCTTTACGTTTTCTATGCACGTAGGCAGCCGCTAACTTCCGCTGAATGAGTCGCCAAATATCAGACTTATGCGAGCGCCCGACGCTGAGTCTCCAATACGCAGTTCACCGTTGTGGCGCGCAACGATCGCGTTGACCAACGACAGGCCGAGCCCGGTTCCCGCTTCGCCTGCGGTATCGGGGATACGAAAGAAGCGCTCGGTCACCTTCTCGCGATAGGCGGGTGGAATGCCGGGGCCGGAATCTGCAATTTCGATCGTTACGCCCGCCCCGGCCCTGGCGGCGCTGACCTTCACTGTGCCGCCGTTGCCGCCATATTTGATGGCATTGTCGAGCAGATTCGAGACCGCCTGAAACAGAAGATTGGGATCGGCGTCGAGCGTCAGGCCGGGGGCGATGTCGCTCTCGATCCGCTGTTCTCGTGCTTCGGCATCGGGGAGGTGAAATTCGACTGCGTCAGCGAGCAGGGTCGAAAGATCGACGGATTTGAAGCCGGCATGGTGTCGCCCGCTTTCGATCCGCGCGATGCGCAGCAGGGCGTCGAAGATCGCCTGCAGCCGCGCGGCCTCCGCCGAGGCCTGTTCTGCGAGGCGTTGCCGCTCGCCTTCGTCTTCGGTGTTGCGGAGGTCGTCGAGGTCGGCGTGGAGGCGCGCCAAGGGCGTGCGCAGCTCATGCGCCACATTGTCCGACACCCGCCGAACGGCCTCGACCGCTTCCTCGATCCGGCCCAGCATCCGGTTGAGAGTTTCTGCGAGCTCGTCGAAGTCGTCGCCGGTACCGCGGAGCGGGATGCGTTCAGTCAAACTGCCCGCCATCACGCGGCGCGCGGTCTGTGACACCGCGTCGATTCGCCGCCCGACGGCGCGGCCCATCGCGATGCTGCCGCCGATCGCCAGCGCCGCAGCGGTCAGGATCAGCCACACGGCAGCCGTCGAGAAGATTTCGTCGCGATCGTCGATATCCTCGACATCGCGGCCGACGATCAGGCGCGATCCATCGTCAAGGCGGCGTTCGACCGACAGCGCGGCATAATCCTGTTCGGTGCCAAGGAACGACACGTCGGCATCGAGAAGCTGCCAGTCGGCGATGGCGCGATCGGGCCAGCTCGGCAGGTTGGCGGTCACGGCCTTGCCATCGCGCGACAACAAGGCATGAAACGCCCGACGGTGGCCCGTCCTCTCGCGAATCTGCAGGGCGCGAAGCAGCGCGTCGCGTCCACCGGCGCGGTCGACCGCGTCTAGGGAGCCGGCCTCGCGCTTGACCACCGCCGCCTCCTTCAACATCGGCTGATAGACCCCGAACCAATAGGACGCGCCGAACATCGCTGCGGTGGAGGTCAGGAAGAGCGCGACATACACGAGCGCCAGCCGCACGGTCAGGCTGCGCCAGATCCCGCGGCGGGATGGCAGGCTCACGCGCTTGCCCGCATGACATAGCCGGTGCCGCGCACCGTATGGATCAGCGGCACGCCATGGCCGCGATCGACCTTTTGCCGAAGGCGACTGACATGCTGGTCGATGATGTTGGTCTGGGGGTCGAAATGATAGTCCCAGACATGTTCGAGCAACATCGAGCGCGTCACCACGCGCCCTTCGTTGCGCGCGAGATAGGTCAGGATGCGAAATTCGCGCGCGGTGAGATCGATCGCGCGGCCCTGGCGACGCACCTGCTGGCCGAGCAGATCGATGTCGAGGTCGCCGACGCTGAGCTTCGTCTCGGCGACGATCGCTGGGCCGCGGCGGCCGAGCACGTCGATGCGCGCGAGCAATTCCGACATGGCGAAGGGCTTGGTCAGATAATCGTCGCCGCCTGCGCGCAGCCCTGCGACACGCTCGTCGACTTCGCCGAGCGCGCTGAGGAACAGCACCGGCGTGGTATCGCTGGTCGCTCGGATCGTCTGGACGATGGTCAGGCCGTCGACATAGGGCAGCATCCGGTCGACGATGATCAGGTCGAAGCTCTCGGACGCCGCGCGCAGCAGCCCCTTGCGCCCGTCATCCTCGGCCGTGACGAGATGCCCGGCGGCCTTCAGCCCCTTGCCGATATGCTCCGCAACGCGAGCGTCATCCTCGATCAGCAATATCTGCATCGCCTCTCCGTTACCGGCTGACTGGTGAAATCGCCAGCCGCGGGGCGAACATGTCGAAAATCAAATGAATGCTCCATCGGCGCGTCAGGCCGCGCTGCCACTGTCATTCGCTAAGGAGCAGGCGATGGCAAAGGTACAACGGCAGACAAAGGATGCGGCCTCCGCCCCCCGGCCGCAGCAGGCGGCGCTGTCGATCTTCGACCTCGACCGCACGCTTACCATCCTGCCGACCTACACCCCCTTCCTGTGGTTCGCGGTACGCAGCCGTGCACCTTGGCGCCTGCTCCTTCTCCCGCTGCTGCTGCCGGTCGCGACACTCTATGCGCTGAAACTGGTCCCGCGTTGCCGGATGAAACAGGCGATGCATTGGATGGCGCTCGGCAGCGGGCTGCCCGAGCGCGAGGCGGCGCGGCTCGCTGATCGCTTCGCGCGGCATCTGGTTGCGCGCGGGCTCTATGCCGAGGGCGTCGCGCTGATCGAGGCCGAGCGGAAGGCCGGACGGCGGATCGTCCTCGCGACCGCGGCGCCGCATTTCTACACCGCCGCGCTGGCGCGCCGGTTGGGCATCGGCGACGTCGTCGCGACCGCATCGGGCTGGAAAAACGGCCGCCTGACACCGGCAATCATGTCGGCCAATTGCTACGGCGCCGACAAGCGCGCATTGGTTGAAGCCTATATGAAGCGGTCAGCGATCGCCCGCGACGCAGCGCATATACGTTTCTATTCGGACCATGCCTCCGACCTGCCGATGTTCGAGCTGGCCGACGAGGCGATCGCCGTTAACCCGTCGGCGAAGATGCGCGGCATTGCCGCGGCGCGCGGCTGGCCGGTGCTGGATTGGCGGGCGTGAGCGCGATGCATATCGGCTTTCTCTTCAACCATCATGGCGGGCATCAGGTCGCGCATGCGCTACCGGTCGCGCTGGCGCTGCTCCGACGCGGCACCAATGCCAACGTGAGCGTGCTCGTGTCCGAGGGCTGCGAGGGTGAAGTTCGGCGCATGGCGGCCGCGACACCGGGCCCCATCCCCGAGATCGTCCGCCTGCGCCCACCCTCCAGAATAGCGCGCGCCGCGAACCGGGCGAGTGGGCGGGCGATCCCTGCCGACATCATCTCGACGCTTCACCGCAACCTCGACCGCTTCCGCAAGCTCGATGCGCTGGTGGTGCCCGAGAAGACCTCGCTGATGCTCAAATCCCTGTTCGGCCTTAAGTCGCTAAAGCTGGTCCACACACGCCATGGCGCGGGCGACCGCGCGGTCGGTTTCGACAAGGCGAGCGGGGGGTTCGACTTGGTGCTACTATCGGGCGAGAAGGTCCGCGACCGGCTGGCCGAGGCCGCGCTTCTGAAAGACGACGGCCATGCGATCGTCGGCTATCCGAAGTTCGACCTCGCGCCGCCGGAGCATCCTCGGCTGTTCGCGAAGGACAAGCCGACCGTCCTCTATAGCCCGCATCCCTCGCCGGCGCTGTCGTCCTGGTACCGGATGGGGCCGCAGATTCTCGACTGGTTCGCGAAGAGCGACCGATACAATTTCATTTTCGCGCCGCATGTGATGCTGTTCAAGAAGCGGATCACAGCGTCGCTGTCACCGTTCGCGCTGGGCTGGAACCGCGGCCCGCGACCGGGAGATTATGAGCAGGATCATATGCTGATCGACACCGGCAGCTCCGCCTGCCTCGACATGACCTACACCGACGCAGCCGACATCTACATGGGCGATGCAAGCAGCCAAGTGTATGAATTCATCCGGCGTCCGCGGCCCTGCTTCTTTCTCAACCCGCGCGGGCATGCGTGGCAGGACAACCCCGACTTCGCGCACTGGCGCAGCGGGCATGTGCTGGGCAGCTTCGCACAGTTCGAGGCCGCCTTCGCCAAGGTGCCACGCCTGACCCCGCCGATGCGCGAGCGGCAGGAGAGTCTGTTTGCCTACAGCTTCGACCTGCAGGAGCGACCCTCGTCCGAGCGCGCGGCAGAGGCGATCCTCGATTATATGGCGCGCCAATGAGCATCGCGGCCCCCTCCCCGCTCGCGAACTTCCTCGACTATGGGGTGAAGAAGACGCTGCACAAGGCGTGGGTGCATCTGCTGACCGCGCTGCCGCTCGCGCGGTCGGAGCCTGTCGTCTGGTCGCGCTATGGCGTGCGGATGCGCGCGAACTGGCACGACCGGACCTTTCAATATTGCCGTTATGCGACCTACGGCCGGGCCTTGTCGGGCTATATCGCGGCGCAGGATCGGCCCTTCGCTTTCGTTGACATCGGGGCGAACCAGGGGCTGTACAGCCTACTCGCGGCGCGCAACCCGCATTGCGCGGCCGCGATCGCGTTTGAGCCGGTTGCGGCGACGTTCGCCCTGCTGCGCGACAATATCGCGCTGAACGGCGCTGCGGCCACGATCCGTCCGGTCCATGCCGCCGTGTCGTTACATTCGGGGATGGCGCGGATCGCGACCGACGGCGCGCATAGCGGAGTGGCGAGCCTGCGCGAGGCGGCGGCGGACGGCAGCGAGGAAATCCGCATCCTCGGCATATCGGGCGTCGATACGCTGCTCGAAGGCGACGCACCCCTGATCGTGAAGGTCGACGTCGAGGGGCATGAGGAGACGGTGATCGAAGCGCTGATGGCGTCGGCGCATCGCAACCGGATAGCGGCGATCTTCTATGAGGTCGATGCGCGCTGGACCGATGCCGATGCGATCGAGGCGCGACTGCGAAGCTGCGGTTTCGCGCGCTTCACCCGGCACGGCATCGGCCGACACTACGACATACTAGCGAGTCGTTAGTGGCCGGCCGCCGACTGTCTGCTTCGGGGCTCAAGCACGAGTTAGACAACACTGGCTTGGATTTCGCGTGAACAACTTCAAGCCATCAATTGCGGATGTGTGGCTCTTACGTGGGCCGCGGCGAACGCGCGGGACATGGGTGGCCTGCTCAAGATTTGTCGCTTCAACATACGCGGTGACCGCGCCGAGGTTTTAGGTATCGCGATCGCCAGAACTGCCAGAGATCCTCTGGCACACCGCATTGTTTCCTCACAATCGTCTTGATCTATCAGTGCGATCATTGTTATCGATGTCATTTGAAAGCGAGACGACCATGCTTGATCCCGATATTGCCGCCCATGTCGGCACGCCTTCCGAGATGCCTGCGCTGACCCCTGAACTGATCACACTCCTTCGGGCGAACATGGTGTTGATGGCCACGACAATGCCTGGCGCCCCCGTCGATCATGTCGAGGATTTCGACGCCGACGGCGTTCCGGTTCGCCTCTATCGCCCACTCTCGGACGCGCCCTTGCCCCTGCTCGTTTTTCTTCACGGCGGCGGCTGGATGTTCGGGAATCTGGAGACGCATGACGCAATGGCGCGTCACCTTGCCGCCGCAAGCGGCTGCGCGGTGCTTGGCGTAGGTTATCGTCTTGCGCCCGAGCATAAATTTCCCGCTGGTCTCGAAGATTGCATGACGGCGCTCGAATGGGCACGCCGCTCGGCGGGGTTGCTCGGCTGTGACCCCGAGCGCATTGCGCTTGGCGGGGAAAGCGCTGGCGGAAATCTGACCGCCGCCGCGACGTTGCGGCTACGCGACGAAGGCAAGGCGCAGCCGCACTTTCAGTTGCTGATCCATCCCGCGACCGACATGAGCTTCTCGCTTCCCTCTTTCGCCGAGGTCGGAGCGCCTGTCCTGTCGAAAACCTATCTCGACGGATGCCGTGAATTTTATCTCGGCGATGCTGAAATTTCGGATCCTTTTGCGTCGCCGCTTCGTGCCGAACGGCACGATGGTCTGGCCCGCGCAATCGTTGTGACTGCGTCGGAAGATCCCTTGCGCGACGATGGCGAATTTTATGCCGCAGCGCTTGTCCGGGCGGGCGTTGAGACGCTCGCGCAACGCCTGGATGGTTTACCGCACGGCTTTCAGTTTCTGCCGATCACAATTCCGGCGGTCGCCGCAGCGAATGAGTTGATCGGCGGGCTGGTTCGCCGCTATTTCGCGATCGATTAGAGCGGGATTCGGGGGACGATCGGGAATGAGCAAGTTAGGCGATGGCGAACGGCCAACCATGGGAATGGTCGCCACGCTGGCCGGTGTTTCGACGATTACCGTTTCACGCGCCCTGCGCGGCAGTGACCTCGTTCGCCCCGAAGTCCGGAAACGGATCGTCCAGATTGCCACCCAGGTGGGATACAGAATGAACGTGGCGGCACGCAGCCTTCGGACGCGGGAGTCGCGGACAATTGCGGTCGTTCTTGATCAATATGCGCACGAAAATCAGTCGCACGCAGACCCGCTGCTTCTGGTGCTCATTGGAGGCCTGCTCGAAACCCTCACGCCGGCAAACTATTCGACGCTGCTCACGACGCACGAGCATTTCCTCTCTTCAGGCGCTGTCGGCGCCGACGGCGCGATCATCGTCGGCCAGGGAGAAAATGCGCACCGGCTGCGGCAAGTCGCCGCGCTCAATCTGCCGATCGTCGCCTGGGGCGAACCTGTGCCGGGCGTGAATGTCAAAGTCATCGGCAGCGACAATCAAATGGGGGGCCGGCTTGCGGCCGAGCATCTGATCGCGCGCGGACGGTCGCGCCTCTTGTTTCTCGGCGATACGAAACATCCCGAAGTTTCCGCGCGGCTTGCCGGCTTCCGCGAAGCGCTCGCGTCGAGCGAAGCCATGCTCGTCGGAGCATTCCCCTGCCCTTTCACTCCCGAAGGCGCGGCCGATGCTGTCCGGTTCGCGCTCGACGAGGGCAAGATCTTCGACGGGATTTTCGCGGCCAGCGATTTCATTGCCGCGGGAGCGTGCGACGCCCTGATCGAGCGTGATATAACGGTTCCAGGCGATGTTGCGATCGTCGGCTTTGACGACGCCCCCGTCGCGAGTGTGCATCGGCCTGCCATCACGACGATCCGGCAGGACGGCATTGCAGCAGGGCGCGCACTCGGCACCGCGATCGTCAATATGGTCGAAGCGAAGGTCGGCGACGCCATGGGCGCCCTTCCGGTCGAGCTTGTGGTGCGCGAGACCAGTTGATCTCGCTCAGCTTTGAGCGGGAACCTCGCTTAGATGCTGGAGAAAGAATTGCGCCAAAATGTCATAGGTTTCGCGCGATTCCGGCAGGCTGACATCCATGTGATGCGCATGCCACAGGCCGTCGAACATCACGAGCTGCGCACCGACTCCCGCCGCCAGCAGCCGCCGGTGCATCACTGACACGGCGCTTGCCGCAAAGTCACGCATCGCAGTGACGAGCATCGTCGGCGGAAAGAGCGCGAGGCAGTCGGGATGATGCCCCGGCAGCACAAGGGGATCGGCGGCATCGGCGCCCGTGAAGTAAGGGAAATCCTCCATATTGGGCAGCGCGCCGCCCTGCGCCGCCAGCTTCGGATCAAGGATTTGTGCCACTAGCCCTGAATCGCCGCCAAACTCGAGACCGGCACCATGGAGAAGCGCAGCCGCGCCGGCCATTGGCAGTTCTTCGCTTGCGATCCGGGCAATGGCCTCAGAGGTTAGCATCGCCCCCGCCGAGCAGCCAAATATGCCGATGCTTGCGGCATTTTGCTCGCTGAGTAGCGCTGCGTAAACCGCAAGCACATCGTCGACCGCTGCAGGGAAGACATGCTCGGGCGCCATTCGATAATCGACGGCGATGACGCGCATACCGGCAACGGCAGCAACCGGCACAGCTTCGAGGAGAGCGCCTGCGCCGTCGCCCCACATGAAGCCGCCGCCGTGAAGGCACAGCAGCGTCGACCCCGTTTTGGCTCCGCCCGCAGGAGTCACATCATGAACCCTGACCCCGGCAATCTCACGCTCGACGATCGTGACGGCGTAGCGGTCGAGAGCCTTTCCCAAGAGGCCCTGGTTATAGATGTCGTAAAATTTCCGCAGGTCGGCGATTTCGGTCGGGGGGATGGGCGCGTTAGCGCTTTCGTGAAAGAGACTTTGGGCCTCTTCGCTGACCCATGCACCGAATTGTCTCGCGTCGACCATTAGATCCTCATTCTGTTATCGATACCAGCGCTTTTACAAATACCTACCATACTGGCGTTTTTCCGCCATGCAAGACCTATTGACATCGATAACATTTTCAGCAATTTTCTTTCCGACCGGACGAATCCGGAGACCCTTTGGGAGGGAAGTGATGATGTCGATGCGTTCCGCCTTTTTGTTAGCGCTCGCGAGCAGCGCAAGCCTGCTACCCGCCGCTGCCTTCGCGCAAGCCGAAGCGGCGCCCGCCGACGAGACGCGCGCAACATCCGACAGCGGCCTCAACGATATCATCGTGACCGCGCGTCGCCGAGAAGAGAAGTTGCAGGACGTGCCGATCGCGGTCACCGCCTTCACCGATGAGGCGCTTGAGCAAAAGGGCGTCACCGATCGCACGTCGCTCGCCGACAACACCCCCTCGCTGTTCACTATCAGCGGCGGATACCCCCGCGAGTTCGCCTATTTCGCGCTTCGCGGTCAAGGGCCGGCTTTCGGCTCGACCCCCGGCGTCGTCAATTATTTTGCCGAAGTGCCGAATAGCGTGAACATCGACGGCCGCGTCGGCACCTATTTCGACCTCGCGAATATCCAGGTTCTCGCGGGACCGCAGGGAACCTTGTTCGGCAAGAATGCCACGGGCGGCAATATCCTGTTCGAACCGGTCAAGCCAAAGGACGCGTTCGAGGGCTACGTCCGCGTCCAGCTTGGCAATTATGATGACCGCCGGATCGAAGGTGCGTTGAATACGCCGATCGTTCCCGACCGCGTGCTGTTGCGCATCGCGGGCGAAGTCGGGCGCCGCGACGGCTATACGAAGGACGTCGGCCCCTTTTTCGCGGGCAAGGATTATGACAACCTCGCTTACGAAAGCTTCCGCTTTGGCCTGACCGTGCGGCCGACCGACAGCATCGAACTCTATACGATGCTGCGCTATTATCATTCGGAGAATAATGGCGGCGGCACCGTGCTCGGCGCGTATAATCCCGCGGCGGGTTTTGACGCCACGGCGCTGGGGTTGGGCTTCCTTCCGGTGGCAGCCTTCTATCCCGGCGTATTGACCGCGGTCGCCGAACAGCAGGCACGGGGTCCGCGCCGCGTCTCCTATGATCTGGACCAGTTTTCGGAGACGAAATATTGGCAGGCGATCAACCAGGCGTCGGTGCAACTGAGCGACACGATCAAGCTGCGCAACATCATCAGCTATTCGGAACTGCGCACCATCTATGGCTATGACTATGATGCCATGCCTTTTCCGATCGCTGGGCAGCGCGGACGCATCCCGACCATTGCGCCCAATTTCTTTACCGAAGAACTGCAGTTGCAGGGCACGTTGTTCGACGATGCGGTCGATTTCTCCATCGGCGGCTATCTCGACCGGCAAAGCTGGTCCGATCCGGCGGGGATCGAGACCTATGTCTTCTTCCCGATCGGCACATTGGTGCCCACAATTTCGGGCTACTTCACGCAGACGAACAAGAGCGAGGCGGTGTTTGGACAAGCGACGGTCGATCTTGGCAAGCTGTCGGGCGCACTGACCGGCCTCAGCGTGACGGGCGGCCTGCGCTACACTTGGGAGCATAGCTTTACCTCGCAGACGATCGGCGGCCCGCCCGCAGTCTCGGGCTCCGTCGACAGCGATTATCCGAGCTATAGCGCCACGCTCGATTATGATGTGACGCCCGGCGTTCACGTCTATGTCACCGCGCGCGACGCCTATAAATCAGGCGGTGTCAACGGGCCGGTACCGGTCGGCTCTGCCTTCCGCACGTATGCACCCGAGCGGCTTTCCGACATCGAGGTCGGCATGAAGTCGCAATTCTCGCTCGGCACGGTCGACGTCCGCGCCAATGTCGCGGCCTATCGCGGCATCTATGACAATATCCAGCGCACGACGGCGGAAGCGGTCAACACGCCGAGCGGCACGGTGCTGCTCAACGTCACGCGCAGCGCGGCGAAGGGCAAGATCCAGGGCGTCGAACTGAACCTGGCGGTCATGCCGGTCGAAGGGCTGACGTTGAACGGCAGCTATTCGTACATCGATGCGCGCTATACCCAAGTCACCGACGCGAGCGCCGGGGAGATCCTCAACGGCGCGCCTTTCCCCTACACGCCCAAGCACAAGTTCTCGATCGGGGGCTCGTATGAGACTCCTCTGGGGCGTGCAGGCGAACTGGTGCTGGCCCTGAACTATGTTCGCCAGACCAAGGTCTCGACCGCGCAGACAAACAGCTCCTTCTATAATTTCCTGCCCGCCTATGGCCTGCTCAACGGCAGCATCGGGGTGAAGGATATTGGCGGACGGCCCATCGACCTCACCCTGTTCGTCAACAACCTCACCAACGAGGCGAAGCCGGTCGGTGTGCTCGATCAATATGCGCAGTCGTCGGGCATGGTCGGCCTGACCTATAGCGAGCCGCGCATGTATGGGCTGCGGATCGGCTACCGGTTCGGGGGTTAAGCCCATGGGAGCGAAAGCCGGCCCCATCCAGCCGCCCTTCGCGCCGACCGTCAGCGCGGAGGCGCGGGCCGTCATGGAACCCATGTTGAAAAGCGGTTCGGCTCCTGAATTGACCGCAACGCTGATGCGCAACGCGATCACGCGCAGGGGCGTGCGCGCGGCCGCAGCCAACTATCTGAAGCCGATGAACAAGAGCCGTGCGAAGCGGTTCGATGTCGAGGTCGAGAAAGGCACCGTCGCCGGTGTTCCGGTGAAGTTCGTGCGGCACCGTGGGAGCGATTGGGCAGCCGACAAACGGTTGCTGATCAACTTTCACGGCGGTGGGTTCATGGTCGACTCCGGGTCGGAGACCGAAACCATTCCGATTGCCGGGCTGACGGGAATAACGGTCGTGACGGTGATGTACCGTATGGCGCCCGAGCATCCCTTTCCTGCGGCGGTGGACGATGCTTTGGCGGTGTACCGCGACGCCCTGTCGCAGCGGGATGCCGCATCGATCGGCATCTATGGCACATCGGCGGGCGCCGTTCTGACGGGCCAGCTGCTGGCACGGATCAAGGCCGAAGGCCTGCCGATGCCGGCGGCCGCCGGCATTTTTTCCGGGTCGGCCGACCTCGCACTGATCAGCGACTGCGAAGCTTTTTTGCCCTCGATCATGGGATCGCGCAGCGCGCCAGACACCCTGGCCGATTATAGCAGCGGGACAGAGCGGACCGACGCACTGTTATCGCCGCTCTACGGCGATCTGTCGGGGTTGCCGCCGACGCTGCTGATGACCAGCACGCGCGACCAGTTGCTGAGCCAGACCGTGCGATTCCACCTGGCTCTGGGCAAAGCCGGCGTCGATGCCGATCTTATGGTCTATGAAGGCATGCTCCACGCCTTCTGGGCGTATATGGAGTGTCCCGAAACCGAAGACGCGCTGGCGGCACAAGCCGCATTTTTCAGCCGCCACCTTGCGGCCTGATCCAGACCTTCGGCCATGATTTCGTCACCCAGCCCGGCGGACCTGTATGGCCCACTTCTCGCAAAGGTGCAGGAGCGTGCGATTCTGGCCGACGGCAAGACGTTCGTCGACGCACTGCCCAAACGGATGGTGGCGGACATCATGCGCGATTTCGCGCGCCTGCCATCGGGCGACGAAGCGCTTCGCGCTTTCGTCGCCGACAATTTCGACCTTCCGACTGCCATATGCGGCAAGCCGGCCGCCGCCGCCGAGCCGCTCCGCGATCATATTCGCCTGCTCTGGAAAGAGCTTGCCCGCGCACCCGATCGTCAAGCGGATCGCGGGTCGGCATTGCCCGTCAAACATCGCCACGTCGTGCCCGGCGGACGCTTTCGCGAAATCTATTACTGGGACAGCTTTTTCACGATGCTGGGCCTCGTCCGCGACGGCGAGACCGAATTGGCGACCGGTGTGGTCGATGCGATGACCGATCTGATCGAAACGCACGGCCATGTTCCCAACGGGACGCGCACCTATTATCTGGGGCGTTCGCAGCCGCCGCTCTACCATATGATGGTCGAGTTGCTTGGAGACCAAGGGTCCGACGCTGCCGCACGACGTCTGGCGGCGATGAAGCGCGAACATGCGTGGTGGATGGCAGGCGCCCAAAATCTCGAACCCGGTTCTAGCGCTGCTCGCGTGGTTCGCCTTGCCGATGGCGCCTTGCTGAATCGCTATTGGGATCCGCGCGATACGCCGCGTGACGAAAGCTGGCGCGAGGATGTGGAAACGGCGGCATCGAGCGACCGAAAGCCGGAAGAGGTCTATCGCGATCTGCGCGCGGGTGCCGAAAGCGGCTGGGACTTCTCGTCACGCTGGCTAGGCGATGCGACGCTGCCTTCGATCCGTACCACCGCGATCGCGCCGGTCGATCTCAACGCTTTCCTCTTCGGTCTCGAGATCGCGATTGCGGCGAGCGGCGACGAAGAGGCCGGAGATTTTTCTCGGCTGGCGGCGGAGCGGCACGATGCGATGGCCCGCCATCTGTGGAACGCTGCAGGCGGATATTTCTGTGACTATGACATCGAGCGCGGCGCCGTTCGTCCGGCCCTGACCGCCGCGGCCCTGGCTCCGCTTCTCGTTGGCGCAGCAACGCAAGCCCACGCTGATCACACGGCCATCGCGGTCAAGCGTGAATTGCTGGCGCCCGGCGGCCTGCGTACCACGCTTGTCGCGACCGGCGAGCAGTGGGACAGCCCGAACGGATGGGCGCCGCTGCAGTGGATCGCCGTCGCCGGCTTCCGGGGTTACCGCCATGACAGACTCGCCGGCGAGATCGCGCGACGTTGGGTCCACACCGTCGCCGCGACGTTTGCACGAACCGGCCTGTTGTTCGAGAAATACGACGTCGAGACGGCGACGATCGGCGGCGGCGGAGAATATGCGCCCCAGACGGGTTTCGGGTGGACAAATGGCGTCACTGCCGATTTCATCGACAGCTATGGCCTTCTGCCCCCGACGGAGTAGCGCATGACCGATCCGAGCTTCGGCGACATAATAGCGGCATTCGGAACCGGACCAACTGCGGGTGAGACCGCGATTACCTATCCGGGCGAACGTCTGAGCTGGGCGGATCTCGACTCACGCTCTGCCGCACGCGCTGCGCGACTGGTCTCGCTCGGAGTAGAATCCGACGATTTCGTCGCCGTCTCCCTGCCGAACGGGACTGAACATCATATCAGCAGCTTCGCGGCATGGCGCGCGGGCGCGACACCCTGCATCCTACCGACAAAATTGCCCGGGCATGAACTTGCACAGATTGTCGAGCTTGCCGAGCCTCGGGTGCTGATCCGCGATGGCGATCAGCCCGAAGGCGTGACACAGCTTGCGCCGGGGAAAGATGACGATGTCGGATTGGAAGTCCCGTCCGGGCTCGCTGCCGCGCATTGGAAAGCCGTGACCAGCGGGGGATCGACCGGCCGTCCGAAACTGATCGTCGACCACGCCCCCGCGCGCTTTGGCGAACGGTTGCAGGGCCTCACCAACCTCGTCCGGATGCCGCAAGGCGGCGTGATGCTCAACCCCGGGCCGCTTTATCACAACGCGCCTTTTCTTTTCACCAATTTGGCCCTTCTCGCTAGCACGCGCGTGATCGGCATGGCGCGCTTCGATCCCGAAGAAGCGCTGCGCCTGATCGAACAGGAACGCGTCGAGTGGGTGTGCATGGTGCCGACGATGATGCAGCGCATCTGGAACCTGCCCGAGGATGTCCGCAGCCGCTACGACGTCTCTTCCCTGCAACACGTCGTCCATATGGCCGCCGCCTGCCCGCCCTGGCTCAAGCAGGCATGGATAGATTGGTTGGGCCCCGACCGCATTTTCGAAGTCTATGCCGGCACCGAAGGTGCCGCGCTGTTCATCACCGGCGAAGAATGGCTCGCCAAACGCGGATCCGTCGGCAAGGCGCCGCCCGAACTCGTCACCATTCTCGACGAGGACGGCGCGCCTTGTCCCCCGGGCGTAATCGGCGAAATCTATTTCGGCGGCGATGCCGGTACGAACTTCCACTATATCGGCGCCGACGCGAAGCTCGACGGCCACGGCCGGCTCTCGCTCGGCGACCTTGGCTATGTCGATGCGGACGGATATCTTTTCCTTTCCGACCGGCGCACCGACATGATCATCCGCGGCGGCGCAAATATCTATGCTGCCGAAGTCGAAGCAGCGCTGAGCGAATGTTCCGAGGTTGACGATGCCGTCGTCGTCGGCTTGCCGTGCGATGATCTGGGCCAGCGTGTTCACGCGATCTTGCAAGGACGTGGCGATTTGTCGCTCGATGCCGTCGACGCATTCGTCCGCACTCGGCTCGCGAAATATAAATGCCCCGAAAGCTATGAGGTTGTATCCGAAGCGCTGCGCAGCGATGCGGGCAAGGTCCGCCGCGGAGCCTTGCGCGACGAAAGGCTGCAATGGTTGCGGGACGGCAAATATTTCCAACTGGCGCGCTGATAACGCCCGCGAAAAGGAGAGACGATGCAGCCTGGTTTGATGCAGGATTTTCCGCTGCAGATCAGTTCGATCCTGACACATGCCGCGCGGGCTCACGGCGAGCGCGAGATCGTCTCGAAACTCGCGGGGGAGCCGGTCTGGCGTTACGACTGGGCGGGTTGCGAGCAACGGTCGCGGCAAGTCGCGCAGATGCTTGGGACGCTCGGCATCGAAAGCGGCGACCGCGTTTCGTCGCTTGCGTGGAATACGCACCGTCACCTCGAGCTTTTCTACGCCGTTCCCGGCATCGGCGCCGTGTTGCATACGGCCAACCCGCGGCTCAGCAACGAGCAAATCGCCTTCACGATCAACCACGCGGGCAGCCGCATCCTCTTCTTCGACGGCAACCTCGCCGACCTTGTCGCGCGGCTGAAAACGTTGCTTCCCTCTGTCGAACATTTCATCGAGCTCGGTGCGCCCTACGAGGAATTGATCGGCGCCGAGGATGGCGCTTTCGACTGGCCGCGCTTCGACGAGAATGCCGCGGCCTTTCTCTGTTATACGTCGGGCACGACCGGCGATCCCAAGGGCGTGCTTTATAGCCACCGGTCGATCGTGCTTCACGGCATGGCGGCCGGGCTCAGCAGCGCGTTCGGCTTCAGCGCCTTCGACACGATCATGCCCTGTTCGTCGATGTATCACGCAACGGCCTGGGGCTTGCCCTTCACGGCCGCGATCAACGGCTGCAAGCTTGTGCTGCCCTGCGACCGGATGGACGGCGCGAGCCTGTCCGATCTGATCCTGGACGAAGGCGTGACCTTTTCCGGCGGCGTGCCGACAATCTGGACCATGTATCTCGCCCATCTTGAAGCCAGCGGGAAAGGCGTCGGCGATCTGAAGCGCCTGGTCATCGGCGGATCAGCCGTCCCGCGCGCGATGGCCGAAACCTTCCGCGAGAAATATGGCGTCACGGTACTCCAGATCTGGGGAATGACCGAGACGAATCCTCTGGGCGTGATCTCGACCCCCACACCGCTTCTGCTCGCCGATGGCGAGGAATTTGCGACCGAGACGATCTTGACCCGGCAGGGCCGGATGCAGTTCGGTATCGAGTTGCGCATCATCGACGACAGCGGCGCCCCGCTTGCCTGGGACGGCGAGCAGGCCGGCAGGCTGCAAGTACGCGGACCGTGGGTGGTCGACCGCTATTATCCGGACCTGCCCGCCGCCGGCGTCAATGGGTGGTTCGACACGGGCGACATCGGCACGATCGACCGCTTCGGTTTCTTGCGCCTCACCGATCGCGCGAAGGACGTTATCAAGTCGGGTGGCGAGTGGATCAGTTCGATCGACCTGGAAAATGCCGCCGTCGGCTGCCCCGGCGTCCGCATTGCGGCGGTGATCGGCGTCGCGCATCCGAAATGGGAAGAGCGCCCACTACTTGTCATCGAAGCGCATGAAGGTGCAGCCGTCACCGCGGCCGAAATCCGCGCGCATCTGGAGACGCGCGTGGTCCGCTGGTGGCTGCCCGACGATATCCTCTTCGACACGGTGCCGCTTACCGCGACGGGCAAGATCGACAAGAAGGCACTTCGCGATCAATACCGCGATCATTTGGCGGGCGGCTGAAACGCGGCCCTATTTTGCCGCGGCGTCGAGTTTCTCTTTCAGAAAGCGAGCGACGATCTCGTTCGCCTGATCGCTCTCGGGGATTGGCATATACGCCCAGAAGGCGTGCGGCAGCCCGTCAAACATCACGAGCCTTGCATCGACTCCCTTCTCATGCAGAGTTCGGGCGAAGATCGACGTCGGGCTCAGCAGGAAGTCGCGCGAACTCGTCAGAAGCAATGTCGGCGGAAAGCGCGAGACGTCGCCGCGGATCGGCGAAATGATAGGATTGGTGAGCGGCGTCTGGCCCGCATAGGCTGCGACCCAGTCGAAGCCGGGACCCGGCATCCAGCTTTCGGAATCGCCGCGGACCGACAAATCGGCGTTGCCCGACAGATAACCGAGCGCCGCGGGCATTGGCCGGCCCATGCTCGCAAGCTTCGCCACCAACTGCCCCGACAGGCCCGCACCCGCCGATGTTCCAAACACCGCGATCCGGTTCGCCTTCCGGTCGTTTTCGAGCGCCTGATAGACTGCAAGCGCATCGTCGAGCGCGGCTGGATAGGGATTTTCAGGCGCCAGGCGGTACAGAACCGCAACGACCGGCAGGCCGGTGCGCGCCGCGATCGGGATCGTCTCGGTCAGCGAGCCTGAATCGATCGCGAATCCGCCGCCATGCAGGTTGAGCAGGACCGGGCCCTTGCCGAGTTCGCTGACGTCTTTGGGATAGACGATGCGCACGGGAATGCCCGCTATCGCAGATTCCTCGACACGCACCTCATAGCGCTTTGCGAGCTGCGCCCCCATTGCCGTCTGCATCGCGTCGACGAATTTTCGGATATCGGCAATCGGTGGCAAAGGATCGGGCATCGCCTGCGCGACCGCCGCTGCCGTTGCGGCCTTGCCCTCTACGCTCACCGTATCCGGGAGCGGCCAGTTTTGCATGCCGAGGGTCGGCGGGGCAGCGGGCGCGGCCTGCGCCCATGCCGCGGCAGGCACCGTGGCGGCAAGCAGCGCGGCAAAAAAAGCTGTCTTGTGAGGCGTCATGTTTTCACTCCCGATGCGGACAGACCGTCCGTGTCCAGTGGCGCTGTCGCAACCGTATCCCGCGGCCAGGCGCAAAGCGCGCCGAGCAGCGCGAGCACCGCCATCGCCGCATAGGCGACCGCGAGCCCGTATGACCAAAGCAGCCCCGACCCCGCGGTCGCAATGGCAAGGACCAGGCCGAGCAGCACGGCGTTCATCCCCTGTGCCGTCGCACTGAGCTCAGTCGGCACGCGGCTCGCGATCACAAGCATGATGCCGAGGATCGTGCCGGTCGCGGTCACGCCATTGAGCAGTTGCGCCGCGACCAGGACCGGAATGCCAGGGCCGGACGCCATGATGGCCCAGCGCAGCGCCGCAGCGATCGCGCCGGCGACAATCAACAGGCGCGGGTCGCGGTTGCCGAGCAGCTTCGCGCCGAACCAGAAGGCGCCAATTTCCGCAGCGACCGCCAGGGCCTGAAGCAGGCCGATAGCCGTCGTCGAGATTCCCTGCGCGGCCCACTGGATTGCGCCGAAGCTGGTCAGCACGCCGTGGCTGCCCATGATCAGCGAGGCGGCGACCATCGCTAGGATCAACCCCCTGTCGCCGACTAGGTCGCGCCATCGTCGGCGGGTTGCCGCGTCGATCGCGGCCAATTCCCGATCGGCAGGCAATAAAAATGCGACGATAGCGGGCGCGAGCAATAGAGACGCGATCATCAGCGGCAGCATCTTGATCCCCGCCACGCTGATCGCCCAGCCCGCCGCGACATTCGATGCCACGACCGCGATCGATCCCCAAACGCGAAGCCGCCCGAAGTCGAGCGATCGGCTGCGCACCGCCATGACCGCATAAGCGTCGGTCAACACCGGAATCTGGTCCCAAACGATCGAGAGCGCGATGACGATCGCGATGCGGCCGGCATGGTCGGGTTCGCCGAGCAGCAGCAGGACAATCGCGGCCGAGGCGAGCGCGGTATAGGCAATGGCGTTGCGCACCCAGCCACGCCGCCCGACGAACGCAGAGAAGGGCGCAACCGTTAGAATGCGAAGGATCATGGGGATCGCGAGCAACACACCGATTTCACCGGCCGACGCGCCGGTCGCCTTCAACCAGAGCGGCAGGAAGGCAAAAAAACCGTAATGTGCATAGAGTGCGAGATATAATCCCGATACACCCAGGCTCAGCCGTGCTTGATCGCTGTGGCTCGCCGAAACGACGCGAGGCGCATCCGCCTGTCCCAAATCCATCGATTCTCTCCCAACGAGATCGACGCTTATCCGCAATTGTTATCGATGTCATTCACATTTTCAAGCTGTACCCTCCCGGTACGGTGAGCTTTTATGATATTCTACCGGAATGAAGACTGGGCTGGAACGAGTCGCCCGTGCGCTTTGCGAGCTGGATGCCAATCCACCTGACGCCATGATAGGCGGCAAGCCGCTGTGGCGGGATTATCTGCCCGAGGCATCGGCAGCAATCATGGCTCTGCGCGAACCGGACGCCGCCATGATCGGCGCAGGCACCATAAAAGCTGCCGAGGGCGTCAGCGAGGACATCGGCGGGATCTATCGAGCCATGATAGATGCCACGATGGAAGGGCAGCCCAAGGCGCCGTTAAGCGATCCATAGTGGCGCAGTCGCTTGTGGCCGACTGCCGACGTTCCGGTTTTATCCAACCTCGGGGAACAGCAGCCCTTCGGCGCTTGGCCAATATATGGTCTCCTGTGGCATGAGCGTATTATACCTGCATTCGGACGAGCAATGGATCGCAGCGATTCACTTAAGGTAAATGCTGCCGGAAGCTAGCGGAACACTTCTTGCAGAGATAGAAAAGCGGCATGGAAGCCGCCCTGATGAACATTCTCCCTTCAGCTATGCAAAGCATAGTGCGAGAGATCGAGGAGCGCTGCGGGCGAGCGATCGGCCTGCGGCCTCTTCCTGATAATTTTCGAATGGCTATGGGCGACTGCCCGGCCATCCAAATCGAAGGCGACTACCGCGGGCCGTTGGTAAACCTTATGATCCCCAGCGGTTTGACGCCCCCTGCTCATATGATCGCTCACGAAATTTTGCATGCGAAGGACGTGGTGCTCGACGGCGCGCCAATCTTGCAGCGCCGGACCGGATCCCCTGCGCTAGTTGATACCGCGATCAACAATGACGCTGCTCACCTCGGAATCATACCCCAGGAAATTGGCGTCTTTCCCGAAGCCGAAGCTTTTTGGTCGAACGATTTTGAGCGCGGATTACGTGACTTCGTCGATCGCGCGAAATCAGATTCCCGCAACAGTGCTTTACGGAACGACATCTTGCGACTGCGACTTGTGACATCGTTAGTGCTGCCAAGATGGCCGCACGCCGGACAGCTGCAAGATTTGATTATCAAATTGAACATTGCGAACGATGCGGCCAGTCTGCGCTTCGCTCATGAAAAAGCAGGCGGACGGCGGCTACACATCCTCTCGAATTTTGTTCGCTTTCATCGGCTGAAGCCCGAAGATTACGTTGCTCTCTACGTCGCCTCAGCACCGGTACGCTTGCCGGCGCATTGCGACTAGCGGCTACTGGTCGTTAGACAGCGACGGCTATGCCATATCGTCATCGTCACCAACGTGCAGATAGGGATAATGCAAGCCGTCACAGGAATCATTATTCGGTGTCTAGAGATTTAGAACAGGAAAAGAGATGTCGCTGTCAGCGAGTGTAGAAATACCGCTATTTGAAGGCAAAAAGTCTATTGATCTGCATGCTGGCTCTAGCGTTGTCTTCATAGGGGCGAATGGTGCAGGAAAAACGAGGCTGGGTGTATTCATTGACCACCAGCTATCACACTCGTCGGTTGAGGTTCACCGAATAGGTGCTCACCGCTCGCTCAGGCTCGATCCAAATGTAGTCGCGTCTAACCGCGAACAGGCAGAAAACAGGCTCTTCTATGGCCATGAAGGTGGCGGATTTCAGCACAAAGTCGGGCACCGATATCACGGGCAGCCGGAGACGGTCCTTTTAAATGACTTTGACCATGTACTAATGGCGCTTTACGCGGAGAATAACGACGTTTCGATCGCTTATCGCGAACAGTGCCTCGCAAAACCGCGAAAGCGTCCGGCGACGCCGGCAACAAAGATGGATAATCTCAAGTCTATATGGGAGAAGGTCCTCCCTCACCGGCGCCTACTTGTTCTCGGCGGGAACGTCAAAACCAGTACAATTGAAGGCCATGAGTACTCAGCATCAGACATGAGCGATGGGGAAAGGGTTATTTTTTACCTGATCGCTCAATCGCTGCTCGCAAAGCCTGACACCCTACTCATCTTCGATGAACCCGAGCTCCACATCAACAAAGCGATTCTCGCGAAACTGTGGGATGAAATTGAGTCGGCTCGGTCGGATTGTGGCTTCCTATATATCACTCATGACATTGAGTTCGCTGCTTCGCGACATGCCGCGACCAAATATGCCTTGAGGAGCTTTCGTAAGTTGCCGTCTGAGGGATGGGACATGGAGCTCGTTCCGGAAGACAAACAACTGCCAGACGACGTACTTGCCACCATAATCGGCAGCCGGCAGCCGGTGCTCTTCGTTGAGGGTGATGGCGGCAGCCTGGACTCCTCCATCTATCGCCGCGCCTACGACAGCTTCACGGTCATTCCCGTAGGATCTTGCGAGCAAGTAATTCATACCGTCGCGAGCTTTATTGCCAGGAAAGACCTTCATCGCATTGGTTGCGCTGGCCTCGTTGATGCCGATGGTCGCTCTCCTGGAGAGGTGACCCACCTCCAAGGGAAAGGGATATATTGTCTGCCGGTTTCTGAAGTTGAAAACCTCCTCCTACTACCAAACGTTTTCGTGGCTGCTGCAAAAGCACTCAAATTTGATGAAGCCACGGCCGGGTCGATGCTAGCATCGTTGCGTGGCCACGTGATGAAGCAAGCAGCGGTTGAAGCCGACGCTATTTGCCTCCGGCACACAAAGCGGAGAATTGATGCTGAGATGAAGAAGATTGGCCTCAAGAGCGCGGACATAGGTTCTTTGGTGAGCGAATTTGACTCGGCCGCCAAGGCTATCAATGCCCACGCCGTTTTTACGGGCGCGCAAAACGACCTGTCAGATGCGCTCGCGCGAGACGACTATGAAAAAGTGCTTCATCTATACGACAACAAGGGACTTCTTGCCGAAGCTGCAAAGCTCCTCGGCATGAACCAGAAGTCGCTGGAGGAGTTTTTGGGACGCAATTTACGATCAAAGGAGGGATCAGATTTACATGCGGCCTTGCGGGGCTATCTCCCTTCAGTGACCGCCCGCCCGTCTGAACAGAAGGGCAACCTCGGTCAGTCAAAACCGGCAGCCAAGTTACGCGTCGCCGCTGGTATAGGTTGACTGACGAATGGCGGCTTTCGGAGATCAACCGGCGGCCGCCGAGCGACCGGGATTGGGCGCAAAGCGGCCCTCCCGACATGCTCTCAGCAAGCGCCGTGCTATTCTGGCTGGCCGCAGTTTGGCGACGTTAAGCCGCCAATCTAGGCACGATACGAACCTTCGACCCGAACCTTTGGCTTGGAGACAAAATCGATATTTCCGATATCGGCACGGATTCTGTCAGTGATGGGAAAGTTTCGGCAACGATATCGTACAAACGACGATGGAGCGGGCGAAGGGATTCGAACCCTCGACCCCAACCTTGGCAACATGCGATTGCAACTTCTCCATAACTTCTTAAAGTGCGCTATACCCCTATATTTGCTCTATTTCTTGATTTAAAGGGCGATGCCCTGTATCCGGGAGATGTCCGTGGTTTCCTTTTATTTGGAGACACATTGGAGACATGGCGCATTCGCTAAGCCGTGTCTCCACGAGGAGATGGGTATGCCGATCGCGAAATTGACAAAGCGGGCCGTGGATGCCCTCCAACCGCCCAAAAATAGTCAGGTCATCCTGTGGGATACGGAAGTAAAGGGGTTCGGAGTCCGGGTCATGGCATCCGGGATCAAGACGTTTGTCGTACAGTATCGCAATTCCGAGGGAATAAGGCGCCGCATGAATCTCGGACGCTTTGGGGTGTTGACCGTCGACGGAGCTCGCGACCTCGCGAAAGTGAAACTAGCCGAAGTGATTGTCGGAGAAGATCCCGCCGACAAGATGCGGCAGGTTCGACAAGGTATAACGGTTGCGGATATGTGCGACTGGTATTTGACCGAGGCGCGAGCTGGCAACATTTTGGGTCGCAACAATCGACCGATCAAATCCTCGTCGCTCGACATGGATGAGAGCCGCATTCGCACGCACATTGTCCCGCTTCTCGGCAACCGCATCGTCAAGCATCTCAGGATTCCCGACGTCGAGCAGATGCAGACCGATGTGAAGAACGGCAAGACGGCCAAGCCGCGGACCGGAGGCCGGGGCGGCGTGGCGACTGGCGGACCAGGCGTGGCGGGGCGGTGCGTCGGATCGCTCCAAGCCATCATTGGGCATGCGAAGCATAAAGGTCTGCTGGATACCCATCCAACCCTAGGGGCTAAGAAGCTCGCCGGGAAGAAGAGGACAAGAAGGCTGAGCGTCGCCGAGATCGAAATGATGGGAAAGGCGATCGCCTATGCTCAGACTAACGGGGAGAATCCCGTTGCCCTTGGCGTGCTGCGCACCCTGCTTTTAACGGGCTATCGCCGCGAGGAAGCGCAGGCGATGCGCCGCCGCTGGGTTCATGCCGATCGCGGTTATGTCGTCTTTCCCGATACCAAGGGCGGTGCGCAAGTCCGCGCCATTGGACCCGCTGCGGTCCGGGTTGTCGAAACGCAGGTGGAGATCGCCGGCAATCCGCACCTGTTCCCTTCATCGGTCGGCGACGGGCCCTTCACCGCCGTCAGCGAGTGCCTGCGGCGCGTTTGTGGACTGGCCGGAATTGAAAGGGTGACGCCCCACACGCTTCGCCACACATTCGGGAGCGTCGCCGGAGATCTCGGATTTTCCGAACTGACGATCCGGGCGATGCTCGGCCATGCCTCCCAGAATGTGACCCAGGACTATGTCCATATCGACGAGGCATTGAAGCTCGCGGTCGAACGCACCTCGGCCGAAATCGAGCGCTTGCTGGCCTGCGGCGCGGCAAAGCACCAGTTGATGCGCAGCGTCGCCTAGATGGCAGCACCGAACGCGCAGTTCAGAGCGTCTGCCCGTCGTCGATGGTGAAAATCGAACCCGTCACTTCAGCACTCTCATCGGACGCGAGGTAGAGAAGGATCGGGTCCAGCGCTGCGGCGGACATGATGCGGCGACGCGGGAACTCGGCGAGCAATTTCTGACCGACGGGCAGGTCCCACATCTCATCGGTGAGTTCGGTCACCATGTATCCCGGCGCCAGGACATTCACATTGATCCCCTTGAGCGCCCAGTCCTTTGCGAATGCCCGGCCCATCTGATTGACGGCCGCCTTGGTCGCCGCATATCCGACGCTTCCCGACGGCACCCACGCACCGGTAATCGACGAGACCAGAATGATCCGGCCGCGCCCGCTTTCCGCCGAGCCGGCCGCCACCATGCGCCGCGCTCCCTCGCGCGCCGTCAAAAACACGCCGCGCAGATTGACCGAAACCATCCGGTCGAACGCCTCCGCCTCGAGACCCATAGCGCTTCCCGGCGCACTCATCCCGGCATTGGCGACGACCGTATCGACCGGCCCGAAACTATCGGCGGCTAGATCGAAAGCGCCGATAATCGATGTCTCGTCGCCCACATCCATGGCGACGGCCTGTGCTTTGCCGCCGCTGTCCCTGATCTCCCGCTCGAGGTCAGCGAGCATGTCGGTACGCCGCGCGCCGAGAACGATAGCCGCTCCCGCTTGCGCCAATATGGTCGCGAAGCGGCGCCCGATTCCGGAGGACGCGCCGGTCACGAGTACCACCCGGCCGGCGCAATCAAAGGGAACGGTCATTGGCGCTACTCCTGGTCATCGTGATGTCTGTTGAAAGAAATTCCGAGGGCAAAGGCACAGCCGCTAGGCTGGCAGGAGCGCTTTCAACGGTGTTTCGGTGTCCGCGAGTTGCTCAGCAGTGGCCTGGAGTCCGACGGTCACTATCATTCGCCCCTGCACATAATCCTTGGTCGCGTTGACACAGTCGATCGCGATCACGCGGCCTGCTTTCAGATAGACCACCGAAAAGCTGCGCGTCGCCGGGTCGCCGCGCATCACGGCGCGGTCGTGGCCGGTCGACAGCCCCGCAGTCTGGAGCTTGAGGTCATATTGGTTCGACCAGAACCAGGGGATCGCATGATAAGGTGCTTCGTCGCCGACGATGCCCTTGGCGACGACATTCGCCTGATCATTGGCGTTCTGTACCGATTCCAGCCGGATCACGACGCCTTCAGCATAGTCATTCTCATGCGCGGCGCAGTCGCCGATCGCATAGATGTCTGGCAGGCTCGTCTTGCAGAGGCGGTCGACGAGCACGCCGTTGCCGCCCTCGGCCCCCGCCGCGATCAGCGGCTCAACCGCGGGGACGATGCCGATGCCGACGATGACGAGATCCGCGGCGATGACTTCGCCGTCAGCAAGGCGCACCCCGGTTACGTGAGTGTGGCCCTCAATCGACGCGACCGAAACGCCGAGCCGCAGATCGACGCCATGCTCGCGATGCTCGCGTTCATAGAAGCGCGACAGCTCGGCCCCCGCGACGCGCGCGAGGACGCGGTCGAGCGCTTCCAACAGCACGACCTTCTTGCCCGCCTTGCGCAGCACTGCCGCCGCCTCGAGCCCGATATAGCCGCCGCCGATCACGACGATCTGGCCCGCGGTCTCCGACGCGGCCTTCATCGCATCGGCATCGGCGCGGGTGCGCACGCCCTGGACGCCGGGCAGGTCTCCGCCGGGGATCGGGAGCATGCGCGGGCTGCCGCCGGTCGCCCAGACGAGCTTGTTATAGGAGATCGTGTCGCCGCCTTCGGTCGTGACATTGTGCCCGACCGGATCGACCGAGACGACGCGCTTACCGAGCAGCATCGTCACCTCGCGCTCGTCCCAATATTTGGCGGGGCGCAGCTGGATGCGCTCGAATTCTTTCTCGCCCGCAAAATATTCCTTGGACAGCGGCGGGCGCTCATACGGGAGCTCGGGTTCGTCGCCGATAATCGCAATGCTGCCGGTGAATTTCTGGGTTCGCAGCATGATCGCGACCTGCGCGCCGCCATGTCCCGCGCCCACGATCACCACGTCGAAATGCATCTTGCCGCTCTCCGCTGATCGAAGCAAATATGTTTCAGGAAGGTGAGCGAAACGAAAAAATGCATCGGGAGGACTGTAATCGGCGGAGGATGGCCACAAGGACCACCCTCCGCTCCCCCTTTAGAATTTGAAGCCCACCTCTACGAAGATCTCGCGCGGGTTGTCGACGAATGCCGACATGTCAGCCAATACGCCCGTCCCCGTCCCAGTCCCTGTGCCGCCGGCAAACGGAATGTCGTTTGCTGCGGTGACAACCAGCTTGTTGGTGAGGTTTCGCCCGATCAGTCCGATCGTCCAGCGATCATCCGGCCCGTTCAGCCGAAGCGACGCATCGATCTTCGTGAAGGACGGTTGGATACCGTCGGGGCGCAATGTGTCGGTGAAATTATATTTGCCCGAATAGCTAACGTCGCTGGAGAGCTGGAGCGTCCATCCTGAATCGGTCAGCGGCAGATCATAGCTTGCACCGATACGGCCGGCAAAGCGCGGGGCCTTGGGCGGGGTGCGGCCATCATAATCTTGGCTGGTAAACGCCGCACCCGGGGCGGGCGCCAGCAGGTTGCACCCGGCCGCGACGGTCTGGCCGGCGTAGCATTGCCCGATATAGTCCTTGTACGAGGCATCATTATACGCTGCCGCACCGCGCAACGAGAAGCCGCCCAGACGCCAGTTGAAATCGCCCTCGATGCCCTTGACGCGCAGCGTTCCGGCGTTGGCGACGACCTGGCCGATCGTCACCGGGTCGAAATTCTGCACCTGGAGGTCGAGATAGTCATAAAGATAAGCGGTCGCGTTGAGCGAGAGCGCGCCCCCGAGCAGGATCGCGCGGGCACCGGCTTCGCCGCCACGGGCGCGCTCGGCGCCATATTGGCCGGCCGCCACCGAGGCGGCAGGCGTCAGCGACTGCGAGATGTTGAAGCCGCCCGATTTGAAGCCTTCCTTATATGCGGCATAGAAAGTCAGGTCGCGTGACGGCTTGTAACGGAGCGTGACCTGCGGCGAGACATCGGTCTCGCGATAACGGTCTTCGAGGTTGATCCCGCCAGGAAAGGCGCCCGCAAAAGCGACATGCGCCGGGCGCGAACGCTGGTAGCTGTCGCGCGATTCATAGCTCCAGCGCGCGCCGCCCGCGAGCTCGATCGAGTCGGTTATGTTCGCCGTGACTTCGCCGAATGCCGACATCGAGCTGCCGCTGAAGCCATCGTCGCGCTTGAAGGTGGTGTAGGTATTGGTGATCGGGCTGATCGGTACCGGGAAGATATAGGCATCGGTGTTAAAGATGAACTTGTTGCTCGAGGCGAACAGCCCGAACAGGACATTCACTGACCCGTCCCATTTCGACTGGAAGCGCAATTCCTCGGCGGTCTGGCGATAATCGGCAAGCTGCGCAAAGGTCGCTGGATAGGCTTCGCCCGACACATTGTTGAGGTCGGTCTGCTTGAAGCGATAATAGGAGGTGATCGACGTCACGTCGAAGACGTCGCTCGTGAGCGTCGCGGTCAATATGCCGAAGCCCGACTTCAGACGTGCGTACATATGGCCATCGCCTGCGTAACGATAATCGGCTGCCGCAACGGCCTGCGGGATCGACGAGCTGTCCGAGCGGCCATTGACCGTGCAATCGGCGTTCGGGCTCGGCGGGACGCCATTGGCGGCGAAGGGGACGGTGCGTCCGCCGCCGCAGATCCGTTCGAGGATGTCGGTCGGTCCGCCATCCTTCTGGTCGGTGTAGCCGGTCTTGACCTGGAAGGTCAGATTCTCGGTCGCATCCCATTCGATCGTCGCGCGGCCGCTATAGGTCCGGCCGTAGCCGCGATATTTGCTGTTACGGTGGCGCTCCATGCCAAGCGGATCGAGATAGGTTTCTGCGGCCGTGTTCGTGAAGGCGCCTTCGCTGTCCGAGACCCGGAATGCCAGGCGGGCGCGAAGCCCGTCGGCGAGCGGTCCCGAAATATAGCCTTCTCCATATTTTTCCTTAGCCTCGAACCCATAGCCCGCTTTGAAGCCGGCTTCGAAAACATCGCGTGGATTGTTCGTGCTGACCGAGATCAGGCCGCCGGTGGCATTCTTGCCGAAGAAGAGCGCCTGCGGGCCCTTGAGCACTTCGATGCGCTGCACATCATATTGGCTGAGGCTGATTTCGCGGCCGCGGCTCATCGGCATGCCGTCGACGACGAAGGACACCGACTGGTCGAAACCGGCGCTGAGCGCGGTCGAACCGACGCCGCGCAGGAAGATGCTGGCCGAGGACCCCGAGGCCGCCTTGCCGGCGACCATCGTCGGGACGAGCGAGGCCATGTCGCTGAACTCGGTAACCGCATAATTGTCGAGCGTAGCGCCGCCCAATGCGGTGATCGCGACCGGTGCGTCGATCAGGCGCTCGTCGCGGCGACGCGCGGTGACGATGATTTCGCCTTCGGTAGGAACATTGCCGAGCTCGTCGGCAGCTGGCACCGGAGCGGCGGGCTGTGTCTGCGCGTGCGCCGGGACCGCGAAGCTGGCGATGGCGGCGACAGAAGTCAGACAGGCGTAGCGGATGGCGCGAAGCGAAGCACTGCGGGTCATGAGAATCCTCTCCTAAAGACAGGCCGTCATCCGCGGCCTTGTCCGATAAACTACGCTCATTAGGTTATATGTCAATCGAAGAATTTAACGCGAGTAGGTTCTTTGTGAGTCGATTGAAAAGCCGCTCAGTTGCCGTTTTCGAAGCGCCGCGCCGCCTGCATCAGGCCGATGGTCTTGCGCGCAAAATCGACGATTCCGTCACTAAAGGCGTCGTTCCGGTCGCCCGCCACCATATGGCCGGCACCTGCGACATCAAGGACCTCGAGCCTCTCCAGCTGGCGCTGGAATGCCCCGACGCTAGCATCGCTGACGACATCGCTTGCGAGGCCGCGCACGAGAAGGACAGGCAAATCCTCAAGCGATCGGAGCGATTCGGACGCGGTGCGCAGCACGGCATTATGCGCTGTCGGGGCCACATCGATAATGCGGGGATCCCAGTGCCAGTGCAGGCGGCCGTCCCCGCGCTTTCGCAGATTCTTCATGAGGCCGCTGCCGTCGATCGGCCGGACTCGCTGCGGGTTGTAGGCGGCGACCGCCGCGGCTGCCTCGTCGATCGTCGAAAATCCTCCGACATGCCCCTTCATGAAGGCGACGACACGCTCGACGCCCTTGGGTTCCGGCTCTGGAACGATGTCGACGAGAACGAGGCCCGCTGGCCGCAGCCCGGCATCGATCGCGACAATCGATGTAGCCCCGCCCAACGAAGCCCCGACAAGAATGAATGGGACGTCCAGATCGGCTGTCACCGCGGCGAGATCGCTGGCGCGATCGGATAGCGCATAGGCGCCCGCCGGCGACCAGTCGCTTTCGCCATGCCCGCGCGCGTCGAAGTTGATAACCTGGAAGCCTTCCCGGAGCAGCCGGGCGACAACCCGGCTCCAGCTGTGCCGCGTCTGTCCGCCTCCATGAAGCAGAATGACGGCAGGGTCCCTCGGATTGCCGCCGCGATCCGCGGCAAGGCGCACACCGTCAGGAGCCAGATAGCTCGTCGTCCGCAAAGTCCCGGTCATGTCGATCCATCTCCTCCAGAAATATTGCGCTTGACTTTATCTAACGTCAATAGATTGTTGGGCGGGGAGAGATTTAATGATGGCATTTGATTTCAGCAGCAAAAACGTGCTGGTCACGGGAGGAACCCAGGGCATCGGCCTCGGCATTGCCTCCGCCTTTGCCGCGAGCGGCGCCCATGTAATCATCAGCGGTACGCGCAAAGCGCCAGGCGACTATCCGGACGACCTTTCGCTCTTCACTTATATTCAGGCCCGGATGGACGAGCCGGCAGACCGCGCGCGGCTTGCCGAAGCCGCGGGGCCGATCGACATTCTCGTTAACAATGCCGGCCAGTCGCATCCTGACGAATATTCGACGGAAGGTTATGGGCTGGTAATCGAGGTGAACCTCAACGCCGCGGCCGAGCTTTGCTATCTCTTCCACCCGGTCTTGCGCGAACGCGGGGGAACCATCGTCAATGTCGGATCCTGCGCAAGCTTCATCGCCATCGGCTATGCGCCCGCCTACACCGCGAGCAAGGCGGGCCTGATGGGCTTTACCCGCGCTGTCGCCGACCAATGGGCACGCGACGGGATCAGGGTCAATCTGGTGGCGCCGGGGTTCATCGAAACGCGAATGACCGCGGGGGTCCGCGCCGACGAACGAAAAGCCGGCAACACGCTGCGCACGATCCCGGTGCGGCGCTTCGGCACTCCCGCCGAGGTAGCCGCCGCGGCGCTGTTCCTCGCCTCGCCGCAGGCGTCCTACATCACCGGCCAGAGTATTGTTGTCGACGGCGGCCTGATGCTGCGATGAGGGTTCGAAACCTTCTCCTTTTAGGCTAGCCCTATATGTGATCCGCTGCCATGTGCAGCGCAAGCAAGAGGATCTCCCATTGGCCCGACCGTTAAAACCTCTCATTTCGCGCGCTGGAGCGGCCGAAGCCGCCCTCGAGGTGATCGACGAGCATGGGCTTGAAGAACTGAGCCTGGGGCTGGTCGCGCGCAAGCTCGGCGTCAGGCCGCCGTCGCTTTATCATCATTTCAAGGACAAGTCGGAGCTGCTTCAGGAAGTGGCGCGGATCATGCTCGTCCGCCTGCCCGCGATGAAGATGACGGGGAGCACCTATGAAGAGCGGATCATTACGCTCTGCGTTTCGACCCGCCGACAGCTGCTTCGGCACCCGAATGCCGCGATCCTCATCCTGCGATATTTTCCCAAGCATATTCTCCTCGCCGCCTATGATCGCGCGGCGGCCGAAGAGCCCTTTCCTACCAATTATCAGATGGTCGTCATCGAGGCGATCGAGCGCCTGACTTATGGCACGGCGCTTTTCGAAGCAGCGGCGCGCGCGCGCGGCCTCCCCGCCATGCCCGCGGTCGATCCCGAAAAATATCCCAGTCTCGCAAAGGCGATCGCCGACAACCCGCTCGATGACGAGGAATTGTTCATAGAGTCGATCCGCATCTTCCTGATCGGGGTGCGCGAGCGGATCCGGACGAGCTCGCTCGGGCAGCCGCTTCCGCCCGAGCGAAGCAGATTGCCCGTCTAGGGGCGGACATTGCCGAAGATCGCCGAACTGACGGTGGGTGCCCCCGGGCCGCCCGCGAGCAGGCATGTCTCGGCACCGGGAACCGGGTTCGCGGACTCGCCGCGCAATTGCTTCACCGTCTCGATCGCGGTGCCGATGCCGTGAACGAAACCCTGCGCGAAATTGCCGCCGCCTGTGTTGATCGGAAGCTTGCCACCGGGCGCGATCAGATTGTCGAACTGCACGACGTCGGCCACATTTTCGAAGGTACAGAAACCATGGTCGATCAGCGATGCGACCCCCTGCGCACTGAAATTCTCGTAGAGCTGGATGACGTCGATGTCTTCGGGCGACAAGCCCGTGTCGGCATAGAGGCGCCGCGCGATCGGGCGGAAGCCCGCGGTCGCGTATAGCGTCTCATCGTCATTCTCGAGGAGGTCTCCCCAGCCCTTTTCGGTGCCGTTGGCGCAGCCGAGAAGATAGACCGGGGGTTTTTGCAGGTCGCGGGCGCGCTCGGCGGACACCATCAGGAAGGCGCCGGCCCCGTCATTCTCGCGGCTGCAGTCGAACAGACGGAAGGGCTCGGCGATCCAGCGCGAGGTCCGGAACGCCTCGACGTCAAGATCGCGCCCATAGGCCACCGCTTCGGGATTGCGCGCGCCATGATAATAGGAAGCGCGCACCAGCTCCTCCGCAACCGCGCGCGGCACGCCATGATGCTCATACATGCGGTTGGCGCGAACCGCGCACATCTGCGCCGGGGCGACGAGCCCTGCCGCGAGCATATGGTCGTTGAGATGGTGTGCCATGACCGCTGCAGACAGACGGCCGCTCGATCCTTCGACGAGTGCGCGGAAAATGACCACCGCGCTCGCCTGACCTGACACGATCGCAGCCGCCGCGAGGCCGAACGCGCCGGCGATGCCTCCGCCACCGCCGCCCCAGACGAGGCTCGACCATTTGAGTTCGCGCGTGCCCAACGTCGACATGAGCCGCACGGGCTCATTCTTGTCGTCGCCATAAGAGACGAAGCCGTCGACATCGGCAGGATCGAAGCCCGCATCGGCGCAGGCGGTCAGAATGGCTTCGGCGAGGACGCCCTGCTCGGGCATCGGCGAGGTGCCGCGTCGATATTGGCGAAGCCCGATGCCGGCGATCGCGGTCGTGCCAAAAAGCGGATGCATCAGCTGCGACTCCAGAGGATGGTGGGAATGTCGCGCTCGCCGGCGCGGGTCGCGCCGATCCGGCCGGAAATCGGTTCGCCGATGACCGGATCGACTTGATCGGGATCATCGAGCCGCCCGAGCAGGCGGATACCGCAGTCGTCGACCGTCGCCACGATCGACACGAAGGGAAGATCGAGATGCTCGGTAAGCCCGAAGCGGTGCCAGGTCCGCGTCCAGGAAAAGATGCGGCCGTTCGGGGCGCGCTCGATCCAGTGAATCGCGTCGCTGCCGCAATGGCCGCATCGGCTCACGGCGGGCCATATCCACGTCTCACAGGCGGTGCAGCGAGGAAGAAGCAGCCGGCCTTCGGCGAGCCCGCTCCAGTAAGGAGCGTCCGCCCCGTCGACATTGCTCATTTCAGCTCGCCTCCGCCCATTCGAGCGGCAGCGATTCGAGCGCCATCACAGTGCCTATTCGGAAGGCGTGCCGTTCGCCCGGCGTCGCCTGGAACGAGGGAATGCGCTTGATCCACTCCTCGGTGAGGATGCGCAACTCGGCGCGTCCGAGCACATGGCCGACACACAGATGCGGTCCCGAGGAGAAGGTCAAATGGGCGGTCTTCTTGCGATCGAGGTCGAAGATGTTCGGCTGGTCGAACTTCGCGGGATCGCGGCTGCCGAGGCAAAGGATATTCAGGACCATCGCACCTTCGCGAAACTGCGCCTCGCCGATCTGCTTGTCCTTGACGACGAGCCGCGGCGTGTTGACGACGCCGTAAAGCCGCACGGCCTCATCGGCGAAGGCCGGGATCAGCGACGGGTCTGCGGCGAGACGCGCCTGCACGTCGGGCATTTGGGCGAGCTGCTGGAATGCGAAGCCGGTCACATTGGTGACCGTGTCCATGCCGCCGAGAAAGAGAACAAAGCTCATCGCCAATATCTCATCGTCGCTCATCGTCTTCCCGTCGATATCGACATGGACGAAGTGCGACATGAGCTTGTCGTCTGGCGCGGCCCGCTTCGCTTCGATCAGTGCCTTCAGTTCGCCCAGAATGAGCCCGCTCAGCCGGCTAATCTCGGCGCCGTCGCCCTGCGCCGAGAAGAAATTCTCGGCGAGATGTCGGAAATCCTGGAGCCGAGCGAGGTCCATTCCCATCAATTCCATGAAAACGGTGACGGGAAACACTTTGGACACATCGGCTTGGAAATCGCACTGGCCGTTTGCGGCGACCGCATCGACAAAGCCGGCGGCCCATTCGCGGATGCGGGGTTCGAGCGCCTTGATCGCGTTCGGCCCGAACATCGGCATCATTGCCCGACGATAGGGCAGGTTGTCGGGCGGATCGAGGCTGAGGGGAATGAAGAAGGGTGGATTTTCGACGCGTGGGATCTGCATTTCGCGGACCGAGAAATGCTCGGGATCGAGCACGATCTGGCTGATTCCATCGAAACTTTTGACGATCCAGTGACCGCCGTTCAGCCGCGTCCAGAAGATATCGGGCGCGTCTTCGAGCGCCGCTGCATAGGTTCCCTGGACATCCTCGCCTATGCGCGGATCGCCATAGATGTCGAAGTCGAAAACGAGATGCGCCGGAATATAGTCGGGTACGGGGAGAGCGGCTGCGCTCATTTCGTGGCTCCTTGCGTCCCTATCGGACGCGTTTCAGGGTTTCGTGGGCAGCGGCGTAGCGCTCGCGCACGGCGGGTTTCGACAATTTGCCGGTGGCGAGCCGCGGCAGCGGCTCGGGTGAAAACGCGACGTATCGCGGGACCTTGTAGTTCGACAGGTTGGCGTTGCAGTGCTCGATCAGCGCCGCCACATCGATCTCGATCGAACCATGATAGACGACTAGGGGCGTTTCGCCGAACTTGGGATCGGGGGCCGCGATCGCCAGCGCCTCGATCACGCCGGGAAATTCGCAGACCACCCTCTCGACTTCGGCCGCGGAAATGTTTAGCCCGCCCGAGATGATGAGATCCTTCATGCGGTCGACGAAGGTCAGGAGGCCGTGCTCGTCGAGTGTCCCAATGTCCCCCGAATAGAGCCATCCGCCACGGATCGCCTTGGCCGTTTCCTCGGGGTTGCGCCAATATCCCTGCATCATTCCGGGCGAGCGCATCAATATCTCGCCGGGCTCGCCAGGATCGCAATCGCTGCCGTCGGGCCGGACGACCCTGAGTTCCATGAAGATGCCGCCCCAGCCGCATTTCTCAGGCTCGGCGAGCGCCAGATGCTCGGGCATCATCGTACCGTTTCCGCCGATTTCGGTTTGCCCGTAGATCTGGCGGATGGTGATGCCCTTGGCCTTGTAGGCGTCGAGCAATTGCTTGCTGACGCGCGATCCCCCGGCGGTCGCGAGGCGGATCGAAGACAGATCGGCCTCGGCAAAACGGGGACAGCGCGCGATCGCTTCGAAAAAGGTCGGCACGGCACCGAAGCAGGTGATTTTTTCGTCCTGCAGCAGTTGCAGCATCGCCTCGGGGACGAAGGCGGGTTCCATGAACACGGTGCAGCCCTGCACCGTATAATGGATAAGCTGGACGAAACCCGCAGAGGTGTTGAGCGGCGCTAGGCTGATTACCCGGGCTCCGGCCGAGGAGGCGGTATCTTCGAGTGCCCAGCTCGCAGCATAACCGGTCATCGACCGGTTGGTGAACACCACGCCCTTGGGTTTTGCGGTGGAGCCGCTGGTTGCGATGATCACAACTGGCGCATCGGGATCGGGATCGTGCGCGACCGCCGCGTTGTCGCCAAAGCGCAGCGCGTCGATCTCGGACATTGCGCGCGGCGTCAGGCCGGCCGCGACAAGATTGGCCTCGAATTCGCTCGCGGCGAAAGCGAAGCTCGGCTCGGTGGTCTCGCACAGTTCGCGTATTTCGCGCGGCGTAAAGCGAAAATTGACCGGGCTGACGATCCCGCCCGCGCCGATGATCCCCATGATCAACGCGCAATAGGCGAGACTGTTGGTCGAGCAGATCGCCACACGGTCGCCGGGCCGCAGCCCGTCGGCCTCGATCATCGCGCTCACCCGGTCGGCCCAGTCCTTATACTCGCGATAGGTCAGCCGGTCGCCCGCCAGCGCCACGGCGGGCTGGTCGGGCCGCATCCGCGCCCACCATGCAATTGCGCCGGGCAATGTCTGCGCCATTCATCCCTCTCCACCCGGTCGGTCGCCGGCTTTGTCGTTACAGAAGCGCTTCGAGCGCCTCATAATATTTGACGATATTGGTCTCGAGCCCGCAATAGATGGTCTCGCTCGGTACGCCGGCATTGAGCCCCGCTTGGCTGATTTCCGCGGCGCGGAAGTCCTCGCCGCCGAAGACCGACAGGATCAGCTCGTAGGAGCGTGCGAACACCTCTTCGGCCTTGGGCGTCGACGCAGCCTCGGGCGTTAGCATGAAATATTCGACGATCGTGCGGTCGGTATCGCGCGGCATAAGAAGCATGACGCTCGTATAATATTGGCTGGTGACGATCACGCAGTTAGGGAAGGCCGTATAGGCGTGAGTGACGAGCTTGTGGACGTTCGTCGAGGGATCCTCGTCGAGCATTTCGGGGACATAACCGATGCGCCCCGAGACCTGCCGGATATTGGGTCCGAACATGTCGACGATATTGGGGGCGTCCTGGAACTTGTCGCCGATCGACGCGGCATGGAGCCGCTGGACATGATAGCCTTCGAGAAAAGGCTCGAGCACGACTTTCCAGTTCGCCTTGAGGTCAAAGGTCTTGCGGCCATAGACATGCGCCGCCGGGATACCGATCGCCTCGAAATCGCCGGCGATCTGCGGCGACAGCTGCGACCAGTCGGCGGGCACGTCCCGGTTGAGCTGGACATAGACGATGCCGCCCCACTCGCGTGCTTCGAGTTCGGCGAGGCCGCGCTTGCTCTTGTCGAAATCCTGAAAGGCCTCGCTGCGCGACACGCCGATCAGCTTGCCGTCGATGCCATAGGTCCAGGCGTGATAGGGACAGGTCACGCGGCCCTGTTTGTGGACCGCGCAATCCTCGAGAAGTTTCGATCCCTTGTGCTGGCACGCGTTGACGAAGGCCTTGATCGTGCCGTCGCGGGTTCGCGAGACGAGCAAGGGCACGCCATAGCCGTCGCATGCCACGATGCTGCCGGGCTCGAGCAGCGCCGACACGGTGACCGGCACGGGAAAGCGGCGGAAGATCTTCAGCTGTTCAAGGTCGTAATGATCGCGGCTCGTGAAGATCGCATTGGGCCGAGTCGCGCCAAAGGGTTCGACGACAGCGTCCTTCTCGGCGGGAATCTTGCGAATCGCCTCATTCTGGCTGACGGTCAGATCGCCGAGCGTCGTGACCTTGCGTGCGGGCCGTTCGACCTCTGCAACCTGGTTCATGGGACTGATCCTCTCCTGATCAACGCCTCGACCCTATTCGAGGCTTTACCTAATGACAATAGTTTTTTATGGGTGGCGGACGGGACCTCGAAAAGGCGGCTCGCTTGAAGGGATAAGAGGATGCGCTTCGATTATATCATCTGCGGTGCGGGCGCTGCTGGCTGCGTGCTGGCGTATCGATTGTCCGAGAATCCCGCGGTCCAGGTTGCCCTGATCGAAGCCGGGCCGCGCGACCGGCATCCGTTCATTTCGATGCCCAAGGGGCTCGCGAAAGTGATGAAGGATCCCAAGCACCTGTGGGTTCATATGAGCGAACCCGAAGACGCGACAGAAGGCCGGTCCGAGGCGTGGGTGCGCGGCCGGGTGCTCGGCGGATCGTCCTCGGTGAACGGCATGATGTATGTCCGCGGCCAGCCGGCCGATTTCGATGCGATCGCCGAAAAGTCGAGCGACGACTGGAGCTGGACGCATATCGGCGCCGCGTATCGCGAACTGGAGAATCATGAGCTCGGCGCCGATGCGACGCGCGGCGACAAAGGTCCGCTCAAGATATCGATGCCGACGCAGCGTCTGCCGATTTCCGACGCGCAGATCGCGGCGGGTGAGGCGCTGGGCTGGACGCGGAAGGCCGACGTCAACGCCCCCGACGACGAGGTTGCGATCGGCTATGCCCCGCGCACCATCTTCAAAGGGAAGCGCCAGAGCGCGGCCGAGGCCTTTCTGCGGCCCGCCGAGAAGCGCTCCAATCTCACCATATTGACCGACCGTACGGTCGACCGCGTCCTGTTCGAAGGCACGCGCGCGGTCGGGGTCGAGCTTGTCCACCATGGCGCGCGCGAACGCATCGAAGCCGCGCAGGAAGTCATATTGTGCGGCGGAGCCATGGCCTCTCCGGGAATCCTCGAGCGCTCGGGCGTGGGCGATTCGAGCCGCCTGGCCGCGCTCGGCATCCCGCTCATCCACCATAATCCGCAGGTCGGCGAAGGGCTCATTGAGCATCGCGGCATCATCATGCAGTGGAAGCTGACCAAGGCGGCGATGTCGCAGAACCGCGTCTTCGGCGGCTGGCGGCTGTTGCTTGCGACCTTGCGCTATTATCTCACCGGCGACGGCCCGATGGCCGCCGCTGCCTATGAGATTGGCGGCTGGTTCAAGACGCGCCCCGGGCTTAACCGGCCCGACGCGCAGATGCTGATCGCGCCGTTCAGCTTCAATTTCGAAAAGCAGCGCGCCGAGCTTGAAAAACATCCGGGGATCAACGCCGTCATTTATCCGCTTCGCCCGACCTCGCGCGGCAGCATCCATATCGCGACGCGCGATCCAGATATCGCGGCAAGCTTCAGACCCAATTACCGCTCGACCGAGGAAGACCGCGCCGCGATGGTCGGAGCGGTGCGGGTGATGCGCGACTATGCAAAGCAAGCGCCGCTCGCCGGGCTAATCGCCGGCGAGACGATGCCGGGCCCGGCCTTCGCCACCGATGCCGAGATCCTCACCGCCTATGACCGCTTCGGCACCTGCGGCTATCATGCAGTGGGGAGCTGCCGCATGGGCGCCGACGACGCCTCGGTGGTCGACCCGGCGCTTCGCGTGAGAGGGACCGACCGGCTGCGCGTGATCGACACGTCGATCATGCCGGTCATCCCCTCGGGCAATACCAATGGACCGACGATGGCTATGGCCTGGCGCGCCGCCGATATCATTCTGCGCGACGCGCGGGCAGCGGGGACCGTGTAAATGGAAAATGCAGTCGCCTTGAAGGATGCGCTCGGCGCGCGGTTCGACCGGCTTAAAGCCGGCGAGGATGGCTGGCGGGAGCTAGCCGACGCGGGGGTGCTCGGGCTGCCTTTTGCCGAGGCGCATGGCGGGCTCGGCCTTGCGGCGCGCGAAGGTTTCGCGGTGCTCGAACTGCTTGGCGAGCGCGCGATCGCGCTTCCCTATCTCGAATCGGTGCTGCTTGCCGGAACCCTGCTCGATCGGGCGGGCGGCGACCATGCAGCGAGCTGGCTGCCGCGCGTCGCGGTGGGCGAGGCGCGCCTCGCCTTTGCCTGGCTCGACGACGCCGATCCGGCACGCGCCGAGCGCGAGGCCACCGGCTGGCGCCTCGGCGGCGGCAAATTGCTCGTGATCGGGGCGGCCGAAGCGGACGTCTTGATCCTGATCGCGCAATCCGACGAAGGGCGCGCCGCATTTCTCGTGCCGCACGACGCGGTCGCTATGAAGGCCTATCCGACGATCGACGGCCGGCGGGCCGCCGACATATTGCTCGACCATGTATCGCTGCCCGCCTCGGCGCGGCTCGCATTGACGCCCAACGACATCGCACAGATTTTCGATGTCGGCGCGGCAGCAGTTGCCGCCGAGGCCGCCGCGATCATGGCGCGGCTCGTCACCGACACACGCGACTATTGCCGCGACCGTGAGCAGTTCGGCCAGAAGGTTTCCGATTTCCAGGTTGTGCAGCACCGGCTCGTCGACATGAACATCGAGGCGCGCCGTGCTGCCGCGGCGGCAACGCTCGCCGTCGATGCTCTTGAGCTCGCACCCGGCCCGCGCGCCAAGGCCGTCAGCGCGGCCAAGGTCGCGGTGGCGGACGCCGCCCGCTTTGTGGGGCAGAATGCTGTGCAGTTACACGGCGGCATGGGGATGACCGACGCGCTGCCGATATCGGCGCTGTTCAAGCGGCTGACGGTGATCGAGAGCGAGTTCGGCGGCCGCGACGAGCATCTCGCCCGCTACATGGCGCTCGCCTAAAGTCCGAGCTCGGCCTTTGCCAAGATGTTGCGCTGGATCTCGTTAGTCCCGGCATAGATGCTGCTCGCGCGCTCGTTCAAATAGTGCAATGGCGCGATGGCCTGCCAAATCTCGCCGCTGCAATAATCGTCGGCGAGATAGCCGGGGATCGGTCCGCCCGGCATCGCGACACCTGGTTGATAGGCGCGCGCGAGCGGACCCGCGGCCTCGAGCGCGAGTTCGGTTACGCGCTGCTGCAATTCGGTTCCGAGGATCTTCATCATCGAGGCGTCGGTTCCCGCCGGCTCCCCAGCCGACAGGCGCGAGAGGATGTCGCTCTCGAGCTGCGCGAGAATATCGCAGCGGATGCGCGCCTCGGCGATGCGGGCTTCGAGCTGCATCCGTCCGGCGGCGGGGGGCAGATCGGCGAGCTGCCCGGCCAGTTCGTCAAGTGCGACTTCGATCTTGGGTGCGTACGCGCTGCCGCCGCGTTCGAACTCGAGTAGATATTTGGCGACCGTCCAGCCATCGTCAATCTCGCCGAGAACATTGGCGACGGGCACACGGACGTCGTCGAAGAAAATCTCATTCTGAATATGTTCGCCCGACGCCATGACGATCGGGCGAACGGTCACCCCGGGCGACGCCATATCGATGAGCAGGAAAGTGATGCCCTGCTGCTTGCGCGCGCCAGTCGAGGTCCGGACCAGGCAGAAAACCCAATTGGCGACATTCGCATGTGTCACCCAGATCTTACTCCCGTTGACGACGAGCATATCGCCTTCGCGCACCGCTTTTGTCTGCAGCGCGGCGAGGTCCGACCCGGCGCCCGGCTCGGAATAGCCTTGGCACCAGAAATGCTCGCCCGAGAGCATGCGCGGAAGATAATAGGCTTTCTGCTCGGCCGTCCCGAAGCCGATGATCGCAGGGCCCGCCATCTGGATCCCCATCGGCGAGACAGGCGGCGCGCCGGTGCGTACGCGCTCGCTCGCGAAGATATGATGCTGCACCACGCTCCAGTCGCAGCCGCCATATTCGACGGGCCAGCCCGGCGCGACCCAGCCTTTGGCATGCAGTTTCGCATGCCACGCCATTTGCGCCGCATGATCGGCGTAGACGCTGGTCATCAGCTTGCCGGCACGGCGGAGTTCGGGTGTCAGCGCCGTCTCGAAGAAGGCGCGAACTTCGATGCGAAATGCCTCGTCGATTGGCTCAAGCTGCGCCATTAGTGCCGCCCTTGGGAATGAAGATCGATTTGGACCGGGTAAATTCGAGGAGACCGGGTAGGCCATTTTCCTGTCCGAAGCCCGACTGTTTCGCCCCGGCGAGCGGCGTGAAGGGTGTCGACTGCAAATTCTGGTTGATCCAGACCGTCCCGGTATCGAGCCGGTGCGCGATCGCGGTCGCCGCCTCGACATCGGCCGACCATACGGCGCCCGCGAGCCCATAATCGCTGTCGTTCGCACGCGCGACGACATCGTCGACATCGGTGAATTTGAGCAGCGGCAGCACCGGCCCAAAGGCCTCTTCCACCACGACGCGGCTGTCCTCGGGCGGATTGTCGACGAGCGTCAGCGGCACGAAATAGCCGCGGTCGGGCACCGCGCTGCCTTCGAGCAGGGTCAACCCGGCCGCGCGCGCATCGTCGAGCAGCGCTAGGACGCGGCGATATTGGGGTTCGTTCTGGATCGGGCCGTAGCGATTGCCCTGCTCCGCTCCGTCGCCGACGGGCAGGCTCTTCGCGAGCTCGTGGAGGCGATCGCGCAGCCGGTCGTAAATATCGGCGTGGATATATAGCCGCTTGGTCGCCACACAGACCTGCGCCGTATTGTTGAACGCGCCCTCGAACAATTGCGCCGCCACGGCATCGATATCGACGTCGGGCAGCACGATCGCAGCATCGTTGCCGCCAAGTTCGAGCGTGATGCGCTTCAGATCCTTCGCCGCCGTTTCCATCACCCGGCGGCCAGTCGCGGTCGAGCCGGTGAAGCTGATTTTTGCGAAACCCGGATGCGCGGTCATCAGCGGGCCGAGCGCATCGCCGCCGCTGATGATGTTGAGCACGCCGGGCGGGAAGGCATCGCGGACGATTTCGCCGATGCGCAGCGTGCAGAGCGGCGTGAAGGGCGACGGCTTCAGCACCAGCGTGTTGCCTGCCATCAGCGCCGGGGCGATCTTCCACGAGGCGAGGAGAACCGGGAAATTCCACGGGACGATCCCGCACACCACCCCAAGCGGGACATGATGAACTTCGATCCGGCGGCTGTCGCTGTCCTCGGTGACGTCAACCGGGATATCGAGCATCGTCGTCGCCTTCATCCACATCGCGGCGCCCTGGATCTCGGCCATCGCACCGGGAAGCGGGCGCCCCTGTTCGCGCACGAACAGCGCTGCCAGTTCGTCGGCATGCGACTCGATAAGTTCGGCGGCGCGGACAAGGCACGCCTTGCGCTCGGCGATCGCCAAGTCGCGCCACGCCGGAAAGGCTCGCGTCGCGGCGGCGACCGCGGCATTGAGATCAGCGGCGGAAGCGTCGGGCGCCTTGGCAAATATCTCGCCGGTGGCGGGGTTGCGCACGTCGATCGTCGCGGCGGCGGAGGCGGCGCGTCCATCGATCGTCATTGCAAAATTTTCGTTCATTCGACCTCTCACCCATGAATGTCCGCTATTCCGCGGCTCGATTGGCTTCCCGACTTTACAAACTAATGTCATTAGATAATTGTGCAACCCGAAAAGCCGATTGTGGGAGATGAAGGATGTCAAAGGGCGAAACCGAAGGCGGATGCAATTGCGGGGCGCTACGCTATCGCCTCGCTGGCAAGCCGCTCGCCGTCGCGGTGTGCCATTGCGCCAATTGCCGCCGCCAGTCGGGAAGCGCCTTTTCGGTCAACGTCGTGGTCCGGGCCGACGCCATGAGCCTGACCGGCGAGCTTGCGACCTATGAGGATCTTGATACCGAGAGCGGCTCGCCGGTGCTGCGCCAGTTCTGCGCCACTTGCGGATCGCCGATCCGGTCGCTTTCGGCGGCGTCGCCGAAAATCGCGATCGTCAAGGCGGGCACGGCGGACGACCCGGGCCAGTTCGTTCCGGCGCTGCATGTCTGGACCGAATCGGCGCTTCCGTGGGTCGATATCCCTCCGGGACTGCCGCAATTCCCGCGAAACGCATCCTAGCTTCGGCGGCGGCGAAGCAGTTTACCTATACTTTCAGTCTAATTTGTATCATGTTTGAGCCGAATTCGTCTCACAGCGATGCAAGGAGAGGCTCGTGACACGCAATCCGGAGACCGGTCGCGACGGTAATCACGCCACATTTTGCCGAATTTGCGAGGCCCATTGCGGCCTCGTCGCGCGGGTCAAGGACGGACGCATCGAGTCGATTGCGCCCGACAAGGACAATCCGCTCTCGCAAGGACATGCCTGCGTCAAAGGCGTGAACATGCACCGCGTGACGCACGATCCCGATCGCGTGCCAGGTCCGCTTAAGCGCTCCGGCGCTCCGGGCGAATTCATTGAAGTGAGTTGGGATGAGGCGCTCGACGACATTTCGCGCCGGATTGCCGAGATTCAGTCGGTGGGCGATGACGGGGCGATCGCATCTTATTTCGGAAATCCGACCGCTTTTTCGAGCGACTGCGTGATGACCTTTCTCGACTTCATGCGCGGTTTGGGAAGCTACAAGTCCTATGGCGCAGGATCGCAGGACACGAACGCGCGGATGGTGGCGACGAATATCCTGCACGGCGCCCCCTTCCCGGTCACATTCCCTGACTTCGCGCATTGCGAATTTCTCATCATCATGGGCGCCAATCCTCTTGTGTCGAATGGCTGGCTCATGTGCACTCCGCGCATCCGTCACGATCTGGACGGCGTCGCGGCCAAAGGACGCGTCATCGTGGTCGATCCGCGGCGCACCGAGACCGCCGCGCGCTACGAGCATATGCCGATCGAGGCCGACAGCGACGTCTGGCTTCTCCTCGCGATGCTCAAGGCGATGGCGGAGGATGGGCTTCTCGACGAGGCGGAAATCTCGAAAATTTCGAGCGGCTGGCCCGATCTTCTGGCCGCAGTAGCGCGGATCGATCTCGAGACCGCAGCGGCGCGGACCGGGATTGCGACCGAGGCGATCCGCCAGCTTGCCGCGGACTTCGCCCGCGCGCGCCGGGCAACGGTATATGGGGGACTCGGACTGTGCCGCGGCCGTTACGGGATGCTTGGCGCCTTTCTCCTCGGCGTCATGAACGCCGTCACGCTTCGCTACGGTGCGCCGGGGGGCACACGGTTCGGCCAGCAGATGCTCGCGTCGACGGCCAAGCCTTTCAGCGGGAGCTATGGCGCACCGTTCAGCCGGATCGGCAACCTTCCCTCGATCGGTGGAAAGATGCCATTCGCCGTCCTGCCCGGCGACATATTGGAGCCCGGCGAGGGCCGTGTCCGCGCCCTGTTCATGTCCTCGGGCAACCCGATCCTGTCGGCGCCCGGTGGCGCGATACTCGAGCAGGCCCTGGCGTCCCTCGACCTGTTCATATCGTTCGATTTCTACCGCAACGAGACGAACTCCTTCGCCGATTATATCCTTCCGACCACCACTTTTCTCGAGCGCGGCGACTGGCCTTTCGTCGCGTTTGGCGAGCTTCAGTCGCCATTCCTCCAATATAGCGAAGCCGTGGTTCATCCCCAGGGCGAAGCCCGCGACGAATATTGGATCTATTGCGAAATCGCGCGTCGCCTCGGCATGGCGGCGCCGACGGCCTCGGCGGAGAAGATCGCGCTGGCCGAAGCCGGAAATCTGCCGTCACCGCGCGACCAGATCGACGCAATGCTGCGCGAAGGGCCGGTGGGCGACCGGTTCGGCGAACGCGAAGACGGCTGGTCGCGCGAGCGGTTGCTCGACTTTCCGCATGGCGTGATGGTCGACGATCTGCCCGACGACGCGCATGAATGGCGCCTCCGGATCAGTCACGACGAGGGCCTGCTTCGGCTCTGGGACCCGCTGATCGGCGAGGAAATCGCGCGGCTTGTGGCCGAAACCTCAGCCCCCCGGGACGCCGCGACGCTGCGCCTTATCGGCCGGCGCGATATCCGTTCGATGAACTCGTGGATGCATAATGTCGATAAGCTGGTCCGCTCGCAGCGACCCGTCCTGCTCGTTCATCCCGCCGATGCGGAGGCCCGCTCGATCATGACGGGCGATATCGTCCGCGTGCGATCGCCGAACGGAGCGGTCGCGTTCGAGGCCGAGGTTTCCCCGGACATCGTGCGCGGCACGATCTGCTACCCGCATGGTTGGGGCCATGGCGCAGGGTGGGACCGTGCGAACCACACCGCGGGCGAGAATATGAACATCCTGCTCGGCGTTGGGCCCGAATGGACGGAACGCTCGACAGGCATGACGCTGATCGACTGTCTCGATGTCGAACTCAGTCTCGCCCCTTCCACCATGCACTGATGGCTGGCCGATCGTGCGCGGCGCAAGTCCGCTTGACAAGGCGCGGCGCTACCCTGATACAAATCACATAAAATGTATGAAAATAGGCACTCGCATTGCGCGCCGCTCGGGCGGCGCAAGCGAGACTGGGAACGGGAATGAATATGATCAGGGATGCCGGCGCCTCGGTCGTATTCGCAGCCTGCGTCGGGCTCGGTCTGGGCACGCTCTACGTCTATAGCCTCGGCGTCTTGATCGCGCCGATCCAGCAGGAATATGGCTGGTCGCGTGCTGCGATCTCCTCGGGCCTCACGATTGTCAGCGTCACGACCGTTATCGGGTCACCCTTCGTCGGACGGCTCATCGACCGGCTCGGCGCGCGGCGGATCGCGCTCACTGGAGTGTTTCTCTATTCGGTCGCGATGCTTGCCTTGCCGCTCGCCGGTCCGACCATCTGGACCTGGTGGCTTGGCTGGCTTTTCGTGGCGTCGGGCTCGATCCTGATCAAGCCGACCGTATGGTCGGCGGCCGTCGTCAGTCGGTTCGAGCGGCATCGCGGCATTGCCCTCGCCTTTGCGCTTTGCGGCAGCGGCATCGCATCAATGATCGGCCCTCCCATCCTGAACTGGCTGACGGGACTTCACGGTTGGCGAAGCGCCTATCTGGCGATTGGAGGACTTGGACTTTTCGTTATCCTGCCGTTGGTATGGCTTTTGTTCTTCGACGCGAGCGACTTGCGACGTACGCGCAACGAGATCGCCATCGACCCGAGCCTGCGGCCGGGGCTCTCCGCCGCAGATGGGTTTCGCTCGCGTGCGTTCATCCATCTCGCGACGGCAGGGTTCCTGGCGACCGCTGCTGGGACCGGAATGCTCGTCCATTTTGTGCCGATCGTGACCGGTGGCGGTCTCGATCGCGCGTCGGCAGCGGCGGCGGCTGGGGCTTTTGGCGTTGCCGCGCTCATTGCGCGGTTCGTAACGGGCGTGGCGCTCGATCACATCGATGGGCGCATCATCGGTCTGCTGGCGTTCAGCATTCCGGTGTTCGCGCCCATCATACTGCTAGGATACGATGGTTCAGTGCTATGGGCAGCGACCGCTGCGGCGCTGCTCGGACTGGCGATCGGCGCTGAGATCGATGTGCTTGCCTATCTGTCGGCGCGCTATTTCGGGCTAAAAAATTACGGTCTTCTCTGGGGTACGGTTGTCGGTTTGATTGCCTTGGGTTCCGGGACCGGACCATTGGTTGCTGGCCTGATCTACGATAGTAGCGGTAACTATCAGCTACTCTTCCACCTCGCCATACCGGCATTGCTCGTTTGTGCGTCGCTACTCCTATTGCTCGGCCGGGCTCCCGACTTCGGTGCCGGCGAGACTTCGGCACACGGCTGATCGGCAATCCGCAGTTTAGTCAGTCGCGTCGCCGACCAGAAGTTGCGGATAGGAGTGGAGCAGGAGCCGACGCATCCCATCGGTCCAGCGCACGCTGCATGGACCGGTGATCGCAATGCGTCGGGCGGGATCGAGATGGCCGTAGGGATAGGGGTAAGGGTCGCGGACCGCAAAGAGTGGTTCGATTCCGGTAAGCCGCGCAAACTCGCGCGCCATGGCTTCGACGCTGACCGGCTCGTCGCCACCGCAGTTGACGATCGTGGCAGGAACAGACGCCGCAGCGAGCATCGGTTCGATGAAGGCGATGACATCGTCGTTATGGATCGGCGAGCGCAATTTTTCGCCATCGTGAGCAACCACAATCGGTTGCCCCGATACCAGTGGATCGAGCGCGAACATCTTGGGAATGCCGCCCGAGCCATGCTCGCCATATTGGCAGGTCAGCCGCGCGATCGTCGTGGGGACGCCATAGATGCGGCACAAGGCGCGCACCACGCCTTCGGCAGCGAGCTTGCTCGCGGTATAGTTGATGCTTGCGGGCCCCGGACCCAGATCATCGTCCTCGCCATAGCCGCGGGCCGGCGGGTCGGGATGATAGACACCCATGGTCGAATAGGCGAGGAAGCCGGCGGCGCCGCGGTAGCGGGCCATGAGAAGACCCGTGCCCTCGGCATTTTGCACCATCGCATGGCCGGCTTCGCCGCCAGCGCTGCCCTCGCCGGTCCAAACGCCCGCGTGGAGCACATAGTCTGCCGCCTCGGGCGCCCCGGAAAAATCGCCGCTCGCATAGTCGCAGCGCACCGTGTGCACACCGCGAGCCTTCCAATAGGATTCCGACTCCGGCGCCGAATAGCGTGCCAGCCCGAACAGCTCATTGTCCGCCGCGAGCGCCTCGGCGATAGCGCTGCCGAGTCGCCCGGTGAGTCCCGTCAGGACGATACGCTTGCCCCGAATCATGCCGTCGCGGCGGGAACGGTCGTCACGCGCACCAGCATATAATCCAGCATGCCGATCGAGCCATTCTCGACGCCGATGCCCGACTCCTTATGACCGGCCAGCGGCTGGGTCGGTCCGCCGCCCCCGGCCTGATTCACCCAGACCGTCCCGCTTTCCAGCCGCGCGGCAATCTTGCGGGCCGCTTCCACGTCGCGCGACCAGACCGAGGCTCCGAGGCCGAAGCGGGTGCCGTTGGCGCGGGCAATCACATCCTCGACGTCGGTAAAGCGCATCACCGGAAGGATCGGCCCGAAAGCTTCTTCCTGGACGACGGGTGCCTGTTCGGGCGGGTCTTCGACGAGGGTGACGGGAAAGAAATATCCGTTGGCGTTGCCGCCGGCAGCGCCCTCGACAAGCGTGAGCCCCGCAGCGCGGGCACCATCGGCGAGCGCCTTCACCCGGTCGAATTGCGCCTTGTTCTGGATCGGCCCGAGACGCGCCTCGGGGTCCGTCCAGCTCCCCATTGGTATCTCGCGGGCCAGTTTCGTCAAGGCCGCGAACAGGCCGTCGAAAATATCCGCATGGGCATAGACGCGCTTGGTCGCCACGCACACTTGGCCCGAGTTGCGAAACGCGCCCCAGAAAATCTGTTCGGCGGCGGCGGCGATATCGGCATCGGCAAGGATGATCGCAGGGTCATTGCCGCCCAGCTCGAGCGTCACGCGTTTCAGACGGTCTGCGGCGGCGCGCATGATTTTCTTGCCGACGGCGGTCGATCCGGTGAAGGAAATCTTGTCGATCCCCTCATGCTCGACAAGCATGGGACCGAGCGCATCGCCCCCGCTCAATATGTTCAGCACGCCGGGCGGGAAGTGGCCGCGGAGCAATTCGCCGAGGTACAGCGCCGAGAATGGCGTCGTCGGCGCGGGCTTCAACAGCAGCGCATTGCCCGCGGTCAGGGCGGGGACGATTTTCATGATCGCCGTCAGCAGCGGATAGTTCCAGGGAATGATCCCCGCGACGATACCGACCGGCACGCGCTGGATGGTAACGATGCCTCCGCGCCCATCTTCCATGCTTTCCTCGGGCAGGACGAAATCCGCCGCCGCCGCGGCCCATGCCGCCGCGCCGCGCACTTCGCCCTCGGCGAGCCAGCGGGGTTTGCCCTGCTCCTGGCCGAGCAGGTCCATGAAGGTCTCGGCGTGTGCGAGGATCAAAGGCGCGATGGCCGCGACCTTCGCCTTGCGCTCGCCGAAGGGAACAGCGGCCCACAGGCGGGCGCCTGCGCGGGCGGCGGTAACGGCCTCGTCAAGCTGTTCGACCGAGCAGCAAGGCGCCTGCGCGAAAACCGCGCCGGTCGACGGATCGACGATATCGAGCGCGGCCCCCTTCCCATCGACGCCGCGTCCGGCGATCGTCAGTTGCAGGGCGGCGGCGCGTGTTTCGATGCACGTCATCGATCAGGCCGCGCGAACTTCCGCAGGGGCGGCGTCCCAGCGAAGCGGAAGACTGTCGAGCGCCATCACCAGTCCGGCGCGGCTGCCCGGATTGCGATCATCGGCGACGCGGAATTCGGGCATGCGGCTGAACCATTGCTCGTAGAAGATCCGCAATTCGGTGCGGGCGAGCGCATGGCCGAGGCAAAGATGGGGTCCGGTCGAAAATGTCAGATGGCTTCGCGCTTCGCGGTCGAGATCGAAGCGGAGCGGATCGTCATTGTGGCGGTCGTCGCGGCCGGCGAGACTGAGGATGCTCAGCACCATGTCGCCTTTGCGGAAGCGCGCGCCGGCGAGATCGATATCTTCCACCACGAGGCGCGGCGTATTGACGACGCCGAACATGCGGATGACTTCCTCGGCAAAGGCTCCGGCGTCGGCTGGATTGCCGCGCAGCCGTTCCTGCAAGGCGGGGTCGCGCGCGACATGGCGGCAGCCGAAGGTCATGACATTGGTCACCGTGTCCAGTCCGGCCAGGAAGAGCAGTTGCACCATCGACATCAATTCACTGTCGGTGAGGCGGCGGCCGTCCTTGAGCTCGGCAGCGATGAGCTGGCTTAGAAGATCCTCGCGCGGCTCGCGTTGGCGCTCGGCAATGCACAAGCCCAGCTCGCTGGTGATGTCCGCCATCGAAGCACGCATTTCCTCGGGCGAGGAAACGGCGAAATGCTCTTCGGCAAGGCGGCGGAAAATACTATGCTTCTCCATCGGCAGCCCCATCAGCCGCATAAACACCCCGACTGGATAATGGGCGGCAATGTCTTCGAGGAAGTCGCATTCGCCGTTGTCCGCAACCCGGTCGATAAGCTCGTCCGCAAAGGCTTTCAGATCGGGCTCCATCTCGCGAACCGATTTGGCGGCGAAGATGGGCTGGAGCAGCTGCCGGAAGGGAATATTCTCCGGCGGATCGAGCGACAGCGGGATGAATACCGGCGGGTTGGGATTGTAAGGGATATTCATCTGCTGGGTCGAGAAATGCTCGGGGCTGCGGACGATCTCGGAAATGACGTCATGCCGCGTCGCGACCCAATGGCCACCGTTGCGCGGCGTGTAGAAGACGTCGGGCACGCGGCGCTGCAACGCCGAATAGGCGAGGTGGACGTCCTCGAGCAGTCCCGCATCGCGGTAGATATCGAAATCGACGACAAGCGCCGGATCGACATGCGGCGGCACCGCGCTAACCAGGGTTTCCATATGCTCTCTCCATGAGTTGCTGCCGCCGGGTCAATCTGCCCAGAGCGGGCGGGTAACAGCGGGGTCGACCTCTTCGCGGAAAATCCATTTGACGAGGCGCCGGGTCGGCTCGAGCCCGTCCTGCGGGCCGCCGAAACCGGTCATCGTCGCCCCGGCGAAACCCAGCGAAACGAGTCGCTGCCCGCCCGCGATCGCCACCTTGTCGGCGATCTGCGGCGCGAGCGTTTCGGGATAGATGCCGACCGTCTGGGTGTAGCTGTCGATCCTCGGATAAATTTCGTCGAGACTGTCGACCGGCACGAGATTGGCGACGCGGTTGATCAGCGTTGGCGCAAAATCGACGGGCTCGGGGAGTTTCGAGACAATGATGGCGCCTTCGCCGTCGTTTCCGCCGACCACTTCATAAAAATCGTCGAGCATTGACGCTGCATCGATCGCTTTCTTCAGCTCGCGGTCGATGCCGAGCTTGGGCTTAGTGCTGAGCCGTTCGGGAAGCACCATCATCCGGTCGTAGACGCGCTTTGCGAGATTCGAGACGCGCGCGATCCCCGCTTCGTCGGTTCCCGATTGGACATATACGACGCGCGCGCTGGCGCAGACTTCCTGGTTGTGCGCGCCGACATCGGCGGCAATGCGCTGCGCGGCGTCATCGATCGTCGCTTCCTCGGCGAATGTCTCCTGTCCGACGATGCTGATGCTGCGCTTCGGGTCGAGCGTGACGAGCTCGAGACCGGGCTGAAGATATTGCGACACATGCTTGACCGAAGCGAAGCCGCCCCAGGCGACGATCTTGTCGATATTATGCGGCTGGTACAGCTGGCTTTCGAAGGATTCGTCGCCGCCGCGCCAATAGGCGACGCTGAGGTGGCGCGTGATCGGATGATCGGGGGCCATGTCTATCATCGTTCGGGCGATCGCGATGCCCGTGAAGGGATCGTTCGAGGGTGCCTTGATGATGGCGTCGCTACGCGCGACGGCATTGCGAATGACGGTGACTGCCGAAAGCACGGGGCTGTTGCCGGCGACGACATGGATCGAACGCGCCCCGAATGCGCGGACAAACCGCTTCGCCCCGGACTCGGCCGTTCGCGTATGGACCCAGCCCTCGAGAAAGGGGCGTCCGATCTGGTCGATCGTGTCTTCGAGCGCGTCACGCGTGAAAAGCGAGGGCAGTCGCTCATATTGGTTGCGCACCAGCGGCGGCGTCGTGGGCGCGGTCTGCATGCTGAGCTCGATCGATGCCTGAAGATGCTCGTTGCGCGAGAGCGTCAGCGCATCGCCCAGCGCGCGCAGATATTCGACGATGTCATCGACGGGAATGGCCTGCAGGTCGGCGAGGCGCTGGGGATTGCCCATCGGCAGCCGGCGGAGCAGCGACATCGGATCGGGCGCCGCAAATTGAAGGTCGCCGTTGCGACCGCCGAACGGCACGAGGCCGGAGGCAACGACCTCGCCGCGAATGATCGCCGGCGCGAGCGGCAGGGTTTCGGTATACAGGACGGAGGCCATATCGAATTCACTTTCTCATTGCTGCCGGCGCTTCACACCGCGGTCGATTGCATCCCGACGAGGAATTCCATCGCTTCTTCATGCGCGTCATAGGAGGCCGCGCAGCTAATCTTGTCGTCGCCGCCGCGCTGCTCGCTGAACCGCCCGATCCGCGACGCCAGATAGGGACCCGTCCGGCCGCAAGCGCAGGGCTTGTCCCAAGTCATGGTGACCTCGTCTCCGGTGATGAAACCGCCCCAATGGATATCCGGAAGCAGGTCGAAAAAGGCCATGCGTCCGGTGGTCGTTCCTGTCCGCGGGAGCGGCTTGCTCGTATCGGGGTCGAGGACGAACGGAATGACCCAGGGAGCGATATGATAATGGCCATGCTCGCAGTCGAGATTGCTGCTGCTGAGCTCGGTCATGCTGTAGTTCATCTGGACGTTCCGCACCCCCGCAAAGTCGCAGAGCCGCGCGCGCCAGTCGTCGGGAAGCACCATCCCCTTGGCGCCGCCACCGGTGGAGACGCAGCTATCGGGGGCGAAGACCTGGCGCATCCCGTCCGCGAGCCCCTTTTCGGCGAGCGGCACCAGATAGCTCGGCGCCGCGGTCATGAAGATGCGTTTATCGGACAGATCGCGGCTGACGTCGGCCAGAAAGGCGTGCATGCGCGCCGTGCGATCGGCCTGGCTCGTTTCGAACTGCTCGAGCCGCGAAAGGAGCGCCTCCGGCACTTCGATCCGGTCGAGTTCGCCCCTTGCCTTCGCGGCGCGCAACCGGCCCGCCAGGTAGAGAATGTCTGCGCTCATCTTGCCCGGAAGCGCGACATGCATGAAGGCTTCGTCGCCCTTGGCGATATATTTGAAATAGGCGTCGTTGACGCGAAAATGCGCCGAGCCCCCGGCGCGGTAGCTCGGGATGATGACATGCGCTTTCGGGCTGGGATCAGCAGGCCGCGGCTCGCCGAAGGTCTGAAAGCGCAGCGGATATTGCTTGCCGAAGGAATCGACCTCGCGCTTGCCCTTTGGAAATAGCGAGACGGTGCCGCTCGTACCGGAGCTGTGGTGAACGACGAGCGGCGATTGTGCATCCATGACGTCGAGCCAGCTGTCGATGCTGTCGCAGCCCGATACGTCGATGTCCCCGAGCTTGAGTGTGGTAAGCTTCTCGAGCCATCCGTTTATCAAGCGGAACTGGCTCTTTGCGAGAAGCGAGGCCGGATAGCTTTTATAAACGGTGTGTTCGAACAGCAGAGGGACGAGATCGTCGAAATCCTCCACTGTATCGACCCCTTCGGCATCGGCGAGTTTCTTCAGATAGGGGATTGCATCGCGGTGCTGCGCAAAGCGCGCCTTCATTCCAGCAAGCTGGAAGGCTTGGCGATCGGCATCGGGCATCGACCACAAGCGCGTCGCCGACCAGTCGAAATATTCGACCGGATCGGTCATGAAATCAGCGAGAGTATCGGGAGAGGCAGTCATCTGGATCCTTTCAAGGCGCGACGGCACATCATTCTAGCGTGGCGAGGATTGCCGGATCGAAGGGCTGAAGTTCGTCGAAGCGCGACGCGCGAATCTTCTCGGGCCACGACGGATCGGACAGGAGCGCGCGGCCGACCGCAACGAGATCGAATTCCTCCCGTGCGAGCCGATCGACCAGCTCGTCGATCCGGCCAAGATCGCCGGTGCCGGCCGTTTCCGCGCGCAGCACACCGCCGATGAAGTCACGGTCGAGACTGACACTGCCCACGGTAATCGTGGGCACGCCCGTCAGCTCCTTGACCCACCCCGCGAGATTGAGGGTCGACCCTGCATATTCGGCTTCCCAGAAGCGGCGCTGCGAACAATCGAACATGTCGACGCCCGCGGCGGCGATCGGTGCGAGCAATTGCCGAAGGCGCTCGGGAGCATCTTCGAGCTTTGCCGCATAATCATGCCCTTTCCACTGCGAGATGCGTAGCAGGAGCGGAAAATCGGGGCCGACCTCGCGCCGCACCGCTTCGACCACCTGGATAGCGAAGCGGGCGCGGCGCTCGATGCTGCCGCCAAATTCATCGTCGCGCAGATTGGTGCGCGCCCATAAAAACTGGTCGATCAGATATCCATGGGCGCCGTGCAACTGCACGCCGTCGAAGCCCGTCTCGATCGCGGCGGCCGCGCCGCGCGCGAAGGCGTCGACAATCTCCTGGATCTCGGCCGGGGTTGCAGGGTCGCGAACGGTCTCGAACTGACGGTTGAGGCCCGAGGGACCGACGCCAACGAGTTCCGGATCGGGACAAATGGCGGGATCGCGCTGCAATCCGACATGCCAGAGCTGCGGAATGATCTTGGCGCCGCCCGCATGGACCTCGTCGGCGACCCGGCGCCATCCTTCGAGCGCAGCAGCGCCCCAGAAATGCGGCACCGCCTTGTAGCCCCCGGCATCGCGCGTTTCGATCGTCGTGCCTTCGGTGATGATCAGTCCGCATCCGCCTTCGGCCCGCCGGCGGTAATAGCGCGCGACATCGTCGCCGGGCGTGCCGCTGGGCGAGAAATAGCGCGTCATCGGCGCCATTACGATGCGGTTCTTCAGTTCTAGCGATTTGAGCGAAAAGGGCCTGAAGAGCGGCGCGGTCGATCGGGGACTCGTCGGCGCCTCGGTAGCGACCGAGGTCGGGATCTCGCCCAGGCTTGCCATCGTTGCTTACTCCTTCGTCGATCCAGCCCTGCGGCGGTCTCGCGCCGCAGGGCTGGAAAGGTCAAAATCGATAACTGAATTGCAGGCTCACCGAACGGCCCGCTTCGGTGGTCGAGACGAGGTCGGGAAAGACGCTCGCCGCCGTGCCCGTTCCCGACCCCTGCCCCGTCTGATCAATTGTTGCGAAATAGATTATCTTGTTGGTGAGATTCCGCCCGATCAGCGAAAGCTCCCAGCCATTTTCTTCCTGTCCCAGCGTTACGCTTCCATTGACTAGGGCGTAGCCGGGCTGCTTCGCGCGCGGATTCAGTGCGTCGTGCGTATCGAAGCTGCTCGTGTAGCGAACGTCGCCCACGAGCTTGAAGCGGAGATTCTCGCCGACGGGCGTTCCAAAATTAAACCCTCCCCCAAGGCTCCACTCGGGCGCCCGCGGCGGAGTGCGGCCATCATAATCCTGGCCGGTGAAGACGCCGGTGGCATTGGGGTTCAGGCTGCAGCCTTGCGCGATGGTCTGGCCGCCATAGCATTGACCGACATAGTCGTGAAACTTCGCATCATTGTAGCTGCCGGCGAGATTGACGCGCAGGTCGCTGTCGCCTTCGAGAATATTGTAGCTCGTGTCGATCTCGATACCGCGGGTCGTCAAGAGGCCCGCGTTCGCGACATTGTAGGAAACGGTCGCGGCATCGAAGACAAGGGTCTGCAGATTCTTGTAGTCGTAATCATAGAGCGCCACATTGAACGTCATGCGGCCGTCGGCGAGCTGACCCTTAGCGCCCAGTTCGAAGCCGGACGCCGTCTCGGCCCGAAAGATCAGGTCGCGGATCGTCGTAGCGTTGCGCAGATACTGGCTCTGGTTATAGCCGCCAGACTTGTAGCCGGTCCGGTATCCGCCATAGATGGTGAGCTGGCGGCTCGGCTTGTATGCGATCGTGACCTGCGGCGAGACGTCGCTCTCCTTGAGGGTATCGTTGACGTTGCGGCCCATTGGGAAGGCGCCGCGCAGGGCCGGCGCGACATAGCTCAGCGTGTAATCGAAATCCTTGCGCTCCCAAGTTGCCCGGGCGCCGCCGTTGATCTCGATCGTGTCGCCGAGCTTGAGCGAAAGTTCGCCGAACACCGAATAGGTGCGCGTATCGAGATCCATGTCCTGCTGCGCGGTGAAGCGGCGGCCGGTGACCGGATCGACCGGCGTATTCTGAAACAGCGCGGCGTTGGTGACCGGGAAATTGGTCTTTTGATAATAGGTCCCGACCGTCGCGTTCAGCGGGAAATCGAAGTCCGTCGCCAGGCGCAGTTCCTGGCTGAAGGCCGAATATTTCTGAAGTTCGTTCGCCCCGAACTGCCCGAAGGAGAAGGTCGAATATTGCTTCTGGTCGTTGACGAAATAGGCGGTCACCGAAGTGAGATCGATATCCCCCGGGCTGTAGCTCATGTCGAGCGACGTCAACAGCACGCGATTTTCTGTGTAGGGCACGCCATCGCGAGGCTCGGGATAACCCACGATCAGCGCCGCCGGCGACGAGTAGATCGAGACGCTGCGATTGATGCGGCAATCCTCGCGCAGGTCGACCACCCCGAACACGGGCTGCGGCGTTCCGTTCGGGCAGTAGAGATTCTGGCGGATCACCGGCTGCGCATCGTTTTTCGAGGCGAAGAGTTTTAAGCGGGCCTTGAAATCCGGGCTCGGTTCGAACTGGAGCGTCAGGCGGCCGGCGATTTCGCGCTGGCGCGGGTAGCGACCGCCGAACGTACCCATGAGCAGGCCGCGCGCGTCGGTGAAGGCGACCGCGTCGTTATGAAAATAGCCTTGCGCGTCGGAGGCGCGGACGGCGACCCGCGCGCCGATCGTGTCGGTCAACGGCCCGGACGCCACGGCTTCGCCATAAGCCTGTCGCGATTCAAAATCATAGCCTGCCTTGACCGACAGTTCGAGCTCGTCGGTCGGATCGGCAGAGGTCATCGTAATGATGCCGCCGGGACTGTTCTTGCCGAAGAAGAGCGCCTGCGGACCCTTGAGGATCTCCATCTGCGCAAGGTCGAGATAGCCGATGTTGATGGCGTTGCCGCGGCTGATCTGGACGTTGTCGATATTGATGGAGATCGACTGCTCAAAGCCGCGGCTGAGCGACCCGGTTCCGATGCCGCGCATATAGATGACCGACCCCGCACCCGACGACGAGCGGCCGACGAGAAGCGTTGGCACCAGCTTGGCCGCATCCTGGATATTGGTGATATTCTGCTCGCGGAGCGTATCACCGGTAATCGCGCTGATCGCGATCGGCACGTCCTGGAGGCGCTCGTCGCGGCGCCGCGCCGTGACGATGATATCCTCGGCTCCCCTGGTTTCTTCTGCACCGGCGGGCGTCACGTCTGCGGCGGCCTCCTGGGCATAGGCCGGCGCGGCGAGGATCGCCGCGAGCATGATTGCCGATCCGGCGGCGGCGAGTTGGCGCCGGGTACGGCGCATGTCTGCTGTGGTCTTCATTTTGTCCCCTCCCATAAGGTTTGTGCTTAAAATATTGCGGCTCACCGGCCGCTTCGTTCCTGCTTGCTTGATGCGATGACTTCGGCGGCCCGCCAGGCGAAGGCCATGGTCGGACCCTGTGTGTTTCCGGACGGCACCACGGGCATGACCGACGTGTCGACCACGCGCAGGCCCTCGACGCCGCGCACGCGCAATTTGGGGTCGACAACCGAGCGGTCGTCCTTGCCCATCCGGCAACTGCCGACGGCATGGTAGCCGCAGGTCGCGAAGCGATCATAAGCCGCGAGAATCTCGTTGTCGGTCTCAAAGGCCGTGCCGGGCAAAGTTTCCTCCGCGACATGCGCTGCGAGCGGTGCCATCGCGACAAAGCGCCGGGCCGCGCGCACAGCGGCGATCATCTCGCGGCGATCGCTCTCGCTCGAGCGATGATTGGGCGCGATCACGGGAAGGGCCGCGGGATCGCGCGAGTCGATATGGACGCTGCCTGCCGAGTTCGGGCGAAGCGGGTAGACGACCATCGACATGCCGGGAAAGCTTTCGGTAGTCGGCTTACCGGCGGTCCGGTCCATGCTGTGCGGCGCGATCAGGAACTGGACGTCGGGGCGATTGAGTTCGGGGCGGCTCTTGAGCCATGCGCCCATGTCGAACGTCGCCGACCCGAGCGGACCGCGTCCGCCGAACATGTAGCGAATGCCGCTCGCGATGAGCCCGAGGCCACGGTGGCTGCGATTATAGCTGTCGGCTTCGCTGGCCATTCGCCACTGCATCAGCAAGGCGCGATGCTCGAGGAGATTTTCGCCGACTTGCAGATTGGCGGCAACAAGATCGATTCCAAGGTGCGCAAGCCGTTCGGGATCGCCGATTCCAGAGCGCTCGAGGATCCCGGGCGACGACAGGGCTCCGCCGGCAATAATGATTTCGGCGCGCGCAGCCAGTTCGCGCCGCTGCCCGCGGTGGACAAAGGCGACGCCGGTCGCGCGGATCCCGTCGAACAGGATGCGATCGACCGTCGCCCCGGTGATGACGGTGAGATTGGGTCGGCGGCGCGCAGGCCGGAGAAAGGCGGTTGCGGCGCTCTGGCGCCGCCCTTTTGCGATGGTGCGCGGGCAGTAGCCGACCGCCGGCATATCGTCGGGCGCATTGATATCGTCTTTCTCGGAAAGACCGAAGGCGCGGCCGGTTTCGAGAATGCGCTCGTGCCACCGCATGCGCACATCGGAACCGGGCAGCGAAATGCGCAGGGGCCCCTTGGTGCCGCGCCCGTCGCCTGCCCCCATTTCATGCCGCTCGATCGCCTCATAGGCGGGGCCGATATGGTCCCAGCCCCAGTCGGAGCCGCCCAGTTCGGCGAAGCTGTCGAAATCGCTGGGCTGGCCGCGGACATAGACGAGGCCGTTGATCGCCGTGGATCCGCCGAGCGCCTTGCCGCGCCGCCAGCTCTCGACCTTGTCGCCGGTGCTTGCCTCAGCCTTAGTGCGGTGCGCCCACAAGCTGGCCGGCCGCATCGCGAGCTTGCCGACCGCCTTGGGAATCTGAAAAAAGGGATGCCGGGCTTCGCCACCTGCCTCGAGCAATGTCACGCGCGTCGTGCCGTCAGCGGTCAAACGCTCGGCCAGAACGCAGCCCGCGGCGCCCGCGCCGACGATGACATAGTGGGGCGCCGCGGCGGTCATCCGCGAACGCTTTGGTACGGGACGCTGTGTTGACACCACTTTCCCATTTCTCTGCCCACCGGCACGGCCAAGGCCGCGTCTCTTGTTATGCGCGCCCTATGCCAAAGGAACGGGCACCAATCAACCAAAATGTGACATTGGATTGATTTTGTATCGCATATGCGCAATATCATGACTTGCTAACCCCAAAATGGGAGAGGAATCCGCGATATGCGAGTCAAAACTGGCCAGAATGGCGAGCATGTAACCTTTTGCCGTATATGCGAGGCTTTCTGCGGCCTCGTCGCGGAGGTGGCCGATGGCCGTGTGATCGGACTGCGTCCTGACCGCGATAACCCGCATTCCAAGGGTCATGTGTGCGTGAAGGGCGTGAATATGCATGCCGTCACCCACGATCCCGATCGTGTTACAAAACCGCTCAAGCGTAGCGGGAGCGCGGGCGAGTTTGTCGAGATTGAATGGGAGCAGGCGCTCGACGAGATCGGCGACAAGCTGCGCACGATCATCTCGGAGCATGGATCGGAGGCCGTCGCGAGCTATCTCGGGAATCCGACGGCTTTCTCGACCAATGCCATCATCGGCTTTGGCGAGTTTCTCGGCGCCATCAATTGCCGCAAATTCTACGGCGCTGCATCACAGGACACCAATGCGCGGATGCTGGGCAATTTCGTGGTGCATGGCGCGCCCTACCCGTTCAATATTCCGGATCTGGCGCGCTGCGACTTTCTACTGATTATCGGCGCAAATCCGCTCGTTTCTAACGGCTGGGGGATCTGCGCCCCGCGGATCCGGCATGATCTCGACGCGATTGCGGCGCGCGGGCGCGTCGTCGTCGTCGATCCGCGCCGTACTGAGACGGCGCGGCCCTTTGAACATGTCATGGTCCGTCCTGACAGCGATGCCTGGCTGCTCCTAGCGATGATGCGGGTGATCATCGACGAAGGGTTGGCCGCAACCAACTGGCTGGCGGCGAACAGCGAAGGCTGGAGCGATTTGTTCGCCGCGGTTGCGCGCATCGATGCGGTGGCGGCGGCCGAGCGTACCGGGCTGGCATTCGAGGACGTCGCCGCGCTGGCCCGAGATTTTGCGACAAGCGAACGCGCGGCGCTCTATGCCGGTCTTGGCCTTTGCCGCGGCCATCATGGCGCGCTCGGCGCGTTCCTGTACAATGCGTTCAATGCGCTAACTGGGCGGTACGGCAAGCCCGGCGGGACGCGCTTCGGCCTCAATCTAGCAGGCGCGGTTAAACCGTTCGGCGGCGGGCACGGCGAGCCCTGCACGCGGATCGGGCATATCCCGAGCATCGCCGGCATGCTGGCTACGGCGATGCTTCCCGCCGACATCGAGGAACCGGGCGAAGGGCAGGTCCGCGCGCTCCTCATGTCGGCCGGGAACCCCGTCCTGAGCGCCCCCGGCGGCGCAGTGCTCGAACGCGCGCTGAGCCAGCTCGAGCTGTTCGTGTCGTTCGACTTCTATATGAACGAGTCGAACCGGCTCGCGACGCACATCCTGCCGACGCCGACCTTTCTCGAAAGGGCCGACTGGCCCTTCGTCGGCATGGGCAAGCTGCTACAGCCGTTCCTCCAATATACTGAGGCGGTCATCGAACCTGTGGGCGACGTGCGCGACGATTATTGGATCTATTGCGAGATCGCGCGGCGTCTCGGGCTGGATGCGCCCTCGCCTTCGCCCGAGAAACAGGCGGCCGCGCGGCGGGGCGAACTGCCTGATCCGGTCGGCCAGTTCGACGCCGCCATTCGTCAGGGGCCGGCAGGTGACCGCTATGGCGACAATCCCGAGGGCTGGTCCCGTGAGCGGCTGCGCGACCATCCGCATGGCGTGATGGTCGAGAATATTCCAGACGACTACGCGCTCTGGCAGCAACGCATTGCGCATGAGGACGGAAAGCTGAGGCTTTGGCATCCCCTTATTGCTGCCGAGTTCGAGCGACTGGTCGCGAGCACAGCGCCCGGCGGCGCGGCGAGCGATCCCGAGACCCTCATCCTGATCGGCCGCCGCGATATCCGATCGATCAATTCATGGATGCATAATGTGGACAAGCTTGTCCGCGCGGGCGCGCCGACGCTTCTCATCCATCCTGACGACGCGCGCGAGCGCGACATCGCAGATGGCGACGCGGTACTTGTATCCAATGCGAACGGCTCGCTCACCCTCGAGGCGGAGATTTGCAACGACATCGTCGCCGGAACGGCGAGCTATCCGCATGGCTGGGGCCATCGGGCGGGCTGGAACCGCGCCAATGCGACAGGCGGCGCTAACGCCAATATCCTTGCTGGCGCGGGTGCCGAATGGGTCGAAACCGTTTCGGGCATGTCACTCATCGACTGCCTGCCAGTTCGCGTCGAACGCGCGCCTGCCTAGCGCTTGGCAACCGGTACCGCTCAGGCGGCGCCGGTTTCCTCGTCGAGGATCGAATAATAGAGCGGGATCATGTCTTCGAGCCCGCAATAGATGACGTCGGGCATCGCGCCCTGCTCGAGCCCGCGGTGGCATTTTTCGGCGGCCTTGAAATCCTCGTTTCCGAAGACATCAAGGATCATCGCATAGGATTTGGCGAACAGTTCCTCGGCCTTGGGATTGTCGGGCGCGCCGCGAGTCAGCATCACATAATCGACGATCGTGCGATCGATCGCCTGCGGTGCGAGGATCATCATACTGATATAATAAGGGCTGGTGACGACGACCAGATTGGGGAATGCGGTATAGGCGTGGGTGATCGACTTGTGGATATTCTCGCCGCCCTCGACCTTGTCGGGAGAGAATTGCACCTTGCCTGAGATCTGCCGGATATTGCGTCCGAGCCGGTGCGACATTCCCGCGACGTCGGCGAACAGCGGAGCCACTGAATTGGCGTGCAGCCGCTTCACATGATAGGGCTCAAGGAAGGGCTCGAGGACCAGCTTCCAGTTCGCTTTCAGCTCGAAACGCTGGCGGCCATAAGCATACATTTGCGGTATCCGCAGTGCATCGAGATCGACCATCAACTGGCCTTCGAGATCGGAGAAATCGGGCTCGCTGTCGCGAGTCAGTCCGACCCAGATCATGCCGCCGATTTCACGGCAAGGCAGTTCGGCGAGGTTCCGCTTCTCGCGGCAGAGGCCCGCAAAGCCTTCCTGCCGGGGAACACCGATCAATTTGCCCTCAAGGCTGAACGTCCAGGCGTGATAGGGACATATGAGGCGCGGTGCGCGCGCCGGTTCGCCCGCCTCGACGAGCGAGGCGCCCTTGTGGGTGCAGGCGTTCAGGAAGGCGCGAACGACGCCGTCCTTCGCGCGGGTCAGCAGGACATCGGGGCCATAGCTGTCGACCGCGAGGACATCGCCAGGGTTCGGAAGCAGCGCCGACACCGCCATCGGGACCGGGAGCCGGCGGAACACCTTCTCCTGTTCTAGCTTGAACTGGTCTTCGCCGAGGAAGAAGGACAGCGGACGCGAGTCCGAGATGGCCTTGATTTCGTCGTCCACATGCGGCGGGATCGCCTTGATCGTCGCGATCTGGTCGGCGCTCAGGCTCTCGAGCGTCGGGACGTCTTGGACGCGGGCAATGGCAGCTGTCGACATGATCATTCTCCCTAAGCGCTGGCGGCCGTCGCGACCGGTTCGGCGGCGGCCTGGGTATCGAGTATCGCGGTATATCGGGCCGCAAGGTCGCGCTTGGCGATCTTGTTGCTTGCCATGCGCGGCAAGGGACCGTCGTGAAAGAAGATGTGCCGCGGCTGTTTGAAGCCGGCGAGCCGCTGGCGGCAGTGCTCGCGGATCGCTTCCGCGTCGAGCGGATCGATGCTGTGGATACAGGCGGCCGGCGCTTCGCCGAACTTCGCATCGGGAACTGCAAAGACGGCGACCTCCGCCACGCCATCGATTGCGGTGATCACATGCTCGATTTCGCTCGGGGCGATGTTGAAGCCGCCCGAAATGATGAGGTCCTTCGACCGGTCGATGAAGAAGAAATGCCCCTCTTCGTCAATCATGCCGATATCGCCGGTGATCATCGCGCCATCGGTATCGAACAATTGCTTGGTACCCTCGGGATCCATCCAGTATCCTGCCGTAAAGCCGGGCCCGCTGATGCGCACATCGCCTTGCACCCCGCGTGGGCAGTCTCGGCCTTCCTCGTCGACGATGCGGACCCGAGTGAACATCCCGCCGCGGCCGCAGGCATCGGGGCTTGCGATCGCGTCGGCCTCGCTGGCGACGATCGCGAGGCCGCCGGCCTCGGTCATGCCGTAGAGCTGGCGCAACGCGACGCCGCGTTCGCGCCAACGCGCAGTGAGTTCTTTCGACACGCGCGCGCCGCCCACCTGCGCCATGGTCAGGAAGGATAGGTCAACGGTCTCGAATTCGGGAAGGCGCGCGATCTGCTCATAGAGCACCGGCATGCCGTTGACGTAGGAGACGCGGTGCCGGACGATGATCTCGAGGAGCCGCTGGGCATCGAACTTGCGAACAAAATGCATCGTTCCACCATAGATGGTCGTAAGCGGAAAGGCCCAAAGGCTCCCCGGGCCCGACTGCATCGCGAAGGGCATCAGAACGTTCATGCCAGCGACCATCGTGGCCTCGATCAGCCGGAATTCTGCGAATTTCGCCATCTGGCGCTCGTGCGTGAAGGTGACCCCCTTCGGCCGTCCCGTCGTGCCGCTCGTAAACACGATCAGCGACAGCGCGCGCGCATCGACGCGCACCGCCGACCAGCCAGGCCGCGCACCACCGCGAACCTGCGCCAATTCTTCCATCGCGATGCGCGGTACGTCAGGCACCGCCTCCGCGAGGAGCGCGGCGCGCGGTGCGTCGGCGATGATCGCCGCCGGTGCGATTCGATCAATGAGATCGGAAAATTCGGCGGCCACGAACCGTTCGTTGAGTGGCACCGGAACGGCGCCGGCCTTCAGGATTCCCGCGAGCGCTGGCGGCCATTCGAGCATGTTGATGCCGGTGATCACGACGCGGTCGCCCGCGGCGACCCCCGAGCGCTGCAACAGGTCGGCGACGCCGTCGCTCCAGCGCGCGAGTTCCTCGTAGGTGAGGCTTTCCTCGCCATCGAGAATCACCGCCAGTCGGTCGGGTGCGTGGCGCGCCCAATAGTCGAGGCCGTCGTAGAGCAGGGCAGCGCTCATCGCACAGTCTCGCCGGCAAGTGCTGCCGCAACCATGGTCTCCGACTCGGTCCAGAGCCGCCGCGCGTCGTCGGGATCGAGCGCATGCTTCATGACTCCGGTTCCGCGCGGTGTGTCGGGACCGTGCGGGCGAGCCTGGCTACAGTTTTCGAGATAGAGGCCGCCGGCGCCTTCCAGCTCGGGCGCGGTCGCGGCCCATATGGTGGTCGAGGCGCCCTGCGGGATCGTCTTGAAGAAATCGGGCGCCGCTTCGGCCGCCTCGGATGTATAGCCCATCTGCGCCTTGGTTTCGTCGCTCATGTGGCGGCCAAGATTGGTGAAGATCACGCCCGGCATAACCGAAAAGGCCCGGATACCGTCGGACTTGTAGCGACGGTCGAATTCGACCGCGAACAGGGCATTCGCGGTTTTCGACTGGCCGTAGGCCACGAAGGGCTGATAGTCGCGGCGCGCGAAATGGATGTCGTCGAAATCGATCGCGCTTGCCTGATGCCCCGAAGATGCGAGCGAAACGAGCCGCGACGGTGCGCCCTTCTTGAGTGCCGGGACGAGCAGGGTCGCGAGCAGAAAATGGCCGAGATGATTGGTGCCGAACTGATATTCGAAACCATCCTTGGTCTGCTGCAAAGGGCAAGCCATGACCCCGGCATTGTTTATGAGCAGCGACAGCGGGGCATCGCCCCATTGTTTGGCGAAGTCGCGCACCGAGGCCAGATCGGACAGATCGATGCGACCGAACGTCACGCGCTCGGCGCCGATCGCGTCATTGATCTTGCGCGCCGCGGCGGCACCCGCCGCCAGGTCGCGCACGCCCAGATGGACTGCCGAGCCCTTCGCTGCGAGAATGCGCGCGGTCTCGAGTCCCAGGCCTGACGAGCCGCCGGTTACGATGGCGGACTTGCCGGCCAGGTCCAAGCCCTCGGCCACCTCGGCGGCGGTCGACTCGCGCCCGAAGCGCGACGTTATACGGTCGCTTCCTGCCTGTTCGTTCTTCATATTTTCACTCATTGCGCCGGCTCCACGAGATGTGCGCGCGCCCGCTCGATCAACGGCGCGGCGTCGGTTGTTTCGTCAGTCAGCCATTTGCACATGCGCCGGACAGGCTCGATTCCGTCGTGCGGACCCGAGCGCATGACGATTGGGACCGCTGTGCCGAGAGACACGACGCGTTGCGCGCCATGGAAAGCCAGCCGGTCCCTCAACGCTTCCTTCAGACTGTCGGGATAGACACCGACAGTCTGGGTATAGGAGGTCGTCGAGCGCACCGCGGTCTCAACATCGTCAACGGGAACGATGTTCATGACGCGCCCCATCAGCGAGGATGCGAAATCCACTGGTGCGTCGCTCAGCGATACGATCACTGCGCCTTCATCGCCGCGCCCGCCGATCAGCTGATATTCGTTGCTCGCGAAACGCAGGCCATCGATTTCCTCGCGCAGCGACGCATCGATCGCCTTGTGCTGGGTGCTGATTGTCGCGGGCAGATCCTGCATCGCGCGGAAGGCGCGCTCGCCAAGCTCGCCGGCCCGGCGCAGCCCTTGCTCGTCGGTCCCGCTCGCGACATAGACGACGCGGGCATTGACGCAGGCTTCCTGGTTGAGGCTCCCCACGTCGAGCGCGAGACGCGTCGCGACATCGTCGAGCGACGCCTCGTCGTCGAACGCCTCGGCACCGATGATGGTCCCGCTCTGCTTCGGATCGAGCGTGATCAGGTCGATGCCCGGCTGGAGATAGCGCGTCACATGCTTGACACTCGCAAAGCCCCCCCATGCGATGATCTTCTCGATGCGGCGCGGATCATAGAGATAGGCTTCGATTTCCTCGTCGCCACCCTTCCAATAGGCCACCGTCAAATGCCGGCTCAGCGGATGGGTCGGGTCCATTTCGACCATGGTCATTGCGACCGCCGTCGCGGTCAGCGGGTCGTTCGACGGCGTCTTAATGACGGCGTCGGACCGGGTATAGGCGTTGCGCACAATCGTGTTGATCGCGATCGCCGGCGCGTTGCCCGCAATGATGTGCACGGCGCGGGCGCCGAACGCGCGGATCTTCGTCCGGGTCGGCAGTGCGGGGTCGGAGGGCTGGGGGACCCATCCCTCGAGATAATCGATGCCCACCGAAAGCTCGGCGGTCTCGCGCACCGCGTCGCGCGCGAAGAAATAGGGGATCGAGCGATATTGCGCCTCGAGGATTGAATCGGAGAGCCCCGACGTCTGTTTCGACAAGGCGAAGGCGCGGCGGAGATTGTCGTTACGGTCGAGCGCAAGCCGTTCGCCGAGCCGCTCGCAATAATCGAGGATGTCGTCGAACTTCAGATCGTAGAGATCGGCAAGCAGGCTCGGCTGCGCGAGCGGAAGCGCGCTCAGATGGTCACGCACGTCGGCCGTGACGAAGCCCTCGTTGCCGCGGCGTCCGGCGAAATGCAGCTGGCCAGTGAAGATCTCGCCCCGGATGACGAGCGGAACCTCGATAGCATTGGTCATGATCACTGTCCTTGTCGTCAGCCGCCGATGCGGGCGAGATATTCGATTGCCTTGTCCTGCGCTGCGGGTGCACCCGCGCAGGTGACCTTGTCCTCGCCGCCATTGAGTTCGCTGAACCGCTGAATCGTTGATTCGATATACGGACCGGTGCGTCCGCACCGGCAGCCGCCATCGTCGTCCCAGCCCGCGACGGTCACCCTGTCGCCGCTTACGAAGCCGCCCCAATGCTCGCTCGGGAACAGGTCGATGAAGCCGAAGCGCCCGGTCTGGGTGCCGGTTCGCGGGAGGGGCTCACCGGTCTCGCCATCGAGCAGATAGGGAACGACATAAGGCGGGATATGATAATGGCCTTCCTCGCAGAGCGGCGCAATGCTCGTCATTTCGCTCATGCCATAGGTGTCGAAGATCGTGTCGAAACCGAGGAATTCCGAGATGCGAGCGAAGGCGTCGTCGGGCAGGTCGCGCCCCTTTCGCCCGCCCCCGGTCGATACGATGCTGTTGGGGCCGAAGACACCGCGCAGCTCGCGCGCGAGCCCGGCGTCGGCCCAATCGTAGATGAAAGGGAGGACGCCGAAGACAAGCACGTCGCGTCCCGCGAAGCGCGACAGCGCTTCGTCGAAGAAGCGGTCCATCAGCTGGGGCCGCTCGGCGTCGCGCCGCATGAAATCGTCGCGGCGCGCCAGCAAGGCCGGCGAGATGGCAAGCCGGCCAAGCTCGCCGCGCTCTTCGGCGACGCGGAGGCGGCCGCCGAGCGATGCGACATCGGCGCTGAGCCGGTCGGGATAGAGCGTCAGCACATCGTTCCAGTCACGCGCGACATGCTCGGCCATCGTCGCAACGCTACGCAGCGGCGCGCTCGAGCCGCCGCGGAACGAGGGGTAGATGACCGGATAGGGCGTCGCGAGCAGGTCGGGGCCGCTGTTCGCGCCGCGGAAGTCGCGATAATTGCGGGCGAGCAATTTGAGGCGCGGGAACTCGTCGGCCACACTGCGGGGCAGAAAGGACAATTTCCCGGTCGTCCCCGAGGTATGGACGATCTGCAGGCCGGTCTGCTCCTCGAGCCGCTCGATCCAGTCGTCGATAAGCGCGATTCCCGTCGCATCGAAGCCCGAGAGATCGATGCGGGTCAGGCCCTGCATCCAGCGGGTGAGGCGATCGAAACGCCCCTGCTCGAGCATTGAGAGCGGATAGCTTTTATAGGCCGTGTGCGGAAAGAGGAGAAACACGCCGCGCTCGATCGAATCGATCGCATCGATCCCCTGTTCCTTCGCGAACTGCTCGAGGACGCCGATTGACTGGCGCATTGCGGCAAAGCGGCTGGCGATGCCCTTGAGCGCGATCTCGTCGCGCTGCGCCCTGGTGAGGGTGAAGGCGACATCGATCGGCAGGTCAGGATAGGTCGCGGGATCAGCGACCATGGCCGCGACAAAGGCGTCGGTGCTGAAACCTTGCTGCGCTGCGGGCTCGGCGAGGCTCATCGCACACATTCCTGCATGACATCTCCGGCGCCGCCGATCCGTTCGTGCATCATTCCACTCTCCCTGACCGCCGCGCAATCTGTCCCGACGTCCTATTGATACAAACAGCGAAATATGTATAAGTCAATGCCTATTGTCGGCCATCAGGACCGACGCGGACGAGGGAAGGTCAGGAAATGAGCGGATCACCGGAACAAATATTGCTTCGAGAAGATACATCGGAGGGATTGTGTATCTTGACAATCAATCGTCCTGAAAAGCTGAACAGCTTGAACACGGCGATCTTCGAGAGGCTGGATGCCGAGGTTAGCGAGATCGAGAAGGCCGACCATATCGGCTGTGTGATCATCCGCGGCGCTGGCAAAAATTTCTCCGCGGGCCATGATCTGCAGGATATCGGCGAGGGCGAGAGCGTCGGGCATTTGCGGTTCCAGGGGCGGGTCGTCGAGCGGCTCGCCAATCTGGCGCAGCCCGTGATCGCCGCAGTACGCGGCCACTGCTATACCGGCGCGCTCGAACTCGCGCTGGCGGCCGACCTGATCGTCGCCTGCGAAACGGCCAAGTTCGCCGACACCCATGCCCGCTGGGGACTGACCCCGGTATGGGGCCTCAGCCAACGGCTGCCGCGCCGGGTGGGGGTCGCCAAGGCGCGCGAAATGATGTTTACCTGCCGGACGATCACGGGCAGCGAAGCGCTCTCGATGGATCTTGCCAATCGCCTTTTCGGCGAAGCGGAATTCGAGGCCGGTCTCGACGAGGTCGCGCAATCAATCCTGCGCAACTCCTGGTTCAGCAACGCCGCCAACAAGAGATTGACGATCGAGACCGACGGACTGCGCCTTGCCGACGGGCTGTCCCACGAACTCCATCGCAACGCCGGCACCGCGCCCGACATGGCCGCCAGAATCGAACAATTTTCGAAACGGAAAGCCTGATGGGCCCAGCCGAGCCCTACCCCGACGCACGCCCCGATATCGGCTTCGATCATGGGTCCGCCGCTGTGATGCGTGACCCCTATCCGCTCTATCACCGGATGCAAACGGACTGTCCGATCAACTGGTCGTCGGCATATGGCGGATTCTGGATAGCGGGTAGCTATTCGGCGGTTGTCGATGTGGCGATGAACCACAAGATCTTCTCGAGCACCGACGGCGCGGGAATCCCGCGAGGGGCCTATGTCCCCTTGTTCCCGATTCACCTCGACCCGCCGCGCCAGACCGCGTTCCGCAAGATACTCAATCCGCGCTTCTCGGCCGCCGCGGTCGAGCGGTGGCGCGCGCCCTTTGCAGCCGAGATGCACCGGCTGATCGACGGCTTCGAGGCGCGCGGCCACGTCGAGCTCGCAAGCGAGCTGTTCCTCGAGGCGCCGCTTGCCGCAGTGCTCCCGCTGATCGGCGTACCGCGGACACGCGTTCGCGAGCTGCGCGAATGGATCGCCGTCTCGCTTCGGGGGCGCGCGGACATGGACAAGGCGCGCGCCGCGCAACTCCAGATCCGCGACTATCTGCTCGAACTGATCGCCGAACGCCGCGCCGCGCCGAAGGGCGACGACGTGCTGGGCGACCTGATCGAAGCCGAAGTGGCGGGAGAGCCGCTCAGCGACGACGACATCTACCGGACTTTGACGATCATTCTTTTCGGCGGCCTCGACACGACGACCGCCGCCTTGCTCGAAGGTGCGCGCCACCTTGCGGCGCATCCCGAGGATGTCGATCGCCTCGCCGCCGACCCGTCGCTTTGGCCAGATGCGGTCGAGGAGTTCGTCCGGTTCACGTCGCCGACGCAGGGTGCGGCGCGCACGCTGCTCGCGGATACCGAAGAAGGCGGCTTCGCGATGCGCAAAGGCGAGAAGATCATGATGATGCTGGCAGCAGCAAATCATGACGCCGCCAAATATCCCGACCCCGACAAGGTCGCGATCGATCGGTGCCCGGTCGATCATGTGGCGTTCGGGCGCGGCGCTCATTTGTGCCTCGGCCGCCACCTTGCGCGTCTCGAGATCACCGAAGGTTTGCAGATTCTCTTCGCGCGTCTTCCGGACATCCGGATCGATAGCGACGCGCAGCTTGACTATTGGGTAAACGAAACGCGCTCGCTCATCGCGCTGCCCGCCCATTTCGCGCCGCGAACCACACCAAGCACCGCGGGTTCACACCCGACCCACGGAGACATTTGATGCCGCAAATCATCTTCATCCAACCCGATGGCGAACGCCTCAGCGTCGAGGCCGACAGCGGCATCACCGCCATGGAAGCCGCGCGCGCGAACGGTGTTGCGGGGATCGATGCCGACTGCAGCGGCGCTTGCGCCTGCGCGACCTGCCATGTCCATGTTGCCGAGGAATGGAGCGCTGCGGTGGGCGGACCGAATGACGAGGAACGCGATATCCTGGAGTTTGCCGACGAGGTCGGGGCGACGAGCCGGCTTTCGTGCCAAATCGTTCTCGACGACGCGATGGATGGGCTCGTCCTTGTTGTTCCCGCAATAGCATGACGCAGGACGCGGCCCCGACGCGCGAGAGATTGGGTTATATCGGCCTTGGCAATATGGGGGCCGCCATGGCCGCCAATCTCGCCGATCGCGGCTGGCGCCCTGTCGTCTACGCGCGCCGCGCGGCGTCGCTCGAACCGCTCGAAGGACTGGCGCTGCAGATCGTGAATTCGCCGGCCGCGGTAGCTGCCGAATGCGACATCCTGTGCCTTTGCCCGGTGGATACCGCGCAAATTCGCGACATATTATTCGGGCCGGAGGGCGCCGCCGGCGCGCTTGCGCCGGGGTCCCTCGTCGTCGTTCATTCGACGATCAGTCCAAGCGACTGCGTCGATCTCGCCGAAGAGCTCGGCGAGCGGCAGATCGGCCTGGTGGACGCGCCGGTATCCGGCGGCGCAACGCGTGGCCGGGCGGGGACGCTCACCATCGGCGTCGCGGGCACCGAGGCCGATGTGGCGCGCTGCATTGCGCTGCTGTCCGATGGCGCCAGCACGCTCATTCGCGTCGGCGCTGTCGGCAATGGCCAGCGCGCAAAGCTGCTCAACAACGCGGTAATGCTGGCGCAGCTCGCGCTCGTCCATGATATGGTCGAGACGGCCGCGGCGTGCGGGATCTCCGCAAGTGCGCAGCTTCGCTTCACGACTACCGGAACCGGCGCGAGCTGGGCTGCGAGCTACTATCTTGACGCGGTCGAGGCGGGCCGCAAGCTTTTGTCGACCGGGAGCGTCTATCCGGGCGGTGCGGTCGCGATCATGCGCAAGGATGCCAACCTCTTCCTCCAAGAAACCGAAGCGACCGGTCGCCCGCTTCTGCGCAATGTGGTGGACGGTGCGCTGGCCGCGCTGCTGCCGATGCTCCCGACAATGACCGACCCGGCGCATATCGCGCCGGTCCTGACTGGAAAGTGAAATCGAACCGATGGACCTGACTCTATCTGCGGAAGACCGCGCATTTCGCGCCGAGGTCCAGGCCTTTCTAACGGCCGAGCTGCCGGCGGATCTGGCCAAGGCCGGCAGCCGTTGTACCGGCATCTACAATGACTATCCCGAGGCCAATGCGTGGCACCGCATCCTCGCGCGGCGCGGCTGGAGCGTTCCGCACTGGCCCGTCGAACATGGCGGCTGCGACTGGTCGCCGATCCAGCATTATATCTTCGACTATGAATGTGCGAGCGCGGGGGCGCCCGCAATCACCCCCAACGCGACCCATATGGTCGCGCCGGTGCTGATGGCTTTCGGCACGCCCGAACAGAAAGCGCAGTTTCTACCGCGGATCGCATCGGGCGACGATTGGTGGGCGCAGGGCTATTCAGAGCCGGGATCGGGCTCGGATCTCGCTTCATTGCGCTGCGCCGCTGTCGCCGACGGCGACGAGTATGTCATCAACGGCTCGAAGATCTGGACGACCCACGCCCATTTCTCCAACCAGATCTTCTGCCTTGTTCGCACCGCGAAAACCGACAAACCGCAGATCGGTATCTCCTTCCTCGTCTTCAGTCTCGACCGTCCCGGGATCGAAGTCCGGCCGATCATCTCGATATCGGGCGATCATGAGCTTAACGAAGTCTTCTTCACCGACGCCCGGGTGAGCAGATCGAGCCTCGTCGGCGAAGAGAATGACGGGTGGACCGTCGCGAAATATCTGCTCCAGCACGAACGGTCGCACTGCTGGTCGCCTTTGCTCCACGCCCGATTGGGGCGGATGCGGCAGCGGCTCGCGGATACGGCGGGCGACCGCCATCCCGCCGATCAACAGATGCTCGCGCTGCGCATGGCGGAAATCGGCGCGCGCCTGTCGGCGTTCGAGATGTGCGAATTGCGCATGATCGGAGGGCAGGCGGAGGGATCGCCGCTGGCATCGGGCTCGACTTCGATGAACAAGATCGTCGGGACCGAATTGCGCCAGGACATGAGCTTTCTGGCATTGGACATCGAAGGCTCGGGCGCGCTTCCGACTCGCAGCGCGCGCGCCTCGCACGACGACGCGGTGGAGGCCGGCGGCATCTATCTCAACGACCGAGCCGCCTCGATCTACGCCGGGACCAACGAGATTCAGCGGACGATCGTCGCGACTTCTTTCCTTCGCCAATGGCAGCCGGGCTGAACGAACGAAGCAAGAAGGGCTTTTGGTCCGGCCATTTCCACGAGGGAGGATCATTGCTAAGCAACCGCAAACGCGAGAAACGCAGGGGTAAGTGAATTGGATGAATCCGACTGGACCGAGGACGCCGCGGATGGCCAGACGGCGACGCCCCTGTCGGGGCGCGCCTACAAGCGGCGGATAACATATCTCTATGCCGCGATGCGGTGCATCCGCAAAGTGGGCGCGCCGGCAGCGACGATGGAAGCGATCGCAGCGGAGGCGGGCGTTACCCGTGCAACGATCTACCGCGAGTTCAGCAGCCGGTCGAGCATGCTCGCGGCGGTTACCGCGCACCGTTTCGAGCGCTTCTGTCACCGCTTCTTCGCGCGCATCAGCCCCGAGACAACGCTGGCCGAAAAGCTCGAACTCTATTTCCTCGCCTCGGTTATGGTCGCGCTCCGCAATCCGGTGACGCAGGAACTCGTGCGCGGATCGCTTGTATTCACGGCGCCAGGCCGGACGTTGCACGTGATAGCCCTGCGCGTGTGGCGCGATTCGCTGTCGCTTGCGCGCAAGGAGGAACCCAATCTAGACACCCTCGACGATGAGGATATCGTCCAGTGGATTCTCGTGTCGCAAGTGACGATCTGCCGCTTGGCGCTCGACACGAAAATGCCGCTGCCGCGCCTGCGCCGTTATGTCCGGCGCTTCGTGCTGCCGGCTTTCGGCAAGCGGGGGCCTGCCGAGGCCGATTTCAGCCGTATGCTACGACAGGCATAAGCGGGCCCGTCTCGGCCAGCTTGCGGACCGCCTGATCGGGCGAACCGAAGAGGCCCGCCAGGGTCAGGGCGCGCTTGAAATAGCCGCCGACCGGAGTTTCCTCGCTCATTCCCATGCCGCCGTGGAGTTGGATCGCATTCTCGCCGACGAATTTGCAGGCGCGTCCGACGGTTATCTTCGCCGCGAGCACCGCCTTGGCGCGCAGCGCGTCGTCGCTCAGGCTCAGCGTGGCGCGAAGGCTCGCCGCCGTCGCCATTTCAAGGTGCGCCAGCATGTCGGCGAGCCGGTGCTGGAGCGCCTGGAATTCGGAGAGCGGTTTCCCGAACTGCTTGCGCTCGGTGATGTGCGCAACCGTGAGATCGACCAGTCGCCGCAGGATACCGATGGCTTCGGCGCAGTTCGCGGCAATCGCATGATCGATAACACGCTGGACCAGCAGGCGACCGTCAGCGCCGCTGTGCAGGATCGTCGCTCGGTCGATTTCGATGTTGTCGAAGCGCAGGTCCATCATCCGCCGACCATCGAACGACTGGTAGATATCCTCGCCCAGATCAAGCCCCGCGACGGGCAGGGCGATCGTCGATACGCTATCCCCCTCCTCGGAGCCGGCGGTCACCAAGAGGTGCGTGAGGGGAAGCTCCGCCGCGACTGCCTTCTTGGTTCCCGACAGGAACAGACGGCCGCCGCGCTCTACGATAGTCGTCGCCAGCGGCGCCGCGACGTCGGGCGCCGATTGTTCTTGCCAGGCAAAGCCCATCCGCGCCTCGCCCGCACCGATCGCTTTTCGTAAGTCGCCGCGCTCCACAAGCAAAGGCGCGATCACCAGCGTGTCGAGAAGCGGGAGGCGCAAAAGCGCCGCGCCTGCTTCCTCGAAGATCAACATCAGCTCGAGGTTATTGCCTTCGTTCTCGCCCCCCGCCGTCTCGGTCAACGAGAAAAGGTCGAGCTCGCGTGCAACGGCTTGCCATTGCGCATCGGGCGCGGACGCGGATAGACCCTGGAAACAGGCATGCACCGTATCACGCAGGATTGAGAGATGTTCGTCGAGCTGAAACTGCATGCGACCCCCAAATTGAAACATTAAGCGGGAAATGTATCAAACACGTTCGATGACTTGGCAAGCCATTATGGCGCGCGCTTGCCGCTCAAGCGCGCTTTTCACCCCGCGCAGCGCCCCTGTCCGCAACCGTTAGCGCGGCGACAGTCCCGCGATAACAAAGTCCGTCACCGTGCGGACATAGCGATCGATAAGCGGCCGATGCAGGTCGCCCTCGCCGAGCACCACCCGGCGCGCTTCGACCGAGGAGAAGATATGCGCGCTGGCGCCGTCGATCAGGAAATTGACCAGACTTGCATCGACGTCGCGAAACTCGCCGCGCGCAACCCCTTCGGCAATGATCTTCCGTCGCGCCTCGGCGACAGGCTTCACAAGCTCGAGCCCCACTTTCTCCGAGGCCGAGGGCGAGCCCTCGCGGATGAGTTTCTGCAGCAGCCGGTGAAGATAGGGAAATTCGAAATAGGCCTCGATCAGGCCCTTGATGTGCGCTTCGATCTTCGAAGTCGGGGATATATCCGCAGCAAGGAGGCGCCCCAGGTCGCCGACGGCGCGCTTGGCGTCCGCCTCGGCAACGGCAATCATCAGGCCTTCGCGGTTCCCGAAATAATAGCTGACGAGCGCAACATTGGTACCGGCGCGCTGCGAAATTTCGGCTAGCGACACTTCGAGCACGCCCTTTTCGATCATGAGGCTGCGCGCCGCATGAAGGATGCGCGCGGGTGTGTCTGGCTGCTGGATCACCGTTTCAGACATCGAATGCTGTCAACCCGCCCCATCGCCCGCCGAGCGAAGCTGCCCATTATGCTCGCCGAGCAAAGGCGCGAACCGGGGGGACGAATCAAGCGATTTTTCGAACCGCACGGGATGCGCCATGGCAAAATGCGCCCCTTCGCTCGGGTGCTCGCGGCGCGCGAAGAAGCCCGTCGCGGCGAGATGCGGATCGGTCATGATATCGCCCAGATCGCGTACCGGCTGCGCCGGAATCTGCGCGGCGTGGCATCTCTGAACCAGCTCGGCGGTGGTAAAGGCGGGCGATAGCCGCGCCATCTCCTGGTACAACAGCGGAAGATTGACGGTGCGCAGCTTTCGCGTCGCAAAGCGCTCATCGTCGAGGAAGCCCGGATTACCGAGCAGTTCGAACACGCGCGGCCAAGCCTCGTCGGTATAGGCGACGATGCTGATATAGCCGTCGGCTGTCGGAAAGGGCTGGCGGTCGGGATCGATCTGGCGCGAGTAACCGACCGGCGCATTGGGCGGATCGAAGGCGAGGCCCCCGAAATGTTCGAGCAGCATGAAATTGGCGAACGCTTCGAACATCGGGATCTCGATTTTCTGTCCCTCGCCGGTGCGCAGCTTGTGGATGATGGCGGCGAGGACGGCATAAGCGGCATGCAGGCCAGCGACCTTGTCCGCAATCAATGAGGGCAGATAGCGCGCGCGCGGATCGCCATCGACACGCGGCAGAAGCGTTGCCGTGCCGGTCGCCGCCTGGATCACATCGTCATAGGCCTGCAGGTCGGCGTAAGGCCCGTCCTGGCCGAAGCCGACGCAGTGTGCGTAGATAATTTCGGGATTGATCGCGCGCACCGCGTCATGATCGAGGCCGAGGCGCTCGACAGCCTTGCCCCGGACATTCAGCACAAACACATCGGCCTCGGCGAGAAGGCCTTTCATCGTGGCGAGGTCTTCGGGCTGCTTCAGATCGAGCGCCACCGATTTCTTGCCGCGATTGATCGCCATGAAGCCTGGGCTCATGCCCGGCGTCGCTGCGGCCTTGCCCGACCAGCGAAAGCTGTCGCCGCTTCCCGGCGTTTCGACCTTGATGACCTCGGCCCCCAACTCGGCGAGGATATGGGTGCAATAGGGGCCAAAAACGACGCTCGTGAGGTCAACGATCTTGATGCCATGCAGCATCGGCTTGCCATCGGAAATTGCCATCATGATCCGGTCCATTCGGGTTTGCGCTTCTCGGCAAAGGCTGTGACGCCCTCGCGAAAATCCTTGGTTCGCATCAAGCGGCCGAAAATCTTGCCGGTCGCCGCCATCGCCTCTTCGAGCGATTCCAGTTCCTCGAGCCGGTTCAGCGCCTCTTTCGATGCGCGAATCGCCGAAGGCGAATTCTCCAGCAGTTTCGCCGCGAGCGCGCGCGCACCGGTCGCGGCATCGCCAGCCGGGACCAGCTCGTTGATGACCCCGATCGCCTTCGCTTCGGCGGCATCGAAATGGCGGCCGGTCAAGATGAGTTCCATCGCGGCCTTGCGGCCAATCTGCCGGGTGAGGCGCTGGACGCCGCCAGCCGCTGCATAGAGACCGACCTTCACCTCCGGCAGGGCGAAGCGGGCGTCGACGCTGGCAACCGCGAGGTCGCAGGCAAGAACGATTTCGAGCCCGCCACCCATCGCAACGCCATTGACCGCGGCGATGATCGGCTTTTTCCTGTCGAAGCGGGAGCAGAGGCCCGCAAACCCGCTCGGCGGCGACGACATGTCGCCGCCACGCGCCGTAACTTTGAGATCATTGCCGCTGCAGAAGGCGCGGTCGCCGGCGCCCGTGATTATCGCAACCCAGAGTGAGGGGTCGCGCTCATATTCGTCCCAGATCTCGTGAAGCTCGAAATGAACCGCGCTGTGTAGGGCATTCATCGCCTCGGGGCGGTTGAGCGTCACTTCAAGGACGGGACCCACACGTTCGACAATCACATGGTCGAACTGCCGCGCCGGAAGCCAGCCGACAGCCGCGGGCTCGCAAAGGCGATTCGCCGCTTCGATATAATTGATGCCAGTCTCATGGACGACCCGAACGCGCTTGCCGATCGGGTCACCGACGCCGAGGCTGTGCAGCGTCGCGCGATGGCCGGTGCGCACGCGCGCCAATATCCGGCCCTTTTCGTTCGAAGCAATAACATAGCCGCGCGATGGGCGCCCCTTTTTCCATGTCACCGTATAGCTGTCGATCACCGCCTCGGTCGATTCCGACAGCCGCACGGGCGCGGGCGCGGCGTCGATTCCCGCCTGAACAGCGTCCTTCTCGCGCGGCCTCCAGCCTTCGACCGGTGTCGCCGAATAGATGCCGACGGCCTCCTTTGAGAGGAAGCCCCCATTGGCGAGGACAAGCCCATATTCGTCAGGGGCGGCGCGCAGCCGCTCGGCCATCGTCGCGATCGCGTGCATCGAATAATTATTACCCGCCCCGCCGAAGAAGGGCAGACCGCCGGTCACTGTGCAAGGTGTCCTGCGCCAGTCGATGCCGAGCGCCTCGGCAGCAAGCAGCACCGCGCAAGGGAAACAGCTGTAGAGATCGAACTGGTTGATTTGCGCGACCGACTTGCCCGCCATGCTGAGAGCGCCTTGCAGCGCCTTTTCCATCGCGAGCGACCGGGACAGGTCAGGGCGCTCGGTGACGAGGCGATCCTTGTATGCGGCATAGCCGTGGAGATAGATCCACTTGGCGGGATCAATGCCCGCGCGCGTCGCCGCATCGACCGAGGTCAGGATCAGCGCGGCGCCCTGGTTCACCGCATCCTGCGCGACATGCCATTTCAGATAGGGTTCGGCGACACGGTAGTTGGCATCGCTTGGCGTCGCGAGAAAGTCGCGGGTCCGCGCCTTGGGGAATTGAGCATAGGGGTTGTCTGCGGCGACCGCCGAAAAACCTTCCCAAAGTTCCGCCATCATTGCACCATAGGCTTCGGGAGAGAGACCGAGGCGCGCGCGCAGGCTGTTTTCAAACACCGGGTAGGTTTGCGTCGGCGCCCCGAGGCCATTGGCGATTTCATAGTCCGACAGGAGCGTCGGGCCGAGGCCGCGATCCTCGAACGGGGCGTCGACGCCATGACTCCAGTCGAGCGTCGTCCGGGCCTTGATCGCCTGCTTCATCGTCGCGGTCGCTTCCGACCCCGAAAGCAGGACCGCATCGACATCGCCGGCAAATATCGCTTCGGCCGCCTCGGCGACAAGCGCCTGCGGCTGGTCCCCGCCGACCACCGAATAAATGCAGCACGCCGAGGCAATACCGAGTTCGGCTGCGAGCGTCGCAGGAGGATTGGCGCAGCGACCGAAGGGATGGCGGACGCCATCGACCGAGTCGTGATTGGCGCGGACGACCACCACGCCATCGATCATCGCGAGCAGCGCGTCCGGGGCGCCGCTGTCGGCGAGGGCGGTTCGCGCCGCGGCCACCTGAAGCGTGAGCGGGCTCGGGGCATCAGCGGGCAGTCCGTCCCAATGCCGCGCGATCTGGCCTACCCCGACCAATATGGGAGTTCGTGGATCGATGTCGGCCATGGGCCCTTCCTCTCCGCCTTGACGAATTTTAAATGATCATTTAATCGGGGTTTAAATACTCGTTTAAACCGAGTCAATCGCCTTGACGGGAGAGCATCATGAATTTTGAATCCGGCTTTCGCATGCTCATCGATGGGGCGCTGGTAGACAGCGAGGCGCGGATCGATGTCGTCAATCCCGCGACCGGCCGCAGCTTCGCATCGGCGCCAGACTGTGGCGACGCCGATCTTGAGCGCGCCGTCGGAGCGGGCCGCCGCGCTTTCGCCGGCTGGCGCGGACAGCCGATCGAAGAGCGGCAGGCGAGTTTGCGACGGGCCGGTGATCTGCTTGCAACGCATGCCGAAGATCTCGCGCGCCTGTTCACCCGCGAACAGGGGCGGCCCTATGCCGGCGCCTTGTCCGAAATTCAGCTCGCGGTCTCATGGCTGCACGCTTATGCCGAGATGGCGCCGCCGGTGCATATCGTCGACAAGGGCGACGGGCAGCGCGTCGAGACCCATTATGTGCCGCTCGGCGTCGTCTGCGCGATCTCGCCGTGGAACTTCCCCGTCAGTCTATCGGTGTGGAAGATCGCTCCGGCGCTCCTCGCGGGCAATTGCATCGTCCTGAAGCCTTCGCCTTTCACGCCGCTCTGCGTGCTCAAGATCGGCGAGCTGCTGAAGGATGCTTTTCCGCCGGGCGTTCTCAACATCGTTTCAGGGGGCGACGATCTTGGCCCGCGGATGACGGCGCATCCCGGTTTTGCCAAAATCTCCTTCACCGGCTCGACCGAGACCGGCAAGCGCGTCATGGAAAGCGCCGCGAAGGACTTGAAGCGGCTGACGCTCGAGCTCGGCGGCAACGACGCCGCAATCATTCTTCCCGATGTCGATATCGAGAAAGTTGCGCACAAGATTTTCTTCGGCGCCTTCTTCAACAGCGCCCAGATCTGCATCGCGACCAAGCGGCTCTATGTCCACGACAGTATCTATGATGCGCTGCGTGACCGCCTCGCAGCGCTCGCGCAAAGTACCACGCTCGGCGACGGCAGCGAACCGGGAACGGTGCTTGGCCCGCTGCAGAACCGCCGGCAGTTCGAGCGGGTGACCGCGCTCATCGCCGACGCGAAGGCCGATGGGCTGACTTTGATCGAGGGACCTGCGGGGCCGGCAGGCGACGGCTATTTCATCCCGGTGACGATCGTCGACAATCCGCCCGAGGATGCGCGGGTCGTCCAGGAGGAAGCCTTCGGCCCGGTCCTCCCGATGATGCGCTATACCGACCTCGATGAGGTGATCGGCCGCGCCAATGCTAGCGACTATGGACTGGCCGGTGCGGTGTGGTCGAGCGACATCGAAGCGGCGGTGGCCGTGGCGCGGCGACTCGAAACCGGCACCGTCTGGATAAATCACAATCTTTCGCTGCGCGCCGACACGCCCTTCGCCGGGCGCAAACAAAGCGGATTCGGCGTCGAAAATGGGGTCGATGGCCTGCTCGAATATATGGCGCCGCAAAGCATCTATGTCCCCGCAAGAAAATCCTCGTGATCGCATCGCCGATAGCGCCGACTGTTCGCGGCGGATCGCGGTCCCGACGACGGTCGTGAACGGCCGCATCGCGGGGGCGGCGATCGCGGGGCCGCCGGCTCCTGCTATGTGCATCCGGGCACCTCGCGGCGGAGCCGAAGCGACCGGGACGGTGGGCGGTCGCCGCCGCATGGCTGATCACCCATCGCGTGCGGACCCAGATGGCTGAGAAGATTGCCGTCGACGCAGCGCTTGCCCTGATCGGCGCGCATGTCGCGCCGCTCGCGAGTGATCGCATTCGCATCGACGCCGATGCCGTCGGATATTTTCTGGCCGAAGATGTCGCAGCAGCGGCCGATAACCCGCGCTTCGACTGCTCGGCGATGGATGGCTATGCGCTGGGCAGCCGCGACACGCGCGCAGCGCGCCCAAGCAAACCGGTGCTGCTGGGCCTCGCCGCGCCGATCCCCGCCGAAGGGCCGGCCGGGATATTGCGCCGTGGCCTCGCAGCGCCGGTTAGCACCGGGAGCGCGGTGCCCGAGGGCGCTGATGCGATCCTCCCTCGCGAAGAGGGGCGCCTCGACGGCGGCGCCTTGCTGATAACCGAGACAATTGCCGCCGGGCGCAATGTCCGCACGCGCGGCGAGGACGGCGAGAAGGGTGCGCTGCTCCTGTCCGCTGGCCAGCGCCTTTCCCCCGAGGCAATCGGCGCCTTGCTCGCCTTTGGGGTAGCGAGCGCGGACGTGCGGCGGCGTCCGCAGCTGGTCCTTATCCCGACCGGCTCCGAGCTCGCGCCGGCCGAGACAGCCGGCGATGCCGCGCGGCTCGATGTCAACGGCCCGATGATCGGCGGACTGTGCCGTTCGCTCGGCCTTACCTGTGACGTATATGATGCGGTGTCGGACAATGTGGCTTCGATCGAAACGGCGCTGACACACGCGAGCGCCTCGCCCGCCGACATGATCATAACCAGCGGCGGCGTCTCGGCTGGCGATCACGACCTTGTCCGCCGCATCCTCGACGCGCGGGGCGCCCAAGTCATTTTCCACGGGATTGCCATGCGCCCGGGCAAACCCCTGCTTTTCGCTCTGTTGCCCTGCGGCCGGCCCTTCTTCGGGCTGCCTGGCAATCCGGTCGCTGCGCTGGTGGGGTTTCGCTTCTTCGTTCTGGCAGCTATCCGCCGACTGATGGGCTTGCCGCCCGAGCGCTCGGCCGCAGTCCCGCCGCCTACGTCGGCGCGGCGCGGCACGACGCTTTTCCTTCGCGCGAGCCGGGACGCAAACGGCGTGCCGTTACTGGCAAGCGAGCAGCGCTCGCACATGCTTCGATCGCTTCTCGATACCGACTGCTGGATTCGGCTCGACGCGAGCGAGGCCGGAGGAGATGCATCGCTCTTCGCCATGCCGCCCACCTTGACATAGTGCGGTCCCCGGGGTTGCGACCGCGTGCAAAGCCTCGCCCGAGCGCTGAATGGGGTGCGTTTTCGCTTTACAAAGTGGTTTCCCCCCGCGTCCAATCGACGAAAGATAGATCTGGGAGAAGCAGAATGCAGCGGATATCGGCAAGTGACGCGGTTTTCCTCGATCTGGAAACGCCCAATGCGCCATTGATCATCGGCGGCCTGTTCCTGCTCGATCCCGAAACGGCGCCCGGTTCTTTTGTTCGCCATCGCGACATTCTCGATTATGTTGAATCCCGCTTGCACCTTGCCCCCAATTTGCGCCGCAAGCTGGTCTATCATCCGCTCGGCCTCGACGAACCGCGGCTGATCGACGATCCCGATTTCGACGTCGAATTTCACGTTCGCCACCTCGCGCTCCCCAAACCGCGCGACCTCAGGCAGCTCAAGATATTGACCTCGCGGTTGATCTCGCGTCCGATGGACATGCACCGGCCGCTTTGGGAAATGTATGTTATCGAGGGCCTTGAGAATCTGGAGGGGGTATCCAGCGACGCTTTTGCAATGCTGTTCAAGATGCACCATGCGACATTTGACGGGAAAGCGGGTGGGGCCGCGCTCTGGGCCTTCATGCAAGACACCCCGGAGTTCGAGCCCTTGCCGCCCGAAAAACGCTGGGTCCCCGAGCGGCGCCCCGACCTGTTGGGATGGACCCTGTCATCGATCCAGGAAAGCGCGCAGCAATGGATCTCGAACGTCAAGGCGCTGCCCTCGATCGGCAAGGGGCTAGCGTCGGGGATTCATTCGACCTCGGGAACGCTGACTGAAAAGCCAGACAAACTGCTAGCACCCAAGACGCGTTTCCAGCAGCGCGTTTCGACGCACCGGGTGTGGGACTTCGTCCGCTTCGAGATGACGGATGTGAAAGCTCTACGCCTCGCGCTCGGCAAGCCCAAGATGAACGATCTTTTGCTCACCGTCATCGGCGGAGCGCTGCGGCAATATCTTCTCCATCATGACGAGCTCCCCGATAAGGCACTGCAGGTTTTTTGCCCGATCAATGTGCGCGGAGCCGGTGACCCGAACGAGGGCGGGAATTTCGTGTCTGGAATGCGGGTCGCGCTCGGGACGGATATCGACAACCCTATCGAGCGGCTGACCAAAATCGCCGCGGGGTCGCAGCAGGGCAAGGCGCAGGCCGAAGCGCTTGGCGGAGACTTCATGGGCGACTTGCTATCGCTTACCCCTTATCCTTTGCGGTCTCGTATGATGCGCAGCGTGATGGGATTTCCTGAACGCTTCAATGTCGACGCGCCGGCGGTTATCAATACCGTCGTTACCAATGCCCCGAACCCGCCCGGCGGCCATTATTTCACGGGGGCCAAGGTGCTCGCCTATGCCGGCTTCGGACCGGTCAATGATTTCATCGGCCTGTTCCACACGATTACCGGAATGGATTTCGAGGTCACCATCTCGGTGACCTCGTGCCGCGAGATATTGCGCGACATCGGATTCTACATGACGTGCATCGAGACGAGCTTTGCCGACCTGCAGCGGGCTGCGGCCGACCTGCCTGCCCCGAAAAAGGCATGATCTTGTCAAGACCTCCGACTGGCGGAGAAGATATGTCGGAGGAATGCGCTGACTGACGCCGATAACCTTGGCGGACCAGGTTTGCGAGAGTGTCGGACGATCGGCGCACTCCTGATCGGCCGATGACAACCGCTGGTGATCCTGACCTGATTTGTTCTTCGCGAGATCGCACGGTGTGGGGCCGCCATCATCTGGGCATTGCGGCGCGCACCTGTCAGCCCGAAATTGCCGGCGGGTTCGGCTCGGCCGGGCGCCACGCATAACGTCAGCGCCGTCGCCGTTCGATCGCGAAGCCCCGGTCAGTGGCTATGAATCGCTCGATCATCGAGACAGCAATCTTCGCGAGCGGCACCGGCTCGGCAAGTCCAGTCGCCTCCGCATGCACCGCGGCATAGTCGATCAGCTCGCGATGGAGCGCCCCCGGCAGTTCGATCGTCAGCTTGTCAGCTGCTACGACCGACATGAGGCGCCAAGCAGACAGTCTTGCAAACTTGTCCGGGTGGAGACTCTATGGAGACAGCAATCCCTTCTCGCGCGGCACGTGCCGCACCCATCATTATGATTTACATGGCCTTTCAGGAATTCTCGCCGCAATGCGCGGATTCCGGACCAAAACCTTGTTGCCAAATCAGCTGGTGACAGCGCGCTTTTGAGGCGAATCTCGATCGCACCATCAGAAAGTTTTGGAAAGAATGTCGTACAAACGACGATGGAGCGGGCGAAGGGATTCGAACCCTCGACCCCAACCTTGGCAACTTGCCGTTCTACCTTTTCGATACCTTCCGATATTACGCTATCTCACTATTTTTGCACAATTTATTGAAAACCCATTCGACCTAATGTATCCTGCGGTCGTCCCCTTTTTCCGCGAATTTGGAGACACATTGGAGACACGGACGATTTCCGAGGCTGTGTCTCCAACAGGAGGTGCGCATGCCAATAGTGAAGCTGACCAAGCGGGCCATAGACGCCCTCGTTCCGCCAAAAGCGAAACAAGTCATTCTGTGGGATACCGAGGTGAAGGGCTTCGGTCTTCGGATCATGGCGTCGGGTATCAAGACCTTTGTCGTCCAGTATCGAAATTCCGAGGGCATCAAGCGTCGTATGAACCTCGGACGATTTGGCGTGCTGACTGTCGACCGGGCTCGCGATCTCGCGAAACTGAAACTGGCTGAGGTCATTGTTGGAGAAGATCCCGCCGACAAGGTCCGCCAAGTTCGCAAGGGTATGACGGTTTCCGAGATGTGCAGCTGGTATCTCGAAGAGGCTCGGGCCGGGAACATTCTCGGCCGCAAGAATGTCCCCATCAAAACATCGTCGCTCGATCTGGATGAGAGCCGTATCCGCACGCATATCGGCCCACTGATCGGCAACCGCATCGTCAAGCATCTGACAATTGCGATCGTCGAGCAGATGCAGACCGACGTAAAGAACGGCAAGACTGCAAAGCCCCGGACGGGAGGCCGTGGCGGAAAGGCAACCGGTGGGCCTGGCGTCGCGGGTCGCTGCGTCGGCACGCTCCAGGCGATCCTCGGCCATGCCAAGCATAAGGGCCTGCTCGAAACCCATCCGACGCTTGGCGCCAAGAAACTCGCCGGAAAGAAAAGAACCCGGCGCCTGAGCGCCGCCGAGATCGAGATGCTCGGAAAGGCAATCGCCTATGCCGAAGCTGGCGGGGAAAACCCGATCGCCCTTGGCGTGTTGCGCACATTGCTCCTGACCGGCTATCGCCGTCAGGAAGGCCAAGCGATGCACCGCAGCTGGCTGCACTCCGATCGCGGCTATGTCATGTTTCCCGATACCAAGGGCGGCGCGCAAATTCGTGCGATTGGGCCCGCCGCAATCCGTGTGCTCGAAGCGCAGGCGGAGATTGCCGGCAACCCGCACTTGTTTCCATCGGCGATTGGCGAAGGCCCGTTTACCGCGGTCAGCGGTTGCCTGAAGCGGGTATGCGGCCTGGCGGGGATCAAAGGTGTCACGCCGCATACGCTTCGTCACACGTTTGGAAGTGTTGCCGGCGACCTCGGATTTTCAGAACTCACAATTCGCGCCATGCTGGGCCATGCCTCGCAGAATGTGACGCAAGACTATGTCCATATCGACGAAGCACTAAAGCTGGCGGTGGAGCGGACATCCAGTGAGATCGAACGATTGCTGGCACGCGGCGCCGAGAAACAGCAGACGATGCAACTAGCTGCCTAGGTCAATCATGACACGTCTGGTTTGAAACCGGGGAAAGTGGAAGATCGACTTCGGCGATAGGCGGCGTCCTTCTCGGCGCAAATCATGAGAGACGGACGTTCGCCTTTCGGCGATCACCGCATCGCTCACAGCAGTCGCTGCCACCAACCGACATCGTGCCAGGCATCAAATTTTCGTCCGACTTCACGATAGATGCCCACCAGCTCGAAGCCTATAGATTCGTGGAGCCCGATACTTGCCTCATTTGGCAGCGCGATGCCGGCAAAAGCGGCGTGATAGCCCAAGCTTGCTGCTGCCGGGAGCAGACGAGAATATAGGGAGCGCGCTATGCCGCTTCGTTGTGCGCCAGGCGCCACATAGACTGTCACGTCGACAGATGTCCGATATGCCGCGCGGGTCCTGTGCTCGGAGGCGTAGGCGTAACCGACAACCCGCCCGTCCACTTCGGCCACGAGGTAGGGATAGTGCGGCACTATGGCGGCTATGCGCCGTTCAACTTCCATGATGTCGGGCGGCACCTCCTCGAACGAGATCGTCGTGCCGGCTACGTAAGGTGCGTAAATTGCCTGAACTGCCGGTGCGTCCTCCATGACGATTTGACGAACATCCATGTTTTCACCGTTTCAGAATAGGAGATTGGACAGATTGGCCTGCCACCTCCGGGCAATCAAGGCCTCACGTCCGGCGCCGTGTTGGCGGCGCTACAGCAAAGCAGCTGCCATGCATATGCATCGTATTTTTCCGATGGGTCTTGACGCACATATACCTATCGGATAATCCCGATGTATGAACACCGACACCGCCCTTGCCGCGCTCGCGGCGCTTTCACACCCCACCCGGCTCGAGGCCTTCCGCTTGTTGGTCCAACATGAGCCCGAAGGGCTGTCGACGGGCCAACTTGTCGATGCCTCGGGACTGACCCAGAGCACATTCTCCACTCATCTTGCGGTTCTTGCCAAAGCCGGGCTGGTCAAATCAGAGAAGCGCGGACGCCAGTTTATTCAGCGCGCCGAGATCGACGCACTCAAGGGCCTGATGCTCTTCCTCGCCAAGGACTGCTGTCAAGGGCGGCCTGAGCTGTGCGAGCCGTTGCTCGCCGAACTCGCCTGCTGCTGACGGGAACCCGATCATGACCGACATCATCATCTATCATAATCCCGACTGCGGAACGTCGCGCAATACGCTCGCCATGATCCGCAACGCGGGCATCGAGCCCCATGTCATCGAATATCTGAAGACGCCGCCTTCGCTTGCGATGCTGGAACAGCTGATCGAGCGGGCGGGGATACGCCCGCGCGCCCTCCTCCGCGAAAAAGGAACACCATTCGCGGACCTCGGCCTCGGCGACGAGATCCTCGACGATGACGCCCTTGTCGACGCGATGATGGCGCATCCGATCCTCATCAACCGGCCGCTCGTCGTCTCGCCGCTCGGCGTGAAGCTCTGCCGTCCGTCGGAAGAGGTGCTCGACCTTATCCCGGCGCGACAGCGCGGCGCCTTTGCCAAGGAAGACGGCGAACAGGTGGTCGACGACGGCGGCAATCGCCTCGGCGCCTGAGGAAAGAAACGATGACGCAATCGAAGCGCGAACGCCTGTCGTTCCTCGACCGCTACCTGACCTTGTGGATATTCCTCGCGATGGCCCTGGGCGTGTTGCTCGGCTCGACCTTCGCCGGACTTCCCGCGGCGATCGACAGTCTGTCCTGGGGTTCGACCAACATCCCGATTGCGATCGGCCTCATCCTGATGATGTATCCGCCGCTGGCGCGCGTGCGATACGAAGAACTGCCGCGGGTGTTCGAGGACAAGCGCGTCCTCGCAATCTCGCTGATCCAGAACTGGATCATCGGCCCGGTGCTGATGTTCGCGCTCGCCGTGATCTTCCTGTCCGACAAGCCCGAGTATATGACGGGCCTGATCCTGATCGGCCTCGCGCGCTGCATCGCGATGGTGATCGTCTGGAACCAGCTCGCGAAGGGAGACAATCAATATGTCGCGGCGCTCGTCGCCTTCAACTCGATCTTCCAGATCCTCTTCTTCAGCGTCAATGCGTGGTTCTTCCTGACCATCCTGCCGCCGCTCTTCGGGCTCGAAAGCAGTGTCATTGACGTCAGCTTCTGGACCGTGGCCGAGGCGGTGCTGATCTATCTCGGCATCCCGTTCGTCGCCGGCTTCCTGACCCGCAAGATACTGGCCGGCGCCAAGGGCAACGACTGGTACGAGACGCGCTTCCTGCCGAAGATCGCGCCGATCACCCTCGTCGCGCTGCTCTTCACGATCGTCGCGATGTTCAGCCTCAAGGGAAGCGAGATCGTGACCATTCCGGGCGATGTCGTGCGGATCGCGATCCCGCTGACCATCTATTTCGTGGTCCAGTTCGTCATCAGCTTCTGGATGGGCAAGCTCATCGAAGCCGATTATCCGCGCACGACCGCAGTCGCCTTCACCGCCGCGGGCAATAATTTCGAACTCGCGATCGCCGTCGCCATCGCCGCGTTTGGCCTTGCATCCCCCGTTGCTTTTGCAGCGGTCATCGGCCCGCTGGTCGAAGTGCCTGTGCTGATCCTGCTGGTCCATGTCGCCTTCTGGTTCGGCAGGCGCTGGTTTCCCGCCTCCACTCCCGCGAAAGACTGACCATCATGTCCGCCACGACTTTCTCCCGTCTCCGGAGGCTCGCTGACCCCGACCATTTTCCGGCGCTGAGCCCCGAATATATCCGGTCGCAGCCGGGCCTTGGCCTTGGCCCGCTCGATCCGGCGCCGCGCATCCTCCTGCTCTACGGTAGCTTGCGCGAACGCTCCTTTTCGCGTCTCGTCGTCGAGGAGACCGCGCGCCTGCTCCAGCTGTTCGGCTGCGAGACGCGCATCTTCGACCCGTCGGACCTGCCGCTTCCCGACCTGATCGCCGACGACGATCATCCGGCGGTCGAAGAACTGCGCCAGCATTCGCTCTGGTCCGAAGGCCAGGTCTGGTGCAGCCCCGAGCGTCACGGGCAGATCACCGGCATCATGAAAGCACAGGTCGACCATCTGCCTCTTGCTTATAAGGGCCTCCGTCCGACGCAAGGACGCACGCTTGCCGTGATGCAGGTCTCGGCCGGATCGCAATCGTTCAACAGCGTCAACACGCTGCGCATTCTCGGCCGCTGGATGCGAATGATCACGATTCCCAACCAGTCTAGCGTCGCGAAGTCCTATGCTGAGTTCGACGAAGCCGGCCGCATGCTTCCGTCGAGCTATTATGACCGCATCGTCGATGTTGCCGAGGAGCTGGTGCGATTCACCGTGCTTACGCGCGGCCATGCCGACCAGCTCGTCGATCGCTATTCGGAGCGCAAGGACCGCAACGAGCCTGTCATCACGCCTGCCGAGATGGCGGGTTTACCGGGAACATGATATTTTTTCCTTCGCCGGTTCAGCCGCTTGGAATTTCCCCGCACCAACCTGTATAGACGGGTTATGGATTTCAGCCCTCGCACAGCCGGAAGCGGTTCAAACAATTCAAAAGGGTCAGCCGGTTCCCGGCCAGGCGGAGCCGAGGACAAGGACAAGGACAATCGCGCGGCGCCACGCTATGCGGCAATCAAGCAAAGCATTTGCGACGCCGTTCGGGACGGCCACTTAAAGCCCGGCGACCGTGTTCCTTCGGAAGCTGAACTGGTGCAACAGTTCGACGTATCGCGCATGACCGCGAACCGAGCCCTCCGCGAGCTGCAGGCTGCGGGCATATTGGTTCGCCGCGCCGGGAGCGGGTCGTTTATTGCGGAGCCGAAACCGATCGGCCAGATTATCGAAATCCGAAATATTGCGGAAGAAATACGCGAGCGCGGTCATGTTTATCGTGCCCGTGTCGTGCAGAATGACGAGATCCGGGCCAATGCCGACATGGCGGCTCTTCTGGAAGTGCCGGTCGGGACGAAATTGTTCCACTCGATCATCGTCCACCACGAAGCGGAATTCCCGATCCAGCTCGAAGAGCGCTTTGTGCTCGCGTCGGCCGCCCCCGACTATGGAAAGATGGACTTCACGCAGACGACGCCGAACGAATATCTGACACAAACCGCGCCGCTCGAACGGGTCGAGCACCGCGTCCGCGCGGAGATGCCCGATGCGCGAACGCACGGCATGCTGGGGCTGTCGAATGGTGAACCGGTGCTGCGGATGACGCGGAGAACATGGAGCCACTCACGCCTAGTCAGCCACGCCTGGCTCACGCATCCCGGCTCGCGCTTCGAACTCTCGGCCGCCTTTTCGATCGACGATTGACGGCCGCTGGTCAGGCTGTGCTGCGGGTCACTACAGGCTTGCGGCGCCGGCGCAACCAGCGGAAATCGGCGCGGCTGAAGCTTTTGAAGAGCAGATAGAAGCCGGTCCCGGAAAGCCATAGCGCGCCAAAGGCGACGAAGATGATCAGCGGGTGATTGAAGCTCTTCCGGTTTACATAATCCATATTGTGGAGCATCCAGAAAAAGTCCCACGTCCGCCAGGTATCGCCGCGCATCACGAGGAAGCGCGCGGTGTCGAGCGAGACATAGGCGCTGCTGTTCTCGGCATCGGCAAAGTCGACGCGCCACATCGCCCCGTCATGATCGCGCGCTTCAAGGTTTGGCCTGGCGAGTATGCTGACCTTCTGGATCGGCGCCTCGTTCATCATCGACGCGACCTCGCGCGCCATGTCCTCATCAACGCGCATGTCCTTACCGGTGGTGGCATCGACGAGGCGGGTGCCCTTGGTAGTACGAAGTTCATAGACCGGCCGAGCGCCGAGATCGCGCAAGAGAACTCCCGTGACAGGTTCGCCCCGCGGCAAGGCAGCGATGTCGAAATACTCGCCAGCAGGCAGGGGATGCGCATGCGACATGCCGCCGCCGTGGCCGCCAACCTTGTCTTTGTCGAGAAGCGCCATGACTGAGCCGCTCAAGGCCCAGAGCAGGAACTGGAGTCCGAGGATAAGCCCGACCCATTTGTGGATGCGGCGGAAAAAGAGCGGCGTCAGCCGGATGCGTTTCATGCCGTCTTCTTCTTTCGGCGCTTGAAGGACCAGATCAGCAGCCACGCGCCCGTCAGCGCCATGGCAAAGGCGCTCCAGGTCGCGACGCGGAGCAGCGGGTTGTTGACGTCGGTCCGTTCGTCATAATCCATGATGTGGAGCATCCACGCGAAGTCGAAGACGCGCCACAGGGCGTGGCGGCGCGAGATGAGTTCGCCCGTCTGCGGCGACAGATAGAGCGTCGGACGGTTCCAGCCTTCGAACTCGACTTGCCAATAGGGCGGCTTGCGCGACTGCATTTCCTGCGGCGCCTTCGCAAGCAGCTGCACCGAAACGATCTTGCCCTCGCCCGTATAGATGCGCCGCGCCTGCTCGCGGACCTGGGACTCGGTCAGGGCAGGCAGCGGCGCACCTGAGCGGGCATCGAACAGTTTCGCGCCTTCCGGCGTCTCGGCTCGCCATACCGGGGACCCGAAAAATCGCTGCAAGCGGATTTCCGAAACGCCGGGTGCGGCCGCAACGATTCGCGAGGGTGGCGCAAGGCCGGCAAGGTCGATAACTTCGGTCGCCGGCGCGCGCACCAGATGGTCGCCATGTATGGTGTCGATATGGACAACCACCATATAAAAGCCCGTCAGCGTCCAGAGCAAAGCCTGGACACCGACCACCAGGGCCAACCATTTATGCGTTCGCCGTACAAGCAACGGCCAGCGGATAGCCATGACGATAGCCTCAGAATGCCGTCCGGAAGCCGACGTAGAATCGCCGCCCGAGCAGATCGTAGGTCATGGTGTCGGTGTTCGCATCGGTAAAGCTCTGGATATAAGGCGCCTTACGATCAAACAGATTGTCAACGCCAACCTGGAAGCGGGTTTTCTCGTCGATCTCAAAAGCGACCTGGAGATTGTGATAGAAGACGTTGGGCGTGCTGTAGCCGATTTCTCCCGGTGACGCATTGAAGTCGGTCGCCTTGCCGATCCATTGGGTCGACCAGGTCGCACTGATGCCATCTTTTTCGGCAGTCAGCACGCCATAGCCGCGCCACTTGGAATAACCGCCGTTGCCACCGCCAATGAATCCATCGAAATTGATCGGCGCACCGCCCGGAAAGGGCAGAACGACATATTTGTTGAGATAGGTCAGGTTGACGTCGAGCGAGATATTCACCCCGCCGATATCATTGTTGTAGACGAGGCCGAGGTCGAGGCCGTTCATCTCCTCCCGCCCGGTGTTGATCGGCTGCGCCGACAGGAAGGTGACTTCTCCGGTCAGTGGGCTGCGCGTGAAATCGTCGCAGAAGGGATGCGACAGGTTGGTGCTGGCATAGCAGATGGCGAGCTTCGTCGAACCGGGGATCGCGCGGATGGCATCCTTGATCTTGATGTCGAACCAGTCGGCGGTGAGCGACAGGCCAGGGATAAGGCCCTTGGGCGAGACGACCGTCCCCACCGTCCAGGTCGTCGAGCTTTCGGGCTGAAGATTCTCGTTGCCGCCAACAGTCGTCAGGATCGTCGTGCCGAGCTGAACATAATTCGCCGGGACGCCCGATGCCTGGCAATTGGCGATCAGCCCTGCATTGCCGCTTGTCGAATAACGCGAGCAGGGGTCGGTCGTCGTCAGATTGCCTTCGGACACGCCGCCGAACAGTTCGGGGACATTCGGGATGCGAAAGCCGGTGCCGTAGGTGCCGCGGAGGCGGACGCTGTCGTTGATGACCCAGTCGAGGCTTGCCTTATAGTTCCAGTCGCTGCCGAAGAGGTCGTAGTTTGAATAGCGGACCGCGCCGCCCGCTGTCAGCGCTTGGAAAAAGGGCGTATCGGCCAGGATCGGCACCGACAGCTCGAGATAGGCTTCCTTTGCGATGCTCGTCCCCGAGATCGGGCTTTGCTGGTTGGTGTTGGCAATGCCGAGCACCGTCAGCGGATCGGGATCGCGCCAGCCCTTTTCCTTGCGATAGACGACACCGGCCGCGAAAGAGACGGGCCCGGCGGGCAGCTTGAACAGATCGCCGTTGAGGTCGGCGGTGACCGTTGCGAGCTCGTTGCCGCCGCGATCGCGCGACGTGAAGAGGATATAGTCAAGCACCTGCGGAGTCAGGTCGCCAAACCCGAGATAGTCGCCGCACGGAATAGCCGCGCCAGGCGCCGGGCTACAAACACCGGTATTGATCGTGTTCCGGACGCGTTCAAGATTGGCGATGTTGGTGGACCCATCGACCGCGGTGTTGCGTCCGAAGGCGCCCGCGACTTCCCAGCCCCAGTCATTCGACAGCTTGCCGCGCAGGCCGAAGGTGCCCTGCCAGGTGTCGGTTTCCTGAAAGAATTGCCGCGGCCCCGGCTCGGCGAGACGCCGCTGGATGAGGACGATGTTCTGCCCGGTCGGATTGGTCGGGTTGCTCGCCGCGATCGACAGATTGCGCAGCGTGCCCGGCGTCGCAATCTGGTTCGACTTGCGGAAGGTATAAAGGAATTCGCCGAACGCCTCGATATTGTCGGTCAGGTCATAGTCAGCGAAGAAGGCCGTGCTGACACGTTCGACCGGGCTAACCGCGTTGAGGAATGGGTTCGAGTTGAAATTATGCTTCGCCGCGCTGTAGGGCTCGAAAAAGTTGCCGTTGCCGCCGAGGACCTGGTTGAAATTGATCTGCTGGCCGTTCGGCAGCACCGCGCGGCCGCCGATCGTCGAGGCGCTGTTGACGCAGCCAAGTGTGCCAGGGGTGGTTTCCGCCAGCGAGCAAGGTGCGCGGGTCGCCATGTTGACTGCGCTAGTCTTCTGGTAGGTCACCGCAGCCATGAAGCCGCCGCGGTCGTTGCGGATGCCCCAGATCAGGTCCGCGGTGAAATCCGATCCGTCGCCCTTTTCGGTGATGCCCTGGCGAACGCTGAGGCCGAGACCTTCATAGTCGGTCCGCGTCACGAGGTTGACAACGCCCGCCATCGCGTCGGCGCCATAGATCGCGGAGGCGCCGTCCTTGAGCACATCGGTACGCGCGAGCGCGACGACCGGGATCATGTTGAGGTCGGGTGACGAGTTCGCGCCGGTTCCGCCCGCGACGAGGCGACGACCGTTGAGCAACACGAGCGTCCGCTTGATGCCGAGACCGCGCAGGTTGACCTGCGCGGTGCCATAGCCGTTGTTCGCCCAATAGGCCGAGGTCTGGTTGCCCGCAAAGCCGGCGTTGGCGGGCAGGCGCTGCAGCACCGTCTCGATATTCACCAGACCGGTGTTCTCGATCTGCTCGGCCGAAACGACCGTGGCGGGACCGACACCGGCCAGATCCTGACGCCGGATACGCGAGCCGGTTACGACGATATCGCTCCCCGCATCGCTGGCCTCCGCGGCGGGCCTGGGGGCCTCTCCTTCCTGCGCGAAGACCGGCGTTGCGATAGTGGAGACCACCGCGGCGCTCGCGAGCAATGATTTTTTGATCGACATGCGAAACCCCCTTTTGGTTACGTGATGAACCGCAGAGAGCATCAAATGTATATACAGGTCAATAGAAATTATTGCCTAACTTCAATAAGTTAGCTTCATTTCGCTTGGTCGCATCGGATATGCTTTTTACGCACGCCAAAGACCTACCCCTCATGCCCAAGACATTTTTTTCCTGTGGAGCGAGCCCGCACCTGCGGCGCGTAGTCATATCTCAAATTCTGGTAATTAAATTACAGCAACTCTCGCTTGCTGGCCGTCCCGCGCCGCGGCTGTTGCGAACGATTCCTGACGGACGCGCGAATCGCCGGAGACCGGACTACTCATGCTGATGGCCATTTCGAATGGTTCACGCTGGCCCGAGGCGCTGCGCACAAGCCCCCGCGCCCCCGGCAGCGGCGCGGGAGAGGAGATACCACCGGTCGGAGCAGCGGCCGCGTCAGCCGTGGCGCGACGTTAGGTGCGAAATTCAGAAATCTTGCCGTCGCCGCCGAATGCCATCACGTCGAATGCGTCCGCACTGCCATCGGGCATTTCCATGCCCGGAGAGCCGCGCGGCATACCGGGCACGGCAATTCCGCGAATGTCGCGTGGTTTGTCCTGGAGGAGTCTCGCGATATGCCGCATCGGCACATGACCCTCGATTGCGTAGCCACCGATGAGGGCCGTGTGGCACGACGCCAGCTGGTCAGGCACGCCAAGTCGCACCTTGACCGCAGCCATGTCCGCGCGGTTCTCGACGGTCACCTGATAACCGGCTTTGCGTGCGATATCCGCCCACGCTTCGCAGCATCCGCATTCGGGATCGCGATAGACGAGCATCTGCCTGCTTTTCGTCGCATTGGCGACCGGCGTGCGCGCGTTGCCATTCTTCTCTTCCGCTGCCGTTGGCCGCGAGGAAGAATTGCAGCCCGCAAGCATCATCCCCGACCCGGCCGCAACCAAGCCAAAAAGATGGCGCCGGGTGATCGGACTTTTCATGTCATTTCCTCGCGAGAATCGACTTCATCTGTTCGATTTCGGCCGCCTGCCCCGCGATGATGTCGCTGCAGAGCCGTCGTAGTTCAGCATCCTTGAGCGAAGCCTGTTCGCACATGAGAATGGCGCCCGAATGATGCGGGATCATCGAACGCAAGAAGGCGGTGTCGCCGATCGTCGTCTGCGTCCGGATGAGCGCGAAGCTTCCGAAGAAGGCGAGCGCCGATCCGAGCAGCAGGACCATGTTGAGACGCCTCGACGGAAACATGCCCGGCATTGCGACGATCATCAGCACGACCATCGGTGCGACCATCATCAGCGTCATGTAGAGCATGTTGAGATTGTTGTAGAAGCTCGAGAGGCGGTCGATCATGACGAACATCACCAGATACATGATGATGCCGCTGACGATCGTCTGCAGCGCGAGGCTGCGATAGGCTGGTTTCATGGCATTTCTCCTCGACGTCCTGCCACCCCGCAAAACTTCTAGAACCAGGCCCGCACCCCCATCACGAAGCTGACGCCGCTCGGATCCTCGCCCGCGGCCCGCGCGAAGCGCGCTGTGTCGCCGACCTTGCGCGCCCATTCGACGCCGACATAAGGCGCGAACTCCTTAACCACCTCGTAGCGGAGGCGAAGCCCGAGCTCGACGTCGGAGAGGCCCGAGCCGACGCCGGTCTCGGGCACGTCCTGCAGGGCGAAATTGACTTCCGCCATCGGCTGAAGGATCAGCTTCTGGGTGAGGCGCTGGTCGTAATAGCCTTCGAGCCGGGCGAGCAAGTCGCCCTTGTTCGAAAGGAAGAGTGCGCCCTCGACTTCGAACCAATAGGGCGCGAGTCCCTCAAAACCAATGGTCGCATAGGTTCGGTCGGGGCCCGGTCCGAAGTCCTGCCGGATCCCGGCCTGCGCGTTGAAATAGGGCCCGATCGCCCGGCTGTAGAGCGCCTGCACTTCGCTGCTCTCGATACCCTCGCCGAACACGCCTTCGCCCTCGCTTTTGACGGTGAGCCGGTTGATGTCGCCGCCGTACCAGGCCTCGCCGTCCCAGCGGAAACCATCGCGGCCTTTGCGCGCCTGATATTCGGCGAGATTGAAGCTGACGAAGGCGATGGTCTGCGCCCCATTTTCCTTCATCATCTCGTGACGCGAATGCTCCATTTCGCCCTTGGGATAAATGCGATCGGCATACCAGTCTGCGGGCGGCGCGGGCGCGACCGCGTCGCCCGGCGGCAGGTCCGTGCCGCTGGCGCTGCTCGCCGCTGCCATGCCTTCCATTCCCGCCATGGGCTCCGCAGCCTTCGGTGTGCAATGGCCCATTTGGGCATGTTCGGGGGGACAGTCGGGATCCGTCGGCGGCGCAGTGTCTTGATCCATCGCACCCATATCCGCAGCGTCCTTGCCCAAAGCCTCCGCCTCGGGCGTACAATGGCCCATTGCCGCATGTTCGGGCGCGCACGTCGAGGCCGCGGGCTCGCTGTCCATCCCCGGCATATCGCCATGGTCCATCGGCTCCATCGACCCGTCTGCGGCCGTATCGGTTGCAGGCGGCGCACCCGGCTCCGGCGTTGGCGAGGGAGCGGGCGTCGCGGTGGGTGCCGCGCCGTGCATCGAATGATCCATCGACTGGGCCGCGGCGGGAACAGCAAAAGCGAGCGGCGCGATGCCCGCAAGGAGGAGCGCGATCCGGGTCATTCGCCGTCTCCCTTCGGGCGGACGCTGACGACGCGCATCATTCCGGCGTGCATATGGTAGAGGAGATGGCAGTGGAATGCCCAGTCGCCGAGCGCGTCGGCGGTGAAGTCGAAGCTTGCGGTGCCGCCCGGCTGGACGAGCACGGTATGCTTGCGCGGCGAGCGGTCGCCCTTGCCTGTAACCAGTTCGAAGAAATGCCCGTGCAGGTGAATGGGATGGCTCATCATCGAATCGTTGATGAGGTTGATCCGCACCCGTTCGCCTTCGATGAACGGGATCGGCTCGTGATAATCTGACATCTTCACGCCGTCGAACGACCACATGAAGCGTTCCATGTTGCCGGTGAGGTGGATGTCGAGCGAGCGCGAGGCGGCGCGCACATCGGGGTTGCGCTCGAGCGCGACCAGATCGTGGTAGGTCAGCACCTTGTGTCCGACGTCCTCAAGCCCCTGTCCCGGCTCGCCCATCCGGTCGACCGGCATCGGCGAGATCGTCTGAACACCCGGATCGCGCTTGACCTGCGGCGCGACATTGAAGTCGCGCATGCTGTGCTGCATGGCGCCACCCGAACCATGATCCATTCCTGCCATCGCGCCGGCTTCGCCTGCCGGCGTGCAATGACCCATCTTGGCATGTTCCGGCGAACAGGAAGGGTCGCTCGCGGGCATAGGCATCGCGCCCATATTGCTTCCACCCGAATGGTCCATTCCCGCCATCGCGCCGCCCGACATGTCCATGTCGCCCATGCCCATGTCCTTCATCGTCGCGAGCGGCCGTTCGCGCAGCGGCGGAACCTCGGCGATCATGCCGACGCGCGGCGCAAGCGTCGCGCGGCCCATCCCCGACCGGTCGTTGGCCTCGGCGACGAGCGTGTAGGCGTGGTCCTCGACGGGGGTCACGATCACATCGTAGGTTTCCGCGACGGCGATCTGGAACTCGTCAATCTCGGTCGGCACGACATTGAGCCCGTCGGCCTGCACCACCGTCATCCTGAGGCCCGGAATACGGACATTGAAGATCGTCATCGCCGAGGCATTGATGATCCGCAGGCGCACGCGTTCGCCCGGATTGAAAAGCGCGGTCCAGTTGTCGCGCGGGCCGTGGCCGTTGACGAGGAAGGTGTAAGTGGAGCCGTTGACGTCGGCGACGTCGGTCGGGTCCATCCGCATCTTGCCCCAATCGATGCGCTCCGCAAGTGATTGATCCTTGCCGGCCATGAGGCCAGATAAGGTCTGGCGTTGCATATTGAAATGGCCAGGATTGACCTTGAGTTTGCGGAAAATCGCTTCGGGCGAGATCTGGCTATGGTCGGACAGGACCACGACATGCTCGCGGTCGTACCCGATCGGATCAGCGCCGGCGGGATCGATGACGATCGGCCCATAATGGCCGAGCTGCTCCTGAAGCCCTGAATGGCTGTGATACCAATAGGTGCCCGACTGAACGACGGGAAATTCGTAGACGAAAGTCGATCGCGGCTTGATGCCGGGAAAGCTCACGCCGGGTACGCCGTCCATCTGGAACGGCAGGATCAGGCCATGCCAGTGGATCGAGCTATCCTCGTCGAGGTCGTTGACGACGGTGAGCTTCGCCGTCTGCCCTTCCTTGAGGCGCACCAGCGGCGCCGGGACCGTGCCGTTGATGCCGATGGCGCGGCTCAGCTTGCCGTCGATTCGCATCGTCTGCCGAGCGATGCGCAGAGTGATGTCGTTGCCCGAAACGGTTGGAACGGGCGCGGTGATCCCGGTCGATCCCGACTGGGCCCAAGCGGGGAACCATGCAGCCATCGCGGCCGCCGCTCCGCCGCCCAATGCCCCGTTTACAAATCGACGCCTGTCTATCTGCATTATTCATCCCGACCGTTACTGATTGTTCCTAAAGCCATACGCATCCGCGGCGGTCACCCCTCACCCAAAATGCCTGAATAGACCGAGCGCCGTTCGAGACGGCAAGGCACGAGGTCACTCCGGAACCTGGTTACTCGATTCAGCCAGCAGGCCTCTCAACCGCATCCGGGCGCGATAGAGACGGGTTTCGACGGTTTTCTCGCTCACATTGAGCATGGCTGCCGCTTCGGCCTGGCTCACATCATCCATGCCGCGCAAGAGCAGGACCTCCCGCAGATTTTGCGGCAACTGCGCGATCGCGCCGCGAACGCGGGCGAGCTCCAGCCGGTCGCTCGCCTCCATGTCGGGCGAGGGTATATCGCTGGCGACATGATGCGCGCTCTCGAGGGGCAGGGCGCGCGAAAAGAAGGCGCGCACCTTGCGACGGCGCGCCCAATCGCGGCACTTGTTAATCGCGATGCGGGCAATCCAGATACGGAAGGGACGGTCGCCATCATAGCGGCTCAGCGCGGAAAAGCCGGCCAGGAAGGTTTCCTGTGTCAGATCGAGCGCCTCGTCGGGGTCCCCGACGTGTTTGACAATCAGTCGATAGACCGGCGCCTTGTACCGGCTCAGCAATTCACGATAGGCATCGTCGCGCCCGGCGCGGGCATAGGCAGCGAGATCCTGGTCGCTAGCGTGCGAAAGGCCAGGGTTCACCGCGCATCGGCGGTCAGCGCCTTGACCACGCTTTCGTCGAACATTTCCGCCTGGTCGCGATCGAGGACCGCTCGCATGGCGAAAAGATGGACGAGCGTTTCCTTCTGCAGCGTCCCCATGACGTCATGCGTATGATCGATGGCCTCGGTCACCCGGGGGCCATAGCCCTGCTCGGCCTTGATCGCCTCCGCAAGCCGAACATTGGAAGCGCGCATCTCGAGTTCGAGTGCGCGGCGGCGGCCGGCGAAGTCAGCCTCGATCCGGTCGATTTTCGCATCCTGGGCCGGGGTCAGATCGAGTTGATCGTGGAGGAGCGTATGCAGTTCAGTTTCATTCGCCTTGGGAGCATCGGTCGCCAGCCGGCCGACGAACACGCCGACGATCGCCGCAGCGAAGGCGATAAGGCCCACGAGAAGCAGACGCCGCGAAGACATTGCTATTGCGATTCCAGCAGGGTCGAGGGCGCCAGCGCGCTTGCCGGCCCGAACGGGCTTAGGGGGCTTGCCGCAACGGCGGGTTCTGAAACCGCGCTTCCGGCAACGATTCCGCCGCCGAGCGACACAAAGGCAGCAAGCGCCATGAGACGGCGCGTCGCCATCGTTTCGCGCCGACGAACGGTCAGGGCGCCCATGACGCGATCGTCAAGCGCGTCCAGCCCGGCAGGCAGGCCGATCCGGTTGAAAATGTGCAGCTCTTCGTCCATCGACCCAACTCGCCAAAACTTGTTACATTGTTCATACGCGCGAACGACGACTACCCCTCACCCCACCGATATTCATGTGGATCGCATGAGGGTTAGGCCAGCCCATTGCGTATTAGCAGGACAGACACGCAAATGGAGGTCTTTATGTTCAAGTCCATTCTCCCCTCTACCGCAGCAGCTGTCGCGCTGCTTCTCGCACCGGTCGCGGCCGGCGCGCACACCAAGCTCGTCGGCTCGACGCCCGCTGCCAATTCGACCGTTTCGAAGGTGACCAAGATCGACCTGAAATTCAACGAAAAGGTCATTGCCTCGACGGTCAAGACCGAACTCGTCATGACGGGAATGCCGGGCATGGCCAATCACGCACCGATGAAGATTCCCTATTCGTCGATGATGGGCAAGGACGGCAAATCGATGATGCTCATGGTCAAACGCCCGTTGACCCCCGGAACCTATAAGGTGAAATGGTCGGCGGCGGGTGCCGACACGCACCGCATGGGCAGCGAGTTCAGCTTCACCGTAAAGTAGGGCGGTGGGCGATATCGTCCTGATCGGCATCAGGTTCGCGCTCTATGCGGACCTGATGCTCATCGCCGGCCTCGCAGCGTTCCCGCTATACGCGCTGACCCAAAGCGAGCGCCATGGGCCGGAGCCGATGGCCGCGATCTGGCGCGTGGAGCGATGGCTCTACGCCGCCGGACTGCTTCTCTCTCTCCTTGGGATGGGCGTGCTGGCAGCCTCAATGCAGGGCGTGGGGCTCATATCCCTGGAACTCCAGCCATTCTGGGACCTCGTGCGCGAAACCGATGTCGGGATGGCCTGGATAATCCGAAGTGCCGCACTTCTGCTCGCGCTGGCGGCGTCGATATGGATGACGCGCCGGCCGACGGCCACAGCCGTGACACTGGTCGCTGCGGGTTCTGTCGCCGTTGCAACGCTGGTCTGGTCGGGCCACGCGGGGGCGACCGAAGGCACCGCGGGCACCGTTCACAGGATAAGCGACGTAGCGCACATGGTCGCAGCGGCGGTCTGGATCGGCGCGATCGGCGCCTTTCATCTGCTGATCTCGCCGCGGCGTATCCGCGAGATACCTGACGGGCTGCGCCTCGCGGCGCGGAGCCTCGATCGATTTTCGCTCATTGGCACGATCTGCGTCCTCGTCATCGCCGGAACCGGCCTGATCAACAGCCAGATGATCGTTGGCACCGAGAATCTCGGCCGGTCTCTCGGCTCCCCCTATGGACAATTGCTCGTCGCCAAGCTCGTGCTGTTCGGACTGATGCTGGCGCTCGCTGCTGCCAACCGCTGGCGGCTTGCCCCCGCGCTCGCGGCCGCTGTTTCGGGAACCGAGAATGAAGGCATCGATGCCGACCCCGAACGGGCGCTTGCAGCTATGCGCAAAAGCCTGATTCTCGAAGCGCTGGCCGCGTTCGCCATCCTCGCGCTCGTGGCCTGGGTCGGCACGCTCGAACCCTTCGCCGGCACCGAACCGATTTGACCGGCCAGCCCCCGGGCCTGACGGCAGGGGCAAAGAAAATCCGAGGGATAACCGCTTTTCTCGCGTATCGATAGGAGCGGTTCCATTCTGGAACCGTCAGGAAGGACGCCATCGGCGAACTCGACCGGGAGCGTTCGGACGGCCCAGCCATCAGGCGGGCAACCGATATGTACGGGAGCGGCAACGATGCACGATCATCTGGACGCGGGCAAAGGCAGCGGGAGCACGACCGATCCGGTTTGCGGCATGACGGTCGACCCGGCGACCACGCCGCACAACGCGACGCACGGCGGCGAACATCATTATTTCTGCAGCGCAGGCTGCCTCGACAAATTCGAGGCCGATCCCGATCGCTATGCCGCAGAAGGCGAGGCGGTCGCAGCCGGTGCACCCGAGGGCGCCATCTGGACCTGCCCGATGCACCCCGAGATTCAGCGCCCCGGCCCCGGAAGCTGCCCGATCTGCGGCATGGCGCTGGAGCCGGTCATGCCGACCGCATCGGACGGCCCCAGCGATGAATATCGCGACATGCGGCGACGCTTCTGGATAGGGCTAATTCTCGCTCTTCCCGTGGTCGCGCTCGAAATGGGCGGCCATATGACCGGCCTCTACCAATATGTCGGTCGCCAGTCGGGCAACTGGATTCAGATGCTGCTCGCGACCCCCGTCGTGCTGTGGGCAGGTTGGCCCTTTTTCGAGCGCGCCTGGGTTTCGATCCGCAACAAGAGCCTCAACATGTTCACCCTCATCGCGATGGGAACGGGCGTCGCCTGGGGCTATAGTATGATCGCGGCGATCGCCCCGCACATCTTCCCAGCCGCCTTTCGTGCCGCCGACGGCTCGGTCGCAGTTTACTTCGAGGCCGCCGCGGTCATCACGGTGCTGGTGCTGCTCGGGCAGCTACTCGAACTCAGAGCCCGCGAGACGACGAGCGGTGCGATCCGTGCACTTCTCGACCTGACGCCGAAGCTCGCGAGGCGGGTCCGCGATGACGGGAGCGACGAGGAGATTGCGCTAGACGATGTCGCAGTTGGCGACACGCTCCGGATTCGGCCGGGCGAGAAGGTTCCGGTCGACGGGACCGTGCTCGAAGGGCGCGGCACGGTCGACGAGTCCATGGTCACAGGCGAGTCGATGCCGGTCACCAAGGATGTTGGCTCCGCTCTCATCGGCGGCACGATCAACCAGACCGGCGGCCTGCTCATGCGCAGCGAGAAGATCGGGCGCGACACGATGCTCGCCCGCATCGTTCAGATGGTGGCAGATGCGCAGCGTAGCCGCGCGCCGATCCAGCGTCTCGCAGATACCGTGTCGGGCTGGTTCGTGCCGGGCGTGATTGTCGTCGCGGTCATCGCCTTCCTGGTCTGGTCGTTTCTCGGCCCGGCGCCCGCCATGGCCTATGGCCTGATCGCCGCCGTTTCGGTGCTGATTATCGCCTGCCCTTGCGCGCTCGGGCTCGCGACGCCGATGTCGATCATGGTCGGCGTGGGCCGCGGCGCCGAAGTCGGCGTCCTGATCAAGAATGCCGAGGCGCTTGAGCGGATGGAAAAGATCGACACCCTCGTTGTCGACAAGACCGGGACGCTTACCGAGGGCAAGCCATCGGTCGTTGCTATCGAAGTCGCCGATGGCTTCGAAGAGCAGGATCTGCTCCGGATTGCCGCGAGCCTCGAGCGCAGCAGCGAGCATCCGTTGGCGGCGGCCATCGTCAAAGCAGCCGAAGACAGAGGCCTCGCGCTCGTCGAACCCTCGGGCGTCGACCAGCCGGTCGGCAAGGGCATCGTGGGGGTCGTCGATGACAAGGCGATCGTTCTGGGCAACGCAAGTTTTCTCGAAGAATATGACGTCGATTTGGGTGCGCTTGCCGAGGCGGCGGACCGGCTGCGCGCCGATGGTGCGACGGCGATCTATATTGCGGTCAACGGAAAAGCGGCCGGCGTCATCGCCATCGCTGATCCCGTAAAGGAGACGACAGGCGAGGCACTTGCGGCCCTACGCGGGGCAGGAATCAAGGTCATCATGCTGACCGGCGACAACCGCGTCACCGCCGAGGCGATCGCTCGGCGCCTTGGCATCGACGATGTGGAGGCCGATGTCCTTCCCGACCAGAAGAGCGCGGTCGTCCAGCGGCTGCGCGAGCAAGGCCGGATCGTCGCCATGGCGGGCGACGGCGTCAATGACGCCCCGGCGCTGGCGGCCGCCGACGTCGGCATCGCGATGGGCTCGGGAACCGATGTCGCGATTGAAAGCGCGGGCGTGACGTTGCTGCGCGGCGACCTTCTGGGCATTGTCCGGGCGCGGCAGCTCAGCCATGCGACGATGGCCAATATCCGCCAGAATCTCTTCTTCGCCTTCGCCTATAATGTCGCGGGCATTCCGGTGGCGGCGGGGGTGCTTTATCCGGTCTTCGGGCTGCTCCTGTCGCCGATCATCGCCGCCGCCGCGATGGCGCTCTCGTCGGTCAGCGTGATAGCCAATTCGCTGCGGCTGCGGTTCGTAAGAATCTGAACGAGACATCGCAACAGGCGCGGATCGCAGTCGCCCGGCGGAAAAAGAGAATGAAGACAAGAGGCACGGACGCCGCGTAACTGGACGTCGTTTCCCCGCGAATAGGGAGCAGCTATCCCGCCCCGATTCAAATTGACGAAAGCTGCTGCAAGGATCATGCATTTACCGTGAAACGCTGGCTCACCTTGATGCTGCTCGCAGGCGCGCTCCTTGGTCTCTTTGGCCAGGAGACGGCGTTCGCTATGGCAAGACCGGTCGTCGAAACGCCGCAACCCGCTGCCGCGTCGGCGATGAGCCCCGAGTGCGCCGAGATGATGGGCATCGAAACCTCGCAGTCCGATAAGCCCTGCAAGGGGATGACGCTCGACTGCATCGCCAAGATGGGCTGCGCTATTCCGCTGGCGGTCGTCGCGCCGGCGGCGCCGCTTGCCGTTGCCGACTACCAGCGCGAATTGACCGATCCGCTGGCCGTGCGGCGGCTGGTTGGACGCAGCTTCGGCCCCGAGCCCGAACCACCGCTAATCCTCGCTTGAACTGCATTTTGCGCGCCGGTCTGTTCCGACGCGCAATTCCGGGCTTTTCAATCGAGGAATTCACCATGAGAATGTTTTTTGCTGCCGCAGTCCTTGCGGCCACCGCTTTCGCAGCGCCGTCCTTCGCCCAGGAGAAGACCGGCGGCCATTATGAATGGCAGGAGCGCTATGTTCCCGGACCGAACAAGTCCAACATCAACCCGCGCACACGCGTCTGGATGAAGGACGCGGCTTCGCAGATGGCGCATTGCGACTGCGCGATGATGAAGTCCGATGCGGCCGACTGCATGAAGGCGATGTCCGGCAAGGCGACGATGCCCTCTGAAGGCTGATGGCTCCCGTCCCCGGCGACCCGCGCCGGGGACGGTCCCGCCATCCTGTCCGGAAGAGAGGCCCATCATGCGCATATTATTTGCAACAGCCCTGGCGGTGCTGCTGCCCGCCGCCCTGCACGCCGAGCCCTTGACGTTCGGCGACGCGCTGCGGCTCGCCGAACGTCAGGCCCCCGAACTGAAGGCGCGCGAGGCGGGCGTCGGCGCGGCCGAGACCGCGGCGATTGCCGCCGATCGCCTTCCCGATCCGAAGCTCAATCTCGCGCTTCAGGATTTTCCGGTCACCGGCCCTGATGCGGGCCGCTTCAACCGCGACGATTTCACGATGCAGGTCATCGGTATCAGCCAGGAATTCACCAATCCCGCCAAGCGGCGCGCGCGGGCGCAACGCGCCGGCGCGGACATCAAGGTCGCCGAGGCCGAGCAGGCGGTCGCCGCGCAGGATGTGCGCCTCGCGACCGCGCTCGCGTGGATCGATCTTTTCTATGCAAAGAAACGGCTCAAGGAACTCGAGCTGCTCGACGAAGGGCTCGATGATCTTCAGGCGACGGTAACCGGGCGGCTCGCCAGCGGCGCGGCGCGCCCGGCGCAGGCGCTCGAACCCGAGCAGCTGCGGGCCGAAGTGGCCGATCGGCGGAGCGCGCTTTCCGCCGAGATCGCGCGCTTCCGTGCGCAGCTCATTCGCTTCACGGGTGATCCGGCCGCCGACACGGCGGGCGCACCGCCACCACTCGCGGTCGACGGCGATACGCTGCGCACCGGCCTTGCCGCGCTGCCGCGGCTGCGCGCCTATGACGCCCGAACGATCGCTGCCGATGCCGAGACCGGCCTCGCACGCGCCGCGAAGCGGCCCGACTGGACGGTCAATGCGGCCTATGGCCGACGCGAACCCAATTATGGCGACCTCGTCACGGTCGGGGTCACGATCGACCTGCCGTTCTTTGCCGCCAAGCGCCAGGATCCAAAGATCGCCGCACGCGCGAGCGAAGCGACGCGGGCGCGCCTCGACCGCGAAGCCGCCGAACGCGAAATCGCGGCGGCGCTGTCGGCCGACCTTGCGATGCACCGCATGCACGACGAGCAGCTTGCCAATGCGCGGACCAGGCTGGTTCCGCTTGCCAAGAAGCGCGCCCAGCTCGATCTCGAAAGCTTCGGGGCGGGCCGGCTCGATCTCGGGACCGCGCTCCTGTCGACACTGACGCTTGCGGAAGCCGAAGTAGATGCGCTGGGGCGCGAGGCCGAAGTCGCGCGCGACACTATTCGCATCAATTTCACTTATGGGGAGGCACGGCCATGACCGATGCGACGACAACGGCGGCGCGGTGGCGCGCCGCACTGATGGCCGCGGTGCTGCTTGCCGGAGGCGCCGGCTACTGGCTCGGGCAGCGGGGCGACAACGAGACGGTGGCCGGGTCGGCGACCGGCGATCCCGGCAAAATACTCTATTATTACGACCCGATGTTCCCGAACCAGAAGTTCGACAAGCCCGGCAAGTCGCCCTTCATGGATATGCAGTTGGTGCCCAAATATGCCGACGGAGGCAGCGCGAGCGACGCCACGCCGGGCATATCGGTCGATGCGTCGGCGCGTCAGAGTCTCGGCATCCGGGTGGTGGCCGCCGAGACAGGGAGCCTTGCCGCGACGCTCGACGTCACCGGCACGGTCGACTTCAATCAGCGCGACGTCGCGATCGTCCAGGCAAGATCGGGCGGCTTCGTCGAGCGCGTCTATCGGCTCGCGCCCGGCGATGTGGTTCGCGCGGGCGCTCCGATCGCCGACCTGCAATCGCCCGAATGGGGCGGCGCCCAGACCGAGTATCTGAGCGTCAAACGCCTTGGCCGGCCCGAACTCACCGCCGCAGCGCGGCAACGCCTGCGCCTGATGGGCATGCCCGAGGCCGTGATCGCACAAGTCGATCGCAGCGGGCGGACGAGCGGCACGGTTACGGTCCGTGCACCGATCGGCGGTGTCATCCAGACGCTCAATGCGCGCGCGGGCGTGACGCTCGCCGCCGGCCAGACGCTTGCGGAAATCTCGGGCCTCGAGACGGTGTGGCTGAATGCCGCGCTCCCCGAAGCACAGGCCGGCGCTGTGGAGGTCGGCCAGCGCGCGACCGCGAAGCTCGCCGCCTTTCCGGGCGAAAGTTTCGGCGGCCGTGTCGTCGCGATCCTGCCGACCGCGGCGGCGGACAGCCGGACGCTGACGGTGCGGGTCGAACTCGCGAACCGCGGCGGGCGCCTGCGCCCCGGCATGTTCGCGAGCGTGGCATTGGGAGGCGACGCCAAGCCCGCGCTGCTCGTGCCGAGCGAAGCGGTCATCCGCACCGGGACGCGCACGATCGTGATGCTCGAGATGGGCGATGGCCGCTATCACCCCGCCGAGGTCGAGACCGGGCGCGAAGGCGGCGGCAAGACCGAAATATTGCGCGGCCTTGCAGCAGGCGAGAAGGTCGTGGCGTCGGGCCAGTTCCTGCTCGATTCCGAAGCGAGCCTGACCGGCATCGCGGTCCGGCCGCTGGACGTTGCGAAATGATCGAAAAGGTCATTCGCGTATCGGTCGCCGCGCGCGGCCTTGTCGTCGCCGCGGCGCTGATCCTGGCGCTGATCGGGGTCGCCGCCGTCCGCACGACGCCGGTCGACGCCCTCCCCGACTTGTCCGACGTGCAGGTCATCATCCGCACGACCTATCCGGGTCAGGCGCCGCGCATCGTCGAGGATCAGGTCACCTATCCGATCACGACGACGATGCTGTCGGTTCCGGGCGCGCGTGTCGTGCGCGGCTACAGCTTCGTCGGCGACAGTTTCGTCTATGTGCTGTTCGAGGACGGCACCGACCTTTATTGGGCGCGCAGCCGGGTGCTCGAATATCTGAGCCAGGTGCAAAGTCGCCTCCCCGAAGGCGCCCGGGCGTCGCTCGGCCCCGACGCGACCGGGGTCGGCTGGATTTACGAATATGCACTCGTCGACAAGAGCGGACGCCACGATCTCGCCGAACTTCGCAGCCTCCAGGACTGGTTTCTGCGCTTCGAGCTCAAGGCGGTGCCCGGCGTCGCCGAGGTCGCGAGCATCGGCGGCATGGTGCGCCAATATCAGGTCCTCGTCGATCCGGCGAAGCTCGCCGCCTATGGCGTGACCGCGCAAGAGGTGACCGAGGCGCTCCAGCGCGCCAACCAGGAAAGCGGCGGTGGCACGGTCGAAATGGCCGAGGCCGAATATATCGTGCGCGCCGGCGGCTATCTCAAAAGTCTCGACGACTTTCGCGCCGTGCCCGTTCGCACCGCAGCGGGCGGCATTCCCGTGACGATTGGTGATGTCGCGACTGTCCAGATCGGCCCCGACATGCGGCGCGGTATCGCCGAACTCAACGGCGAAGGCGAAGTCGCGGGCGGCGTGATCGTGATGCGCCAGGGCCAGAATGCCCGCGAGGTGATCGAAGGGGTGCGCGCCAAGCTCGCCGAACTCAAGGCTGGGCTGCCGCCGGGGGTCGAAATCGTCACCACCTATGACCGGTCGGGTCTGATCGACCGCGCGGTTGACAATCTCACCTCGAAGCTCGTCGAGGAGTTCATCATTGTCGCAATCGTCTGCGCGCTGTTCCTGTGGCACGCGCGCTCGGCGCTCGTCGCGATCCTCACCCTGCCACTCGGCATATTGATCGCCTTCATCGTCATGCGGTTCCAGGGTCTCAACGCCAACATCCTGTCGCTCGGGGGCATCGCGATCGCGGTCGGCGCGATGGTCGACGCGGCGGTCGTAATGATCGAGAATGCCCACAAGCATCTCGAGCATTGGGAACGCGATCATCCCGGCGAGCCATTAGAGGGCAAGGAGCGCTGGCGGGTCATCACCGACGCCGCCGCAGAAGTCGGCCCGGCGCTTTTCCTGAGCCTCCTCATCATCACCTTCTCGTTTCTCCCGATTTTCTCGCTCGAGGGACAGGAAGGGAAGCTGTTCGGACCGCTCGCCTTTACCAAGACCTATGCCATGGCGGCGGCGGCAATCCTGTCGATCACCCTCGTCCCGGTGCTCATGGGCTGGCTCATCCGCGGGCGGATCCCGAGCGAACAGGCCAATCCGGTCAATCGCTGGCTGACGCACGCCTATCGCCCCGCGCTCGACCAGGTTCTGCGCCATCCCAAAAGGGCTCTGGTTATCGCGGGGCTGATCTTCGCGACCAGCCTGTGGCCGCTGACCCAGCTCGGCGGCGAGTTCATGCCGCAGCTCGACGAGGGCGACCTCCTCTATATGCCGTCGGCGCTGCCGGGCATCTCGACCGCCAAGGCGTCGAGCCTGCTCCAGCAGACCGACCGGCTCATCAAAACGGTACCCGAGGTCGACAGCGTTTTCGGCAAGGCCGGCCGCGCCGACACCGCGACAGATCCTGCGCCGCTCGAAATGTTCGAGACGACGATCCGCTTCAAGCCGCGCGATCAATGGCGCGCCGGGATGACGCCAGAGAAGCTGGTCGCCGAACTCGATGCGCGCGTGAAGGTCCCCGGCCTCGCCAATTTCTGGATCCCGCCAATCCGCAACCGCATCGACATGCTGGCGACCGGGATCAAGAGCCCGGTCGGCATCAAGGTCGCAGGATCGGATGTCGCCGAGATCGACCGCACCGCAAAGCGGATCGAGGCGGTCGTCCGCAAGGTTCCAAGCGTCGCCTCGGCGCTCGCCGAGCGGCTGACCGGCGGGCGCTATATCGACGTCGACATCGATCGCGCGGCTGCGGCGCGGTTTGGGCTTAATGTCGCCGACGTGCAGGCGCTGGTCGGCGGCGTCATCGGCGGCGAGACCATCGGGCAAACGGTCGAGGGGCTGGCGCGATACCCGATCAACGTGCGCTATCCGCGCGAACTTCGTGATAGCCTCGGCAAGCTGGAAAACTTGCCGATCCTCACGCCGTCGCGCCAGCAGATCACGCTGAGCACCGTGGCACGGGTGCGGATCAGCGATGGCCCGCCGATGCTGCGCAGCGAGAATGCGCGGCCGGTGACCTGGATCTATGTCGATGGCCGCGACCGCGACTTGCAGACGCTGGTCGGCGATATCCAGCAGGCGGTCGCGCGCGACGTCAAATTGCCGCCGGGGATCAGCGTCTCCTACACGGGCCAGTTCGAATTCCTCGTTCGCGCGACCGAGCGGATGAAGATCGTCATACCCGTCACGCTCGCGATCATCCTCGCCCTGCTCTACCTGACCGTCCGCCGCTGGGACGAAGCGCTGCTCATCATGGCGACGCTGCCCTTCGCGCTCACCGGCGGGCTGTGGCTGCTCTATCTGCTCGGCTATAACCAGTCGGTTGCAAGCGCGGTCGGCTTCATCGCGCTCGCGGGCGTTGCGGCGGAGTTCGGGGTGGTGATGCTCATCTATCTTAAACAGGCGCTCGCCGCGCGTGGCGACGGCCCGATCGAGGAGGCCATCCGCGACGGAGCCTTGCTCCGGGTCCGCCCCAAGGCGATGACCGTCGCGGTCATCCTTGCGGGGCTGTTCCCCATCCTCGTCGGAACCGGGACCGGTTCCGAGGTGATGAGCCGGATCGCCGCACCGATGATCGGAGGGATGATCACCGCGCCGCTGCTCTCGATGTTCATCGTCCCCGCCGCCTATCTGATGATGCGCCGGCGATGGCCCGATCAGCAACCGTTGAAAACCCCGACGACGTGACATGAAAACAAGGAGACCGAATATGAAATCGATGCGCATTCTGGCCGGCAGCATGGTGCTGCTGATCGCCGTTTCGGCCTGCAGCCCCGAAGCCGACAAACAGCCCACCACCGCTCCCCAGGAAGCGACAGCGGCCACCTCGGCTTCCGAAGTGCAGCATGGCAAAGGCGAAGGAACGATCACCGCGATCGATGCCGCCAAGGGCACGGTCACGCTCGATCATGGCGAAATCGCTGCCCTGAAATGGCCGCCGATGGCCATGGGGTTCAAGGCCCCGTCGGATTTGCTCAAAGGTCTGAAGGTCGGCGACCGCGTCGCGTTCGAACTCGACTGGAACGGTGCCGAGGGCAGCATCACGCGGATCGAGGCGAAGTCCGCACCCTGACGGGTTGACCGCCAGCCCATCCGGCACGGATCAGCCCTGCGCCGAACCGCGCATCGGCCCCAGCGTCTGGATGATCTTGCAGTCGCCGACCTTTCCCAAACGGCAGCCGCCAATGATGCGTGCGAGTTCATCGCGCATCTGGGAGAGGTCGGCAATCTTGCACTCGATCGTCGCGAGATGGCTGCTCGCGACCGCATCGACGGCGCCGCATGGCTGGTCGCGGTCGTCGGCAAGCGCCAAAAGTTCGCGGACCTCCTCCAGCGCAAATCCGAGGTCCCGCGCGCGCCGGATGAAAGACAGGCGCTCGAGTTCGTCACTTCCGTATGAACGGTAATTGCCAGCGGTCCGCGCAGGCGGCGCCAGCAGTCCTGCCAATTCATAATAGCGGATGGTTTCGACCTTGGTGTCGGTCGCGCGTGCCAATTCTCCGATTTTCATCGCTTGACCCTATAGTTGCTAGAGGGTGCATATAGACCCCCGACTCGCGACGGGAAAGGATTGACGACATGAGCGATTGTGGCTGCGAGGCCGATGAAGAGCGCGCAGGTGTCGATCCCGCCTATCGCCGCGCGCTCTGGATCGTCGTCATTCTCAACCTTGGCTTTGGCGTGATTGAACTGGCCGGCGGCTTCCTCGCAAGGTCGCAGGCGCTCAAGGCAGACTCGCTCGATTTCATCGGCGATGGTTCGATCACCCTTATTGGACTGATCGCGCTTGGCTGGACAGCCGTCGCGCGTAGCCGCACGGCGCTTGTTCAGGGTTGCTTTCTCGCCGTCTTGGGACTCGGGGTAATCGGATTGGCGATCTGGCGCTCCTTCCATGCGATCGCGCCCGAGGCCGATCTCATGGGCGGCATCGGTGTCGTGGCGCTGCTCGTCAACATCTCGGCGGCGCTGGTGCTCAGCCGCTTCCGCAACGAAGGCGACGCGACGGCGCGCGCGATCTGGCTGTTCTCGCGCAACGATGCCCTTGCCAATGTGGCGGTTATCGTCGCGGCTGGTCTGGTTGCGGTGACCGGCAAGGCCTGGCCCGACCTTCTCGTCGCCGGCGTCATCGCGCTGCTCTTCCTCCATTCGGCCTATGATATTATCCGCGACGCGCTTGGAGAGATTTCTTCGCACAAGGCAGGGGTTGCCAAAGAGTGACGTGCGGGAAGCCCGTCGTTGCTCGTGCCCACTGACAGCATGCTCACGATGTTCTCCGCCGCGCGAAGCTAAGCCGCGCGCGGCGCCGTTGCCCGATTGAACCAGAAGCCCGCGGCAAGGATGATCGCGGCCGCAAGCTGCGCCAGCACCGTCTGAAGCGTCGGGTATACCCCGAGGATCGGAACTCGGGGAAATCCGGCCAGCGGCGTAACGCCGAGCAGGCCGGCTTCCTGCAACCCGCCGACACCCTTACCGGCCAAGACAATGGCCAGGACTGCGATCAGCGCCGCGCTCCAGGAGAAGAACTGCGTGATCGGGAGCCGGGCGCTGTAGCGCAGCATGGCCCAGGCGATTAGGCCCAGCAGGACCGCAGCCGTCGCAGCTCCCGCCAGCATGGCGCCGCCATTTCCCTGCGCCCATAGGGCTGCGTAAAAGAGGATCGTCTCGAACACCTCGCGATAGACCACGAGGAAGGTCAGGCCGAACAGAAACCACGCCGACCGGCGCGACAGCGCGGCGGAGATTTTCTCCTTGATATAACGCTGCCAAGCTTCGGCATTGCTCTTGCCATGCATCCAGATACCGACCGAGATCAGGATGATCGCGGCGAAGAGTGAACCAAAGCCTTCAGTGAGCTCGCGCGATGCCCCGCTGACCCCGATAAAGTAGGTTGCCACGAACCAGGTCAACGCCCCTGCGGCAAGAGCCGAAACCCAGCCGCCATGGACATAGCCCATCACGTCGGTCCGCCCGGTTTTACGAAGAAAGGCCATCATGGCGATGACGATCAGCAATGCCTCAAGGCCTTCGCGCAGGAGAACGCCGAACGCGCCGAGAAAGCTGGACGACGCACTCGCCCGCTCGGGCGCGAGGGCCGCCTCGGCTTCGACGAACAGCCGCGCCACTTCGGCATTTGCCGCCTCGACTTCCGCAATCGGGCGACCCTTTCCGATGGCCGAACGCAAATTTCCCATTGCCAGCTCGATCTTCGCCATGAGGTCGGGATCGCGCGCCGCAAGAACCGGTTCAACTGGTTCAAATCCATCGAGATAGGCGGATAACGCCAGATCGGACGCTGCACCGCGGTCGCCGGCGGCATAGGCTTTCAGGCTCGCTTCGAGGCGCTGGCGGGACAGCGCCAGCGAGCCGACCGGTTTCGCAACGACGGCTTCGGGCTGGCGACGCAAGAAGGCCGTCAGCGGCCCGGCATTGCCATCCCCAAACTCGCGCGCAAGCTGCGCGGGAGTCTTGGCCACGAGGGTCGCAAGATCGGGTATGGCGGCCCGAACGGGCGCGTCCCTGTCCCATATCTGCCGACCGGTGGATTGCGAAGATTCGGGAAAGGCGAGGCTGCCGACATAAAAGGACAGCGCCCAGCGATCTTCGTCGGGAAGGGCTTCGAAACTCGCCATCGACGTGCCCTCAAGGCCTTGCGAAATCACCTGATAGAGCGCGAACAGGCTGCGCTCGCGCGCACGCGCCGCGTCCGTGAAAGCGATCGGTGGCGGATCGAGTCCCGCGGCGCCCGGGCCGTTTCCAGCGCCGGTTGCGCCATGACACATGGAACAATTTTCCGCGTAAAGCTTCGCGCCGCGCGCCAGATCGGGAGCCGACCGCGGCGCCAGCGGAACAGGGTAGCTTCCAAGCAACGCCTCGGCGAGCCCCCGCGATTGTTCTTCGATCGTCGCCGGTGCAGATTTCGCAGCTATCGATTGCCGCAAGGTGGCGGCGCGAGCCACCAAGTTCGGCTTCGCGGTCTTCTGCGGCAGGCGTTTCAATCGCGCTTCGACCTGCGCTGCAAACTCGGTCATCTCGGCATATTCAGCCGCACTCGTAACCTTGCCGCCGGACACCGCACCGGGATAATCAACGGCAACATAATCGAGCAGCCGCCAAATGGTCTGAACCTCGGGTTCGCTCGCGCGGGCCGGCTGGAGGGCGATCAGGGCCAAGAGCAGAACAGCCAGAGCGCCGCGCCCCAGCGCCCGCATCGGCGCGAATGAATTTCGGTTCAGGGTCATCGCCACGCCAGCCACCTCTATTGAGAATGATTTGCACTGACTGATTGGGGCCTGGCAATCAAGATGGAATCGGCGTCTTTGGCTAACCCGCGATCAACGGGATCAGACTCCCGAGGAGCACAACGCCAACGGGCGCGAGCCTCTCGCGCTGCGCCGAAGCAAGTTCCGCTCGGTCCATGCGAGCACCTTGCCTGACCGGACGCCGCCTCTTCAGAAATATAGGAACGCCAAGCCGCTTCATCGCCCGGGGTGACGGCCAGGTGGACCTGCTGCTATCAGAATAGCATGACCGGCCTCGCACATTGGAAAGGCAGACTTCGCATTGGCGATTTTCTCGCCTGCTGGTCGGGTTCGGTCGGCGATACCATTCCCCATCGGCACTTCGCCGCGCAGGCGGTCTTTTCCGACGATCCGGTCGAAGTGATCGATAGCCAGGGGCGGCGCTACAAAGGTCGGTGCCTGCTCATCGAGCCCGAAGCCGTTCACTGCCTTCTTCCGGCGAGCGAGGCGGAGCTCTGGTATGTCGAGCCGACGATCCAATTCGGTCCGCCGGACGATCTGAAAGCGCGCCTGAACGGCGCGAAGCCGATCCATGTCGCGAGCGACCGTGGCACGGGCTTCTGGAAGGCTTGGCTCGCACTTGAACCGCGCCGACCGCTCGATGCGCGCATCGTGCAAGCCGCGACGACGATCGATCGGCTCATCGGGGCAGGACCCGTCCGGCTTGCCGACGCCGGCCGGGAGAGCGGCCTGTCGCTCGGACGGTTCCGCCATCTCTTTACCGCCGAAATCGGAATGCCATTCCAACGCTATGTGCTGTGGCGCCGCTTGCTGATTGCATTCGACGCGATCGGCGGACAGCATAGCGCAACGGAGGCGGCCCACATGGCAGGGTTCAGCGACAGTGCCCATTTCGCGCGCACGATCAAGGCGATGTTCGGCATTTGCGCGAGCGATCTCATGATCGAGGGATAGCCCCTCCGTTCAAGCGCGGATGCGATGGCCGCCGTTAAAGAAGGGTCATGACCGACACCGACAGAGATTTCGTACCCGCGCTTGGCAAGAGCGGTTCGCTCGACCGCTATGACGCCGCAATCGCACTCATGACCCGAGAGAAAAGGTGGCGAAGCGACTTGCTGAAGCTTGTCGCACCGCAACCGGGCGATCGGATTGTCGATATCGGTTGCGGCACGGGGACCCTGGCGATCGCGTTGAAGGAAGGCGAGCCGGAAAGCGAGATTTTGGCAGTGGACCCCGACCCGGCCGTGCTGGAGATCGCTCAAACCAAAGCCCGCACTGCTGGCGCCGATATCCATTGGTTCGAGGCAATGGGCGATGAGCTGGATGGGTTCGCCGCGCTTCAGGGATGCGACAAGATCGTCTCAAGCCTCGTGTTTCATCAATGTCCGATGGAGATCAAGCAAGCCATAGCCGCGCAGATGCATCGCCTGCTTAGGCCGGGCGGCCAACTGTTCATCGCCGATTACGGCGAGCAGCGCTCGCCCCTGATGCGCATGCTGTTCCGCCAGATCCAGTGGCTCGACGGGGTCGAATATACCGAACCCAATGCCCGAGGCTGCATGCCGGACACTCTCGCATCCGCCGGTTTCGACGCCGTGGAAGAGGCAAAGATCATCGCGACGCCGACCGGTTCGATTTCAATCTATCGGGCGGAGCGGTAACGGCCTTTCGTCCACCGCGCGATCGGGCCTAGCCGCGCCAGTGGCGCCCGCGATGATGATGGTGCATGCGGCGCTTCTGGTAGCGTCGTTCATAGCGATCGCGCCGCTCGTAGCGATGATCATTGCCGCGATAATCGCGATCATTCGAGCGATAGCCTCGGTCATAGCCATGATTGGGTACGTCGTGGCGCGCCGAGTGATAATCGCGGTCGCGCCCCGGCGGGGCATCATCGCCGCGGCTCCAGCCGCCGCGATCGTCATGATGCTGGGCAAGGGCCGTGCCGGGAACGGCGAAGGCAAGCATCGCCGCCGCGATGGTCAGAAATCTGCGCATGTCAGCCTCTCCTTTTCGGTTTCCAGCAATCCGCCCTCGTCTTTGAATGCCTTCTGAATATGAGGTCTTCGCCCACGACTGGGCGGCGACCCGGGTTATATTCGCGGCAAGGTGGCCGACATCTTGTGCATCAATCGCGGTACGGACGGCCCGCCCCGGGCTTCGCCGGGACGCAAATCGTCACTTGCCCTTCGCAGCGACCGCCGCGCGAACTTCAGCTTCGAGCTGTTCCGGCGAGGAATTGGGCAGTTTTTGGCCATTGATGAAGAAGGTGGGCGTTCCGCGCACACCGACAGCGCGCGCATCCGCGATGTCCTGCTCCATCCATGCCATCGCCTCGGCGGAGGGCATGGCACGCGCCTTCGCGACATCAAGCCCCGCCTTTTCGGCGGCCGCCCATGCCGCGTCCATCTTGCCGTCATGCCAGTCGGGCTGGGCATCGAGGACCGCGGCCATCACGGGTTCGAGCTTGCCCTGGACACGTGCGGCCTCGAGCATAACGATCGCTTCGGCCGATCCCGGGTGGAGGGGAAGATAGCGCATCACCAGCCGCACATCCTTCGGATAAGCGGCGAGGATTTCCTTCACCTTGGGAAAGAAGGCGCGGCAGGCTTCGCAGGAGGGATCGAAGAATTCGACGATGGTCACCGGCGCATTTTTCGGCCCAATGACGGCCGAATGGGGCCGGATGAGCGCATCGACGGGACCGGCAACCGCTTTTGGTGCGGGCTCGCCTGCGACCGATCCGCTGTAGAGCATGGCGCCGCCGGTGAACGCGAGCGCCGATACAACCAGGGTGGCTACCACGCCGAAACGTCTGTTCATGATTTCAGTCTCCTTTGGAAAATGAGCAAAAGCCCCAAAATGGCCGAGAAGGCAGCGAGTGACAGCAGCGGAAGCGGCACGCCAGCGACGCTCATCGATTCGCCCGAGCAAGACGGCCCGCCGTCGCACGGAACGATCGGTGCGGGGATGAATCCCACGTAAAGGAGCAGGTGATAGAGGGCGACAAGCCAGCCCCCCGCCGCCAGTGCGAGCCCGTAGGGCACGACATGGCGGTCTGATCGGAAGGCGGCGATGGCAAGCGTGATCGCCAGCGGAAACATGAAGGCGCGCTGGAACCAGCAAAGGACGCACGGGGCCTGCCCCATCACCTCGCCGATGAAGATGGCCCCGAGGCTCGCGGCGAGCGCAGCCAGCCAGGCGGCAAACAGCGCTGGCCAGGCGGCGCGATCTCCGGCCTGCGTTTCGCGGACAATCCGGTTCACGGTCGCCGTCCGCCTTTCTTTCGCATGACCTTCGCTGGTGGCTTGGCTCGCGGCCGAGCGAGATATTGGGTCAGGAAGCGGTCGGTTTCGCTGAGAAGCACTTCAAAATTTCGGCGCGTCTTAGGGAGGCTGAGCCGCGCGATCAGGCCCTTGCAGCTTATGATGTGGATCAACCGCGCGCCTTCCGGCGCGGGCTCTATCCGGAAATGTTCCTCGATCGAGAGCAGCAGGCGGCTGAGCTTCACGTCGAACGCGAGGTGCGCACCCGGCTCGCATTCGGACAGGGTTGCGGTGACGCGCCAGAAGCGCGGATTGGCCGGATTCATCCGGAAGGAATATTCGACCTCCGCCCCGCGTCGGGCGAGACCTTTGGGCCGGACATAGGGATTCCAGCGCTCATAGTGGTCGAAATCCACCAAAACGTCCCAAAGCTGCGCCGGCGACCGCGGCAGCAGCGTCTCCCTTGCAATCTCAAACACACTCAACTCCCATATTGGCTACGCCACCTCGGCCCGGTTATTCGCGATAAGCCAGAAGCCGCAGCGCGTTCGCGACGACAACGAGGGTCGAGCCTTCATGCGCCGCAACCGCCGGACCGATCCCGAGGCCGAAGATCGTCGCCGGAACCAGCACGACGACGACGCCGAGGCTGACCACCATATTCTGGCGGATGATCGAGCGGGTGCGGCGGCTAAGGCCGATCGCGAAAGGCAGATGCGACAGGTCATCAGCCATCAGCGCGATGTCGGCGGTCTCGAGCGCGACGTCGGAGCCTGCCGCGCCCATTGCGATGCCAACGGTGGCGCTCGCCATGGCGGGGGCGTCGTTGACGCCGTCGCCCACCATCGCGACGGGCATCTCGGCGCGAAGCTTTTTGATGGCATCGACCTTTTGCTCAGGCATCAGGTCACCCCATGCCTCGTTGAGACCGACCTCGGCGGCGATCGATTCGGCGACCTTTTGATGGTCGCCGGAGATCATGATCATGCGACGAATACCGAGCTTGCTGAGACGTGCGATCGTCTCGCGCGCCGCGGCGCGTGGTGTATCCATGAGGCCGATCGCACCGAGATCGCGCGTTCCCTTGCGCACGACCATCGTCGTTCGACCCTTCTCACGGAGCCCGGCGATGGCGGTCGCCATTTCGGCCGATAGCGGTGCGATGCCGTCGGTGCCGAACATTTCGGCCTTGCCGATGCTGACGATTTCGCCGTCGACCTTGGCTTCGACCCCGCGGCCCGTAAGGCTCTTCAGATCGGTGGCGACCGGAAGCGCGGCGTCGGGGAAAATCTCCCGGCCATCGCGTACGATGGCGGCCGCGAGCGGATGATCGCTCAGGCTCTCGACCGCGACTGCAATGGCAAGCAGCTCTTCCTTGGTGACCCCAGGCGCCGGGATCGTGTCGGTGATGCGCGGCCGTCCTTCGGTCAGCGTTCCCGTCTTGTCGAAAGCCAGCGCGGTCAGCGAACCGAGATTTTCGAGCGGCCCGCCGCCTTTGACGAGCACGCCGCCGCGCGCGGCGCGCGCGACACCGGAGAGCACGGCGCTGGGCGTGGCGATCGCCAGCGCGCAGGGGCTCGCCGCGACGAGGACGGCCATGGCGCGGTAGAAGCTGTCGCGGAAGGGCTCGTCGACGACGAACCCTGCGAAGAGAAGGAGGAAAACGAGGCCGAGGACACTCGGCACGAATATCCGCTCGAACTTGTCCGTAAAGCGCTGGGTCGGCGACTTCTGGGTCTCGGCCTCATTGACCATCTTGACGACCTTCGCGAGCGTCGTGTCGCTCGAAATCCGGGTCACCGCAATCTCGATGGCGCCTTCGCCGTTGATCGTGCCCGCGAACACCCGGTGTTTCGCCTCGAGCGCGTCGGCGCGCGCCGCCGCCTCTTTCGGGTCGGCCACCGGCTCCTTGTCGACCGGCACGCTTTCGCCGGTCACCGGGGCCTGGTTGACGCTTGATCGGCCGAGGGTCACGAAGCCGTCGGCGGGAAGCCGCTCGTTCGGTTTCACGATGACGATATCGCCGACGAGCAATTGCTCGACGGGAACCTCGGCCGTTTCGCCGTCGCGGCGAACGACCGCGGTTTGCGGTGCGAGTTCGGCAAGCGCCTCAATCGCGCGCTTGGCGCGGCCCATCGCATAATGTTCAAGCGCATGCCCGAAACTGAAGAGGAAGAGCAGCAGCGCGCCCTCGGCCCAGGCGCCGAGCGCGGCGGCGCCAGCGGCCGCGACGAGCATCAGTGTATCGATCTCGAAACGCTTGAGCTTCAGATTTTCGATCGCCTCGCGGAGCGTGAACCAGCCGCCAAGGCCATAGGCACCGATGTAGAAAGCGAGCGGCACCCAGCTTGGCAAGCCTGTCAGCTTCTCAATCGCGAAACCGATCCCGAGAACCGCGCCGCACAAGAGCGCGACATAAAGTTCGGTGTTTGCGCCGAAGATCCCGCCGTGGGCGTGACCATGATCGCCGCCGGCCCCTTCGCCATGATCATGATCCTTATGGTCGCCCTTTTCTTCCTGCGCGTGCTTCGTTGGCATCGTCTTCGTCTCCCCCGCCGATTTTTGATAGACGCCCATATCGGCGAGTGCCGAGCGGATCTGGTCGAGTGAAATATCGGTCCGGCTGAACTCCGCGCGGATCACGCCCGCCGCGGTCGCCTCGGCTTCCACGACGCCGGGAAGCTGGCGCAGTCGGTCGCTGACCGTGCGGGCGCGGCGCGTGTGCCCGAGCCCCTCGACATCGGTCCAGAGGAGATGCTGATATTGCTCGGCAAGTTTCGCACCGGCACGCCGCGCGAGCTGGCGTACCCGCTCGAGCGGGAGGATGTCGGGCCGGTAATGAATACAAAGCTGCGGCACCACGCTGTCGTCGGCGCGCACGACATGGACCTTGTCGACACCTTCGCGGCCTTCAAGTTCGCTGGTCAGGCGCGCGACGCAGCGATCGGCTTCGTCGCCGACCTCGGGCAGAAGAAGCGGTATATCGAGCCGCAGCTGGTCACTCATCATGCGATCCTTTTCTTTTGCCAAATTCGAGAGGGTCCGGGCGACACCCCGTCCTGCCGAATGGACGAGGTGCGGGAGCCTTGGCACGCGACCCACTCCCGCACCTCCTTGGCCGCCAGTGACCCTCGACCGGGGGGGCGGGGGCAAGGAGCCAAGGGCTCCCGGCGGCCAAGATCTTATCATCCTTCATGCGCGCCGTCCGCTTGGCCGAGCGTATCGGGATTGGACCGTCGAGCGACGGAAATGCTGTTCGAGCGCGCTGTTCGAGCGCGCCAGGAAGACACGGCAGAAGCGCCGCAGGAAAGGGTAGCCGAGCCAGGAGAAGAGGCCGCGGCAGGCGAGGCGATGCGTCACCTCGACGCCTTGTCCCAATTTTTCGAGGCGGTAACTTTCCTCGATCACGAGCACGCCCGGCATCCCCGTCAGCCAGGAGAAGCTGGTCAGCCAGTCGAGCCCGGTAACCCGTCCCTCGGCCGCCAACTCCGGCCCGCGTGCGCCGCGCGGCGAATAGATATAGTTCAGCCGCTCCTCGTCGCCGGGGCGATCGGTAAAGCGCAGCGTCGGGTGCCAGTCGCCGTAGCGCTCGACATCGACGAGCAAGCGCCAGACGCGCCCGATCGGAACGTGCAGACGGAGCGAACTTTCTACCGAGAACATCGGCAAGCTCCTTGCTTCGGGAAGCTAGTCCGCGACGCAGGCGAGGGACCTGCGCCGCGGTGGAAACCGGCAACGTGCCGGCCAACTCTGGATATCGTGACATTCTGCGGCGCACGCATCGGTGACAAATCGGAAAGAAATGAAGCCAGCGGATGCATCCCGCCGCATCTCCGTCGCTGCGCTTTCGCCGATGCCACCGAGTCTTCCATTTAGGTCGACCCATCTTTTGCGGTTTTTTCCTCGCTGCGCGCGTCGCGCAGGATTTCTATTCCGCCCTTGATCGCGATCCCCGCTGTCGCGAGGCCGACGAGCAGATCGGGCCAGTTGCTGCCGAGCCACAGGACGAGCGCTCCGGCGACAAGAATGCCGCCGTTGGACACAAAATCGTTGAAACTGAACGTCGTCGCTGCGCGCAGGTTGACGTCGGGCTTCTCCAGCCGCTGCAGCAGCCGCAGGCAGATATAGTTCACGACCGCGGCGATGGCGGACATGATCATCATCGTCGCGCCAATCGGTTCGCTTCCCTGGAGATAGCGGCGGGCGACGTCGACGAGTATGGCGACGGCGAACAGCAGGAGCATCGCACCCGACGCCTTGGCCGCGCGCGTCTTCCACTGGTCGCCGCGACTGAGCGCGGCGAGGCTGATCGCGTAAACGGCGACATCGGCGCTATTATCGACCCCGTTCGCCACCAGCGCGCTGGAATCCGCGAAGAAGCCGCTGACAAAAAAGCCGCCGGCGATCGCGGCATTGAGCAGGAGAACGACCCATAGCGTCCGGCGTTCGTTCGGGTTTTCAGAACCGCCCGCGACGCCGGCGCGATCGGGAGCCCCGGCCATGTCAGTTCACCTTGGGCGGGCTTTGCGGCGCCGACTTGTCGCGCCGCGCCAGCCAGCTTCGCATTATGGTAATTTCCTTCTCCTGTGCTGCGATGACCGATTTGGCGATGTCGCGCACTTCGGGATCCTTACCATGTTCGAGCGCGACCTTGGCCATCGCCACGGCGCCCTCGTGATGCGGGATCATCGAGCGCATAAAGTCGGTATCGGCATCGCCGGTGAGAACCACCGCCATATCCTTGTGCATCTTGTCAGCGGCCGCCTCGAACGCTTTGGCCGCCGGTGTCGAGGTGGCCGCGGCCGCATGCTGCATATCGCCATGTCCGGCGCTGTCCGCGTCGGCGCTCGGCTTCCCGGACGAACAGGCCGCAAGCAAGAGTCCAAGCAGCGATATGGAGGTCTTCATCACCCTGCCTCCCGGGAAAGCCGATGGCGGCGGAGAGCCGCCATCGGTTTCGTCCTGCGTGGCATGAGGAGCTTGATGCTCGCTCATGCCGGTTTGCCGCCCGTGTCCTCACCGGGCAGGAACACCCGTTCGCCAAGGGCGGTTACGTCCGTATAGTCGCCGGCGACATGCTTGTTGTGCCGGCCGCGAAGCAGCAGATGGCTGATCGCGGGCAAGACGAACAAGGTGAGCAAGGTCGAGGTGATCAACCCGCCGATCACGACGATCGCGAGCGGCTTCTGCACCTCGGCGCCGGTTCCGGTGGCGAGTGCCATCGGTACGAAGCCGATCGCGGGCACGATACCCGTCATCAGCACCGCGCGGACGCGTTCCATGACGCCCTCGCCGATCGCGACATCGACCGGTTTTCCTTCGTCGATGCGCTGGTTGATGCTCGACATCACGACCAGCCCGTTGAGCACCGTCACGCCCGAAAGCACGATGAAACCCACCGCCGCCGACACCGAGAAGGGCAGCCCGGTCAGCAGCAACGAAAAGACGCCGCCGGCCAACGCGAGAGGGATTGCAGAATAGACCGCAATCGCCTGGCGCACGCCGCCCAGGGCCATGAACAGGATGCCGAAGATCGCCGCGAAGATGATCGGGATGACAATCGACAACCGCGCCGATGCGGCTTGCAGATTCTCGAACTGCCCGCCCCATTCGATGAAGCTGCCCGTCGGAAGCTTGACCTGCGCGTTCACCTTCTCCTGTGCTTCGGCGACGAAGGATCCCAGATCGTTGCCGCGGACATTGGCTTGCACCACCACCCGCCGCTTGCCGTTTTCACGGCTGACCTGGTTCAACCCTTCGGAGAAGCCGAACTTGGCCAGCTCACTGAGCGGCACCGATGCCCTCGCACCGCCCTCGCCGGGAAGAAGCACGGGAAGCGCCCCCACCGCGTCGAGATCGTCGCGCGTGGCGCGATCGAGACGGACGACGATATCGTATCGCCGGTCGCCTTCGAATACGATGCCGGCTTCGCGCCCACCGAGCGCGGCCGCGACCGTGTCGCTGACATCCTGCAACGTCAGCCCGTAACGTGCGATGGCATCGCGGTCGAACTGGACGTCGAGGACCGGGAAGCCCGCGGTCTGTTCGACCTTGACGTCGGCAGCGCCCGGGACGGTGTTCAGGATCGCGGCGACCTGCTGCGCCGCGCGGCCCATTTCGTCGAGATCGTCTCCGTAGAGCTTGATTGCGATGTCGCCGCGCACGCCGGCGATCAACTCGTTGAAGCGCAGCTGGATCGGCTGGCTGATTTCGAAGGCGTTGCCGACGAGCGGCTCAAGCTTCTTTTCAACCCGTTCGATCACATCATCCTTGGTGCGGACGCCATCGGGCCATGCGTCGCGTGGCTTCAGGATGATGAAGGTATCCGATGCGTTCGGCGGCATCGGATCGCTGGCGACCTCTGCCGTACCGGTTTTGGAATAGATGAAGGCGACTTCGGGAAGGGTTGAGACAGCCTTTTCGACCTGCAACTGCATCGCCTGCGACTTGTTCAAAGACGTCGACGGGATGCGAAGCGCCTGCATCGCAAGATTGCCCTCGCCCAAGACCGGGATGAACTCACTGCCGAGCATGCCGAACACCAGGACAGCCGCGGCGAAGGTCCCGCCGCCGGCACCAATCCACGGCCAGGGCCGCGCGATGACGCGCTTGAGCACGGGCTCGTAGCGCGTCTTCACCCATGCGATCGCACGCACTTCCTTCTCGGCGACCTTGCCGCGAAGAAGCAGTGCGACCATCGCGGGGACGAAGGTCAGCGATGCAATGAAGGCACCCGCCAGCGCCAGCAACACCGTGATCGCCATCGGCGAGAAGGTCTTGCCTTCGACTCCGGTGAAAGTGAGCAACGGCACAAACACCAGGAAGATGATCGCCTGCCCGTAAATCGTCGGCTTCACCATTTCGCGCGAGGCTTCGAACACCTCGTGCAGTCGTTCGCTCAGCGAGAGCAATCGCCCTTCATGATGCTGTCGTTCGGCCAGTCGTCTGAGGCAGTTTTCGATGATGATGATCGAGCCGTCGACGATGAGGCCGAAATCGAGCGCGCCGAGGCTCATCAAATTGCCCGACGTGCCGGTGATGTTCATGCCCGTCCCCATGATCAGAAACGAGATCGGGATGACAAGCGTGGCGATGACGGCTGCACGGAAGTTGCCGAGCAACCAGAACAGAACCGCGGCCACCAGCAAGGCGCCTTCGGCGAGATTCTTCTCGACGGTGCCAATCGTCGCATCGACGAGTTGCGAGCGATCGAGCACCGGTTTGACGACGATGCCCGCGGGCATGGATTTCGTGACGTCTTTCAAGCGTTCGGCTGCGGCCGATGCGACGATCCGGCTGTTGCCGTTCGCCAGCATCAACACCGTGCCGACGACCAGCTCCTTCCCGTTTTCGGATGCCGAGCCGGTCCGCAATTCGCCGCCGATCTGCACGGTCGCGACGTCACGAACCATGACGGGAACGCCGCCGCGGCTTGCAACGGTGGCGCGAGAGATTTCATCGAGTGTGCGGATGCGGCCATCGGCGCGCACCAGAAACGCCTCGCCGCCACGTTCGACGAAGTTCGCGCCGACCGAAATATTGGCGCGTTCGAGGGCTTCGGCGAGTTCGGAGAAAGAAATCCCATAGCTCGCCATTTTCGTCGCGTCGGGCTGAACGACGAACTGCTTTTCATAACCGCCGATCGAATCGATCCCGGCAACCCCGGATACCGAGCGCAGCTGCGGACGGATCACCCAATCTTGAACGGACCGCAAATAGCCAAGCTTGGCGACCTCATCGACGAGCTTCTCCCCGGTCGGTGTTATATAGGAGCCGTCGGGCTGGAGGCCCGGCTTCCCGGCGACCGTCGGTTTGTTTTTCCCCGAGGTCGGCGCGAAATCGACGGTGTACATCAGCACTTCGCCAAGACCGGTCGAAACCGGTCCCATTTGCGGTTCGGCGCCATCGGGCAAGGTGCCTTTAGCCTGATTGAGCCGCTCGGCGACCTGCTGCCGCGCGAAATAGAGATCGGTATGATCCTCGAAGATCACCGTGACCTGGCTAAACCCGTTGCGCGAAATCGAGCGCGACGTCTGCAGACCGGGAATTCCCGCCATGGCGGTTTCGATGGGGAAGGTAACGAGGCGTTCGATGTCGAGCGGACCGAGATTGGGTTCGACGGTATTGATCTGGACCTGCTTGTTGGTGATGTCCGGAACGGCATCGATCGGCAGCTTCATGAGCTGCGTGATGCCATAGGCCGAGATGATGAGGGTGAGGATGACCACACCCCAGCGAAAGCGTATCGACGCGTCGAGAAGTTTTTCGATCATCTCAATGCTCCGCCTCGCCCTTGCCCATTTCGGCCTTGAGCAGGAAAGCGCCCTTGGTCGCGATCACCGCGCCGGGCTTCACCCCGTCGACGATTTCGATACGGCCGCCGCCACGCTTGCCGGTGACCACTGTGGTCGCCTGGAAGCCTTTGGCAGTCTTGACGAACACGACTTCGCGGCCCTCGACGGTCTGCACCGCCTCTTCGGGCAGCGCGATGAGCGTGGAACCTGCGGCGCCCTGCGGCTTGATCCGCGCACGCAGCCCCTGGCCGGGCGTGAGGCCGCCGATGCCATCGGGGACGAGGACAATCGTTGCGGTCTTGCTGTCGGGATCGAGGCTCGGGGTTGCCGAGCGAACCACAGCATTCACAGTCTCACCGCCGAGCAGTTCAATCACCGCCGTATCGCCGGGCTTGATCCGCCGGGCATCTGCGGCGAGCACCGAGGCATTGATCTGGATGCGACGGGGATCGGAAACCCGGAACAATTCGGTGCCCGCTAGCACATAGGACCCGAGTTTCGCGTCGGACTTGGTGACCCGCCCCGAAATCAGGCTCGTCACCGCAAGGGTGCGGCCGTCGCCCGATACCTTGGCGGCCGATGCCGCCGACTGCGAACGCCGTGCTTCGGATTCGGCCTCTGAGAGCGCCGCCGCGGCGGCCTCGAGATCCTGCTTTGCGGTGATGCGCGCATCGAAGAGCTTCTTTTCGCGGGCGTATGTCGAGCGGGCAAGAGCCAGCCGCGCCGTTGCCGAACTGCGTTCGGACGCGATCGCAGCCGCATCGCGGCTTTCCATGACCGCCACCGTGTCACCGATGCTGACATAGTCGCCAAGCCGCCGATTGATGCGCGTGATCGCCCCGTCGGCGCGCGCCGTTAACACGGCCTCGCCTTCAGGGGTCGCTGCCACGATACCCTGTGCCAGGATCTCCGATCCGAGACCGCCGGACTGGATCGTCTCAGTGACGATGCCAGCGCCCTTGGCGCGCGCCACGTCCATCAGGATCTGGCCTTCGACATGGCCTTCCTCTTCTTTCTCGGCGGGTGCTGCCGCGGGTGCGGCAGCTTCGGGCGCGGTCATCGATCGTCCGATCAATATCCCGCCGCCGCCGAGTATGAGCGCCCCGACCGCGACGGCGGCCATGAGGCGGTTCTTGTTTTCGAAAATTTGCATGATGTTCAGTCCCCTATTGCGCGTTCGCGCGGCCCAGCGCAGCCAAGGCGCGGGCGCGGTCGAGTTCGGCTTCAATGAGTTTGAGGTTGGCGCTGGTCAGCGCCTCCTGGGCATCGATCAGCTCGATGAGCGTGAACTTGCCCTGCTGGTATCCGATTTCGGCAACCCGGGCCGCTTCGCTCGCCTGAAAGAGTCCGGCGCCCGACAAGGCCGTCACACGCTCGGTGGCGGCCGCGAGCATCAGCTCGGCATCGCGCCGCGAGAAGCGGGTATCGAGACGCGTCTGGGCAAGCTCGGCTTCGGCGGCTTCGCCGCTCGCGCGCGCTGCATAGATATTGCCGCGATTGCGGTTGAACACCGGCAGCGGGATCGAAACGCCGACGATGAACGCGGTGTCCTTGCTTTCCCGAAAGTTGCGCACCCCGCCCGACGCCGTGATGTCGGGAACGCCCTCAGCCTGAGCGAGCCGGATTCGCGCCGAAGCCGCATCGCGCTCGGCTGCCGCGAGGCGTTCGTCGAGGCTCTGGGCATCGGCAGGCAAGGCCGGCGGTGTCGGAATATCCTGAGCGATGGCCGACAATTCGGGATCCTCGCTGCCGATGCGCAAGGCCAACTCCTGCCGCGCCGACAAAAGCTCCGCCTTTGCGCGCAGGCTTTCGGCCTTCGCCTCGGCGAGCAACGCGTCGGCGCGCAGCTTGGTTAGCGGCGGATCGCGTCCGACATCGACGAGCGTCTCAGCGATCCGCGCGAGTTCGACCGCCCTAGCATAGTCGCTGTCGGCGAGCTTCGCGCGATCTTCGGCCGCGCGCAACTTGGCGTGCGAAACGATGATGTCATATGCGAGGTCGGCCTCGGCCCTGCGGAGCGCGATTTGCGCAAACTCTCGCTCGGCCGCCGCGACCTCTTTGCGGGCGCGCCTCTTGCCCCCGAGTTCGAACGGCTGCGAGACCGCGACTGTGGTCTCGGTCTGGCCAAAGGTTCGATAAGGCCCGGTGCCGCTGAAATTCTCAACTTCGGCGGATATGGTAGGGTTCGGCCGCACGCCGGCCTGCATGGCGCGGCCTTCGGCCGCCTTCAGTTCGGCTTTGGCCTTGGCAATTCGAGGGGAGACATCCTGACCGCGCGCAAGCGCGTCGGACAACGAGACAGGTTCGGCGAACGCCGGCTGACCTGCCATGGTCAGCAACCCTGCAAACAGCAGGGTGCCCAATGATTTCGACATAAATACTCCTGATCAATGCGTCACGGCGCAGGCAAAGGCCTGCGCGAAGCAGAGATCAGGCGGCGGGAGGTTCGGTGGGGGGAGCGGTCGCGCGCGAAGCGAGTGCCGAAGCGGTGCCGGCGAGATGCACGTCACGCGTCGACAACCAGCCACCGGCCGCGTCCGATGCGTCAACGGCCAAGCCTGTGGGGCAATGATGGTGATGCACCAGTTCGGTGCCGCTGCCCGTCGGGCTGTTGTCGTCGGGGGCCGCGTCGTCGGCGGCCTCCGCAAACACATGCTGATGCGCGTCGACGCCAATCGGCGCAGCGTCATAGGCCATGACCGGTGTGTCCGGGCAAGCCAAAAGCGCCACAATGAGCAACAGGAACTGGATCGCGCGATTTCGCATCAACCGCCGGTTAGCAGCCGGACGAGACGCAGGCAAGCCGAGGATCATGGCGCATCCTGGCGCATATAAGTCTGCAAATCGTCCGGCATTGGCGCGAAGGCGCTAATGCGGGCGCGACCGGTGTTGCCGGTCGGGAGGCGGCCGGTCAGCGCGCCGAGTGGAACGAGGGCAATGCGCAGCAACTGACCCGACATTTCCCGCATATCGCGGCGCGAAAAAGCGAATGCGAGCATCGTAATATGCGATCCCATGTGCAGCCATAACCTGGGCTGAGCGGCGATATGGGCGCGCTCGAGGTGCCGCCATGCCGCAGCGAAGTCGCCGATTGCCCGCGCTGTTCGATATTCCCTCAGTTCGAGAAAATAAGCGGTGCGCACGGGGTCTTCGGCTTTGCTTGATGCCTTTGCGATCTTAGCGGGGTGGGGGTCGTTTGCCATGCGCGTTCCTCTCGAATAACCTCGAGTCGGAACGCGACCTACACCCTGTAGTTACTACAGGGTCAAGCACCTAATCGAGGACAGCGCTGATCTTGAGGTCATTCGCAACAGCTTGGAACGGATTATTGCGCTGACCCAATGGCGCCCGCCGCCGATATTGGGCGGCGCAGATTGGTTCGAAAGGCGTATGCCGGTCACGAGACGCTGAGCGAGTTCCCCATCATGGGACTCCGTGTTCGGCCGGTTCTCACCTCAGTCTGAGGGATCTGAATTGGCGTCACCGGCCCTGCGCCACGTCCCGACCACCCGCAGCCTCCACTCAGAGATTGATTTCGATCCTGCCGAGGCGGGTAGCTGCAGCTTGTCAACGGAAGGGATCGCAACTACACGCGTGGATGTGCCAACTTCGCCCGCCCGTGCAATTGACCGCCTGATCGCGATGCTCTGCGTGGCGCTGATGATGTTCTATGCGGCGACAATGCCCGCCAAGGCAGCCGGCCAGATCCAGCATGCGCCGGCCCTCATGGTGGTGCACGATCATGAAGGGGCAGATAGTTTCGCGATCGACGCTGTGCACGACGACCATGCGGCGCCTCATGACGATTCGCACGATACCGGTGATCAGCCCGACGACGATCTGGATGGCAGTCACCATCATCATGGCGATAGCGGGCCGAACCTGCTCATTCCCAATATCGCAACTGCAACCTCCCTTGCGCCTTCGGGCTCGCTGCTTGGCGGGCGGATCGAGCGGCCGATTGCCGGCCTGCGAGCTCTCGGACCCGAGCGCCCTCCCAGAACCATCTCGCTGACCGTCTGAGTTCCCGCGCCGCCTGAGGCGTGGGATGTTTCTACGCCTTTCAGCGAGGCCGTTATCTCATGTTTTTCCATAATCGCGCGCGCTTTGGCGCGCATGCTGCCCGTAGAGTCTTGCTCTGCGGGAGCGCCCTGCTGGCCGCCTTCGCGCTGCCGGTCCAGGCGCAGAACCTAAGTCTCGATGAAGCGCTGTCGCGGGTTGCCGCCAGCGATCCTGCGGTCGCCGCCAACGCCGCAAGGCTCGAAGCGGCCGATGCCGCCATATTGCAGGCCGACGTCCGACCGCGGGATGTGGTCGGGATCGACTTCGAGGACTTCGCGGGGACCGACCCCTATTCGCCGTTAAACCAGTCACAGACGACGGGCTGGTACGAACGGACGTGGGAGCGCGGCGGCAAGCGCGAGGCGCGGATCAGCGCCGCGCGCGCCGATGTCGCGATCGTCGGCCAGCAGAACCGCATTCGCCTGCTCGACCGGCTCGCGCGCGTTCAAGCGGCGTGGGTCGAAGCCCTCGCCGCGGAAGCGGCGATCCCCGTCGCCGAAGCACGACTTACCGACCTCAAGCGCGTCGAACTCGACGTCGTCCGCCGCGTGACCGGCGCGCTCGATCCGTGGTTCGCCGCCGAACGCGCCCGCACCAATGTCGCGCAGGCCGAGATCGCGCTTGAACAGGCACGCGAGACCGCGCGAAACGCGCGAGCGAACCTCGCGGTCTGGTGGGGCGGCACCGGCGACTATCAGCTCGATGCCGTTGCGTTTCAAACGCTCGACGTGGCGGTTCCCGCCACCGGCGACTCAGCCGATGTCGCGGTCCTCGCGGCCGAGATCACGGCGGCCGAGGCAAAGGTGAAGCTTGCGGAAACCGGCAATGTCGCCGATCCGAGCGCCCGTGTCGGCCTTCGCCATTTCGGGCAAGGCAATGATCTGGCGGTGATGGTCGGCGGCTCGATTCCGCTCGGCAGCAAGGCCGCCAATCGCGGCAATGTCGAACGCGCGCGCGCCGAACAGCGCGCACTCGAAGCCGAGGTTGCGGTCACGCGCGTCGAAATCGGCCGCGAGATCGACCGGCTGGTCGCCGACCGCCGGCTGATCGCCTCCGAAATCAAGCGTATCGACGAGGAGGTGCTTCCCAGCGCCAGTCGCGCCGTGCGCCTGATCAGCGACGGGCTGGCGCGCGGGGGCACCGCCTTCACCTTCCTCGAGTTCAGCCAGGCGCAGATCGCCGCCCATGACGCGCGCTCGCGCCGCGTCGAACTCTTGCGCCGCTTCCACCTTATGGGCGTGCGCCTCGACCGCCTGACCGGCCGCCACGCGGCCCTCATCCCGACCATGGAGAATGCTCGATGAGCAGAAAACATCTTATGTGGGCGTTCCCACTCCTCACTGCCGCGCTCCTCGTTTCGTGCAGCGACGGTCCTCCGACGAAAGATGGCGGCGAAGCCGCTGCCAAGGCCGGCGAATATGAGCGCGGCCCGCATCGCGGGCGGATGCTGCGCGACGGCGATTTCGCCCTCGAGGTCACCATCTTCGAAGATGGCGTCGATCCGGAGTTCCGCGTCTATGCCTTCCGGAACGACAAGCCGGTCAAGCCGTCCGAGGTCAAACTGACGATGGAGCTTGGCCGTCTCGGCGGCAAGATCGACCGGTTCAGCTTCACGCCGCAAGAGGATTTCCTGCGCGGCAGCGGCGTCGTCACCGAACCGCACAGCTTCGACGTTCGCGTTGCGGCGTCGGAAGGCGGGCGCAACCACAAATGGTCCTACGCCTCCTATGAGGGCCGCACCACGATCACCGCCGAAGCCGCGAAGGCGGGTGGGGTCAAGGTCGAGGCGGCGGGCGGCGCGACCGTCAGCGACCTCATCGACATGGGCGGGCGGATCGAGATCACGCCCGAAGGCAAGGCCGATGTCCGCGCCCGGCTTCCCGGCCTGATCATGTCGCTGAATGGCAAGCTCGGCCAGCAAGTACGGCGCGGCCAAATTCTCGCACGGGTGGAATCGAGCCATTCGCTCCAGACCTACAGCATCACGGCGCCGATCAGCGGCACGATTGTTGAAAAGAATGTCAATGTCGGCGACACGACCGGCGATCGCGCGCTCTTCGTCATCGCCGATCCGACCAAGCTTCATGCCGAGTTCTTCGTCTATCCGCGCGACGCCGAACGGGTCCGCGTCGGCCAGCCGGTGAACCTGCGCAGCCTGTCGGGCGAAGCGCGCTTCGAGGGAGAGGTCGAAGCGATTCTGCCGACCGCCGACATCAGCAGCCAGACACTGATGGCGCATGTCCATCTACCGCCGACGGCGTCGCGCACATTCCGGCCCGGCATGGGGGTCGAGGGCAGCTTCGCGGTGGCGCAGGCCAATGTGCCGCTCGCGGTGCGAACCAAGGCGATCCAGCGCTTCCGCGACTTCGAGGTCGTCTTCGCCAAGGTTGGTAATACTTATGAGGTGCGGATGCTCGAAATCGGGCGGCGCACACCCGAATGGACCGAAGTCCTCGGCGGGCTCGCGCCCGGCGAAGTCTATGTCGTCGACGGAGCCTTCCTGATCCGCGCCGACATCGAGAAATCGGGGGCCAGCCATGACCACTGACACCAGCTCCCCGCCAGACAAGGCGCATTTGCTCGAACGGATGATCGCGGGCTCGATCCGCTTCCGCTGGGCGGTCCTCACCGCCGTCCTCCTTCTCTGCGCGATCGGCGTCTGGAGCTTCCAGCGGCTGCCGATCGACGCTACCCCCGACATCACTAACGTCCAGGTCCAGGTCAACAGCGAGGCACCCGGCTTCTCGCCGCTCGAAGCCGAGCAGCGCGTGACCTTCCCCGTCGAGACCGCGATCGCCGGCCTGCCGGGGCTGCAATATACGCGCTCGGTCTCGCGCTATGGCCTGAGCCAGGTCACCGCGGTCTTCGAGGACGGCACGAGCATCTATTTTGCGCGCCAGCTGATCAACGAAAGGCTGCAATCGGCGCGCGAACAGCTTCCGCCAGGGGTCGCCCCCGAAATGGGACCGATCGCGACCGGCCTCGGCGAAATCTTCATGTATACGCTCGAGGCCGACCCCGGCGCAAAGAAGCCCGATGGCAGTGCCTACACGCCCGAGGACCTTCGCACGCTCCAGGATTGGGTCATCCGGCCCCAGCTCCGCAACACGCCCGGCGTCACTGAGGTCAACAGCATCGGCGGCTATGAGCGCCAATATCATGTCACGCCAATCCCGGCGCGATTGTCGGCCTATGGGCTGACGCTCGACGATGTGGTGCGCGCGCTGAAATCCAACAACGACAATAGCGGCGCGGGCTATGTCGAACGCTATGGCGAGCAATATCTTGTCCGCACCCCGGGCCAGGCGTTGGGCATCGACGATCTGAAGGCGATCATCGTCAGCAACCGGAACGGCATCCCGATCCGCGTTGCCGACGTCGCCGACATCGATCTCGGCGAGGAGCTGCGCACCGGCGCCGCGACCGAAAATGGCAAGGAGGTGGTGCTCGGAACCGTCTTCATGCTCGCGGGCGAGAATAGCCGGATCGTGGCGCGTGCCGCCGCGGAACGGCTCGAGGTCGCCGCACGGGCGCTGCCCGCCGGGGTCAAGGCGGTGCCGATCTACGACCGCACCGATCTGGTCGAACGCGCGGTCTGGACGGTCGAGAAGAATCTGCTCGAAGGGGCGCTCCTCGTCATCGTCATCCTTTTCCTGTTGCTCGGCAACGTCCGCGCGGCGCTGATCACCGCGGCGGTCATCCCGATCACGATGCTGATGACGATCACCGGCATGGTGCGGGGCGGCATCTCGGGGAACTTGATGAGCCTCGGCGCGCTCGATTTCGGGCTGATCGTCGATGGCGCGGTGATCATCGTCGAAAATTGCCTCCGCCGCTTCGGCGAGGCGCAGCACAAGGCCGGGCGACTGCTCGATCGTGGTGAACGGTTCGCGCTCGCGGCCTCGGCGACGTCGGAGGTCATCCGCCCCTCGCTGTTCGGCATGCTGATCATCGCGCTCGTCTATGTGCCGATCTTCGCGCTCACCGGGGTCGAGGGCAAGATGTTCCATCCGATGGCGATCACCGTCGTGATGGCGCTGACCGCGGCGCTGATCCTCTCGCTCACCTTCGTGCCGGCGGCGATCGCGCTGTTCGTCACCGGCAAGGTCGAGGAGAAGGAAAGCCGGCTGATGCTGTGGGCGCGCAAGGCCTATGCGCCCGCGCTCGACAGCGCCTTGAAGCTGCGCACCGCGTTCGTTGCGGGCGCGGTCGCGCTTGTCGCCATCGCGGGGTTCGCTTCGACGCGCATGGGGTCCGAGTTCGTCCCCAATCTCGACGAAGGCGATATTGCGATGCACGCGCTGCGCATTCCGGGCACCAGCCTGAGCCAGGCGATCTCGATGCAGACGACGCTCGAAGCACGGATCAAACAGTTCCCCGAGGTCGACCGGGTGGTGGCGAAGATCGGCACGGCCGAAGTCGCGACCGATCCGATGCCGCCGTCGGTCGCCGACACCTTCATCATCATGAAGGACCGCAAGGACTGGCCCGATCCGAGAAAGCCGAAGACCCAGCTCGTCCGCGAGATGCAGGCCGCCGTGGCCCAGATCCCGGGGAATAATTACGAGTTCACCCAGCCGATCCAGATGCGTTTCAACGAGCTTCTCTCGGGGGTTCGCGCCGATGTCGCGATCAAGGTGTTTGGCGACGATCTCGACACGCTGCGCGAAGTCGGCGACGCGATCGAGACTGTGGCCTCGGGTATCGAGGGCGCGCAGGATGTCGGCGTCGAGCAGGTCACCGGCCTGCCGGTGCTCCAGATCACGCCCGACCGGGCGGCGCTCGCGCGCTTCGGGCTCAACGTCGGCGACGTCCAGAATGTCGTCGCCGTGTCGATCGGCGGGGTCGAGGCCGGGCAGATCTTCGAGGGCGACCGGCGCTTCCCGATCATCGTGCGCCTGCCCGAAGCGGCGCGCGAGCGGGTCGACGAGCTCGGCCGGCTGCGCATCCCCTTGCCGGGTCCAGACAGCGAGATGCGCGGGTTCGTGCCGCTCGCAGATGTGGCGAAGGTCGAGGTGGTGATCGGTCCGAACCAGATCAGCCGCGAGGATGGCAAGCGCCGCGTCGTGGTGACCGCCAATGTCCGCGGCCGCGATCTTGGCTCCTTCATCGAGGAGCTGAGAACAAAGGTCGATGCCGAGGTCGAGGTGCCAGCAGGCTACTGGATCAGCTATGGCGGGACGTTCGAACAGCTTATCTCGGCGGCCAAGCGGCTCCAACTCGTGGTGCCCGCCGCACTGCTGCTGATCTTCGGCCTGCTCTATGCGCTGTTCCGCTCGGCGAAGGATGCCGGAATCGTCTTCTCGGGGGTGCCGCTGGCACTTACCGGGGGCGTCGCGGCGCTGCTGGTGCGCGGCATGCCGTTGTCGATCTCGGCGGGCGTCGGGTTTATCGCGCTCTCCGGGGTCGCGGTGCTCAACGGCGTCGTCATGCTGAGCTTCATCCGGCAGCTTCGCGAAGGGGGGAGCGGACTCGATGTGGCGATCCGCGAGGGTGCGCTGACGCGTCTCCGCCCGGTGCTGATGACCGCGCTGGTGGCGAGCCTCGGCTTCGTGCCGATGGCGTTCAACGTCGGCGCGGGGGCGGAGGTCCAGCGTCCGCTCGCGACGGTGGTGATCGGCGGGATCGTCTCCTCGACGATCCTCACCTTGCTCATCCTGCCGGCGCTCTACCGCATGGTGCACGGCCGCCGCGCCAAGGACCCAAATCCCGAGCCCCCAGCGGCCAAGCCTTTACCGGCTTGACCACTCGCCCCGCGCGCCCAGTCGGCGCGCGGGGCACCCATTCCCGACATTCTAGGAGTATTATGATGTCTATCCGATCCATCGCTCCGCCGGGCGGCGTCCTGCGCGCCGCACTGCTCGCCGCGAGCCTCCTTCTTCTCTGTTTCGCGATCGGCGCAGAAGCCTGGGCGCACAATGTCGCCGAGGGCGACAAGGGCTATATCCAGGAAAGCAGCGGCATTCTCTTCTGGCCGTTCGTCTATCTCGGGGCCAAGCATATGGTCACCGGTTACGACCATCTGCTCTTCCTCTTCGGTGTGATCTTCTTCCTCTACCGGATGAAGGACATAGGGCTGTATGTGACATTGTTCGCGATCGGCCATTCGACGACGATGCTGTTCGGCGTGCTCACCGGCATCAGCGCCAACGCCTATATCATCGACGCGATCATCGGCCTGTCGGTCGTCTACAAGGCGCTCGACAATCTCGGCGCCTATCAGCGCTGGTTCGGCGTCCAGCCCAACACCAAGGCCGCGACCTTGATCTTCGGCTTCTTCCACGGCTTCGGCCTCGCGACGAAAATCCTCGAGTTCGAGATCGCGAACGAAGGCCTGATCCCCAACCTGCTCGCCTTCAACATCGGGGTCGAGATCGGGCAATTGCTCGCGCTCGGCACGATCCTCATCCTGATGGGATTTTGGCGCCGCACCCCGAGCTTCATGCGCCATGCCTTCGCCGTCAACACCATCCTCATGACCGCGGGCTTCGTGCTCGTCGGCTACCAGCTCGCCGGCCTCGCGGCCGCTTAATCGAAGGAAACCACATCATGTTCAATTCACAGCGCCCCCGCCCCGAAGACCTGCCGACCAGCAGCCAGCTGATCCGCGCGACCGCGCTCGCCGCCGTTGCCGCGGGCGCCATCCTCGTCGCCGTCGTGCTGCCCAGCGAATATGCGATCGATCCGACCGGGATCGGCGGCGCGCTTGGCCTCACCGAAATGGGCGAGGTCAAGCTGCAGCTCGCCAAAGAGGCCGCGGCCGACGCGGCCACCGGAAGTGCTTCCGCCGCTCCGGCTGCCCAGGTGGCATCTCCGACAGCAACCGCCGCCAAGGCGGACGCGCCGCAACGCTCGGAAACGATGAAGCTTACCCTCGCGCCAGGACAGGGTGCCGAAATCAAGGCGACGATGGCGAAGGACGCGCGCCTCAACTTCAACTGGTCGGTCGAAGGCGGGCGCGTCAATTTCGACACGCACGCCGACGCACCGGGCATCGCGTACCACGGCTATGGCAAGGGCAAGGATACCACCGGCGAGAGCGGCGAACTTGTCGCAGCCTTCGACGGCAAGCACGGCTGGTTCTGGCGCAATCGCTCGGACGCGCCCGTGACGATTACGCTGCGCACCGACGGCGCCTATAGCGACATCCGCCGCGTTGTCTGACAAGGCAACAATGATTTGACGGACTCCGGCCCGGTCGCCGACCGGGTCGGAGACGATGCCCCTATAATCGCCGACAGCGGAGTTCCACCTATGCTCGCCGTTCTTGCCAACCGGACCTACCGCCACCTGTTCCTCGCGCAGATCATCGCGCTCGTCGGCACGGGCCTCGCAACGGTCGCGCTTGGCCTCCTCGCCTTCGAGATCGCCGGCGCCGATGCAGGCGCAGTGCTCGGGACCGCGATGGCGATCAAGATGGTCGCTTATATCGGCGTTGCGCCGGTCGTCGGAGCCTATGCTTCACGCCTGCCGCGCAAGCCCTTCCTCGTCGCGATGGATGTGGTGCGCGGCCTCGTCGCGCTGTTCCTGCCTTTCGTCGACCAGGTGTGGCAAATCTATCTCCTGATCTTCATCCTCCAGTCGGCGTCGGCCGGGTTCACGCCAACCTTCCAGGCGACGATCCCCGACGTGCTGCCCGACGAGAAGGATTATACGCGCGCCCTGTCGCTCTCGCGTCTGGCCTATGACATGGAAAGCCTCGTCAGCCCTATCCTCGCCGCCGCGCTGCTTGGTATCATCAGTTTCCACTGGCTCTTCTCGGGCACCGCGATCGGCTTCGCCTGCTCGGCTTTGCTCGTGCTGTCGGTCACGCTGCCGCGCACCGCGGCCAAGGCGCCAGACGGCGGCATCTATGACAAGACGACGCAAGGCACCCGCCAATATCTGAGGACCCCGCGGCTTCGCGGCCTGCTGGCGGTTACGCTTGCCGCGGCGGCCGCCAGTGCGATGGTCATCGTCAACACGCCGGCGGTGGTGCGCGGCCTTCTCGGGCTGGGACAGAGCGAGATGGCGATCACGCTTGCAGCCTTCGGCGGCGGCTCGATGCTCGCGGCGCTGCTGTTGCCGCGCCTGCTCGATCGGGTCGCCGACCGCGCCGTGATGATTGCGGCAGCCGTGGCCATGACCGTCGTCCTCGCCGTGCTGGCAGCATCATGGTCGATGCACGAGGCGCCGGGCTATTGGAGCTTCCTGCTGCTGGGCTGGTTTGCGCTCGGCGTCAGTTATTCCGCCAGCATCACGCCGGGCGGGCGTCTGCTCCGCCGCTCGTCGGATGCTGGGGGCCGGCCGGCCCTGTTTGCGGCCCAATTCGCGCTGAGCCATGTCTGCTGGCTTGTCGCCTATCCGCTCGCCGGCCAGGTTGGTGCCCGCGCCGGAATGGGCACGGCCCTCGCCGCAAGCGCGGTGCTGGCGCTCATGGGAACGCTCATCGCCCTGCGTGTCTGGCCGCGCGAGGACCCGGACATCCTGACGCATCGTCATGACGATTTGCCGGCGGACCATCCGCATCTTCGCGAGGATCATGCGACGGGGGAAGCAGAACACGCATTCGTAATTGACGATCTGCACCCCCACTGGCCAGACCGATAGGGGTTCGCCTCTTAACGACTCACGTCCGATTAAGGAGCCGATTGTCCTCGAAAAATGGAGCATGCCCTGACACTGTCGAGATCACCGCGCCAGCATGAAACACGGGGGGATCGACCGTCGGCGAGTTTTGTCAATTTTGCGCGCTGGCTTGCCTAACGAAGCCATTCCAACCGTGAAACCTACTGGCGGCTCGATGCGTAGAACATGGCCGCGATGATCCGCTCGCCGCGCAGTTCGTGGAAAAGTGCGCTGACAACATGCCCGATGAGATAAGCCCACATCAACGGGGCCACCGTTTCATGAACTTCCATGAGGGGGCTAGCCGAGGCCACGAAATAGCCAACGACACCGCTTAGCGCCATCACCGAGGCAATGATGAGTCCCAGACCATGAATGGCGCTGGCAAATGGCCGCTCCCTGTTTCCGTCCTCGATCGGTGCAAATAGTCTTTTGGCATCGGTAGCGACAAACCTGAGTTGCTTCGGCGAGAACCAAGGGAAAAACGCAACGAGGCGCGTCTCGCCCGAACGCAAGACACTCCAGATCCAGAATGCCGCGAGCAGCGACGTCGCAGCGATCCCAACCTTTTCATGGATTTCAAAAAAGCTATCTCCGGGACGGTTGCGAGTCGGGCTTTGCATCACCAAACTAAGGCCCAATTGCGTCATGATGGCGAGCGCCACCAACCAGTGCAGAATCTTGGTGGCGGTCGACCGTCTATTTTTCAACACGGCATCGGACATAAATACCCACTCCTGTGTTCGCGAGGTCACTGTTAGCGCCTTTCCAATTGTTCAGAAGCCTAACCGAAGCGCCACCCTCACGGTTCGCGGCCGCAGTGGCGTAATCTGCTTGCCCAGCGCCACGGTGAACGGATTTCCGTAGGAAAAGCTGTTCCCGCTAACATTCAGGAGATTTGTGGCATCGAGCGTCAGCGCCCAGTCCCTTGCCGCGAGCGAAGCGGAAAAATCGAGCTGGGTCGTTTCGCCATGCTCGAGGATGAGCGGCGCGGTCGTCCCAAGGCTCGATGCGCCGATTAGCCTTACGGTCCCGTCGAGTTTCAGGCTCAGCCGGTCGGACAGCGGGCTTTCCCAAGCCGCCGTAAACCGTCCACCGGTTCGAGCGACGTTGGGAAGCGGTCTTTCGTCGGCCTCTTCGAGCCCCTCCACGGGATTGGTCAGCGCGCTGCGATTGATGAACAGCGCACCGTCGAAAAACAGGTGATCGGTTACGTGCCACCGGCCGTTGATCTCCGCACCATAAACCGTGCCGCGTCCGATATTTTCGGTAAAGGGTAGCCCGTCGCTTCCAATCAGGTCGGCTTGGATACTGGTCCAGATCGAATAGAATGCTGTGATGCCGCCGGAAAAACGGGGCCTCGCGCTGTCAGCCTCGCTGCCGAACCGGACCCCGAGTTCGACGTTGTGGATCGAGTCCGAATCGAATCGCTGCGCGGAATTGATCTGTCCCCCCGTGATCGCGATGCCGCCACTGCGGAAGCCGCTTTGGTATCGCAAGAACGTCAGGAGGTCGGACGTCGGTTTCCATGACAGTGCCGCAGTCGGGAGGACACGAATTTGCCGACGCTTCGGTTCGAAATCCTCGCCGGAGCCACCCATCAGCTCCCCGATCGTCTCGGCAAAGACGACACGCCCCCCAAGCGTTCCGGAAAGGCGTGGAGCGATCCGCTGGGTCGCCTCGCCGAAGATTGCGACTTCGGTCTTCTGGTTTCGCAATTGCGCCAGCGTGACCGGCGCTCCGAGAGGGCCGAGCCGACGGTCGATACGGTCGATATTGCGGACGAGGCTAACCCCTGCGACCCAGCTGTTGCCCGAAGGCATGCCGTGCGAGAGGCGCGTCTCGTGGGTCAGGAGGCGAATCGCCTCATGCCCTTGGAATATCTGGATTTCCGGATTTCCTCCATACCCGGTCGCATCGAAGGTGTCCGACAGGTCATGGTCCACGATCCCGGTGGAGGAGAGCAGCTTGAGATCGCCCCAGTCCTTGGCGATTTCCAGTCCTGTCGCCTTGAAATCATTGTCGTGCGGCTGGGCGATATTGGCCGCATGGGTGCGGAGTGGCTGATCGATGTCGGCATATTGGCCATCGCGCGTATCGATGTTCTGGATGACGGCGTTGAGGTCGATCGTCCAATTATCGCCAGGCTCCACGCGCAGGTTTGCGCGCGCGCCGTCTATGCGCGTCCGGTTGGTATTGCGCATACCGAGCGTCGCATTGTCGATGTAGCCGCCTTCGACTTGGTTGTAGCCGACCACGCGGAGCGCCATTCGGTCGGCGATGACGGGGATATTGAGCATTCCGCCGAGATCATAGCCGGGTTCGGCATCGCGCGTGACGGATCGCCCGACGGTCGCCGAAGCGTGAAACCCGCCATTGTCCGCCATCCTGGGGACAATCCGCACGATGCCGCCGAGCGCGCCCGCGCCATAGAGAGTACCCTGGGGCCCTTCGATCACTTCGATGCGGTCGATGTCGTAGAGGCGCAAATCGGGCTCGGGGGCGTTATAGGTGAGCCGCAGGTCGCCAAGGTAGAGACCCACGGTCGATTGGGTCGGTCCCGAGAAGCTGCTGTCGGCAATCCCGCGCACGAACAATTTGTTGCGGCCGGGCCCAAGATTGGTCGAGGTCAGCGTCGGAATACGGGCAATGAATGCTGCCGTACCCTGATTTTCACCGAGGCCGATCCCGCCGACCGACTGAATATGTGCGGTGCCGGGATAGCTGTCGAGGGCCTGACCCTGCTTGGTCGCGGTCACGACGATTTCGGCGGGCGCCGGGGCCGCGGCGCTGGCTCTCGGCGGCGGCACGGCGGGCCGCGGTGCGGGCCGCACAGGCTTGGACCGCGGCGCCAAAGCGACGATCCGCACGGTCTGCGTATCGACGATCTGGTAGGTGAAACCGGTACCGCGCAGCATCGTCGTCAGCGCCTGGGCGATCGTCATCCGCCCGTGAACGGCTTTGCTGCGCGCGCCGGCGAGCCTCTGATCGATTCCGCCGATCGAGATTTGCGCCGCGTTACCAAGCGTGATCAATGCATTGTCGAGGCGCTGGGCTGGGATATCGAAGCGCTGGCTTTCCGCAGCGGCCGCCGGGCTTGCCGTCCAGATGGCGATCGCCGCTACGGGTATCAAATGGGTCCAGGTCACCGGATCAACGCGTCAATTGCCATCCCTTGGCACTATGACGCGCACGGACACCTAGCAAGGATTCCAGTTGGCGGAAAAGGCGCGCCTCGTCGCGATCGACGCGGATGACCCCCGAGAATCTCCGACCTGCCAGATCCGGCGATATGGTCACAGACGTGCCGAGCGACCGTGACAAGTCAACCGCGATCGTGGCGAGCGGCGCGTCGCGATAGCTCAACCGCCCCTGTTGCCATCCCCCCACGGTGGCCGGATCGACCGCCGACACGAGGACCTTCTTGGTTCCGCGCCGAACGCGTAGCTGTTTGCCCGGCGTGAGCGTCACCGCATCGGAGCCCGGTTGATACTGCACACTGCCTTCGGACACCGCGACTTCCAGACCATCGGCAGATTGTCGCACGTTGAAGATCGTGCCGACGTCGCGAAGGGTGCCGTCGCCGGTGTCGACAACAAAGGGGCGCGCGCTGTCATGCTTGATCGTGAAGATCGCCTCCCCGCTCTCGAGGCGGGCGAAGCGTTCGGCTTTCCGGTCGAACGCGATCGTGGTGCCGCCGTTGAGAGCGATTTTAGACCCATCGGCCAGAGCGATTTCGCGCGTCTCGCCCGGCAAGGTCGTGATCGTTTCCATCCCCGGCGACCTGAAGAATGCAGGAGACAGGAACAGCGCGAGGACGAGGCTGGCGGCGATCGCCAGAAAAGCGCGGCCCCGATACCATGGCAGCGCTCCAGGTTCATTGTCGTTGGAGGCCGGGGACAAAGGCTCGATGACCGTTTCGGTGCCTGCCAGTTCGTCGGAGAGATGCTCGTCCGCCATGGCAACGGCATCATAAGCATCGGCGTGCGCCGAATCGGCTTCCATCCATGCCGTGAACTCGGCCCACAGTGCCCCGTCGGCTGCCGGACCTTGCAGCCGCACATGCCATGCAATGGCGTCGTCAGTGATGCTACCGGTCCCCATCATCAATTCCTTCGGCCCATTGACGTTGCGGCGCGTCGATTTCCACATCGAGCTGCTGCTTGAGGTCCAGGACCGCTCGATACCCCCGTTGCAAATGCTTTTCGACCGCGCTGAGACTGATCCCCATTTCGGCAGCGATCTGCTTTTGCGGAACACCGTCGATCCGTACGGCCCGAAAGGCAAAGGCGGTGCGTTCGGGCAATGTGTCGAGGACCGCATCAACCCGCCGCAGCTGGTCGCGCGCAACCAGCAAGCGATCGGCCGACGGCTGGGCGTCGCGCGGGGCGGCGATGCTGCCCTCGATATGACCCTTGGTCCACTCGTGGTCGCGCGCGTTACGGCGCTGCGCCGAGCGGCGGCGATCGAGGACGAGATTCTCGGCGGCGCGATACAGATAGGCGAGCGGCTCGGCGATCAGGCTCGCATCGATATCGGCGAGCTTCAGCCACAGGTCCTGCAATATGTCTTCGCCATCGCCATCGCCGCGGAGACGAACACGCAAATAGCGCAGCAAGGCCGCCCGATTGGCCAGGAATATCGCTTCTAGCCCAGGGGCTTCGATCATCAAATGCTGCGCACTTCCATTTTTGCTCTCGCGGCTGGGCATGATCACTGCCCGATATCGACGAAATAGGAAAGGCGTGTGACCGTGCGTCGGTGCCGAGGCGAGCGGAGACATCATGAGGCGCGGGCGGTAACCCGCCACAGCGCGGAGCCGAGCAGAGCTGCGGCCATCACGGCCTGTAATAATGCGAGATAGCCGGCGCCCGCCAATCCGGCGGAACCGGTGAAGAACGGCAGCAAGGGCAAGAGGCCCAGTCCGGCGACCAAATTTCCCCCGACCGACAGCCCGGGATGGCCCAATGCGATCAGCGCCGCACTTGTCGGGGGTCCCGCCATTGCCACGACTCTTGCCAGCGTCAGCCATATCATGACTGTCGCAGCACCTGCATAGGCGGACCCTCCGATCAGCACCGCCACCTCGCGCGAGAAGAGTGCGAGGAGAAGAACCAAGGGTAGCGCTGTCGCAAGCGCGATCCCGACGCAGCGCGCGAGGGCATGCCGAATGGCGATTCTCGCGCCGCCGTCCGCGGCGAGACGCGCCAGCTCGGCATAAGCTGCCTGTCCCAATATTTGGGCAGGCTGCGAGATGACGATCGTTGCGCGGTGCGCGATCGAATAGAGGCCCGCTGCGGCCGGGCCGAGCATCGCGCCGACAATGAGCGGCGTCAGCCTGACGGTGAGGTCGCCGAGCATGATATCGGCATTGGCCGTCAGCATGAAGCGGCCCAGACCGTCATGCTCGCGGCGGGCGTCCGCCACCGCGCCGAGCAAAGGCTGGTCGAGCATATGACGGCGCGCAAGGTATATGGCCGCGATCCATAGCGATATGCCCTCGACCAACGCAGCGACGAGCCAGGCGACGAGAAAGGCCGTGAGCCCGAGATCGAAGGCGATGACGACCAGCGTACCGAGCAACCGCATCACTGGCGTCACGATATTGTGGAGCGCAAGGAGGTCGAAGCGTCGCAGGATCTGCAGATACCCGCCGGGGGTCGCACGCACGGTCGCGAGGACCGCGAAACAATAGGGTATCGCCAGCGCCTGCGCATCCTGCGACCACCCAAGCAGCGGTCCGACGATCGGCACCGCGATCGCCGCGACAATCACCGCGACCAGCCCCGCGGCGAGTTCGATCGCGCCGACAAAGCGGAGCAACCGGATGAGCTTGGCGTGGTCATTTTCAGCCGGCTGGACGCCGTAGCGGACAATCGCGTGCCAACCTGGAAAGGCGATGAGCCCGCCGACGAGCATCGCGAAATAATTGACGAGAACGAGCACGCCATATTGCTCGGGGCCGAGGATGCGGGCCGCGGCGACGACATAGATGAGACTGATCAGCCCTGCCGCCGCCTTGCCGCCGAGCAGCAGGCCGAGATTCTGGTAGATACGAAGAACCGGCCCTGCCGAACCTTTTGCGATGTCAGTGAACAAGACAGGTGTCGGACGATGCGCCCTCGGGCTTGCGACCGCTGGCGAGACAGACGATTGCGCGCGCGGCGCGCTCCGAAGACGGCTCGGCGGTGAGGTCGAACGTATGGTCGAAGAGCCGTCGCTGCACGGCGCGATAGCGCGCCGGATGCTCCGCTACCGCTTCCTCCAAGCCGCGACCAAGATCGACCGCCTTCGAAATGACCGGCCCCGACTGCCAGTGCGCGAAATTCGGATCCTGATCGGGATCGATGCCGTGGCTGTTGAGGAAGAGGCAAGGCCGGGGCGATTTGAGAAACTCATAGACCTGGCTGCTGACGTCGCCGAGATAGATGTCTGCCCCGTTGGTATAGCTCATGTCGGTCAGCGCGGCACTGCCGAGATCGATATGGATATTCGGGGCTGCGGCGTAGCGGCGGTGCAGCGTTCCGGGCAGACCGACGCAAAGCTTGTCGATCGTGACCGCCATTCGCCGCTCGAACATCATGATGTGGGGCGCGAAGATCAGGTTGTAGCGATCGGAGGCAAGGAAATAGTCGAGCACTGCCCTGCCCTGCTTGTACCAGGAGGAGAGATGCGGCGAGACATGCGGATTGTAGAGTACGATCGGCCGATTGCTCCCGCGAAACTTGAGCGGGCGCCCATCGCCGGCGGCGATATCGAACTTCGGATAGCCGGTGATCGTCAATCGCTCGGGACGGACTCCGGCTTCGCTAGTCAGTCGGTCGCGGATCTTCGGCCCAGCGGCCAAGATATGATCGAAGAGGGCGGTGGACGTGCCGAAACCGATCGCCCGATCGCCCGCGCCATGATCGGTCAGGACCATGCGGAGCGATGACAGGCCGTAACGGGACTTCAGGATCAGCGACGTGCGCTCGGTCACTACGAGCAGGTCGAGCGATCGGAAAAAGTCCAGATTGTCCCGGTAAACCAGCAATTTCGCAGCAGGGACGAGGGATCCGAGAGCCGCCTCGATGCCCCGGGATGCAAAAGAGCGCAGCCGGAGCGCGACGAGACGCAGGCCCGCCGGGACCGCGCCGCCCATCAGTCGGAGCGCTTCGCGCGCGAGAAGGTCGCTGGTCGTCGCAATGACGATATCAGCGCCGCTGCCCATTCGCGCCAGCGCTGTGGCGACCGGCAGACTGTGCGCCATCTGGTGAATCTGGTCGTGGTTGAAAAGAAAGGCGATCCGCATGGGGGGAATGACGCCGCGGCGGCGCGATATCCGCATCAAGTGCGGAAAAAAGCTTCTGGTGGCGTCCTCGCTGCGGAGGAAAACGCTCATGCCATCGTCCCGTCCGCTTTCGGTCTTCGACCTCGACCGCACCCTCACCATCCACGGAACCTGGTCGCCGTTCCTGTTTTTTGCCGCGCGGAGGCGCAGCCCGTGGCGGCTGATCTTCGTGCCGCTGGTCGTCGCGCTCATGGCCGCTTACAAAGCGGGGGTTCTGACGCGCAAGCAGCTCAAGCAGGCGATGCACCGTCTGATGCTCGGAGGCGCCGTCGACCTCGACGCCGTCACTGACCTTGCCGACGCCTATGCCGAACACAGCCTCACGCGCAATGTCCATGCCGATGCTATTGCGAGCATCGCCGCCGAAACCGCTGCCGGACGGCGAGTGGTCATCGCCTCGGCGGCGCATCTCTTCTATCTTGAGGCAATCGCGTCGCAGCTTGGCGTCACCGATGTCGTCGGTACCGCGTCGATGTGGCGCCGGCGCGATCTCACGCCACGGATCGCCGGTGAGAATTGCTATGGCGAGAGCAAGCGGCGAATGCTGGAACATTGGCTCCGCGGCCAGGAGATCGATCGCACCAAGGTCCATATCCGCTTTTTCTCGGACGATCTGTCGGACCTTCCGACCTTCGAATGGGCCGACGAGGCCGTTGCGGTCAATCCGTCGAAGAAGCTGCTTAATGTGGCGCTCAGGCGCGGCTGGACTGTCTATGACTGGCGCGAGGCCAAGGCGGCGCGCGATGGGGCTCCGCAAGCGCAGGCCAGAGTGACCCCGACCTGACACCGCATCAATCGCTGCGGTTTCGTGTCGCGAAGCGCAGCAGGTTCCACCAGAGCGGCGCGCCCCGCTGCCAAACGAAACGGGCGCGATCGCGTGTCTTGCCTTTCGAAGGCGAGTGCGCCGCGCCCGATTGGCCGACCCGGTGGGTGCGCAAGGTCATTCAGGCGGCCGATGGCGCCGGCCGGCACGCGGCCGGCAACCGCATCATCAAACGATCGACCGGAATCCAGCGCGACAGGTGGCGCGCAGGCCGGCTCGCCGAGAGGAGCGCAGCCTCGATCGCGCCGGGACCCTGGCTGCGCTGAAAGCGAAACAAGGCGAGAGCCGCGAGGGCAAAGCCGAAGACGATCATCAGCTGAAAAAGCGGAGCCAGCGCATGGGCGCTATCTTCGATGGCCACGACGGCCTGAACGAAGCCGACGATGAGAAGGATTCCGGCGCCAAGTCCGAGCGCCGACGTCGACCGCTTCGGGGGAACGCCAAGCGCAAATCCGAAAAAGGGGACGAGGATGATGAAGGCGGCGGTGACAAAACGGCCGCCCAAGGCAGCGCGCGCCGCATTGCGCTCGGCACCCGTTCGTCCGCTGACAGCGGCGCGGATCAAATCGCCCAGCATGAGGCGATCGTTGCGATGGCGCGCCGTCCCGCGGACCCGCTTTGGCGCGAGCAGCTGGACGGGCATCGCCAATGCCCTGAAGGATGCAATTTCGGGCCGGGCGCCCGATCGGGTGACGACGATATGGCCATCGGATAGCCGCAGCAGCACCCCATCGCGCCCGCCGTTGATGACCCTTCCGGCCCGGGCAGCGACGGTCAGGTCCGGATTGCGAAGAAAAAGGCCCCGAAATTCGCCGGTACGCCGATCGACGGCGTCGACGTGAAACACCGTGTCGGGGCGAGGCCGAAGAAACTCGCCCGGCGCGATCGACAAGCCGAGATTGCCGAGCGCGATCGATGTACCGAGCGCATCGAGCCGCTGCTCGCCAGCCGGTTCGACATAGGCGCGTAGTCCGGCATGCAGCATGGCAACCGCAAGCGCCAACAGCAGCGGAACGCGGAGCAGCCGTGCCGGCGACAGACCGATTGATGCAAAGATATCGAGTTCGCCGCTGATGGCAAAACCCCGAAAGGCAACCGCCACCGCCACGAACACCGAGATCAGGAGGCCGATGCCGAGATATTCGGGAACGAGATAGACCATGAGCTTGATCAGGACCGCGGTCGGCTGCTCGACATTGTCGAGCAAGCCCATCAGCCGCCGACTATTCTCCAGGCTCAGCAGCAGAATGACCATCGCGCCGGTGGCGAGAAAGGGGCGCGCCAGCCGCCGCGCGATATAGAGATCGATGGCGGACATCAGGCGGCAGAGCGCAGAGGCATCGCGAGCAGCTGATAATGGCAGAAAAGTGCCGCGAAATGATCGTCGATGCGCGGTGTGTCGGGCGCGCGCCGGGCGGCGGCCGCGCGTAGCCGGCTGCGATCGCGCGCGAGGAGCCGCCCGATCGCCCGCGCCGCGGCGCTCGCATCGCCAGCCGCGTAGAGCTCGCCGTTGTCGTCGCCGACAAAATCGGACGCGCCGCCCGCATCGGGCGCGATCAGCGGCAACCCCGACGCCGCAGCCTCCGCCGCCACGAGGCCGAAGGTTTCCGCCTCGCATCCATGAATCAGCGCGTCGGCGCTCGCCATGAGCTTGGCGAGAAGGAGACGATCGGCAATCGGGGCAAGAAGATGGACATGCGGATTGTTGCCGATGTGACGCACGAGCCGCCCCCGGTCGCGGCCGTCGCCGACAAGGACGAGACCGATCGGGCGATGTTGCGATGCCGCAAGGCATGCGTCGACGACGAGCGGCCAGCGCTTTTCGGCACTGTGACGGCCGACGCCAATGATCAGGCTCGCGCTTTCGGGAAGCGCACAGCGCGCCAGAAGATCGCGGCGCAGGTCGGCATCGCGATGCACCGGAGAAAACAGGCCGGGATCGACCCCCATCGGAATTGTCGCGACGCCGGCCACGCCGCCCGTGAGCAGCCGCGCCGAAAGATGACGATTGGCACTGACAACACAATCGAAGCGCTCGCCGAGTCGGCGCAAATGACGCCAGAAGAGGTCGAAGCTTCTGTCGATCGTCTCGCGGCTGCCGAAGCGGCCGAACCAGCGATAGGGATAGGCCGCCAGTGGATCGGCGTGCATGACGAGGGACCGCGGCGCGCTCCCCTGCCAGCCGGCGACGATGCTCGCGGTGCGCCAGGGCGACGAGGCCTCGACGAAATCGGGGCGTTCGGCGTCGAGACGGGCATGCACTGCCGCCACATCGTCGAAATAACGATAGCGGCGGTCGACGAGCAGTTGCGGGCTCGCGATATGGACGATCCGGCCGCCGCCGGGCCGCAGCTCGACATGATCGTGCGAGCCGGGGGCAATGACGACGACCTCGTGCCCCAGCGAAGCGCCGAGCGCGAGTTTGCGATCAATATAGGTTTTCACGCCGCCGCCGTGCGGCGTGTAAAAGGCGCAGACATCGGCGATTTTCATTTGCGCTCCAGGGGGCGATATTTGAGCCCGCTGAGGTACGTCATGACGATCTGGGCGCGTGTCGGCCCCGCTTCCACCAGGACCGAAGCGGCCGCCGCCGTCGGTTTCGACCAGCCGAGCTTCGGATTGCCGCCGAAGCCAAGGCCATCGGACAATTTGTCCCATTTGAGATTACGGTTCCGGTCGTGCAGGACCGACAGGCTGTAGCGGCCGGGTCCCGGGACACGCAGGCACAGGGTCACCGGCCCGGATGCCGGCAGGTCCAGATCGACGCGGCGGAACAATTTATGCGCGTTGATCAGGACCGCATCGTCGGCGAGAAAGTCGCTGTCATTGTCGGGATAGAGCTCGGCCCGAACCAAGCCCTTGCGATCCTTGAGCCCGGTTATCCCGACAAGCAGGGCCGGGCCGGCTTCATTCGGCCGGCACACCGCCTCGGCCTTGCCGAGCGAGGCATCAGGTTGGACCGGCCCCGCTGCGGCGAGCAGCAAAAGCGAAAGCGGCGCAATTGCGTGTCTCATGCCCGGTGCGCCGTGGCCAGTTCGGTCAAGGTCAGGACGGCGCCGAGCGCGAGATGCACGAGCAGCGTCAGGCCGGCGATCATCGCGATCAACGGGCCGAGAGCGCCGTCATGACCGATCAGGAAAATTGCAACGCTGGCGAAAACCAGATCCTTGTTGGGAACGAAGGGGAGCCGCGTCACGAGCAGCTGCAGGGTCGCGAGGATGAGCAGCCAGCCCATCGGCACCATCGGTAGCGCGCTGTGCCACATGAGACCCGACAGAAATGTCGTCAGCACCAAGCGCCCGAGGTGAACGCCGAAGATCATGCGCAATTCAGCGCGCGGCAGCGAGAAGATGCGATGCCGGAAGGCGAGGAGCGCGAGCGACATCCCGATCATCAGAGCCGCCGACAGGGCCACGGTGCGACCATGGAATTCAGGGGCCATGCGGCCGATGGCAGGCCAAGCAAGCGCGAGCATGGCCAGGGTCATGAGATTGCCCGCGACGGCCGACAGGATGCTGACATCCTTGATGGCGCCGAAGGGCGCCGCCGCCATCGTCGCGCGACGCCGCGCCCAGCCGTAGAAATAGGCCTCGCCGCTATAGCCGAACAGGATTTCGTTGCTGACGAGCTTGCGCAACAGGGCGGCAAAACCAGCGGTCGGGATATTCCACAAGCGCCGAAAGATCACCCATTCGGAGGCAGGCAGGGCAAGATAATAAGCCGAAAAGCCTATCCAGAACATCGGCGAGGCGGGCACGCCCCGCAACAGGTCAGTGACGCCGATACTGGCCAGCTTCGAGCCTAGCGCCGCGAGGAGCGCGAGCGACAGGCCCAGGGAGAGAAATTTCTGCCAGGGTTGTCGCTCCCGAAGCAGTGGCCGGAGGCGCTCGGTCCATGTCCCCGGGTTTGTGCGCAAAGCTCGAGAGGCCATCGATCACCTTTTGGCAGCGGTTCCTGGGGGAGTGACGCCAGGCGCGCGCATAATCCGCACCATGGGCTTCGAAAAATCATCCGGGCACAAGATCGCGGTATGGCGATGGCCGATGCGAGCGCGCAAAAGCCGCGAGAGCGCGCGCAATTTCGGCCAGGAGGCGCGGCGAATCGACATCATGCGGGTGGACCGCAAGGCGAACGGTTTGCGCCCGCGCGAGCAGCCTTGTCGCAAGCTGCGACCAGAGGATCGAACTTGCAATGCGCGCAGCCGAACGGCTGGCATAGGTGACGACTGGTCCCCTTGCGAGGACCGCCGAGGTCTGCGGGTTCCAGACACGGAAATGATCCTCGATCATGCGGATGTTCTGCGCCGCAAGCGCGGCAATACTGTCCTCGCCGTAGAGCCAGGCCGGCGCGACGAAGCCGGCGATCGGCCGGCCAATGAGCTGTTCGACCATGTCTCGGCCCTCGGCGATCCTTGTTTCGGCATCGCGGGTCGACAATCCCAGAAATTCGCCTTCGCCCGCGGTCATCCGCGCCGCCTTCCACCGCGCGCTGGCACTGTGGTGGCGGCTCTCGTCGAGATGGGTGAAGCCGTGGAGAAATATCTCGCATCCGGCATTCGACCAGTCGCGCAAACGGCGCCCGAACCCGGGGTCGGCCGTCAGCAATCCTTGCCGGTGAAAGTCGGGGACGACGAGCAGCGCAAAGCGCCCCGGCCCCACCGCTTCCTCAACGAGCGGTACGAGGCGGTCGAGCCGCGCCGCATGGACCGGTGCGACGTCATGGATCGAGGCCAGCAGGCGGCGCGAGGAGCTCATGCGGCAAGCCGGTCGAAGAGCGCCAGATAATCCTTTGCCGATGCACCGAGTTTATGACGATCGGTCAGCTCGCGCGCGGCACCGGTCGAGGGGCGCGCCCGGCGGAGCCGCGCGACGATCGCCGCGGCGATGGCCTCGGGTTGGCGCTGCCGGACGACGGCGCCCAGCTCGGACGACCGGAAGATTTCGGGCAGCGCGAGCGAACAATCGGTCGTCACGATCGGAACGCCGGCCGCGATCGCTTCGACGAGGACCGCAGGATAGCCTTCGTAATGCGAACTCATCAAATAGAGATCAGCTTGCGCCAGATAGGGTGCGATGTCGGGAACATGGCCCGGCATCTCGACCCGCGACGCGACCCCCAGCCGCCGCGCTTCGCGTTCGAGGCGGCCGCGCAGAGGGCCTTCGCCGAGAATGAGCAGCCGCGCTTTCAGCGCGACCGGCAGTTCGGCAAAAGCCCGTATGGCGGTGAGCAAATCCTTTTGCGGCGCCAGTCGCGCGGCGCACAGAATGAGCGGCGCGGGTTCATGGCCGGCGCGGCTTTGCGGCACAGCGATATCATCCTCAAGGATGGGCTCGGCTATTTCGGCGAGCGCGTGGCCAGGAAACACCGATCGCGCCTCCGCGAGCAGCGACGGCGACATCGCGACCAGCATGTCCGCCGGGGCGGCGGCGAGGCGGATGGCGGCGTCGGCAAGCCCGCGCACGAGGCGCCGGACGCCACCGCGGCGAATCGGGTTGCTGAGCTTGCTGACAAAGACCGGTCTTTTCGTGAAACGCTGACGTCCGAGGAAGGCGAGGATGATGAGATGAAAATTACCCGGCGAGAACAGGATGTCGGGGGCTGCGGCACGGACGAGTCGTGCCATGCGCCAGCCGAGTTGGGCGCGCGACCAGGGGCTGCGCCTTGTCTCGGGCGAACAGGATAGGACCGTTACGCCGGCTCCGACCAATGTGCGCGCCGCGCCTTTCTCGGTGCCGCAGATGATGGTGACGCGGCGTCCCATCTCGGCCCAGCGGTTGGCGAGGCGAATGGCGATCCGCTCGCTTCCTCCGGTCGAGAAATCGTGGAGGATGATGGCAATGTGGCTGGCGTGGGTCATGTCAGAATTTCTGCCTCAGGAAGATCTGGACGCGCGCGTCCCGCTGCTGGAAATCGCGGTCCTGTTGCTGTCGAAAATCGATGCCGACCGACAGGCGCTCGGGGTCGCCCGCGGGATGCATGCTTGCGGTCAGCCCCCAACCGCGAACCGCGCGGGGCGCGCCGCCAGCGAGGTCGGCGATACGCTCGACGGGGGTCCGGTTCTTCGCTGGACCGGCGTCGAACAAGCTCGCAGCGAAATCGAAGCGATTGTCGCGGGACCAGTGCAGCGCGAATGCGCGCTCGTCGCTGCGATAATTTCTGTGCGGGCTGACGATGAACGCGGGACGTCGGCGCTCAACCGCAAAACTTGCGCCAAGCGACAGCGTGTCGCGCGCAGATATCTGCTGGGCCGTGCCCAGTTGAACCGCCAACAGCCCGAAATGCCGATATTCGAAACTTTGCGCGGCAGATGTCGCGGGGAGCGAACGCGCGCGCATCGCAGTCAGCTTGAACTCGCCGTCTGTCCACTCGGCGGTGGCCGACCGGACCTTCATTGGTCCGAGCGCTGCGATATCGGAGACAGGCGCGGTCGAACCGTTCAGTAAGGACAACATCGACGATGTGGGGACCGGCGCGATGGGGAGCCGCGCCGAGCTAGGCAGTCGATCGCGGGCGATGAGCGCGGCGTGGGTCACCGCAATGCTCGGCGATGCCTCCTGCGCGAGTGCCGCAAAGGGAAGTATCAGCGCAGCCATCGCTGCAGCACGGGCCGCAATCACCGTCATCGCATATCCCCTGGGCAAGCTCCGGCGCCTGCCAGTCAGGCGTCCGGAAGGTCTGACGCCATCAGGCCGCGATTCCCGCACCGGCGGCGCAAAGTGCGGATCGCCGCGCACGGCGGCGTCAATCAGCATTCTCGAATCGGAAGGGATCGCCAGGATGGAGACGAAGATCATGCGCGTGGGCGGACTGATGGCGATGGCGCCGCTGCTACTCGGAGGTCTCGCCCCTCGTGCCGCCGCGAGCGAGCCGCGGCGTGCCGCTCCACCGGCCGCCTCCGCACTCTCGATCATGGCCTACAATGTGAAGGGCCTGCCCTGGCCCATCGCCTCCGATCGCACAGCCGACTTCACGCGCATCGAGGCGCGTCTGCTCGCGATGCGCGCGCGCAACGCGCAGCCGCATGTAATCATCCTGCAGGAGGCCTTTACCGCGCCGGCCAAAGCGATCGCGCGTCGTAGCGGCTATCGCTATATTGTCGAAGGTCCGTCTCGCGATCTGCAGAGCATGGTGAAGCCGCGCGCGAGCGACCGGCCCTTCATCGACGGCGCGAGCTTCTTCAAGGGCGAGCGTTCGGGCAAACAAGTCGGCTCGGGGTTGATCCTGGCGTCGGACTATCCGATCCTGTCGGTGCATCGCGAGGCTTTCCCCGCCTTTGCTTGCGCGGGTTATGACTGCCTCGCCAACAAGGGCATGCTGATGGTGACGATCAAGGTGCCGGGCAGCGCAACGCCGGTGACAGTGGTCACCACCCATATGAACAGCAAGAAATCCTCGGGCGTCGCCCAGACCCGTTCGCTCTACGCTTATCGGCGGCAGGTCGAGGCGATCGACGCCTTTCTCACCCGCTACCGCAATCCCGACCAGCCTGTCATATTGGCCGGCGATTTCAACGCCAGCTCGGCCGAGCGGCGCTCATTCCTGACCGCGCACAGCGCGGCGAACTGGACCACGGAGCGGCGACTGGCGATCGACAACGCGCTCCAGCATTGCCTGAAATCGGACGCGCCCTGCGGACGCGCGGTCCCGGCTATCGCCGCCACTGTCTTCCAGAAAGGGCGTGATTGGCAATTTTTCTCGCCCGGCTATCGCGCTTCGATCCAGGCCATCGCGATGGCGGTGCCGTTCGGCCGCGAGCGCGACGGCACGATGTTTTCAGACCATGTCGGTTATCGCGTGACCTATCGCCTGACGCAGGCGTTCAGGTCCCCAGCGCATCGGCGGCGCCCGCTCTCCTGATCGGCCCGGCGTCCACGGTCAGCCGGCCGGTGCAGGCTCGCGCGGCGCCAGCGCCAGCAGGACGGCTGGCAGGAAGAAGAGCACCAGCGGCACCGCGGCAATCAGGCCGAAAATGATCGCCGTGGCGAGGGGTTGCTGAAGTCCGGCGCCGCGGCTCAGCCCGAGCGCGAGCGGCGCGAGCGTCAGCACCGCGATCAACGCAGACATCAGGATTGGGCGCAGCCTCTTCTTCCCGGCTTCGAGCAACATCGCCGCGGTGACCGGCTTGTCTCTTTCGATCTCGGCGAGGAAGAAGATGACGAGTTCGGCGACCATGCCCACCACCATCGTCAGCCCCATGAGCGCGGAAATATTGAGTTCGATTCCCATGACCCACAGTCCGATCATCACCGCCGCCGCGGTGAGGAGCACCGTCGCGATCGCGGCGGCCGTCCAGCCGGCGCGTTCGAACAGAAGGGTAATCAGCAACGCGCTGAGCAGCAGAGCAGCCCCGAACACCAACGCAAGGTCGGCGAAGCTCTTCTGCTGCTCTGCATAAAGCCCGCCATATTCGACGCGGACCGAGGTCGGGAGTTTGAGCTGGCCGACCGCGCTCTGGATTTCTGTCATGGCCGAGCCGAGATCGCGGCCCTCGAGCCGCGCGGTAACCGCGATATAGGGGGCGAGATTTTCGCGCGTGAGCTGCTTCTGTCCGCTCTGGACCGAGACGGTGGCGACCGCCGCCAGGCGAATGCTGCTGCCGTCCGGTGCGACGAGCGGGAGGTTCTCGATCCGTGCGACATCGTTTCGCAGGTCCTGCGGCGCGCGCACCCGAACGTCGATCAGCTGCGCACCGATGCGGACCTGCGTCGCGGCCGTGCCGCCGATCGCGGTTTCGAGCTGCGCGGCGATGCTGTCGGGATCGAGCCCATATTGGGCTGCTGCACCTGGATCGACCGCGATGCTGATCGCGTCGCCAGCGACGCGCAGGCCGTCGACCACCTCGACGACCCCCGATATCTTGCCGATGCGCTCGCCGATCGTCTTCGCCCCCGCTTCGAGCGCTGCGGTATCGTCGCCGAAGAGCTTCACCTCGATCGGCTGGGGCACAGCCGTCAGATCGCCGATCAGATCCTCCATCAGCTGGATCAGCTCGACCTCGAGCCCCGGCACCTCGGCTGCGATCTTCTCGCGCATACCGGTCATCACCGCCTCGATATTGCGCCGCGAGCCGCCCTTGAGCCGGATGAAATAATCGCCCTCATCGGCTTCGGTCAGGCCGCCGCCGAGTTGGATCCCTGTCCGCCGCGAGTAGCTCGCCACTTCCGGGGTCGCGCGGATGATCGTCTCGACACGCCGCAGCAGGGCGTCGGTATCCTCGAGCGACGCACCCGATTGGGCCTTGTAGTCGAGGACGAAGCCGCCTTCGTCCATCTTCGGCATGAACCCCGAAGGGACATTGCGCCAGGCGGCATAGCCGCTGACCGCCAGAACCGCCCCGACGACCGCCGCAAACAGGGCAGGCCGGCCAAAGGCGCGCGCACTCGCGCGGCCGTAGCGGGCGAGCAGCGGGTCGAGGATGGCGTTGGCCCGGTCGGCGGACTCCGCGTCCTTCTGGCGCAGCCAATGAGCGGCGACCAAGGGAATTACGAAGCGCGCGAAGAGCAGGGAAATGAGCAGCGCAGCGACCATCGTGACGGCCAGCGCCTGGAAAAAGCCCCCGGTCACCCCGCTGATGAAGGCGAGGGGAAGGAAGACGACGATCGTCGCCATGGTCGATCCGAGCAGAGGCATGCCCATTTCGGCGGCAGCGCCGAGGAGCGACTGCGGATCGCTCAGCCGCTGCTCCTGCATCCGCCGCATCATATGTTCGAGCATCACCACCGCATCGTCGACGACAAGGCCGACGGCGGCGGCCATGCCGCCCAGCGTCATCATGTTGAAGCTCATCCCGAGCGCGAAGAGAAGCAGACAGGTTGCCGCAAGGACCGCGGGCAACATCAGCCCGGTGATGACCATCAGCCGTCCCGAGCGGAGGAAGACGAAGAGCACGATTCCGGCGAGCACCGCGCCCATCAGTATCGCATCCCGCACCGCATTGGCCGCGCCTACGACAAGTTCGGACTGGTCGTAGAAGGTGGTGACCTTGACCGACGGCGGCAGGCGGAGCGCGGCGAGGCGCGCATCGACCGCCCGCACGATCGCCACGGTATCGCCTTTGAGCGCCTGACGGACGTTGACCAGCACTGCCTGCTTGCCGTCCGAGGTCACCCGGCTGAACGCCGGAGCGGTCGAGGGCGTGATCGTCGCGATCTGCCCGAGGGTGACAACCCCCGAGCCGCCTGCCGCCGCCTTGACCGGGACCGCCGCGAGATCGCTTGCATCGGCGACGCGGTTTTCGAGCAGGACCAGATAGAGACGGTGCCGATCCTCGATCTTGCCGAGACCACGCACCATATTGGCCTTGCCGAGCGTCGCCACGACGTCGCTCAGGCTGATGCCGAGCGACTGCAGCTGCGATGGATCGACCTCGACCGCAAATTCACGGGGGCTGCTACCGAGGATATCGACGCCGGCAACGCCTTCGACCGAGGTCAACGCCGGCAGGATCTTGAGTTCCGCAAGGGTACGAAGCGCCTCGGGGCTAAGACTGTCCGAGGTCAAGGCAAAGCCGGTGACCGGAAAGATCGTGGGATCCGAGCGCCGGACGTTGAAGCGCGTCCCTGTCGGCAGGGTCGGCAGCAACGTGGCAAGCGCGCCTTGCGTCGATTGCGCCGCGGCGACCATATCGTCGCCCCATTGAAAGTTGAGTGCGACTTCGGCGCTGCCGCGGCTCGTGACCGAGCGGACCCCGGTCACGCCCGGGACGGCGCGCAGCCCGATCTCGATCGGGCGGGTGATCTCGGCTTCCATCTGCGCCGCGTCACGATCCCCGGCATCGACCGAGACGACGACGCGCGGATAGTCGATGTTGGGGAAGAGCCCGACGGGAACGCGGGTCGCGGATACCACGCCTGCGAGGGTGAGCAGGATCACCGCGAGCCAGATCGACCGCGCATGTTTGCTGATGACGTCGGTCACTTCTTCGCGGCCTGGATGCGGACTTTCATGCCGTCCTCGAGCGCGGTGACGCCGACCGTGGCGACACGGTCACCCGGCTTCAACCCGGACGTAACGGCGATCCGGTCGCCGGTGCGCGGACCGGCAACGATATCGCGCCGCTTGGCGACATTCTGGACGATGACGAAAACGAAGGGCTGGCCGCCATCGTCGAGCAAGGCAGCATAGGGTATGGTCATGCCACCGGCGATATTGGCGAGGAGCACACGGCCGGTCAGGCTCTCGCCCGCGCCGACACCGCTTTCATCGGGTATCTGGACATAGACCGACGCCAATTTGGTAACCGGGTCGACGACGCTGTCGACCGACAATATGGGAACATTGAAGGCCGCTTTGCTGCCGGCCGCGGTGATTTCGACATAGCTGGGCTGGGGGATGCGCCGCGCGATCGCCGGATCGACGCCGAAGCGGGCACGCAGATCGCCCTCCTTGACGAGAGAGACGATCGTCGCACCGGCGGCGACGAGTTCGCCTGCGCTGGCACCGATGACCTCGACGGTGCCGCTCGCAGGCGCGCGAAGGACCAGTGCGCTATTGCGGGTGGCCAGACTTGCGCGCGACGCATCGGCGGCCTGTTTGGCAGCGCGCGCCGTCTCGACCTCGGCGTCGCTCACCAATCCATCAGCCCGGAGACGCCGCGCGCGGGCATGCGCCAGATCGGCGGCATTGGCCGTCGCGGAAGCCGTCGCAAGATCGAGCCGAGCGGTCGGGCTGGGGCTCAGGCGGACGAGAATCTGGCCGCGCTTCACCTGACTCCCGACTGGCGCGTCGACCGCCTGGACCAGCGCCTCCATCGGCGCCGACAGCGTATATTTACCCGCGCCATTGGCCTCGGCGGCGCCATAGAGCGTTAGCTTTTCGTCGATGGCGCCGGTGGTTACGGCGGCGACATCGATCGTCGCGACAGGGTCGGGCGCCGCGGTATCGGCCGGGGACTGGCAGCCACTCAGCATGAGGCCACAAGCGAGCGGCAGGGCAAGAAGTTTGCGGCTGATCATAAGGTCCAAGCTTCCTGGGGGGCGCCGACAAGCAGTTCGAGCGCGATGGTCTGTTCGGCGATCGCCTGTTCGGACTGGAGGAGCAGCAATTGGCGGTCGCGCAGGCTCTGCTCGGCGACCTCGGCGGTCGCGAGCGCGAGATCGCCGCGCTGTGCGGCCCGGCGGCTCGCCAACGCGAAGGTCGCGAGCGCCGGCATCCCGGCGCGCAGGAGCGCATATTGCTGGCGCGCGATCGCAAGCCCCGATGCGGCGGCGGCGATATCAGCGCGGGTCTGGAACAGGCGCGCGTCATATTCCTGCCGCAGCGCCTCACGGGTGGCTTCGGCGACGGCGATGCCGCCGCGGTTGCGGTTCCACAGCGGCAAGGTGAAGCCGATCGAAGGGCCGATGAGCTTGTTGCCACCGGTATCGCGCGCGCCGCTGATGGTAAGATCCAGAGTGGGGAACTGGTCAAGGATAGCGCGGCGAACAGCCGCCTCCTGTGCATCATAGCCGGCGCGCAAGGCCGCCAGATCGTCGCGGCCGGTCAGCGCGAGAGTGAGGAGGCGATCGGCATCGGGAACCAGCGCCGGGAGCGGCGCGGGCGCTAGCCGCAGCGCGTAGGCCGGCGGCAGGCCGAGCAGGCGATGCAGTTCGGAGCGCGCGGTCGCGAGATTCGTCTGGGCGCTGCGAAAATTGCTCTGGGCATCGAGCGCGGCAATGCGCGATGACTGGACCTGATCGGGCGCGATGTCGCCGCGGCCCGCCGCTTTCAGATAGCGCCCGAGCAGCGCCTCGCTGGCATCCGCGCTGGTGGCCGCATTGGCGAGCGCCTGCTCGAGCGCCAAGACGCGCACCGCCTGCAGCCGCGCATTGCAGGCGGTCTGCCATTCGGCCCAGGCCAGGTCGAGCCGAACCTGCCGCGCCTCGGCGACCGCTTGGGCGCGCTGTACCTTTTGGGTGCGCAGCGCATTGAGGCTGAAACCGAGCGCGCCGGCGATATTGTCGAGCGGGTCGGAACCCGAGAGGATATGATCGACGCCGAAACTGAAGCTGGGATCGGGAAGCAGCCCAGCGGCGAAGACTTGCGCGTCGCGCACCCCGGCGCGGGCGCGCTGCGCCTTGAGATCCGGGTTGGAAATCACCGCGAGTATCGCGATGCCATTGGGATCGAGCGGGGCCGACAGGTCGAGCGCGACGGGTTTCAGATAGGGCCGGTCGATATGCGCGGCGTCGCGCGACAAGAGGTCGGCGATTGGCGCCTGCAGAGCCGGCGCGGACATGGGATCGGCAGCGAGTGGTCGCGGTTCAAAGTGGGCGCAAGCCCCCAGCGGCAGGAGCAGCAATAGGGGCGGTGACAGCCGAAACCATTTGGTCATGCTCGAACGATAGCCCCTTCGCTTCCGGCTGCCCACCACTAACGCCTCGACATCATGCGGCAATGCTGGAGCGTGCAGAGCGGACATTGGGCTGTTGACGCCGCTGCAAGTGACATTCCGCACCGGAAAGAGAATATTCGCCAAAAATCTGAAGTTGGTCCCGACTAAGCATTTCGCTCGAACGCCAATTTCAACGCTCGGACGGTTCCCGATCGACGCGTCCTTCGGCTATCGTCAGCCGGAACCGGATCGCTATCGTCCATGAAGGAAATCTTGTTCCAGTTATTGGGAGGATGGCGCACCGGGCAGACGGGCACACCTGCGCACGCCTACCGACGCTCTTGCCTTGACATCGACGTCAAGCTAGGCGCCTACCTACTCGCATGGACCCGGTGCAAATCCGGGTGGCTATTCCGGCCGCCGATCCGCCGGACGACATCACACATGAAAATTCGATGCGCCCGCGCTGGCGCCATGTGGCTTGTTGTGGAACTTCAATGTCCAATATCATTTCTTCTTATCGTCAGCAGTGGTTCACCGACGGCACATCGGCTCGCCGCGAGATCCTGGCGGGGATCGTGGTGGCCCTTGCGCTGATTCCCGAAGCCATCGGCTTTTCCATCATTGCCGGTGTCGATCCGCGTGTCGGCCTTTATGCTTCGGTCGCGATCGCGATCGTCATTGCTTTCACGGGTGGCCGGACGGGCATGATTTCCGCCGCGACGGCGGCGGTCGCGGTCCTCGTGATCCCGCTCGTGCGCGAGCATGGGGTCGAGTATCTGTTCGCCGCGACGATCCTGATGGGGCTCATCCAGATTATCGCGGGCTTGCTGCGCCTCGATCTGCTCATGCAATTTGTTTCGCGCTCGGTGATCACCGGCTTCGTCAATGCTCTCGCCATCCTGATCTTCATGGCCCAGCTGCCGCAACTGATAAATGTGTCCTGGCAAACCTACGCAATGATCGCAGTAGGATTAACGATCATCTATCTCTTGCCGCGGCTGACCAAGGCGGTGCCCTCGCCGCTGGTTGCGATCCTGGTCCTGTCGGCGATCAGCATCGGCTTTGGCCTTCCGGTCAACACCGTGGGCGACATGGGGAAATTGCCTGAAGGATTGCCGTCGCTCGCGCTGCCCAACGTCCCGCTGACCTGGGAAACGCTGCAGATCATCCTGCCCTACTCACTCACGATGGCTGCCGTCGGGTTGCTTGAAAGCCTGCTCACCGCACAGATCGTCGACGACATGACCGACACCGAGAGCGACAAGCGCCGCGAATGCGCTGGCCAGGGCAGCGCGAACATTGTCGCAGCCTTCTTCGGCGGCATGGGCGGCTGCGCGATGATCGGCCAGTCGGTGATCAACGTGACATCGGGCGGGCGCGGCCGGCTGTCGACGTTTACCGCCGGCGCATTTCTGCTGTTCCTGCTTGCCGTCCTCGGTCCCTATGTCGGCCAGGTGCCCATGCCGGCGCTGGTCGCCGTGATGATCATGGTGTCGATCGGGACATTCAGCTGGAATTCGATCGCCAACCTCCGCCGTCATCCGCCGACGTCGTCGGTGGTCATGCTGACAACCGTGGTCGTCGTCGTCGCGACGCGTGACCTTTCGCTCGGCGTCCTCGCGGGCGTGCTGCTGTCGGGCGTCTTTTTCGCAGGCAAGGTGAGGCGCATGTTTGCTGTCGAGCGCGAGGTTTCACCTGATGGTCTGACGGAGACCTATCGCGTCACGGGACAGATTTTCTTCGCCTCGGTCGACAGATTCACGCGTGCGTTCCGGACGGAAGACCCGACCGGAGATGTTCTGATCGACGTATCGGCGGCCCATTTCTGGGACATTTCCGGCGTTGGCGCGCTCGACAAGATCGTCGCCAGACTGCGGCGCGAACGCCGAACGGTTGAGGTGGTGGGCTATAATCGCGCCAGCGCCGATATCATCGACAAGTTTGCGCTTCACGACAAAACCGGTGTCGAGATCGGGATGGCGCCGCATTGAACCCGCTTGCTCTGGCATGGTGCGGCCGTCGGTGCTGATTGCAGGCAGAAGGTGTGGACCGGAGGGGCGCCAAGGTGGATCGAACCCCGACGCGCGCACGGCTGAAGGCCGGCGAGTTTGCGGCGGCATTAGTCCAAGATCACGGAAGGACGAACGCAGCTCCCCCGCTACAATGGCCAGACCGGACGTCCAAGCCGATTATAGCTTGGAGCAGGACTCGCCCTCGCGGGATGTGGTATAAGCCATTTCGCTCGCACTGGTTCGACCAGCCGAAGAGGAGCTTCGGCTGGTCGAACCAGTGGGGACATTGCGTATTACGCGCATCGCTTGCGGAATTTATCGACCGCGAGACAGCAACACCGTCGCATCGCCGCCATCGAAATCCCGTCACCCAAGGAGCATCTCATGATCAAGCCCGGCATAGCAATATTTGCGACAGCGCTTATGCTCTCGGCCTGTGGCGGCAAGAACGACACGGGCGGGAAGGCAGACTTGCCGGAATCGGCGCCAAGCCAGGCCATGGCAAGCAACCAAGTGAAAGTTGCCGCGGCCCTGTCTGCGGCGGGCGAACCTTTCGAGACATTGACTGAGACGGCATTTACCGCGACGCCGGCCGAGCTCGACACGTCGATACTGGCGGCAGAAGCGGCGGCTGGCACGTTGAAACCCATGGTTCCCGCTGCCTTGTCAGCGAGCCTGCAAAAACAACTTGCCGCGGTCCGCCAAGCGCGAAAATCCGACCAGAGAGTCGATCTCGCACTCGCCTCGATTGAGGGCTTTCGCAGCATTGTGAGCGCGGTTCCCGGCACACCTGCGGTGCCGATTGATGTCAGCCTGCTCGATTATGCCGGCTTTCGTTATGATGCCGATGCACAGGCCAAGCCGCCGCGTTGGGACGACATGGCAGCAGCCACCACCTTTGCGCGCAAACGGTGGGCTAATATTTCCGGGTTGGCGCCTCTCGCCAAGCTGCGGACCCGGTTTGACGATGGGCTGACTGCGATGGAAGCGGCGGTCAAAGCGCGCGATGTCACCCGGGCCCGGGCGGCGGCGAAAGCCGAGCTGGACATGGTCGATGAGCTGGAGACCGCATTTCCAGCACCGAAGTGACTTTCCAGCACAGCCGTGATTTGTGCGTCCCGTTCAAACGCTGACGACGGCCGTCAATCGGATCGTGCCGCATTCAACTTCGCCAGACGTCGTGGCAGGTCTGATGCGATCTTCTGTTGCTGATGCGGCCGGGCCTTCTTCCAGCTCCGGCATTCCTGCTTGGTGCGGCCGCAGGCGCGGCACCAACCGGTGCGCCCGTCAAACGAACAGATTTCGACGCACGGCGATTTCATCGGATCTCTATCGTGAGATGGGCGAGTTCATGCACCGGCTTGAGCCGCCCCCGGATCATCTCCTGATCAATCCCGGGTCCGGGCGCGACGCTGACAATGCCGGCATGCGCGTCCGGCCCAATTCTCCAGACGTGCAAATCGGTAATGCGGGCGCCTCCCGGACCGTCCAGCAGGTCGCGCACCTCGCCCGCGACCTGCTCATCGCTTGCGTCAAGCAGCACCGACGCGGTGTCGCGCATGAGCGACCAGGACCAGCGTGCGATCACGATGGCACCGACAATACCCATGACCGGATCGAGCCAGATCCAGCCGAGATATCGACCGGCCAGCAGGGCCGCGATCGCAAGAACCGAAGTAAGCGCATCGGCGAGCACATGGGCGTAGGCCGATCGCAGATTATTGTCCTGACCTTTGCCACCATGCCCATGATCGTGCCCATGATGATCGTGATGCCCATGACCATGCGAATGACCATGGGCGTGGCCACCGGACAGCAGGAACGCGCTGACAATGTTCACGCCTAGCCCGACAATCGCGATCACCGTCGCTTCTCCAAAGGCGACCCGGATCGGCTGATACAGGCGCAAGACGGATTCGATCCCGATTCCGAGCGCAACGAGACCGAGAATGAGCGCCGAAGCAAAACCGGCAAGATCGCCGACCTTACCAGTGCCGAAGCTGAAGCGACGGTCGGACGCGTGGCGCTTGGCGTAAGAATAGGCGGCCGCCGCCACGCTCAGCGCGCCAGCGTGGGTCGCCATGTGGAAGCCGTCGGCCAGCAGGGCCATCGAGCCCGTCACATAGCCTGCGATGATCTCGCCCACCATCATGACCGCCGTAAGCGCGACGACCCACAGGGTGCGCCGCGCATTCACGTCATGCGACGCGCCCAGGAAGACGTGATTGTGCTGGAGTGTGTCGATGTTGCGCGTCTCTGCCATGGTGGCTCTACTTCACGTACCGACGGATGACCGTCATCAGTTCTTCAGCGCCCTTTTTCCGCTCGGCGTCCGACAGGCCGGGCTTGGCGACATGCTCGTCGAGATGATCGACGACGATTTCGTCGAGCAGGCCATTCACCGCGCCGCGCACGGCGGCGACGAGATGCAGAATCTCCGCGCAACCGGCGTCCCGATCAAGCCCTCGCTCGACGGCCGCAACCTGGCCGGCGATCCGTTTGACGCGGGCCAAGAGGTCGCCCTTCTTTTCAATCATATGTCCCATAGGATAGCCCCCTAGGCTATATGATAGCGCAGCGCCAGCCGATATCGCTGCAAAACTCCACGAGGGCTGCGAATGCGCCGCGGCACCGGCCCCGTCCGCAACAGTGCCAGCAAGGAACCACGCGCTTAAAGTCCGAATGCTGCGCCGCAGCGTCCAAAGCGCGCAGCGTGTTTAGCAAGATTGATCGAGATCCACGGCATGTCCCTAAAAAAATTGGGCTCTAGCCCGAGAAATCATCCTTTGGTCACCTGGTCAGTTGGGGGTTAGGTGTCGTCAGGAGAAACTTTTCCGGTCGCGATCCGAGGTGAGGAAGTAGGACAATGCGGAATGTGGGGCGGTTAGGAATTTCATTGCGGCGAAGCCTGACTCTAGCAGGCCTTTTGTGCGTTCAAGGCCTCGGTGTTGGCTGCAGTGAGGCTGAGACGCTTAATCCTGACGCTAAGCGCCTGACAAAGGTGACCGAGACGGCGAGCGTTGAGGGCAGGAAGGAGGGCGTGTGGCAACCCCCGGCGGGCCATCAGCAGACGCCATTGTGGCCTGGAACCGCGCCGAACATGGAGGATGTCAAACTTCCGCCAGAGTATAGCGAAACAGCAACGAATCCGAAACGCTTCGCCGGACGTCCGGTTACCGGCGTCTTCAATGTCTCTGTGCCCACTCTCACGGTGTTTCCAGCCAAACAACCCGGCAATGGCGCCGCGATGCTGGTTTTTCCCGGCGGAGGATTCTCCAAGCTCGCGATCGATCTGGAAGGTAGTGAAGTTTGCTACTGGCTGACTTCAAGAGGCACCACTTGCGTGCTCGTCAAATACCGTGTTCCCAAAAGCAACCACCATTATGATGAAGACTGCCATTGTGCAGTGACGCCAAAGCACCTCCTTGCGTTGCAGGACGCCCAGCGTGCGATACGTCTGGTGCGCTCGCGCGCCAGTGAGCTCAAGATCAACCCGCGCAAGATCGGTGTCATCGGCTTCTCAGCCGGAGGGTATCTGGTCGCGCAGACCAGCAATATATTCGAACCTGCTTATGAGCCGGTCGACCAAATCGACAAAGTGAGCAGCCGGCCCGATTTTGCCATCGCAATGTTCCCAGGCCACCTGTGCAGAGCCGGGGGCTCGCTTGATCCTGGAATCAAAGTCACCAAGATGACCCCGCCAACATTTCTTCTTCAGGCTTGGGACGATCCTGTCGATCCGATTTGCAATAGCATAGTCTATGCGCGAGCGCTGGACGAGGCAGGTGTTCCAGCAGAAGTCCATCTCTTTGCCAAGGGAGGTCACGCCTTCGCGATGCGCCCGCTGGGTCATCCCGTTGAGAGATGGCCGACGCTCGTGGAAGATTGGCTCAAGGACACGGGAATTCTTTGAGCAAATAGGGCAAGCAATTGCGCTCGATGAGCGCGCCGGGACCCCCTCTCCCAGGAATGTTCGCTACTCAGGGGAATCGCCGGTCTTGGCCGATCGGAGATCGCCGGGCTTCTGGCTGAAACCAACCGAACACCGACATCGGTTTGAGCTCCGGGGAATCTTTTGGCGCTGCCGTACAATTATCGGTCGGCTCGCGACGCTATCCGCGCCGTGCGACCCAGAAGAGCTCTTCCTTTCAGGAAACAGAGATCTTCATCTGACGCCCGCACGGTTTCGATCGCGCGGGCGTCTTTTTTTGGCGCACCGCCGTCAGCGGTTTGGACGAACACATATGGGCGATCAAGCCTGACCGACGTGAGGATGACGCCGCAGACACTCAGCGCCGCCGCCGTTCCGTCGCAAATCCACGATCGGTCGCGATAAAGCGCTCGATCATCGGCACCGCGATCTTTTCCGGCGCCATAGGCGCCGCGAGGCCATTAGCCTTCGCATGCACCTCGGCATAGACGAGCAATTCGCGATGGAGGGATCCCGGCAATTCGATCGACAGCTTCACGGGCTTGTCGTCGGCGATGGGGCCTAGGCGCAGCTTGCTCATGGGGCCGCACCCGCCGGCGGTTCGAGGATCAGGTCGCGTGTGACAAGGACCCGCAAAGCGAAGCCGGGGCGGATCGTGAGGGTTGGCGGGATGTTCATCTGACGCTCGACGAGCCGCCGTCCCGACTGGTTGACCGTATCCTGCGGCCCGTCGCGAAGCGCCCGCACGAGCGCATCATCCCCGTCCGAGCCAAGTTCGGCTCCGACGCCGAGCAACGTAGAGACGAGCGCCGCGCGCAGCATCGACCCCCAATGATGGTCGGTGCGATCGGCAAGCCCCGCCATGCCCCGCGAATCGGCGCCGGGCTGACGATCGAGCCGGATCGATCGGCCACCGGGCAGGATCAACCGGTTCCAGGCCAGCAAGACGCGCTCCTGCCCCACGGATATTTCGCTGTCATATTCGCCAATGAGCCGCGCGCCCTGCGGTATGAGCAGGGTGCGACCGGTCGGGCTGTCATAGACATTTTGCGTGACCTGCGCGGTGACTTGCCCGGGCAAGTCGGAGCGAATGGCGGTGATCAGCGCCGCCGGGATGACGCTCCCGCTCTGGAGGATGTAGGGCGAGCTGGGTCCGCCAATGCGTTCGGGGCTCTCGTTCGGTTTACCGGCGCCGCCTTCGAGAAAGGCACGGCGCGCCGCGACCGGGCTTCGCTCACCGGCTACCGGCACCGGTGCGTCCGCGGCAGGCTCGATCGATCCGCGCAGCGCCTCGGCCACGCCTGCACCCGCGGACCCGCCGCCAAGAAAGAGACGACTGGTGGCGGCGGCTTCGCGCTCCTGCCGCGCCCGGTCGCGCGCCTCGTCGGCCGGTGAGCGCGCGCCAGCTGGCGAACTGCCCATCGGCGGCACCGGGACGATTTCGCCATCGCGCTGCGCTGCGACGATCGGCCGCCCGAGGTCGCCGGGCAGCGGCGGTCCCAGCTTCGGCACCTTGCCATAGTCGGCAGGAGCGCCCGTCACGACCTCGGCGCGGTTCGCCGTGTCGGCAGAATAGAGATTATCGGACGACTTGGGCGCTGAGGGTTGCAGCGCCCAGAGCAAGGCGCCGCCGATCGCGATTCCCAAGGCAGCGCCGATGCTGGCCAGCGTCTTGCGCGACAGGCGCATGACCCGCGGCGGTTCCCCGCGCAGACGGAAGGCATCGACGGCAGGCGGTTGCGCGGTGCGATTTTCGTCGCCTAGCCCCTCGGCTGGCGGCACGACCTGATCCTCGCGCTCGGTCATGACCGGCCCCGGCGGCGCGGCGTCTCTCGCTCGATCCGGACGGTCCGCGCCTGTTTCCCGGCCCCCAAGCGGAGTTCGCCGCGCTCGAACAGGCGGTCGACGATCATGTAGCGCCCCTGCACCCGGTAGTTGACGAGTTCGGCTTCGCCGCTGCTGCCGATGACGAACAGCGGCGGCATGTCGCCCGATGCGATATCTGCGCCAAACTCGATGAAGAGCTGGCGCGTGTCGTCGAAGGCGCGGACCGGGCGCCAATCGACCTTGTCGCCCGCAATCCGGTAGCGGAAATTGAGCGCCGCCAGATCGATCGCCCCGGCCACAGGCGCGGCGCGCGCCGCCTCGGCCTCGGCGACTTGCAAGGCGATGAGCTCGTCGGCGGGATAGGTCCAGGAGACCGACGCCATATAGGATGCGGCGGTCGCGCGCAGTTCGACATGATAGGTGCGACGGTCGGTGTTGATGATCATGTTGGTCATGATGTCCGAGCGGGTTGGCTTCACGAGAATATGGACGCGGCGCCGTGTGCCTGCACCGCTCACCGTGTCGCCGATGATCCAGCGCACCGTGTCGCCCGACGCGACGGGACCCGGACCGACGAGCTGCTCGCCTTCCTGCAGCACGATGTCGGTGACCTGCCCGGGCGCGGCATAGACTTGAAACAGCGCCCCTTCTGACCAGGCATATTGCTGGATCGCGTTGCGATAGGCTTGGCGGTCAGGCTGGACCCGCGCCTCGGCATTGGCACGACCGACGCGCTGGCGGGGATCGGCTGGATCGCTTGCCGCGGCGGGCGCGGCGAGCAAAGCAAGGGCGGCCCCGAGCGCGATCGGGAGGGAATATGGCGTCGTCATTGGCTGAGTTCCTTCGACCAGTTGATGGCGGTGACAAAAAGCCCGAGCGGATTTTTCGTGATCGCGTCAGGGGTGCGTGGCGGCTGGAGTGTGACGGTGACGATCGCAGACCAACGCGAGCGCTCGATCAGGCCTCCGTCCTGATAGCGGCGCTCGGTCCAGGCGATGCGGAAGCTGTCCTTCGAGGCGCGGATGACGCTGGAAACATCAACCGCGACCTGGAATTTGCCGACCTCGGCGAAGGGATCATTGGTCCGCGCATAGTCATTGAGCGCCTGCGCTCCGGTCGCGCTCGCGAAATCATAGGCACTGAGCCAGTCGGCACGGAGCACGACCGGATCGGCGGGGATTGAGCGGACGTGCTCAATGAAGCGCGCGAGGTGGAACGCGATCTGCGGATCGGTCGGCCGATAGTCGCCGTCGGCGGGCGCGACGGCACGCGCGGCGCCAAGCTTGTCGACCTCGACGACCCAAGGCGTGATCGTGCCACGCGCGGCCTGCCAGACGAGCCCGCCGGCCAGTCCGCCCGAGATGAGGAGCGAACCGAAGAAAGCGAAGCGCCAGTTGCGCGCTTGAACGCGCGCCGACCCGATCCGGTCGTCCCAGACCTGCGCGGCGCGCTGGTAGGGCGTGACCGGCTCGGGCGCGCGGCCATAATGATTGGAGGGTCTTTTGAACATGGGATCAGTCCTTTTCGCTGATGTCGGGCGCCGATCCGGCGCCATGGCTGTCGCCGCCCTTCAGGGTCTGGGCGCCGATCGTTGCGCCCTGCGTCATCGTCTGGCGCCGCCGCATCGCGGCGGCCCAGGGCGGGGGTCCATCCGCGCCGCGCGCGGGCGCGGCGCCGCCCGCTGGCCCATCGCGGCCCGCCGCGAAGTTCGACCGGATGCGCTCGGCCATGCTGCGAACAGGAGCAGCAGCGCCGCTGGCTGCGGTCCGCGCCACATTGGCGAGCCCCGCCCCAAAGGCCTTTGCCCCGCTCTTCCCGGCCGATCCCGCGGCATAGGCAGCCGAAGCACTGCCCGCTCCGCGCGCGCCGGCGGCGGCCGTGCCGCGCGCCGCCGCTGCGGCGGCTCCCGTTGCGAGCGTTGCTCCCGCCGCCCCGGCAGCGAGCGTCGCGCCGGCCGCAACCGCGGTGCCTGCCGCCGCACCCGCCCCGAGCTGCGGGCCGCCAGCGACGATGCCATTGGCGATCGAAGGACCGAAGATGCCGAGGCCGAGCAGGGTCAATGCGCCGAGCGCGATGGCCATGACCTGTTCGATGTCGGGCTCCGGCCCAAGCCCCGCCTGCATGAAGCGATCGAACAGGGTCACGCCGATGCCGGTAATGACCGCGAGCACCAGCACCTTGATGCCCGATGAGACGATATGCCCCAGAACGCGCTCGGCCATGAAGGCGGTGCGGCCGAAGAAGGCAAAGGGCAGCAGCACGAAGCCGGCGAGGGTCACCAACTTGAATTCGAGGATGGTGACGAAGACCTGCACCGCGAGGATGAAGAAGGCGAGCACGACGATCACCCAGGCGATGAGCAGGATCATGATCTGCACGAAATTGGTGAACAGGCCGACCGGACCGACCAAGTCGGCGGAGGCATCGAGCAGAGGCTGCGCCGCATCGATCCCCGTCGCGGCGACGACGCCGGGGCGCATGAAGTCGCCGATCGACATCGCGCCGCCGCTGGCTTTGAGCCCCAGCCCCGCGAAACTTTCGAGCATGATGACGGCGAGGGTCTGGAAATTGCCGATGATGAAGGCGAAGACACCGATGTAGAGCGTCTTCTTGACGAGGCGCTGGATGATGTCCTCGTCGGCGCCCCACGCCCAGAACAGCGCCGCGATCGTCACGTCGATGACGATGAGCGTCGAGGAGAGGAAGCCAACCTCGCCGCCGAGCAGGCCGAAACCGCTGTCGATATAGGTCGAGAAGACCGCCAGAAACTGGTCGATCACGCCGGTGTCTTCCATGCGGCTAGTCCTTCTGTCCAAAGAAATGGCGGCGCTTCGCCTCCCAGGCGGCGGCGCATTCGGTATCGGCCACGGTCACGGTGCGGCAGCGCTCCGAAACGGTCGAAGCGACGGGGTTTGCGTCCGCCGCGATGCGGTTCGGGGGAGACGCATTGGGCGCGGGCGGCGAGGAGAGGTGCAGGATCGCCAGCGTCATGAGTAGGCCGCCCATCACCGCGACTGCCGCGATCTTCGCCGCCCGGCCCATCTCAATTGCCTTTGCGGAAGCGGCGGAAGCGTTCGCGGCCCTCGGCTTCGGCGGCGGCGCTGCGCGCGGCATCGAGCATCTGCGCGCGGCCCTGCGCGGCGATCGCGGCGGCGAGATCGGAGAGCTGCTGCGACTGGACCGCGAGGATCTGGTTGCCGGCCTGCGCCGCCTGCAGAGCGCCGGCCGCCGACTGGCTCGCCGAGACGAGGGTGCCAATCGACTGCCGCGTGACCCCCATATTGGTGACGACGCCGGCCTGCACCTTCATCGCGTCCTGAAACGCGCCGACGCTATCGTTCCAGCGCGCCTCGGCATTGGCGACCATTGCGGCCTGCGAGCCTGACAGGGCCGCCCCCTTGTAGCGGGCATCGAAGGCGGTCTGAATATCGCCGACGTCGAAGGCGACGCGCTGCGCCTCACTCAGCAATTGGCGGGTGCGATCGACCTGACCCTGTAGTTCCTGCAGGGTCGAGACCGGCAGGCTCGTCAGATTGCGCGCCTCATTGGCCAGCGAGGTGGCCTGGTTCTGCAGCATGCTGATCTGATTGTTGATCTGCTCGAGGGTGCGCGCGGCGGTCAGGATATTCTGCGCATAGTTGCGCGGATCGTGGACGATGCCGCCGACCTGCGCCGCAGCGGGGACGGATGTGCCGATCGCGGTCACGGACGATCCGGCGAGCAGCGCGGCGAACAGCGCCCGGTTGATCACATTTTTCATGGCATTCACTCCTTCAGGTGGTCGGGGGTTTCGAGATTGGCGAGCAGATCGGCGGCCCAGTAGAGCCCGCGGTGACGCAGCCAGAATTCGGCGAAATCGGCATGGCCGCGGGTTTCGATCAGCTCGCCGATCTTGATCTGGTCGGTTTTCGAGGAGGCGGCGGTAAAGGCGAGAGCGACATCGCCAAGGCCTAGTTCGAACAGCCGATTGCCGCGCCGCGACTGGCAATAATAGTCGCGCTTCGGGGTCGCCCGGCTCAATATCTCGATCTGGCGATCGTTGAGCCCGAAGCGTTCGTAGATGCGCGCGATCTGCGGTTCGGCGGCGCGCTCGTTGGGCAGGAAAATGCGTGTCGGGCAGCTTTCGACGATCGCCGGCGCGATGCGCGAGCCTTCGATGTCGGCGAGGCTCTGCGTCGCGAAGATCACGCTCGCATTCTTCTTGCGGAGGGTCTTCAGCCATTCGCGCAGCTGCGCCGCGAAGGCGGGGCTGTCGAGGACGAGCCAGCCTTCGTCGATGATGATCAGCGTCGGCGAGCCGTCGAGCCGGCCTTCGATCCGGTGGAAGAGATAGGCGAGAACCGACGGCGCGGAGGATGCGCCGACCAGCCCTTCGGTTTCGAGCGCCTGCACGCGCGCCGTCCCAAGATGCTCGGCCTCGGCGTCGAGCAGCCGGCCCCAGGGACCACCGACCAGATAGGGCGCGAGCGCGAGCTTCAATTCCTGCGACTGGAGAAGCACGGCGAGGCCGGTCAGCGTGCGCTCGGCGACCGGCGCGGTTGCGAGCGAATTCAGCGCGGACCAGATATGCTCCTTGGCGGCGGGATCAACATTCACCCCTTCGCCCGCGAGCAAGGCGGCGAGCCATTCGGCCGCCCAGGCGCGCTCGGCCGCTTCGTTGATGCGGGCAAGCGGCTGCAGGGCGACCGATCCCGCGCTGCCGGCATCGTGCAGCGCGCCGCCGAGATCCTGCCAGTCGCCGCCCATCGCGATCGCCGCGGCGCGGATCGAGCCGCCATAATCGAAGGCGAAAATCTGGCTGGCTTCGTAGCGGCGGAACTGGAGCGCCATCAGCGCGAGCAGCACCGACTTGCCGGCGCCGGTCGGTCCGACGACCAGCATATGGCCGACATCGCCGACATGAAGAGTGAGGCGGAACGGGGTCGAGCCTTCGGTCTTGCCGTAAAGCAAGGGGGCTGCACCGAAATGCTCGTCCCGTTCCGCCCCCGCCCACACCGCTGATAAGGGAATGAGGTGGGCGAGATTGAGGGTGGAGACCGGGGGCTGGCGGACATTGGCATAAACATGGCCGGGGAGGCTCCCGAACCAGGCTTCGAGCGCGTTGACGCCTTCGACCGTGCAGGTGAAGTCGCGGCTCTGGACGATCTTCTCGACGAGCCTGAGCTTCTCGGCTGCGAGCGCCGGATCGCGATCCCAGACCGTGATCGTCGCGGTGACATAAGCGATGCCCGCCTCGTCGGCGCCAAGCTCCTGGAGCGCCATGTCGGCATCGGCCGCCTTGTTCGAGGCATCGCTGTCCATCAGGACCGACGCCTCGTTGGTCATCACCTCCTTGAGGATCGCGGCGATCGACTTGCGCTTGGCGAACCATTGGCGCCGGATCCTGGTCAGCAGTTTTGTCGCATCGGTCTTGTCGAGCATGATCGCGCGCGACGACCAGCGATAGCCGAAGGCCTGCCGATTCAGCTCGTCGAGGAGGCCGGGAAAGGTGACGCTCGGAAAGCCGGTGATGGTGAGCGTGCGCAGATGATGGTCGCCGAGCCGCGGTTCGAGGCCGCCCACCAGCGCTTCGTCGGCGAGCAGTGCGTCGAGATAGGCGGGGGTCTCGGGAACGCGGACGCGCTGGACCTTAGTCGAGATGCAGCTGTGGAGATAGGTCAGCGTCTCGCTATCATCCAGCCATTCGGCCTCGGGCATGAAACCTTCAATGAGATGAAGCATGCGCCCGGTGCGGTCGATGAAGCTTTTCAGCAATTCCTTGGGATCGACACCGGTCTTCGAGCGCCCCTCATAGAGCCAGGCCTCGGCGCGCGCGGCCTCTTCCGCGGGCGGCATCCACAAGAGCGTCAGATAATAGAAGCTCTCGAAATGCGCGCCTTCCTCGCGAAACTGCTCACGGCGTTCGACATCGACCAGCTCGGACACCACATCGGGGAAGTCGGACACGGGATAGGACAGCGCAGGCACGCGCTGCGCCTCAACGAACACCGCCCATCCCGAACCGAGGCGGCGCAGCGTGCTGTTGAGCCGCGCGGTCACCGCGACGAGCTCGGCGGGCGTCGCGCTGTCGAGATCGGGGCCGCGGAACCGCGCGGTGCGCTGGAACGAGCCATCCTTGTTGAGGACGATTCCCTCGGCGACGAGCGCCACCCAAGGCAGGAAATCGGCGAGCGAAGCGGATTTGGTGCGATATTCGGAGAGGTTCATCATGGCTGCATCCAGACGGGATATTTGAGGTGACGCCGGGCGACGTCGACGAACTGCGGGTCGTGGCGCGCGGCCCAGACCGAGAGGGCGTGCCCGATCGCCCAGATGGCGAGACCGGCGAGCCAGAGCCGAAGGCCCAGCCCGATCGCACCGGCGAGCGTGCCGTTGACGATCGCGAGGCTGCGCGGCGCACCGCCGAGCAGGATTGGCTCGGCGAGCGCTCGGTGGACCGGAGCGAAGAAACCCGGCACCTCGCCGTCCCGGCTCATCAGACGAGCGCCCCGCCGCCGAAGGAAAAGAAGGACAGGAAGAAGCTCGACGCCGCGAAGGCGATCGACAGGCCGAAAACGATCTGCACGAGCCGGCGGAAGCCGCCCGACGTGTCGCCGAAAGCGAGGCTGAGACCGGTCACGATGATGATGATCACCGCGACGATCTTGGCGACGGGCCCTTCGATGCTTTCGAGGATCGACTGGAGCGGTGCCTCCCAGGGCATCGACGAGCCGCCGGCGTGAGCCGGCGCCGAGAGAGTGAAGGCGATGGCGAAGGCGGCTGCGCCCAGCATCGCGCGATTGGGACAGGCAAATTTCATGTGAGGTCTCCTGCGGGAACAGAGGGAATGAGGCGGTATTCGCCGGTCGCCGGATCGAGCCCATCGACCCGCGTCAGTTCGGACAGGCGGCGGCCGGTGCCGTCGCGGACGAGCACGGCCACAAGATCGATCGTCTCGGCGAGCAAAGCGCGCGGCACGGTGACCACGGCCTCCTGGATCAGCTGTTCCATGCGGCGGAGCGCGCCGAGCGCGCTGCCCGCGTGGATCGTGCCGACGCCGCCCGGATGGCCGGTGCCCCAAGCCTTGAGCAGGTCGAGCGCCTCGGCGCCGCGCACTTCGCCGATCGGGATGCGGTCGGGGCGCAGCCGCAAGGAAGACCGGACAAGATCGGAGAGCGAAGCGACCCCGTCCTTGGTGCGCATCGCGACGAGATTGGGGGCGGCGCATTGCAGTTCGCGCGTGTCTTCGATCAGGACGATGCGGTCGCTGCTGCCGGCAATCTCGGCGAGCAGCGCATTGGTGAGCGTCGTCTTGCCGGTTCCGGTCCCTCCCGCGACAAGGATATTGAGGCGATCGCGGACAGCGGCGCGCAGAACCTCAGCCTCGCCGGCAAGCATGATGCCGGCCGCGACATAATCTTCGAGCGAGAAGACCGCGATTGCGGGTTTGCGGATCGCGAAGGTCGGCGCGGTCACGACTGGCGGCAGCAAGCCTTCGAAGCGCTCACCGCCCTCGGGCAGCTCGGCCGAGACGCGCGGGGCGGCGGCATGAACTTCGGCGCCCACATGATGGGCGACGAGCCGGATGATGCGCTCGCCATCCGCATGGGTCAGCGTCCGGCCGCTGTCCGCGATGCCCTCGCCCAGCCGATCGACCCACAGGCGGCCGTCGGGATTGAGCATGATTTCGATGATCTGGGGATCGGCGAGCCATTCGGCGATCGCATCGCCGAGCGCCGTGCGCAGCATGCGCGCGCTACGATGACGTGCCTCCAGCCGGTTCGGTTCTGTGCCCATCGGGGACCCCGTTTTCAGGGCCCGGCGGACATGCCCGGCTCGATGGGGACGAGTAAGAGGCGCAGAAAAGTCGGGAGTTCAACAAGCTTTTCGTGTCGTCGTACAATGGGATAGAAAGACAGGGAGCGGCGTAGGCGCCGTGGAGGTAACATGGGCAAAGCAAACGCGAAGTGGAGCGGGAAGCTTGTGCTGCGCGCGATTTTGACAACAGTGTAACTATGACTGATTCGGGGTCGCACCCATCACATGAGGCGGCGCGCTGGGCGCGTCTGACCGACAAGCAGCGCGCTTGTCTCGATTTGCTGCTCGAGCGGCAGACGTCGAAACAGATTGCGCGGCGGCTCGACATCTCCAAGCAAGCGGTCGATCTCAGGCTAACTGCGGCGCGCGATATCCTGGGCGCCTCGGGCCGCGACGAGACCGCTATCATCTACGCACGCCTCAAACAGACCTATGATCGGATACTATGTGATCCGATCATACTTCCCCAACCGCCACGACTGGTGCCATCCAACTTTCCAGACGGGCGTTCGGCCGACGACCCGGGACTGCTAGCCAGCCTCGGGACCGACGCCGAACGATCGGGCAGCAGCCCCCCGTTCGGGATTGTCTGGAGGCGCGATTACAAAGCAGCGAAGAGGATGGCGATTATTGCAGCGATATTCCTGTTCCTGCTCCTCATCATCCTTGCAGGTCTCGCCATTGGTCAGACGCTGACGCGGCTGCTCTCCAGCTAATCCCTTCACCCTTCGTGTTCATTGAACCGAGACGCATCGCGTCTTCGGAAAGGAGAAGTTATGACCCAGCCGATCAACCTGAATGCAGCGCGACTCCAGAAGGCGGTGCCCGCCGCCGAAACCCAGATCGACGACGCTTTGATCGCCGTGTCGTCGCTGATGGCGACCGTGGTCACGGCGCGCCGTGATACGATTGGCGTCCCTGCTGCCAGAGGTCATGCGACGATCCAGCGGCTGGCCAAGGCGCAAGTGGCCCTCGTCGGCGTCAGTGGCGACATATTGCGCGTTCATGGGGAGCTTGCCGAAATCGGCCGCGAGACGGCGGGGCTCGATCTCCATGAGTGCCCGGAGATTGCGCCCAATTCTGCGGCACTTGCCGCTGCTCTTTGACGAGATTGACCAGGAGCCATCGGCATGGTCTGTGATCACGATGCTGCGGATCGCTTTCTTCGTGACAATCCTGCTGGTGGCCCTTGCCTATGCGATGCGCAAAGGCGGGGGACCCGAACGGGCGATGGCGGGCGTGCTTCTCGCCATGCTTCTGACAGACCAAGCGCTGCACCTGTTCGTTCCAGTGCAATATCTCGCAGTGGACACCGGGCACCTGCTGATCGATCTCGCCGCGGCGGCAGCGACGCTAGCCATCGCGCTGATGGCGCATCGCTTCTGGCCAATGATCGCGGCGGCGCTGCAATTCCTGCCCCTCATCGCGCATTCGACACGCGCGATCGAGATGGACCTGCACTCGGCAGCCTATCTGACGATGCAGGTTGCCGGCTCCTGGCCTCTGGCGCCGCTCCTCGTCGTGGCAACCTGGCGGCATCAACGACGGCTAAAACGGAACGGCAGCGATCCGTCCTGGGTGCCTTTATCTCGGCGATCGACCCCGACGGCAGCGAAGCGATAGCGTCCGCGCTGCTGGCCGAGTTTCGCAGTCTCGGCAATATCTGGTCGCAGCCGCCCGAAGCGCTTGCCCGGGTTCTCGGGGCAAATTCGAACGCGGCGCTCCTGTTGATCCGAGCGCATAATATGTTCCTCGAAGCGATGCGGGGTGAACTGGAAGCGGGGGCGATCGATCCGCTGGACCCCAACCTGCGCCGCTATCTCATTGCATCGATGGGATCGCTCAAGGATGAGAGACTTCGGATCCTTTTCCTCGACGCACGCCATCGGCTGATCGCCGACGAATGCCTCCAAGATGGAACGCTGGCCCACTTGGCCGTTTACCCGCGCACGATCTTCCGCCGCGCGCTGGAGCTCAACGCCGCGGGCATCATCCTCATCCACAATCATCCGAGCGGCGATCCGACCCCGAGCAAGGAGGACGAGCAAGCGACGCAGCACATCGACGCGGTTGCGCGTTCGCTCGACATCAATCTCGTCGACCATATTGTCGTCGGTGCATGCCACACCCGCCACATTACCAGCCGCGACCAGATCGCCCGCCAGCGATCGCGAACAGCCCGCGTCACGCTCAAGTCGCCGAGGCAGGAGACAGGTGGGGGTAACGGCGCCGCGCTGGAGAACGCACGAGCGACGCTTCGCCGCCGACTGCTGCGCCGCCAGCTCATCGGGGCGGAGGAATTATTTGGCGAACCCGCTTGGGAGATGCTTATCGACCTCTTCATTCATGAGGGAGAGGGCAAGCCGTTGTCGACCAGCGACCTTTGCGTAACCTGTCAAACGGCGTTCAAACGGGACCCCCGATCGGCGTCGAAGAAGGACCCCCTTGCGGATATGATGGGGGTTTGTTGAGGTGAGCCTTGCGCTGCGTGCGGCGGAGGTCGGGCGTAGCCCGACCGGAGGCGCACGCAGCGCAAGATAGATTTTTGAAGGCGGCGAAGGTGGCGGTCAGCTGCGGTTTTTGAAGCGCCAGCTATCGTTGCCCGTCTCGACGATATCGCAGTGGTGGGTGACGCGGTCGAGCAGCGCCGTGGTCATCTTGGGATCGCCGAAGACGGTAGGCCACTCGCCGAACGCGAGGTTCGTGGTGATGATGACGCTGGTGCGCTCATAAAGCTTGCTGATGAGGTGGAACAGCAACTGCCCTCCCGAGCGTGCGAACGGCAGATATCCAAGCTCGTCGAGCACGATCAGGTCGAGCCGCGACAGCTGCGCCGCCAGGGTCCCGCCCTTGCCGATCCGGGTCTCCTCTTCGAGGCGTGTCACCAGATCGACGGTGTTGAAGTAGCGGGCGCGAGCGCCTCTTCGCACGACATTGGCGGTGATCGCGATGGCAAGGTGGGTCTTCCCCGTCCCCGTGCCGCCGACAAGCACGATATTGCGCCGGGATGGCAGGAAGGAGCCATCATGAAGGGACCGGATCATCTCCTCATTGATCGGAGTGCCGTCGAAGCTGAACCGCTCCAGATCCTTCACCACGGGTAGCCTGGCCGCCGTCATGCGATAACGGATCGAGGCTGCATCCCGGTGGGTCGCTTCAGCGCGGAGCAGGTCGGTCAGTATCTCCATAATGGTGCGCTTGCGTTGGAGGCCGGTGGTGACGGCCTCGTCGAACGCCGCAGCCATACCCTTGAGGCCAAGGCCACGCATCGTATCGATCATATCATGCCGCTGCATCATAGCCTCGCAGCAGATCATAGCGAGCGCAGTCGGCAACCGGAGGATGGCGCAGCATCCGGTCTTCCGAGGTGACGATGCTATGGGGCGTCGCCGGCTCGCTGTGCCGCGAGAGGATGTTGAGGATCAGCTCGTCGCTGGCCGTTCCGGTCGCCAGCGCTTCGCGCGTGGCAGCTTCGACCAACTCCAGACCATCGGTGAGCACCGCCGAGAGGACCCGCACGAACCTGCGATCTGCTTCGTCCCCGACGCCCAACCTTCGCCGTAATCGATGCAGCGCGGGCGGCAGATCCCAGTCCTGGAACGGCGCGCCATTACGGAGCGCGCCGGGCTTGTGCGCGAGGACCGGCAGATAATGCCAAGGATCGTAAATGGTGCGGTTCCGACCGAAGTGGCGCTCATGCTCCCCGACGATCTCTTCGCCGCAACGGATGACGATACGATCGGCATAGGCACGCACCTGCACGGTCCGGCGCGCGGCCGTCGACATGACCGAGTAGCGGTTCCGATCAAAGCTGATGAGGCAGGTTCCGGTGACGGCGTGCTCGCTCTCATGGAAGCCGTCGAACGGTGCCAGGATCGGCTGCAGGGCCGGTCGTTCCATCTCCAGCGCCTCGGCGACGGTGATGTCGCTGCGCTCGGGATGGGCGTGATGCTCGGCCCAGCGTCGGCACTCCGCCTCCAGCCACCCGTTGAGCTCGGCTAGGCTGGCGAACCGAAGCCGCGGCTGGAAGAAGCGGCCCCGGATCGTCTGGACTTGCTGCTCAACCTGGCCCTTCTCCCATCCCGCTGCTGGTGAGCAGGCCGTCGGCTCGACCATGTAATGATCGGTCATGATCAGGAAGCGGCGGTTGAACACGCGCTCCTTACCGGCGAACACGCTCGTCACCGCCGTCTTCATATTATCGTAGATACCGCGCCGGGGCACGCCGCCGAAGAAAGCGAACGCCCGAGCATGAGCATCGAACAGCATCTCCTGGCTCTCACGCGGATAGGCCCGGACGTAAGGTGTGCGCGATGCGCAGAGACGAGCGTGCGCAACCTTTACCCGCATCGGCTTGCCGGCGATCTCTACATCCTCGTGGCTCCAGTCGAACTGATAAGCCTCGCCAGGATGGAAGGTCATCGGGATGAAGGCCGGAGCACCTTCGCCCGCATCCTTCCGGCGCGTCACACGCCAGCGCGCCGCATAGCGGCGCACCGCATCATAAGAACCTTCGAACCCTTCGCGCGCAAGCAGATCATGGATACGCGTCATCCGCAGCCGGTCGCGGCGACCTCGCGCCTCGTTCTCCTCGAGAAGCACATCGAGCCGTTCCTGATAGGGGCCAATCCGCGGTAAAGGCTGGACTGTGCGCTGGTAGTTGAACACCGCCTCCGGCGACCGGATCGCCTTCCGGACCACCTTGCGCGATAACCGAAGATCACGGGCGATCGCCTTGATCGCCTTCCCAGACGCATGCTCACGCCGAATCCGAACCACTGTCTCCACTACCAACATCCCGTTCTCGCCAACTGATCAAACCAGTCAGCCGCCTAAATCCTCGGGATGAAGGGGTCCTTTTTACACGCCGATCACCCCCCGACGGGGGTGCCTATTGCACGCTGATCCTCAGACCACCCTCAAGGTCCATCTCTATATCCCTCCATCGGGAATTGGCAGCGGCCTTGCCGAGCGCACTATTGGATTGATCGTGGCGAGATAGAATGGTCGACCCGGTGGACGGAAAAGCAGATTGCGAATGGCCGAGCTGCGGAGGGCCGGCGACGCGAAGCGTATTATGCCGAGCGGTATCCGGAAAGATGGTGGGTTCGGGCCATCTTCTGGCTCAAGTCGATGTTCGGCCGTTAAAGTGATGTGGCTTCGTGCGGTAGCTCATCAAAGTTTCGTGGCCCTAGCCTGCGGGCCTGCCGTCACGATTCGGCTGAATGAGATACGATGGCCGGGTGCGGTCAGGCAGCTTTTAGCAGGAATTGAGACGCGGACGTTCGCGATGCGCCGGGTGGTTATGGCATCCACCGCTCGCTCGGCATGACGATGTTCCCTTGCCAAGCATGGAGCGCGATTGACTGGACCGTATGGCCCGCACCGTCCGCGCCCGGCTTCAGCATGATGACCGCCCGGCGCAAGCTGCTCTCGCGTTTGCTGAGCCACATACTGATCATTCTGGATTTGGACGTCACCCGTGCCGGCAGCGGCGTGATGACCCGATGCCTCGGCGCCAGACCCTCCTGTGCCATCGAGCCCATGATGTCGCAGACCGCTCCGGCCGAGAGATCTGCGATCGCTGCTAGATCCTCGAGCATGAGCGAGCCGTCGTCGCTCTTCGTCGTTCCGACCCGCAAGTGGCCGAAGTCATGGTTTGACGAATGCCCGATTGTCCGGCCGATGACGTCGGTCAATCGAGTGAGCTGCGCGGTGTTCGACGCAATCTCGTCCTGATCAGTGATGAAGAAGACATCTTGCCCCGGACAAGAGAGATGGGCGGTGATCATACCGCCAAGATGGGCCATGCGTTGGAGATGCTCGCGGACGCCGGGCTTCCAGATGTCGAGAACCTCGTCCGAGGCACCCTCGGCATCGAGCACGAGCGGCCCGAAGTCACGCGGCATAACAACGATTGTCAACGCGCCAACGAGGCGGTCTGACATCAACAGAAAGGATGGAAGCGCACGGCGGCGGGCGCTGTCGTTGAGCGCCTTGTACGACATTCTTCGCTTGCGCAGCTCTTGCTGACGGAATGCCTGCTGGGCCGAAAACCAGTTGGCATTCCGATCGAGATCGATCGTCAGGAAGGCGTAGCTTGTGAACAGCGAACCCGAGTGGGTGCCGCTGAAATCAGCGGCTGTCAGAAGCGTTTTGCCGCGCTCCCCGCGAGGAAAGCCGGCTCCCAAGCGTTCGGAAAGAAGCCTCAGAAACGCATTGCCGAGTCGGGCCTTGCCAAGCATGGCTGGGGCCCGTCACGTCCGGCGCCGTGTCGTCGCCGCCGCATGAAGAAAGGACTTTTGCATGGGTACTCGCACGATGTCTTTGGGTGAAAGTTTCATAGCCCGGAGGCGGGGCGCGCCGTCCTTCGTGAAGACCTCAAGCTCCATATGATCGTCGCGCAGCCTCCGGACTGCTTCTGCAACGAGATCAAGCGTCAAAGGAGTCTCATTGCAGCGGGCTGCAAACAGCTTTGCGATCGTGACCGGCTCGCCCAGACGAACAGCGTCGTCATAGAAGAGGCCCGGCAGCTGCTCAATCGCGGTATTCAGCGAATCCTGGCGCGCGTTTGAGCCGAAATCGAACTCGAGACGCGGCTGGTTCATGTCGATCGACGGATCGAAACCGAGCGCATTGAAGCCTGCCTTGCCGGGATGGACAAAGGTGTTTTGCAGCTCCCAATGCAACTGTGCCATCGCGTCGCGCGCCCGCGCGTGCTGAGACAGGTGGAGCAGCCAGTAAGAACGGTGGCTGTCGGGTGACCGGATGAAAAATGGCGTGTAATATCGGGCGCCGGTATTGTTCAGGATGTGGCGATATAGGAACCCTTGGATCACCGACCGCTGGCCGTCTTCGGTCTTCATCGCCGCCAGTGCCTCGCCCAGCGAGGGATCGAGTTCGATCGCTTGGCCGCTCCTCATCAAAGCGGTCTGGTCGGTCAGATAGTCGATGAGGCTGTCGACCGAGAAAGTGATGATGACCTCAGGGTTCTTCAACTGCTGGAAGATGGTGCGCACAGTCGCGAAGGTCACGTCGCTCCAGCCATATTGATCGAGAAAGAACAGCGAGCGGTGGCTCGAGCCCTTGGCCTTGATTGCGTTGATAATCGGGAGGGCCTGGTTCTCAAACCTGTCGTTGCGTAGATGGATAGATCGGCCGAGTTCGGGCGCATGCTCCGACTGCAGGATGCGATCATGCAGGAAGTCGATGTGCGGCTTCTTGCGATCGATGAAGAAATAGTCGTCCCGGACATCGAAGCCGTTCTTGCGGACCGCGGCAAGCCGCGCCTCTGCGCGCTGGACCGCCCCAAGCAGCAACATTGGCGAGCCCGGGACGGTCTCACCGTTCAGGTCATAAGCGCCGCCGCCGCAGAAACCGTCGACAATCGACAAATTTAGTTCGGTCTTGGCCGGATTCGGCGAGAGGATCTCGATGTAGCGCTCGGTGTACTGCTCGAATACCTGATGCTTGGCGAGACTGTGCGCTCCCAGTTTCGGAAGCTCTTTGCCCAGTTCCCACCCATAATGTTTCTTCGCCATAACCGCTCGATCCTTGTTCGGCCGCTACGGAGCGGTTCAGGATTCAGCATTTGCTCCATGGGGAACAACGGGCTGCAAATCCCGTCGTAACATAATGACACCCTAGCTAGAAGGGGCGATTGGCACTCTTGGGACTAGAGTGCCAAAGGAGCCTCAGGCATGTCGTTCCAAGCCTTGCCGCGATACATGCGGCCATTGGCCTTCTTGGACCGCTTCTTATTATCTTCTCCCCAAGTTCCCCACTGCTTGAAGAAGAATTTGGTGCGGTGGCGATTGCACTGGGCGTGGATCTCGTCGATCCATTCTTCCTTGATCGGGCGCGCCGACCGGCCGCTTTCGCCGCCGACGATCGCCCAATGGATACCGGAGAGATCGATCGACCCGACCGAACCGATCAGCGGCTCGAACGAAATGAAGCGAACGGCGGCGGGCACCTGTCGCAGGATTTCCACGCGATGCGCTACCGCCTTGTCTTCGACGCTGGTGCCGAGCCAAACATTGGGCAAGACCTCGCCGATGGTTTCGTTGAGGATCGAGGCCATGCGTTCGGGACGCTTCGTCAGGATCTGATAATGATGGTGCGGCGTGTCACGCATCACATCCCACACCTCGAGAATGAAATCGTCAGAGACAGCGTCGTGGAAGAGATCGCTCATCGAGTTGACAAAGATTTTCCGTGACTTGCGCCACTTCGTCGGAATCGCGAGGGCGTCGCGATCCTCCCGGACCAGTCCTGTCCAGACGGTGCGGTTCCCGCTCTGCCGCGTCAGCCCGCTGTATTTATCGACGCGCATCGCCTCGAGGCGGCGCGCCATTTCCATAGCGTAGCAATTTGTGCAGCCGGCAGACATGATCGAACAGCCCGCGACCGGGTTCCAGGTCGCGTCAGTCCATTCGATCTGCGTTTCTGCCACGATAGTCTCCGGTCAGATGTGTGCGGCCGTTACCCGGCTGCCGCACCAGGCGGCTAACCGTTCGAGCGCTATGCCGATCAGACGGTCGTTAAACAACTCATCCTTGCGCTTTGCTGCCTCTTCGCCCGTCGGCCACGCACGAATGCCGCGCCGAATGCCCGGGACAGTCGGCTCGGTTCCGTTTTCGACCAGCCAGTCGACGGTCGACAGCAGTTCCATGCCGAGCGGGGATTCGAACCCGTCTATCAGCTCGTCGGTCAGGTTGAGCGCCGGGAGATAGGCCTTGCCTTCCGATCCCAGGAATGCCGCAACCCGGTCGCGTTTCGCCTCGTCGAACCAGACGGTGTCGAGCGGGGTCGCGTCGGCGATCCGCTTGTCGCTATGGAGATAGCTGCCGTCGAGCGCCTCGAGAAGGTGACGGAGCCGACCGGCATAGGGACCGAACCTATTGGCCTCGAACCGGAGATCGAGATCGTTCTGAATGCCCAGATGCTGGAGACTGCGCTCCGCGAAATAGGCGAGCTTCTGGATTTCCAGCTGGGTGCATTCGAACCCCAACACAGCGTAACGCCGCACGAGCTCCGCCACCATCGCGCGGGCCGGCGTCAGTTTCTCCACGCCGCCGCGCTTCGCGACATTTTGATACTGGGCGGTCGGCTCATAAATGATCACCTCGACCCCGTCGAGATCGCCGAGCTTGCGCGCGATGAGGTCTCGAACAACCGGCCATTCGAGCCCACCATTGCCGCTGCCGAGCGGGGGAAGCGCGATCGAGCGGATCTTCTTCTCGGCGATCACACGCTTCAGGTCTTCAAGACCGTCGTCGATCCATTCCATTTTCGAAGGATGCCGCCAATGCTTCTTGGTCGGAAAGTTGATGATCCAGCGCGGGCCCATGAGTTCGAGCCGTTCGGTCACGAACATGTGTCCGACGTCGACCTCGCCTGCCTTGCACGCGGCTTCATAGGCCCTGAGGTTGGTTGGGAACTGCTCCTTGAACATGAGCGCGATGCCCTTGCCCATGACGCCAACCGTGTTGACGGTATTCACCAGGGCCTCTGCGTCAGCCTTGAGAAGATTGCCTTGCGTATATGTGATCATCAGAAATACCAACTCGGTTTAGCAGCCACCTTCAACTCAACGTCTGCTGCAGCGATATGCCCGCGCAGCTTCTGCGCCTCGGCTTCGTTACAGCACGCTACACCGCGAAGAGCGGCGAGCGGGACATGTTCGTGGATCAATGCCTCGGCCTGATAGCGCTCGAACTTACCCAAATCATTATTGTCGCGTTTGAAATCACTGGCTTGCAATATGGCCCAATCCACCTCGTCAAGCCTGTCCAAATCATCATAAAATTGCGCCGTTTGAAGATAGGCATGACTGTCCGTGAAAAGAAAGTCGATCTCCTGATCCACGATCTTGAAGAGACTGGAGACAAGAATCACTATCTCTTCATTGGGACGGCGCGGAACATTGTAGCCCGTCTTTATATTATACAGCATCGGCGAACGAGGCGTGAAATAGAAGGGCACATAGTCGCTCAAAGTGCCATGCGGCGCCGCCGGCACTGCCCTCGTACTGCGCTTGCCGATCAGGTCCGGATTCCCGATGTCGACATAGTTTGGATTTATCTGGTTCGCGCTTCGACAATGAACGCCGTTCTTCAATATCCAATCCATATTGTCACGATGAACGATACGAAAAATGAAGGCCTTTTCAGGCCGAAGATCTTTCATCGGATGGCGTAGTCACCGAAGGAACAGGCGCGAGAGTCTCCGCCGCAAAAGTCCTTCCAATGGCGCTTCCCCAATCCCATGACAGGCTCATATCCTGTTCTACCTGGAACGCAAACGCTGGATAATATCGTCCAGTAGGATCTCCTCCGTTACCACAATAGAACAGACCATGAACATTTGGTGCCGCATTTGTCAAGTGATCACATTCGGGACGCGGTAGCGAGATAGCCGCCGAGAGGCGTTGGCCGACTTTTAGACCCCGCCCTTCCAATCAGCCGCAGACTTGCCTCACAGCGGACGCCGCAGCCTAATCGTCGATCGGCGTCAGGATCTCGCCGCCCGAACGGCGGATGACGACGCAATCGGAGCAGAGGCGGAGTGACGGAACGCCCGGCATGGCATCGGCGCTGTTGACCAACAGATAGTCGTTGGCGGGGTCGCCGCACGCCGAGCATCCCGAGGCGTCTCCCTTCGCCTCGATATTCATGCGTGCGATCATGCCGAGCCGGGGCTCGACTCTATCGACGATCGAGAACCAAAGCTCCGAATGCGGGACGATGCGTTCAAGGTATCGCTTCGCGTCATCCGGGAAGCGGCGGCGCAGCCAGGTGAGCGCCGTATCTCGGCGGGTGCGGTCATTATGGACGAGCCGCCGGTAGAGCTGCACGAGCTGGAACCTCGTCTGCCGACCGCCAGCAAGCTGAGAATGCTCGTAGTGTGCAAGATTGACTGCAAAGCGCAGGCCGCCGGTGTGGAACTCGCTGATCGTACCTATCGCATATTCGCGCAGGCCCGCGACGGTGCGATCATTCGTGATCGCGTCCATCTCGACGATGTCATAGTGCCATGGATTGATCGCAAAATCCGCTTTCCACAAAGCGAGGTAGCCCGACTCCCGGTAAACGCGTGCGATCTTTTCGTCATGCTCCGGGTGCTGCTGAACGAAGGTATCGAGGTCGTTGAAATTCTCGATCGACGGATCGATGGACCGAGCGAAGTCCAGTATTTCGTTGTGCAACCGCTGCATCTCGGCCACAGGATTGGGCCGGGCGTCCCAGGCCGCAAGCTCGGCCTCCGACACATCCTGAAGAATGTCGGCAACTTCGCAGAGGAGCGAACTGGTCCGCAATTCCTCCGGCGTGCAGTAATCGGGATCCATCACCAACGGAATGCCTGCGGCCGCATAGGCACGGGCGACGAGGCGCGAGCAGAACATCTTTCGGGTGCGGGGCTTCGGGCCGCCCATAACGGTCCGGGCGGCCTCGACCTTCGAGTAGCTCGTGCCGACCTCGGAACGGGCAAAATCGATCAGCCTGTGAAGCCCAATATCCGACAGCGGATCGCGCAGGCGCAGCACGGCGACATAATCGTCCGCATCATAGAGCTCGCGCTGGATATTGCTGGCTTGGACACCGTCATCGGTCGAATCGATCGTTGAACCATGCTGGACGCAGATCATGGCGTGCGACACCATGCCCTTGCTTGCCCGGCGGACCAGCCGGCTGATTTTGCCGCTGGTCGCCGTCAAGACAATGTCGCCCGGCTGAAGTGCCTCAACTTTAACGCGCCGCAAGGGCTTGGCTGCATCCATAATCGAACGGGAGATCCACTAGATGACATCGAAGGCGACGAGCATGCCACCTTCCGCGTTCTGTTTACAGCGGTTCGGAGAAGGTCACCCCAGCAACCGTCCTTCCCTACCGGCGCTGGCCATGGCAACGCTTGTACTTCCGGCCCGATCCGCACGGACAAGGAGCATCATCGCGAGTGCCGCGCCCGATCAGGTTAGGCTGGCGAACAAGGTGAAGCCCAAGTTGCTGGTTCGGCAATGGCGTCAAAATTTCACGGCCGCTCCGAATGTCTTCGATCAACTCGGCCTGTCTTGCAAACTCCGCCCTCCGTTCGGGCTCCCCGCCAAAGTTGCGCAGCAATGCGACCTCCCGGTCTGCCGCTTCAAAGTCTCCGCGCCACGCCAGTACGACCGCATATTGGCCGCGTGCGCTCAGCGTCATGTCGGTGAGCCCAAACTCGTGCACGACGGGCAGTACATGCTGCTCGATCGTTTGCCGGGCAACCATTGCGTCGCCCATAAAGGTCAGAAAATCATCGGCCGCTTCCATCGCGGTGGTAACCGCCGATCGTGCTGCACGCGTCGAGTAAAAGAGCTTTGCCGCCTGGATCCGCCGGAGACCGGGGGCATGTCCCGACCTGGTTACAACCGCGCACCATAGCGACAGGGCATCCGCCGTCCGCTTGATATCGTCGACATCCTCGACACCCTCGAGCAAGGCGAGGAGGCCGGGGCCGTTTGCGCCCACGAGCCTGTGCTCAGGAAAACCGAGCAGCTTGAACAAATCATCGATCAGGGGCTCGAGCGTAGTACGTACCGCGTCCAGCGCGCCCGCCCGGTAAAGTGCGACGGCCCGGTTGTAGCGGAACAGGCGCGATTCCTCGTCCTTGCCTTTGACGAGGCGCCGCGCTGCCTCGGACAGGCGGTCTATCGCCTTGCGGTCCCCATCGCTCCCCGCGAGGACGAGCTGCTTGAAGATGAGATTGAGCCGTTCGCGATCCTCGAACTCGGGGTGCGCATCGACCAGAGCGACCATGCGGGCCACGATATCGCGATCGGGATCACCGCCATCGCGGCTCTGCCAATAGGCGACAGCATCCATCGCCCAGAAACGGTCACGCGGGCTCGCGGTCTCGTCCTCGGCTGCCGCCGTGAGCGTATCGAAGAGGATTGCGTGATTGCCTTGCTCGTAGAACATCTCCGAGGTCGCAAGGTCGACTAGCGCATCGGTCTGCCCAACGCGCGGAAGCAGGCGAACCATGAAGGTCAACCGCGGTATGTTCGAGGCGCGCGAAAGCGACTGCATCAGCATCAGATGCAAAATGATGAGCGCGCCGGTCACTCGATCGGCTGCGAAGCCCGCCGCATGGGCGGCGGCCAGCGGCCGCAGTGCGTCGTGTAGGCTCAGGCCGCCGGGGGTCGCGACGATCATCGACGCGCGGCGCAGTTCGCGCAGCGCTGCAGCGCGCTGGCCAGGCTCGCCGAGATCGCCGAGGAAGGCCATCGCTTCCTCGTCGCTGATCGGGACGTCGCACATGCCAAGCCAGCCCGCGGCATCGCGGGCGCGATCGCTGAGCGCCGCGAAACTGCGCTCAAGGATCAGCGCCTGCGCGGTATCGACCGCGAGCGTCTGCTCGCGGATCGCGGCGACAAGCGCCGACGCATCCCCGCCATGATGCGATGAGGCGAGACGCGCGGCATTGGCGACGTAGAGCGGAAGCCCGCCGGTCAGCGCGAGGATGCCGAGGCCTTCCTCCACATCGATCGCAGCGCCTTCGGCGCTGAATATGGCGGCCACCGTATCGACATCATAGCCTTCGAGCTGCTCGGCCACGATGCCGAGCTCGGCATCGATCAGCGCGCGGTCGGGCCATGGCCGCGCGAGAGCGAGAAAGGCCGTGTTCGGCGCGGCATCGACCACTCGGCGAAGGTCCGCTGCGCTCAGTTCATGGGCATTGTCGATGACCACGAGCGGACGGACGCCCTGCTGCAGCAGAAGGGCGTCGGCGGCACGCAGCAGATCGAGGCCGATGCCGGGCGGCAGGCGCGCCGCCTCGCCGGGCGCACCGGCGAAGCGCGCGACGAGTTCGCGCGCGAGGTTGCTTGCGATCGACGCGCTCGGCAATCCTCCGGCATCGAAATAGGCGATCGGCTCGCCGCGGTGCCGCGCGGCCTCGGAAGCCCAGGCAGTCTTGCCGGCGCCCGAGAACCCGACGATTAGCCGGAACCGCGCGTCCGACAGGATCGGGGGCTCGTCGCGCTGCGGATAATAGGGCCGCGGCGGTTCGGGAAAGTCTTGAAGCTGAGCGACGATCTGCTCGAGCATCGGCACGAGCTCGTCCGACAAGATGATGTGGCCCCCGGCTCCGGCCGCGCGCAGCTGGACGATCGATGCGAGTTTCATGACAAGCGTCGCCGGGGAAAGTCCCCCGAACGGCACTGCGGCGGCCGCGGCTTCGGTTGCCGCGAGCTGGCGCGGCACGTCGGCGCCCGGCGCGGGCAGACCGCTCGCGGATGGGCGCGCCGGAGATACGAGTTCGACATCGTCAGGCCACGCCGCATCGCCAAGCTGCTTGGTGAGCCCCGGGGACGGCTCGACATTGGTGACAATCGCAAATTTGGCCGCCCCGGCGCGCTCGCCATCCGCATGCGCCTTGCGCAGCTCCGCAAAGCGCTCGAGCGCACCCGTAATGTCATAGGGCTGCAAGGTCGCAGCGCGCGTCTTGACCTGCACATAGAGAGTCTCGCCATCGCGCCGCAGCTCGACATCTTCGTCGCGCTCGACCGCGACCGATCCATGGGCATCGCCCTGCATCTGCAGCAGCAGCGATACCGCGTAGAGATGCTGGTAGAAGAAGCCACGGTGGACCGCCTCGATACGCACGAGCTGGCGCGCGTCCAGGATCGGCGGAAGTTCCGCTCCGCCTTCGCCTTCCCTTTCAGCCATCGCCCTGTCCCCTGGATTGCTTTGCTTTGGTTGCCTTGGCATTCTGCCCGTCTCGCGGCGCGAGATGGGGACGCAGGGACTTGCTGTCGAGCGCTATTCTCGAAAATCTACATCCAGATAGGGGCTATCTCCTCATCATCCGGCGGTTGATTTTTGCCGCGTCCCTGTGCTGGCTATGCACTCGGGTACGTCGAGCTGAACCGCACGCTGCCAATTGTGAGAACCGGTCTGGCGCGAACAATATTTATACATCCGGCGCGTTACCGAAACGCTGTGCTTGTTGGGCGAACGGCCGGTTTCAGGCGGGCACTTGGCTGCCGGCTACGACTTAGATGGGGCGCAAAGCCGTCGTACTCGATTAACCGGCAGCCCGCGCCGTTTCCTCGAGCTGGGCGATGCGCTCGAAGCAGATAGTCTCCACGATAGTGGCAAGATCTTCGACACGAGCTCCGAGCCAAATCAGTTCGTCCTCGGAGATACGATAATGTTTCGAGTAGCGAGCCTTAATATAGGCCTCCTTGAGCTTCTCGAAGCGCGAGCGATCGGCCTTGGTCTCCCGCGGCCAAGCATCGGCCAAGCGAAGATCTAAACGCTCAGCCTGCGTCCTCAGGAACGCGAGATTATGGACGTGTGGCGAGTAGAATGAGCATACCAATAAGGCGCAATTGTAAAAACGCTCCGTTGCTTGGTGCAGTTGAAACGCTGCGTTGTTGCGCCGATCCTTCTCCAAATTGAAGCGGAAATTGTCAAAAAACTCGCCACCGCTCGGATACCATTCGTCAAAGTATTCCCGCGCCATTTCCAGCGCGGCATGCGGCGTCTTCGGCTGCGGTTCGGGCAATTCATCATCCACGGCCTGATAAATCGCGATCCCATCGCGCGCGACGTCCATGAAGAAATAGCGTCCCTGCGACAGCCCGGCATTCACCTCGCCGGTGCTGTGCACAATGAAGTTCACCGGCGTGCGCAGCGTCTTCGTCACCGAAAGCTCACGGATCAACCGGTCGTCGAGTTTCGACCAATATTCGACACGATCGGTGAGCCGATCGTCGTTTACGATGATCAGCAGGTCAAAATCCGACTGATAGCCTTTGGCGGTATGCGGCTCGTCGACCCAGCCGCCGCGTGCATAGCTGCCGTAGAGAATGATCTTCGAAATCCGTCCCTTGCGCTTCCAGTCCTGCGTTGCGAGCGCGAGCGCATCCTCGAATTCTTCGAAGACGATCTGGACGATCCGTTCGAGTTCGCGCTGTTTGTGCGGGGGTAGATGATCGAGGCTGCTGCGCATTGTGGTCACCCTAACAAGGTGGCGACACCCTTGCACGCCGAGATTGAACCAGCCGCGAGGATGCCGCCGATTGCGGTCAATCTGCCGGATTCCACAGCAGGGCATAGATTTCGGGATTGTCCTGCCCGGCCGCCCGGCCGAGATTGGCATAGATGCGCCGCGGCCCGAACTCGGGGGCTTCGAGGGTCAACGAGACATAGAGTTTGCCCGACGCCTCGCTGCGACGGAGCCACCCCGCGCCGCATTCGACGCCGCCCGACCAGACGCGATAATCGGGCTGCACCTCGCCGTTCTTGCTCGGGTTGGGGCGGATTTCGATGGGGACGCGGATCGAGATCGTCGCGAGCTGGCCCACAAAGCCCTTTTCGTTGGTTCCGCTGACAAGACCGATTGCGGCCATGATATTGCTCCTGCGAAGCCCGGGGCCATCCCCGGGGCACCGGCGGCCAGGGAATGGCGTCAGGCCAGCTCGCGCACCCGAAGGGCCGGAGCACCAGCGAAGGACGGCGCCGCACCGGCTTTTTGCGCGCGAAGCGCCCGCGAGGAGGCCGCCTGCGGCCGGGGAAAAAGGTGGTGCGGCGCCGTTGCGCGCACGGGCGCGCCATTCATCTCGCCGGATTTGCACCGGCTGGCTCCGTGCGTGCCGGAATGGAGATGGACGGCAAGGATTTGCTCACCGGATCACGCTATGGGCAGCGCATGAGACTGACGATCACCGCCGCCTTCCTTCTTTTCGCCCTTCCTGCCTCGGCGCAGCAGGTCAGCGGCCCGGCCCGCGCGGCCGACGGCGATTCGCTCGACCTCAGCGGAATCTCGGTGCGGCTCTTCGGGGTCGATGCGCCCGAGCTGGCGCAGAATTGCGAACGTGGCGGCGCGTCCTGGCCTTGCGGAAAACAAGCCGCGTCGAAGCTCGCGACGCTCGTCGCTGGAACATCGGTCGTATGCGAGCAGAAGGATATCGACGATTATGACCGGATCGTCGCCACATGCCGCGCGAGTTCGGTCGATCTCGGCGGTACGATGGTCGATGCGGGCCTTGCGGTCGCCCTGCCGCATTTTAGCGACCGCTATGTCGCTGCCGAGGCTCGCGCCCGCGCCGCCGGTCTCGGCGTGTGGGCCGGCACATTCCAGATTCCGGCGGACTATCGCGCAGCGCATCCGAGGCCGGGGCGCCGAACGCCGGGCCTTTCGCGAGACGCGGCGCCAGTCCGTGTGCCAGGGCCGAGGCCGACCGGAGCCTATTTCCGCAATTGCAAGGAAGCCTGGGCGGCGGGTGCGGCTCCGCTCCGCCGAGGTCATCCCGGTTACCGGCCGGAAATGGACGGCGACGGCGACGGGATCGCTTGCGAGCCCTATCGCGGACGTTAGCGCGTCATTCGCATGCGTCCGCTATGCCAAAAAAAGACCCGCCCAGTGTGCATGTCCTTACGAACAGAGGCCGGGCGGGTGCGATGATGCCCACATAGGGTAATGATACGATCAAATCCATGACCGCGTTGCAGCGCAACAGGGAATAGGGCCAGTCGGGCAAAGGCGAATCATAGCTTCACGCGACAAATCGAGGTCCCCAGCCAAAAAGACTCAATCTGGACCCAATTGCGTGGCGCGGGCTTGCCCTGACGTTACGTCCGGCTATGCTTACCATGCACCGGGCCAGAAGGCGCGCGGTGCCGGAACGTAAGAATTCTGCTCGGGCCTTTATGATATTCCCATCCGTTGCCGGGTGGCCGACGCGTATGTCCAGGCCTTCGGGCTAAAGGCGGCGGCGCATATTTTTCCGAGTATGTTCTTACCTCCCGGCATCCTGCCTTCCGGTCCGACCGGAGGCGATGGACATGGATTTCGAAGACGAACAGAAGCGCGCACCGGCCCTGAGCAGCGGCGACCCCGTGCCGCCGTCCGACTGGACAGGCTTTGGTTCAACGGCGAGCATGGAAGCGATCTATACTGCGCATCAGCCTGCGCTGGCGCGCTTTCTGCGCCGCCGCGCGCCAAAGCAGGATCTCGGCGATCTCGTCCAGGAATGCTTCCGCCGCCTTGCCATGGCGAAGGGCGGAAAGCTGGCCCTGATCGAAAAGCCCGGAGCCTATCTCGTCAGCACCGCACGCAACCTGCTCACCGATCGCGCGCGCGCCGATACTGCGCGCCTGACATCGCAGCACCATAGCTTCGAGGATGAAGATATCGCCGGCCCCGACCCCCATGCAGCGCTCGAGGCGCGAGACACGATGCGGCGCGTCGGCGAGGCGATCGAGAAATTAAAGCCCCAAACTGGTTCTATATTCGTGATGCATCGGTTCGATGGCCTGAGCTATGAGGAAATCGCGACAGCGAAAGGAATCAGCGTGAAGGGCGTCGAATGGCATATCGCACAGGCGATGATCGCAATCCGCAAGGCGCGGGCCGACACTAAGTGAGCGACCGCGACACGGAGGCCGCGCACTGGTTTGCGCGCATGCGCACGCCCGGCGCCGAGGCGGACCGGGCAGAGTTCGATGCCTGGCATGCCGATCCCGAAAATGCCGAGGCTTATGCGAACGCCAAAGAGGATTGGCTCATCACTGGCGGCGTGGCGGAAGAACATCTCGCCGCGCACCGCCAAGTGCCGTCAAAGGCGACACCCCCGTCGCGCGCGCGCTGGGCGCTTGCCGCTGCGCTGGTCCTCGCGATCTCACTCGCTTTTGCCTGGGTGCTGCTCGACAATCGCAGCGCCGAGCCGATCGTCGCTGACAATGCGACCGGCGAGCTCGTGCTCGAGGACGGCACCCGCGTCGCGCTGACGGACGGCGCCCGCGTCGAGGCGGAGTTGACGTCGGGCGAACGGCGCGTTCATCTTGTCGGCGGCCGTGCCCGGTTCACCGTCGCCCATGACAGCGCGCGACCGTTCCGTGTCGAGGCCGCGGGAAGCGAAACCACCGCCCTCGGGACAATCTTCGAGATCGACCTGACGGGGCGGCGGCCGGTCGTCCATCTTGTCGAGGGCTCCGTCGAGGTGCGCGCCACCGCCAACCCCCAAGCCCCGCTCCGCCTTCGTCCCGGCCAGCGCGCAGCAGTCGAGAAGGACGCGCCCATGCTCATCGAGACCAACCCGGCCGGCGAGACCGTCACCATGACCATTCCCGTCGGCGAAGCAGAAGGGCCGAACCTCCTCCTTGCCGAGGGGCTCCCGCTCGGTGCGGTTATCGACCGCGCCAACCGCGTCAGCAGCGCCAGGATCGAACTCGCCGACAAGGCAATCGGCGGGCGCCTGGTCAGCGGGCGCTTCGATGTTTCGGAGGCGCGATCGCTCGCGCGCCAGCTCGCGGCCGCGCTCGACCTCGATGTGAAAGAGCAGGCGGGAGGCTATGTCCTGATGCCGAAAATAGCCCACTAGGAGTTTTCCGACCCGATCCGTCTTGCCCCCTCAGACGGCCATGCAGGCTGCTGGGAGGATGGGATGAACAAGAATTTGCTGGCCGCTTTTCTGGCCACGGGATGCGCGGTCGGTGCGCTTTGTCCGGTCGCCGCGCATGCGCAGACCGAGCAGCGCGACTATGACATTGCGGCGCAGCCGCTCGGCGACGCGCTGCGAGAATATTCGGACGTGTCGGGGCGACAGATCATTTTCGCGACCGACCTGGTCAAGGGCCGGCGTTCGACATCGGTGCGCGGACGAATGTCGTCGGATCGTGCCTTATCGCGACTACTGACAGGATCGGGTCTTCAGCCGGAACTCGTCGATGGCGCGCTCGTGCTTCGGGTGGGAAACGGAGCTGTGCCGGGGAACGACGGCTCGACTGAGGCATCCGAAGATAACGCCATCATCGTCACTGGCACACGAATCCGGGGAGCCGGCCCGACGGGCTCGCCGGTCCTCACGCTCGACCGCAGCGAGATCGAGAAGAGCGGGACGGGATCGGTCCAGCAGTTGCTGCAGGCGCTGCCGCAATCGTTCGGCGGCGGTCCGAATGAAACCACGCTCGGCGCCACGACACGCAACGGCTCGGGAACCGACGGCACTTTTGCGTCGAGCATCAACCTTCGTGGCCTCGGACCATCGTCAACGCTGGTCTTGATCGACGGCGCCCGCCCGGCACTCGGCGGTCTCGGCGGCGTGTTCGCCGATTTATCGCTGATCCCCTTGAGTGCGATCGAACGGATCGAAGTCCTTACCGACGGTGCCTCCGCCATCTACGGGGCGGATGCCGTCGCGGGTGTCGTGAACATCCGACTTCGCAACAGCTTCGAAGGGGCTGAGACAAGCGTCCGGATCGGCACCGCCGACGGAGACATGGGCGAAAGGCAGTTCGGGCAGATATTCGGCACGCGCTGGAACGGCGGTCATGTGACCATGGCCTATCAGTTCAGCGAGCGCGATGCGCTTGCCGCGGCGGACCGGCGCTTCGCGACCGAAGATCTTCGGCCGTTCGGCGGGCCCGACTATCGCTCGCTCTTCGCGGTTCCCGGGACGATCACCGCCGCCAATGGCCAGACGTTCGCCATTCCATCAGGGCAGGACGGCACCGCGCTGACACCGGCAGACCTGACGGCAGGCACGCGCAATCGGGGCGACCGGCGTGCAGCGAGCGATCTGCTTCCGCGCCAGCGCGTTCACAGCCTCTATCTCGCGGGCGAACTCGATCTGACAAGCAGCCTGACGCTCCGCACCAGCGTGCTTGCGGCGCAGCGCAGCTATCGCAAGGTCGCGCTCAACCAATATCTTAGTGCCGCGCGGGTCCCCGTCACCAACCCCTTTTACATCGACCCGATCGGAACCAACCAGCCGGTCACGGTCAATTATAATTTTGCCAATGATCTCGGAGCGCCGATCGACACCGGGCGCGTGCGGGGTATCAGCGCAGCGGCCGGTCTTGAGCAAGCGTTCGGGCGCTGGCGGGTGCAACTCGGCGGGGCCTATGGCCGGCAGAAAAGCCGGTCCGACAGCATCAACATTCCGAACCGCGCGCGCTTGACCGCCGCGCTGGCCGACACCAACCCGGCGACCGCGTTCAACATCTTCGGCAATGGCAACGCGAACAATCCCGCCACGATCGCGGCGATCCGCGGCAGCATCGGCTCGCGCGACGATTTCGAAAGCTGGTCGGCGGCATTGCGCGCCGACGGGCCGCTGCTGCGGTTGCCGGGGGGCGATATCAGGCTCGCGCTCGGCGCCGAGTATCGCCGCGAGCGCTATTTCAATCTCACGATCAACGATCTGAGCCGTGCGACGCCGAGCACAACCCCGCTGACTGGCTTGCCGGGGCCTCGCCATGTCCGCTCGGCCTATGCGGAATTGTTCGTGCCGCTATTCGGAGAAGACAATGCAGTCCCCGGATTGCATCGGCTCGATCTTTCGATTGCCGGGCGGGTGGAAGACTATAGCGATGTCGGTCGCACCACCAATCCGAAGATTGGAATTCGCTGGGAGCCGCTGGGCGGACTTGCGCTGCGCGGTAGCTATGGCACCTCGTTCCGCGCCCCGGCTTTCGACGAGCTGATCGGCCCGACGGTCTCGAACTATACGACGTTCCAGCTCCCCGATCCCTCGTCGCCGACCGGGACCGCCAATGTCATCGGTCTGTTCGGCTATGGTCCCGGCATCAAGCCCGAGCGCGCGACGACATGGACCGCCGGTGTCGATATCGCACCGGTCGCGCTGCCTGGGTTCAAGGCCGCTATCACCTATTATGATGTCGATTATCGCGATCGCATTGGCTCGGTGACCGAGGATTATCTGCGCTTCCTGACGCGGCGCGATCTCTTCGGCGGAATTGTGAACGACAATCCTTCGCCCGAGCTCGTCGCCTATTATTTCGCCTTCCCAACCTTCACTAACCCGCTTGGGCTGGCACCCGCCGCCGTCGATGCGATTGTCGACGGACAGGTGCGGAACCTGTCGTCGGTGCGGCAGAGCGGGATCGACTTTGATATCGGCTATGCACCTCAGTTAGCTGGCGGAACGATCGATCTCGGGCTGGCGGGAAGTCATATCTTCCGGATCGACCGGAAGCTCACACCGGGAACGCCTGCCATCGATGTCGTGGGGACCTTTGCGAACCCCTCCAAATGGCGCCTTCGCGGCCGCGCCGGCTGGGCGAACAATGGCTTCGCAGCGACCGCCTTCGTCAATTATATCGGCGGCTATCTCAACCAGATTCCGGCCGTCGCCGAACGTATTCCCTCTTGGACCACGGTCGACCTCAGCCTGTCGCAGCGCTTCGGCAAGGACGAGAATGAGCGCGGACTTCAGCTTGCGATCAGTGCGCTCAACATCTTCGACCGCGACCCGCCCTATGTGGAGAGCCGCACCAACATATCGGCGCTCGCTTATGATCCCGAAAAGGCGAGCCCGATCGGGCGCTCGGTCGCGGTGCAGGCAACGATCCGATGGTGAAGAAGCTTGTCTGGGCAGCGTCGCTCCTTGCGGCCGCGTCGCCGGCGCTTGCTCAGACCAGTCCCCGCGAGCTGGTCGAGATGACCGATTTCTCGGGGCTCGCGGCCTCTCCCGACGGGCGCTGGCTGCTTTACCGCCGCGAGCGCCCGTCGACCGTGAGCGGGCGCATCGAGACCGGCTGGTATATCGTCGCGGGCGACGGCACATCGCCGCCGCGCTATCTTGGCGAGGGTGGACCCGCGAGCTGGAATGGCACCGGCCTCGTCGAACCGGGCGCCGCGCGATGGGCACCCGATAACGAGCGCTTCTATGTCCGGGCGACGATCGGCGGTGCGGCGGGATTGTGGGAGGGCCGGCCGGATGGGACGTTCGCACCCTATCTGGTCGGCGACGCGGATATCGAGCGCTTCGCGGTCAGCGCCGCAGGCGCCCTCATCTATGAGTCCGGTCCGTCGCGGGCCACGATCGAACGGGCGGAGGAGGCCGAACGCGACGATGGCATTCTCGTCGATGGCCGCGTTGACCTCGCCCAGACGCTGTTTCGCGGCGCGATGATTGCAGGCCGCCCGGCGAGCCAGCGCCTCAACGGCGACTGGTTCGACCGCGAAGCGCTGCTCGCGAAGGAGCCGCGCCGCGTCCGGGCGCGTCCCCTCGCAACTGGCGAGGATCGCCCCGCCACCGCCGACGAAGATAAGCTGCTGGCGCCCGTGCAGGCGGCGTTGCCCGACGCCGCGGAGCGCGCGGCCCTGGCGCATGGCATCTGTGCCAAGGCCGAGCGCTGCGACAGCGACAGCGGCATCCGATCATGGACACATGTCGAACTCGGCGACGGACGCTTCGGCCTGATGACGCGCGACCGGCGCATCCGCCAGAATGCGCTGCTCTGGGATCCGGCCACGGGACTCCGTCCCTTACTGACGACCGAGGGCCTGCTCGGCGGCGGCGGCGAGAACGCGCCCTGCGCCGGAACGCGCGCGGCGCTTTTCTGTGTGGCGGAAAGCGCGGCGACGCCGCCGCATCTCCTGCGCATCGCGCTGGTCGACGGCGCAACACAAATCCTCGACAAGCCGAACGATGTTCCCGACCACGACGATCTTCTCACCGAGGCGGTCGAGTGGCGGGTGGGCGGCAGCCGTGCGTCGGGCTGGCTCGTCCGCCCGAAGGTCCCCGGACGGCTGCCGCTCTTCATCACCTACTATCGCTGCGCGGGCTATTTGCGTGGCGGGCTCGGCAATGAGTGGCCGCTGCGCGCGCTCGCCCGAAGCGGCATCGCGGCGCTGTGCATCAACCAGCTGCCGACATCCAATGCGACCGGCGAGGCGCGTTATGACCTTGGGCTCGCCGCGGTGCGCGCCGCGATTGCCGAGCTCGATCGCCGCGGACTTGCCGACCCGCAGCGGGTGGGAATGGGCGGCCTCAGTTTCGGGAGCGAAGTCGCGATGTGGATCGCGACGCATAGCCAGCTGCTGAAAGCGGTGTCGATCGCCTCGGTCCAGGCCGAACCGGCCTATTACTGGTTCAACGCGGGGATCGGCCGCGATTTCTTCCGCCAGAATCTAGAGAAGGTTTGGGGCCTCGGTCCGCCAGACACCGATCTTCCGGATTGGCGCCGCCGCTCGCCATCGCTTCAGGTCGACCGCATCCACGCTCCGGTGCTGATGCAGCTCCCCGAGCAAGAGGCGCGGCAATCGCCCGAACTGCAGGCAAGGCTGACCGCGGCGGGCAAGGGCGAACTGCATGTTTTCCCCTTCGCACCACACATCAAGGTGGAGCCGCGACAGAAGCGGGCGGTCTATCAGCGCAACCTCGACTGGTTTCGCTACTGGCTGCAGGGCCATATCGACCCCGATCCGAGCAAGGCCGATCAATATGCCCGCTGGGCGAGACTCGCCGGCACGCGCCCGAAGCCTTCGATCGACGCGATCCAGAGTTCGACATCGGCGAGTTCGAGCAACCGGAAATAGTCATAATCGCCCGCGAGGCGCTCGCGCGCGAGATAGGCTTCGATCCGCTCGCGATCGAGCAGCCCCTCGCGGGCGAGGCGACCTTCGAGCAGGATGGGGCGCAGCCTGGCGCGCTGCTCGATGAAGGCCTTGGCGCAAAGTGTCTCGAGCCGTCCCTTGTTGCGGCGCCAGACGACGAATTCGGGGAGGCGAGGCGCGAAGGCCGCGCGCGCGGCGGCGCGGTCGCGACCGCCGACCACCCACTGCCAGCCCGGGATCGAGAGGCAAAGTTCGACGACAGGTTGCGACAGCAGCGGCGCGACGACATCGCGGCCATACCAGCGCCCCGGCCGGTCGAGAAAATCAAGGATGCGCTGGATCGACTGGACGTGCCGTATCTTGCCCGGGGGGATGCGTTCGCCTCCATGGTCCCAGGCGTGCGGCAAAGGCGCGTCGGGCAGCGCCGAGCGAGCGCAATATTCATCCTCGCGCGGCCAGCCGGTGGCCGGTGGCCGGCGCCAATGGCGATACACTGCGCGCGCCGCGTGCCAGATAGTGACATCGCACAGGCGAGCGCAATCGCGCAGCGCGGCAGCGGGCCGCCTGATTGGCTCGTGAATCCTGAGCGCATCGATCACCGGAAGAATCGAGTGGGTGATGGCGAAGACATTGTCGCCGCCGATCCCCGTGAAGATGCTGGCGCCGGGCAGTTGCGCCGTCGCGGTGCCGAGCGCCGCATCGATCCCGGCGAGCACGCCGTAAGTCGAAGGGCGTGGCGATAAGAACCGCGGGCCCGCGGCGAGATCGAGCTCGCTGTCGTCGTGAATATATTCGGCAAGCGCGGCGCCGCAGCGCTCGGCCACCGCGCGAGCATAGCGTCGTTCGTCACCGTCCGGGCTGGCAGTGGCAATCGTAGCGGCGGCGAAACCATGGTCCCCGGCAGCAAGCGCCGCGGCGACGATCGAACTGTCGAGGCCGCCCGAGAGCTCGAGCATGATCTGCTGGCGCTCGTTCGCCCAGGCCGAGACACATTTCCGGATGGTAATATCGAGAAGCGGAACCGCGTCACGGTCATAAATCTGCCTGCCGGCATGCGGCCATGGCGACCAGATCGACTTGACCTGCGTGACATGGCCATCGAAGGCGAGCCGCGTTCCCGGGAGCAATTCCTCTACGCCCGCGAGGCCCGTCCGCGCGGTTCGATGGTTGCTGTAGGCGAGAAGGTGGCGGAGGAAATCGACGTCGACGCCAGTTTCGATATCGAGCCCCCTCAGCAGTTCGAGATGCGAGAAGAGCAGCAATCCGCCACCCGTGCGGCACCAATAGAGAGGCAGGCCGGTCAGCGGGGCGCGAGCGATCTCGGTCGGCTTTCCGGGTCCCGAAGAGAATGTAAGGAAACTGCCCCATTCAACGCTGAAGGACTCGCTCGAGAAATGATCGCCGAGAATGACGTTCGACGCCGGCGAGCACGAGCGCTTCAGCCCAGCGCCGGCATAAAGGGTGAGACCGTCAAGTTTGTCGATGCGGTCAAGACCATGATCGGCCGCGGCCTGTGCCACCGCCGATTCGAGCCCCGGCGCGCCCGCTATCCCGAGGAGACCGCGGTCCATCATATGGCGAGCACCGGACGATAATTATGCGCCTCCTCGGCGGTTCCCGTCAGAACGGCCGAATGCGACTGGAGCCAGCAATGGGCGGCAAAGGGATTGGTGCGCACACCGAAGATCAGGGTTGGCGCATAGCCGTTCCGAAGCGATAGCCGATAGAGCGCGAGCGCATCGACCAGACAGCGTGGCGGGACTGGAACCCACCGGCGCGCTTCGCCATAGACCGATGCCAGCGCGGCAAGCCCGATGTCGTCGGGTTCCCCTGCCCATGCCCGCTTCGCCGCGGCAAATCCGTCGAGGGTCGCAGCGAGACGTCCGGGAAGAAGTCCTTTGCGCGCCCAATAGAGCGAACGCGCCGCCGCCGCGATAAAAGTGAGGCCCGCTCGCGGGATGGCGGCCGCGGCGAGATCCGCGTCCGGCACGTCGATCTCGAGCGGGGCGATCGCGGTGGCAACTTCGCTGCGCGAAACAAGCCCGGTGTCGATCAGGCCTTCCATCGCGTCGCTGTCATTTGGCTCGCGGGCGCAGAGCCGCTCGAACGCCGCGCGCCGTTCGCCGCTAAGCTGAAGATAGCGGTCGCGCCGAACGTCGAGAAAGATGAGGTCGTCACCGGCGAGACAGAAGCCAACGCCTGGTGCCAATTTCCATCCCATAGATATCCCTCCTCGATCCGGGTGCCGGCGCAAGCGCCGACACCCGAACGAACGTTCAGTCGAGGCTGATGCCGTTCTGCCGGTCCTTGCCGCCGATTTCGACGGGCGGGCCGAGGTCGCCGGCGGTTTCGGTGCTCACCGAGCCCAGTTCGACGATGTCATTGGTTTCGCGTTTCATGTCGCTACCTCCAAAATGCCGCGGGATTGCGGCGGCACGATCTTACGCCTTTGTAAAAAATAGAATTTATGTGCTTTTCCGATCCGAAGAATATCATTCGATTATTTGCGACCGGGGCCGGAGCTCGGCGGCGACCCGTCCGGCTCGAGCTACGCGTCGGCGGTGAAAAGCCGCGCTTTTCCTGCGAAGATCGGCCCAGCGTTCCCGCAGAAAGGCGGTCTCCATCGAGGCGAGTTCCTCGCTGGCAACGGGGTCGGTGCGCGCCTCGGTTGCGCGGAAGAACTCGCTTCGGTCGATCATGTTGGCGATTGCGAAGCGAATCTCGCGATTGCCGTTGAGGAGAGCGACGGCACGGTACAGCCGCGCGACTCGCGCCGGATAGTCCTCGACTTCCATCGCCGGAAGCAATGGTGCGGTCTCCGACTGTTGCAGTGCCGGATCGCGAAGTGCGAGCCCGAGAAGTGCGCCGGACCAAAGATAAAGATCGCAAAGATCGGACTCGGCGAAGATCGGCTGGCGAAAGCCCTCCTGGTGCCAGCTATCGACAATGCGCTCACCGGACAGGCGGTGGAGCGCTTCGCGCACGGGCGTCGGGCTCGCTGCCAGCCGCTTCGCAAGATGGAACGGGTCTAGGCGCGTGCCGGGCGGATAGGCGCCGCCGACAATCCTAGCCTTCAGGTCGAGATAGACCCGCTCCATGGTCGATCCCGCGTTCATGCCGCAAGATCCTCGCCACCCTCTCGTTGAGCCGCAACATAGTCTGCAAGCAACGCGTCCTGATCGGGACGAAGAGCGTCGATCGCGGCCAGAGGTTCGGCCGGATATCCGCCGAGCAGGACAGAGGGGCATTGCCCCTCGAAATTCCCGAGATTGGGTCGGTGCTGGGCATATCCCGCCAGCGCCGCGAGATCGGCCGGGAAATCCTTCGCTAAGGCGGGAGGATAGGCGAGCCATTGATTTTCATATGGCTTGAGCCAGCCAAGACAATAGCTGACGATGATCCCGCGCCTAACATCCATAGTGCGATTGCCGCCCGCGCCATGCAAGGTTGATCCCAAAAATATGATCGCATCGCCGGGTTCGGCTTCCGCAACGACTGGAGCTTCTACCGGCTTTTCGACCAGCGCCTCGACGCCATGGCTCCGAGGCCATATGATTGTCCCACCATTATCCTCGGTGAATGGCGTGAGCGGCCACATCACATTCATGAGATATTCGACGTCGCCGAGCGCACCCTGCCACATATCCTGATCGCGGTGCGGAAACTGCGCCAGCGCGCCCGGATGGAGCTCGATTGCCTGGGCGAGGTTGAGCTGAATCCGCTCGCACCAATTGCCGAGCGCGAGTTCGGCGAGATCGAGGATCTCCCTGTGCATCACGAGCTCTCCCATGAGCGGCGAGCGGATGAGCAAGCGGCCGAAGCGCTTTGTGCGCTCGCCGTAAAATCCGCCCTCGCAAAAGGGCGTCGCGGCGAACCGCGGTTCGAGGTCGTGCGCTACACCGCAGATCAGCGAAGCGGGTGCCGCGCCGCGCAGGATGGTATAGCCCTGCTGGAGCAGTTCACGTCCCGCGGTTGAATGGTGGGCGGGCCGTCCCGCCAAGTCCGGATGAACCAACATCCCGGCCTCCTCACGCTGCGCGCGCCGCGGAAACCGCGACCGCCTTGCTGATGATGCCCGCCGCCGCGAGCCGCGAGATGGTCGAACCGTCGATGTCGATGCGAAGCGCCACCAGCGCCTCGCCACCGTGCAGCCACGGCGGTCCGAGCGGCTGACAGTCCCAACCGAAGCGCTCGACCTGCCGAAACCAGGCAAGTTCGGCGACGCCGGTATAAATCCGGATTCCATTGGCGAGCGCGAATTCAGCGAGACCCACCAGAAGTGAATCGCGCGCGCCCCTCCGCTGCCGCGCGCCAATCTCCGGCGAAAGACAGAAGCGAGTGATTTCCAGAACGTCCGGTCCCTGCGGCGGCGGTCCGTCGACCAGCTCGGGGAACAGGCTGTCGAGAAGCGCTGGCCGCGTGGTGAGAAGCAGCCGCGCCGAGGCAAGATGTTCGCCATCGGCATCGGTCACGATGAGATAGGTGGCATCGACATCGTCGAAATGATCGAGCTCGAACCGGCCCGCGAGCGCCGGAATATCCCATTTGAGAAGATCGATGAAGACGCGCTTTCGCGCCTCGAACATCGAGCGAAGGGCTCGATGTTCGCTCGCGCGGTTCTGGTGATCGATGATACGCAACATGGATGCCTCCTTTCAAAGAGGCGATCCAATTGAACCGCTTTTTCCGGCCGCACCATAGCATGATCGGGGGGTGTCGGCGTTTTTTTAGCGCTGTGCGATATCGACGAAACTGATGTCGCCATCGTAAAGCGCCCGCACCGCAAGCATGGTACCACCATTGGCGCCATAGCGCTGCCGGGCGTTGCGCAAATGCTCGCGCACGGTGTCAGGCGAGAGTTCGAGATGGCGTCCGATCCGCCAGATCGGATTGCCTTGGGCGGCCCGGATGAGACATTGCCGCTGCCGGTTGGTCAGGCGCGGACCAATATTCACGCGGTCGGGATTGGCCATGCTGTCCGCCGCTTCGAAGGCGGCGCCGCCGATCATGCGGGCAAATTGCAGCGCATCCGGTTCGGCAGCACACCCCGGCCGCCATGCAAAGGACACCGAGCCATGGGCGTCACCCGGAATATGCGCGGGCACCGTCAGCCCGTCGCCAATACCATGGCGCTCGGCCTCAGCGAGGATGGTCTCGTCGCCCGGGCGCGGCGCGTCGTAGCGACGCATATCGTGCCAGAGAAAGCCGGCCCTGCTGCGCTGGCTCGCCCGGTGTACCGGATCCGATGGCCCCAGTCGGTTCTGATCGAACCAATAGGCCCATTCCTCCGGATAATTGTGAACACGCACGCCCTTGTCGGGCGCGGCGAGAAAATCCAGATGATGACTGAGTGCGAACCAGGCGCAGCCCATGAAGGCGCAGGCCTCACGAAGCAGATCGGCAAGCTCGGCTCGGGTCTTTGCACGCGCGAATTCAAGCTCGAAGGCGTGGGCGGCGTCGATCGTCGGCATTACGAACCATGGCGCGCCGACCGCCGTTTCCGAACCAGCCGATCCGCGTGCCCCTCGTAAGGGCCGGCAAGCCCCGCCCTCTTACAAGGCTGGCCGCCGACGGCGTGACCGCCGCTGGTCCAGGCGATCGTGGGAGAATGTGAAAATGGCGGCTAAGCGCATATATTCCTACTATATTCGAGAGATAGAACCAGATTGAGGCTAATTCCCTGATCGGCCCAATAGGCCGCTTCAGTCTGCCTTGGTCCGAAAATCCCATATCGGAATTCCCACCTTGCGCGCCTTGTCGGCGAAATTGTCCTGAATGCCGGTTCCAGGAAAGATGATGACCCCCACCGGCAGCGCGTCGAGCATCCGGTCGTTCCGCTTGAACGGCGCCGCCTTTCCGTGGCGATTCCAGTCGGGCCGAAAGGCGACCTGAACCACGCCCCGGCTTTCGGCCCAGCATGCCGCTGCACGCTCGGCGCCCGTCGGCGTCGCGCCATGCAGCAGGATCATGTCGGGATGGCGATTTCGCGCCCGGTCGAGACTATCCCAGACCGCGCGGTGATCCGCATCTGTACCGCCAGTGAAGGCGATGCGCGTGCCCTCGGGTATGAGTGACGCCGCTTTCTGCCGAAGGCGGGCGTCGAGAAAGTCGCGGCTATCGATCAAAGTGGCCGTCAGCGCCTTTTGATTGGCCCGCGAGCCGGTGCGGGGCATCCAGGCTTTGCGCAGTAAGGCGCGATATTGGTCGGAAGCCGCCTCGCGGAAAAATTCCATCGCGTCGCGCCGCTCGATCAGGGAGATGCCTTCTCGGATAGCCCTTTCCAGCTCGACCGAGCGGATTTCGCTGCCATCCTGTTCGCGCTGCAAGCGGCGTTGCAGCTGCTCATTGTCATCGAGCTTCCGGTCGGCATGGCTGCCAGCGCGATGGAAAATATTGACGAGATTCCAGAGCAGGTCGTCGAGATCGGGCTCGATGCGAGTATCTTGCAGGCATCCGGCAAGCGCATCGAACATGTCAGCGATCGCACCGGCGGTAAGTCGCGCATGTGGCAATGGGCGAGGATCGGGCTCGTCGTCGAAAGGACGATATCCAAAGAGCTGCACCTCCTGAAGAAGCAGATGGGTCGGCCCCGTCTCGACGGGGTATTCATCAAAGCTGTCGTTCGCATCGGTCATCTGAAGTCTCCGCGTTGCGCCGCGCTCTCGCGGCCTTCACGGCGGCAAGAGCGGCAGGCGGACCGGGCCCGCACCACGGCGCGCGAGCGCCGAGGCCGGAGCGGCAGCGGAGGATGGCGGCCGAAGGCTATTTTGTTTCGCGATGCAAAGGGACCAAGGGTCCCGGCGGAAAATAGCCGCGTGGTTGCCATTGCGGCGCCCGAGGCGCCTGCCGCAGTCGCCCTCTCGAAGGCCGGGACGCGGCCGCTGAGCGGATGTAGTGTCGGTGCGGCGCAGCCAATGCCTGCCTGTTCCGGCCGCACGAATGTCGTCAGAGTTGCTCGAGGCGGTCGGTTCGACACAGCTGCGCTTTGATAGCGTTCCTGACCCGGTCGTGACCAAATGTGGTCAGATCGGCATTGAAGTCGCCAAGCTCGGAATCAAGGGGAAGCAGTTCGATATCTGCGCCGCTCGAGCGATCTGCGATCGTCTCGAAGGCAAGCCGGCCAGCGTCATCATTATCACGCGCAACGTAGAGGCGCCTCAGTCCATCCGGAAATGAGATCGCTGCGAGATGCGCTCCCGACAGGCCCGCGATCATCGGCATTGTCGGCAGGACCTCGCGAACAGAGAGCAATGTTTCCAGCCCCTCGCCAAAGACCATCACCGGACCGGCCCGTCCGAATCGGACGCCATGACCAAGCAGATTCCCCATGGCGCGGCGCGGAAAGGCGACGGGGGCCTTTCCGCCTGCGGGATTGAGCCAAGTACGATGGACGCCGGTGATTGCGCCGGCGTCATCGGTGACGGCTGCGATAATCGCCGGCCAGGCAGGCCGACAATCCACGGCATCGTCCTCGGAGGCGCGGTAATAGCAGTTCGGGTGAGACCGAAGCGCGTCGGCGCTGGCAGCGTTCAGGATGCGTCGACCGAGGAAGTAGGCTTGACCGAGACTGCCAGCGACAGGTTTCGAGCCGGCCCAGAGGCGCCGCGCGGCTTGGGGCGTTCCCGCCGGATGCTTGCGCGGCGCGGGGTTTCTCGCGGGAGGCGGTTCCATGGGCAAGCTCAGGAAGCGCCGCGCCTCTTCGAGCGTGTCGCGAAAGCTGGCGTGTCCGCAGCTCGCAGCGATGATGTCGAGGAGGTCGCCATGGTCTCCGCTTTCGGCATCGGTCCATTTGCCGGCCGATAGCGCTCCGTCGTGATGGGAGGGAAGCCGCACATAGAGGCTGCGGCCGCGCTCATTATGGATATTGCCGACCATCCAATAATGGCCTTCGCGCCGGCCGTTGCCGAGGTAGCGACGACAGACGGCTTCGGCATTTTCGCCGAGACGGCGAACGATATCGACAGTCGAACTGGACATGCGGGGCTCCTTTTCATCGCGGCCCGCGCGCCGGCTCTCCTTGGAGCGACGTATAGCGGGCCGTCCCAGCAGCCCCTGCCGTGACGAGCATCAAATGTTCGTCGCGAGACCTGAAGATTCAAGGCCGGGGCAGAAAAAAGGGAAGTCCAGCACGAAGCCGAACTTCCCGGAAGGTTATCAGGGACGGGGCCTATTCGGCTGCCACGGCGTCGATGGCTTCGCCATCGTGATCGTCGGTATCCGCCACCTCGTCGTCATTTGCCGGATCTTGATCCGCCGCAATTGCCGGTTCCGGCATGCGGAGCGGCTTGGCGAGCCAGCCCTTGCCCTGCAGGAGCTCTTCGGCAGCGCTCGCCATCTCGGGCTTCTTCATGCCGCCGAGACGACCCGCGACGTCGGTTCCGCAGGCTTCTTCGACCGCCGCGAGAATTTGCGGCTTGGTCACGCGGCCGAGATAATTGGTGACAGTCGCCGTCCAGCCTGCCGCCACCATGTCGAGGTTCGCCGCCCGCGCGAGGATATGCGAGTGCTCGATGCGATTCGCGACCGCGCGCGCCGAGACGCGACCCTGATTATATTGGGTCGCCGGCTCCCACACCGCATCGATGCCGAACGACACACAGTGCGCGAAAATCGCGGCCTGCTCATCGGCATTGAAGGCCGTCAGTGCCGTCCAGAGTTCGGTCGTGTCGTCGGGCAGCCGCGCCGACCAGCTTTCGTGCCGCTCCTGGATTGCCTTTGCCGACGCCGTATCGTTGAGGCCTGTCCCATAGCCGATCAGCCGATTGCTGCGCATTGCGATGCCAAGACAGCTCCCCGACGTCGCGTAAGTGTAGAAGGTCTCGAGAACCAGCGCGTGCAGCATGGCAGCGAAAGCGACCAGCGGGCTCGACGCCACGGCATCGCGGAGCGCAAGCGTCCGGTGCGCCGTCAAATCGGTAACGAGCCTATCCGGCGGCGGACGAAGGAGATCGTCGGGATCTTCTTCGTCGGCGCCTTCCTCTGCCGAGCCATTTTCGTCACCCTCCGCTCCGTCGCCGGCGCGATCCTGATCGGGCTCGCCTTCGTCGGCGGCCGGCTCGGCATCGTCGGCCACCTCGGCGGGCTCGTCCTTGGGCCGAACGAAACCGCGTTCGACATGAAGCGACCCGTCCACATCGATGCTCACGAAGGCGCCTGCAATGGCAACCTCGGCGGCATCGTAGATGAGCGGCTTCGACACGAGTGGCGCGATCTCCTCGTCGATCGCCTGGATGCGGGCGGCGACTTCATCGGGGATTTCATCTTCGCCGGCCCATTGATCTTCGAGCCGGTCGGCTTCCTCGCGGAGCGCCTCGAGCCGCGCCTCATCTTCTTCACTCGAAGGGCTTTCCTCGCCCTCGAGTGGGCGGTGGCCATAAGTGTGCCCATAAGGAAAATCGGTCGCGGCCTCGACCCACTTCCAGCCCTCTGCCGCAATCGCTGCAACCTCGGTTTCGAGCTTTTCGGTCTGCAGGCGATCGAGCAGTGCGACATCCTCGAGCCAGCCGCCGTCATCGGATTCGAAGAGATCGCGCAGGACGTGGCCGCCAGCCGCGAGATAGGCTTCGAGCGTCACGAAGCGCACCCGCTTATCCGACGCGCGCACCTTGTCCTCGGTGAGCCGGGCGCGAATGAACCAGGGCTGCAGGTTGTGGCTCGTCTGGAGCATTTCCCAGACCTGTTCCTGGCGCGCATGATCGCTCGCGACCGAGAAGGCCATCAGCTGATCGAGGGTCATGCCGTCCTCGGCGTAGATGTCATGCAGCTTCGGCGACACGTCCGCGAGCTTGAGGCGCTGCTTCACGACCGCCGGGGTGACCATGAAGGTCGCCGCCACCGTCTCGATGTCGCTGCCCTGCTCGACGAGCTTCTGCATCGCACGGAACTGGTCGAGAGGGTGCAACGGCTCGCGATGGACATTTTCGGCCAGCGAATCTTCCTCGGCCGACACCGCGTCATCATCGCGGACGATGCAGGGGACCGGTTCGGTCTTGGCCATGCGACGTTGCTTGACGAGTTGCTGCAGCGCCCGGAACCGGCGGCCGCCGGCAGGGACTTCGTAGCGCCCCGTCTCGTTGCCATCCCCGTCGCGCTGCGCCCGAACCGTCAGGCTCTGGAGCAGGCCGCGCCGTTCGATGTCGCTGGCGAGGCTGTCGATCGACACACCTGCCTTGACGCGCCGCACATTGGCCTGGCTCAGCATGAGGGCACTGAACGGGATGTCCCGCGCGCCGCTGAGCGTGATTTTTGCCTGTTTCGTCATGACTCGTCTCCATGACGGGCCACCGCGAGACTCTCTCCCGGCTTTCAACCCGCCATGGCTCCGGCGCAGCCCTCTTCCTCTAAGGAAGCGGACCACGCCGGACGAAGACGCGACGCCGGATCAGCGCACCGACGCGAGCAATTTTGCTCCCTTTCCTTCAAGCTCCAGCCGCGCGTCCTGATGCGGACGATCCCGGGCCACAGCATTGATGCCCTGGACGAAATCGAAGATCGACGATGGCGGATGTCCTTCTTCTTGAAGGACGGTGGCGATGATCTTTTCGGTCTCGCCTTTCGAGAAACCCCGCTTGCGGAGGAAATTCTGTCGCTCGTCGGCGTCGCGTGCGACGATGGCAGCCCGAGACGCCTTGATTCCATCCAGGAATGAACCCGGCGATGACGACGCGAAGCGCTCAAGAGCTGGCGCAGCCTCCTGCGCGAACCGTCCAGCGGCGAACTTGCTGTGGCGGATGCTGATTTCCTCAAAGCCTTCCGCGCCCCAGATATTTCGATTCATGCAAACGGCGCGAAGATAGAAGGTTGCCATGCCGAGCGTTTTCGATCCGACTTCGCTGTTCCAGCAATAGAAGCCGCGAAAGAAGAGATCGGGGTCTCCGTTGGGAAGTCGGCCCGCCTCGATCGGGTTCATATCGTCGACGAGAAAGAGAAATACGTCGCGATCGCTCGCATAGAGCGTCGTCGTGTCCTTGGTGACCTCGACCAATGGATTGTGCCGCATCGTCGACCAGTCGAGCATGCCCGGCACTTTCCAACGCGTGTCGCCCGTTCCATTGCCCGCGATCTTCATAACCGCCGACACCAGCTCATGGTCCCAGATGCGCCCATAATCCGGGCCGGTGACGGCACGCAGTTCGGTGCGGCCGTCGCCCGTCTCAAGAGTTTTCACCAACTCGCCGCGATGCGCGAGCAACCCGTGCTGCATGTTGATCCCCGCCAGGGCCGCAGGCAGCTGGCGCAAATAGCCCGAAGGTGCGCCCACAAGGCTGCAGAGCTGGCCGAAGGACCAATGGGTTGGCGCCACAGGCGCGTCGCGGTCAGGGAGCAGGAGAATGAGCCGCTCCGGATTGTCGCTGGCGGCCTCGACGCGGATCGCGCGCGTCTCGACTGTCCTGGCAGTTGCGGCTTCGGCACGCGCGCGGACGACGTCAAAAAGCTCGTTCAAGGAAAGGTAGCGCTCGTCGTCGGGGCGCGAGAACCATTCGGATGAAACGCGGTCAATGCGCTGACCGCGCGAAATATCGACCTTGTAGCCCGGCGCGATGTCGGCGGTCGCCGATTGGATAGGGTGGGTCATGGCAAATCTCCGCGACGAGCGCTCGGAGCCTCTCTCCAAGCCCTTGCCCGTCACGGGTTTCCCCGTTCCCCTCTCACTCTATGGGCCAGCGGATGTAGCGCGCCGGGCGTGCGGACTGGCACGGCGCATGCCGCGCGCGACGGGCTGGCCACGCGAAAACTGCCGCGTCTATCCGTATTTGCGATATTATCTGGAGACATTGTGGAGACAATGCGGTCTGCAATTGCCCGTGTCACCACAAAACGCGCTGACCGCGCGACGCTAAGTGACTGATTTTCTAAGGAAAACTGGAGCGGGCGAAGGGATTCGAACCCTCGACCCCAACCTTGGCAAGGTTGTGCTCTACCCCTGAGCTACGCCCGCTCTGGCGGCTGGCGACCGGGTGGGTGCCAGCGGGTGAGGCGGGCGATTAGCACCGGCTTTTGGAGTCGGCAAGCCCTGTTTGCGATTTTTGCCGAAGGGTTGGCATATGCGCCGAAATTCCCACATAAGCAGGCAAGCGCACAACAAGGAGCATAGCCGCCGTGGCCACTCTCGGTCTGAACCCGCAGGAAAAGGAAGCTGTCGAAGCCTTCCGTCGCGATGTCGTCGATCCCTCGATGACGAAGCTCGTCATCCTCGATTTCTGGGCCGAATGGTGCGGGCCGTGCAAGCAGCTTGGCCCCGTGCTTGAAAAGGTCGCCGCCGATTATGCCGACAAGGGCGTCGTGCTGGCGAAGGTGGACGTTGACGCGAACGGTTTCATCGCGAGCCAGTTCCAGGTCCAGTCGATCCCGACCGTCTATGCGATCTTTCAGGGTCAGCCGGTCGCGAACCTGACCAATGCGCGCACCGAAAGCCAGCTCAAGACGATTCTCGACCAGCTGCTCGGGCAGCTGCCGATCGAGAGCGAGGCGGGTGCCCGCGCGATCGAGATCGCACCGTTGATCGAGATGGGCGAGGCCGTGCTCGTCGAGGGCGATGGCGAACGTGCGGTCGGCATCTTTGGCCAGATCGTCGAAATGGCGCCCGACAATGCCGCCGCGCATGCCGGACTGATCCGCGCGCTGGTCCTCGCTGGCGACCTGGCTAGCGCGCAAGCCGCGCTCGACATGGTTCCGGCCGACCTTGCCGGCGATGCCGCGGTCGCACAGGCGAAGAGTGCGCTGGCGCTCGCTGCCGATGCCCCCGACGCAGGCGAGCTGGCCGGCTTTGAAGCCGCAGTCGCCGCAAATCCCGACGATCATCAGGCGCGGCTCGACCTCGCTTCGGCGCAGATCGGTGCCGGACAGCGCGATGCCGCTGCCGACAATCTGCTTCATATCGTTGCGGCCGACCGTGAATGGAACGAGGGAGCGGCGCGCGCGAAATTGCTGTCGCTGTTCGAGGCCGTCGGGCTTGAAGACCCGTGGGTCGCAGCGCAGCGCCGCCGCCTGTCGCTCATCCTCTTCGGCTGATGGCTGACGCAGCGCCTTTGACGATTCAGCGGATTGCGATCTTTCCGCTTCCCGGGACCGTCCTTTTTCCAGGGCTGCACCTGCCGCTCCATATCTTCGAGCCGCGCTATAAAGCGATGGTCCAGGAAGTGCTCGCGCGCGACCGGCAGATCGGGATGATCCAGCCGCGACAACTTCCTGGCGAAGAGTTTCGCGAACCGCCCGCGCTCTATGACGTCGGCTGTGTCGGCCGGATCATCGATGTCGAGGCGCTCGACGAAGGCCGCTTCAACCTGGTGCTCGAAGGGGTCGCGCGGTTCCGCGTCCGCCGCGAACTCGACGTCACGACGCCGTTCCGGCAGGTCGAGGCCGAGATCGAGATCGAAGCCGAGGAGGACGCCGTCCTGTCGAGCATCGAGCGCGCGAGCCTCGAGCGCGAGGCCAAACGCTTTGCCGCGCGGCAAGGCTATGTCGTCGATTGGGATTCGGTCGGCCAACTTGACGACGCGACGCTGGTCAACGGCATTGCGCAGGTCGCGCCCTTTGACGCGGCAGCGAAACAGGCGCTGCTCGAAGCGACGCCGATCGATGCGCGCGCCGAGCTCGTCGTCCAGATGATGCAGTTCTTTGGCCGTTTCGACGGCGACGATGGCCGCGCGACGCTGCAATAGCTGGATTTGGCGGCGGCATGCCCGTCGCTCAGCGGTAATATCTAGATTTCGGCGCCCGCGAGAAGGCGCGGCAGGTCGCCAGCTTCGCCGCGCGCTTCGTCCATGAAGAAGCGCTTGAGCATCGGCATGCGCTGCACCGCGCCGAGGCCCGCGCGGCGCACCGCCGAAGCGGTGCGGCCCGGCACGCCGAACAGCCGCGTGAGGCCATCGGTCGCCAGGCTGACCATCAGGCTGTCGAGCCCGCGCCAGCGCTGGTAGCGTGCGAGCAGCGCGGCATCGCCGAGATCGAGGCCAAGGCGAGCGCCATCGACGAGCACTTCGGCAAGCGCGGCGGCGTCGCGCAAACCAAGGTTGAGCCCCTGACCGGCGATCGGATGAATGCCGTGCGCCGCGTCGCCGACAAGCGCGATGCGGTCGGCCACGATCTTTGCGCTGTGGTGAAAGCCAAGCGGATACGTCATCCTTGGCGCAACGAGTTCCATCGACCCGAGAAGATCGCCGGCGCGCTTCTCCAGCTCGGCCGTGAAGCCGCGGTCGCCGAGTTTGGCAAAGCCCGGCCCGTCCTTTTCGGACACCGTCCACACGAACGCCGAACGATGCCGCCCCTGCGCATCGTCGACGAGTGGCAACAGCGCGAAGGGTCCGGACGGAAAGAAGATTTCATGCGCGACGCGATCGTGCGACTTGCTGTGCGCCACCGCACCGATCATCGCATGATGGTGATACGACCAGTTCGCAATGCTGAATCCCGCCGCGTCGCGCGTGGGGGAGCGGCGACCTTCGGCAACGATCAGCAGAGGCGCGGCGAGTGTCGTCCCGTCCGCGAGCGTCAAGGTGACGCCATGGACCCCGACATCGCGGGTGACGACGTGCGACGGCATCAACAGACGCACGAGCGGCGCGTCGGCGAGCGCCGCGGCGAGCGCGATGCGCAGCTGACGATTCTCGATCATCGTGCCGAGTGCGCGATCCTCCGGCGACGTCACGAAGTCGAGTTCGCCCGCCTGCCCGCCGTCGCTGACCTTGATCGCATGGATCGGACATCCATGGCCCGCGAGCCGATCGGCAATGCCGAGCACTTCGAACATTTGCCACGTCGCGCTGGCGATGGCCGAAGCGCGGCCATCGAATCCCGGCGCGATCGTCGCCACCGGATCGGCGGGATCGACAATCTGCGACGAAAGGCCGTGGTGCGCGAGCGCGAGCGCGAGCACCTGGCCGACAAGGCCGCCGCCCGAGATCAGGACATCGCTGCGCAGGGTTTCGCTCATCACCTCGCCCTAGCTCGCTGTGCTTCGATTGGAAAGACCGTGGACGAGCGGTTCACGGCGCCCTGCCGAAACGGGCCATGCTTGACGGCGAGTCCACCGCATGTGCATATCGCCGTGGTTAACTCATGGGGACCGATTTCAGCATGGCCAGCCGCAAGCCCGTCGCCGCAAAGGCCGATTGGCGCACCGTTTTCCGGCAAAGCATTGCGCGCAGCCTTGTGATCGCGGCGGCGGTGGCGCTTGCCGCCTTCACGCTGTTCCTGACGCTTGCTCTCCTGACCTATGACAGCACCGATGCAGCGCTGAACACGGCGGCAGGTGGCAGCGCCGCCAACTGGATGGGAGCGCCCGGTGCATGGTTCGCCGACCTTGGCCTGTCCGTCGGCGGTGCTCCGATCGCCCTTCTGTTGCCTCTGCTCGGCATCATGGCGTGGCGGCTGTGGATCGGCGAGCTGCAACCCTATTGGGTCCGCCAACTTGCCTATAGCTTCGGCGGCATATTGCTCGCAGGGCTTGGCGCCGAACTGTGGGCGCCCGCAAACGCATCGCCGCTGCCCGCAGGCTGGGGCGGGATCATCGCGCTTGTCGTCGGCGGCGCGATCGCCCCGTGGTTCCAGCTGGCAGGCGACCCCGCGTCAGCGCTGATCCGTTTCGCAACGATCCTCGCGCTGCTCGGGCTCGGCATCTGGCTCGCGTGGCGCGCACTCCGCCTCGAAAAAGGCTGGTCGCAGCGCTTCAAGCTGCCCGTTCCCGACAGCAGCCGCGTCGTCGAACCTGCGCGCGCGATCGATACCGGCGCGAAGGCACCCAATTTGATGGAACGCGTCATCCGCCCGCGCCCGCGCGCTGAGCCAAGCGACCGCGCGCCGCCGGAAATCGCCGAACCCGTCCAGCGCTCGGCGCCGTCGAAGCCCAAGGCCAAGCCGCAGACCGAGCTGTTCACCAATTATCAGCTGCCCTCGATCGACCTGCTTGCGCCGGCTCCCGACCGTCCCGCGGGGCAGATCGACAAGGCGGCACTTGAACGCAACGCCCGCCTGCTCGAATCGGTGCTCGAGGATTTCCAGGTCAAGGGCGTGATCACCGCGGTGCGCCCCGGCCCGGTCGTCACCATGTACGAACTCGAACCCGCGCCGGGGACCAAGGCTAGTCGGGTGTCTAATTTGGCCGATGATATAGCGCGGAACATGTCGGCACTGTCGGCGCGAATCGCACCGATTCCGGGGCGCACGGTCATCGGTATCGAGCTGCCGAACGCGCATCGCGAAGCAGTGGTGCTGCATGAAATCATCGGTAGTGCGCTGTTTCAGGACCAATCGGGCGCACTTCCGATCATCCTCGGCAAGAATATCAGCGGCGACGCGATGATCGCCGACCTGGCCCCGATGCCGCACCTGCTGATCGCAGGCACCACCGGTTCGGGCAAGTCGGTCGGGCTGAACGCGATGATCCTGTCGCTCCTCTATCGCCTTGGCCCCGACCAGGTGAAGATGATCATGATCGATCCCAAGATGCTGGAACTGAGCGTCTATGACGATATTCCGCACTTGCTCGCCCCGGTGGTCACCGAGCCCAAGAAGGCGATCCGCGCCCTCAAATGGGCGGTCGAGCAGATGGAGGACCGGTACCGGATGATGTCGTCGCTGTCGGTTCGCAACCTCGCGAGCTACAACGACAAGGTGCGCGGCGCGCTGGCCAAGGGCAAGTCGCTCGGGCGGCGCGTCCAGACCGGCTATGACCCCGACACCGGCCAGCCGATCTATGAGGAAGAGACGCTCGACTATGCGCCGCTGCCGCAGATCGTGGTGGTCGTCGACGAGCTGGCCGACCTGATGATGACCGCGGGCAAGGAGGTCGAATTCCTGATCCAGCGGCTCGCGCAAAAGGCGCGCGCCGCGGGCATCCACCTGATCCTGGCGACACAGCGCCCGTCGGTCGACGTCATCACCGGTGTCATCAAGGCGAACCTGCCGACGCGCATCAGCTTCAACGTCACCTCGAAGATCGACAGCCGCACGATCCTGGGCGAGGCGGGCGCCGAACAGCTGCTCGGCAAGGGCGACATGCTCTATGTTCCCGGCGGCAAGCAGATCACCCGCATCCACGGGCCGTTCGTGTCCGACGACGAAGTCCGCGCGGTCGCCGACCATTGGCGCGGGCAGGGCCGCCCCGACTATGTCGAGAGCGTCACCGAAGACCCCGAGGATGGCGGCTTCGCCATGGAAGGCGCGCCCGCGGGCGGCGACAGCGCCGAGGATCGCATGTACGCGAAAGCGTGCCAGATCGTCGTCGAAAGCCAGAAGGCCTCGACGAGCTGGCTCCAGCGTCAGCTGCGTATCGGGTACAACAGCGCGGCGCGCCTGATCGAACGGATGGAAGAGGAAGGGCTGGTCAGCCCGCCCAACCATGTCGGCCGCCGCGACGTGCTGACCGACCAGTACGGCCAGCAGCGGTGACGGAACCATTTACCCCGTTCGGGACTTGAACGCCCTCTGACGGCGGGGTTCAGCGCGGGTTCAATGCCCGCGCCGCATGCCCCGACCGAACCTCGACCAGAATGAGAGCCAGATGATCTTCAAAACGACCCTGACCCGTCTTGCCGCTGTGGCCCTTGCCCCGGCGTTTGCCGCGGCTGTCTTGATCGGCGCTCCCGCGATTGCCCAGCCGGCCAATGCGCTGGCATCGGTGCAGACGCACCTCAAGGCGACGACATCGATGACCGCGGACTTCGTCCAGACCGACCGCAACGGCCAGCGCGTGTCGGGCAAGCTGACGCTGAAGCGCCCGGGCAAGATCCGCTTCCAGTATCAGAAGGATGTTCCGCTGTTGATCGTCGGCGACGGCAGCCGCCTGACCATGATCGATTATCAGGTAAAGCAGGTGCAGAGCTGGCCGGTGAAGAATTCGCCGCTGGGTGCGCTGCTCGATCCCGAACGCGACCTGACGAAATATGCGAAGGTGCTGCCGACGGGCAGCGGCGACGTGCTGAGCGTCGAGGTCAAGGATCCCAAGCGCCCCGAATATGGAACGATCACGATGGTGTTCATCCGCGACGGATCGTCGCCGGGCGGGGTGCGGCTGCGCGGCTGGGTCGCGCTCGATTCGCAGAACAACCGCACGCGCATCGACCTCAGCAACCAGCAGTTCAACGTCGCCGTCGCCGACTCCGCGTTCAAATGGACCGACCCGCGGCCGCGCCAGCGGAAGTAGGCGGCGCAGCTTCGACGAACGGCCGATCCTGGCCGACGAACGGCGCCGAAGGCCGCCTTGTTCAGCTTGGCGACAGGGAAGCAGCGCTATTTCGGTTCTCGAAGACGCCAAACGGCCCCGGCATTGGGTTTCCCCCTGTTGCCCCATCCGGATCGCCCGGTGTCTTCATTCAAGAGCGTGACGAACGCTGACCTTGAACCCCCGTTCCACCGCCCCTGGAACGGGGGTTTATGTTTTTCGGGCGTTTCCTTTTACCGCTCATGCGGCAAGCGAAGCCAGCCCGCTGCCCGACAAGACTCCGTTGCGCACCCCCGCGCGCGCCGATAGAGCCGCAGCATGACAAGCATCGCATCCTGGAACATCAACAGCGTCCGCGCGCGCATCGGCATCGTCGAGAAATTCCTGCGCGAAGAAGCGCCCGACATACTCTGCCTTCAGGAGACAAAGGTCGAATGCGGGCTGTTCCCCAAGGGGATGTTCGAGCAGCTTGGCTACACCCACATCGTCACCAACGGCCAGCGCATGCACCATGGCGTCGCGATCATCAGCAAAGTGCCGCTGACCGACGTGCGCAAATATGACTGGCAGGCGAATGGCGAGGCGCGCCACGTCGGCGTCACGCTGCCGTCGGGCGTGCGGCTCGACAATGTCTATATTCCTGCCGGCGGCGACATTCCCGATCGCGATCTCAACCCGAAGTTCGGGCAGAAGCTCGATTTCTTTGGCCGCATGACCGAATGGTCGCGGGCGCTCGCCGACACACCCACCGTCCTGACCGGCGACTTCAATGTCGCACCGCTCGAAAGCGATGTGTGGAACCACAAGGCGCTGCTCGACGTCGTCAGCCACACGCCGTTGGAGGTCGAGACGCTGGCGCGACTGCAGGCAGCCTCGCAGTGGGTCGACCTGGGACGCCATTTCGTCGCGGCGCCGACCCCGCTCTATACCTGGTGGAGCTATCGCGCGAAGGATTGGGAAGCGTCGAACCGCGGCCGCCGGCTCGACCATATGTGGGTGACGCCCGACCTGCTGCCCAAAGCCGTGGCGCATCGCATCGTGCAGCCGACACGGAGCTGGGAACGCCCCTCCGACCATATCCCGCTGATCACCGAGTTCGCTTTTTGAGCTATGCCGGCGCCCGGAGAGCGGCGCGCGCGATCGACGCGCTGCGCCGCGGCTGGCCGTTCCGCGTGACCGGAACCGACGGCGCGCTCGACCTGCTTGCGGTCGAAAGCGCGCGCGACGAAGCGCGCGACGATTTCGGGAGCGGCGATGTGCTGCTGTCGGGCGAGCGAGCGGTCACGCTGAAGCTGACGAACCAGCGCGTTGCGGCGGCACCGGGGCCGGTGCGACTGGCGGGCGCCGCCGGATCCGTGGCGGCGGCGCTTGCGATCGCCGACCCCGCGCTCGACCTGGCGAACCCGTTGAAAGGTCCGTTTCGTACCATCGCGACGGGTGGTGAAAGCGCGGCAACGGCTGCGATGACGATGGCGCGCCATGCCGGCCTGCTTCCCGCCTTTCTTGTCCGCGACGCGGCGGGCCCGGCCGAAACCGAATGTTCGGCCGACGATGTCGCGGTCCTGCTCGACTCCGCGCGGCTCCAGATTGCGGCGCGCGCGCGGCTGCCCGTCGAGGCCAGCGAAAGCGCCGAGATCGTTGCGTTCCGCTCCCCCGAGGAAGCGTCAGACCATGTCGCGCTCGTCATCGGCAAGCGCGACGGCAACCCGCCTGTCGTGCGCCTGCACAGCGAATGCCTGACCGGTGACGTGCTCGGCAGCCTCAAATGCGATTGCGGGCCACAGCTTCACGCCGCGCTCCACGCGATGGCCGACGCGCCGTGGGGCGTTCTGTTGTATCTGCGGCAGGAAGGCCGCGGGATTGGCCTCGTCAACAAGCTGCGCGCCTATGCGCTGCAGGATCAGGGCTATGACACCGTCGACGCCAATTTGCGGCTCGGCTTTCCGGTCGAGGCGCGCGATTTTGCGATCGCCGCGCGGATGCTCGCGTTGCTCAACATCCCGCGCATCCGGCTGATGACGAACAATCCGGAGAAGGTCGCGCGGCTGGAAAAGGAGGGCGTCGAGGTGGTCGAGCGCCTGCCCCTGGCGCTGCCGACCAACAAATATAACGAGCAATATCTCGCGACGAAGCGCGATCGGACGGGGCACCAGCTCTAACGTTTCGTCATTGCGAGCGAAGCGAAGCAATCTCCAGCTATTGTCGGGCCAGGCCGATGGCTGGAGATAGCTTCGTCGCTACGCTCCTCGCCGTGACGAGGGGCGCGGTATCAGTGCACGAACCGCGCGACCACGTCGCGATAGCTGCGGCTGACCTTCACCTGCGCACCCGAACCGAGCACGAGGAAGCATTCGCCGTTGGTGTGCGGCTTGACTTGCTTGACTTGCGACAGGTTCACGATCGTCGAGCGATGCACGCGCTGGAAATTGCGCGGGTCGAGCCGCTTTTCCAGATCCTTCATCGTCTCGCGCAGGATCAGGCTGTTGTCGGCGGTATAGATGCACATATAATCGCCCGCGGCGTCGATGCGTTCGATGCTGTCGACATCGACGCGAAAGATCTGCCCGCGATCCTTGATGTTGATCATCTTTTCATAGCGGTCGGCGGCGTGGGCGTCGGGCTGGATTTCGGCGTCATAATCGTCGGCCGCGTCGGGCGCGACTTCGGCAAGCACGGTCTTGAGGCGTTCGACTTCCGCGGCGCCGCGCTTTTCGGTCAGCCGCTGGCGCACCCGGTCGAGCGCATCGGCCAGTCGCTCGGGCTCGACCGGCTTGACCAGATAGTCGACAGCCTGCGCCTCGAACGCGCGGATCGCATGGTCCGAATAGGCGGTGACGAACACCACAAGCGGCGGTTCGACCTCCATCAGGCCCTGGATCACCGAAAAGCCGTCGAACCCCGGCATCTGGATGTCGAGGAACACCAGATCGGGTTTGTGCGTCTTGATCTTTCGGATGGCCTCGCGGCCGTTCAATGCGGTGTCGACAATTTCGACATCCGGATGCGCTTCGAGCCGCAGTTGCAGGCCCTGGGTCGCCAATTTCTCATCATCCACCAGGATGGTTCTGATCGTCATGTGCGTTCGGTTCCAATCGTCATTTGCCCGTCGGGCTGGAACGGAAATTCGACGATCACCGTGAATCCGCCCTCAGCGCCCGTCTGGGCCTCGAACCGTTGCTGGTCGCCAAAAGCCTGCGCCAGACGGTCTCTGATGTTGGCTAAACCCACGCCGGTCGATTCCGTTGCAAGTCCTGTGGTGGGGTCGGTCGTTTCCCCTGACAATCCCGAGCCGGTGTCGGACACGGTAATCCGGACGTTTTGACCGGCAAGCTGAGCCGAAATCATAATGTCGGCGCCGTCTTCCTGTGGCGTCACCGCATATTTGATGGCGTTTTCGATCAACGGTTGAAGCAATAGCGAGGGCAGGCGCGCGCGCGCGACCGCCGGATCGATCGTGAAATGCGGGCGCAACCTGTCCTCGAAGCGCATCTTTTCGATATCGAGATACAGTTTCAGCGTTTCGATCTCCTGCGCCAGCGTGACTTGTGCGGTCGGCTCGTTGGCGAGCGTGTAGCGCAGGAACGCCGACAGGCGCGACAGCATCGCATTCGCGGGCTCGGACTGTTTGAGCAGCACCAGGGTCGAAATGCTGTTCAGCGTGTTGAACAGAAAATGCGGGTTGAGCTGATAGCGCAGCATCGCGAGCTGCGCCGATGCCGCCTGCGCCTCGAGCCGGAGCATGCGATCCGCCTGCTCTTCGAGCTGGAGGAAATAGTTGATCGCGAAATAGAGCGCCGACCAGGCGCCAAGCGAGGTGGCGTCGATATAGACCGCGCCGAGCAGCAAGCTGGTGAAACCGGCTTCGCTCGCGGGATTCTGGATCTGTGCGACCCAGGCGTCGATGAACGCCCAGAGCGCCGTCGCGACCCCGGCGAGGCCGAAGCTGACGCCCCACATCAGCAGCGGGCGGCGATTGATCAGCGCGCGGTAACAGACCGAAAGAACCAGCGTCAGCGAGAAACCGGTGATCGCCGAAATCGTCTGGGGAATCAGGAAGGTGAAGGGCTGGCCATTGGCAAGCCCCGACACGCCGCGCAGTCCGAGCCACGCCGCCCAGCCGAGAAGCTGGAGGTTCCAGAACGCGCGCACCTTGTTGCCGAAAAACGGCTCTGGCGACGAAAATCCAAAGAGCGGCATTGCAGCGCTGTTGTCGACGGTCAGCGCCAAGGGGCGCGATGCCAAGGGATCACTCGGCCGCTACGGGCGCCATGCGCACGCGCGCCTGCCCGAGTGGCTGCAGTTCCGAGCGGTGCTTCCACACCAGCTCGCCATAGGACAGGGCGCGACCGTCGTGCGCGGTGATCGTTACCGGCCCGATCGGTTGCTCGTCGTGGCTGTCCACGAGCACGGGCGTCGATGGTACGCCGGCGCCCCATTTCTCGCCCCACTGGCGCAGCGCGATCATCGCGGGCAACAGTTCGACGCCCTTTTGCGTGAGCTGGTACCGCACCTTGCGGCGGTCCTCGGCCATCACTTCGCGCGCCATGATGCCATGGTCGACGAGCCGCGACAGACGGTTCGACAGGATGTTGCGCGCGATGCTGAGCTCCTGCTGGAACTCCTCGAAATGATGGACGCCGTTGAAGGCTGCGCGAAGGATCATGAAGGACCAGCGTTCGCCCATCGCCTCCAGCGCAAGCGGCAACGCGCAATTATCACCGTAAATATCGTTCAGCGGTTCGCGTAATTTTCCCATCAACCTACCCTAACGTAAAATTGCCCGTCGCACAAAAAAATATGCGCCTTTGGTTGCAATTTGCAACCCGCCTCCTAAATTTCATTTTGCAACCCTTTAGGGTTGCCCAAAACAGGAGGACCTCCCCATGATCAAGCTTTCTTCCCCCGCTCTGTTGCTACCCTTGCTGGGCGCGACGCTGGGCGGCGCGGCGCTGATTCCGGCAGCGGCCAACGCCGCCGGCGGTGCCTATTATCGCGCCGAACTCGCGAACGCCCCCAAGACCGGCAAGTTCGTTGCGCGCGATGTCATCTGGTCGTGCGACGGGCCGAGCTGCGGCGCGGGCCGCGGCACCAGCCGCCCGCTGATCATCTGCGCCAGCCTCGCCCGCGAGGCCGGCGAAGTGAAGAGCTTTACCGTGAACGGCACGGCGATCGCAGCCGAAGAGCTCGCGCGCTGTAACGCCGCAAAATAATCCGGCCGACCGGGCAGGGGCGCGCTCCCCTCTTCTTGCTCCCCAGTTCGGTCCGGCTGCACAGAGCCGCTGCGCTTTCCTCTCGCGGAGCGCGGCGGCTCTTCTGATTCAACCGGTCAGGCGTCGGCGCGCGGCGATGAGCGACCAGTGCGCCAGCTCCGGCAGCTGCCGGGCAACGGGTCCGGGGTGCGCGCGAAAGGCGCGGTACACAAGATCGTACCGCCAGCGCCAATGGCTCTTGAGCGCAAGCCTGAGCAGGATTTCGCTCCGCTGCCGGGCCGGCAGCGCCGCGGGGATGGCACGCTCGACGATCGTCGCGGTGAGCGCCTGGATTTGCTCGGCGCGCTGGCTCGTCAGGCTGCCCCCATGTTTCCGGTAGCGATAGAGATCCTCGTGGAGCTCGACGAAGCGGAAGCGCTTCGCGGCGCGGAGCCAGAAATCATAGTCCTCGACGCCGAACAGGCCGGCGTCATAGCCGTTCAGCGCGTCCGTCACGGCGGCGCGATAAAGAAAGCAGGCGCCGACGTTGTTGCCGTGCAACAGGCGCTCGATCGGCCCGACGCGCGAACGGCCAAGCTCGACCCCGTCCTCGTCGATCAGCGTGAAGTCGGCATAGGCGATATCGGCGTCGGGATGCGCATCGAGCGTCGCGACGAGGCGGCCGATCATCGGCGGGCGAAGCAGATTGTCGTCCGATGTCCAGCTGTGCAACGCGCCGCGCGCCGCGGCAAAGCCGCTGTTGAGCGCGGCCGGCAGCCCGACATTGACGTCGAGGTCGATGCGCCGGACACGCGCGTCGCGCGCCGCAGCTTCGGCCATGATCGCGGACGAGCCGTCGGTCGACGCGTCGTTGACGAGAATCAGCTCGAAATCCCGGAAATCCTGGACCAGCACCGACTCGATAGCCGCGGCCAGCCAGCGCGCGCCATTGTGCACGGGCATCACCATCGACACCCGCGGCACGATCGTCGAATCGAGAATATCGGTCCCCATCAGCTCCCGGTCCTACCCCCCGCGACCGATGCTTCCAACGGACTTTACCAAAGTTGCTAACCTCTGGGAGAATATGAAAGCAAGTTTCGCATTGCAATTGGGCCCGCATGAACGACATTGGGTGCAATGCTCAGGCAATATGAACTTGTCGAGCGCGTTCGCGCTTATGACCCCGACGTCGACGAGGCGTTGCTGAACCGCGCCTATGTCTTCACGGTCCAGAAACACGGCAGCCAGAAGCGCGCCTCGGGCGACCCCTATTTCAGCCATCCGGTCGAGGTCGCGGGCATCTTGACCGACCTGCATCTCGATAGCGAGACGATCGTCACCGCGCTGCTCCACGACACGCTCGAGGATACGTTGACGACGCCCGAGGAGATCGAGCGGCTGTTCGGCGCCGATGTCGGGCGGCTCGTCGACGGCGTCACCAAGCTCAGCAAGATCGAAGCACAGACCGAGAATGAGCGTGCCGCGGAAAATCTGCGCAAATTCCTGCTCGCGATGTCCGACGATATCCGCGTGCTGCTCGTCAAGCTCGCCGACCGGCTGCACAATATGCGGACGCTGCATTTCATCAAGAATCCCGACAAGCGGCGGCGCATCGCCAAGGAGACGATGGATATCTATGCCCCGCTCGCCGAGCGGATCGGCATGTATGAATATATGCGCGAGATGCAGCTGCTCGCGTTCGGCGAGCTCGAGCCCGAAGCCTATGCGACGATCACCGGCCGCCTTGCGAAACTGACCGCGGGTGGCAAGGACAAGGTCGCGGGCATCAGCCGCGAGTTCAAGGAACTGCTGGCGAAGAACGGCATCGAGGCCGATGTATCGGGGCGCGAAAAGCACCCCTATTCGATCTGGCGCAAGATGCAGGAGCGGCACGTCAGCTTCGAGCAGGTGACCGACATCATCGCGTTCCGGATCATCACGCCGACCGACGCCGACTGCTATGCCGCGCTCGGCATTCTCCACCGCAAGTGGAAAATGGTCCCCGGCCGCTTCAAGGATTATATCTCGACGCCGAAACGCAACGGCTACAAGTCGCTGCACACGACGATCATGCACCAGCAGAACATGCGCATCGAGATCCAGATCCGCAGCCTTGGCATGCACCAGCAGTCGGAGTTCGGCCTGGCCGCGCACTGGGCATACAAGCAGGGCGGCACCGCGCCCGACGGGCAGGCGGGATGGATTCGCGACCTGCTCGAAATCCTGGAACAGACGCACGATCCCGACGAGTTCCTCGAGAACACGCGCATCGCGATGTATCAGGACCGCATCTTCGCCTTCACGCCGAAGGGAAGCCTGCACCAGCTGCCGAAGGGCGCGACGCCCGTCGATTTCGCCTATGCGGTGCACACCAAGCTGGGCGACCGCACCGTCGGCGCAAAGGTCAACGGACGGCTGGTACCGCTGCGCACCCAACTTGCGAACGGCGATACCGTCGAGATATTGTCGTCGGACAAACAGACGCCGCAGCCCGCCTGGCTGGGCTTTGCCGTGACCGGCAAGGCGCGCGCCGCGATCCGCCGCCACGTCCGATCAAAGGAAAAGGTCGAACTGGCCGCGCTCGGCCGCAAGATGTACGACGAGATCGTCGCGCGCCTGCCGAACAAGGTCGGCGACAAGGCGCGCGCCGCCGCGCTGACGCGGCTGAAGCTCGAGGACGACAGCGCGCTCTATGTCGCGATCGCCAAGCAGCGGTTCAGCGACAATGCGGTGCTCGAAGCGCTGGTGCCCGGCATCACGGCCGAGATGAAGACCAAGCCCGGCAAGCTGACGCAAGGCGCCGCCGTGTCGATCGCCGGATTGACCCCCGGTGTGGCCTATCAGCTGGCCGACTGTTGCCACCCCGTCCCGGGCGACCGCATCATCGGCCTTGCGCGGCCGGGCGAGGGGATCGAGGTGCATGTCATCGACTGTCCCAGCCTGGCCGACGGAATCGACGCCGACTGGATCGATCTGCGCTGGCAGGAAGACAGCGAGGGCGGCAATGCGCGGCTGTGCGTCGTGATCCTCAACGAGCCCGGCACGCTGGCCGAAATGTCGGGCATCCTCGCCGCCAATTCGGCGAACATCACCAACTTGCGCCTGTCGAACCGCGAAGGCGGCTTTCACACCTATGACATTGTTGTCGAGGTGCGCGACGTCCACCATGTGATGCGCATCCTGTCGGCGCTGCGCGCGTCGGACAATGTCGTGCAGGCCGAGCGGCTTTAGGCAGGTCGCCGCCCCAGTTTCCGCGCGGAGCCCGGCTGTCCCCCGTTCGTCATCCCGGACCTGATCCGCGACCCATGCCAGCGCCCGACTTCGTAAACCCCGGATCACGTCCGAGGTGACGATGATCGAAGGAACCGGGGAGACGATGATGGAATTGCCGCCGCATGGGCCGCCGCTTCCTTCCAAAGTTCAGGAAAGTTCAGCCTCGTGCAGCCCCCGGTTTGTCGCGCTCCGCAGACATGCCGCGCCTTAGCTTTTGCCGCGATCCGTAAGACAGGTGGCGATCGCTTTTGTCCCCATGTTCAAAGAGCCGAGACAAAGGCTGGCACAGCCGAATAATGTAGGACAGCGTTTTTTTTGCGCGCGACGGATGCCCGCTCCGAGGAGGCGAGCGGGCGTTGCCTCCCTTCCCTTCGTCATCCCGGACTTGATCCGGGATCCATCGCTGCACCGTCGTCATGGACCCCGGATCAAGTCCGGGGTGACGATAAGCGATAGGTCAGCAATTGCTCGTTAGCCGCCGGTCGTCAGTTCGCGTAGAGCAGCGGCGGGCGCCAGGCGTTCTGGTCGACCTCGTCGCGGACCTTGTAGACCATCCCCTTGCTGTTGAGGAACAGCTTCTCTATCTCGGGCCGCGTGAACGGGCGCGAGCCGACGCGGCCAAAGACCGCAATCTGGCCGCCGCTTTCGTCGACTGCGCGGTCGCGGTCGAGACCTTTCGACAGCGCGAGCGCCGGCGATGGCGTCTTTGCCCAGGCGATCAGTTCGGGTGTCGGTTTCGGCGAGAAGCCATAGAGGCCGGGGTTATCGGGACTCGTCAGCTGGAGCACCTTGATGCCGTTTCGTCCGTCGGCGACATAGGCAAAGAGCGACGCATTGGTCGAAGCGACGATCACATCCTCGGCATCGTTCAGCGCGCCATTGAAGGTCAGGCCCGGCCAGACGACCGGCGCCGCGGGGCGGGTGACATCGACGAGCACCAGCCCGTCGGCCTTTGCCGCGACATACATATAGGTGCGCGCGATATAGATTTTGCGCGCATTGGCGACCCGCACCGTCCCCTGTGGGACCGGAACCGGCTGCGCCATATTGGTGATGTCGAACAGGCTGACACCCTCGGCATTGGTGACCCACAGGTAGCGGAACTGGACGGCGCTCGCGCGCGCGTCGGTCAGCGGCAGCTGTGCCGTCAGCCGGGGTTCGAGCGGCGTCGACAGGTCGACGACCGCCAGCCCGGCATCGGTGGTGATATAGGCATAATTGCCCGCGAGGGTGACGTGCCGCGCCCCGGCCAGCACATTGCCTTCGTTCCACGTCAACGCGCGCGTGAGCTTGTTGTCGCGGAATTCGCCGTTCGCCATTGTGTCGATGTCGACGAGGATCAGCCCTTCGACGCTGTCGGTGATCACGGCGTAGCGGTACAGCGGATGGAAGGACTGCTCCTGGTTTTCAGGGAAGTCCTTCACGATATGGTCGTTGCGCGAGAGGCTGATCGGCTGGTTGGTGCCGATCGCCATGCAGGTCGCGTTGGTCGTCTTCACATGCGTGTCATGACCGAGCGGCGAGAATGGCGCGCGGATGATCCGTTCGGAGAAGCCCTTGTTGCCGATCGACGCGACGTCATAGACGCGAAAGCCGCCCCTGCCTTCGGCGACGAACATATATTCGCCGCGCTGTTGCAGGCAGTTGACCCGTCCGCTCGTGTCCTGAACGACGTTGGCGAACTCTTCGAGCGCATATTTTTCGCCCGACACCTTCTTGTCGAAGGCCTTGCCGCGGACCCAATTCTTGAGCTCGCGGCCATTTTGTTCGACGTGCAGCTTCCAATAGTCGGGATAGGCATATTTCTGCAGATAGCTGCCGATCACCGCCTGCGGTTCGTCCCATTCGGTGACGCGCGTCGCCTGGAAGCTGCCGTCCTGACCCGACCAGACGTTGAGCCCGACGAAGTTCACGAAATTGGTGCCCATCAATGTCAGCTGCGACATGATCGCATTGTTATCGTCGGCCTGGGACAGGTGGCAGTCGGTGCATTGCTTGGTTTCCTGCCGGCGCACGGTGTGCGGGAAATGCGGTGCGAAGGCCTGGCTGGAGAAACCGGCCGAGCTGATCGGCGGCTGCTGAACATAGATGCGTTCGCGATTGAGGTTGGTCGACGACAGCACGAGCGCGGATGTCGATCGCACCGGCGTGATGATTCCGCGGACCTCGCCGTTCGGGCCGGGTTCGCCGGGTTTGGTCGTCATATGGCGGCCGAGCTGGAACATCTCGTCGCGCGCCACCTGCGGGTTATAGGTCGCAAAATTGCGTGTCTCCTCCCCCTCGAAATGGTGCATCTTGGTCTTCCAGTTCGCCTCGATCGGCAAATGGCAACCGCCGCAGCTCGTCGTCCATGACAAGTGACAGGTGAAGCAGGTCATCTTGTCGTCGCCGTGCGCGCGATCTTCCTTCGCGACGCCGGGTCCCCAGGCATAGGTTCCGTCGTCGGCGCCCGACCGCGACATCAGCTTCGCGCGCGCCGCCTTGGCGTTGAAGTGCGGTCCGGGGGTCACTGCCTGTTTCACCAGACTGACCTGCCATTCCAGCTTCGGATCGACGATCGAACGCTGGATCAGGCCCGTGACTTCGCCATCGTCATTATACTGGAATTCGAAGCGGCGGCGGCCGTCGCTGTTGCGCAGCAGTGCCAGATTGGTGCCCTGCGGCCGCGCCGCGACGTTCGACGTCAACAGGTTGGGCAGCGCGTCGGCAGTGCCGTGACAGTCCTTGCACCCGATTTCGACCGCATTCGCGACTTCGCCCTGGATATAGCCGTTACCGTGCGCGTCCTGCGCAAAATGGCAGTCGGCGCATTGCATGCCCTTTTCGGCATGAATGTCCATCATATGGACGGCCTTGCCGGGGTTGATGCCCGGCGGCACGAACTTGCCCTCGACGCCCGGCTTGCCCGGATCCGCGCTGCTCAGGCACAGGTCGCGTTCCTTCTGATCGGTATAATGGCTGCAGCTCTTGCGCCATTTCTCGGGATCCTTGGGATCGATGATATGCGCCTGATCGGTGCCATAGGTCGACATATTGCCGTCGGCGTCGAGCAGATTGCCGTTGCGATCGCGCTTGAAGATGCCGCGGAAATTCCAGCCGTGACCATGATAGTCGGCGAACTGCGTGTTCTGGTTGGAATCGTTGACGTCATAGACATCGCGGAGGAACTCGACATCGGACCATAGTCCGCGCGTTGCCGCACCCTCGGGATTGCGCTCCAGCGTCTTGTGAACTTCGGCGGCAGTCGGATAATGCTGCTGCTTATATTTCTTCTGATATTCCTCGTCGCTCATTCCCGGCGGCCGCGGCGCCGTATTGTCCGGCCCCGGCCACATCTGCGGCGCGTCGGACTCATAGTCCCACATCGTATAGCCAAGGTACGAGTTCAGGAAGATATTCGGCTGGTGCATGTGGCAGGACATGCACTGCGATGTCGGGATTGCGCGGGTGAAAGCGTGACCGATCGGATGGCCCGCTTCGAGCCGCTCCTTCCTGGCCTTGGCCTGCGGACCCGCCGCAGCGTCGGCCGGATCGACGAGCGCGCCATGCTGGTCGGGATCGGGCGCATGTTTCGCGCCGTCACCATGATCCGATCCGCCGCCGCCGCCGCCGCCGCCGTGCGCGCTACCGCCATGATCGTCGCTTTCGGGCTTCCATTTGCGGTCGGAAATCGTCGGGTCGACGGTCGCGGTCTCGCCGTCGCGGCCATATTTCGCATAGATCAGGCTATGCCGCGGCTCGCGGTCGTTGGCGTATATGACGTGACATCCCGCGCAGCCCGAATGCCGATAATCGCCCGGCTGGTCGTTGGTCCCCATGAACCATGACAGAGGATCGTTGAGGCGCGTCTTGTGGATGTTAAGCACCGGAATCGACACGCGAAGGCCGGTCCCCGGTCCGCGGTTCGACTGTTTGAGGTCGGGACGACCGGGCTCTTCGAGGCGCTGGATGCTGCCCGACGGGTTCGGCAGTCCGATTTCGGCGAACTGCGTGCTGACATTGCGTCCGCCGCGCTCGAAGACGCGGAAGACGTCACCGGGCGGGATCACGCTCCAGCGCGGGAGCGGATACATTCGGGCGAGCGCGCCGCGCTTTTTCTCTTCGGGCTTCAGGATTTTTTCGGGATCGAAGCTCGGCTTGCACGCCTCGGCATAGTCTTCCTTCGTCAGTCGCGACGACGGCGAGAGGAGGCACGCAGGCTCGCCGTCGCGCGTATAGGCTTCGCCAAAGATGTAATTCTTATAGGGGATGATACCGTTGTTATACGCCGCCCCGCCCCACAACATCGCACCGGTCGACATCATCGACCGCTCGGTCGCCTCGATCACTTCGAGGTGGCAAGACCCGCACGCCTCGCGCGCGACGCGATAGTCGCTGGGGTTCACGAAACGGATGAATTCGGGCGATTCCTTGTTGAGCAGCGTGTAGCTGCGCTTCGGGTTCGCGGGGCTGCCGCCCCATGCGCCAGGCAAGGTCGGCTGCGGGTGCGCGGCCTTCTTTGCGGCGAGGTTATAGACGTTTTCATAGCCGAGTTCGGGCTTGCCGAAGGCGGCAGGCGAGGTCGAATCGCCGCCGTGGCAATCGGTGCAGCCGAGCCGCACCGCCGGCGTGCTGTGCATCGTGGGCAGGTCGGTGCGGACGTGGCAGCTATAGCAGCCCGCCGATTTCTCGGCCATTTGCGCCTCGGTCTGCTCCTTCGGCGCCGGGGGCGTGAAGCGATAGACGACCTTGACCGGCTTTTCTTCCTCCGACGCGCGCACGCCCTGCGCGCCGAACGCCAGCGTCATCATCGCGAAGGCAAGGAGAGCGAAGAGTTTGCGCGCCATCGTCAGAAACTCACGATCACATTGGCGAGGATCGAGACATACGCCTTGTTACCCTGCTTGTTGTCGAACAAATCCTTGAACCCCTTGCCCGGAAGGAGGACCGCGGTGCTGAGGCGCCCGACGATATTCTGCGTCGCTTTCGGGCGCCAGATGCCCGCAACCGACAAGTCGAAGCCGATATCCTTGGGGATCGATCCTTCGACGCGCAATGTCTGCAACACTTTCGTATTGTCGAACCAGAGGTGGTTGGCGTTGAGGCTGACGCGCGTTTCGGGCGAGAGGTCGAAATCGGCGCCCGCGCCCAGGAACACCGTGCCGGGATTGTTGAAGTTCGACTGTCCCTCTTCCTTCGAGGAGCGTAGCGAGTTCAATATGCCGTTGCGGCCGCTGATCGCGATGACGCGCCCGCCGCCCGCAAAGGGGATCGTCTGGCGGATCCAGTAGCTAGTGTCGGCGCCGCCGAAGATCGGATTCTCGAAAATCGCGTCGAAGCCGCCTTCGACATTATTATAGGGATCGCGATCGCCGCTCGCGTACAGCCCCGACAGGCGGAACCGCATCCAGTCATGGTCATAGCTGAGTTCGGCGGCAGCAAAGCCGGCGCGGATCTTTGCGGGCTTGCTGGTGAAGATGCTGTTCCGGTCTTCGCCGAGCGCGGCATAGAAGCTGGCGGTGACGTTGATCCGGCCGATGCGCCCGTCGGCGCTGTAGCCCAGATAGGTCACGTCATATTCGCGCCCGCGCAGATCGCCGATCAGCGCCGGCCGCACCGGAAAACCATTGTGGTCGATCTGGATGTCGTTCTTTTCGCGGTTCCGGTTATAGGTCACGCTGACCTGGCTGGTCAGCCCGACGAACGGGAAATCCTGGCGATAGACATTGCCGGTGAAGATGAAATCGTCGCGCGGCGTCTGGGTGATGTCGTTGAGGCCGCTGTTCGTATCCTTCTCGAGCCGCCAGAACGCCGCGACATTATACTGGAAACGATTGTTGTCGCGGTTGCCGAACAGGCGGACGCCGAGCTGGCTGTCGTTGAACAGAAAGCCGCGGAAGTCGCTCTGAAACGGCTGGATGCCGATGCGGATCGAGTGAAAGTCAAACCGGTCGCTGTCGTTGCCGAGATGCTTGTCGACGAACAGTTCCTGGACGCCGAGGAAACTGTCGTAGCGATGGCTCTTCTTCGACGGGCGCACGTCGAGGACGCGCCGTTCGGGCACGTCGACATAATTGGCCTGATAGGCAAGCGTGACGCGATATTCGATGTCGGGCGGCTTGAAGGCGGTCGAACCCTTGATCAGTGCGGCGCCCGCGATGAACGTCTGCGCGACGACGAAGCTGCGGTCCTTGCCGAAGACGTCGACGCTGCCGGGGCGCTCGGTGGTCTGGACGCCGACGGGAATCGGGAAGGTGCGCGGTTCGAACACCGTGTCCGACACGGCGTTCAGGACGAAGAACCAGTCGTCGCCCTTGATCGGCAGCCATTTGACCTTTGCGGGGTCGATCGCGCGATCGCCCTTCAACGTGTTCTGGTGATAGGGGTCGAACCAGCGTTCCTTGACGACGCCCAGCGTCTCGATCAGGCGCCAGCGGTCGGGAACCGGAAGCTGGTCCTCGATCCCCGGAAAGGCCTGCGGCGGCGGCGGGCGAAGCGCGCCGACATTGTCCTGCGTCAGCTGATCGGGCAGGTCGGGGGTATAGCCCGGACGACGACGGCCCTCGATGATCTGGGTGACCAGATCGTCCTTGATCACTTCCTGCCAGTCGACCGGCGGAGGTGGCGGCGTCAGCTCGTCGATCGATGGCTCGGCCGGAGCGACGGCAACCGCCGCGCCGCTCTCGTCCACCGCGGGCGGATCGGCCGCAGGCGGCGCCGGCGGCACTTCGGCCGCAGGCGCCCCTTGCGCCGCGAGCGTCGCAATGATCGGCCAAAGGCTGACCTCGACGCTCATCGCCTACAGCCCGTCGCAGACATTTTGCTGCGCCGTGTCGAGGAAGGGCGCAAACGGACAGCCGATATAGCGCAGGCGCACCTTCGCTCCGTCCGCCAAGGTGACGACCACCTGATCCGACCGGATCGCCGAGGGCGCGTTGCCGATCCCGCCAACGCGCGCGCCGCCATTATGCGTGCCGAGGAAGCTGATCATATCGTCCTGGTCGATCCCGTCGCCCGACACGCCGATCGCCCCGACGAGCGTGTTGCCGCGATAGATGGGGACCGACCCGGGAAAGATCTGGATGCCGTTCTGCAGCCGGTTCTGCCCCGGCACGACGTCGGGCAGCGTGGTGCAGCGGGCGGGCGTGTCGGGATTTGCGCCCTGCAAAAAGCCGACATGCTGGCCCACATTCCCGATGATCAGCGCCGACTGGAGCCCGGTCGAGAAGGGATTGAACTGCCCGATCGGGCGCGACAGTGGTCCGTTCGGGCGGCCGACCTCGCCGTCGGGGAAATAGGGCCGCGACAGATTGCCGTTCGCGCGGTCGGGAAACGCGATCGTCCCCGTCAGCGCCGCCGGGTTGTTCAGGAAGGTGCGCGTCGCGGTGACGAACTGGCGGATGTCGGCACTGGCGTTGGCGCTGAGCTCCGCTCCGGCCTGGGCGGTCGAAAAGAAGGCCGCCGTGCGCGCCTTCTGCAGGCTGACGTCGGATCCGAAAATCGGCGCATCGGGCGAGCGGACCATGCCGAGCGGCGTGCCGAAGGTGTCGACGACGCTGATGGTCACCTGCGCGCGGCTGTCGAGCGGGCGGCGAATCTGCGCGCGCGCGCGGCTCATGATCGTGAAAGCTTCCTCGAGCACGGCGCGCACTTCGGCCGCCGAAAGCGGCGTCGCGACCGCGGCGCCGTCGGCGCCGGCACGGATCGGGAAGCGGTTGGTGCCGCTGCCGTTGGTAAAGACGAACGCGTCGCGGTTCGAGAATTCGGCTGCTGTCGACGCGCGGATGCCCGACGCTTCGGTGCCATAGGCCGTCCCCGCGATCACGGCCGCATTGGCATAGCCGGTGACCGCGACCAGATTGCCCACGACGCCGTTGAGGCCAGCGAAACCGGCGCCGCCGCTGCTCATCACCCCGGCGAACGTCGCGTCGGAGAAGCGCAAGGTCGTGCCGTCGACGCTGATCTTGTCGGCGGTGATCGTCGAGGGCGCTTCGAACCCGCGCGTACCCGCGAGCGCGATAAATTCCTCGGGATCATTCTCGACATCGAGAATATTGGTATCGAGGCCATAGACACCGTCGCCCATCACCCCGATGCCGCCGACGAGAACGCCATTCTTATAGAGCGGCAGCCCGCCCGCATCGGCAGCAAGGCCGAGCGGCGAGCGCTTCGGCCCGATCAGCGCCGCAGCACCCGCAGCACCGAAACGCGACGAAAAATCGCTGCACGGAAGCTGGCTGAACTGCACGCCATAGAGCGGCCCGCTTTCGAGCCCGACGGTCGTCGGCGCAGGCGGGAAATGCTCCTGGACGATCTGGCTCGCCGTGCGGGTCGAAAAGGCGTTGCCGCCGCTGGAAAGATACGCGCCGGTGATGGCTTTCGCGATCGCGCCGCCCTCGGCCGGAAAAGTGACGTTCTGCGCGTCCATATTGGTGCCGTTGGGCGCGGGGGCCGTCGTCGCGGTCGCGCGCGCGCCGTTCATGCGAAAGACGGCGAGGACGTTGCCGACGCGGTCGGTCACCGCGATCACCGACGGCAGGCCGCGCGCCTGCGCTTCCGAGATCGCATTGGCGAGAACCGTCTGCACCTCGGTGACGCTGAGCGATTCAGCGGCGGGCGGGGTGAAGAGGCCGCCGGTCGGGGCGGGCGTGGGAGTTGGCGTCGGCGTGGGCGCCGGGGTGGGCGTCCCGCCCCCGCCCCCGCCGCACGAAACCAAAAGCAGCGAGCCGATCGCGGCCAGCGCCGCCGAGCGGAAAAGATGGGTCTTGGCTTGCATATCTCTTACCGCAGCGCCCGGATCGAGCGCACCGCGCTGCCGAGCGCAGCCTGGAAATCGGTCGGTTTGAAGCTGTTGGGATCCTTGACCGCACTATAAGCGCGGTCGATGTCGGCGCGGATGCCGGCGGCCGCGCCGACCGTGACGCGGCCCGACGACACCATCGAGTTGAGCAAGGTGTCGACCCCCATCACGGCCTGCTGCGACCCTTCATAGTCGGTCAGACGGTCGTTGATCGCTGGGGCCGAAACCGCATCGACGAGCGCGAACGCGTCGGTGGTCGAGAAGCTGCGCGCCGCAAAGGCGCTCTTCAGCGCCGATACCGTCTCGGCCAATTTGGCCGCCGCAGCGACGGCGCTCGCACGGTCGGTCGTCATCGCGCGATGGAACGCCGCGGTGCGCGCCGCGAGCTGGTCCGCAAGCGCCGGCGACGCCAGCCGCGCCGCGGCCGAGAGCATGATCAGATTCTCGTCATTATAGGGCGGAATACCCTCGGGCCATTTCTCGCCGCCCGACATCACCCGGCCGGGATTGTCGACGCCGGTGCGAAGCGGTTTCGCCTGATCATAGATGCGGCGGTGGCAGCTGTGACAATCGAGGAAATAGAATTCGGGGAACATCCCCTCGGTCCCGCGCTTCGACTGGAACAGGTCGAGACTGCGTTCGAGGGCGACCGCCTGCCCGACGGCCCACATCTGGACATGATCGGTGCGCGCCTTCCGCGCCCCAAATTTGCGCGAGCCATAATCGTCATCTTCGTAATGATGCGCCTGGAGCGAGGAGAAGAGGTCGAGTTCGAACGAGATGCGCGGATGGCCCGCCGCCATGATGCGGTGCGTGACAAACTGGCCTTCGCCCTTCGATCCGAAATGGCAGTCGACGCAGACGCCCGCACGCACCACCGGATCCTCGAGCTTCCAGAGGCCGGCGCGCAGGTTCGACAGATGCTTCTCCCGCATCTCGCGGTCGGGATCAGAGTTGGTGCCGACGCCGGCATAATGGCTCGATATCCAGCCGCCCGCCGGGCCGTGACACGATTCGCAGCCGACGCCGTCGTCGAGCGGTACCGCACCGCGGCTGGCGCCGGCGGTGCTGTGGCACCCCAGGCACATCGGCGCCTTCGATGGATCGCCGATGCCGAGATTGCGCGCGATGAACTGGCTGCGGCTGTTCGACAGCACGGCCCAGGCGCGGCTATGCGCGCCGCCCGGAGTCGAAGGCTCCTGCCATTTCATCAATTCGTCCTGACGGACGACGATGCCGTCGCCTTCCATCCGGCCGTGGCAGGTCGATCCGGCGCACGAAGCGACACCGGTATGGCGCCCGGCCTCGCCGCCCTGCGAGCGGGCGGGAGGGGCAGCGACGACCGCAGCGATCACGAGCGCAAGCAATAGCGCCGCGAACGCCGCTATGGCCGCCCACGGTCGCTCGCCGCGCTTTGCTATCGCGTCGGTCGTCATCCCTGTGTCCCCTTTCCCCGCCTGACGCTTTTGCGCCTAGACCGAAATCATACTACCCCGAACGCCAGCATCGCGTCGGCGACTTTCTTGAAGCCGGCGATGTTCGCGCCCTTTACATAATCGATATAGCCATTGCCCTGGTCGCCATAGGTGATGCAGCTGGTGTGAATGCCGTCCATGATGTCTTTCAGCATCTGCTGCAATTCACTTTCGCTCCAGCTGCGCCGCCCGCTGTTCTGGCTCATCTCGAGCCCCGACACGGCAACACCCCCGGCATTCGCCGCCTTGCCCGGCGCGAACATGATCTTCGCATCCTTGAAGACGTGCACGCCCTCAAGATTGGTCGGCATGTTGGCGCCTTCGCTGACGGCGATGCAGCCGTTGGCGACGAGCGCCCTGGCATCATCGCCGAGCAGTTCGTTCTGCGTCGCACACGGCAGCGCGACATCGCACTTCACGCCCCACGGCGTCTTGCCCGCAGTGAAGCTCGCGCCCTTAAATTCGTCGCAATATTCCTCGATCCGGCCGCGACGGTGCGTCTTGTGCACCTTCACCCAGTCGATCTTTTCCTGCGTGATGCCGTCGGGATCGTGAATGAAGCCGCCCGAATCGGACAGGGTGAGCACCTTGCCGCCGAGCTGGACGATCTTTTCGGCCGCATGCGTCGCGACATTCCCCGAACCCGAGATGACCGCGGTTTTGCCCTTGAGATCCTGCCCCTTGGCAGCGAGCATGTTCGCAAGGAAATACACCGCGCCATAGCCGGTCGCCTCGGTGCGGATCAGCGAGCCGCCCCATTCGAGGCCCTTGCCGGTGAGCACGCCGGTGAATTCGTTGGTTATCCGCTTGTACTGGCCGAACATGAAGCCGATTTCGCGGCCGCCAACGCCAATGTCGCCCGCGGGCACGTCGATGTCGGCGCCGATGTGGCGATAGAGTTCGGTCATGAAGCTTTGGCAAAAGCGCATGATCTCGCGCACGCTCTTGCCCTTGGGATTGAAGTTCGATCCGCCCTTGCCGCCGCCCATCGGCAGTCCGGTGAGCGCATTCTTGAACGTCTGTTCGAACGCGAGGAACTTCAAAACGCTTTCGGTGACCGACGGGTGGAAGCGGATGCCGCCCTTGTACGGACCGATGGCGTTATTGTTCTGCACGCGCCAGCCACGCTGCACGCGAACATTGCCGTTGTCGTCCTCCCAGCACACGCGGAAAGATACGACCCGGTCGGGCTCTGCAATACGCCGCAGAATCTGCTGCGCGTGATATTGTTCCTTGTCGGCGATGAAATCGAAAATGTCTTCCGACACCTCCTGCACCGCCTGGACGAACTCGGGCTGACCCGGGTTGCGCCTTTTTACGCCATCCATGAACGTCGAAAAATCGACGTGATCCGAAACTGCCATGCACCCCTCCCCTATATGCTGGGAAAATCGGTGCGACCCACTGACGATTTTGTCGTTGACCGACCTCGCAGGTCAAAGGCTACACCATCGCGAAGCAAAGGCAAGACGCCAGCACGCGGGACGCAGGATTTTTGGTGCGCCGCACAAAGGGGACAAAGATGAACGAGAGCAAGAAGATGGCAGGCGGCATGAGCCCCACCAACCGGGCGATTTTGATCGCGGCCTTCGTCCTGTTGCTGGCCGCGGTTGGCTATGCGATCTGGCGCGATTCCGCCGTTTCTGCGCCCTCGACGCCCCCCGGAGCCGCCGCATCGCCCGACGGCCAGCTGGCCGCGCTGGAGGCGCGCGTAAAGGCCGAACCGACCAACGCCGAGGCGTGGACGGCGCTCGGCGCGGCGCGATTCGATCTGGAAGATTATCCGGGTGCGGCCGCCGCTTACGAGAAGGCCGTGGCGCTTTCGCCCGATTCGGCCGGGCTCTGGTCCGCGCTCGGCGAAGTGCGAGTCTATTCGAGCAAGCGCGATCCCTTGCCCGCCGACGCGCTCGCCGCTTTCGAGAAATCGATCGCACTCGACCCGAAAGATCCGCGCGCGCGCTATTTCATGGCGGTGAAGAAAGACGTCGGCGGCGATCACAAGGGCGCGATCGAGGACTGGTTCGCGCTGCTGGCCGACACGCCGCAGGGCGCACCGTGGGAAGCCGATCTTCGCCGCACGATCGAACAGGTCGGGCAGATCCACAAGATCGATGTCGCAACGCGGCTGATGAACACGCAGCCGCGCGCCCTGAAGGCCGACGAAATGCCGGTCGCGGCACGCGCGATTCCGGGACCGACGCGGTCGGATATGGAAGCCGCATCGCAGCTGCCCAAAGGCCAGCAGGACCAGATGATCCAGGGCATGGTCGAAGGGCTCGAGGCCAAGCTGAAAACCGATCCGTCCAACGTCGACCGCTGGATCATGCTGATGCGCAGCCGGATGACGCTGGGCGAGACGGCAAAGGCCGCGCAGGCACTGAAAGATGGAATCGCCGCCAATCCGGCGGCGGCCGGACGGTTGAAGGCACAGGCACAGCTGCTCGGCGTGCCGGGAGCCTGACCGCGGAATCAACGCCAGGAGTGGGCTCCCGCGAAGGCGGGAGCCCATCACCGGATCGTGCCGCCGAGGACCGGACGGACATGAATCCCCGCCTTCGCGGGGAAACACCGAAACTCGATTTCGGTAACTTACCCCGCCATCAGCGCCGCATTGCCGCCCGCCGCGGTGATGTCGGTCGAGATCGACTTTTCCTCGGCGAAGCGGTGGAGATAGTGCGGGCCGCCGGCTTTCGGACCGGTGCCCGACAGGCCGCGGCCGCCAAAGGGCTGCGACCCGACGATCGCACCGATCTGGTTGCGGTTCACATAGACGTTGCCGACCTGCGCGCGCGCCGCGATATGCGCCGCGACGCCGTCGATGCGGGTGTGGACGCCGAGCGTCAGCCCATAGCCCGACGCGTTGATCGCATCGATGAGCTGGTCGAGCTCGCCGCCCTTCCAGGTTGCGACATGCAGCACCGGGCCAAAGATTTCGCGCTTCAGGTCGGTGACATGGTCAAGCCGGATGACGACGGGCGGGACAAAGTGACCATCGGCGGGGATGTTCGTGCGCCCCGCCTCGGCGATCACGCGGCCCGCGGCGCGGGCTTCGGCGACATAGGCCGCGATGTTCGCGCGAGCCTCTTCGTCGATGATCGGGCCGACGTCGGTCGAAAGCAGCGCCGGATCGCCGACATTGAGTTCGGCCATCGCGCCCGCGACCATATCGATCATCGTGCCGGCGACATCCTCCTGCACGCACAGCAAGCGGAGCGCCGAACAGCGCTGCCCCGCCGACTGGAAGGCCGAGGCCACCGCATCGCGCGCGACCTGTTCGGGGAGCGCGGTCGAATCGACGATCATCGCGTTCGCGCCGCCGGTCTCCGCAATCAAGGTCGCGATCGGCCCGTCACGGCCAGCGAGGCTGCGGTTGATCATCCGCGCCACCTCGGTCGACCCGGTGAAGGCGACGCCGATGATGCCGTCATGGCCGGTCAGCGCCGCACCGACGGTCTCGCCGCGGCCGGGGAGAAACGCAAGCACATCGCCGGGGATGCCGGCTTCGAGCAGCAGTTCGACCGCGGCGTGTGCGATGAGCGGGGTCTGTTCGGCGGGCTTGGCGAGGACGCTGTTGCCCGCGGCGAGCGCAGCCGAGACCTGGCCGAGGAAGATGGCGAGCGGGAAGTTCCACGGGCTGATGCAGACAAAAGCGCCCTTGCCTTCGAGGATCAGCTCGTTGCGTTCGCCCGTCGGACCCGGGAGCGCAACCGGATAAGTGAAGTCGGCGCGCGCCTGCGCGGCATAATAGCGGAGGAAATCGACCGCTTCGCGGACCTCGGCGATCGCGTCGACGAGCGTCTTGCCGGCTTCGTCGATGGCGAGACCGAGGAAGAGCGCGTCGCGGTCCTGAAGCAGGTCGGCGGCGCGTTCGAGGCGTTCGGCGCGGAAGGTCCCGCCAGCGAGGCTCCAGTCGCCGTGCGCCCTGCGCGCTGCGGCGACCGCCGCCTCGACGGTCTCGCGGTCGGCCTCTATCACCTGGCCGACGATAGCGCCGGTTCCGGGGTTGCGCACCGGTTCGGCGCTGCCGCTCTGCGTTACGCCGCCGACGATGGGAGCGGCGACACGATGGCTCTGGCGCGCCTTGGCGATCGCGGCGGCCAGCGCCTCGGGAACCCCGGGCTCGCCGAGGTCATAACCGCGCGAATTGGCGCGGACGGGATCGAAGAGCTGAAGGCCGCTCGCGATCGTCGACGGCTTGCTCGCGATGCTGCGCGGGTCGACCGCCAGCTGCTCGGCGGTGACGTCGGGGTCGGAGAATTGATGCACGAAGCTGGAGTTCGCACCATTTTCGAGCAGTCGGCGGACCAGATAGGCGAGCAGGTCGCGGTGTGTCCCGACCGGCGCATAGACGCGCACCGGCCGCGGCGGCGGATAGAGCGCCATGATCGCATCGTGCGCACCCTCGCCCATGCCGTGGAGCCGCTGCAGCTCGTAATCGGCGTCGGCAAACAGCTCGGTCACGAAGGCAAGCGTCATCGCATTGTGGCTGGCAAAGGCCGGATAGATGCTGTCCTGGCAGCCGCGCAGAATCTCTGCGCAATGCATATAGTTGAGATCGGTGTGGTTCTTCGCGGTGAAAACCGGGAAGTCGCCGAGCCCCATCGTCTGAGCGCGCTTGACCTCGGTATCCCAATAGGCGCCCTTCACGAGCCGCATGGATATTTTGACGCCGCGCGCGCGGGCACAGTCGGCGACCCAGCGGATCACCGCAGGCGCGCGCTTCTGATAGGCCTGGATCACGATGCCGAGCCCGGTCCAGTCATCGGCGATCCCCGCGTCGAGCAGCGCCGCGAACACGTCCATATGCGGTTCGAGCCGGTCGCTTTCCTCGGCATCGATCATCAGCGGGATGTTGACGCTACGCGCCGCGCGGGCGAGCTCGATCACGCTCGGGATCAATTCCTGCCGGACGCGCGCATCCTGCAGATATTCGTAGCGCGGGTGAAGCGCCGACAGCTTGATCGAGATGCCGTGGTTGGCGTGCGGATCGCCGGGCTGCGCATTTTTGCCGATGCGCGCGATGGCGTTCGCATAGCTGGCGTAATAGCGCCGCGCGTCTTCGGCGGTGCGCGCAGCCTCGCCCAGCATGTCGAAGCTCGCGAGTTCGCTCTTTTCCTTGTCCGCGCGCTTGACCGCCGCGTCGATCGTCTCGCCCATCACGAACTGCTGGCCGAGGAGCTTCATCGCGGCGAGCGCCGCCTGGCGGATCACCGGCTCGCCCGAGCGGCGGATCATCGATTTCAGCAGCGAAAGCGGGTTCGCCTTGCTGCCCATGGCGCCGAGCATCAGCGTTGCCGAACCGAGCGACAGGCCGCGCGCCGAGAGCGCGACGATCAGCGGGCTGTCCTCATCCTCGCCTTCGCGCCAGTGGCGTCCGGCGATCTTGTCGCGGATCAGCGCATTGGCGGTCGCGCTGTCGGGGACGCGCAGCAGCGCCTCGGCGAGGCACATCAGCACAACGCCTTCCTCGGTCGACAGGCGATAGCGGTTCATCAGCTGCGCAACGAGCGTCTCACGGTCGCCCTCCGCCTTTGCCTTGCGAATCAGTGCGAGACCGCGCTCGGTCGTGGCGACGACGGTCGCGGACGAGCGGGCCAGCTCGGCGCGCAGATCGGCGACGATATCGGTTTCGGAGCGGCGGGCGAGAGCGCGGATGGCGGCGCGATCGGTGGGCTGGGTCATGGCCTTTTCTAGCATATTGCGGAAAGTCGATCCGACTTGAATTCTGCTTCCCAAATTAAGTTTTGACCAAATTTCCGATCGATCTTAGGCTGTACATATGAAAAATGAACCTTCTTTAGTCGATCTGGATGACTTTGATCGCAAGATCCTCTCGATTCTGGGGCGCAATGGACGGATCACCTTTACCGAGCTGGCGCAGCAGGTGGGGCTATCCAAAACGCCGTGTCAGCTACGCGTAAAACGGCTCGTCGACAGCGGACTGATCCTGGGGTTTCGCGCGATCGTCGATCCGGCCAAGGTCGGCCTCGACCATGTCGCCTTCACCGAAGTGAAACTGTCCGACACGCGCGAGGACGCGCTGAAGCAGTTCAACACCGCGGTGCGACAAATCCCCGAGGTCGAGGAATGCCATATGATCGCGAGCAGCTTCGACTATCTGCTCAAGGTGCGCACCCCCGACATCCGTCGCTATCGCATCGTGCTCGGCGAGAAGATTTCGAGCCTGCCGCATGTCGCGAGCACCTCGACCTTTGTCGCGATGGAGACGATCCTCGAATCGGCGCGCTAAAGCCTCAAAAGCCCCGCACCGACGCATCCCGATTGTGTCCTTTGTGGCTTTAAGCGGAGATCGATTATCGACGGTGGAAGAGCGAAGGAGCAGGCTCGCACAGCCGCAGGATGTAGGAAAGACCCAATCTTTCGTCATTCCGGCGAAAGCCGGAATTCACTGGTCCATCATGAGGAATGGTTGAGATCCCGGCCTGCGCCGGGATGACGAAAGGGGGGGGATGACGAAAGGGGGGGGATGACGAAAAGGGGGATGACGAAGGGGTGGGATGATGACGGGCGCTAGAGCGCTTCCCTGACATAATCGACCGAACCGCGGTCGTCGGCGAGGCGCGCGGCGCCGAGCAGGCGGTTCCAGTAGGTTTCCGACCCGTCGGCGAGCCGCCATTCGTGAAGGCGGCGCGTATAGAGCTGAAGATCATATTCCTCGCTGATCCCGATCGCGCCATGGACGGCGTGCGCGGTCGCAGCGAGGCGTGCCGCCGCCGTGCTGGCGATCGACTTGGCAGTCGCCGCGGCGGCGAGGCTTGGCGGCAAGCCGCCCGCACAGCCGATCTGCGCGGCGATGCGGCACGCGACCATATCTTCGGCCATCACGGCCATCTGTTGCTGGAGCGCCTGCTGCTTGCCGATCGGCTTGCCGAACTGGACGCGCTCGCCCGCATAGGCGGCGGTCATCGTCGTGAGCCGGTCGGCTGCGCCCGCGATCAGCGCGGTGCGGAGGATGGCGGCGATGGCACGAAGACCGCCTGCGGGCGCGGCGGCCATCGCTTCGCCGTCGATGGAGGCGAGACGGAGCGCGGTGCTGCCGAACACGCCAACCGGCTCACCCCTGGCCTCGACCAGGTGGAGATGCCCCGCGGTTTCGACCAGGATATGGTCCGAAACCTGGCCAAAGGGGACGATCGTCTCGCCCGCGCTTGCGGTCGCCAACGCAATCGGGCCATCGGGACAGTCGCCAAGCAACGCCCGCGCGATCATCGTCTCGCCGACAGGGAGCGGTACGGCATGACGGCCGAGCGCCTGCCACAGCGCGCATATTTCGGACAGCGGCAGCCCTGCGCCGCCGCGTTCCTGTGGAACCAGCGCGTCGAGGAAGCCCGATTCGGCCAGGGTGCCCCACAGCGCATCGGCGCTTTCACCGGCCTCGATCGCGCGCACCGCTGCCGGAGGCGAAAGGCTTTCGAGCATCCGCTCGAACGGTTCGAGAAATTCGTTCATCAGCGTAGCCCCATGCCGCGCGCGATAATCCCGCGCAGGATTTCGCGCGTCCCGCCGCGCAGCGAGAAACTCGGCGCCACATGGGTGACATAGAGCAAAGTGCGGTGCAGCTCGGCATCGACGGGTTCGTCGGGATGCGACGCGAGATCGTCGCCGATCGCGACGGGCAATTGCTGTTCGAAGGCGGTGCCCAGATCCTTGACGAGCGACGCTTCGGTCACCGGACTTTCGCCCGCCGCGAGCCGCGCGGTACAGGCGATCGACATCGCGCGGAGCAAACCGAGCCGGGCCGTGAAGTCGCCGACCAGCGCACGCGTCGCGCCATCGTCGCGGCCGACGGCTTGCAGATGCCGCACCCATGCATCGAGCAGCACGACGCTCGAATAGATCCGCTCCGGCCCGCTGCGCTCGAAGGCGAGTTCGGCGGTGACCTGTTTCCAGCCATCGCCTTCATTGCCGATCAGCGCGTCCTCGGGCAGATCGACATTGTCGAAGAAGACTTCGGCGAAATGCGCGTCGCCCGACAGATCGCCGATCGGGCGGATCGTGACGCCGGGGGCCTTCAGGTCGATGATCAGCTGCGACAGGCCGGCATGGCGGTCGTCGGGGCCGCCCGATGTGCGCACCAGCGCGATCATATAATCGCAGTGCGGCGCGCCGCTGGTCCAGATCTTCTGTCCATTGACGCGCCAGCCGGTTGCAGTGCGCTCGGCGCGGGTGCGCACGCTCGCGAGGTCGGACCCCGAGCCAGGCTCGCTCATCCCGATGCAAAAGAAGATGTCTCCGCGCGATATCCGCGGCAGATACTCTTCGCGCTGCGCCTCGTTACCGAAATTGAGGATCAGCGGCGCGCTCTGCCGGTCGGCGATCCAGTGCGCCGCCACGGGCGCGCCGACCGAGAGCAATTCCTCGACGACGACGAAGCGCGCGAACGGCCCGCGATCGTGCCCGCCGTACCGTTTGGGCAACGTCAGCCCGAGGAAGCCCGCTTCGCCGAGACGCCTGCTGAAGGCGGGGTCATAGCCCTGCCACGAGCGGGCGCGCCGGTCGGTGCCCGCGGCCGCCGCCGCTTCCGCCGCGAGAGCGCGGATCGCCGGCCGGATCGCTTCGTCGGCATCCGGCAGGCTGGCAAGGCTGAGCGTATCGAACAACCGCGTGTCCTCTCCCTATCGCATTGTCATCGCGCCTATTGCGCGGGCGCGCGAAGGACAATGGCTTTCTTCCCGCCGTTCGGGACGCCGCGACGACATGGTGGTTGGTGCATCCGAACGCGGCAACCGCGGCAACCGCAGACGCCTTGGCGTCGCCGTCTTGACAATTGGCATTATATTTCCATATATACGCCAATTGTCAGAGGAGCCACATGTGCAGCTCGTAGCGATCGAAAATGCCGCATCACCGCCGACGCCCGCGTTTTCCCGGGCGGAAGTGCAGGCGATGCAGCGGGCGGCGATCCGGCTGCTCGACCATTGGGGCGTGACCGACGCGCAGGCCGCAATCCTGCTCGGTGATATTGCGGTGCGCACCTATCAGCGGTGGAAGCAGGGCGAATATGGCCGGTGGAACGTCGACCTGGCGGCGCGCCTGTCGAATTTGATCGGCATCCACAAGGCGCTGCGGCTGCTCTATACCGAAGCCGACCGCGGCTATCGCTGGATCAAGGCGCCGAATCGCGCCTTTGGCGATCGGTCGGCGCTCGACGTGATGCTGGGCGGGCAGCTCACCGACCTGATGCGCGTGCGCCGCTATCTCGACAGCTATCGCGGCGCCTGGTGACGACCGGATGATCCAGCCTCCGCTGTTTCCTGTCGACTGGCCCTTGGCCGTCCGCCTGATCGAAAGCCGATATCCGCCGATCGACCTGTTCGAGGATATCGCCGATCCCGAAGATTGGGAGCTGCTCGCGGCAGCCGAAGCAAAGACCAACCCGCGCCTGGCCGAGACGATCGGCAACCTCGACCTCGTCCCCGCGCACCGCCGCGTTTCGGGACCGGGGGCGAGCTATGTCATGGCACCCTTCACCCATTGTTCGCCCGACCGGCCGGGCCGGTTCCACGACGGGCACTTCGGCGCCTATTACGCGGCCGAAGATTTCGAGACCGCCGTCGCCGAAGTCACGCATCATCAAGCCCGGCGCCTGCTCGACACCGGCGACGAGCCCGGCTGGATTTCGGACATGCGCGAACTGGTCGGATCGGTACGGGCCGAACTCGTCGACATCCGCGGCGGCGGTTTCGACGCGCTTCTCGCGCCCGAGGATTATGCCCCGTCGCAGGCCTTTGCCCGGCAGCAGCGCGACGCCGGTGGCAACGGGATCGTCTATCCCTCGGTTCGCAATCGCGGCGGCGCGTGCATCGCCGCCTTCTGGCCCGACGTGGTGGCGACGCCGATCCAGGGCCGCCATTTTCGCTACCATTGGAATGGCGCCCGGATCGACATGATCCACGAGCTTCGCCTCGATGGCGACGGCCCGATATTCCGTCTGGAGATATGACCGGCCCAAACCGCTTCGGGGATTGACCGCAGCTAGGCGAGGCGGCAAAGGGCCGAAATCGGTGCGCGGGTGTAGCTCAATGGTAGAGCTTTTGCTTCCCAAGCAAGTGACGAGGGTTCGATTCCCTTCACCCGCTCCAATTTCCTGTTCGCCGATGTTCATAGGCGTCTAGACAAACCCCCAAAATCTAAGGTATTTAGCGGCTGTAAGGCCGATAGCATCCGCCTGCGTCCGCATACAGCCGCTATCCGGTGGGGGTATGATTGGGGGGCATTTGCGAAATGGCCAAGTCGATACCCCCACGCTTGGGGGTATATTGGGGGTATAGGCCCCGGAAAGGCTGGCAATCCCGTGGCTCTGACAGATGTAGCCATCCGCCATGCCAAGCCAGCCGCGAAAGCGATCAAGCTGGCGGACGGTGGCGGCATGTTCCTGCTGGTTACACCAGCCGGGGGTAAGCTCTGGCGGCTCAAGTATCGCGTCGATGGGCGCGAAAAGTTGCTGGCCATCGGGGCCTATCCCGAAATCGGGCTTGGCGAAGCTCGCCGTCGCCGGGAGGAAGCGCGGGAGCTGATTGCCCTTGGCAAAGACCCTTCGCGCGAAAAGCAGCGCGACAAGGTGCGCGCCCGCATACAGGCAGCGGACACGTTCACAGCGATCAGCACCGAGTATTGCGCCAAGCGGAGGCGCGACGGTGCCAAGGGCTGGGCACCCGCCACGGCCATTCGCAGCGAGTATCTTCTTTCGCTGGTTTGCGGCTCAATCGGCAAGTTGCCCATTGGTGAGATTGAACCGGCGGACGTACTGACAGCCATTCGCCGGATCGAAGGCAAGGGGAAGCTGGAAAGCGCCCGGCGCAGCCTGCAACTGGCTGGCGCGGTGTTTCGTTATGCCGTGGCGACGGCGCGGCTGGCGTCGGACCCGACCCGCGATCTGCGCGGCGCGCTGACTGCGCCAACCGTGACACATTACGGCGCGATCACCGATGCCAAGCGGGTTGGCGAACTGTTGCGCGCCATCGATGGCTATGAAGGCAGCGGCATTACGAAGGCCGCTTTGCAAATCGCACCCCATGTATTCGTTCGACCCGGCGAACTGCGCCATGCGGAATGGAGCGAAATCGATCTGGACGGCGCACTCTGGATCATCCCTGCGGGCAAGATGAAAATGCGCAAGGCGCACCATGTTCCGCTGTCGCGGCAAGCTGTCGAGCTGTTCCGCGAATTGCAATCGGTCTCCGGGCCGAACGGCTACGTTTTCCCTTCGATCCGAACACGCGCCCGCCCAATGAGCGAAAACACCATCAATGCCGGGCTGCGGCGGCTGGGCTATGCCACCGACGAAATGACGGCGCACGGTTTCCGCGCCATGGCCTCCACTCTCTTGAATGAAAGCGGCAAATGGAATCCGGATGCAATCGAGCGTGCCCTTGCCCATGGTGACACCGACAAGGTGCGCGCGGCCTATCACCGAGGGGCGCATTGGCAAGAGCGCGTGGAAATGGCGCAATGGTGGAGCGACTACCTCGACACGTTGCGCAAAGGAGCCGAGATCGTGGCGCTTCGAAAGCAGGGCGCTGCCTGACCGAATCGACCCCACCTTTTCCCCCACGGAATAAGTGGGCAGATAAGCCACATATTGCACATTCCCGCTCTGTTCTCCTATGCTGCGCGCTGGGGATAGGCAGGCCAGCCGACAAGCGCGCATCCCACGTGTTTCCCCGCTTCAACCTGGGAGCCGCGAGGGAAGCGGAGTGGACAAGCCAGTTGAACATGCCAATCCGCTAACCGTCGCATTGCGGCAAGACCCCGTGGGCAGGCTACAAGAGGCTCTGCGCAAGCTGCGGGAGAACTGGGTTCATCACGGCAATGAGCCTTGGTCCGTTCCGCTTGTCGCTTCTGATCTGTCAAACGGCGTTCAAACGGGACCCCCGATCGGCGTCGAAGAAGGACCCCCTTGCGGATATGATGGGGGTTTGTTGAGGTGAGCCTTGCGCTGCGTGCGGCGGAGGTCGGGCGTAGCCCGACCGGAGGCGCACGCAGCGCAAGATAGATTTTTGAAGGCGGCGAAGGTGGCGGTCAGCTGCGGTTTTTGAAGCGCCAGCTATCGTTGCCCGTCTCGACGATATCGCAGTGGTGGGTGACGCGGTCGAGCAGCGCCGTGGTCATCTTGGGATCGCCGAAGACGGTAGGCCACTCGCCGAACGCGAGGTTCGTGGTGATGATGACGCTGGTGCGCTCATAAAGCTTGCTGATGAGGTGGAACAGCAACTGCCCTCCCGAGCGTGCGAACGGCAGATATCCAAGCTCGTCGAGCACGATCAGGTCGAGCCGCGACAGCTGCGCCGCCAGGGTCCCGCCCTTGCCGATCCGGGTCTCCTCTTCGAGGCGTGTCACCACCGAAGATCACGGGCGATCGCCTTGATCGCCTTCCCAGACGCATGCTCACGCCGAATCCGAACCACTGTCTCCACTACCAACATCCCGTTCTCGCCAACTGATCAAACCAGTCAGCCGCCTAAATCCTCGGGATGAAGGGGTCCTTTTTACACGCCGATCACCCCCCGACGGGGGTGCCTATTGCACGCTGATCCTCATGATTGAGAAGTGGCACGCGTGAGAAAATGTCAATTTCCTGTTCTATTCCAATCGTTTGGTGCGCGCGAGTGCTCGCGTACGGTGTGTATCTCAAACTGAGATGATGGTTGCGGCATTCCATCCCGTATGGCAATTTCGGACCATGCAAACCAAGCCAGCGGGAACCGTTGGGCGAAGCCGAACAAGGGCAAATTTCACCCCTAGCTTTCAAGCTTGGGGGTATTATTGGGGGTATTTTGAAAATGCTCACAATAAGAAACGTCGGAAATCTGGGGGAATTTGCCTATTTCGCGGTTCCCTTCACCGCTCCACTTTTCGAATCGCGACGAAGGCCGGCCTAGTTCGAGCTGTCGCGCTTCACCTTCACTTTTTGACCGATGAACTCGATCTCGCTGTATGCGGTGAGGAACGCGATATCGGCGGCATCGCGGCCGACGCAGATGCGGGCCGTCTCGGTCGGGCGCGTCATCCCCGTCGCGTCGACCATGTGCCAATCGCCATCGAGATAGACTTCGGCAACGGCGTGAAAGTCCTGCGGATCGACGCGGAGGGCATAGACGCTCGCCATGCGCGCCGGGATATGCGCGGCGCGCGCGAGCGCGATCATTACATGCGCATAGTCACGGCACACGCCGCGCCGCTCGACAAAGCTGTCGAGCGCGCCGGTCTCGGCATTGCTGGCGCCCGACACATAGGTGAAGCGGCTTTCGATCCAGTCGCGCATGCGCCCGATCTTGGCGCCGCCGTCATGCTCGCCGAAGCGGCGATCGACGAAGGCGTGGAATTTGTTCGACGGGCAATAGCGCGATTCGTTGAGATAAGGGACGGCCTCGGCCGGCAGACGATGGAGCGGCACCGCCGCCAGGGTGCGGAAATCGACGTCGGGCCGGTCGACCTCGACCAGCGCGCGATATTCGGCGCGCAGTTCGCCGACGCTGCGCAGCCAGATCGGCTCGCAAATGCCGTCGCTCGCGGGAACGCGCGCCAGATATTCGGGATCGCCGAGGTCGAGCGACGTGTCGATCACGCGTTGCCCGTGCCCGTTCGCCGCCTCGACCTGAAGCATCAGGTCGACCGGTTCGGGGAGGCGATAATTTAGGGAAGCGGAAATTTTGAGTTTCATCTATCGCCAACGCATGAGGGAGGGATCGGTGCCGCTAGTGGTCGCAAAGAGAAAGCGCAAGTGACGCCCGCGCGCACGATACCCTTTATCGTCGTGACAATCTTCATCGACGCGATCGGGTTCGGCATCATCATGCCGGTGCTGCCGCAACTCGTCATGGAGGTCGGCAGGATCGACCTGCCGCACGCGATCGAGATCGGCGCATGGATCGGCCTGGTGATGGCGGTCGCGACCTTCCTGGCTTCGCCGGTGCTCGGCAATCTGTCGGACCGGTTCGGACGCCGACGCGTGCTGTTGCTGTCGCTGGGCGGACTGACCGCCGATTATGTGCTGCTGGCCGTCGTCGGTACATTGCCCTGGCTGTTCGTCGCGCGGGCGATCTCGGGAATTTTCGGGGGCAGCTATGCGGCGGCGCAGGCCGCGATTGCCGATATCACCAAACCCGCCGAGCGCGCGCGCAACTTCGGCTTCGTCGGCGCGGCGTTCGGCGTCGGCTTCGTCGTCGGACCCGCGATCGGCGGCTTGCTCGGCGAACTGAGCCCGCGCGCGCCGTTCGTCGCGGCCGCGATTCTGGCCGCCGCGAACATGCTCTATGGCCTGATCATCTTTCCCGAGACGCTGCCCGCCGAGCGCCGCCGCGCGTTCGACTGGCGCCGCGCCAATCCGCTCGGCGCGCTTCGCACGATGCGCGGCCTGCCGGGCATGGGCGGGGTCGCGACGGTGCTGGTGCTGTGGCAGATCGCCAGCCTTGTCTATCCGATGACGTGGAGCTTTTACTGCATCGCGCAGCTCGGCTGGACACCGGGCATGATCGGCGCGAGCCTGGCGGCGGTCGGCGTGGCGATCGCGCTGGGCCAGGTCTTTGTCGTCGGCCCCGCCGTCGCCCGCTTCGGCGAACGCGACGCCGCAACGCTCGGCATCCTCGTCGCGGTCGCGGTCTATGTCGGATATGCGTTCACGACATCGACGATCGGCGCCTTCCTGTTGCTGATCCCGGTCGCGCTCCAGGCACCGGTGCAACCCTCGCTGATGGCGATGATGTCGCGGCGCGCAACGCCCGAGACGCAGGGCGAGGTGCAGGGGATTTCGGCGATGGCGATGGGACTGGGCCAGCTTTTCGCACCGATCCTGCTGACGGGAACGATGGCCTGGTTCACCGCCGACAAGGCCCCGGTGCATTTTCCGGGCGCCGCCTTCATCGTCGCGGCGATCTTTGGCCTGTTCGCGATCGTCATGCTTCGCCGTCTGCCGCGGGCGACGCGCGAAACCGATCAGATCCCGCCGTCGGTCACCGCATAACCCGCAGCCTCGAGCCCCGCGGCAAGCATCGCGACGCAGGCCGCGACCGCATCGCTTTCGGTCGAGCGGACGACGAAGTTCGCGCCGACCTTGCCTTCGCGAAAGAAGGGATAGCTGCCGATCGCGACACCCGGATAGTCCTTTTCGCCCTGACGGAGCAGGTCGGCGACTTCGCTTTCGGGCGCCCACGCGCCGATCGTCTGCGCGACGAGCGGCGCGCCGCCTTCCAGCTCGCCGGTCAGCGCGTCGAGCATGCCCGCGGTGATGTGCGGCACCCCCGCCATGACGAAGAGATTGCCGATGCGGATGCCCGGCGCCCCCGACATGCGGTTCGGGATCAGTTCGGCGCCGTCGGGCGTGCGCGCCATGCGCAAGCGCGCCTCGGTCAGTTCGCCGCCGCGCGCGGTGTAATAGCGCTCGAGGATGGCGCGCGCATCGGGATGGACGATCACGCCGACGCCGAGCGCCTTTGCCACCGCGTCGACGGTGATGTCATCGTGCGTCGGGCCGATCCCGCCCGTCGTGAAGACATAGTCGTAGCGCGCGCGGATCGCGTTCAGCGCCGCGACAATCTCGTCCTCGACATCGGGGACGATGCGGACTTCGCGCAGGCGAATGCCCTGCACGTCGAGCCAGGTCGCAATCTGCGACACATTCTTGTCCTGTGTGCGGCCCGAGAGAATCTCGTCGCCGATGACCAGCACGGCGGCGGTCCAGATGCGTTCATCGCTCATCGCTTTGCCTTAGCCCGCTGGCATGACAAAACAAGTGGGATGGAACATCGAACATGTTCCTGTTATGTTCGCACTCGATTCGCAATGCAAAGGGAGAGCCGCGATGGCCGATGCGCTGATTTTCTATACCAACCCCATGTCGCGCGGGCAGATCGTCCGCTGGATGCTCGAAGAGGTCGGCGCGCCCTATGAGACGCATATCCTTGGTTATGGCACCTCGATGAAGGACGCCGACTATCTGGCGATCAACCCGATGGGCAAGGTTCCGGCGATCGTCCACAACGGCACGGTGGTGACCGAATGCGCGGCGATCTGCGCCTATCTGGCCGATGCCTTTCCGGCGGCGGGGCTGGCACCGGCGGCGGCGGATCGCGGCGATTATTATCGGTGGATGTTCTTTGCGGCAGGACCCGTCGAACAGGCGATCACCGCCAAGCATTTCGGGATCGACCCCGATACCGATCAGCAGCGTTCGGCAGGCTTCGGGACGCTCGAGCACGCGCTCGACGCGCTCGAAAGCGCCGTCGCGGGCAAGACCTATGTCGCGGGCGACCGCTTCAGCGCCGCCGACGTCTATGTCGGCAGCCAGGTCGACTGGGGGCTGCAATTCGGGACGATCCCGTCGCGTCCGGCGTTCGAGGCCTATGCCGCGGGCCTGCGCGAGCGCGCGGGATACAAGGCAGCGAAAGCGATCGACAATGCGCTGATCGCCGAGATGCAGGCGGCGGACCCGAACTGATGTGAACCTCGGCTTTGGGGCGGGAAGCGGATGTTCGCCCGACCCAGCGTGCTCCCCGGCGAAAGCCGGGGCAGCTGACCCGTGGTGCTCCCCGGCGAAGGCCGGGGCAGCTGACCCGTGTTGTTCCCCGGCGAAGGCCGGGGTCCAGGGCGTTCGAGAGCCGGCGTTGCGTGAATACGCACTGGACCCCGGCCTTCGCCGGGGAGCACATCAGCATCGTCCGCAATGGGTCGTTTGCCCTCCGTCATGCTGAACTTGTTTCAGCATCCACGGCCGGACCTCTCCGTCAGCGCCGTGTCGAAGGAAACGGCGGACCATGGATCCTGAAACAAGTCCGGGATGACGACAAAAGGGACGTCCGCAATGGGTCGTTGCCCGGTTTCCACATGGACCAGCAGGCTGAGGCCGAAGCGGAGAGCGATCGTCTCCTCGTTCGTCACCCCGGACTTGATCCGGGGTCCATAGCTGCACCGTCGTCGGGGACCCCGGATCAAGCCTGTCCCGAGCATGCCGAAGGGTCCGGGGTGACGATCGATTGCGCGTCCGGTTGGGGTCGTGAGTGGACAGTCACCCGGCCCAGCGTGCTCCCCGGCGAAGGCCGGGGTCCAGGACGTTCGAGAGCCGGCATTGCGTGCGCACGCTGTGGACCCCGGCCTTCGCCGGGGAACACGTCACAATCGTCGGCAATGGGTCGTTAGCCATCCGTCATGCTGAACTTGTTTCAGCATCCATGGCCGGACCTCTCATCTCGCGCGCCGTCGAAGGAAACGGCAGCCCATGGATCCCGGATCAAGTCCGGGATGACGACAAATGGGACGTCTTCTTTCAGTCGTTAGCCGTCATTCGCTCCACAAACTCGGACCAACCCCCAAAGAAAGAGCCCGGCGAATCGCTCCGCCGGGCCCCCTTGTCTTGCGTCTTGTCCGACCGCTTAGTCGCGGCTGCCCAGCATATTGAGCAGGAAGGTGAACATGTTGACGAAGTCGAGGTAGAGCGTCAGCGCGCCCATCACCACCGACTTGCCGACAAAGTCGGTCCCGCGGACATAGAAATACATGCTCTTGATCTTCTGCGTGTCATAGGCGGTGAGGCCCGCGAACAGCAGAACGCCGATCGCGCTGATCGCCAGGCCCATCGGCCCCGACTTGAACACGAAGGCGTTGAGCAGCATCGCGACCAGCAGGCCGACGAGGCCCATGATCAGGAAGGTGCCAAAGCCCGACAGATCCTTCTTGGTCGTGTAGCCATAGAGGCTGAGCCCGACGAACGCCGCCGCCGTCGCGAAGAAGGTCTGCGCGATCGAGGTCTCAGTGAAGGCGAGGAAGATCGTCGACATCGACAGGCCCATCAGCGCCGCATAGGCCCAGAAGAGCATCTGCGCGGCGGTCGTCGACAGCTTGTTGATGCCGAAGCTCAGCACCAGCACGAACGCGAGCGGCGCCAGCGCGACAACCCACATCAGCGGGCTGCCGACCATCGAGGCGGTGAAGCCCGAATTATAGGCGAGCATCGCGACGATGCCGGTGAGCAGCACGCCCGAACCCATATAGTTGTAAACCGACAGCATGTACGACCGCAGGCCCGCGTCGACGGCCTGATCCATCGCGCTCGCGCTGCCAGGAAAGCCGGACGCCGCCATATTGGGGTCGTTCCAATTAGCCATTGTCTTTACTCCATCTTCGGCCAGACGATACCGGCCATGCCGACAATATCGGGATTTTCGCGCCTTGTTTCAAGCGAAACCGGACGGAGCCGTTTGATATGCCGTGGCACCGCCCGGTGAAAGGCCTATGCTGGCGGCGCCATGTCGACCCACCGCCTGTTCGTCGCTCTCCGTCCGCCGCGCCCCGTTCGCGAGACGCTGGTCGCCGCGATGCACGGCATTTCGGGCGCACGCTGGCAGGATGACGAGCAACTCCACCTGACCTTGCGCTTCATCGGCGAGGTCGACCATCACCGCGCCGAGGATATCGCCGCCGCGCTCGGCAGCCTTCATGCGCCGGCCGTGACCGCGCGCATCGCCGGGGTCAGCCTGTTCGAACGGCGGGGCCAGCCGCATATGGTCTGGGCCGGCGTCGAGCCGGCGGAGCCGCTCGCGGCGCTGAACCGCAAGGTCGACCAATTGCTCGTGCGCGTCGGTGTGGTACCCGAAACGCGGGCGTTCCTGCCGCATATCACGCTGGCCCGACTGAACCGGAGCGCGGGGCCGGTCGCACCGTTTCTGGCGCTGAACAGCGATCTGGCGAGCGACCCCTTCATCCTCGGCCATGTCACGCTGTACGAAAGCGAGATGGGGCATGGCGGATCGCGCTATCACCCCGTTGCGCGCTACCCTCTGGCCGACGCGACAAGCGCGGCGCGCTATCCTCTGGCCGACGCGACAAGCGCGGCGGCGACGGCGCTGACATCGTCCCACGTCGCGGCGAAACCGTCGTCGTCGCCATAATAAGGATCGGCGAGGCTTTCGCCCCGGCGGCGGGGGATCAGGTCGAGCATCAGCTTTATGTCGGCCGACGCGTCGGCGGGCCGCAGCGCCAGCGCATCGCGCAGGTTCGCGGCGTCGGCAGCGAGGATAAGGTCGAAGCGATAGAAATCGTCGCGTTGCAGCTGGCGGCCGCGCAAGTCCGAAATGTCGGTGCCGCGGCGGCGCGCCTCGGCTTGCGCGCGGCGGTCGGGCGGATGGCCGACGTGCCAGTCGCCGGTCCCTGCCGAATCGAGCGTCGCGCCGATGCCGGCTTCGGCAAACGCCACGCGGGCAGCGCCTTCGGCCAACGGCGAGCGGCAGATATTGCCAAGGCAGAGGAACAGGATCGCGGGGCCATTCTGTCTATCGTCGCGCATATCGCCTCTCTGTTCCGCCGAAGTTGAACCGACTTTCAACTTGCGCCTGTGTCCGACTCTGCTAGCCATGATCCATAACAGATAATGGGTCAGGGAGAGGGTTGCCAGATGGGCGAAGACGACACCAATGGTGCGCCGGTTCCGGGCGAGCCGAAAGCCACCGGTTACAGCTGGTACGTCCTTTCGGTCCTCGTCGTCGTCTATATTCTCAACTTCATCGACCGGCAGGTGATCAGCATCCTCGCGGTCGACATCAAGGCCGACCTCGGCCTGACCGACGCCGACATGGGCTTTCTCGGCGGCGCCGCTTTCGCGGTTTTCTATGCCTTGTTCGGCATCCCGCTCGGACGACTTGCCGATAATTGGAGCCGCGTGAAGCTGCTGTCGGTCGGCCTTGCCCTGTGGTCGACGATGACCGCGCTGTCGGGCTTCGCGCGCAACCAGGTCTCTTTGTCCTTCGCCCGCATGGGTGTCGGCGTCGGCGAGGCGACCGCGAGTCCGACCGCCTATTCGCTCATCTCGGACTATTTCCCGAAGCGGCAACGCGCCACGGCGCTCGCCATCTATTCGTCGGGGCTTTACCTGGGCGGCGGCGTCTCGCTGTTCATCGGCGCGCTGATCGTCAAGGCGTGGAACGAGGGCTTTCCGGGCGGCGGCCCGCTGGGGCTGGTCGGTTGGCAGGCGGCGTTTCTGGCCGTCGGTATTCCCGGCCTGATCGTCGCGCTATGGGTGTCGACGCTGCGCGAGCCCGTTCGCGGCGCCATGGACGGTGTCGCGAGCCCGAGTTCGCCGACGCCGTTCCGCGAGTTCGTCCGCGACCTGTCGACGATCGTGCCCCCCTTCACGCTGGTCGGCGCGGCGCAGCGCGGCGCGGCCGCCTTTGCGATCAACATCGGCTTCGCGGTCGCCATCGCCGGTTTTGCGTGGTGGATGATCAAGCTGACGGGCAATTTCCCGCAGTGGACCGCCGTCGGGCTCGGCTATTATGCGGTCTTTTCGTGGGCCTGCACGCTGCGCGCGCGCGATCCCGCGACGTTCCGGCTGATCTGGGGAACCCCGGCATTCATCTGCACGACGCTGGGCTATGGGATGGTCAGCCTTGCCGCCTATGCGATCGCTTTCTGGTCGGCACCCTATGCCGAAACGGTGCTGCACCTGCCGAAACAGGAACTGGCGTTCATCCTGGGCGCGAATGGCGCACTCGCGGGATTCGTCGGCGTCATCGTCGGCGGGCGGGTCGCCGACCATCTGCGGACGAGGAATCCGGCGGGGCGCATCCTGATGATCATCTTCGGCGTCGTCGCGCCGGTGATCCCGATCTGGATCGGCTACACGACCGAGAATGGCACGCTGTTCTATGCCATGAATTTCCTCGCCGGCATGTTCGGCGCCGCTGCGCTCGGCGCCGCAGCGGCAACGACGCAGGATCTGGTGCTGCCGCGGATGCGCGGAACGGCCACGGCGGCGTTCTTCCTCGGCACCACGCTCGTCGGCCTGTCGTTCGGCCCCTATATGGTCGGACAGATTTCGGACCTTGCGGGCACGATGGTCGACGGAAAGCCGGTCGGCGATCTGCGCACCGGCATCCTGTCGCTGATCGGTGTCGCGCCGATTGCCCTGTGCCTGCTGCTCTATGCCTACCGCGCCGTGCCGGACGCCGAAGCGACGATTGCCGAGCGCGCGGCGGGCGATCCCGCCTAGCGCACTTGCGCTTCGCCTATTTCGCTGCCGGCAGTTCGATCACGCCGCACGCGACGCGCGCGCCGCTGTTGCCGCTGGGATCGGTCTTGAGGTCGTCGGCCTGCGCGTGAATCACGAACGCGGCGCCGTCGGCATCGATCAGCCCGCCTTCGCCCGACAGCCGCGTCCCGACCAGCTTCAGCGTCGCGCGGCCGATCGCGCCGTCGGTGATCACCAGATTGGGCAGATCGCCATGATGCGCGCCCATCGGATTGTCGCGGCCATGCTGCGCGGCGGTCGGATTCCAGTGCGGCCCGGCGCTGGCGAAGTCGGGCGGATTGCACCGGCCGACGGCGTGGACGTGCATGCCATAGGTGCCGACGGCAAAGCCGCGCGCGACGAGTTCGATGCGCAGCCCGTCGGTATCGCGATAGAAATCGGCGCGCCCGCGATCGGCGCCGCGCGCGTCGACAAGCTGCGCCGACGCATCGGCGGCAGGCAATGTCTCGGTCGGTCCCTTGCCCATGCTGGCACAACCGGCGAGCGCCAGCGCTGCGGTCGCGAGAAGGCTCGCGGCGAATAGGGAACGGGGGTGCGAAGGGGCGGTCATCGATCTGTTTCTCCGGTTGGGTCGGACTCATAACGTCGCGGGCGCCGTTTTCGATCCAGCCCGACGATGCCTGCGATCGGCCCGCTTTCCAAGGCTTTTAGCAGGATTGCTCCGGTTGGGCGTCAGGATCCGGGACCCGTCTCCAAAAGGTCTTCAAAGAATAGCGAAACAAGCATGGCCTGGCTCGTGACCCCGGCCTTGGCATAGACCTGGCTGAGTTGCGATCGGACGGTCCCCTGCGCGGCGCCCCGCAAGCGCGCGATTTGGGCGACGTCGCAGCCCTTGAGCGCGAACAGCGCGACGTCGCTCTCGCCGGGGGTCAGGTCCCACTCGTCGAAACGCAAAGCGATATGATCGGCCAGTGCGCCGCGGGCGCGGGCCAGCGCGCGCTCGTTCCGGCGCAGGTCCATCGTGATCCGGCGGATATGGCGCGAGCCCATGATCACGCCGGCGAGCAACGCGATCGCGACAAGGCATTCCATCGCCATGCCGATGCTGAAGCCCCGCCGTGCCTCGACGATCAGGTCATCGACACCGTCGATGAGGAAATAGACCGCCGCGACGCCCTGGAGCGCGACGATGGCCGCCGGACCGACCAGACGGCGAGCGGCGGGCGGTTTGAGGCGCGGCGCCAAAGATCGGGGCTCGGTCGGCATGGCACTCCCGCTTACGTCGGTCGATTTGAGCGCCTGCTTATAGGCCGCGCCTGACGGCAGGCCTAGCGTCCTGACACCAACCGGGGGAAATCTCTTCCCCACATGCGAAAGGCAAGGCGTGGCACCAATGACGGACGATCCGAAAGCCTTGATGACCAAAGTACCCGCGGTGACGATGGGTTTCTGGGCCATCAAGATATTGGCGACGACGTTTGGCGAGACCGCGGGCGACACGGTCAGCATGTCGATGAACCTCGGCTATCTGATCGGCACGGCTATTTTCGGCGTGCTGCTCGCGGTCCTCGTCGCCTTTCAGATCCGGGCGAGGCGTTTCCACCCCTTTCTCTATTGGGCAACGATCATCGCCTCGACGACGGCCGGCACGACGATGGCGGATTTTGCGACGCGATCGCTGGGCATCGGATATCCGGGCGGATCGCTGCTGCTGTTGGGGGCGGTGCTGGCATCGCTAGGGATCTGGCACCGGGCGCTCGGCAGCATATCGGTCGATTCGGTGCACGAACCGAAGGCCGAGCTTCATTATTGGCTGACCATCACCTTTTCGCAGACGCTCGGCACCGCGCTGGGCGACTGGGTCGCCGACGGGCCGCTCGGCTATCCAGGTGCGGCGGTGATGTTCGGCGTGCTGCTCGCGCTCCTCGCGCTGGCCCATTACCGGTCTTCGATCAGCCGCGTCGGATTGTTCTGGGCCGCCTTCATTCTGACCCGCCCGCTCGGCGCCGTGATCGGCGACTTCCTCGACAAGCCCGTTGCGCACGGAGGGCTCGAACTGAGCCGCGCCGGCGCGTCGCTGGTCCTGGGCCTCGTCATCACGACGCTGATCCTCGCCTTGCCACAGGGTGCCAAAAGGGTCGGGTCGCGGCCGGCACGCCCCACCGCGACCGTCATTTCGAGTTGACCTCCCCCGGAAGAGGAGAATGCCATGCATAGGTCCCTGACGACGACGGCCACCGCGGCGATGCTGCTGTTCGCGAATCCTGCCCATGCAAGCGACAAGGACTGGGACCATGCCGGATCGCTGGCGCGCGACGCGCTGGTCGTCGCGGCGTTCGGCGTTCCTGCGGCGCAGGGCGATTGGGATGGTACACTGCAGGCCGGGGCCAGCATCGGGGTCGCTGGCGGGCTGTCCTATGGCCTCAAGGAAGTGTTCCCCGAGCGGCGCCCCGACGGGAGCGACACGAAAAGCTTTCCGTCAGGTCACACCTCGATCTCCTTCGCGGCCGCAGCAACGCTCCAGAACCGCTATGGCTGGAAGGTCGGCCTCCCGGCACAACTCGTCGCCGCCTTCGTCGGATTGAGCCGCGTCGAGGCGAAGAAGCATCATGTCCATGATGTGCTCGTGGGCGCCGCGATCGGCGAGGCATCGGGATTCCTGATCACGCGCAAGGCAACCGACCGGATCCAGGTCTTTCCCTGGGGCAGTACCGACGGCGGCGGCGTGACCGCCACGATGCGCTTTTAGCAGGTACGACCTGCCCGCGGTCGGGCAGGCCTCGACTGCGCACCCTCAACCCCAAAGCAGAAAGGGCCGCGGATTTCTCCGCGGCCCTCTCGTTTGAACGTGAATTCCGATCAGCGATCAGAACGCGCGTGCATATTGTTCGTTGCCGACGAAGCCGAGCTTGCCGACGCCGCTACGCTTGACGACGGCCATCACGCGGTCGACGACGATATAGCGGGCATAAGGATCCGGCTGAACCTGCAATTCGGGTTCGACCGGCAGTGCCTTGGTCTGTTCCAGAAAGCTGGAAAGCTGCGCCAGATCGACCGGCGTGCCATTCCAGGTGATCGTCCCGGCGGGGTCGATCATCACCTTGTTCTTTTCCGGATCGACGTTGTTCTTTGCGTCGGTCGGAATCGGCAGGTCGATCTTCACCGCGTGGGTCTGGACCGGGAGGGTGATGATGAACATGATGAGGAGCACGAGCATGACGTCGATCAACGGCGTCGTGTTCATTTCCATCATCGGTTCATTGTCGTCCCGATCGCCAACGGCCATGGACATAGGATTATTCCTTCATTCCTAAGTGGACCGACGCCTTAGAGGCGGCCCAGCGTACCCGAACCAGCCGCCGGTTCGGAAATGAACCCGATCTTCTGGAAGCCGGCATATTGCATCGTATAGATCACACCGCCGATGCACTGGTACGGCGTATTGACGTCGCCGCGGATGTGCACTTCGGGGAAGTTTTCTTCGGTGATATTCTGGGGACCGCCGATGTCTTTGAGAAGCTGTTCCAGCTTCGCCTGCCCCTTTTCGAGCAGCTGGCGCGAATCGACCGGGGTCTGGCCCCAATAGACTTCGCAACCCGTGCTCTCCGGATTGGGCTCGCCATCGCCGTCGGTATCCGACGAGCGGACGGAGAGAAGCACGTTTTCGGGCTTCGTCGTCGTCGGCTCGAAAACCACGTCGGGCAGCTTGAGCGTCACCGTCTTCAGCACCACGGGAACCGTGATGAGGAAGATGATGAGCAGCACGAGCATGATATCCACGAGTGGCGTCGTGTTGATGTCGGACATAGGGGCATCTTCGCCCTTTGCGCCTGCACTCATCGCCATAGGATTAGCATCCTGTCACAAAATTACTGTCATGGACCGGGACGGAACGCCTGAACAGCGCCCCGTCCCGCCCAGCGGCCCCGCACCATCGCCACCGGCGATGCCGCGAAGCCCGCAGACTTTAGGCCTTCTTCGGCGCGGCAGCCGGAGCGGCAGCCTTGGCCGGAGCTGCCGAAACCGGCTTCACCTGGCCACCCGACATGATCGAACCGAGAACGTCGTTCGAGAAGGTCGACAGACGGCGCGCGATCGACTTGTTGCGGCTCTGGAGCCAGTTGAACGCGAGCACCGCGGGAACCGCCACGATCAGACCGATCGCGGTCATGATCAGCGCTTCACCGACCGGACCGGCGACGGTGTCGATCGAGGCCTGGCCCGATGCACCGATCTTCACGAGGGCGCGAAGAATACCGATAACGGTACCGAACAGACCCACGAACGGAGCAGTCGAACCCACCGTCGCGAGGAAGGCGAGGCCCGAGTTCAGCTTCGAGTTGATGTGGTTCTGCGAACGCTCGAGCGTGCCGTGCATCCAGTCATGGGCCTCGACGGGGTCGGTCAGCTTGGTGTGCTCTTCGTTGGCGCGCAGACCGTCTTCAACGACCTGACGATAGGCGCTGTTCTTCTCGAGCTTCGACATGCCGTCGGCGAGGGTCGGGGCGCGCCAGAAATTGGCGTCGACTGCCTTGCCCTGGTTGATCACCTTATTCTGTTCGAACAGCTTGGTGAACAGGATGTAGAGCGTGCCGATGAACATGATCAGCAGGACGAGGAAGGTGACCTGCGACACGATGCCGCCTTCGCAAAGCGCGGGGACGAGGCCGTAAGGGTTCGTGCCTTCTTCCTTCACGCACATCGACGCGGGCATCAGGCTGAGACCGGCCTCGTGAGCGGCTGCCGGCGCCGCAGCGGCGGCATTTGCAATCAGATTAAACATTTCGGTTATTCCCTCTCAGAAAACGAAAGATCAAAAAACTGGTATGGTCCGTTGGAGACCCCGGCGCCTTAGCGCGGGATCTGCCAGCGGATACGGTTGCTGTACGAACCACCCGTGGGGTTGCCCGCACGATCCTTGCCCGGATTGAACCGGCCTCGGCGCTGGATGAGCTTGCAGGTTTCGGCATCGAGATCGGCGTGGCCGCTCGACGACGTCACGTCGCACGATGTGATACGACCATCGGCGCCATAGCTGACGCGGAAACCGGTCGTACCTTCACGCTCTTCGCGCATGGCACGGGCCGGATAGTCGTCGTTGGTCGCCCAGCGGCCCGGATTGCCCTTTGGCGTACCGGCGGCGCTGAGATCCTGTGCCGGCGGCGCGGGGGGCGCCGGAGGCACATACACCGGAGCCGGCGGACGCGGCGGCGCTTCTTGCACCGACTGCATCGTGTTCGTGCTCACCGGCGGCGGGATCGGCGACGGGGGGGTCACGACCGGCGGCGGCGGTGGCAGCTTGTTATCCGGCGGCGGCGGCGGCGGGGGCTCCTCCGGCGGCGGCGGCTCTTCAACGTCCACCACGTCCAATTTCTCGGCTAGTTTCTTGACGATGCTGATATTCAGGCCGTTTACCAGGCCATAGCCCAGCACTGCCGTCAGCAAGCCCACCAAGACAACTGCCACTACCCTGTTTTTAGGGTCGACATTATCACCATAAGCCATTCAGGGACGACGCTCCTTGCTAGATCATCCTGACACCAATTCCGCACCGACGGGTTCGGTTGCCAAATGCCCGGATGATTTCCGATGCGTTCCACAGACCCGGCGGCGTTGCGACCAGCATTATTATGTTCTTGCCAGACGCGTCGCCCATCGTCCTATCGCGGTGGCGGCAAGTTCGCAAACCCTTTATCAGCGGTTAATGTCCGCTTCCCCATGATGGGGAATTGGCGCCTTTCGGGCGCTTTGAACGATGGAAGGTGGTTCGATCATGCGCGCGCTCCTGCCGGCTCTGGCCGTCGGCCTAGTCACGCTAAGCTACGGTTTTTCCAGTGTTTCTGCAATGCAGGCGCAGACACCGGTGACAGCGGCTTCGCCGTATAGCTATGCCGATATCGCCGATCTGGCGACAATCGCGCCGATGGCGATTCATGGCAGAATATATAAGGCCGTCGCGCTGAAACCAGAGCAGGCGCCCGGCCTGAAGGCAGGACAGGCGCGACTCTATGTCGAGGCCGACGTCGTCGGGCTGATTCGCGGCAGCGGCCCGCTGGCGGCCCGCGTCTCCTATCTTGTCGACCTGCCGCTCGACGCAAAGGGCAAGCCGCCAAAGCTGAAAAAGAAGCAGCCGATCCTGATCTTCGCCCGCCCCGTCGCGGGCTCCGCCGCGGGCACGAACAGCACGGCGAGCGTGCGGCTCGTCTCGCCCGACGCGCAATTGCCATGGGACCCCGCGACCGAGGCGAAGCTGCGCGCGATCCTGACCGAAACCGTCAAACCCGGTGCGCCCCCGGCGATCACCGGGGTCGCCAATGGCTTCCACGTTCCAGGCACGCTGCCCGGCGAGGGCGAGACGCAATTGTTCCTCGACACCCGAACCGGCGAGCCGGTGTCGCTGACCATCCTCACCGCCGCCGACGGATCGCGCCGCTGGGCCGCGGCCTTCGGCGAGATCGTCGACGGATCGGCCGCGGTGCCGGCGCGCGATACGCTGGCGTGGTATCGCCTCGCCTGCGGCCTGCCGCGCGCGCTGCCGCTCGCCAAGCTGGGCGGCACCGCACCCGAGGACCGCAAAAAGGCGGTGTCGGACTATGGCGTCGTGCTGGGCGCGCTCGGCGAATGCACCCGCACACGGACGCCGCCGGCGGGGAGCTGAGCGACCAGTCGCGGCGTCGAAGGAACGAGAGGGCTTTCCGGCCCCAAATATCCTCTTCGCGCCGTCACGCCTTCGCGTGAAATTCCTTGTTTCGCATCGGAAAGCCGATAGGGGCGCTCGTGATGGCGGCGTCGATGCGCGCCTGATAATAGGAGTGCCTCGATGTCGCCGTCTCCCGCCCCTGCCGCCCCTCGCCCACCGCTGCGCGTCGCGCTCGCGGGCATCGGCGTCGTCGGCGGCGGCGTCGTGCGACTGCTCGAGGCGAATCACGACCTGATCGCACGGCGCGCGGGGCGGGCGATCGAGATCGTCGCGGTATCGGCGCGCGACCGGCACAAGGACCGCGGCATCGACCTCGCCCGCTATCGCTGGGAAGACGATATGGACGCGCTCGTCGCGGCGGCCGATGTCGATGTCGTCGTCGAGATGATCGGCGGCGCCGACGGATCGGCGCTGACGCTGGCGCGCCACACGCTGGGCGCGGGCAAGGCGCTCGTCACCGCGAACAAGGCGATGATCGCGCATCACGGGATCGACCTCGCGCGGCTCGCCGAAGCGACCGACACGCCGCTGAAATATGAAGCCGCGGTCGCGGGCGGCATTCCGGTGATCAAGGCGATCCGCGAAGGCGCTTCGGCGAACCAGATCGCGCGCGTCTATGGCATCCTCAACGGCACCTGCAATTATATCCTGACGCAGATGGAGCGGAACGGCGCGAGCTTCGCCGACGCACTGGCTGCGGCGCAGGCCGAGGGCTATGCCGAGGCCGACCCGACGTTCGACGTCGACGGAATCGATGCGGCGCACAAGCTTTCGATCCTCGCCGCGCTCTGTTTCGGGACGCGGCTCGACATCGATGCGGTGACCGCGAAAGGCATCCGCAACCTGATCGCCGCCGACATCCGCGAGGCCGAGGCGCTGGGCCACCGCGTGCGGCTGATCGGCATGGCCGAGCGCGACGGCGCGCTGGCCAATGGCGCGCTGTACCAGCATGTGCAGCCGTGCCTGGTGCCCGCCGACCATCCGCTTGCCTATGTCCCCGGCGCGCTCAACGCAGTCGTCGCCGAGGGCAATTTCGTCGGACGGCTGTTCTTCGAGGGCGCAGGCGCGGGCGCGGGGCCGACGGCGTCGGCGATCGTCGCCGACATCATCGACATCGCGCGCGACGAATATGGTCCGGCCTTTGCCATGCCGGTCGACATGCTCGACGCCGCGCCCGTCGCCGATGCCGGGGCGCGGGTCGGCAAACATTATGTCCGCCTGATCGTCGAGGACCGGATCGGCGTGCTCGCCGAAATCGCGACCGCGATGCGCGACGCCGGTGTCTCGATCGAAAGCTTCATCCAGCGCGGCACCGACATCGACGACGGCGTCGTCATCGCGCTCGTCACCCACGACGGTCCGGCCAGCGCGATCCATGCCGCGCTCGATCGCCTGGCCGCGTCGGACCATGTCGTCGGCACCCCGATGCACATGCCGATCCTCGCGCTGTAACGGCTTGAAATAGACGCCGCCTTTGATACCCCTCGTCGGGGAACGAGGGGGCATCATGGACATCGATATTCGAAGCGGGCTCGCCGAAGCGCGGGCGCTGGCCGGCGAGCACAAGGGCGCGCTGGCGATCTATGCCCTATTGGGGGTCGTCGTTCCCTATCTGCTGCTGTCGAGCGAGCCGATCTTCAACCTGCGCACCGTGATGTCGATGATCGCCTCTCCGTACAGCGCCTATGTCAGCGGCTCGATCGCGGGGCCGCTCTATCTGCTCGGCATCGTGTCGGTGATCGTTGCGGGCGCGATGCTCGCCGCGTGGAACGCGATCCTCGCCGAAATCCGCGAAGGCTATGTGTCCGAAATCATGTACGGGATGGTCGCGGGCGCCGCCTTTCTGGTCGCCAATGTCGTCGTCTATCTGGGCACCGGGCTGCTCGCCGTGCTGCCGATCGCGGCGACCATCGGCCTGTCCGAATGGAACAGCATCGGCGGCGGCGCGATCAGCGCGGTCTATCGCCTGATCCTGTCGCTGCTCGGCACATGGATCGGCGCGCGGCTCTGCCTGACCGGCGCGATCATGGGCGCGTCGGGCAAGCTCGAACCCTTTTCGGCCTTTGCCGAATCATGGCGGCTGACCCGCGAAGCGCAGGGAAGACTCCTGGCCTTCTACTTCGCCTATGGATTGGTCGTCGGCGCGGCGTTCGGCGGGCTCGTCCTGCTGCACGGCATGGTCATCTGGAACAATGCGCAGGCGCCGGGTTCGATCCTCGAAACGGCGATGAGCTTTGCGTGGGTGCTGCTCTTCGCGGCCTATTTCCTCGGCCAGATATTGTTCGCGGCGGGCTTTCTGCGCGCGTCGCGTCCGCGCGCCGCCTCGGCGGTGTTCGCTTAAGGCGGCGTTTCGGCGGGTGGCGGCGGCGGTTCGCCCTTGTCGGGATCGGTCGCACGCTTCGCCATTTCATAGAGCGGATTATAGGCGGGGCCGGGGGCATAGCGGCCGCCGATCGACATCCAATTATACGGCAGCTTGTCGAGGCTCATCGCCTTGGCCTCGGCGCGCGGCAGTTTCGGCGGCGCTTCGCGCCCCTCGCGCGCGATCGCACGCAATTCGGGCGTCAGTCGGTGGCGCTCGGTGTCGCTGCCGCACACGGTGATCGACCCGTCCTCGGCGGGCTTGCAGCGCCGGACGGGGTCGGTCATGTCCCTGGCATTTTCGACGGCGGTGTCGGCGGCCGACTTTGCCGGCCTGGGCGTCGGCGGGCCGATCATCTGTCCCGCGGCAGGAGAGATCATCATAGCAATGACCCAAAATCCCACAAAAGCAGCCCCGAATCGGGCGATGTATTCTCGACAAGCGGCGCGGGCGACCATATGGCGCCCACAATGCCGCATGAGCGGAACAAGTAAAGACGGAGAGTCAGGGCGATGACGAATAGCAGCGGCAGCAATCTCGACCGGGTGCTCGTGCTCGAAATGGTGCGGGTCACCGAAGCCGCGGCAATCGCCGCCGCCAAGCTGATCGGGCGCGGCGACGAAAAGGCCGCCGATGCCGCCGCCGTCGAAGCGATGCGCACCGCGTTCAACACGCTGTATATGGACGGCACCATCGTCATCGGCGAAGGCGAACGCGACGAAGCGCCGATGCTCTATATCGGCGAAAAGGTCGGCAATGCGCCGGGCAAGGGGCCCAAGATCGACATCGCGGTCGACCCGCTGGAAGGCACGACAATCACCGCCAAGGCCGGCCCCAACGCGCTCGCCGTGCTCGCCATCGCCGAAGAGGGATGCCTGCTCAACGCCCCCGACGTCTATATGGACAAGCTTGCGGTCGGCGCCGGATATTCACCGAACATCGTCAATTTCGACAACAGCATCCGCGAGAATGTCGAAGCGGTGGCACGCGAAAAAGGCTGCGGCCCCAAGGACATCATGGTCTGCGTGCTCGACCGCCCGCGTCACGAGGCGATGATCGCCGAGCTGCGCGCGCTGGGCTGCGGCGTCGCGTTGATCCCCGACGGCGACGTCGCGGGGGTGATCGCCACGACGAATCCCGAGACCAATATCGACATCTATATGGGCAGCGGCGGCGCGCCCGAAGGCGTGCTGGCCGCGGCGGCGCTGCGCTGCGTCGGCGGCCAGTTCAAGGGCCGCCTGCTGTTCCGCAACGACGACGAACGCCGCCGCGCCGCCAAATGGGGCGTCGAAGATCTCGACCGCGTCTATGACCTCGAAGACCTGGCCAAGGGCGATGTGATCTTCGCGGCGACCGGCGTCACCGACGGATCGCTGCTGCGCGGCGTCAAGCATCGCCGTGACGGCGTGATGACCACCGAGACGGTGGTGATGCGCGCCTCGTCTGGGACGGTCCGCTGGGTCAAGGGCGAGCATCGGACGCACTGATCGGGGCATCTTCCGAGGTCTATGACGACGGTGCTGCAGTCGGCCCCGGCCGGGTCCGGGATGACGGGAGTGGGAATCGTCCGCTTCCCCCTGTTCCCATTGTTCCCTCCATATCGGGATGCCATGACTGGTATCGACCGAAGCCCGTCGTTTATCAGCACCGCAACGTGCCCTAAAGCCGACACTGACGGGAATGACCCCAACGACTTAATTTGAGCCGACCCAATTAGCATGGTGGCGCTAGCCTCGGCTTGAAACAGACATGCAAAGTCCCAAAATACTGGATATGCGGGATGACCATCTCGCAACCAAAACGACTCGATTTTGGTCGCTGCTCCGGCCAGCTCATCAACCCGCTTACGCAGCGAACTCGCCAGCCATGCAAGCTCGGATGAAGCGATTACCGATTGAGCGGGACCGGCGCCACCAGTCGGGGGCCTTGATCAAAGAATATGCACTGTTGGATTTCGGGCCAGACAGCAAAGGGTTCTACTTCTTGGATGCCGCCAACTATGGCACCGCTCCCAAAGGCTTTTTCGATGAGGTTGCTTGAAGTGCCAGCACAATCTAATTTCAACTCGAAAAACTGTAAGAATACGCCATAGTTTAGTGAACCATCCGCCAGCGTATCGGCAATTTTATCTAAAATAGGTTGCATCACTTCACTTTCCCAAAGTTCAAGCTGGGCGCCAAGTATCCTCTGCCTGATCCACTTGAACAATTGCCGAAGGAAGTATCTTATGTCGCTAAAGGAACATTACACGGCCTTTTTACGAGAGCGTCTTCAATCCCGGAGCGACGACCTTCGAACCGCCCTTATGCCGCTTTTGCGCGAACCGCCGTCGATGAAATGTCAAATCGAAATAGCGATTTTTCCCGACGATGGGCTGACCGAACAGCCTCCCATCTTGGTCCACGCCTTTGGGCCTGACGGAATGCAAATCCGGGATGTCGATGGCGTGGCCCACAGCAACGACCTTTTGAGAACCATGCCGCCGCTGATTTCAACCGACGAACGCGATCGGTTCTATGTCTGGGAAGGTGAAGGACGGGATCGTATGATCGCTCTCGAACAGCCGACTGATGACGTGGATAAAGCGTTGCTTAGAGTATGGGTCCGTAATGCATGGCAGGGGTTGGATAAGGGAGAGTACAGGTGTCGAACCGCGATCGTTGTGCATGATGACGAGGATATCGAAATTCTCTAAGGGGAGGGACAACTCATCGACATCCAAATGCGATTAGGGTGGAGGTTGATTCAGCAACGGCTGTTTTGAGGTCGGAACGACTGCAAGGTGACCGACCGCAATCCACCCCAAACCGGACGCGCGCCGCTTGACCCGCGTCGCGCCTTCACTGTATTATATCGATAATACGGTTAGGATCGGTCGTGGAACGCGGCTCAGAATATTCCCGACGCCAGCCCCTCCGCGAGCGCGGCACCCAGATCGTGCGCGGCGGCGAGGCGGTCGGCGGCGATGGTTTTGGGGGCAAGGATCGCCTGGGGCGTTTGCGCGGCGGTGTTGACGATCATCGGGTCGGCGACGCGCCGCAGCCGCCATCCGGTTGCGATGCGGTCGAGCTGGCGTTGGGCATTTTCGCCATCCGAGCCGGCGCAGACGATCGTCGCATAGGGGCGGCCTTCGATCCGGCCGAGGCACGGATAATAGCAAATGTCGAACATCTCCTTCATCGCGCCCGAGAGCGCGGCGAGATTTTCCGGGGCGACGAACAGATAGCCGGCGGCGGCTTGCAGCAGCTGGGGCGTCACATCGGCGGCAGCGGCGAGCCTGGCCGTCCCCGCCCCCTCCGCCGCGGCGCGCGCGAGCGCTTCGCTGCCGCCGGTGCGGCTGTGCCAGACGATCAGGAGGTGCGGCGCGTCGGTCATGCGCCGATGCTTGCCAAGCGCCGGACCGCAGCGCAAGCTGTCCCCAAAGCAGGGGGAGAAAAGAGATGCGCCGATTGACCGCCGTGCTGCTGGCGAGCTGCCTGCCGTTTGCCGCCGTAGCGCAGGACGACGCGAGCGAAGCGACACGCACGGCGCAGGCCGAACTCGCCAAACGCCTGCCGCTGGACGATCCGCGCGACGAGGCCAATGTGATGCGCGGCAAGCTTGCCGAAATTCCGGACGGGGTGATCCTCGACAAAAATGGCAAGACGGTGTGGGACCGGCGACCTTACGCATTTCTGAGCCAGGCGCAGGCGCCCGACACGGTTAACCCGTCGCTGTGGCGGCAGGCGCGGCTCGATGCGGTGCACGGGCTGTTCGAAGTGGTACCGGGCAAGATCTGGCAGATCCGCGGCTATGACATCTCGGTCATGACGATCATCCGCGGCAAGTCGGGGTGGATCGTCGTCGATCCCCTGCTGTCGGAGGAAGCCGCGGCGGCGGGGTGGAAGCTGTTTGCCGACACGGTCGCAGCGAAGGAGAAGCCGCTATCGATCAAGGCGGTGATTTTCAGCCACAGCCACAGCGACCATTTCGGCGGGGTCGGCGGGATCGTCACCCCCGAGCAGGTGAAGGCGGGCAAGGTCCGGATCATCGCGCCGCACGGCTTTTCGGAAGAAGCGACGTCGGAGAATGTCCTTGCGGGGACCGCGATGGGGCGGCGCGCGCTGTATATGTTCGGGTCGATCCTGCCGCCGGGCGAACGGGGACAGGTCGACACGGGATTGGGACCGAAGCTGTCGACAGGGACGATCGGCTATATGGAGCCGACCGAGACAGTGTCGGACAAGGGCGGGACGCTGACGATCGACGGGATCGTCTTCGAGTTCCTCGACGCCGGCAGTACCGAGGCGCCGTCGGAGTTCGTCTTTTATATCCCCGCCTATAAGGCGCTGCACACCACCGAGGTGGTGACGCATACGCTGCACAATGTGCTGACCCTGCGCGGGGCGCAGGTGCGCGATGCGTTGCACTGGTCGAAGGTCATCGACGCGATGCTGCTAAAATGGGGCGGCAAGGCCGAGGTAGCGATGGCGTCGCACCATTGGCCGACCTGGGGAACGGGCGAGGTCGGCGACCTGCTGGCAAACCAGCGCGACGCGTACCGCTATGTCCACGACCGGACCCTGTTCCTGGCGAACAAGGGCGCCACGCTGCACGAGCTGGCCGACCAGACGGCCGAAGCGCCAGTGCAGGCAAAGGATTTCGCGACGCGCGGCTACTACGGGACGCTGAACCACGACATGAAGGCGGTGTACCAGCGCTATTTCGGCTGGTGGGACGGCAATCCGGCGAATTTCAACCCGCTGCCGCCCGAGGCGTCGGCGGCCAAATATGTCGCGCTGATGGGCGGTGCCGACAAGATGCTCGCCGCCGGACGCGACGCGTTGAAGGCGGGCGATTATCGCTGGGCGGCCGAGCTTTTGAACAAGCTCGTCTTTGCGCAGCCGGGCAATGCGGAGGCGCGGGCAGCGCTCGCGTCGGCCTATGACCAGATGGGCTATCAGTCCGAATCGGGGGCGTGGCGGAACTATTATCTTGCCGCTGCCGCCAGCCTGCGCGGCAAGGCGGTCGAAAGCACGTCGGGCAACGGACAGAGCCGGTCGTTCGTCAGCGCAATCCCGACCGCGGTCTTTTTCGACGCGCTCGCGACGCGTTTCGACGGGGCCAAGGGAGGCGCTCTGAAAGGCACCTTCCAGTTCATCCTGCCCGACAGCAGGGAAGCGGTCGCGGTGGTCGTCGGCGGCGGGGTCGAATTCCCGCGCTATGGCGTGACCGACGCGGCGCCGACCGCGACGATCGCCATCGACCGCAAGACGCTGGACGATGTGATGCTGGGGCAGGCGCAGTTTCCCGCGTTGATGCAGTCAGGCGCGATCAAGATCGACGGCGACAAGCTGGCGTTCCTGAGCTGGTTCGCGCTGCACCCGCCGCAAGACCCGCGCTTCAATGTTGTCGTACCCTAGCAGCCCATGATCTCGAATCGATATGAAGGCCGTTCGTGTCGGGCGAAGTCGAGACACGAACGGAAATATATATGGGTTCAGTCCCGACCGATCACACTCTAAAGGCCGTATCATGACCGACACCCCCGCTGCGCCCGCCGACCCCTTCGCTCCCGACGCGCTCAACGCCGCGGAAGGGCTCGATCCGGTCGATCCCTCCTATGGCCATGTCGTCCGGATCACCACCGCGCTCAACCTGATCCCGATCGCGATAGCCGCGAGCGTGTTCGATTTTTTCCTGATGCCCGAAATCGGCGGGCCATACGGGCTGGTCACGACCCTGGCCTGGCTGCTCGCGATCATCGCGATCGTCACGCTGCCCGCGCGGCGCGTCGCGCGCTGGGGCTACAAGATCGGCGAAGGCCAGCTGCGCGTCGCGCGCGGCTGGCTGTTCCGCACCGACACGATCGTCCCGTTCGTGCGCGTCCAGCATATCGACGTCGGTCAGGGGCCGGTCGAGCGCCTGTTCGGCCTGTCGCATCTGGTCGTCCACACCTCCGGCACGCACAACAGCACCGTGACCTTGCCGGGGCTCCCATCGGACCTTGCTGCCACGATGCGCGAGACGATCCGCCGTCATATCCAGACCGATTTCGCATGAGCGAGGTCGCCGCCGCGCCCGCGATGCAAAGCGAAGAGCCACACTGGCAGCGGCTGCATCCCGCGACGCTGGCGCTCGCGATCGTCAAGCTGGGACCGCGCTCGTTCAACTTCCTGCCCGCGCTCGCAGCGCTCGGCTTTACGGGCAACTGGATCTATATCGTCCCTGCCCTGCTGGCCTTTCTTCTGATCTCGCTGCTCGCGGCCTGGTTCCAGTGGCTGCGCTTTCGCTTTGCGGTCAGCGCCGACGAGGTGGTGATCGAAAGCGGAGTCCTTTCGCGCCAGCATCGCACCATCCCGTTCGACCGCATCCAGGACGTCAGCATCGAACAGGGTCTGGTGGCGCGGGCGCTGGGGATCGCCAAGGTCGGATTCGAGACCGGCGCGGGCGGTGGCAAGGAAAATGATGCGCATCTCGACGCGATCGGGCTGGACGCCGCGCAGGCGCTGCGCACGACGATCCGCTCGCATCGCAGCGCCCCGGTCGTTGCGCCGCCGGTCGCTGCGGACACGCCCGAAGCGGCACCCGCGGCGGCCGACGACAGGCTGCTCTTCGCGATGGGGCCGCGCCGGTTGCTGACTGCCGGGCTGTTCAACTTTTCGCTCGCCGCACTCGCCGTGGTCGGCGCGGGCATGCAGTTCTTTGACAATCTGCTGCCGTTCGATTTCAACATCTTCAACCCGATGGACTGGATCGACGTCGCCGAAGGCTATGGCCTCGACACCTGGCTGCTCGCGCATCGCTGGATCGCGGGGGTAGGCGCGGCGATCTCCTTGCTGTTCATCGGCTTTGCGAGCGGTATCGCGACGATGGCCTTTGCGAACTGGGATTTCCGCCTGACGCGCGAACCGCGCGCGCTGCGCCGGACGCGCGGGCTGACGACGCGCACCGACGTCGCGGTGCCGGTGAAGCGCGTGCAGGCGGCGATCGTCGTCACCGGCTGGTTTCGCAAGCGCTTCGGCTGGCACGAGCTTCGCCTCCAGAGCCTGGCGAGCGACGGCGGCAAGGAAAAGGAGCATCAGGTCGTCCCCTTCGGCAAGCTGGGCGAGATCGACCCGGTGCTCAGCGAAGTCGCGATCGTTCGGCCCGACGACGCGCAGCCGTGGCAGCACAGCCACCATATCGTCGCGCTCGGCCCGATCATCGGCGCGACCGCCGCGACGATCGGCGGCGGGGTTGCGCTGTATCTCGGCAATGCCGTCGGCTGGCTGGGGCTGGTCGCGGCGCCGCTGATCGCGCTGATCGCCCTGTGGGCCGCGCGCTATCACCGCTGGGCCGACGTCGGCACGCTCGTCGCGATCCGCCGCGGCGTGTGGAAGCCCAGGATGACCTTGCTGCCGCACGCGTCGGTGCAGAGCGTCGATCTGAAGACCGACTTCCTTCTCCGCCCGCTGGGCCTGGCAACGCTCGTTTTCGGCGTACCCGGCGGCAGCAGCCTGGCGAGCCACGAGATTCCGGCGATCCCGCTGGCGACGGCGCAGGATTTGCGCGCGCGCATCCTGGCCAGCGGCGCGCGCGCATGACCGACGCCGCGCTCGGCATCACGCGTTCGATCCTGGGTCAACCGTGGCACTGGCGGCGGACGAGTGCGGAAATGGGCGGCGAAAGCCTGGCTCCCGACGATCTGGTGACGCAATTGCTGATGGCGCGCGGCGTCGCGCGCGACGACATCGAGCGCCAGCGCGTCCCGACGCTGCGCGGTTTCATGCCCGACCCGTCGCTGTTCCGCGACATGGAGACCGCTGCGGCGCGGATCGCAGACGCGGTCGAAAAGCGCGAAGCGGTGACGATCTTCGGCGATTATGACGTCGACGGCGCGACCTCGGCCGCGCTGCTCGTCCGCCTGCTCCGCGCGCTCGACGTGCCCGTCGGCGCCTATATCCCCGACCGCCTGATGGAAGGCTATGGCCCCTCGGGCGCCGCGCTCGTCAAGATCGGCGAGGCAGGATCGAAGCTCGTCGTCACCGTCGATTGCGGCGCGCAAGCGTTCGACGCGATCGCCGAAGCCAATGCCGCGGGGGTCGAGGTGATCGTCGTCGACCATCACCAATGCGCGACCACCCTGCCCGCCGCGCTCGCGCTGGTGAATCCGAACCGGCTCGACGAAGAACCCGAGGCCGCGGTCCACGGCAATCTGGCGGCCGTCGGGGTCGCATTCCTGCTGGGCGCGGCGCTGCTCCGGACGCTGCGCGCGCGCGGCTATTTCGGCAGCCGCGCCGAGCCGTCGCTGATCGAGTTGCTCGACCTGGTCGCGCTCGGCACCGTCGCCGACGTCGCGCGGCTGACCGGGTTCAACCGTGCGCTGGTGACGCAGGGACTGAAGGTGATGGCGCGGCGCGGTAATATCGGCATGGCGGCGCTGATGGATGCGGCGCGGCTGACCAAGCCGCCGACCGCCAGCGACATGGGCTTTGCGCTGGGTCCGCGCATCAACGCCGGCGGGCGCGTCGGCAAATCCGACCTGGGCGTGCGGCTGCTCACCACGAACGACCCGCAGGAGGCCGCCGATATCGCGGTCGAGCTCAACCGGCTCAACGAAGAGCGGCGCGCGATCGAGGCGGGCGTCCTCGACGAAGCGATGGCAGCGAGCGCGGCGTGCGCCAACGCGCCGGTCGCCATCGTGGCGGGGCAGGGCTGGCACCCCGGCGTGATCGGGATCGTCGCCGGGCGGCTGAAGGAAAAGCTCCATCGCCCGGCGATCGTGATCGCGCTCGACGACGACGGCACCGGCAAAGGGTCTGGCCGATCGATCAGCGGCGTCGACCTGGGCGCCGCGATCCTCGCCGCGAAGGAAAGCGGGCTGCTGGTCGCGGGGGGCGGGCATGCGATGGCGGCGGGGCTGACGGTGAAGGCCGATCAGATCGATGCGCTCGGCGCGTTCCTGAACGAGCGACTGGCCGTCGATGTCGAGCGGGCGAGCGGTGACAAATCGCTGTTGATCGACGCCGTGCTCGCACCGCGCGGGATCAATCCCCTTTGGTGCGAAGCGATCGAGAGCGCGGGCCCCTATGGCGCCGGCTGGCCCGCACCGCGCGTCGCGACGGGGCCGGTGCGCATCGTCGAATCGGGGATCGTCGGCACCGACCACCTCCGCCTGATCGTCGCAGGCGAGGACGGCGGCCGGTTCAAGGCGATCGCCTTTCGCAACGCCGAGACCGAATTGGGGCAGACCTTGCTGAATGCACGCGGGCGCAAGCTGTGGCTTGCGGGCCGCGCGAAACGGGACGATTGGGGCAGTCGCCCCGCCGCCGAGCTGCACCTCGAGGACGCAGCCTGGGCAGATTGAGGCGGGTCCGCGCAATATTTTTGCGCGGCCCGGTGCCGCTGCGCTTGACCGCTTGAACCGCCGAGTCTAAGGCGCCGCTTCACCGATCAGACGGCCCCTTCGTCTAGCGGTCTAGGACGTCGCCCTTTCACGGCGAAAACACGGGTTCGAGTCCCGTAGGGGTCACCATCGGTCAAGCGGGCGGTCGGCCCGCGATTCTCGACCATCACCGACCATAAGGCCCCTTCGTCTAGCGGTCAGGACGCGGCCCTCTCACGGCTGAAACACGGGTTCGATTCCCGTAGGGGTCACCAACCACGACTGCCTCACGAACCCGTGATTCCGCGTCGGGTGGATCGGCAACAGCCGACCCACCGGGGTTCGATTCCCGTAGGGGTCACCAACCACGACTGCGGGAGAGCATGATGCACTCCCGGCTGATCGGGATCGCCGCCGGGCCGCAGCGCTGAGCGGGCATCCTTTCAACGGCTTCGACGTTTGGTCCTTATCGGAACAAGAGGATCAAGCGTTGAAAATTGCACCCTATTTCGTCGCCGTCGCGCTGCTCGGCGGATGCAATGCATCGACCGAACGCGAGGAAGCGACGGCATCGAAAGCCGCCAAGCCCGCCGCGCCGACGCTCGATTTCGCGGACGCCAAGAGCACAGCCTCCGCGATTTCGGAGACACCGGCGCTTCGCGCGCAGGTGTTGCTCGACCATCTCGGCTTCTCGCCCGGGGTGATCGACGGCAAGGAGGGCGAATCCTATCGCGCCGCGTTGCGGGGTTTTCAGGCAGCGAACGACCTGCCCGAGAGCGGCAAGCTCGACGCAGCGACGCTGGCGAAGTTGCCGCAAGGGAACAATATTCCGGCCACGCGGGTGGTAGTGATCCCCGCCGCCTTCGCCGCCGGCCCCTTCCTCCCCGACTTTCCATCCGATGCAGCAGAACAGGCCAAACTGCCCGCGCTGGGTTACCGCAATCTGATGGAAGCGCTGGCCGAGCGGTTCCACACCACGCCCGAGGCGATCGTCGCGCTCAACACGCCCGAGACGCCGGTCGGCGCCGGCAAGCCGATCCGCGTGCCCAATATTCCCAATGCCCCCGCCGCCCCGCCGGGCGACGATGCGCGCGGATGGGCCGACACTTTGCAGCGCCTGGGTGTTGCGCCCGATCAGCCGAAGGCCGAGAAGATCGTCGTCGACAAGTCCGAAGGCGTGCTCAAAGTCTATGGTGCCGACGACAGACTGATCGCGCAGTTTCCGGCGACGATGGGGAGCAGCAAGGACCCGCTGCCGATCGGCGACTGGAAGATTCAGGGGGTCAGCCGCAATCCCGACTTCCACTATAATCCCAAGCTGTTCTGGGATGTCAGCAATGCGAAGGACGCGCAGCTTTTGAAACCCGGCCCGAACAGCCCGGTCGGCGTCGTCTGGCTCGATCTCAACAAGCCGCATTACGGCATTCACGGGACCAGCGAGCCGCAGACGATCGGCCGCGCCGAAAGCCACGGGTGCATCCGCCTGACCAACTGGGACGCCGCGCGACTGGCCGCGATGGTGAAGCCCGGGACCCCCGCCAAGCTTCAACCCTGACCCAGCGTGAGGCGCCCGAACGACAAACCGGCCAGCTCTTGCAACGGGGGGAGGAAGAGCTGGCCGGATGCAGGTCGCATCGGACTGGCGGGTGCCGGGTTTCAGTCCGTGCGGCCCTGGTCGGGTCGCCGGGGAGCATTCGCTCCGGGCACGACCTTTCTAGGCATCGCCATCCATCCGGCGGATGACCGCCACATGACAAAGTCGTAATCCGCGCGTCAGCTTGCGGAGACGCGCGCACCGCTATGCCGGGCGCATGATCAAGGGCATGAACAGGCTGAAGCTATCGCGCGGCACGGCGGGACTCGCTCTCCTGCTGCTGATCCTGCTCGGCTGCGCAGGCTATTATGTCTATGCCGGATATTACCGGCACGATATCTTTCGCGACATGCCGGCGGCGAGTGCCGGGGCAGACCGGCCCGCGATCGTCATGCTGTCGGGCGATATGGGCGACCGCGTCGGGATGACGCCCAAGGTCGCGGCGCGGCTCAACGCGCGCGGCTATGCCGTGGTGACAGTGAACAGCCTGTCCTTCTTTTCGCCGCGCCGCACCGCCGCCGAAGCCGCGGCGTTGATCGCGGGAGCGATGCAGCGCGCCGAAACGCTGGGAAAGACAGACCATGTCGTGCTGATCGGCCAGTCGTTCGGCGCCGACATGCTGCACGCCGGGCTGGCCGAGATGGGCCCGGCGGCGCGGGCGCCGATCCGCGCGGTCGTGCTCGTCGTTCCCGGACACGACATCATCTTTCGCGCCTCGCCCATCGAACTGGCCGGGCTTGAAACCCCCGATGCGCTGGCGCTGCCGACCGCGGCGAAGCTCGGCTGGGTGCCCGTTACCTGCATCTGGGGGGCAAAAGAAACAAGCAGCCTCTGTCCTGAACTGACGCTGCCGAACGTCGACAAGATCGAGATGCCCGGCGGGCACCGGTTGAACTTTGACGATGCAGCGCTGACCGCGGCGATCCTGCCCGCGATCGCGCAAGCCACGGAGGGTGTGCAATGAAAATGATAGCGATGGCGTTGGCACTCGCCGCGTCGGCCGCCATGATGCCGTTGGCGCTCGCTGCTTCGGCGACCGCGATGCCGGCGGCGCCCACTTCGCCGATCGGCATCTGGCAGAACCCCAAGGGCACGCTGCGCGTCCGCACGCGACTGTGCGGCGGCCAGCAGCTTTGCGGCAATGTCGTCTGGGCGAGCGCGAAGGCGATGGCAGACGCGCGCGACGCGGGCGTGTCGTCGCTGATCGGCACCGAATTGCTCAGCGACTATCGGCGCAGCGGCGCGGGGCGCTGGACGGGGCAGGTCTATGTCCCCGACCAAGGCCGCCGTTTCTATTCGACGATCGAGGAGAAGGGGCCGAACGATATCCGCATTTCCGGCTGCATCCTGGGCGGGCTACTGTGCAAGCGGCAGGACTGGACGCGGCAATGACCGGCCTCTTCGCCTGGAGCCGCGCGCACAAGCGGCTGGTGTCAATCCTCGCGGCGCTGATCGTCGCCGCGATCGGCTTCACGGCGCTGTTCGGGCTGCTCCATTCGGTCCGCCCGCGCGCGATCCGCCAGGCCTTCGAAGCGCTGTCGGCAGCGCAGGTCGCAGGGGCGCTGGCGCTGACCGCCGCGAGCTATCTGCTCCTGACACTTTACGACAGCTTCGCGCTGAAAGTGCTGGGGCGGCCCCTGCCGTGGCGCACAGCGGCGTTGGCCTCGTTCACCAGCTATACGCTCAGCCATAATCTGGGCCTTGCCTTGCTCACCGGCGGGTCGGCGCGTTATCGCGTCTATCGCGCCGCGGGGCTGGGCGGCGGCGAGATCGGCAGCGTGATCGCGCTTGCCAGCCTCAGCTTCTGGAACGGGGTCATCCTGCTCGCCGGGGTCGCGGGGGGGGTTAGTGCGCGGATATTGCCTTTTTTCCACTGGGATCTCTCGCTTCACTGGCTGCATGTCGCGGGGCTGGTGACGATTACCGTGTGTTTCATGCCGCTGTTGCTGCGCCATTTCGGGCTGGAGGCGGTCGAGATCGGCGGCTGGCGCACGCCGCTCCCCGGCCCAGCGATGAGCGCGTCGATGACGCTGGTGGCGGCGCTCGACCTCGCCGCGGCGAGCGCGGCGCTCTATGTCCTGCTCCCGGCGCCCGACGCATCGGCCTATCCGCTGTTCTTCCTCGGCTATGCGCTCGCGATCATCGCGGCGTTGATCAGCCATGTGCCGGGCGGGCTGGGGGTGTTCGAGGCGGTGGTGATCGCGACCGTCCCCGGCGACAAGGCGCAATTGCTCGCCGCGCTGCTCGCGTACCGCGTCATCTATTATCTGCTGCCCCTGCTGCTCGCCGCGCTGTTGCTGGCGTGGCACGAAGGCCGCGCGTGGCACGCGCCGGCAAAGGATCTTGCCGCGGCGGGCCAGTCGTTGCTGCGCGAACTGGCGCCGTCCCTGCTCGCCGCGCTCGTCTTCGCCGGCGGGCTGATCCTGCTGTTTTCGGGATCGACGCCGGCCGATGCGGCGCGCATGCACGACCTCAAGCATTTCATTCCGCTGCCCTTCGTCGAAGCCTCGCACCTCGCGGCGAGCCTGGCCGGGACCTTGCTGCTGTTCCTCGCGCCCGGCCTGCTCCGTCGCCTCGACGGTGCGTTCGTCGCGACGCGCGCGCTGATCGTCGCCGCGATCCTCTTCTCGCTCGCGAAGGGGTTCGATTATGAGGAAGCGCTGATCCTGTCCGGGATCGCCGCCGCGCTGCAATGGAGCCGCGCCGCCTTTTATCGCCAGACCGCGCTGATCGATGCGCCGCTGTCGACCGGGTGGATCGCCGCAGCGCTGACCGCGATACTGGCCGCGACGTTCGCGGGTTTCTTCGCGTACAAGCATGTCGCCTATGACAGCAGCCTGTGGTGGCAGTTCAGCCTGCGCGGCGATGCCCCGCGGTTCCTGCGCACCTTGTTCGGCATCGCGGTGCTGCTCGCGGGACTGGCGCTGTGGCGGCTGTTCGCGCCGTCGGGGCGCAGCGGGCGCAGCAGCGCGGTGAACTTCGACCAGCTCGAACCGGCGCTCGCGCTGGCCGACCAGACCGATGCGTTCCTGGCGTTTACCGGCGACAAGCGCTTCCTGCTCGCCGACGAAGGCGACGCGTTCCTGATGTACCGCGCCCAGGGGGCGAACTGGATCATGATGGGCGATCCGGTCGGCAATGAAGCGCGCTGGTCCGACCTGTTGTGGAAGCTGCGCGAAAAGGCCGACGCCGCGCAGGGGCGCATCCTGCTGTATCAGATCGGCAGCCGCTGCCTGCCGCATGCCATCGACCTGGGCCTGTCGATCGTCAAATATGGCGAGGAAGCACGCGTCGAACTCGACGACTTCACGCTGGAAGGTCCGCAGGCCAAGTCGCTGCGCCACGCCGAGCGCCGCGCGGTGCAGGACGGCGCCGCGTTCGCGATCATCCCCGCCGCCGCCGTGCCCGCGCATATCGCCGAGCTGCGCGCCGTGTCCGACGACTGGCTGGCGGCGAAGAAGCAGCGCGAAAAAGCGTTCAGCCTGGGCAGCTTCGACGCCGCCTATATGGCGCATTTCCCGTGCGCGGTGGTGCGGATCGAGGGGCGCATCGTCGCTTTTGCGAACATCCTGGCGACAGCGAACCGTGCCGAAATGTCGGTCGACCTGATGCGCCATGTCGCCGCCATTCCCTATGGCGTGATGGATTTTCTGTTCATCCGCCTGATGCAATATGCGCAGGCCGAGGGCTATCGCCGCTTCACGCTGGGCATCGCGCCGCTGTCGGGGATCGACGGCCGCAAGCTGGCCCCCGTCTGGGCGCGCGGGGCGGCGTTCGTCTTTCGCCATGGCGAGATGCTCTATGGCTTCGAGGGGCTGCGCAGCTACAAGGCAAAATTCGCGACGCATTGGGAGCCGCGCTATATCGCCGGCCCGCGCGGCATGGCGTTCGCGCAGAGCATGGCCGCGGTCCACCATATCGTCAGCCGCGCGCCCGCGAAGAAAAAGGCCGTGCCGCCGGTCGCGGTGCTGGTCTGATGGACGTCGTGCCGCTTCGCCCGATGCCGCCCGCCGGCGCGCTGCTGGCGATGCTCGCAGCGGTGGTGGCGCTGGCGGCGCATCTGGCCGCCGCGCCCTATGCCCCGCCGGGCGAGCAGATTCCGGGGCTGACCTATGAAACCGAGCGCCCCACGCCGCACGCGCCGCTCGCGCTGGTCGTCACCAGCGTCCAGGACGGCAGCGCCGCGGCGAAGGCCGATATCGCCGCTGGCGACGTGATCGACCGGATCGACGGCAAGCCGATCGCATCGGTCTCCGCCGTCGCACGCGCGGTGAAGAGCGACGCCGCGAAGGGCGTCGAGCTTCATATTCGCCATGCCGGCGAGAGCCGCTATAAGCATCTGCCGCCAGCCCGCGCGAAGGAACCGCATGTCGCAGAAAATACTCGTCGTCGAGGATGACCCCACAACCGCGGATTTCGTCGTCAAGAGCCTGACCGGCGAGGGGTTCGTCGTCGATCACGCCGCGGACGGGCGCGACGGGCTGTTTCACGCGACCGACGGCAGTTACGACGCGATCATCCTCGACCGCATGCTGCCGGGGATGGACGGGATGGCCGTGCTCGCCGCCTTGCGCGCGGCGAAGGTCGCGACGCCGGTGATCATCCTGTCGAACCTCGGCGCGGTCGATGCGCGGGTCGAGGGACTGACCTCGGGCGCCAATGACTATCTGGTCAAACCCTTCGCTTTCTCCGAGCTGCTCGCGCGGCTGAAGCTGCTGATCGCGAAACCGTCGGGGGGAACGCAGGTCGAAACGATGCTGGCGTGCGAGGATCTGGAGATGAACCTGCTCAACCGCCGCGTGACCCGTGCGGGTCAAAGGATCGAGCTGCAACCGCGCGAGTTCCGCCTGCTCGAATATCTGCTGCGTCACAAGGAACAGGTCGTCACGCGCACGATGATGCTGGAAGGCGTGTGGGAATATCATTTCGACCCCGGCACCAATGTCGTCGACGTCCATGTCAGCCGCCTGCGCCGCAAGGTCGACGACGGGTTCGACAAGCCGCTGGTGCACACGATCCGCGGTGCGGGCTATATGCTCGGCAAGACCGGCTGACGCGCATGACGCGGGGGTTTTTCCAGTCGACGACGTTCCGGCTCGCGCTCGCCTTGCTGCTGGTGCAGGTCGCGGCGCTCGCGCTGGGGCTGACCATCATCCACCGCTTCACCGCCGCGACGATCCTGTCCGACGCGCGCACCGCCGCCGAGGTCGCGCGCGACGATTTTGCCGAGGAATATCGGCAGGAAGGCGAAGCGGGCCTGGTCCGGGCGATCCGCGACCGGCTGACAGCGCGCGACGACCGCAATTTCGTCGTGCTGCTGAAAGGCCCCGACGGGTCGCCGCTTGCCGGCAATCTGAAGCAATGGCCGGCGACGGTCGGGCCGGCCGAACGCTGGCGGCGGATCAGCCTGTTCCGCGAGGGCGGCCTGGCCGCCGAAGAGATGGGGATTGTCACGACGCGGCTGGGCGAAGGCCGCGTGCTGCTGACCGGCGAAGTGCTGGAAGCGCAGGCGCAGCTGACGCGCGCGAGCCAGGCGGCGTTCCTTTATGCGCTGGCCGCCGGCCTCCTGCTGGCTGCGGTCGTCGCGGCGATCGCGGCGTGGATATTGGCGCGGCGCGTCGATGCCTTTGCCCGCGCTGCCTCGGCGATCGCGGGCGGCAAGCTCGATGCGCGGGTCGAACGCGACGAGACCGGCGATGCCTTCGACCGGCTCGGCACGTCGATCAACGCGATGCTCGACCGGATCGAGGCGCTGGTCGGCGAACTGCGCATGGTGACCGATTCGATGGCGCACGACCTGCGTTCACCGGTGTCGCGGATGAAGGCGACGCTGGAGCAGGCGCTGGGCCGCACGCGCGAGCCGCAGGCGACCGCCGCGCTCGCGAGTGCGATCGACGAGGCCGACGGGCTCCATCGCCTGCTCGATACCGCGCTCGAGATCAGCCGTGCCGAGGCGGGAATCGGTCGCGACCAGTTTGCCCGCTTTGCGCTCGCGCCGGTGCTGGAGGACCTGGCCGAAGTCTATGGCCCGCTGGCCGAGGACGAAGGCTTTGCGATCATCGTCGACGCGCCCGCGGACCTGGATGTCGTGGCACACCGCGAAATGCTGCTCCGCGCGCTGTCGAACCTGATCGACAATGCGCTGAAATATGCGGCGGGCGGAAGCGCGATCGCACTGACGGCGACGCGCGACGGCGCGAGCGTCGCGCTGTCGGTCGCCGACGACGGCCCCGGGATCGCCGAGGAGCAGTTCGGCGAAGCGGCGAAGCGTTTCGTCCGGCTCGACCCCGCGCGCGGCGGTTCGGGCGCGGGGCTGGGCCTGTCGCTGGCGCAGACGATCGCGCATATGCACGGCGGCTCGATAGCGATCGGCGGCGCCGCGCCGCATGGCATGATCGTGAGCTTGCACCTGCCGATCGCGTCGGATTGACGCCCAAGCTGCCGCGAGCGCGGCGGGGCCAGGGTCAGGCCACTAGCCCGTGACGAGCGGGCGTTGTTCGGCGCGGCCCATCGAGAGCAGGATCGGGTCCGACGCCTGCCGCGCCATGAAATCGCTCTTGCCGGCGATCCCCTGCCATTCGATCGCGATCAGCGATTGGGCGATCGCGCCGCCCAGCGTGTCGCCGGGGCCGGGCAGGATGATCACATCGGGCGCGAACTCCTTGACCGCGACCTGCACCGACAGCGCGAAATCATAGGGCGCGAGGATCTGGTGGCCGAAAGTGTAATCCCACAGCGCCGCCGGATCGGACGAAAAGCGCCGCCAGATATGGCCGCGGCCGTCGACCATCGGGATCGCGGGCGCACCGAACAGCGACACCGGCAGTTCGGCCTTTGCCTTGTCCGAGCTGCCGAACATCAGCGGCGTGTGGAACGGGCCGTGGCCGGCGAGGCGCAGCGGGTCGCGCCCAGAGGTCGGCGGCGCGTCGGCGAGCAGCGCAGCAAGGCCTTCCTCATTGCCCGCAAGGACGAGCATGCCGGCCAGGTCGATCGACAGCGCGAGCGCGTGGCCGGGGCGCGCGGCGATGTCGGCGACAAGGTCGGACAGCCTGTCGCGCAGGCCGGGGACCGGGCGCCAATCCTCGTCCACCACTTGCAACAGAATCTGCCCGCCGGGCCCGTGCGTCTGGCTGTTGAGCCCCATCGCGTTCGCGATGCGGAAGCCGTCCTCGACCGACACCGCGCCGCCGAGCGCGAGCGCACTGTACCAGCCCATCGAATTGCCGGCGACGGCGACGATGTCGAAGCGGTCGCGGTCGATGCCGAGATAGTCGAGTGCGGTCGCGGTGTAGATCAGCGGCGCGGCGACATCGCCGCGCATATGCGTCGCGACGCTGAAGCGGTCGGCGCCGTCGAGTTCGGTGACGGTCGGCTGGCCGCGGTCGGCGCGCTGGGCATCGACGTTCGCGAGGCGGTCGGCGAAGCGGGCGCCGTGCAACCGCGCGATGCTGCCGAGTTCGCCCTTGCCATAGGTACCGCGGCCGGGAGCGACCACGAGCGCGGTTTTCTTCGCTGCAGTCATGGCACCTGTCCTTCAAAAAAATCGCTGTGCCCCTGCGAAGGCAGGGGCCCATCTCCCGACGTCGCGACGTCCTGCGCGCAGTGGTGAAGAAGGACAGCCACGGTGAAGGGCCTCTGCCTTCGCAGGGGCACAGGCTGAAAGGGCGTCATTTCGCGAGCAGCGCCTTCGCCGCGGCGTAGATGCTGTCGCGGCTGGGCAGCGTCAGCGTCGCGGCGCGGCCCAGCGGGATGAAGCTGTCGTCGGCGGCGATGCGCGCGAGTTTCCTGTCCGGCGTCCGTTCGACGAACAGCGCCATCAGCGCCTCGCTTTGCGATCCGGTGATGCGGCATTCGTCGACGATCAGGATGCGCTTGGCTTCGCCGACCGCAGCGACGAGCGCATCGGCATCGACGGGGCCGAGCCAGCGCAGGTCGATCACGCGCGCCCTCACGCCGTCGTCGGCGAGCCGCTTTTCGGCCTGGCGCGAGAGATAGGCGCCGTTGCCATAAGTGACGATCGCCAGGTCGGTGCCGTCGCCATGGACGCCGACCTCGCCGAGGCGGATCGGCGCGCCTTCGCCGGGCGCTTCATAGACGCTGGTCCACAGGCCGTCGCCTTCCTCGTGAAGGTCGCGTGTCATATAGAGCGCGATCGGTTCGACGAAGACGACGACGCGCTGTTCTTCGCGCGCCAGCCGGACGCATTCGCGCAGCATGTGCACCGCGTCGCGTCCGTTCGACGGGACGGCGAGAATGACGCCCGGAATATCGCGGAACACCGCCAGGCTGTTATCATTGTGGAAATGGCCGCCGAAGCCCTTCTGGTAGCCGAGCCCGGCGATGCGGATCACCATCGGGTTGGTATATTGTCCGTCGGAGAAGAAGCTCAAGGTCGCGGCCTCGCCGCGGATCTGATCCTCGGCATTGTGGACATAGGCGAGAAACTGGATTTCGGGCATCGGGACGAAGCCGTTGTGCGCCATGCCGATCGCAAGACCGAGGATCGCCTGTTCGTCGAGCAGGGTGTTGACGACGCGCGCCGAACCGAAGCGCTGGTGAAGCTTTGCGGTGACATTATAGACGCCGCCCTTGGGCCCGACATCCTCGCCCGCGACGACAATTTCCTCATGCGCGAGCATCAGGTCGGCGAGCGCCCAGCTCAAGAGCCGCGCCATGTGCATCGGCTTGTCCATCTGACCCGCGTCGCTGCCGAACATCGTCTTGCGGTCTTCGGCCGACGGCGTGTTCGCGCGGACAATCTCGCGCTTCGGCGGGACGATACTTTCCATCACATGGACGGTCGTGGTGATCTTGGGCCGCAGGATCGCGGCTTCGGCCTGCCGCGCGAGCGTCGCGCCGATGCCGTCATAGGCGTCGGCGATTTCGGCAGGGGTCATCCAGCCCTGCTCGACCATCAGCGCCGCGCCGCCGAGCAACGGATCGCGCGCTTCGTCGGCTTCGATCAGCGCTTTGGGCAGATAGGCGCCCTGCACATCCGACCCGGCGTGACCGTACAGGCGCACGGTGGCCATGTGGAGGAAGACGGGTTTGCGCGTGCGCCGCGCATAGTCGGCGGCTTCCTTGGCCCCGGCATAGGCCGACGCGAGGTCGGTGCCGTCGCACTGGATATAGTGCAGCCCCGCGCGGTGACGGAACTGTGCCTCGATCCAGCCCGTCGGGGTGCGGGTCGAAATGCCGATACCATTGTCTTCGCAGAGAAAGATCAGCGGCATCGGCGAGCCCTGAAAGGCCGTCCAGCCCGCGGTATTGAACGCCCCCTGTGCGGTCGAATGGTTCGCCGAGGCGTCGCCGAAGCTGGTCAGCACGACCGCATCGTCGGGCAGCGGCAGGTCTTTCATGCCGTTACGGCGCGCGATGCCGATCGAGAAGGCCGCGCCGACGGCTTTCGGCAGATGCGAAGCGATCGTCGACGTCTGCGGCGGGATATTGAGCGGCTTCGACCCGATGACCTTGTGCCGTCCGCCCGAAATCGGATCCTCGCTCGAGGCCGCGAAGCTGAGCAGCATGTCCCAGGTCGCGCTTTCACCCGGCACCTGCCGCGCGCGGTGCAGCTGGAAGGCGTTCGAGCGATAGTGAAGGAACGCCATGTCGGTCACGCGCAGCGCCGCGGCGACCGCGGCATTGCCTTCATGCCCCGACGATCCGATCGTATAAAAGCCTTCGCCGCGCGCCTGCAGATGGCGCGACAGCCGGTCCATCTGGCGGCTGGTCAACTGCGACAGGAAAATGTCGGTCGCCGCCGATCGCGACAGGCCGATCACCGCAGGATCGGGCGCGTCGGCGTTGCGGCCAAGCGATCCGCTCGCCAGCGCCGCGAGGAATTTTTCATGTACTGCCTGCGCCGCGTCCACCGACATCCTCCATCGATCGCAATTGGCGCGCGCTAGAACGGGGCACTCCGGCGCGCAAGCATCTCTTGCCTTCTCGCGCGGCCTCGCGCTACCACGATCAGCGATGACTGAGCGGGGCGGGTTCCAAATTTCAACATGATGTCGCTGTGGATCGCCCAGGCGTCGGCCGCTGCCGAAGCGCCGAGCACCGACGGAAGCGGGGGCTGGCTGATCGATCCCGAACTCGCGGGTCCCGCCTATAGCCAGACGATCGCGGGCGGCGAAATCCAGACGAGCTTTCCGCCGCCGCCGCCACCGCCCAAACCGTCGAGCTGGAATCTGGACTGGCTGCGCGATTTCTTCGATTGGAGCGCGCCGGCGCTGAAACCGCTCGCCTGGATCGGCGCGGCGATCCTGCTCCTGATCATCCTCTATCATTTCGTGCCCTCCTTTGCCGATTGGGTCGACACCATCCGCTTTGGTCGCAAGCGCGGCGACGCCGAAGAGGAGGTCGTGGGCGAGGCCGAGGCCGGGCGCGCGCGCGCGCGGCTCGCCGATGCCGACGCGCTCGCCGCCGCGGGGCGCTTTGCCGAAGCGATCCACCTGCTCCTCTATCGCAGCGTCGACGATATCGAGACGCGCCGCCCCGGCCTGGTTCGCCCCGCCATGACCTCGCGCGAGCTCGCCGCGGTGCAAGATTTGCCCGCGGTCGCCCGCACGGCGTTCAGCCGCATCGCGCGCGCGGTCGAGATCAGCCTGTTCGGCGGGCGGGCGATCGACGAGACCGCGTGGACCGAATGCCGCAGCGCCTATGCCGAACTGACCGTGCCGAAGAATTGGGCGCGCGCATGAGCGACGGGGCATCCGACAACGGCGGCTTCAACCCGCTGCTGATTGCCGGCGTGGTGATCGTCGGGGTGATCGCCTTCATCGCGCTGTGGGCGCTGATCGCTCTCGGCCCCCAGCTGTCGAGCGGCAACGACGGCGGGGGCCATGCGCTGTCGAAGGGGGCACCCGGCTATGCGGCGATCGTCGACTTGCTCGAACGATCGGGCGCCGATGTCGAGCTGCGCCGCCGCGAAGGCAAGGAGGTCTTTTCGGGTGGCGAGACGTTGCTGATCCTGACCCCCACGCATCGCACCAAACCCGAAGAGATGTCGGCTCTGCTCGACGGTGCCGCCGGGGGCCCGGTGCTGATCGTCCTGCCGAAGTGGCAGACGATGCGGATCCCCGGCCAGTCGGTGAAGCCGGGCTGGGCGGGATTCGGCATCCCGATCGCACCGCCCGAGGGCCTGCTACCCGAGAAAATATTCGGCAAGGTGGCGATCGACGGACCACGCGCGAAGCAGCAGATTGTCGCGGCCGAGATCGCCGGGCGCGGGTTTTCGGCCTATCTTCCGGGCAATGCCCAGACGGTGAAGGGCGACGGGCTGGTTCCGCTGATCGCGGGCGCTAGCGGCGGCGCGGTGCTGGCGATCGCCAAGGAGCATGATGTCTATGTCCTCGCCGACCCCGACCTCGTCAACAATCTGGCCTTTGCATCGGGCGACAAGGCGCAGGCAGCGGCCATGCTGATCGATGCGGTGGGCGAGGATGCAGGCGCCGACGCGCTGGCGTTCGACCTCACGCTCAACGGTTTCGGCAGCCAGCGCTCGCTGCTGCGCTTTGCTTTCGTGCCGCCGTTCATCGGCATCACCCTCTGCCTGATCGCTGCGGGGCTGCTCGCATTGTGGCAGGCGTGGATGCGCTTCGGCCCGGCGCTGAAGCCCCAACGCGCGATCGCGATCTCGAAAGCCGCGCTGATCGCGAACAGCGCCGACCTGATCAAACAGGCCCGCCGCGAGCTCGACGGCGCCGACGCCTATGTCCGCAGCCAGCGCCTCGCGATTGCGCGGCGGCTGCACGCGCCGAGCGGGCTCGACGCCGCGGCGACCGACGCGTGGATCGACAAGCGGCTGAAAGGCGGCAGCCTGTTTTCCGCTCTCGCGCGGCGGCTGCCGCTCGCGCGAAACAAGCATGAATTTTTGAGCGACGCCCAGGCGCTGCACGACATCAGAAAGGAATTATTGCGTGACGGCTGACAGCATCGGGAGCGTCCAGGCGCTCGGCGCCGCGATCGAGAGCGAGGTCGCCAAGGTCGTGTTCGGCCAGGGGCCGCTGACGCGGATGGTGACGATCGCGTTGCTCGCGGGCGGGCATGTGTTGCTCGAAGGCCCGCCGGGAACGGCGAAAACGCTGCTTGCGCAGGCTTTTGCCCGCGCGGTCGGGCTCGATTTCGGACGCATCCAGTTCACCCCCGACCTGATGCCCGGCGACATATTGGGGTCGAACCTGTTCAACTTCCAGACGTCGAGCTTCACCCTGACCAAGGGGCCGATCTTCACCGAGCTGCTGCTGGCCGACGAAATCAACCGCACCCCGCCGAAGACGCAGGCCGCGCTGCTGGAGGCGATGCAGGAACGCCGCGTGACGATCAACGGCGAGGCGCACGCGATGAGTCCGCGCTTCACCGTGCTCGCGACGCAGAACCCGATCGAGCAGCAGGGCGTCTATCCGCTGCCCGAAGCGCAGCTCGACCGTTTCCTGTTCAAGCTGGTCGTCGATTATCCCGACGCCGCCGAGGAACGGCGCATCGTCGCCGATCATGGCGGGCGCTTCAAAAGCCCCGCGGTGGCCGATTTCGGCGTCACGCAGATCACCGACGCGAAAGCGATCGGCGCGGCGATCGACGTCATCGCGACGGTGCGGCTGGCCGAGGAGGTCGTCGATTATATCGTCCGCCTGATCCGTTCGACGCGCGCGAGCGCCGACCTGGAATGCGGCGCCAGCCCGCGCGCCGCGACGATGCTCGCGCGTGCCGCCTGCGCCGCGGCCGCGCTGGAGGGCCGCGACTATGTGATCCCCGACGACGTCCAGCGGCTCGCGGCAGGCGTGCTGCGCCACCGCGTGATCCTGTCGGCCGCCGCCGAGATCGAAGGACGCAACGTCGAGCAAGTGATCGCCGATCTGGTCGAACGCGAGGAAGTGCCGCGGTGATCTATCCGACGCGCCGGGCAATTTATCTGCTGCTGCTCGGCGCACCTCTGGCACTGGCGCTCGGCCTGCTGCGTCCCGAATTCTGGGTCGCTGCGCCCGCCTGGATCGCGCTGCTTCTGTTCGGGCTGCTGCTCGACGCCATGCTGGGGGCCAATCCGCGCCGCCTGGCGCTCGATGCGCAGGTGCCGCACCAGGTCGGGGTCGGCGATCCGTTCGACCTGCGGCTGTCGGCGACCGGCCGATCGGTGCCGCGCCATGCCGAAATCGCGCTGGCGCTCGACGAACGTTTCGCACCGGGCGGGCGGCTCGCGGGCGATATGGTGCGAGCGGTCGATACCAATACGCTCGTCCGCACGCTGCCGCTTGCGGCCTCGCGCCGCGGGCAGGCGATGATCGACGCGCTGTGGCTGCGCTGGGCAGGGCCGCTGGGGCTCGTCTGGAAGCAGCGCCGTTTCGGGCTCGGCCGCGAAATCGCCGTGGTGCCCAGCCTTCGCTCCGTCACCGAGGAAGGCAGCCGCCTGTTCCAGCGCAACAGCTGGTTCGGCCTCCGCCAACAGCAATTGCGCGGCGAAGGCACCGAATATGAAGCGCTCGCCGAGTATCAGCCGGGGATGGACCGGCGCGCGATCGACTGGAACGCGTCGGCGCGGCACGTCAAACTGCTCGCCAAGGAATATCGCGTCGAGCGCGACAACCGCGTCGTCCTGGCGATCGACGCCGGGCGGACGATGGCCGAGCCGGTCGGCGGGATGCCGCGCGTCGACCGCGCGGTGTCGGCGGCGCTGCTGCTCGCCTATGCAGGATTGAAGCTCGGCGACCGGATCAGCTTTTTTTCCTTTGCCGCAAAGCCGCAGGCGCTGACCCCGGCCTATATGAACATCCAGGACTTTCCGGCGCTGCAACGCGCGGCGAGCAAGATCGACTATGCTCCGGTCGAAAGCAATTTCACCCTCGCGCTGATGACCTTGTCGGCCGAACTCAACCGCCGCTCGCTGATCATCCTGTTCACCGAATTCACCGACGCGACGAGCGCCGACCTGATGATTCGCGCCGCGGGGCGGCTGGTGAAGAAGCACCGGTTGCTGTTCGTGGTGATCCGCGACGACGAGGTCGAGGAAGAGGAACGCCGCCGCCCCGAAAGCGCCGCCGACATCACCCGATCGAACGTCGCGGCGGCGATGCTGCGCGACCGCCAGCTGGTGATCGCGCGGCTCCAGCGACTGGGCGCCGACGTGCTGGAAGTGCCCGCCGACGCGATGGGCGCCGGCGTGGTCGAAGCCTATCTGGGCATCAAGCGGGCAGGCAGCCTGTGAGCGCCGCCGAGCTTCCCGGCTTTTCGACAAGCCGTTTTCGCGACGAGCGCGAGGCCGACTGGATCGCGTTCGACCTGCTGCTCACGAAGCTGGAGAAGCGCGGCGCCAAGGCGCTGTCGAGCGAGGAATTGCTCGAACTGCCGATCCTGTATCGCGCGACTCTCTCGTCGCTGTCGATCGCGCGCGCGACCAGCCTCGACAAGGCGTTGCTCGACCATCTGGAAGCGCTCTCGATCCGCGGCTATTTCCTCGTCTATGGCGTGCGCGAGACGCGGTGGAGCCGCACGCGCCGTTTCTTTCTGTACGACTGGCCCGCCGCGGTGCGGTCGGTGTGGAAAGAGACGATCATCATCGCGCTGATCATCACGCTGGGCGCGCTGACGAGCTGGTCGCTCGTTGCACACAACCCCGAATGGTATTTCAATTTCGTCCCCGAAGAGATGTCGGGCGGGCGCGACCCGCGCGCGACGGTCGAGTTCCTGAAATCGACGATCGGACACGGCAAAGCCGCGGCCGGCGACGAGGAAAGCGCGCTCCATATGTTCGCGGCCTTCCTGTTCACGCACAACAGCGGCGTATCGATCATGTCCTTCGCGCTCGGCTTCGCATTCGGCGTGCCGACGATGATGCTCGAATATTATCAGGGGATCGGTCTCGGCGCGATGCTTGCGGTGTTTACGGGCAAGGGGCTGGGGGTCGATTTCGGCGGCTGGCTGTTCATCCATGGCACGACCGAGCTGTTCGCCGCCGCGTTATCGGGCGCGGCGGGGCTTCGGATCGGAACGGCGGTCGTCTTTCCCGGCGCGCGCGGGCGGCTGGAAGCGGCGTCCGATGCGGGCCGGGTCGCGGGCAAGGTGATGGTCGGGGTCATATTGATGCTGCTCGTCGCCGGCCTGCTCGAGGGCTTTGGCCGCCAGCTGATCACCGACACGCTGCTGCGCTACGGCATCGGCACGCTGATGCTGCTCTTCTGGCTCGCCTATTATTACATCCCGCGGCGCGAGGATGTCGCATGACCGCCGCTGCCAATGCCAAGGCGCGCAACGCGACCGCAAAGAAAATCCGCCAGTTCATCACGCCCGAGGGGGTCGACCTCCAGCTGAGGATCGCAAGCTCGGGCTTGCGGCTCGGCGCGCTGATCGTCGACCTGATCCTCATCGTCGCCGTGCTGTTCCTCTTCTCGCTCTTCATGGTGTGGGTCGGCTTCGGCGGCAGCGGCGATATCGCCTACACCGTCTGGATGCTCGGCTTTTTCGCGCTTAGGACGTTCTGGTTCATCGGGTTCGAGCTTGGCTCGCGCGCCGCGACGCCGGGCAAGCGGCTGATGGGCATCCGCGTCGTCGCACGCGACGGCGGCCGGCTGACCGCCGACGCGGTCGTCGCACGCAACCTGATCCGCGAGCTCGAGCTGTTTCTGCCGCTGATGATGCTCGGCAATGGCGCGTCGGAGGACATGGTGTCGGGCTGGACGATCCTGGCCGGCGTCGTCTGGTCGCTGACGCTCAGCCTGTTCCTGCTGTTCAACCGCGACCGGATGCGGATGGGCGACCTGATTGCCGGAACGTGGGTCGTGATGGCGCAGCGCGTGAAGCTCGACAGCGACATCACGACGGCCGCCGATGCGCAGGCGATGCAGTTCAGCGACGCCGAGCTGGCGGTCTATGGCATTTTCGAACTGCAGGAACTCGAGCGCATCCTGCGCGGCCGCGATGCGCGCGCGATGCGCGAGGTAGCCGATGCGATCCGCGCCAAGATCGGCCGCCCGGTCGCCGAAGAGGATGACGTCTTCCTGCTTTCCTATTACCGCCAGCTCAAAGCCCGCCTTGAACGCGGCCTGCTGTTCGGAAAACGACGAGAGGATAAATATGCCAGCGAGTGACACCCTCCCCCACTCGGTCGCCGACGCGCTGCACCAGCGCCGGTCGGTGCGCGCCTTTTCGGACCGGCCGGTCGATCCCGAGGTGCTGAAGCGGATCTTCGCGGCGGCGCAGCGCGCGCCATCGGGCGGCAACCTTCAGCCCTGGCAGGCGACCGTGCTGACCGGCGCACCCTGGCAGCAGGTGAAGGACGCCGTCGGCGCGCGGCTCGCGATGGGGCGTGACGGCTATCAGCCCGAATATGACATCTATCCCAAGGGGCTGACCGAGCCGTGGGAAAGTCGGCGTTTCGGGATCGGCGAGGCGCTCTATGCCTCGCTGGGCATCCCGCGCGAAAACAAGGCGGGGCGCCTGGCTCAGTTCGTGGAGAATTACCGGGGTTTCGGCGCACCGGTAATGCTTTTCCTCCATTGCTCGCGCATCATGGGTCCGCCGCAATGGTCCGACATGGGCATGTGGTTGCAGTCGGTGATGCTGCTGCTCGTCGAGAATGGCCTGGCCAGCTGTCCGCAGGAATGCTGGGCGATGTACGGCGCCACGGTGCGCGAAACGCTGGGTCTGGGCGACGACCAGATTCTGTTCGCCGGTCTCGCCATCGGCCATGCCGACGAGGAGGCGGCGGTGAACCAATGGACCGTCCCGCGCGTCGGGGTCGAGGAAGCGATTGATTGGCAAGGATTTTGAATATGAAGCGCGGGCAGATATGGACGGCCTATGGCATCGGGCTGCCGATGATGTTCGCGCTCGCGAGCTGCACCGCCGTTCCGACGCCGCAAGCGCCGCCGCCCCAGCGTCCGACGCCCGCGCCGACCCCGGCCCCGGCGCCCGCTCCGACCCCGACCGGTTCGTGGGAACAGCGCCCGGTCGACCGCGGCGCGTGGCGTTATGATGCGGGCAACCGGACGGCGAGTTTCGTTCCGGCCGGCAATTCGGGCGCGCTGCTGACGATAACGTGCAGCGGCGGCGGGATCCGCCTGACCGCGTCGCTCGACGGCAATGTCACGCTGTTGACCAGTGCGGGAGTCGACCAGATCCGCTTCGATGGCGGCAGCGCGACGATGCCGAGCCGCGACATCCGCCTCGACCGCATTGCCTTCAGCCGCGGCCGCTTCGCGCTCGACGCGCCGGGCGGCAGCGGGCTGACGTTGCCCGTACAGTCGGAGATCGGGCGGGTGATCGAGGATTGCCGGGGATGATCGCGGATTCGGGTTTTTTGCTGGGGAGCGAACACCTTCTCCTTCCGTGATCCCGGATCAAGTCGGGATCACGATGATGGAGAACGACCCCGACCGGTCGTTAGCTGCCGCGCGTTCAGCGACGGTCCTCGTGCGTGCGCGAGACGCTTCTCACCCGCGCAGCACAGCGCCGACCTTGGCTGCCGCAGCCACCACCCGACCGGCGATCGCTTTCAGCTCGGCGTCGGTGAAGCTCTTTTCCAGCGGTTGCAGCTCGACTTCGACGGCCAGGCTGACCTGACCCTCAGGTACCCCCTGACCGGCGAAACGGTCGAACAGACGGGCGTCGACGATCGCCGCCTTGTCGGCGCCGCGGATCGCGCGGACGAGATCGCCCGCGGCCAGCGTATCGGGCGCGAGGAACGCGAAGTCGCGGCGCACCGACTGTAGCGCGGGCGGCGTGAAGGCGGCGCGGGCGGGGCCGCTCGCGCGTTTGGCCGGGATCGCGTCGAGGAAAATCTGGACCGCGATCACCGCGCCATCGACGTCGAAATGCTTCGCCAGCGCAGGGTGGAGCGCGCCGAATTCGGCGAGCACGGCCTTGGGGCCGAGCCGCAGCGTCGCCGACTGGCCGGGATGCCAGATGCCGGCCGCGTCGACGGGCTCCATCACCTGCAGCCGGTCGGCGGGGGCACCCGCAGCTTCGAGCAGCACCAGCGCGGCGGCCTTGGCATCGAAGGCGTCGAAGGGCGCGGCCTTGCCGGCCTGCCAGCCGCGTGCGCGCTTTTCGCCCGCCATCACGATGCCGAGCGTCGGATGCTCGGTCGTGCCGAGATAGCGGCGCCCGATCTCGAACAGGCGGATGCTGCCCGCGCCGCGATTCTGGTTGCGCTGCGCCGCGGCGAGCAGGCCGGCGAGCAGCGATGGGCGCATGACCTTCAAATCTTCGCTGATCGGGTTGGCCAGGCTCCAGGTCCCGCCGCCAAAGGGCGCGGCCTCGCGCTCGCTGATGAACGACCAGGTGACGGCTTCGTGGAAACCCGCAGCGGCGGCGGCGCGGCGCAGGCGGCGCTCGATCAGCTGATCGGCGGTCGCCGTGGGTTTCGCGACGCCTTCGGTCCGCGGCAGCGGCGCCGAAGCGATCGCGTCGAAGCCGGTGATGCGGGTGACTTCCTCGACCAGGTCGGGGGCGCCATCGACGTCGCGGCGCCAGCTCGGCACCGCGACCTGCCAGCGGCCGCCCTGTTCGATCACGGCGAAACCCAGCGCGGTCAGTATTTCCTTCTGCCGCTCGGGGGCGATCGCGATGCCGCCGAGCGTTGCCGACAGCGACGGGTCGTAATCGACGGTCTTCACCTCGGCGGGCGGCGTGCCCGCGCGGGTCACCGTCGAGGGTGTGCCGCCGCAGATCGCGAGCACATGCGCGGTGACGATCGCAGTCGCATCATCGAGAAACGCCGGATCGACTCCGCGCTCGAACCGGCTGCGCGCGTCGCTGGTGAGCGCGAGCGCCTGTCCAGTCAGCGCGATACGTTCGGGCGTGAAATAGGCGATCTCGAGGAGGACATCGGTCGTCGTCTCACTGCACCCGCTATGCTCGCCGCCCATGATGCCGGCGATGTCGTGGACGCCGCTGTCGTCGGCGAGCACGGTCATCGTGTCGGTGAGCGCATATTGCTTGCCGTTGAGCGCGGTCGCGGTCTCGCCGTCCTTCGCGCGGCGCGCGACAAGCGCGCCAGTCAGCTTCGCGCGGTCATAGATATGGCTCGGGCGGCCGAGGTCGAACATCACATAGTTGCTGATATCGACGAGCGCCGAGATCGACCGCTGGCCGACCGCTTCCAACCGGCGGCGCATCCATTCGGGCGCCGCGCCGTTGGTGACACCGCTGATCGTGCGGCCAAAGAAGGCCGGGCAGCCATCGGGATCGAGGGTCGCGATTTCGGTCGCCGGGGCGCCGGTCGCGGCGATCGTCGGGACGGCGAGCGGCTTCAGCGTGCCGAGCCCCGCGGCGGCCAGGTCGCGCGCGATGCCGCGCACGCCCATGCAGTCCTGCCGGTTCGGCGTGATCGAAATGTCGACCACCGGATCGCCCGCGCCCGAATAGTCGGCGAAGGCCGCGCCGACCGGCGCGTCGGCGGGCAGCTCGATGATCCCGTCATGATCGTCGCCAAGCTCGAGTTCACGCGTCGAGCACATCATGCCGTTCGATTCGACGCCGCGCACCGCCGCGACTTTCAGCTCCATGCCGTTCGCGGGGACCACCGCACCGGGCAGGCCGAGCACACCGACCAGCCCGGCGCGCGCGTTGGGCGCGCCGCACACGACGGTCAGCGGCGCCCCGCCGTCGCCGGTATCGACGGTCAGCACCTGCAGCTTGTCGGCCTGCGGATGTTTCTCGGCGGTCAGCACGCGGGCGACGCGGAAGCCGGCGAGCTTTTCGGCCGGGTTCTCGACGCCTTCGACCTCATGGCCGATGCGGTTGAGCGTGGCGACGACGTCGTCGACGGTGACGTCGCCGTCGAGATGGTCTTTCAGCCAGTCGAGCGTGATCTTCATGCCGAAATCCCCCCGCTCAGCGTCGGGACACTCAGCGCGCCGAAGCCATAATGCGCCAGCCAGCGCAGGTCGCCGTCGAAGAAGGCGCGCAGGTCATCCATGCCATATTTCAACATCGCGAGCCGGTCGACGCCGACGCCGAAGGCAAAGCCCTGCCAGACATCGGGGTCGAGCCCGCAGTTCGCGATCACGCGGCGGTTGACCATGCCGCTGCCGAGGAGTTCCATCCAGGCATGGCCTTCGTCGTCGCCGTTGCCGCCGACGATGCGGCGGCCTTTCTCTTGCTTATAGCCGACATCGACTTCGGCCGAGGGTTCGGTGAAGGGGAAATAGCTGGGGCGCAGTCGCAGCACGATGTCGTCGCGCTCGAAATAGGCCTTGAGGAAGGTTTCGAGCGTCCATTTGAGATGCCCCATGTGGATGCCGCGATCGATCACGAGCCCCTCGACCTGATGGAACATCGGCGTGTGCGTCGCGTCGCTGTCGCTGCGATAGACGCGGCCGGGCGCGATGATGCGGATCGGCGGCTCCTGCGACATCATCGTGCGGATCTGCACCGGCGAGGTGTGCGTGCGCAGCAGCATCGCGCGGCCTTCGGCGTCGGTCTCGGGGAAATAGAAAGTGTCGTGCATCGCGCGCGCGGGATGCGTCTCGGGAATATTGAGCGCGGTGAAGTTGCGCCAGTCATCCTCGATCTCGGGACCGGTTGCGACGGCGAAGCCCATGTCGGCGAAGATCTCGGCGAGTTCGTCCATCACTTGGCTAACCGGATGCACGCTGCCGCGTGGCGCATCCGCGGCGGGAAGTGTCATGTCGAGCTTTTCGCCCGCGAGCTTCGCCTCGAGCACCGCGCCTTCCAGCGCTGCCTTGCGCGCGGCGATCGCTGCGGCGACCGCTTCGCGCAGCCCGTTGATCTTTGGCCCTTGCGTCTGCCGCTCCTCGGGCGACATGCCGCCCAGCGTCTTGAGCAGCCCGGTCACGCTGCCCGCCTTGCCGAGCGTCGCGACGCGCAGCGCTTCGAGCGTGTCGAGATTGGCCGCGGCCTCGATATCGCTCACCAGCCTGCTCTGCAGGACTTCTGTCTCGCTCATCGTCATTCGTCCTGCTCCGGCGCGTTTGCCGCTGCCGGCCTGCGTGTTTCGGTTCGTTCTGGAGACGGCGGCTTCCCGCGCGTCGGTCGCCCGCCGCTTGCACCGAACACGCCGCATGGGTCAAGCCTATTGGCCGAAAACGGCGCTATCCGGCTGGCTTGTGGAGGCCTTGCACGGCTTCACCCGCTGCGGCTGCGCGCGCGAATGCCGCACTGCCGAGAATCGGCTTGGGCAGCGCGGCATAGGCGCGCGGGCTCATCCCCATGAAGCGCTGAAAATCGCGTGTGAACTGCGCCTGGTCGTAATATTGATGATCGAGCGTTTCGATCCAGCTCATCGACGGATCGAGCATGAAGCGCGCGAGGCTGCGCAGGAAGCGCTGGCGCCGGAGCAGCAGCTTGGGCGGAAAGCCGAAAGCGCGACGCGAGAGACGCTCGACCGAGCGGTCAGAAATTCCCAGTTTTTCGGCAAGATCGGCGACGCTGGTCAGTTCGTCGTCGACGAGCGCGCTGTGCGCCGCAAAAATAGTCGGATCATCACGCGGCGCCTTGGCGAGCAGCGCAACGAAACGGTCGTCGAGGATTCGCGCCGCGGCCTCGACATCATTCGCCTGCCGCAGCAGCGCGGCCAGCGGCGCAAGATGGGCAAAGGCGGGATGCTGCGCCCCGTCGATCGAGCGATCGGCGAGCGTCTCGGCCGGGAGCGCGAAAAATTTGGCCCAGCCCGCGGGCAAAATCCCGATACCCCAGGCGCGCATATGGCCCGCGGCGAAATAGGTCGCCTGGCTGGTCGGGCCGGTGACCACAAAATGCGGCGCCGCGGCGGGGGCTCCGCCGCCGAACGCCGCGAGCAATGGTTCGCCTTCGATGAAGCGAACATTCGCCCATTCGGGATGCAGGTAATCCTCTACGCGAACACCCGGCGGAGCTTCGACTTCGGTCAGATAGATGATGCTGCAATAGGGCCGCAGCGCTTCGGAGACAGGAAAGAATCGCGTCGCGACGCGCGCGGGCACGGTCCCGCTTGCAGATTCTCCCACGGTCATGGCCTTACTCCATGCGGAGGACTGCGTAAAAAAACAACAGCCTAGGCCGTCCATTTGTCGCGTTTTTACAATTTTTAACTGCTGGGCGATTGCATATGTCGCCGCAAGGGACACTTCCGCCGGCCGTAAGCTTTCTGCGACCCACGGCTATCCGGTTCGGAGGGAGGGGGGCGATGGTTTTCCACTGGAGCCATTGTCGGAACGGCGCGAAGGGAAACCTTCGCGCCGTTCCTGTTTACAGGCGCCCATGATGCAGCTCCTCGCAACGACGTCGGCGCATACGAAAAAGGGCGGCCCCGCGAGGGACCGCCCTTTTGCTTTAGCGATGGCTTGAGGCTCAGGCTGCCTTGGGCAGCGCGGCCTTCGCCTGCGTGATGATCGAGGTGAACACGCCACCTTCGTTCATCGCGAGATCGGCCATGACCTTCCGGTCGAGTTCGATCCCGGCCAGTTTCACGCCGTGCATGAACTGCGAATAGGTCAGGCCTTCGGCGCGAACCGCAGCGTTGATGCGCTGAATCCACAGAGCGCGGAAGGTACGCTTCTTAACCTTGCGGTCGCGGTAAGCGTACTGGCCTGCCTTTTCGACCGCCTGCTTGGCGATGCGAATGGTGTTCTTGCGACGGCCATAATAGCCCTTCGCCTGGTCCAATACGCGTTTGTGCTTGGCGCGCGTGGTAACGCCGCGTTTGATGCGTGACATGGTCTAGCGCTCCTTACTTCAGGCCGTAGGGCGCCCAGAGGCGCACGTGGGCCACGTCCGAATCGCTGAGCACGCTGGTGCCGCGGTTGGTGCGGATATATTTCGAATTGTGCGAAATCAGGCGGTGGCGCTTGCCGGCTACGCCGTGCTTCACCTTGCCCGAGGCGGTGAATTTGAAGCGTTTCTTCACACCGCTCTTGGTCTTCAGCTTGGGCATTTTCGTCTCCTTGTTGAGCGACGATATCGACCGGCCCTGGCAGCCCTTTCAGCCAGGCAGGTCAGCTATTTATCGTGCGAAGGCGCGCGCCTAGACGGATTCGCGCGGAAATGCAAGCGTGGCCGCCTCAATGATGGCAGGCCAGCCCCTCGATGACATCCTCGAGCCGGGCCGGATCGCCCAGCGCGATGACATGGCCCGAACTGTCGGCATTGAGCGGGTCGCCGTTCCAGTCGCACATCGTGCCGCCCGCGCCCTCGACGACCGGCACCAGCGCCGCGAAATCGTGGAGCTTCAGTCCCGCCTCGACGACGAGGTCGATATGACCGCTCGCGAGAAGGCCATAATTATAACAGTCGCCGCCAAAGACCATGCGCTTGTGCGAAGTCTGCGCGGCGAGCGCCATGAAATGCTCGCCGTCATGATCGCTGAAATATTGCGGGCCCGTCGTCGCGAGGACGGCGTCGGCAAGGTTGCGGCAGCTGCGCGTCGTCGCGGGCTTGCCGCGCAGCAGCGTCGGCTGACCCATCGCGCCGACCCAGCGCTCGCCCGAAATCGGCTGGTCGATGATGCCGATCAACGGCCAGCCGTCCTGCAACAGCGCGATCAAGGTGCCAAAGATCGGGCGACCCGCCATGAAGCTGACCGTGCCGTCGATCGGGTCGAGCACCCATTGGCGGGCGGCGTCGGGGCGCTCGGCGCCATATTCCTCACCGATGATCCCGTCGCGCGGAGCCTCGGCGTCGAGCAGGCGCCGCATCGCCGCCTCGGCGGCACGGTCGGCCTCGGTCACCGGCGAGGCATCGGCCTTCGCTTCGTGGGCATAGGCGGCGCGGAACAGCGGGCGAATCGCGGCACCGGCAGCATCGGCGAGGCGATTGGCAAGCGCGAGATCGGATTCGAGGCCCATGTCAGTCGAAGAGGGACGAGACGCTCGACTCGTCGGCGATGCGCTTGATCGCCTCGCCGAGCAATGGCGCGACCGTGAGTGCGCGAACCTTGCTGCTGTCGTTCACCGCATCGGTCGGCTGGATCGAATCGGTGATGACGAGTTCGGTCAGCTCGCTCGCATCGACGCGGGCGACGGCGCCGCCCGAGAGGACGCCGTGCGTACAATAAGCGACGACGCCTTCGGCGCCTGCGGCCTTGAGCGCGGCGGCGGCGTTGCAGAGCGTGCCCGCCGAATCGACGATATCGTCGATCAGGATGCAGAAGCGGCCCTTCACGTCGCCGATGATGTTCATCACCTCCGATTCGCCGGCGCGCTCACGCCGCTTGTCGACGATCGCCAGCGGCGCATTGTCGAGCCGCTTGGCGAGCGCGCGGGCGCGGACCACGCCGCCGACGTCGGGCGACACGACCATCAGATTCTTGCCCGCGAAGCGCGCCTGGATGTCGGCGCTCATCACCGGCGCGGCGTACAGATTGTCGGTCGGGATATCGAAAAAGCCCTGGATCTGCCCGGCGTGCAGGTCGATCGCGAGAACGCGGTCGGCGCCCGAGGTGGTGATCAGGTTGGCGACGAGCTTGGCCGAGATCGGCGTGCGCGGGCCGGGTTTGCGGTCCTGACGCGCGTAACCGAAATAGGGCACGACGGCGGTGATGCGCTTTGCCGAGGCGCGGCGCAGCGCGTCGTTGATGATCAGCAATTCCATCAGATTGTCGTTCGCCGGGAAATTGGTCGGCTGGACCACAAAGACGTCTTGGCCTCGGACGTTTTCGTGAATTTCGACGAAGACCTCTTCATCGGCGAAGCGGCGCACGCTGGTGTCGGTCAGCGGCAGTTCCAGATAGTCCGCGATGGCGCGGGCCAGAGGGAGGTTGCTGTTGCCGGAGATGAGTTTCATGGGGTGCACGGCCCTTTCGCGGCGGATGGGATTGCGCGCCCCCTTAACCAGCACAGCGATGAAGGGGAAGGCCTAAAGCCATCCTGCGGCGCGTAATTGCGGCATCATGTCGCGCGCGACGGGAACTTCGTGCCCGCCGGTCAGCGTCAGGACCGCGGTGCGGCCGTCGCGGCGCACCGATGCGACGGCGCCGCGCGCCACCCACCAGCTGCGGTGGACGCGCAAACCGTCGGCCGGTCCGAGCCGCTCGATCGCGTCGCGCATCCGCATCAGGACCAGCTCCTCGCGCGCGTCGCCGACGATACGGACATAATGATCCTCGCCCTTCAGCGCGCGGATCGCACCGAATCCGGGCGGGAGGGGCAGCGCCGGAATCGGTTCGGCGGCCGGTGCGGCCGGAACGGCCGGCTCGCCTGGCGGCGCGACCTTGGGCGCCGCGGCCGCGCTGCGCCCGAACAGCGCCGTCATCGCCGTCGCCACCACCGCCGACACCACCCAGATATAAAGGTACATCGTCCAGAAGCCCGACCAGCGCAGCGCCTCGGCAAAGCTCATCCGCATCGCCATCATCGTGATGACGAGCGTCACCGGCACGCTCGCGACGACGAGCGCGAGCAGCGTTCCCGCAAAGCGCGGCAGGCCGGTCGCCTCGCACAGCCATGTCGCGACGATTCCCGTCGGGCGAAAGAAGATATAGCCGGTGAGAAGCCACACGACCCAGCTGAGCAGCCGCTGCGCCGGAGGATTGCCGAACGTCCCGAACGGGCCGAGCAGCCCGATCAGCAGGCCGAGCGCGACCATTACCAGCAGTTCGATCGTCAGCCGCTTCGCCATATCGCCTTGTGCGTGCCATTTCACGAAGCGTCAATTGGCCGGGCGCCGCGTTTGGCGAAGAAATCCGCCATTTCCACGAAGAGTCGATTGTCCGCGAACGGCGGGCGGGCAGGAAAGGGACATCGCCCCCAGCAGCAGGATTTCGCCATGACCGCCATCGCCGCCGCCGAACCGAAGACGCGCAACATCCGCCGGATCGGCCTGATCGTCCTGCTGATCATGGGGGTGACCTTGCTCGGCGGGCTCATCCGCTCGGTCGGCGGCATGGCCGACTATCGCACCCCGGCGTGGGCGGTCTGGATCCACCTCGCGACCGTCGTCCCGGCGCTGCCGCTCGGTGCCTGGCTGCTGTGGCGCCAGCGCAAGGGCGACATCGCGCACCGCATCGGCGGGCGCGTCTGGGCGCTGATGATGCTCGTCACCGCGATCGACAGTTTCTGGATCCGCACGATCACCGGCGGCATCGGGCCGATCCACCTGTTCTCGGTGCTGGTGCTGGTCCAGGTGCCGCGCGCGATCTGGTTCGCGAAGACCGGCCAGATCGACCGGCACCTGAAGACGATGCGCGGCGTCTTTTTCGGGCTGATCGCCGCGGGCATCTTTGCGATGGCGCCGGAGCGGACGCTGTGGGCGCTTCTCTTCGGTTGAACGAAGCGGGTGGTTGGTCCTAAAGCCGGGGCATGACCGAGCAGCTGACCATCGTCCTTTCGCAGATGACCCAGGCGGTCGGCGATCTTGCCGCCAATGCCCAAGCGATGCGCGACGTGCGCGCACGCCATCCGGGCGCCGACCTGATCCTCTATCCCGAGCTGCAACTGATCGGATACCCGCCCGAGGACCTGGTGCTGAAGCCCGCGCTGGCGGAGCGGGCGGCGGCGACGCTGGCCGAACTGGCGGCCGAAACCGCCGATGGCGGCCCGGCGATGCTGGTCGGCTCGGTCGAATGGGACGCCGGCAGCCTCTATAATATCGTCGCCTTGCTCGAGGGCGGCCGCGTGGTCGCGACGCGGCGCAAGCACGAGCTGCCGAATTATGGCACCTTCGACGAGAAACGCGTCTTTGCCCCCGGCCCGCTGCCCGACGTGGTCGAATGGCGCGGGATCACGCTCGGCCTGCCGATCTGCGAGGACGGCTGGCTGCCCAAGGTGAGCGCGCATCTGGCGGCGCAAGGCGCCGAGCTGCTGATCTCGGTCAACGGCAGCCCCTATGAGATCGACAAGGACGACCGCCGCCTGAGCCAGGTGTTCGCGGGCCGCGTCACCGAAACAGGTCTGCCGCTGATCTTTCTCAACCGCATCGGCGGGCAGGACGAGCTGGTGTTCGACGGCTGCTCGTTCGTGCTCAATGCCGACGGCGGCACCGCGCACCGGCTGACCGACTGGGAGCCCGAAGAGCGCGTAACGCGCTGGACGAAAGGCGCCCCCGATGTCGAGGGGGGCGGCTGGACGTGCGACGCGGGCGCGATCGCCGAATGGGAAGCGCACCCCGCCGATATCTATAGCGCGATGATCCTCAGCCTGCGCGACTATGTCGAACGCAACCGCTTTCCCGGCGTCGTGCTCGGGCTGTCGGGCGGAATCGATTCGGCGATCTGCGCGGCGATTGCCGCCGACGCGCTCGGTCCCGACAGAGTGTGGTGCGTGATGATGCCCAGCCGCTTCACCAGCCAGGAAAGCCTCGACGATGCCGCAGGCTGCGCCGAGATGATCGGGTGCAGGCTCGATACGATATCGATCGTCCCGGCGGTCGAGGCGTTCGACGCGATGCTCGCGGGCAGCTTTGCCGACAAGGATGTCGACATCACCGAAGAGAATGTCCAGTCGCGCATCCGCGGCGTGACCCTGATGGCACTCAGCAACAAATTCGGGCCGATGCTGCTGACCACGGGCAACAAGAGCGAGATGAGCGTCGGCTATGCGACCATCTATGGCGACATGGCGGGCGGCTATAATCCGTTGAAGGACGCATACAAGATGACGGTCTTTGCGATCGCGAAGTGGCGCAACGAGACGGTGCCGCGCCTGTCGCGCAACCCGGTGACGCCGGTCATGCCCGCGAACATCGTCACCAAACCGCCCAGCGCCGAACTGCGCCCCGACCAGAAGGACGAGGACAGCCTGCCGCCCTATGCCGACCTTGACCGCATGCTCCACATGCTCGTCGAAGAGGAAGCGAGCGTCGACGATGTCGTCGCGAAATACGGTTTCGACCGCGACGCGGTGGCGCGGATCGAGCGCTTGCTGATGCTCGCCGAATATAAGCGCCGCCAGGCCCCGCCGGGGGTCAAGCTGTCGACGCGCAACTTCGGCCGCGACCGGCGCTATCCGATCACGCACGGGTTTCGGACGGCCTGACCCGATCTTCCGAAAAGACCCGCGCAGAGCGAAGAGGGTTGCACGCGAAGGCGCGAAAGCGCGAAGAAGAACGCGGGCAGACGGGTGCGCTTTCTGGTTCGCCGCTGCGGCTGTCGCAAGGGGGACGGCGAAAGCCGCTTCGCGGAACAGATTACAACTTCGCGCCTTCGCGTCTTCGCGTGAACCATTATTTCCACCGCCCGCGCAAAGCCGCTATAGGCGCGCGCCATGACCGTAGTAACCCGCTTCGCTCCCTCGCCGACCGGCACCCTTCATGTCGGCAACGTCCGCACGGCGCTCCACAACTGGCTGTGGGCGCGCAAGCATGGCGGGCGCTTTCTGCTGCGTATCGACGACACCGATCTCGAGCGGTCGAAAGAGGAATATGTCGATGCGATCCGCGCCGACCTCGCGTGGCTTGGGCTCGATATCGACGGCGAAGAGCGGCAGTCGGCGCGCTTTGCGCTGTACGAGGCCGAATTCGAGACGCTGAAGGCCGCGGGGCGCGTCTATGCCTGTTACGAAACGCCCGAGGAACTCGACATCCGCCGCAAGGTGCTGCTGTCGCGCGGCTTGCCGCCGGTTTACGAACGCAAGGCGGACGATGCCCCGGTTCCCGCGGGTATCGCGCCGCATTGGCGCTTTCGGCTCGATCATGACGCGCCGATCGAGTGGACCGATATGGTTCGGGGCGATCAGCATTTCGAACCGAAAAATATGTCCGATCCGGTGATCCGCCGCGCCGACGGCAGCTGGCTGTATCTGCTGCCGAGCGTGATCGACGATATCGCGATGGGCATTTCGCATGTGGTGCGCGGCGAGGATCATGTGTCGAACACCGCGACGCAGATCCAGATGTTCGAGGCGCTTGGCGCGGCGCCGCCCGCATTCGCCCATGAGGCCCTGCTCGTCGGCACCGAAGGCAAATTGTCGAAGCGGCTCGGGTCGCTCGGCATGGCGAGCCTGCGCGACGACGGTATCGAGCCGATCGCGCTCGTCGCACTGCTCGCGCGGCTGGGGACGAGCGATCCGGTCGAGCCGGTGACGTCGCCCGCACCGTTGATCGAGAGCATCGATTTCGCGCGCTTCGGCCGCGCCCCGGCGCGTTTCGACGAGGGTGAACTCGCGCTCCTCAATCAGAAAATCCTTCATCACACCGATTATGCCGCCGTCGCGGCCCGCCTGCCGATCGCGATCGGCGAAGCGCGCTGGAACGCGATTCGCCCGAACCTGATGCGCGTCGCCGAAGCGGGCGAATGGGAAGCGGTGTTCGACGGACCGTTCGCGCCGCCCGCGACCGAGGAAGCCGACAGCGCCGTCCTTGCCGCCGCCGCGGCCGCCGCACCGTCGATCGACTGGAGCGCGGACCCCTGGCATGCACTGACGGGCGCGGTGAAGGATGCGACGGGCGCCAAAGGCCGCGCGCTGTTCCTGCCGCTGCGCCGTGCGCTGACCGGGCGCGATCATGGCCCCGACATGGCCGAACTGCTGCCGCTGATCGCCAAGGATCAGGCGGTCGCGCGGCTTTCCGCAGCCTAGGCCCAACCCGCTTTCCACCCGCGCCGCTCTTGCCAACTCTGTCGCTTGACAAAAATAGGTATGTTATACTATTACATGTCCAGGCCTGACCGGTACGGGCGGTCAACGCACACCGGGCTGGGTCTCCGAAAGGCAAAGGAGAGGTGCCATGACTCTGATTCCCCTGATGTCTGCGATGATCGCGACGCCGAAGGGCGCCGCAGCCCCCGCGGGGCCAGCGATGCTGCCGCGCGGCAGTTACGACCCCGGTTCGGGCTATCGCCCGATCGCCGCAGCGCTCGCGATCGGCTTGCCCGCGGCGCTGGTCGTTGCGGTCGCGCTGTCGCCGATGATCATCAAAAGCGATCCGCGCATCGATGATGCCCCCTGGGACACGATTTTCGTCGAAAAGCCGAAGCCCGAACCGTCCCCCAAGCCCACCGAAGAGCATGCGAAGCCGCGATCGGCGTCGACCACGGACGCGGCCGATCCGCTCGTCCCGACCGCGACCGACAATGTCGTCGACAGGGGTCCCTTGGTCATCGACCCGGTCATTCCCGATCCCGGCCCACCGGTGCGTCCCGCCGATCCGCCCGCCCCGCCGCCGCTGGTGCTCGCGAAACTCGACCCGCGCTATGCGGCCAGCTTTCAGCCCGACTATCCCGCGAGCGAACAGCGCCGCGAGGTCGAGGGCGTGGCGAGGGTCAGGGTGCTGATCGGCACCGACGGGCACGTCAAGGCGGTCGAGCTGCTGAGCACCGACAGCCCCGGTTTCTTCGAGGAGACGAAGCGCCGCGCGCTCGCCAAATGGCGCTTCAAGCCCGCGACGCGCGGCGGCGTTGCCGAGGAAAGCTGGCAGGTGATGACGGTCCGCTTCCAGATCAAGACCGCATAAGCACCCGTTCGGGCGGGCGGTTTCGTGCCGTCCGCCCGTTCCTTTTGCTTGACAGAAACGCCGAATCCGGTCAGAGGCGCGCGGATATTGGGGGCGGCGCCTGCGCGCGGCCCTCTATGTTTTTCACACCCACGTCGGGGCCATAGTCCCGCCACATGATCCGCTTCGGCGGAAAATGTGCAGATTTTTCGAGGAACAGGGCCATGGCCAAACCGACGACCGTCAAGATCAAGCTGGTGAGCACCGCCGACACGGGCTTTTTCTATGTCACCAAGAAAAACCCGCGCACGATGACCGAGAAGATGTCGGTGCGGAAGTACGACCCGCGCGTGCGCAAGCATGTCGAGTTCAAGGAATCGAAGATCAAGTGACGCATCGACCCGTTCGGCAAGGCCGAACGGTTTGGCAATGCGTCATCCCCGCGAAGGCGGGGATCCAAAGGGCGGCCGCGTGCCGCCCTTTTTCGTGCGCGCGGGACATACAGGATGGGCGCGGGAATCGGGTTTCAACCGTCGTCATGCTGAACCTGTTTCAGCATCCATGGCATCGGCCATCGCCAAACGCTGCGCTGAAGGAAGCGGCAGGCCGTGGACCCTGAAACAAGATCAGGGTGACCGAAGAGGAATGCCGGACTTGAACCCGACACTGTCGATCTCAGGCAAACACGCCCACGCTCTCGATGAACTTGATCACCGAAATCGGCTTCGAGACATAGGCTTCGGCGCCCGCCGCCTTGATCTGTTCCTCGTCGCCTTTTCCGGCATAGGCAGTCACCGCCATGATCGGCACCTCGCGCAACATGACGTCGGCCTTCATCTGGCCGATCAGTTCGAGCCCGCTGACATGCGGCAACTGGATGTCCATGATGATCAGATCGGGGGACACTTCGCGCGCCCTGGCGAGCGCGTCGCGGCCGTCGCGCACCGGATGCGCGCTATAGCCATGGGCGTTGAGCAGGTCGCAGAACAGGCGGAGGTTCAGCTCATTATCCTCGACGACCAGGATGGTCTTGCCCATGTTGTTTCTGTTCCCCACCTTGCGTCTGCGGCCCGTTTAGGCGAATCGGCCGCATGACACAATTGCCTCGCGTTGAAGGGAAATCGGGCGTGCAGGACGAGGATGCGGCGCTGGCGCTTCAGGCGCTCGGCTGGATTTTGAGCGACGAGCCGCGCGCCGAGCGGCTGCTCGGGATGACCGGGCTCGACCCGAGCGAACTGCGCGCCTCGCTGAGCGAACGCGCGACGCTCGCGGCGATCCTGTCGTTCCTCACCGCTTATGAAGCCGACCTTGTCGCCTGCGCCGAGGCGCTCGATATCAAGCCCGAAGCCATTGCCGCCGCGGCGCAGCGGCTCGAAGGACATCAAAGGATGGACGCATGACCCGCCCCCTTTCCCGCCCCTTGGTCATCACCGATTGCGACGAGGTGCTGATGCATATGGTCGTCCCCTTTGCCGAGTGGGTCGACGAGGCGCATGGCGTGCTCTTCCGCATGGAGGATGCAAGCTTTGCCGGTGCGCTCAAACGCAAGGAATGCGGGACGCCGCTCGAGGCTGCCGAAGTCTGGCCCTTGCTCGACGGTTTTTTCCGCACCGAGATGGGGCGACAGACCGAGATTCCGGGCGCGATCGCGGCGATGGCGGCGATCGCCGACCATGCCGACATCGTCGTGCTCACCAACGTCGGCCCCGAGCATCAGGCGGCGCGCAGCGAGCAGCTTGCCGCGCTCGGCCTCCACGCGCCGGTGATCGGCAGCCGGGGGGGCAAGGGCGAACCGGTGCGCGCATTGATCGCGGAGCGTCGGCCGTCGGTCGTCGTGTTCATCGACGATCTGCCGAACCATCATCACTCGGTCGCGATCGAGGCGCCCGACGTGTGGCGGCTGCACTTCGTCGGCGAACCCGCGATCGCCGACAAGGTGCGGCCCGCGAAATATGCGCACACGCGAATCGACGATTGGAAGGCGGCGCAGGACTGGATATTGGCGCGGCTGACCGAAAATATTCCCGCGCCCGCGCCCCAACTGGTCTAGAAGGAATCCCCCATGTCCGACGTTACCGCCAAACTTGCCGAACTCGGCCTTGACCTGCCCAGGCCCGCCGCGCCGGTCGCAGCCTATGTGCCCGTCGTCGAGCATGGCGGCCTGCTGTATATCAGCGGCCAGCTGCCGTTTCGCGACGGGCAGGTCGTCACCGGCCGGCTGGGCGACGATACCGACGTCGCGAGCGGCTATGATGCCGCGCGCCGCTGCGCACTGATGCTGGTCGCGCAGATCGGCCAGGCGCTGGACGGCGACTGGTCGCGCGTCGAGCGCGTCGTGAAGCTGGGCGTGTTCGTCAACAGCACTCCCGCCTTCACCGATCAGGCGAAGGTCGCCAATGGCGCGTCCGAGCTGTTCGAATCGCTGTTCGGCGAAGCGGGCCGCCATGCGCGCGCGGCGGTCGGCGTCGCGGTGCTGCCGCTCGGCGCATCGGTCGAGGCCGACGCGATCGTCGCGGTGCGGCCGGCGTAAGGCCACGGTGGCCGAAGCCGATCCGCCCGCGCGCACCGTCTCGCTCGGCACCGGCGTTGCCGCGGTCGATGCGGCGGCGTGGGACGCGCTCGCAGGCTTTGGGGCAGGCGGCGGCAATCCCTTTGTCAGCCATGATTTTCTGGCGCTGCTCGAAGAATCGGGCAGCGTCGGGCCGGGAACCGGCTGGCAGCCCGCGCCGATCCTCGTCGAGAACGAGAGTGGCGCGCTGATCGGCGCCGCGCCCGCCTACCTCAAGTCGCACAGCCAGGGCGAATATGTCTTCGACCACGCATGGGCCGATGCCTGGGCACGCGCGGGCGGCGACTATTATCCGAAGCTCCAGATTGCGGCGCCCTTCACGCCGGTACCGGGGCCGCGGCTGCTGGCCGGGGACGATGCGGCGGCGATGCTGCTGATCCGCGGGGCCGAGGCGGTGGTGCGACAGAATGAATTGTCGTCGGCACACGCGACCTTCGTGGCGCCCGAGCAGATGCCGCTGTTCGAGGAGGCGGGCTGGCTCGTCCGCCGCGACATCCAGTTTCATTTCGCGAATAGCGGATACGCCAGCTTCGACGATTTCCTCGCGACGCTGACCTCGGCGAAGCGCAAGCAGCTTCGCAAGGAACGCGCGCGCGCGATCGAGGGGCTGCGCATCGAGGAGCTGACCGGCGACGCGCTGAAAGCCGAGCATTGGGACGCGATGTGGGCCTTTTATCAGGACACCGGCGCGCGCAAATGGGGGCAGCCGTACCTGACGCGCGCGGCGTTCGACCTGATGGGACGGCGCATGGCCGACCGGATCATTCTGGTTCTGGCCTATGAGGAGGAACAGCCGGTTGCGGGCGCGATGCATTTCGTCGGCGCCGACACGCTCTATGGCCGCTATTGGGGCTGCCTGCGCGACATCCCCTATCTGCATTTCGAGCTATGCTATTACCGCGCGATCGACCTTGCGATCGCGCGCGGCCTGTCGCGGGTCGAGGCCGGGGCGCAGGGCGGGCACAAGCTTGCCCGCGGCTATGGTCCGGTCGCGACCTGGTCGGCGCACTTCATCGCCGATCCGGGCTTTCGCCGTGCGGTCGCGGATTATCTGGAGCAGGAACGCCGCGCCGAGGAAGCGGAGATGGACTGGCTCGAAGGGCATATGCCGTTTCGGCAGAAGGTCTGAGACCCTGTGATTTCGTCGCCCCGGACTTGATCCGGGGTCCACGCCTCGTCGATTGGAAGGATGCCGGATCAAGTCCGGCAGGACGAGGCAAGTTCTGCCAAGGTATTAGCCGGGGAAATTATCCGGAAGATTGTCCGGAAAGATCAGGCGGCAAAGCGGCGCTGGGCGGGACGGCGGGCCGTCTCGTCAAGCCAGGCGCGCGCCTGGCGCTGTGCTTCGGCGATTTCGTCGCGGTTCATTTCGTCGGACAGGTCGGCGCGGCATTGCTGGCCTTCCTTGTTGCCGCCGAGCGCGGCAAGATTGAACCATTTATGCGCCTGGATCAGGTCGACATCGACACCGCCGGTCCCGGTCGAAAAAGCGATGCCCAGATCGAAATAGGCATTGGCGTCGCCGCGGGCGGCGTCGAGCAACCGGCTCTCGATCAGATATTGCGCGGACTTCAGACTGTTGGCCATAATAACCCCCTGTCGCCTCCCCCCACAGGAAGCTTCGAGGCCCAACCTTGCGGCTTATGGTCAACAAAAGGTTAAGCGATATTCGGGTTTTTTGTGGATATCCGCGACAAATGGCTAAAATCAGCCATTCGCATCGTTAATCAATCCACCGGATAATTGTCGATCAGGCGCGTTTTGCCGATCCGCGCGGCCGCGAGAAGGCGTGCGGGCGCGCGAAAAACGTCCAGCCTTTCCAGACTGCCGGCATCGGCGAGCGCGACATAATCGACGCTGTCGAACCCGCCCGCGACGATATCGGCCTTGGCCCTGGCGAGCGCGTCGTCGACGTCCGCACCGCCCGCAATCGCTTTCGCCGCCGCCTGCAAGGCTTTGGGAAAGGCGACCGCCGCGGCGCGCTGGTCGCTCGACAAATAGGCATTGCGCGACGACAGCGCGAGGCCATCCACGTCGCGCGCGATCGGCGCACCCAATATGTCGAGCGCGAAATCGAGGTCGCGCGCCATGCGCCGGATGATCGCGAGCTGTTGCCAGTCCTTCTCGCCGAAGATTGCGACGTCGGGATGGACCTGGTTGAACAGTTTCGACACCACGGTTGCGACGCCGTCGAAATGGCCGGGGCGCGCCGCGCCGCAATAATCGGCGCCGAGTTCGGCGACTTCGATATGCGTCGAGTGGCCGGCGGGATACATGATCGCGACATCGGGTGCCCAGAGCAGCCCGACGCCTTCCTGTGCGAGCAGCGCGGCGTCGCGCGCCTCGTCGCGCGGATAGGCAGAAAAATCCTCGTTCGGGCCGAATTGCGTCGGATTGACGAAGATCGACACGACGACATGGTCGGCGACGCGCTTTGCCATGCGGACAAGCGAAAGATGCCCGTCGTGCAGCGCGCCCATCGTCGGCACCAGCGCGACGCTCTTGCCGCCCTGCTTCAGTGCCGTAACGGCACGGCGCAGCATCGCGATGTCACGGATGATTTGCACGCTTGCCCAGCCTCCGATATTGGCGGCGCGACCATATCACTTCACGCGCCGGCCGCCCATGCCGCGCGAACAGGAAAATCGCAACGCCCCATGTCGACCCAAGTGACGAAGCCCGCGCCGCACCGTATCATCTTTGCCAATGAAAAGGGCGGGACCGGCAAGTCGACCTGCGCGGTGCATTTCGCGGTCGCGCTGGCAAGCCAGGGCTGGCGCGTCGCGGGGCTCGACCTCGACCCGCGCCAGCGCACCTTTCACCGCTATCTCGAGAATCGCGTCGGCACGGCAAAGCGCCGCGGCATCGAATTGCCGACGCCGCATTTCGAGGTGTTCGAAGGCGCGACGATCGAGGAACTCGACGCGCAGGTCGATCGGCTGAGCGCCGATGTCGATTATTTCGTCGCCGACACGCCGGGCCGCGACGATATCTTCGCGCGCCACCTGGCGACGACCGCCGACACGCTCGTCACGCCGATCAACGACAGCTTCATCGACTTCGACCTGATCGGTCAGGTCGATCCCGAAACGTTTCAGGTCGTGCGCCCCAGCTTTTATTCCGAACTCATCTGGGACACGCGCAAGGCGCGGGCGAAGAGCGACGGGCGGACGATCGACTGGATCATCCTGCGCAACCGCCTGCAGCATGTCGATGCGCATAACATGCGCCGCGTCGGCGAAGCGCTGACGCAGCTGTCGCGCCGCGTGGGTTTTCGGGTCATTCCGGGGCTTGGCGAGCGCGTGATCTATCGCGAGCTGTTCCCCGCGGGGCTGACCCTGCTCGACAAGGCGCATCTTGGCGGCATGGGGATCGGCCATGTCGTCGCGCGGCAGGAATTGCGCGAAGCGATGGCGGGACTGAACCTTCCGACGCGCGAGCGGTTGCACCCAGACGGTGATCTGTTCGCCGCCGCCTGACCGCCCCTCTCCCCAAAAGGATCAGCCATGACCCACAATTTCCACCCGACGATGCTTCGCGAATATGACATCCGCGGGGTCGTTGGCGATACCTTGTCCGACAAGGACGCCTATGCGATCGGGCGCAGCTTCGCGACCTTGATCGCGCGCGCGGGCGGCAAGCGGGTCGCGGTGGGCTATGACGGGCGGCTGTCGTCGCCGATGCTGGCCGACGCGCTGATCGCTGGGGTCAATGCCGCGGGCATCGACGCGCTGAACGTGGGGCTCGGCCCGACGCCGATGCTCTATTACGCCGCCTCAACGGAAGAGGTCGACGGCGGCATACAGATAACCGGCAGCCACAACCCCCCCGACTATAATGGCTTCAAATTTGTGATGCAGGGGCGCCCTTTCTATGGCGCCGACATCCTGCGGATCGGCACTCTCGCCGCCGCCGGCGACTGGGAAAGCGGAGCGGGCATCTCGCAGAGCATCGACATCGTCGATGCCTATGTCGACCGGCTGGTCGAGGGCTTCGCGGGCGGCGCTTTCCGCATCGGCTGGGACGCGGGCAACGGTGCAGCGGGCACGGTGATCGAGAAGCTGACCGCGCGGCTCCCGGGCGAGCATCACCTGCTCTTTACCGATATCGACGGCCATTTTCCCAATCATCATCCCGATCCCACCGAAGAGAAGAATCTGGCCGATCTGAAGAAGCTCGTCGCCGAGAAGAGCCTCGATTTTGGCGTCGCTTTCGACGGAGATGGCGACCGCATCGGTGCGATCGACGGCGAGGGCCGCGTGATCTGGGGCGACCAGCTTCTCCAGATCTATGCCGCCGCCGTGCTGGAGGATTTGCCGGGCGCCACGGTCATCGCCGACGTGAAGGCGAGTCAGGCGCTGTTCGACCGCGTCGCCGCGATGGGAGGCAAGCCGCTGATGTGGAAGACCGGCCACAGCCTGATCAAGGCCAAGATGAAGGAAACCGGCAGTCCGCTCGCCGGCGAGATGAGCGGGCATATCTTCTTTGCCGACCGCTATTACGGGTATGACGATGCGCCCTATGCCGCAGTGCGGTTGATCGAGGCGGCCGAGAAGCTGGGCAAGAGCGTGACCGAGTTGCGCAGCGAGATGCCCGTGATGGTCAACACCCCCGAGCTGCGCTTCCAGGTCGACGAAGTGCGCAAATTCGCCATTGTGGACGAGGTTTTGGCGCGGCTCGCGGCAGCGGGTGCCAACGTCGACCGCACCGACGGTGCACGCGTCCTCACCGACGACGGCTGGTGGCTGCTGCGCGCCTCGAACACGCAGGATGTGCTTGTCGCGCGGGCCGAGGCGAACGACGAAGCCGCGCTCGATCGGCTGATGGCGGCGATCGACGAGCAGCTGGCGCTGTCGGGGGTCGCGCGCGGCGAGGCGGTCGGGCACTGATTTCCCTCCCGCAAACGGGAGGGGGCAATTCGTCCCTGCAAAAATCTTGCCAGATTGACCTTGGCCGCGTCGCTGGGGTAACGCGCGGATCGGGGCTAGAACTGGAACCGACCGACCTATGACCGACGAATCCACTGTGGGAACGCTGACCGAAAGCGATCATGGCGTCGCCGAGCACAAGGCGCATGCCCACGAGAATGCCGCGGCGGGCAACGGCCTCGCGGTCATTTCGATCGCGAAGAGCTATGACAAGCGCACCGTCCTGTCGGACGTTTCGCTCTCGGTCGGCAAGGGCGAGGTTGTCGGTCTGCTCGGCCCGAACGGCGCGGGCAAGACGACCTGCTTCTATTCGATCATGGGACTGGTGAAGCCCGACGCCGGGCGCATCATGCTCGACGGGTCGGACATCACCGCGCTGCCGATGTACCGCCGCGCGATCCTGGGCCTGGGCTATCTGCCTCAGGAAACCTCCATCTTTCGCGGCATGACCGTCGAACAGAATATCAGCGCGGTGCTCGAACTCGCCGAACCCGACAAGGTTTCGCGCGAACGGCGGCTCGAGGAACTGCTCGACGAATTCGGCCTGGCGCGGCTCCGCGATTCGGCGGCGATGGCGCTGTCGGGCGGCGAGCGCCGCCGCGCCGAAATCGCGCGCGCGCTTGCGGCCAACCCTTCGATCATGCTGCTCGACGAGCCTTTCGCCGGCATCGATCCGCTGTCGATCAGCGATATCCGCGACCTGGTCGTCGATCTGAAGACGCGCGGCATCGGCGTGCTGATCACCGACCATAATGTGCGCGAGACGCTCGACCTGGTCGATCGCGCGGCGATCATCTATGACGGCAAGGTGTTGCTTGCCGGATCGCCAGCCGAGCTCGTCGCCGACCCCGAAGTCCGCCGACTGTATCTGGGCGAAGGGTTCTCGCTTTGAGCGTACCGCACAATCGAAAATGGTTCGTGTTCCCCCGCAAAGGCGGGGGTCCATCACCGGTGGGTGCCATGTTGAGCCGACAGGTGATGGGTCCCCGCCTTTGCGGGGACGCACAGCCTTTTTGATGGCGTAGCGCTGATGGCGTTGGGTCCGCGCCTCGATCTCCGCCAGTCGCAATCGCTGGTGATGACGCCACAGTTGCAGCAGGCGATCAAGCTGCTTGCGCTGTCGAACCTCGAACTCGAAGCCTATCTGGCCGAAGCGCTCGAGGGCAATCCGCTGCTCGACGCCGCCCCGGGCGACGGCGACGGAAGCGGCGGTGACGAACCCGGCGACGAAGCCCCGATCGCCGCCGCATCGGGCGAAACCGACACCGACCATGCGCTATCCTCCGACGCCGGCACCGCCGACGACCTCGACGTCGATTTCGGCGAAGAACGCTTTCACCATGATAGCGCGAGCGATTCGGTCGGACTGTCGGGCGACAGCGAAGGCATCGATTTCGACAGCTTCGCCGAACATGAAGGCACGCTCCACGACCATCTGCTCGCGCAGGTCGGAGAGCGCTTCAGCGGGATCGAGGCGATCGTCGCGGGACAGCTTGTCGCGTTGATCGACGAGACCGGTTATCTGCGTGCCGACCTTGGCGAAGTCGCGGCGCAGCTCGGCGTCGCGCTGGCGCTGATCGAGCAGGTGCTCGCGGGCGTTCAGCTGTTCGACCCCTCCGGCGTCGGTGCGCGCGACCTGGCCGAATGTATCGCGATCCAGGCGCGCGAGGCCGACCGTTATGATCCGGCGATGGCCACCATGATCGCGCATCTCGATCTGGTCGCCAAAGGCGCCTTCCCGCAACTGAAGCGCATCTGCGGCGTCGACGACGAAGATCTGGCCGACATGATTCGCGAGCTGCGCAGCTATGACCCCAAGCCGGGGCTGAAGTTCGGCAGCGACGGCGCACAGACGGTCGTCCCCGACCTCTATATCCGCCAGACGGCGAAAGGCTGGGTGGTCGAAATCAACAGCGGCACCTTGCCGCGCCTACTCGTCAACCGCCGCTATTATACCGAGCTGGCGCAGGGCGCGGCGGCGAAGAGCAAGGCCTGGCTGTCGGAGCAGCTTGCAGGCGCGAACTGGCTGGTGCGGGCGCTCGACCAGCGCCAGCGCACGATCGTCAAGGTCGCGAGCGCGATCGTCAAGCAACAGGAAGGCTTTTTCCTGCACGGTGTCGCGCATATGCGGCCGCTGACACTGCGCCAGGTCGCCGAAGAGATCGGCATGCACGAATCGACCGTCAGCCGTGTGACGAGCAACAAATATCTGAGCTGCGCGCGGGGGCTGTTCGAGCTCAAATATTTCTTCTCGAGCGGCATTTCGGCGACCGAGGGCGACGGCGCGGTGTCGGCCGAGGCCGTGAAGAGCCGGATCAAGGCGATGATCGAGGCCGAAGACGCCAAGGCTATCCTGTCCGACGAGACGATCGCGCAGAAGCTGTCGGCCGAAGGCCATGACATCGCGCGGCGCACCGTCGTCAAATACCGCGAGGCGATGGGATATGGATCGTCGGTGCAACGGCGGCGGCAGAAGGCGTTGGCGGGGTAGTTCTTCGTCGTCGCCCCGGCCCCTTCGACTTCGCTCAGGGCGGGCTTGATCGGCAATTATCCCACTGGGACAAGGAAGGGTTGTTCCCGCGCGAAGGCGGGGTTCCAGCGGCAAGGAAAGACGCGCACGGCAACGCGCCCTTCGACGCTTCGCGTCGAGCCTGGACCCTCGCCTTGGCGGGGGAACACATATTTGCGCCGATGGAAGGTATGTGCTCCGATGGGATGTATCCGGATTTGATCTGGGGTCCATGCGGTCGAGCGCGGCGATGGATACCGGAGCAAGTCCGGCATGACGAAATATGGCCCCGCAGCGGTTGACTTTTTACCCGCTTCCCCATAGTTGCGCCGCTTCGCGTCAATACGCCAAGATTTACGGATACAGATCATGAAGATTCGCAACAGCCTGAAGTCGCTGAAGGACCGCCACCGCGATAACCGCGTTATCCGCCGCCGTGGCCGCACCTATGTGATCAACAAGACCAACCGCCGCTTCAAGGCGCGCCAGGGCTGATGCCCCTGCCGGGGCGGTTTTCGCCCCGCGCGCATGTGCAAGTCAGCGTGACGCCGTCGGATGCTTCCGGCGGCGCTTTCGCGTGTCTGGAGGCCGCATGATTCGGCAGAGCGTGATCTTCGATGTCGGCCGCGTCCTGTTCGACTGGGACCTGCGCCACCTGTTCGCCAAGCTGATCGCCGACCGGCAGGAACTCGAATGGTTCGTTACCAACGTCGTGACGCCGCAATGGCATTTCCAGCATGATGCAGGGCGCCCGCTCGCCGAGATGGTCCCCGAACTTCAGGCCGAATTTCCGCAGCATGCCGCGCTGATCGACGCCTATGCAACGCGCTTCAACGAGACGATTCCTGGCCCGGTGCGGGGCAGCATCGAACTCGTCGAACGGCTCGACGCCGCCGGCGTGCCGCTGTTTGCGATCACCAACTTCGGGCATGAATTCTGGGAAGGTTTCCGCCCGACCCAGCCGGTGTTCGACCGCTTCCGCGATATCGTCGTGTCGGGGACCGAAAAGCTGATCAAGCCCGACCCCGCGATCTATCGCCTCGCGATCGAACGATTCGGCATCGACCCCGCGGGGGCGCTGTTCGTCGACGATGTCGCCGCAAATATCGCGGGCGCCGAATCGGTGGGGATTGCCGGACATCGGTTCGTCGATGCGGCTATGCTGGAAGCGGCGTTGGTGCGGCGTGGATTTCTGTCCGCGTGACGTGAAAATACCCGCACGTCCGGGAAATCCAGAGAGAGCCTATTTCTCCACCCCCAGCTGCGTCAGCACGAAGGCAAATTCCTCGGCGTCCTCGTGCAGCGCGCCCCAGCGGCCCGACTTGCCGGCATGGCCCGCGCCCATGTTGGTGCGCAGCAGCAGCGTCGCATCGTTGGTGCGCGTCGCGCGGAGCTTGGCGACCCACTTCGCCGGTTCCCAATAGGTCACGCGCGGGTCGTTGAGGCCCGCCGACACCAGCATCGGCGGATAGGCTTTCGCGGTGACGTGATCATAGGGGCTGTACGACAGCATATAATCGAACGCCGCCTTGTCGGTGATCGGATTGCCCCATTCGGGCCATTCGCCCGGCGTCAGCGGCAGCGTTTCGTCGACCATCGTGTTGATGACGTCGACGAAGGGCACGCCCGCGAGCACCGCGCCCCACAGCTCGGGCGCTTCGTTATAGATCACGCCCATCACCTGTCCGCCCGCCGAGCGGCCTTCGACCGAAATCCGGCCCGCGGCGGTGTATTTGCTGGCGATCAGGCCCTTCGCGACGTCGATGAAGTCGTTGAACGTGTTCTTGCGCTCGGTCGTCTTGCCCGCGAGATACCAGGCGCGGCCCATGTCGTCGCCGCCGCGGACATGCGCGATCGCATAGATCATCCCGCGATCGACCAGGCTGAGCCGTGTCGTCGAGAAACCCGGCGGGACGCGATAGCCATAGCTGCCATAGGCATAGAGGTGCATCGGCGCGCTGCCGTCGAGCTTCGTGCCCTTCTTGTAGACGAGCGAGGCGGGGATCAGCGTCTTGCCGTCACGCGAGGGCAGATTAACCCGTTCGGTTACATATTGTGTCGCGTCATAACCTGAAGGGATTTCCTGCACCTTCAGCGTCTCGAGCGTCCCGCTCGCCAGATCATAATCATAGACGGTGTCGGGCGTGACCATCGATTCATAGTCGAGCCGCAGCTTGTCCTGATGATATTCGGGGTTGTCGCCGAGGCCCGCCACATAGGTGGCTTCGGGAAATTTGATCCGGCCGGGGGTCAGCGGCGCATCATAGGTCCGCACATCGACCTGATCGAGCCCGTCCTCGCGCGCTTCGACGACAAAATAGTCGCGGAACACGGACAGGCCGGTGATATAGCTGTGGTCCGACCCCGGAATCAGCGTCTTCCATGTCCCCGGCGCCTTCACGCTCGCGGTCGCGACGCGGAAGTTCGGATGCTCGTCATTGGTATGGATATAGAGCGTCCCGTCGCGCTCATCGACGCTATATTCGCGGCCCTTCTGGCGCGCCGACACCAGCTGCATCGGCGCTTCGGGATTATCGGCAGGGAGCAGATAGACTTCGCTCGTCTCGTTATCGCCCGTCGCGATGACGATATAATTGTCGGCCGCGGTCTTGCCGATCCCGACACCGAAGCCGATGTCGGCTTCCTTGTAGAGCAGCTTATCTTGCGCGACCGGCGTCCCCAGCTTGTGCAGCCGGACATTGTCGGTGCGCCAATTCTCATTCGCGAGGCCATAGAGGATCGCGTCGTTGCCCGTGGTCCAGACCAGCGACGACAAGGTGCCGGGGATGGTGTCGGGCAGCAACTCGCCGGTGTCGAGGTTGCGGATGCGCGCCTCGAAGCGTTCGGAGCCATTGTCGTCGAACGAATAGGCCATCAGCTTGCCGTTCGGACTGATCGACAGCTCGGCGAGGCGGAAATACTCCTTGCCCTCGGCCATCGCGACTTCGTCGAAGATCAGGTCCGCATCGCCGCCCGCGGCGGGCTTGCGGTACCATTTCTTATATTCGGCGCCTTCCTCATATTCGACCCAGTAGATCCAGTCGCCGTCCTTCTGGGGCACCGACGAATCGGCTTCCTTGATCCGGCCCTTCATTTCCTGGAACAGCGTCTCGACAAGCTTCGCGTGCGGCTTCATCGCGGCGTCGAAATAGGCGTTCTCGGCCTTCACATAGTCGAGGATGTCGGCGTCATCGACGACCGGATAACCCTGGTCGCGCAGCCAGAAATAGGGATCGGAGAGCGTTTCGCCGTGCAGCGTCAGTTCGTGTGGCCGCTTGTCGGCGACCGGAGCGGCAGGCAGGGCGGGGCTGTTGGTCAATTCGGTCTCTTTCTGTTCGGCGAAAGCGCTTGGGGTCGCGACGAGCGGGGTGGTAATTGCGGCAAGAAACATCCAAATAGCGCGCATCACTCAAGCTCCCGCGGCGGCGCCCCCGATGGGCAGGATCGGCTGCGATGTAGGAACAAGGAACAGCGCATGTCCACCCCCGTCCATGCAGAACGCCTCGCCCGTGTCCGCGCCGTTCTTGCAGCGCGCGGCCTCGACGGTTTCGTCGTGCCGATCAGCGACGAGCATATGAGCGAATATGTCGGCGCCTATGCGCAGCGCATGGCGTGGCTGACGGGCTTCGGAGGATCGGCCGGAACCGCGGCGGTGCTGCCGCACAAGGCCGCAGTGTTCATCGACGGCCGCTATACCGTGCAGGTGCGCGATCAGGTCGACGGGACGCTGTTCGACTATGTCGGCGTGCCGCAGTCGAGCGTGGCCGAATGGCTGGGCGCGAATGCCAGCGCGGGGCAGAAGATCGGCTATGATCCGTGGCTCCACAGCATCGACTGGGCGCGGAGCCTGGAAAAGGCGCTGACGGCGAAAGACGCGAGCCTCGTCGCGGTGACGCCGAACCCGATCGACGCCGCCTGGGACGACCAGCCCGCGCCAAGCGACGCGATCGTGACCGTCCACAATGCCGCGCTCGCGGGGCAAGGCGCCGTCGAGAAGCGCGAGGTGATCGCCGACTGGCTGAAAGCGAAAGGCCTCGACACGACCGTCATGACCGCGCTCGATTCGATAGCCTGGACCTTCAACATCCGCGGCACCGACGTCAGCCACACGCCCGTCGGGCTGTCGTTCGCATTGCTGCATGCCGACGCGACCGCCGACCTGTTCATCGCGCCCGAGAAGATCACCGACGCAGTGCGCGCGCATCTGGGCAACAGCGTGCGGATCCATGATCGCGATGCGTTCGAAGCGGCGCTCGCCGACCTGTCGGGCAAAGCGGTCGCGGTCGATCCCGACCGCGCCGTCGCCGCGATCTTCACGGCACTCGAAGCCGCGGGCGCGAAGATCGCGCGTCACCGCGATCCGGCGGTGCTGCCCAAGGCGATCAAGAACGACACCGAACTCAATGGGACGCGCGCCGCGCATGTGCGCGACGGCGTTGCGGTGGCGCGGTTCCTGAAATGGATGGAGGAGGTCGCGCCGCAGGGCGGTCTCGACGAACTCGGCGCCGCGGCGAAGCTCCGCGCGTTCCGCGACGAGAATGGCGCGCTCAAGGATCTGTCGTTCGACACCATCTCGGCCGCCGGCCCGAACGGCGCGCTGCCGCATTACAAGGTCGACGAGACGACGAACCGCGCGATCGAAACCGGGACGCTGTATCTGGTCGATTCGGGCGGGCAATATGACGACGGCACGACCGACATCACGCGCACGATCGCCATCGGCACGCCGACCGCCGAAATGCGTCGCCGTTTCACCCAGGTGCTGAAGGGCCATATCGCGCTTGCGACCGCGCGCTTCCCCACGGGCACGCGCGGCAGCCAGCTCGACATTCTCGCGCGGCAGTATCTGTGGGCCGACGGGGTCGATTATGCGCATGGCACCGGCCACGGCGTCGGCGCGTACCTCGCGGTACACGAAGGACCGCAGCGCATCGCCAAACCCGCGGGCGGACAGGCGGGGACCGAAGAGCCGCTTCACGCCGGCATGATCCTCTCGAACGAGCCCGGCTATTACAAGGCCGGCCATTTCGGCATCCGCATCGAAAATCTCGTCGTCGTCGAACCGCAAAGCATCGCGGGCGCCGAAGAGGAAATGCTCGGCTTCGAGACGATCACCTTTGCGCCCATCGCGCAGAATCTGGTCGACGCATCCCTGCTGTCGGCTGCCGAGGCCGACTGGCTCGATGCCTATCACGCCGCGGTACGCGACAAGCTGGGCAGCGGCATGGAGGGCCTAGACCGTGACTGGCTCGACGCGGCCTGTGCACCGCTCGACCGCACGCCCGCCGCGCTCGCGGCCTGAGGCTCGAATGAGCCATCCGCGCCGCGACGTGCCGCTGACCGATTTCCGCGTGCAGGAACGCATCCGCGTACGTTTCAACGAGATCGACGGACAGAATATCGTCTTCAACGGCAATTATCTGGTTTACGCCGACATTGGCGTGACCGAATATTTTCGCGCGATCGGCGAGGGACAGCCCGGCCCCTATTTTCACCAATATGGTACAGACATTCGCGAAACGCATTGCGAGATCGACTATCACGCGCCCGCGCGGCTCGATGAACTGATCATAATTGCCGCGCGGATCAGCCGATTCGAGAAAGCGAGCTTCACGCTCCATTGCTGCATTTTCAGGGATAATGAACGGCTGACCGATATCGAGATCAGCTATGCGCATATCGACAGCGACAGCGGAGGCCCGACGCCCTTGCCCGGCAGCTTCATTGCCGAAGTCCGACGATTCGAATCGCGCACCCCGATTCAGGACTGACGAATCACCGAATCGACCCTCTCAACCAAAAAGGTCGAAAAAAAAGGGCCACCCGAAGGTGGCCCGTGAAAGTTTTGGGAGAGGATGCCTAAAAGGCATGCTCATATTGCACTGCACCAAAATTGGTGCAACTGCGAAATAAGCATCCGCTATTGCATTTTTTGCAATCGATAACGTTATCATCCTTCAAGTCATGCAATCCTCCCCCTCTCGCAAAACGCGCCAGGATCGCCTAGATTGGGGCCATGGGAATGTTCAACAATATGGACGTCGGCGGCGGACTGTCCGACTTCTGGGCCTATGTCCGCGAGCCGCGCCCGCATCGCTGGGCCAGCTGGGGCGTCGCGATCGTCGCGCCGATCGTCATTTTCTGGGGTTTTTCGACCTATCTCATCCCCTATGAAAAGCCCAAGCGGTCGATCCTCTATTTCGAAAGCTGGACCAAGGATCGCAGCGAAGCCGAGATCCGCGCCGACTGGGTTGCGCGCGCAAAGGCGACGACGCTGCGCAACGCCGAAACGCGGGCCGAATATCAGCGGCTCGCGAAAGGGCTGGGGATCGACTATGATTCGAGCGAAGCCGACAGGCTGACGCGCGAGACGCTGGGCGAGAAAGCCGCGGCCGATGCAATGAAAAAGCCCGAACCGCGGAAAACTCGCTCGACTCTGGCCGAACGTGCAGCGCGCGGGCCTGTGGCCAAAACCCTACCCTGATGCAGGGCGCGCGCGCCGACGCCGACTGGATGGCAGTCGCCATCGCGCTGTCGCAGCGCGCCCGCCCGTCGTCGGCGCCCAACCCCAATGTCGGGTGCCTTCTGGTCAAGGATGGCCAGGTGATTGCGCGCGGCTGGACCCAGACCGGCGGGCGGCCGCATGCCGAGGCGATGGCACTCGATGCGGCAAGCAACGCAGCACGCGGCGCCACCGCCTATGTCACCCTGGAACCCTGCGCGCATGCGAGCCCGCGCGGACCCGCGTGCAGCGATACGCTGATCGCCGCGGGCGTCGCGCGCGTCGTCGTCGCGGCGCAGGATCCCGACCCGCGCACCGACGGCGCGGGCATTGCGCGATTGAAAGCGGCGGGGATCGAGGTCGTGACGGGCGTTCTGGCCGCCGAAGCGCGCGGAGCGATGGCGCCGTGGTGGGCACGCCAGACGCGCGCGCGGCCCTTTGTCACGCTCAAGCTCGCGACGTCGCTCGACGGCTGCATCGCGCGCGCCGACGGGGCGAGCCGCTGGATCACCGGCGAACGCGCCCGCGCGCACGGCCATCTCGAACGCGCGCGTCATCAGGCGATTCTCGTCGGGCGCGGGACGTTCGATGCCGATGCGCCCAAGCTCGACGTCCGGCTGCCCGGGCTGACCGATCGCAGCCCGAAAAAACTGCTGCTGACGCGCGGGGCTGCTCCGCAAGGATGGACGGCCGTCGCGTCGCCGGACGCGATCGAAGGCGTCGATTCGGTGCTCGTCGAGGGCGGTGCCGGCGCGGCGTCGGCGTTTCTCGCCGCCGACCGCGTCGATCGGTTGCTGCTTTATCGCGCGCCGATCCTGATCGGCGGCGGCAAGCCCGCGCTTGGCGATATCGGCCTTACCGATCTGGCCGAAGCGCATCGATGGCGGCTCGCCGACAGCCGCCTGCTTGGCAGCGACCGGCTCGACGTCTACGAGCGCGCCAGAGAAGGATAAGAGGGGCCCTATGTTCACCGGCATCATCACCGACATCGGCACCATCCGCAGCCGCGAGGACCGCGGCGACACGCGGCTGATCATCGGCACCGTCTATGACACCGACCGAATCGATCTGGGCGCTTCGATCGCCTGCTCGGGCGCGTGCCTGACGGTCGTCGACAAGGGGCGCGATGCAGATGGCGACTGGTTCGCGATCGACGCGAGCGGCGAAACGCTGGCGCGCACCGCGCCGGGGATGTGGGACGTGGGCCGCCGGCTCAACCTGGAACGCGCGCTCAAGATCGGCGACGAGCTGGGCGGCCATATCGTCACCGGTCATGTCGACGGCATCGGCCGTATCGTCGCGGTCACCCCGGTCGGCGACAGCGTCGGCGTCACCGTCGCCGCGCCCGCCGATCTGGCCGCCCAAATCGCGTCCAAGGGATCGATCACCGTCGACGGCATTTCGCTGACGGTCAACGAGGTGACCGACCAGCCCGATGGCGAAGCGCATTTCACGCTCAACATCATCCCGCACACGCAGGACATGACGACGCTCGACGAAGTCTCGGTGGGGCGTCCGGTCAATCTGGAAATCGACATCCTCGCGCGCTATCTGGCGCGGATGCAGGCGCGCGGTTAGGCGCTGCTTCCGGATTATCTCACGCAAAGGCGAGCGGCGTCAGCCTTCGCTCCACGGCCCCGCCAGCTCGGGATCAGCAGCCACCATCGACCGGCGCATCGCGACGCGTCCGATGCGCAGCAGCTCGGCCTTGCGCCGCGCCGGGGCGAGGTTGCAGCTCGCGGCTTCACGCACCACCGCCGCGCCATAACGGTCGGCGATGATCAGCCCCGATGTTTCGGGACGATAGTCGGGCGTGTCGAGGATCGCAGGATCGAGACCCGCCGCGAGCGCCCAGTAAAAGCGGTCGCACCAGTCGCAATAGTCGGGCCATTTGCCGTCGCCGTGCAGGTCGGCGCGGCTGACCTTGATCTCGACGATCGTGATATGGCCCCTGGCGTCGATCGCGGTGAGATCGGTGCGGCGGCCGTTGGGCAAAGTCACCTCGGGTATCGCGACCAGGCCCTGTTGTGCGAACAGCCGGCACACGCCGCGCGCGACGTCCGCGGCGGTCATGGCTTGGTCGAGATTGGTGCTCGCCATCGGATTTGGCTCATCCCTCTGGGCCGTTTGTCCTGAGCCTGTCGAAGGACTGTTCCTTCTTTGGGTCGTCGCAACAAGGATGGTGCTTCGACACGCTCAGCACGAACGGACGTCGGCGGAATTTCTCAGAAGGGGACGTCGTCGTCCAGATCGTCGTCGAACGGCGGACGGCCACCGCCGCCACCCGCGCTGCCGCCGCCAAAGCCGCCGCCGCCCGAGCTTCCGCCCGACGAACCGCCGCCCTGATCCCAGCCGCCGCTCGATCCGCCGCCGCCGCCGGATGCGCCGCCGCCCTGCGACCAGCTATCGCCGCCGCGTGACCCGCCGCCGCCGCCGGGCGCGCCGTCGAGCATAGTCAGCGTGCCGCCCATGCCGGCAATCACGATCTCGGTCGTATATTTGTCGTTGCCGTCGCGATCCTGCCATTTGCGGGTGCGCAGGCTGCCTTCGATATAAACCTTCGAGCCCTTTTTCAGGAAGCGTTCGACCACGCCGACCAGCCCGTCGCCATTGATGACGACATTATGCCATTCGGTGCGCTCCTTGCGCTCGCCGGTCATGCGGTCCTTCCACTGTTCGGAAGTCGCGATGCGGATGTTGGCGATCTTGCCGCCGTTCTGGAACGACTTGATTTCGGGATCGGCGCCCAGATTGCCGATCAAAATTACCTTGTTGACGCTGCCAGCCATTGCCGCTCCGCTCCGCTAGAAAATGTGGAGGATCAGCCTAGTCCAAAGGCGACGGCTGTCCAATATGTGATTCCCGCAGCGGCATAGGCGAGCAGGAACAAATAGCCAACCATGAACAGCGGCCATTTCCAGCCATTGGTCTCGCGCCGGGTGATCGCGATCGTCGAAATACATTGGGGCGCGAAGACGAACCAGGCGAGGAAAGCCAGCGCCGTCGCGATGCTCCAGCGACCCTGGAGCCTCTCGCTGAGCGACTGTGCCATCGCGGCCTCGTCGCCCCCTGCATCGATCGCATTCGCGGTCGCCAGCGCCGAGACCGCAACCTCGCGCGCGGCCATCGCGGGGATCAGCGCGAGCGCGATGTCATGATTGAAGCCGATCGGTTTGACGACGACCTCGAGCCCGCTCGCGATGCGTCCCGCGACGCTATATTCGACCTGGGTCGCGTTGCTGCCTTCGGGCACTTTCGGGAAGCTCAGGAGCAGCCACAGCACCACCGTCGTCATCGCGATGATCGTGCCGGCGCGGCGCAGGAAGATCCACGCGCGTTGCCATAGCGCAATCGCGATGTCGCCGACGCGCGGCCATTGGTACCGCGGCATTTCCATCATGAAGCCCGCGGCATTGCCCTTGGTGACCGAGCGGCGGAGGATCAGCGCGACGAGCAGTGCGCCGACGATCCCGCTGATGAAGAGGCCGAACAGGACGAGGCCCTGCAGACCGATCGGCGTGCTGCCAACCTGGCGGGCCGGAATGAAGGCGCCGATGATCAGGGTATAGACGGGCATGCGCGCCGAACAGGTCATCAGCGGCGCGATCAGGATCGTCGTCAGCCGGTCCTTTTCGTCGGGGATCGCGCGCGTCGCCATGATGCCGGGAACCGCGCAGGCAAAACTCGACAACAGCGGAATGAAGCCGCGCCCCGACAGGCCGACCTTGCCCATCAGCCCGTCCATCAGGAACGCCGCGCGCGCCATGTAACCCGATGCTTCGAGCAGCAGGATGAAGAGGAAGAGGATCAGGATCTGCGGCAGAAAGACGATCACCGCGCCGACGCCCGCGAGCAGCCCTTCGACGATCAATCCGCGCAGGAAGTTGTCGGGCAGCGTGTCGACGACCCATGCCTGTACGATCGCAATACCGCCCTCGAGGATATCGGCGGGCGCTTCGGCGGCGGCATAGACCGCCTGAAACATCACGAACATCAGGGCGAGCAGGATCAACAGTCCGGCGACCGGATGCAGCACCACATTGTCGACGCGCTGCGTCCAGCGACGGACCGGCGTTTCGTCGAGTGTCGCGGCGCGCGCGATCGCGCGGGCGCGCTGGTGGAGCGCGGCGTCGTTCTGCGGCGCGGCGATGGCAGCGCGCGGCTGGTGCGACTGGATCGCGCCGTCGACCGCGGCGAGCAAATCGGTGAGGCCGCGCTTGCGGACCGCGACGGTCGGGACGACCGGCACACCCAGCTCGCGCGACAGGCGCTCGGGATCGAGCGTCAGCCCGTCGCGGGTCGCGAGGTCGAGCATGTTGAGCGCGACCACCGTCGGCAAGCCGAGCGTCAGAAGTTCAAGCGCGAAGCACAGATGATTGTCGAGATTCGCCGCATCAACAACAACGACCAACGCATCGGGGCGCTTTTCGCCCTCTTGCCGGCCGAGCACGACGTCGCGCGTCACGGCCTCGTCAAGGCTCGCAGGCGTCAGGCTATAGGTGCCCGGAAGATCGATCAGCGATAGCGGCCGTCCGTCGGCAAAGCTGGCATGCCCTGCCTTTCGCTCGACCGTGACGCCGGGATAATTGGCGATCTTTTGCCGCGCGCCGGTGAGCGCGTTGAACAGGCTCGACTTGCCTGCATTGGGATTGCCGACGAGCGCGATCGAGGGAATCGCGGCCGTCATGCGACGGGCTCGATTTCGATCGCTGCGGCTTGCTTGGCGCGAATGATCACCTGCATCCGCCCGATGGTGAGCGCAAGCGGATCGCGCGAGAAGATGCTGCCGCGGTGGAGCGGCGTGACATCGCAGCCTTCCATCAGGCCGAACTCGCGCAGGCGTCGGCCTTCGTCGTCGGACATCGCATCCCAGTCGATCCGGATGATCCGCACCATCACGCCAAGCGGCGCCTTGTCCAACACGTTCGCGAGCAAAGCTGTCATTTGCGAGCGATTATCAATATCGATCGAGTGGCGCCAGTTCTTTATCGAGCCCGGTCAGCGCCCGGGATAGCGCAACCGCCCTACAAAACGTGCCAGGCTGGGGCGTTCTATACCCCGCGCGGCGCGGCGGTGCTTCCAGCTTTCGAAGCGCATGACCTGGTCGATCCGCCGGGCAAGAAATGCCCGCGTTTCGGCAAAATCTTCGCTGTCGTCGTTCAGGAAGACCGCCATGGTCGAGCCATAGACGGCGCCGAGGATCGTGCGCTTGCTGTAATGGTTGAAGTCGGTCGCCGTGTCGCCGGCAAGGCTCCACATCAGATCGGCCGCGCGCCAGCCAAGCTTTGCAGCATGCGGTGCGTTGGTTGGCAGCGCGAGCAAGGCGAGCGCGCGGCGCAGCGATTCGCGATGCGGCGCGAGCAGGTCGATGCGCGTTTCGACGAGCGTGGTGATGCGGTCGCGGATCTTGAGCGTCGCGAGCTTTTCGGCAGGCCAGCGTTCGGCCATCGCGGTGTCGATGACCGCAAACCACGCGTCGACCATATCGCGGCCGCCACCCGGAAACGCGAGCCGGGCGACGTCGGCATCGACGCCGAGCCGCGCCGCCGCGTCGGCGAGCGCTTGCTGGCTGAAGCCATCGAACGCGGCATTCTCTGCGACCAGCGGCGCGAGGGCGGCGCGAATCTCGTCGAGCGTCGGATCGGCGGGGAGCGTGACAGCCATAGGCATCAGATAGGCTTTGCACCGCGGCTCGGCAACCGGATCAATACCAACGCGGCACCGACGAGCATCCCGCCGAAAATATCGATCGCGCCGAGCCGTTCGTCGAACATGATCCATCCCGCGAGCGCGGCAACCGCGGGCTGGACGAGCAAAGTGAGGCCGAGGACAAGCGGTGAGAAGCGCGGCAGCGACCACGTCATCAGCCCCTGCCCGACGATCTGGCTGGTCAGCGCGAGCAGGATCAGCGGCGTCCAGTTGACCGGCATGATCCGCTCGCCGAGCGCCAGCGCGGTGCCGAGCAGGATCGGGACGCAGACGACGGACGCGATTGACAGCGCGGTCCAGGGCGCGACCGTCCCGCGCACGCGCTGCATCAGGATGACATAGCCGGTGTAGAGAACGCCGGCGAGCAGGCTGAGCAGATCGCCGACCAGATAGTCGGGCGAAAGTTCATAGCTTTGCCCCATCAACAGCGCCGATCCGGCAAAGGCGAGCAGGATCGCCAGCGCCTGCCATCCGCGCGGCAAGCGGCGGGTGAGGAAGATCGTCCAGAGGACGAGCAACAGACTGGCACAATTGCCGAACAAGGTGGCGTTCGCGACCTTGGTCTGCAGAATGCCGAGGTGCCAGGCGGCAAGGTCGAGCGCGAAGAATATCCCCGCGACGGCCGCAATCGCGATCGCCGGTCGCGGCGGCAGCTTTCTGCAGCTTTCACGCCATGCAAAGAGGAGCAGGAAAGGCAGCGCGATCGTCATCCGCCAAAAGGCCGATGCGGTGGGGCCGGTGTCGGCGAGGCGAACGAGCATCGCACCGATCGACAAGGAAATATTGCCGGCCAACAGCGCGACGAAAGCCCAGCGGCCGGGTTCGGTTCCGGCGGCCTCGCGTTCGTCGATCCTTTCCGTCTTCACCGTCATTTAGATTTTCTTTTGCTACGCACCATTGTGTTGGCGCCGCGACGTCCATAGCTTCGCGGGCCATAGCGATGACCGCTGGGGTCGTCGCCAGGAAAGTGAGTCGTGGAGGAAACATGGCCGTATCACTATTCGATCCGATCAAGCTGGGCGCCATCGAGGCGCCGAATCGCATTGTCATGGCGCCGCTGACGCGCGGCCGCGCCGGTCCCGGCTTCGTACCGAACGAGCTGGCGCTCGACTATTATCGCCAGCGCGCATCGGCGGGGCTGATCATCTCCGAAGCAACCGGTATTTCGCAGGAAGGCCTTGGCTGGCCGTCGGCGCCGGGCCTGTGGACCGATGCGCAGGTCGAAGGCTGGAAGCCGGTGACCGACGCCGTCCACCAGGCCGGCGGGCGCATCGTCGCGCAGCTCTGGCACATGGGACGGCTCGTCCATTCGGTGTTCAACGACGGCAAGCTCCCCGTGTCGGCTTCGGCGACAGTCGGTGAGGGCCGCGCGCATACGCCGGTCGGCCGCAAGGACCTGGAGGTGGCGCGCCCGCTCGAACTGAACGAGATCCCGCGCGTGATCGCCGACTATGTACTCGCGGCGGAGAATGCCAAACGCGCGGGCTTCGACGGCGTCCAGCTTCACGGCGCCAACGGCTATCTGATCGACCAGTTCTTGCGCGACGGGTCGAACCTGCGCGATGACGATTATGGCGGGTCGGTCGAAAATCGCATCCGCCTGCTTCGCGAAGTCACCGAAGCGCTGATCGGCGTTTGGGGCGCGGGCCGCGTGTCGGTGCGCCTGTCGCCCAACGGCGCGACGCAAGGCGTCGACGACAGTGCGCCCGAGACATTGTTCCCGGCGGCCGCAGCGGCGCTCGATGCGCTGGGCATCGGCTTCCTCGAGCTGCGCGAGCCGGGTCCCGACGGCACCTTCGGCAAGACCGACGTGCCGAAACAGTCGCCCGCGATTCGGGCGGCGTTCAAGGGTCCGCTGATGCTCAACAGCGACTTTGACGTCGCGAAGGCCGAAGCGGCCCTGGCAAGCGGCCTTGCCGACGCAATCGCGTTCGGCCGGCCGTTCATCGGCAACCCCGACCTCGTCGAGCGTATCCGTGACGGCGCCGAATGGGCGGCCGACAATCCGCAGACCTGGTATTCGCCGGGTCCCGAGGGATACACCGACTATCCGGCGCTGGTTCCAGCGTAACGGCTTCGCAAATCCTCCCTGTCGCGCCGCGATGGGGAGGATTTTTGCTAATTCCGTTCGGCGAGGGCCTTGTCGACGATCCCGGCGCCGATCGGCCCCAGGACCGTGCCGCCGAAGCGGAACAGGACGAAGGCGCCTGCGAACAGCAGCAGCGGTTCGATGAACAGCGTGACGATCGCCGCGATCGCGAGGGCGACGAACAGCGTCACGAACCCTCCGCTCAGCGTCTGCTGGCCCTTTGGGCCGAGCTCGATCGTGCGCGGCCCTTTCGAATCCCACCATTTGCCTGTGACGATCGTCTTGCGCTGTCCGCCTGCCTGCGGCGCCGGCCGGCTTGCGCTCGGCGCCGGCTGCGATGTCGATTTCAGCGCCGGACGATCGGTCGGCGGCTGAGTCCACGGCCGTTTGTTGCGCTCGGCGATGGCAGCGGCGATGCGAACCTTGCCGTCGCCGGCCGCTGGCGCGGGTGCTGGAGCTGCGGTCGGAGCGGCTTGCCGTTCCGGTGCGGGCCGGGCGCTCAACCCCGATTCGGCGCGGGCAGCGGCCGACAGATCGGGCGCGGCGCTCGTCTTGGCAGGCCGAATCGGCTCGACACCCAGATTGCGGTCGTGAATTTCCATGCGCTCGGCAGCGCTCAGCGGGACCTGCCCGGTTTCCTTGTCGATCACCACCAACCGACCGCCGCGCTCGACGACGGAAAAGCGGCTGGGAGGCGGGCGATCAACCAATGCCGAATTGTTCCTTCAGAGCCAACATGGCGATCGCGGCCTTCGCGGCCTCGCCGCCCTTATCCTTGCGCGTCTTGTCGGCGCGCGCAAGCGCTTGCTCTTCATTCTCGACCGTCAGGATGCCGTTGCCGATCGCAAGACCGTCGAGCGTCAGCGCCATGATGCCGCGCGCGCTTTCGTTCGAGACGACCTCGAAATGATAGGTTTCGCCGCGGATGACCACGCCCAGCGCGACATAGGCGTCATAGCGGCCGCTGTCGGCGGCGAGCGAAATCGCTGCGGGAACTTCCAGCGCGCCGGGGACGGTCACCGTGTCGTGGCTATGCCCGGCGGAGTCGAGCGCGCTGCGCACGCCGTCGAGCAGCATGTCGTTGAGATGCGAATAGAAGCGGGCTTCGACGATAAGGACGTGCGCCATTATGCGGCCTCCCCGGGGATGGAACGTTCGCCGACGACCGACAGGCCATAGCCTTCGAGGCCGACGAGATTATTGTGCGAGGGCGTCAGCAATTCCATCGCGTGAACGCCCAGGTCGGCAAGGATCTGGGCACCGATGCCATAGGTGCGCAGGTCCATGCCGCCTTCGGGCGGCGGCGCCGTATCGGCTTCGGCTGATCCGGGCAGCGGGCGCATCAGCATCACGATGACACCGGCACCGGCTTCGCCGATCGCGTCCATCGAACGTTGCAGGCGGCGCTTCTTTGGGCCGGGGCGACCCATGATGTCGTCGAAGATCGATACGGCGTGCATGCGGACCAGCGTGACGCCCCCGGGATCGACCGCGCCCTTCTGCAGCACCAGATTGACGCTTCCGTCGATCTTGTTGCGATAGGATTTGAGCCGCCAGTCGCCACCATAATCGGATTCGAACGGATCGTCGGACACGCATTCGACCAGCCGGTCGTTGCGATGGCGATAGGCGATAAGGTCGGCAATCGTGCCGATCTTCAGCCCGTGGCGCCGCGCGAAGGGGATCAGGTCGTCGAGCCGCGCCATCGACCCGTCGTCGTTCATGATCTCGCAGATGACGCCCGATGGGTTGAGCCCCGCCAGTCGCGCGATGTCGACCGAGGCCTCGGTATGTCCGGCGCGCACAAGCACGCCGCCGTCGCGCGCGATCAGCGGAAAGACATGGCCCGGGGTCACGATATCGTCGCGGCCCTTGCCGCCGTCGATCGCCACCGACACGGTGCGCGCACGGTCGGCGGCCGAAATGCCGGTCGTGACGCCTTCGCGCGCCTCGATCGACGTCGTGAACGCCGTTTCGTGGCGAGTGCCGTTCTGGCGGCTCATCAGTTCGAGCCCGAGCAGATCGACGCGCGCCTTGGTCAGCGTCAGGCAGATCAGCCCGCGGCCGTGCGTTGCCATGAAATTGACCGCATCGGGGGTCGCCATCTGCGCGGGGATGACCAGATCGCCCTCATTCTCGCGATCCTCGTCATCGACGAGGATGAACATGCGGCCGTTGCGCGCTTCGGCAATGATCTCTTCGGGCGTTGCCATCGGCGAGAGGTCGCTGCCATGCGCGAGCCAGTTTTCCAGCTTGCGCAGCGTGTCGGCAGTGGGGTTCCAGCCGCCCGAATCCAGGTCGCGGAGGCTGTTGGCGTGAAGACCTGCGGCGCGCGCCAGCCCCGAACGGGACATGGTCCCGTCTTCGACGATGGCGCGGATACGGTCGATGAGTTGCGTAGACATGCACGCGCATTTTCACATCAGAGTGTGATTGTCAATTGAAATATCACATTGGCGCCTATTTGGGACCGAAAACAGTCCCCGTATCGCGCACCGTATCGGCCTTGGCATCGAGCATCGCGACGATCGTTCCGCTGCGGTCGTCGCGCTTCGCATAGTCGCGCGCCGACATGCCCGCGATATGGTCGGCCTTGTCGGGATTCGCGCCGTTGCGGACGAGCAGGCGGATCATCGCCGCATTCTTGGTCTGCACCGCCAGGATCAGCGCGGTTTCGCCGCGCCGGTTCGTCTGGTCGACCGGAGCCTTGTCGCCGAGCAGCGCCTCCGCGCCTTCGGGGAAATTGATCAGCGCCGCGTGCATCAGCGGCGTGACGCCTTGCCGGTCGCCGATCGACGGGTCGGCATCCTTGCCGAGCAGGAAGCGCACCCAGACTATGTCGCGCTTCCTGGTCGAAATGATCAGCGCGGTTTCGCCATTGTCCGGATTGCGCGTATTGATCAGCGTCGGATCGCCCTTGAGCGCATCGGTCGCCTTGGTGCCGTCGCGCTTGTCGACCGCTTGCAGAAACGCGAAGCCCCCGCGGAACTGGGCGAGCGCAGGGCTCGCGGCAAAAATGCCGATCGTCGCGACGGCGAGCAGGGCAAGGGAAGCAAGGCGGAATTCCGCGCGTCGAAACATGATCGGGAGACCCCTGATATATCTGGCTGAGCGCCGCCTGGGCGACGACAAAGGTTGATTTTCATGCCCTAGCCGATCAAGGCTGGCCGCATGATGAATATCGATATTATGGGGCAAAAGATCGCCCGTTCAAGCCTGCTGCTGATTTTGGGTGCGGCGCTTGCGGGCTGCAATGCCCCGGCGAGCGCGCCCGCCGCCGACCCGCCGCTCGCCGGCGCGCGGATTGGCGGGCCTTTCACGCTGACCGATCAGGACGGCAAGACCGTTCGCGATACCGATTTTGCCGGCCGATATCGCCTCGTCTATTTCGGCTACAGCTTTTGCCCCGACATCTGCCCGGTCGATCTGCAGAAGCTGATGCGCGGCCTGTCGCAGTTCGAAAAGGCCGACGCGGCGCGCGGTGCGAAGGTCGCGCCGATGTTCATCACCGTCGACCCCGAACGCGACACGCCCGCGGCGCTCAAGCCTTTCGTCAGCCGCTATCACCCACGGCTTGTCGGCCTGACCGGGACACCCGAGCAGATCGCCGCGGTCGCGAAAGCCTATGTCGTCACCTATAACAAGGTGCCGGGTTCGGCGCCCGACCGCTATCTGATGGCGCACAGCCAGCTCGCTTTCCTGATGGACCCGCAGGGCAAGCCGCTTGCACTGCTGCCGCTCGACGATCCGTCGACCGATCCCGATGAAGGCGCGCCCGACAAGGTCGCGGCCGAGCTGGCGAAGTGGGTCAAGTGATGACCCGCGAGGCGCAACCCTTTTGGGAAGCGCCGCTTGCCAGCCTCGACGCCGGGCAATGGGAGGCTCTGTGCGACGGCTGCGGCAAATGCTGCCTGCACAAGCTGGAGGACGAGGACACGGGGCGTATCTGTCCGACCAATGTCGCGTGTCGCCTGCTCGATCTCGCCACCGCGCGCTGCGGCGATTACAAGCATCGCCGACGCCATGTCCCCGACTGCCTGACGCTGACCAAGGCAAAGGTCGCCGACATCGAATGGTTGCCGCAGACCTGCGCCTATCGCCTGCGCGCCGAGGGCGATCCGTTGCCCGCATGGCATTATCTGGTTTGCGGCGATCGCGACGCGGTGCATCGCGCGGGCCAGTCGATCGTCGGCTGGACGGTGGCCGAGAATATGGCCGGGCCGCTGGAGAATCATCTTGTCGAACGCGTCGTCTGACCTTCGCGACGACCGGCCCCAGATATGGGTGGGCGAAACGCCGTGGCCGATCCGGCTTGTCCACCATGCCCAATCGCGCCGCTACAAGCTGATCTTCGATGGCGCGCGCGGCGAGCTTCGGCTGACGCTGCCGCGCCGCGCGAGCGCTGCCCGCGCGCTCAAATGGGCGAGCGAACAACAGGATTGGCTGAACGAACAGGTCGGCAAGGCGACCGCACCGGTAAGCGTCGGGCCTGGCGCCCGCTTACCGGTCTTTGGCATCGAGCGACGGGTCGACTGGTCCGCCGCCGCGCCTCGCGCGGTTCGGCTGACGGGCGACGCGCTATGCGTTGGCGGTCCGGAGGAGACGGTCGGCCGCCGCATCGAACGCTGGCTGAAGGCCGAAGCGCTCGACCTGATGGCCCGCGAAAGCCGCGAGGTCGCGGCGCAAGCCGGGCTCGGCATCGGCCGGATCGGCGTCGGCGATCCGCGCAGCCGTTGGGGCAGCTGCACGCATGACGGCGACCTCCGCTATAGCTGGCGGCTCGTGATGGCGCCCGACCATGTTCGCCGCGCAACCGTCGCGCATGAGGTCGCGCATTTGCGGCACATGGACCATGGCGCCGCGTTCCACGCGCTCGTCGACGAATTGCATGACGGCGATGTATCGACGGCGCGCGCCTGGCTGCGCCGCGAAGGGCGCGGGCTTCACCGTTACCGCTTTACCTAATTGCCTTCGCCGCTGGGTGGGCGCGGCGGCAGGCCTTTCACAAGTGGTATCGCCTTCTGCACCGGCGCCGGCGCGTTTCTTGCCGCACCGTTGTCGGCGGGCCGACGCCCCGTCTGTTCCTCGATCCATTGCTGGTTGAGCTCCGGACCAACCTCTTCGGGCGGCAGCAGGTTATCGCCTTCGGGCGGGGGCGCGGCCGAGGGCAGTTCGATCGGCATGCCATTCTCGTCGACCAGCCCGCCTTCGCCATGTTCGCCCATATAGGCGTCGCCTTCGTCCTCGAGCTGCCAGTCGGGAAGCTTGACCTCGGTATCGAACGCCTCGACGGGGCGCCGCGCGACCGCGACGCGCATATAGTCGGCGAAGGCTTTCGCCGGCGCGCGGCCGCCCTGCAGCCCGCCGACGGGCTTCGCATCGTCGCGGCCCATCCAGACGCCGGTGGTCAGTCCGCTCGAAAAGCCGAGGAACCATCCGTCCTTGTTGCTCGACGTCGTGCCGGTCTTGCCGGCAACGGGGCGGCCGATCTGCGCTGCTTTGCCGGTGCCGGTGTTGACGGCGGTCTGAAGCAGATCGGTGATGCCTGCCGCGACCCAGCTGTCGACAAGCGTCTGGCCGCGCTCGGGCGGTCGCTGATAGAGCAGGCGGCCATCGGCGGTCGTCACCTTGGTGATGCCATAAGGTTCGACCGACACGCCCTTGCGCGACACCGCGGCAAAGGCCGCGGTCATGTCGATCACGCGCACTTCGGCGCTGCCGAGCACCATCGAGGGATGGGTGTTGATCGGGGTGGTAATGCCAAAACGACGCGCCATGTTCGCGACCGCAGAGAAACCGACCTCGTCGCCCAGCTTCGCCGCGACGGTGTTCACCGAATAGGCAAAGGCCGTGCGCAAATCCATCGTCCCGGCAAAGCGCCCCGACGAGTTTCGCGGCGACCAGCCGTTGATCGTCACCGGCTCGTCGACGACCTGGTCGCCCACCTTATACCCCGCCTCAAGGGCCGCCATATAGACGAACAGCTTCCACGCCGAGCCCGGCTGGCGCATCGCCTGCGTCGCGCGGTTGTAGTTCGAGGTGACATAATCGGTGCCGCCGACCATCGCGCGCACCGCGCCGTCGCGATCGAGCGATACCAGCGCACCCTGCACGCCTTTCGGCGTATCGGCCTGGATCGCCGCGGTCGCCGCGCGCTGCATGTCGAGGTCGATCGTCGTATAGACGTCGAGCGCCTCGGCGCCTTCGTCGATCAGCATGTCGAGTTGCGGCAGCGCCCAGTCGGAGAAATAGCGCGCGCTGTTCTGACCGGTTTCCTGCGCCATCTGGACGTCGGCGGGCTTGGCGCTGTCGGCCTGCGACTGAGTGATCACGCCTGCGTCGACCATCACCGAGAGAACGACGTCGGCGCGGCCCAGCGCGGCCTGCGCGTCGGCCGTCGGCGAATAACGCGACGGCGCCTTGACCAGCCCCGCAACCACCGCGGCTTCGGATAGCGACATTTCGGTCGCGCTATGCCCGAAGAAACGCCGCGACGCGGCGTCGATGCCATAGCTGCCGCCGCCGAAATAGACCTTGTTGAGATAGAGTTCGAGCAGCTCGTCCTTCGAGAATTTCCATTCGAGCGCCATCGCAAGCACCATCTCGCGTGCCTTGCGCGTCCAGGTGTAGCTGTTCGACAGAAAGATGTTGCGCGCGAGCTGCTGGGTGATCGTCGAGGCGCCCTGCATGCGGCGGCCGGTGCCATAATGCTGGGCGGCGAAAACCGCAGCGCGGCTGAGGCCGACGGGGTCGACGCCGGGGTGATAGCGAAACCGCCGGTCCTCGACCGCGACCATCGCGTCCTGCATGACCTGCGGCGTTTCGCGCAAGGTCAGCCAGCGACCGTAATTCGGGCCGAGCGAAAGGAAAACGGTGCCGTCGGCGGCGTGGACGCGGATCGTCTGGCCGGCGGGCGACTTCTTGAGTTCCTCGAAGCTCGGGATGCGCTGGACCGCAATGCCGACGGCCACCGCGACCGCGACCAAGCCGACGAACGCGAGGCCAAGGCCCCAGCGGAAAAGCCGCCGGAGCCAGATGCGGAAGCGCGAGCGCGGCGGCGGAACGGACGAGCCGCCGCCTTTTCCTGCCGATGACGATTTACCTGCGGATGCCTGCTGCTGTCGTTCGCGGCGCAAAGCTGAGTATTCCTTCCTGCGGGTGGGTTACCCCTTGCCGGTGTCAGCCTCTTCCTGCCCGCGGTCGGCGAAGTCAAGCGCTGCGCTGTTGATGCAGTACCGCAGCCCGGTCGGCCCGGGACCGTCGGGAAAGACATGGCCCAGATGGCCTTCGCATTTCGCGCAGCGCACTTCGGTGCGGACCATGCCGTGGCTTTTGTCGGTCAGTTCCTTCACCGCGGCGCCGACGGCGGGCGCGGTATAGCTTGGCCAGCCCGAGCCGCTGTCATATTTGGTCTGGCTGTCGAACAAGGGCTCGCCGCAACCGGCGCAGCGATAGACGCCGTCGCCCTTGTGGTCGGTATATTTGCCGGTGAACGCCCGTTCGGTGCCGCCTTCGCGCAGCACATGATGCGCCATCGGATCGAGGGATTTATCGGTTTTCGGATCGGTCATGCGAAATCTCCTTCGGATGCGCCGTTTCGGGCGCCTTCGCTGTTGGTTCCAATATCGGCTTTCGGCGGCGCTGCCGCAAGAGGCGCGCGCTCAGCGGGTATCGATTCGCGTCGCCTGCGACATCCTTCGCACCAGCGACGGGAAAAGTGACGCCAAGACTGTCATGGGCGCTGCGGTGCGGCGATTTTCGCCCGCGCGCCAGACGAGGTTCGCGAGCGCGAACGGGCGCGTCATGCGCGCGGCAAGGCCGCGTTGAAAATCGGGTGCCGCATCCGTCCCGCCGTGACGCCACGCCGCCACCGCTGCCGCCGCGCTCGCGACCGCCAGCCCCATGCCTTCGCCCGCCAGCGACGGGATTACGCCGGCCTGGTCGCCGAGCCGGAACAGGCCGGCCCTGGTGTCCGCGGTGCGCCAGCCATAGGGGACATGGCCGATCGCATCGACGGCGCGGCTCCAGTCGGCATGCGCAAGCCGCTCGCCAAGATGCGGTAGCCTGTCGCCAAGCGCGCGCAGCAAGGCGCCCGGATCGCCGCCGACTTCGTCGAGCCGCGATTTATGTACCGCCAGGCAGAGGTTGGCGCTGCCGTCTTCTTGCCGGACGAGTCCGGCGTAACCGCGGTCGAGCAGGTGCAGCTCGACCGCATCGCCGACGAGCCGGTCGAGCGCGGGATGCGCGGGCAGACGCAGCCGCAGCCCCATCACGGGGTCTTGCCGCTGCCATTCGGCCGGTTCGCGCGGCTGCCCGCGAAACCCGTGCTTGCCGGCAGCCAGAAAGATCGCGGGTGCCGTCAGGGTCGCGCCGTCGCGGGTCTGTATGGCTCCGCCGTCCAGAGCCGTCGCATGGACGGCGCGCTCCAGCTTCGCACCGGCCGCGACCGCAGCGGCTTGCAGCACGCTGTCGAGCCGGTGACGCGACACGCCCATCGCTTCGCCGGGCAGCGCCGTCTCGCTGTGCCGCTTGCCCGCAAACAGCCGCACGCGGCGCACGGCCTGCCCGCCGAGCGCGCCGCGGTCGATGCCGAGCGCTTCCAGCCGCGCCAGTGTCTGCCAGCTCAGGAATCCGCCGCACAATGCGTCGCCGGTTTCGCGTGCGCGCTCGAGCAGCAATATGGTCGCACCGGCGCGCGCCAACCCGATCGCCGCCGCGGCCCCTGCGGGCCCGGCGCCGACGACGATCGCATCACTCGCTGTCACCCGATCACCGGATGCGCTCGACACAGAGCCGATAGGGAAAGCTGCGAAAGATGCGGCACTCGCTGGCCGTTTCGGGCAGCGCTTCGCCCAGCATCGCCTGCCATTCGGCGCGGCGAAAGCTGCGCCCGACCGAAAGCTGCCCGTCGCGACGCACGATCGGATCGGCGAAGGCGAGCGTCGCGAGCAGCGGGAAGCCCGCAAAAGGCAGCCGCTGGCGGTGGAGGTCGTTGACCAGCCAGCCGCGCGCGCATTCGCGGTCCATGAAACGCAGGAACTCGGTGCGCTGGGCGGCGGTCATATGATGGGTGACCAGGCTCGAGAGGATGATGTCCCACCCCTGCCCCGCCAGATCGCGATAGTCGCCGGTGACCAGCCGCGCGCGTCCTTGAAGCTGAGCGTCGGCAACGGGCTCGCTCTTCGGATTGAGGTCGACCCCGACCAGATCGACCGCGACTCCCTGCGCATCGCCCCATCGCACAATTCGCGCCAGCATATCGCCCGCGCCGAAGCCGACGTCGAGAATGCGCCACGGCTTCGCCCCGACGCCGCGTGCTTTGACACGATCGAGAAACCCGACCGTCGGCCGCCGCGCGAGCGTCAGCGCGTTGACGCGCGACAGGTCGGCGAGAACCTTGGCATAGCGTGCCGGCGGCAATTCGGCGGCGTCCATTTCCTCCTCGCGCGCGATCGGCTCGGCGAGGCTGGCGAAGGGGTTCATGCCCGGAACCGGATCGCCTCGGCGGCCAGGCCGGGGCCAAAGGCGATCGCAATCCCCTGCCCCGCCGCGCCGCGCTCCATCATTTCGGCGAGCACGAACAAGATCGTCGCCGACGACATATTGCCGAAGCGCGCGAGCACCGACCGGCTGTCGGCCAGTGCTTCGGGCGGCACGGCAAGCGCATGTTCGACGGCGTCGAGCACCGAACGGCCGCCGGCATGGACCGCGAGCAGTTCGGGCGGCTTGCCCGTTCCGAACAGCTGTTCGCGGATCACGGGTGCAGCGAGCGCGTCGCGCAGCCGCGCGGGGACTTCGCCCGACAGATGCATCGCAAAGCCGGTGTCGCCAATGTCCCAGCGGATCAGGTCGGCGCTGTCCTCGAGCGCGAGGCTGATCCCTTCGCCCAGCTCCAGCCCGCCGGGCACGGCCGAGACAATCCCCGCAGCGGCACCGTCGCTGAACTGGAGCATCGCGAGCAAAGGCTCGGGCTTGTCCTCGAGCTGGAGGTGGAGCGTCGACAGCTCGACGCTGACGACGAGCACAACGGCATCGGGCTCGGACCGTACGATATGCCGCGCGGTGCGCAGCGCGGTGACCCCGGCGTAGCAGCCCATGAAGCCGATCAGGACGCGTTCGACCGTCGGCGCCAGTCCGAGCCGCCGCGCAAGGATCTGGTCGATCCCCGGCGCGACGAAGCCGGTGCAGCTCGCGACGACGATATGCGTCACGCGCGCCGCATCGAACGCATCGCCGAGCTTCGCGATCGCCTGCATCGCCAGGTCGGGTGCATGCGCGGCATAGGCGGTCATGCGCGTCGAGGTCGGGGGCAGGCCGGGAACGTCATAGAAGCCGCCCGGCGCGACGGGCGATCCGCCGCCTTCGGTCGGTGGCAGCACCGACCAGCGGTGCCCGATTCCCGAGCGCGAAGCCATCCGTGCAAACAGCGCACGAATGCGCTCGTCGGTCAGGCGCGGGATCGCCCAGTCGATGAAAGCCTGGTGGATATCATGATCCGGGACGGCGGTGGCGAGGGCATTGAGCCGGGGGAGCGGGGAGCTGCTCATTGCGCGCTGGTTAGACCTAAAAGGGGGGTACCGCCAGCGGATAAGCGCCCCGCCGACTTTACCCCGGATTAACCATGAGCGCCTATCAGGTCAGGTGTGAAACTGCGCCCGATCCTTGGCCTTCTATTATGTCTGACTGCTCCGTCGATGGCGTCGGCGCAGTGCATGCTCTGCGGCAAGGAGGGCGCCAGCCCCGCCACGGCGAGCCGCAAGGCCGAAACCCCGCTCCGCGTCGAGGTCGAAACGCAGCTCGACATGGGCCGCATCGCGGTGGGCGCGACAGGGGGCGAGGTCGAAATCGACCCGCTGACCGGCGTGCGTCGCCTGCGCGGCGGCGTCGTCGACCTCGGCGGCTTTGCGCTCACGGGCGTCGTCACCGTCAGCGGCGAACCCGGCGCCGAAGTGCGCGTCTTCCTGCCGCCGACGGTCGACCTTGAAAGCGGCGACGGCCGCACCGCGCGCGTTGTCGGCCTGTCCACCGATCTGTCGGCCGCGCCGCGGCTCGGCGCCGATGGTCGCCTGCAATTTCGCTTCGGCGGCCGGCTACAGGTCGCCGCGCTCGGCGACGGCGATTATCGCGGGCGGATTCCGGTGACGGTGGAGTATCAATAGGGCAACGGCGTCGGCTTTGGGGTCGAGAGCGGCCAGCGCCGCCTTCGGTTATCCAGAGCCCGGCTGCCGCAGCGGCCGCCTCGTCATTCCAAAGTTCAGGAAAGTTCAGCCCTGTGCAGCGCGCGGTTGGTCGCGTTTCGCGGACAGGCCGCGCCTGGCTTCTGCCGCTATCCGTAACCGGTAGCGATCGCTTTTTCCCCATGTTCAAAGAGCCGAGGTAAAGGCTGGCACAGCCGAATAATGTAGGACAGCGTTTTTTTGCCTCGGCGGATGGCTGGTTGGGGGTGGGGAGCGGATGTTCAAAGCTCGTCATGCTGAACTTGTTTCAGCATCCATGGCGTGCGCTTGAATTTGGCGCAGTGCTGAAGGGTGCGTCGCCCCACGGATCCTGAAACAAGTTCAGGATGACGAGGAATGAGGGGTTCCTCCCTGTGGCGCAGCCATGGGGAGGGGGACCGTCCGCGAAGCGGATGGTGGAGGGGCCTTGCGACGGCGGTGTCATGGCCCCTCCGTCAGCGCTGCGCGCTGCCACCTCCCCATCGCTGCGCGACAGGGAGGATCAACGGCAACTCCTGGTCGCAGGCCGCCTATTCGCGCACCCCGAACAGCGCCGTCCCGACGCGGACATGCGTCGCGCCAAGCGTCACCGCGGTCTCATAGTCGCCGCTCATTCCCATCGACCGTCCGGCCAGCCCGTGGCGCTCGGCGAGCTCGTCGAGCAAGGCGAAATAGGGAGCGGGCTCGACCTCGGCGGGCGGGATCGCCATCAGGCCGGCGATCGTCAGCCCCGCCTCGGCCGCTGCGGCGAGCAGTGCGGGCAGGTCGGCCACCGCGCAGCCGCCCTTTTGCTCTTCGTCGCCGACATTGACCTGCACGAACAATTGCGGCTGTTTTCCCGCCTTCTCGCAGGCTTTCGCGAGCGCCTGTACCAGCGACGCGCGATCGAGCGAATGGATCGCATCGAACAGTGCGACCGCCTCCTCGGCCTTGTTCGATTGCAGCTGGCCGATCAGGTGGAGCATGATGCCGTCGGCCTCGGCGCGCAGCGCGGGCCATTTGGCCGCGGCTTCCTGCACGCGATTCTCGCCGAAATCGCGCTGGCCGGCCGCAATCAGCGGCCGGATCGCGTCGGCATCACGGGTTTTCGACACGGCGATCAGACGGATATCGGCCGGATCCCGCTGCGCGCGCTTCGCTGCGCCTGCGATCGTCGCCTTCACCTCTGCCAGCCGGCCTGCCGGGTCCACCATATGCTTTTCCTTCAAGGGCGCGCGTTGCGCGCGCCCGCGACGCGCCTATAGAAAGGGCGATGGTCCGACGCCACCCCCTGCCCCGAAAACTGCCGCGCATCTGGCTGTTCAGCGACGAGCGGATCGCCGCGGGCATGGCCGAGCTGGCGGCGATCGTGCCGCCCGGCAGCGGTATCGTGCTGCGCCACGGCACGCTGAAACCGGGTGCGCGCTGGCGGCTGCTGCGCCGCCTTGCCCGAACCGCGCGCGCGCGGCGGCTGCTCCTGCTGCTCGCCGGGTCGCCCGCGCTCGCCAGGCGCTGGGGCGCCGACGGCGTGCATCTGCGTCAGCGCGCCGCGGCGCAGGCGGCGCAAGCGCATCAGCTCGGCCTCGCGGTGACCATGCCGGTCCATGATCCCCGCGAAGCGCGCGCAGCGCGCCGCGCCGGCGCCCAGGGCGTTTTCATCTCGCCGCTCTATCCGACGCGGTCGCATCCCGGCGCACCTGCGCTCGGGCGGGCGGCCTGGCTTCGCCTCGCGCGCCTCGCGGCCGCCGCGCCGATGGCGCTCGGCGGGATGACGCAGGCGCGGGGGCGCCATCTTCGCCGCGCAGGCGGACCCAATCCCGGCTGGGCCGCGATCGATGCGTGGGAAGAAAAGGCGGCAAAGCGCCGTGCGAAGCTGCGTTGAGATTTGGCGGGTCGAGCGTCGCCGCGGGTTAGAAGCGGAACGCGGTTCCGACATAGACCGCCTGGCTGTCACGGCGCGTATCGGTCAGCGGCTGGACGCGGTCGTCGGTGCGATACCGCACGCCAGCCGTGACATCGATATTCTTGGTCAGGCGATAGCTGCTGACGACGTCGACATTCTGGTCGTCGCCGGGCGCCGTGATGCGGTCGGTCGCGCCGGCGGGATCGCTCGGGCGGTTCATGACGCGCGTCGCGAAGCGCGACTTCTTCTCGGCCACTTCGGGCGCCTTGGCGACGGGCAGGTTGCGGATATCGACACCGCGCGGCAGCGTCGGCGTTACGAATTTCTGAAAACCGAGCGACGCGCCGAGATCATAAGCGACCGGCGCGATCGCGATCGGCGCGTTGCTGCGGCCGACGGCCAGGCCGGCGGTGCGTGCAGCGCTCGAGGCTTCGTCACGCGCACGGATCACGACGGTGATCGCCCGATTCTTGCGGCTTGCATCGATCGCGGCGGGCGTGAAGGCAAAATTGCCGCGCGCTTCGACCGGAATATTCTTGTAGCGCGCGATCAGACGCGCATCGCCCGAAGCCGGGGTGAACTGGCCGAGCAGCGTTTCGGACAGCGGAGTCTCGCTGACGCTGTTGCCGCGCGTCATCGCAGCGAGCGCAGGCGGCAGCGCAACCGTAATCGCCGCGGCGGCGAACAGCCCTGCTTTCCAAAGATGTCGCGGTATCCGCGGCATAACCTTGCGACTCCAAACCCCAATCGAATCGAGAGATAGGACTCCGACGGGGATAATTCCAGTGAATCCCGACCTTATTATCGCGCCCTCCCGGCTTTTCGTCGAAGTTGTTGCGCGAACACCACAGTGGGGCCGCAAGCTGACTCGGCGATGAACGGCGCCGAGGAGCGAATTGCCGCGCTTGCCGGACGGCGGCAAGGGCGATAGAGACGCTGGCAAATCCAGCCTGTGCCGTCTTTCGCGGCGCTCAATTCATAAGGTGTTCCGGCATGTCCAAGCTTTCCTTCCTTGCCTCGCGGTCGGCCACGCTGGCACTGCTCGGCGTCGCCGGGCTCGGCCTGTCGGCCTGCGCCGGCAAGGACAAGCCGAAAGCCGACCTTGCGGCGTCGCAGGTGACGACGATCGGCGTGAACAGCTATCTGTGGCGTGCCTCGCTCGATGCGCTGTCGTTCATGCCGCTGCTTCAGGCCGACAGCTCGGGCGGTGTCATCATCACCGACTGGTACGCCAATCCGGCGAACCCCGGCGAGCGGATGAAGGTCACCGTATCGATTCTGGACCGCGATCTTCGCGCCGATGCGCTTCGCGTCGCCGCGTCGCGCCAGGTCGCGCAGGGCGGCAGCTGGGTCGATGCGCCGGTGCAGGCGGCAACGGTCCAAAAGCTCGAGGAAATCATCCTCACCCGCGCTCGCGACCTCCGTCGCTCGGCGATCGAGGGCTAATCCGGCGGGGCGCGTGTCGCGCCCGCCCACACACACGAACGGGGTAAGCTAAGAATGACCCGCGAAACGCGCTTTGGCGCCTTGGCCGCCGATGCCCGCTGGCAGGCCGCCTGGGACGCCGCGAACAGCTTTGCCACGACCGACTCCCGGAATGCGGACGGGGCCGACAAGCCCAAGGCCTATATCCTCGAGATGTTCCCCTATCCGTCGGGGCGCATCCACATGGGTCATGTCCGCAACTATGCGATGGGCGACGTGCTCGCGCGGTTCAAGCGGATGACCGGCCACGATGTCCTGCATCCGATGGGTTGGGACGCGTTCGGCATGCCCGCCGAAAATGCCGCGATGGAAAAGGGCGTCCACCCCGGCGGCTGGACGCGCGACAATATCGCCTCGATGCGCGGGCAGCTGAAGCGCCTGGGCCTTGCGATCGACTGGAGCCGCGAGCTCGCGACGTGCGAACCCGACTATTATGGCCAGGAACAGGCGCTGTTTCTCGACCTGTTCGCCGCGGGGCTCGTCACGCGCAAGCACAGCTATGTGAACTGGGATCCGGTCGACATGACCGTGCTCGCAAACGAACAGGTGATCGACGGTCGCGGCTGGCGCTCGGGCGCGCTCGTCGAAAAGAAGAAATTGTCGCAGTGGTTCCTCAAGATCACCGACTTCGCCGACGAACTGCTCGATGGTCTGGGCAGCCTCGACAGCTGGCCCGACAAGGTGCGGCTGATGCAGGAAAACTGGATCGGCAAGTCGCAGGGGCTGGAATTCTCGTTCAAGCTCGCGGGCGGCGCGACCGGTTTCGACGTCTTCACGACGCGTCCCGACACCTTGTTCGGCGCCAGCTTCGCAGCGATTTCGCCCGACCATCCGCTGGCCGAAAAGCTCGCCAAGGATTCGCCCGAGCTGACCGCGTTCATCGCCGAATGCCGCCGTCAGGGTACGGCGGCCGAGCAGATCGACACTGCCGAGAAGCTGGGTTTCGACACCGGCCTTGCGGTCGAGCATCCGCTCGATCCCGATTGGCACCTGCCCGTCTGGGTCGTGAATTATGTGCTGATCGACTATGGCACCGGCGCGATCTTCGGCTGCCCTGCGCACGACCAGCGCGACCTCGACTTCGCGCATAAATACGGGCTTCAGGTCCACCGCGTCATCGCCGATGGCGACGAGACTGCGCAGCATTTCGCCGGCAAAGAGGCCTATACCGGCCACGGCAAGCTGGTGAACAGCCACTTCCTCGACGGCCTGTCGATCGACGAGGCGAAGGCCGCGGTGATCGCGCGCGCCGAGCATGAAGGCTGGGGCAAGGGCACCACCGTATGGCGCCTTCGCGACTGGGGCGTCTCGCGCCAGCGCTATTGGGGCACCCCGATCCCGTTCATCCACTGCGACGCGTGCGGCACGGTGCCGGTTCCCAAGAGCCAGCTCCCCGTCGTGCTGCCCGAGGATGTCGATTTCTCGGTCCCCGGCAACCCGCTCGACCGCCACCCGACGTGGAAGCATGTCGCCTGCCCGACCTGTGGCGGCGCGGCGCTGCGCGAGACCGACACGCTCGACACCTTTGTCGATTCGTCCTGGTATTTTCTGCGCTTCGCCAGCGCGCCGTCGGACAGGCCCTTCGATCCCGACGTCATCCGCCGCTGGTTGCCCGTCGACCAGTATATCGGCGGGATCGAGCATGCGATCCTGCACTTGCTCTATGCCCGTTTCTGGACGCGGGCGCTGAAGCATATGCGGATGATCGACATCGCCGAGCCGTTCGCCAGCCTGTTCACGCAGGGCATGGTCACGCACGAAACCTACAGCCGCGCGCAGGGTGAAGGCCATGCGCCGCTCTTCTTCACGCCCGACGAGATCGTGCGAACCGCCGACGGCGCGACGCTCGAAAGCGACGGCGCGCCGGTCGATGTCGGCCGCGTGATCAAGATGTCGAAGTCGAAGAAGAATGTCGTCGATCCCGACGCGATCCTCGACCAATATGGCGCCGACGCGGTGCGCTGGTTCATGCTGTCCGACAGCCCGCCCGAGCGCGACCTGCCGTGGAGCGAGGCTGGGATCGAGGGCGCATGGCGCTTCGTCCAGCGCCTGTGGCGCCTCTTCGGCGATACCGAGAATGTCGGCAACGGCAGCGAAGACAAGGCGCTCGCGCGCAAGCTGCATCAGACGATCGCCGGCGTCGCGACCGATGTCGAAGCCCTGGGCTTCAACAAGGCGGTCGCCAAGATCCACGCGCTCGCGAACGAGATCGAGAAGGCGGCGCCTTCGGCCACCCGTGCCGAAGCGTGCCGCACGCTGATCCTGCTCGTCGCGCCGATGATGCCCCACCTTGCCGAAGAAGGCTGGGCCGCGCTTCCCGCCAGCCAGCGCACCACGACGATGGTCGCCGATGCCGCATGGCCCGCCGCCGATCCGGCGCTGCTCGTCGATGACGAGGTGACGATCGCGATCCAGATGGCGGGCAGGCTGCGCGATACGATGACGCTCGCCAAGGGCCTCGACAAGCAAGCGGTCGAAGCCGCGGCGCTTGCGCGTCCGCGCATTGTCGAGCTGCTGGGCGGTGCCGCACCGAAGAAGGTGATTGTGGTCCCCGACCGTTTGGTGAATATCGTTCCCTGATGCGCACCCTCTTCACCGCCAGCCTCGTCGCCGCCTCGCTGCTCGTCAGCGGCTGCGGTCTCCGCCCGCTCTACGCGAACGGCAGCAAGGGCGCGGTGGCGCAGGTTTTGGCCGATGTCGATGTCGCACCGATCGAGGGGCATTCGGGTTTTCTGGTTCGCAATGCACTCCGCGACCGGCTCCAGGCGACGCAGGGCGGACAGGGCGCGGGCAAGCGGCTGCGGCTCGATGTCCGGCTCGAGGATTCGATCACCGGCTTCGGCGTTCGCGCCGACGATGCGGTGACGCGCGAACGGCGGACGTTGCGCGCGCGCTACCAGCTCGTCGATGCCGCGTCGGGTGAAGTGCTTCTCGACGCGACGGCTTTTTCCGATGCGGGGATCGACGTCGTCGGCAGTGAATATGCGACGATCGCGGCCGAATCCTCGGCGCTCGAACGGCTCGCCTCGGCCGTCGCCGACCAGATCGTCACGCGCCTCGCCGTGTTCGCCGATCGCGGCGGTGGGCGCACCGCCGACGCACCGGCGGCGCCCGGCGGGCAATGAAAAGCGTCAAGCCTGCCGACCTCGAACGCCAGACGCGCCTCGACCCCGCGGTTCGTTTCACTCTCCTTACCGGACCCGACGAAGCGACGATGGAAGCCGTCGCAGGCCATTTGATCGGGCTTGCGGGAAAGGACGCCGAACGGCTCGACCTGACCGGCACGCAGCTGTCGCAGGACCCGTCGTTGCTGGCTGCCGAAGCCGCGTCGATGTCGCTTTTCTCGTCCGCGCGCGTGATCCGGCTCGAAATTTCGGGCAGCGGCGATGACAGTCTTGCCGCGGTTGAAGCCTTGCTGGCCGCCGACACGGTGATCAATCCGGTCGTCGCCAGCGGCGCGTCGATCACCGCCAAGTCGAAGCTCGTCAAGCTGGTCGAAGGCTCGGACCATGCGGTTGCCGCCATCTGCTATCAACCCGACCGCCGCGCGCTGGTCGGCATCGCGATGAGCGCAGCGCAGGAACAGGGGCTCCGCTTCGGCAATGCAGAGGCGCAATTGCTCGTCGATCTTGTCTCGGGCGACCAGGCGCTGATGCGCCGCGAGATCGAAAAGATCGCGCTCTATCTCGACGCCGCGCCAGACCGGCAGCGACAGGTGACCGCCGCCGATATCGCCGCGCTGGGCGCCGCGACGCACGAGGAAGATGTCAGCGAGTGCATCAATGTGGCGCTCGGCGGCAAAGTGCGCGACCTTCCCGAAATGCTGTCGCAGGCAGCGGCGGTCGGGGTCGCCGAGATCCGCATCATCCGCGCGCTCGGCATCCGCGCGATGCAACTCGCGCGGCTGCGCGCCGAGGTCGATGCCGGCGCGCACCCCGCAACCGTCGTCGCCGCCAAAAGCAGCGGCGTGTTCTGGAAGGAACGCGACGCGGTGACCGCGCAGCTCCACATCTGGGATTCGGTACGCGTCGCACGGCTGATGACGCGGTTGCTCGATTGCGAGCGGGCGCTCAAATCGTCGGGGACGGCCGGGGCGGTATTGTTCCGCAAACTGATGACCGACATCGCGCATCAGGCGGCCAGAGCGCGCTAGAATTTTCACGCGAAGACGCGACGACGCGACGACGCGAAGACGATAGCGATCGGCCGATAGGCCCCTACTCGATCAACCTCGCGTCTATTCCGATGTCAGAGTGAAAGGCCGCTTCGCAGCAGACGCAACTTCTTCGCGTCTTCGTCGCCGCCGCGCAAAACCCAAAAAGAAACCGCCCGCTCACCGAAGCGAGCGGGCGGTTTCCGAAGCTTGTCTACGCGATCAGAATTTGCCGCGCAGCGTCACGCCATAAGTCCGCGGTTCGGCCAGGAACTGCGAAAAGATCTGGCGGCCGCCCGGATATTGCGGGTCGGCGAAAGCGGTGCCGGTCGAGGTGCCGCCTTCCTGGAACGGCGAGTTGAACGCGACCTGGGCATATTGCTTGTTGAAGATATTCTGCCCCCAGAACTCGATGCCCCATTTCTCGTCGGGGCCGCGAAGACCGATGCGCGCATTGAAGATCGCATAGCCGTTCTGTTCCTTCTGCGGGAACAGATCCGAACCGGTGTTGTAATCGCTGGTCATGCGACCATCGATATAGACGAGGCCCGACAGGCCGCCGCTGCCGATATCGGGCGTCCAGGCGACGCTGCCGGTCGCGACCAGTTCGGGCGCGTTCGACAGATTGTTGCCCGGCAACAGGCGAAGCGCCTGATCGAGCGGTGCGCCCGAATCATTGCCGACCAGCTGGCCGCGATATTTCGTCTTTGCGTAGGTCAGGCCCGCCGTCATGCGGAAGCTGCGCGCCGGAACCAGCGAGGCTTCGAGTTCGAAGCCTTCCGAGCGGACGCCATAGCTGACGTCGTCGGTCGGACAGGCGCCCGTCGTCCCCGCGGCGGCGTTATAGTTCGGCGCGCCAAGGAACTTGCTCTGGTCGCGATCGCCGCCGTTGAGGTCGCTCGAACAGCCGTTGACATTCTGAACCAGGAAGACCGTGCCGTTGAACGTATTCAGCTGGAAGCTGCTGAAATCCGAGCGGAAGAAAGTCAGGCCAAGGCCGAACGGTCCGGTCGCATATTTGGCACCCAGTTCATAGCTGTTCACCGTTTCGGGGTCGAACTGGAGGTTGCGGACCAGTCCCTGCGCGCCGCCCGCGGTCGCCGCGAACGGCAGGATCGGCGACTTCAGCGCCGAACGGTCGAGGTTGAACCCGCCCGCCTTGTAGCCACGCGAATAGCTCGCATAGACCATCAGGTCGTCGATCGGCTTGTACGACAGGATCGCCGTGCCGGTGAACTCGTCCTCGCTCCGCTTGTCGTTGATCGAGACATTGTTGAGTTCGGCCGTCGAATTGCCCTGGCAAGCCAGGCCGATGAGGGCGCCGGCAAGAGCGCGTGCGGTGGCGGTCGTTGCAGGATTGGCAGCATCGTCGAGAACCAGACCCTGTACCGTGGTACAGACCGTGTTGTCGTTGGTGAAGGTCGCCGAGAAATCCTTCTTGTCGTTGGTGTATCGCAGACCGAAGGTGAAATCGAGTTTGTCGGTGATGTGGAAGATATTGTGCGTGAACAGCGCCCAGTTTTCACCGTTCTGACGATAGACGTCGTTGATGCTGCCGCGATCGTTGAGCCCGTTGAGCGCAGTGAAGCCCGCTACGATGTCGGCGCCCGAAATCGGTCCGCTCGCGCCCGCAATGGTGTTGCGGCCAATCCCGGCCAGGTTCGTGATGCCGCCGGCGACGCAGCCCGCCTCGTTCGGTGAATAGAGACCGGCGAGGCCGCCGCCCGAGATGATGCGGCAGGTCGCAAAGCGGCCATATTGGCTACCGAAGCGGAGGTTGTCGCGAACGCGCAGCTTCTCGTTGGCGTAGAAGCCGCCGACCAGCCAGTCGAGCTTGCCGTCGAACGCTTCGCCCTGCAGGCGCAGTTCCTGGGTGAAGGTGTGGAACTGGCGATAGGCGTCGTCGCTCGGTGCGCGATACAGGATGTCGACCGCATTATAGTCGACGTCGCCTGCCTGACCCGACCGATATTCGCGGTACGCAGTGATCGAGGTCAGCTTTGCGCCGCCCAGATCATAGTCGATCTGGCCCGAGAAACCGTAATCCTTGGTCTCGCCGGCGAAGCTGCGGCCCGGCGTCACCGAGATGTTGCGGCTATAGCCCTGGTTGAAGGCACCAATCGGCTGGCCAAGATCACGCAGCACGTTGATGATATTGTTCGACGTGGTGGTCGGCGCGACGCCGACGGTGCTGGGGTTGTTGAGGTTGCCGATATAGGGGTTAACCGACGCGCTCACATAGGTCGCACCGCAGCATTCCTCGTCGCGCGACGTATAGTCGGCGATCAGGCGGATCGACAGCGCGTCGGTCGGCTCAAACAGCAACTGGCCGCGGAGGAAATAACGGTCGCGGTTGTTGACGTCGCGATTGTTGTTGGTGTCGGTGAGGAAGCCGTCGCGCTTCACCCAGACGGCGTCAAGGCGCGCAGCCAGCGTTTCGCCGATCGGGCCGGTCACGCTGCCCGCAAGGCGCCAAAAGTCATAATTGCCGTAAGTGATCTCGCCATTGGCGCCGAAATTGAAGTCGGGCTTTTTCGAATAGATGCTGATCAGGCCCGCCGACGAGTTGCGGCCGCCAAGCGTGCCCTGCGGGCCGCGCTGCACTTCGATGCGGTCGAGTTCGCCCAGTTCGTTGAGGCCGATGCCCGAACGCGAACGATAGACGCCGTCGATGAACACCGGGACCGAGCTTTCGAGGCCGGGGTTGTCGCCGACGGTGCCGATGCCGCGGATACGCGCCGAGCCATTGGCTTCCGAGCCGGTCGACGAGACGAGCAGCGACGGGGCGACCTGGTTCAGCTGGCGAATGTCGTTCGCGCCGCTGTTCTGCAGCGTTTCGGCGCTGACCGCCGAGATCGCGACCGGAACATCGGCGAGTCGCTGCGAACGACCCTGCGCGGTGACGACGATTTCGCTGCTGTCGATCGCGTCGGCTGTGGCGGTGTCGGCCGCGTCCTGCGCGAAGGCCGGAACCGAAACCGCCGCGACGGCGATCGATACGCCTAGCGCGCTGGTACGCAGGAGACGCGCAGCAAGAAGGGACGATGATTTCATTAGGGGCACTCCTCTCAACATTTCATTTTTTTCGTTGCCCGCGGAACATATCGAAATTGCTAGGCCAATCCAGCCGCAGCCGCACTTTTACGTCGTTTTTCAACGGGTGATGCTTTTTGGTCACAGGCCCAATCGGCACCATGTCCGGCGCTGCGGGGTCAGCCTGCGGCGACGATCCGGCTTGCCGTAGCGTCATGGGCGCGCGCGCCGCCACAAGGGATCGACAACAGGCGGCCGCGCGCGACGAGCATCGCGGCATAGGGGCCGGCAAAATTTGCACCGATCACAGCATCTTCGGCCGCAAGGCCGCCCGTCAGGCTGCCGAAAGCGGGCAGGATCAGGCGCTGCGCGTCGCCCGCAAAACAGGGGCGCGAAACGGGACGCCCGCGCAAGGTCAGCCGCAGCTTCGGGTGGAAATGACCCGAAACCTCGGGCCGCGCTTCGCCGCGCTGGCTCTGGTGGCGGAAGATGATCCCGTCGACGATCAGCTCGTCGGCGACCTCGCCGCCCCAGGCGCCGCCGGTAAGCCCGTCATGATTGCCCGCGATCCACACGAGCCTGGCCGCCGCTGCCTGGCCGCGCAGCCGCTGCGCGACCTCGGGAACGACGCGGCTCGCCGCATCGCGATCATGAAAGCTGTCGCCGAGGCACCAGATCGCGCGCGCGCCGGTCGCCGCCGCCAGCGCCGCCAGCCGGTCGAGCGTGTCATGGCTGTCATAGGGAGGCAGTGGCTGCCCATGCGCCGCGTACCAGCTCGCCTTTTCGAGGTGGAGGTCGGCAACGATCAGCGCGCCGTGCCGCGGCCAGAACAGCGCGCGGTCGGCCAGCATGCGGAATTGCTGGCCTGCAAAGTCGAAGAGCGCGCCGGTGGTCACCGCGTGGCTATGGCAACACGCCCCCGTTGGAGCAAGCGTCCTAGCTGCCGCGGACCGCGAAGTTTGCGGCGAGCCGTTGCCGGGTCTCGCGGCTCGCGCCATCGGGCAGGTCAAAGACGACGCGCTTGTTAGGGAAATCGATCTCGACGCGGTCGAACAGCGACAGGCTGTCCATTCCGAGCAGCAAGGCCGGCCGCTCGTTCAGCCCCAGCGCCCGGAACGCCTGGCTGTCGGCAAAGCTGACGTTCAGGTCGTTGATGTCCATCCCGTTGATCACGATGCGTTTGATCGTCGTGCGCATCGCCGGCACGGTCTCGCCCGTCACCGCGCCGAGCTCGGTCGCCACGAAGGGATAGCGGTTCGCGCGCCGGTCGGCGACGAGCTTTTGCATCGCCAGATTGCCGACGCTCGTTTGCGCGCCGGTATCGACGATCACGTCGATCCGCTTGCCGCCCAGGCGCGCGTCGGAGAGGATCAGGCGCCCCGCCGAATTGCGCGCGGTGACGACGATCGCATCGTCATCCTTGATCAGCGACGGCGCGCGCCGTCGCGTTTCCAGGATCTGCATGCTCTCCTTGCGGAAATCGATCAGGATTCGCCGTTCCTCGAGCATATCGACGCCGATCAGCCCCGCAGCACCGATATGGCGGCCGAAAAAGGCGGGCGCATCAACGCCGGCCAGATGCAGGTCGGACATCTGCAACGCCGCGATGCGGTAACTCGGCACCGTGGTCGAACTGCCGATCGTCGCGAGACGCAGCTTGGCGCCCTCGACCAGTCCCAGCCGTTCGGCCAGCTCGCGCGCGATCACCGTGCGTTCGGCGCCGGTGTCGACGAGAAAGGAATAGGGGCCCTTGCCGCCGATCATCACCTGCACCGACATGCGCCGCGTCGCGTCGAGATCGAACGGTTGGATGAAGGGCACCACCACCACCGGCGGTGTGACGGTTTCGGCGGGAGGCACGGCCGATGGGGCCGAACCGGGAGGCGAAATGGGCGCCTGGGCGGGCGCCGCGCCGACCAGCAACGGGGCGGCGAGCAGCAGGGCCAGGGAGATGGACCGCTTCAAGGCTTGGGTCATCGCAGGCATCCTCACTATATTTTGCCGCAATCTACGCTTCCTCGCTGTTCGCGGCAAGCGAAACGCCGGTTACGCCCGCACGGCTCGCTGTGCCGCAGGCATGGCGAGGTGGCCGCGGCGTAGCTGCGGACGGAGGGGCGCGGGGAGGATCTAGCCCGGATGCATCGCTGCCTCGGCCAGCGCATCTGCCAGCTCGCCGAGCAGCGCATCGTCGAGGTCCGACGCCGCGACATTTTCGCGCCCGATCAGGACCAGAACGGGGATGGCAAGCGGACTGATCCTCTCGAGCGTCTGATGCACCATCGTCCCCGCTGCACGGTCGAGCAGGTCGCCGAGCCGCGCGACGTCGGTCAGCCGCTCGCGCGCATCGGCCCACGCGGCTTCGAGCAGCAGATGGTCGGGCTCATATTTGCGCAGCACGTCAAAGATCAGGTCGGTCGAGAACGTCACCTGCTTGCCGGTCTTGCGCTTGCCCGGATGCTGGCGCTCGATCAGCCCGCCGATCACCGCAACCTCGCGAAAGGCGCGCTTGAGCAGGTGCGAATTCTCGACCCATTCGACGAACTCGTCCTCGAGGATAGCCGCGTCGAACAAGGTGCCGGGATGGGCCACCGGCCGCAACGACCAGATCGCGATCGCATAGTCCGACGCAACGAAACCCAGCGGCTGAAGCCCCGCGCGCTCCATCCGCTTGGTGATCAGCATGCCGAGCGACTGGTGCGCGTTCCACCCTTCGAACGGATAGCAGACCAGATAATGATGGCCCTCGTGCGGGAACGTCTCGACCAGCAGTTCGCCCGGGCGCGGCAAGACCGAGCGCAGCTGTTGCATCTCCAGCCAGAAACGGACGTCCTCGGGAAACCGCTGCCAGCTCGCCGGATCGGCCAGGAAACCGCGCACCCGGTCGGCAAGCCGCGTCGTCAGCGCCATGCGGGCGCCGACATATGAGGGGATACGCGCAGGACGCGTCGTCGCGCGGACATAAAGGTCGGTGTCGCGAATGCTTTCGACCTCGAGGCTGAGCCCCGCGAAAGCGAATGTGTCGCCGGGGGTGAGCGTGCTCGCGAAATATTCCTCGACGCTTCCCAGTCTGCGGCCGTTCTTGAAGCGCACGTCGAGCGTCGGCGCATCGACGATGATCCCGGCGTTCAGCCGGTGCTGCGCCGCAAGCCGCGGGTGCGCGATGCGCCAGCCGCCCTGCCCGTCGGGCGCGAGGCGGCGGAAGCGGTCATAGCCTTTGAGCGCATAGCCGCCGTCGCGCACGAAACCGAGCAGGCGGGTGAAAGTCGCGGCGTCGATCCACCGATAGGGCGCCGCGGAGCGGATTTCGGCGAGCAGCGCGTCTTCCTTGAACGGCGCCGCGCAGGCGAGCGCCATCACATGCTGCGCGAGGACGTCGAGCGCGCCGGGGCGAAAGCGGTCGGCGTCGCGCTCGCCCGCATCGACGGCATCGAGCGCTGCCTGCGCCTCGAGATATTCGAAACGATTGCCGGGCACGATCAGCGCTTTGCTCGGTTCGTCGAGCCGGTGGTTGGCGCGCCCGATGCGCTGAAGCAGGCGCGACGAGCCCTTCGGCGCCCCCATCTGGATCACGCAATCGACATCGCCCCAGTCGAGCCCGAGGTCGAGGCTCGACGTCGCGACGAGCGCGCGCAGCCGCCCCTCGGCCATCGCCGCTTCGGCGCGCTGCCGCGCCTCGCGGTCGAGGCTGCCGTGGTGGATCGCGATCGGCAGCGACAGGTCGTTGACCTTCCACAGCTCCTGAAAGATCAGCTCGGCCAGCCCGCGTGTGTTGCAAAAGATGATCGTGGTGCGGTTCTTCGCCACCACGTCCATCACCTGATGCACGGCATAGCGCCCCGAATGTCCCGCCCAAGGCACCGCCCCCTCTGGCAGCAAGATCCGGATATCCGGCTCGGCGCCTGGCTCGCCTTCGACAAGCGTCACCCGGCTTGCGTCGGCATCGGGCGCCAGCCAGGCGGCATATTGGTCCGGATCGGCGATCGTCGCCGACAGTCCGACACGGCGGAGCGCGGGCGCGATCTGTTGCAGGCGCGCCAGCGCAAGGCTGAGCAGATCGCCGCGCTTGCCGGGCGCGAAGGCGTGTATTTCGTCGATCACCACGGTCTTCAGATCGGCGAACATCGTGAAACTGTCGGGATAGGACAGCAGCAGCGACAGCGATTCGGGCGTCGTCAGCAGGATGTTCGGCGGGCGGCTCCGCTGGCGCGCCTTCTTGTCCGAACTCGTATCGCCGCTCCGGCTTTCGACGCTGATGTCGAGGTTCATGTCGGCGATGGGCGCGATGAGGTTGCGCTCGACGTCCGCCGCGAGCGCCTTCAGCGGCGACACATAGAGCGTGTGCAACCGGTCGGAGGGATGCTCCGCCAGATCGACCAGCGTCGGCAGAAATCCCGACAAGGTCTTGCCCGCGCCGGTCGCCGCGACGAGCAGGGCGCTCTCGCCGCGCATCCCCGCAGCCAGCATATCGGCCTGATGCCGCCGAAGCTGCCATCCGCGCGCAGCGAACCAGTCGGTGAAAGGGGCGGGGAGGCGCATGGAACAGATGTGGCGTTGCGCGGCGCGGGGGGCAAGGCTTTCGGTTGCCGCTCTTCCTTCCGCCGGCGCGAGGTGGTCGGTTGCGGCCGGTCTTCTCCCCTCCCGCCTGCGGGAGGGAGAGCGCGGCCCGGCGCGGACAACCCCTTACTCGTCATCCTGACCTTGTTTCAGGATCCATGGCTTGCCGTTTCCTTCGGCGCGGTGCCCGATGTCAGGTCAGACCATGGATGCTGAAACAAGGTCGACATGACGATATCGAATCGCCGCCCCCCGCCCCGGAACGGTCAGGCCGCGACCGCTTCCTCGCTCTGGCTCGTCGCCGCTTCGAGAAGGCGCTTTTCCAGCGACTTGACGCGCGCCGCGCTGTCGATCTTGTCGCCGATCAGATCGGTGACATAGAAGGTGTCGACCGCGCGCTCGCCATAGGTCGCGACATGCGCGCTGTGCACCGTCACCTTCGACTGGAACAAGGCGTAGGCGAGCTGGTTGAGCAGTGCGGGGCGGTCCTGGGCATTGACCTCGATCACCGTGAAACGGTTCGATGCCTTGTTGTCGACAAAGACATTGGGCGCGATGCGGAACGCCTCGGCGCGCGTCCGCGGCAAAGCGCGCGCTTCCAGTTTGGGCAGCAATTTGTGCCGATTGGCGAGCGCATCCTCGATCGCGCGGGTCAGTCGGCCGATCTGCCCCGCCTCGGCGAAGGGGCGACCGAGCGGATCCTGGACGAGGAAATTGTCGAGCGCCAGCCCGTCGCGCGTCGTGTGGATCCGCGCATCGATGATGTTGCCGCCCGCGAGGTGAATGCCGCCCGCGATGCGATAGAAAAGCCCCGGATGGTCGGCTGCGAGCACCATCACCAACGTCGCGCCGCGATCCTGATCGGGGACCGCGGCGATGTGCAGCGCCGCATCGCCCGCTTCCTGCATATGGGTCAGGTTCGCTGCGATCACCTCGACCGGCTCGGCGATCCAATAGCTTTCGGGCAGGCGCTTCGCGAGCTTGGCGAAAGCCTTGTCGTCGAGGCCGAGCAGCTCCTGCGCATCCTCTTTCTTGTTGGCGATTCGCTGTTCGCGCCCGCGCTGCTTGTGGCCGAGGCGCAGCACTTCCTCGGCGGCGTCATAGAGCTCGGTCAGAAGCTGGCGCTTCCAGCTGTTCCAGACGCCCGGGCCGACGGCTCGAATATCGACCACCGTCAGCACGAGCAGCAAACGAAGGCGCTCGGGGCTTTGCACCTGCCCCGCGAAATCGAGGATCGTCTTGAAATCGGCAAGGTCGCGCTTGAACGCCGTCGCGGACATCAGCAGATGATGGCGCACGAGCCACGACACCGTCTCGGTCTCGGCTTCGCTCAGCCCCAGTCGCGGGCAGACACGCAGCGCGAGTTCGGCACCGAGCACACTATGGTCACCGCCGCGCCCCTTCGCGATGTCGTGGAGCAGCACCGCGACATAGACGACGCGGCGCGAATGAATCTGGCCCATGATCGCGGTCGACAGCGGATGATCGTCTTTCAGGCGGTTCTGCTCGATATCGGCGAGCAGCCCGATCGCGCGGATCGTATGTTCGTCGACCGTATAATGGTGGTACATATCGAACTGCATCTGCGCGACGACGCGGCCGAAATCGGGCACGAACCGGCCAAACACACCCGCCTCGTTCATCCAGCGCAGCACCGTTTCGGGATCGCGCGGGCTGGTCAGCACATCAAGAAACAGCGCGTTCGCCTTTGCGATCCGCCGCACGCCCCGCGCGTCGATCAGCTTTGCATCGTGGCGAGCCTGCCGCATCGCCTGCGGATGGATTTCGAGGCCATGTTTGTCGGCGAGCGCGAAAATCTCAACCAGCCGCACCGGGTCCTCCCGGAAAAAATCGTCGCTCGGCAGCGCGAGTCGGCCGCGGTCGAGAACGAAACCGTTGAGCTTGCCGGGCCTCCGCCGGATCGTCGGCAGGAAGCGCCGCCCGCGCGCCGCCATCTGCTCGTCGAGATGCGCGAGGAAGGTGCCCGTGACGTCGCCGACCGCTTTCGCATGCAGGAAATAGAGCTGCATGAAGCGTTCGACCGCGCTCTTTCCGGGCCGTTCGGCGAAATGCATGCGCTGCGCGATCTCGCGCTGGAAATCGAAGGTCAGCCGGTCCTCGGCGCGTCCGGAGAGAATATGGAGATGGCAGCGCACCGCGAGGAGGAAATTTTCGGCGCGCGAAAATTGACGCAGCTCGCGACCGGTGAGCAGACCGGCATCGACCAGTTCGGGCACGGTGCGGACGCGATGGATGAATTTGCCTATCCAGAAGAGCGTGTGGAGATCGCGTAGCCCCCCCTTTCCTTCCTTCACATTGGGTTCGACGACATACCGCGAATCGCCCATGCGCTTGTGGCGCTCGTCGCGCTCGGCGAGTTTCTCGGCGACGAAGGCGCGCGAATTTCCGGCGACGACCTCGGCATCGAAGCGCGCGGCCGCCTGGTCATAAAGCGCCCGGTCGCCCCAGATGAAGCGCGCTTCGAGCAGCGCGGTGCGGATCGTCAGATCGTCCTTCGCGGTCCGGATCATCTCGTCGATCGATCGCGACGAATGGCCGACCTTCAGCCCGAGGTCCCACAAGGTATAAAGCTGCGCCTCGATGACCTGCTCGGTCCAGCTCGTCTGCTTGAACGGGGTCAGAAAGCCGATGTCGATGTCGCTGAACGGCGCCATCTCGCCGCGGCCATAGCCGCCGACCGCGATCAGAGTGATCCGCTCGCCCGCCGAACGGTTGCCCGACGGATACAGATGATCGACCGTGAAATCATGGCTGAGGCGGACGATCTGATCGATCAGAAAGGCGGTCGCACTTGCCGCGATCCGCCCCGACGAGGGATGTGCGAGCAAGCGGCGGTCGATCTCGGCGCGGCCGTCCTCGAGCGCGGCCTTCAGCAGATCGACCATGGCACGGCGGCGCTTGCCCGAATCGCTCATTTCGCCGGCGATCGCATCGAGCCGGTCGGCCAGCGCGCGCCGGTCGATGATTGCGCGGCGATTCTCGAGATTGTCGAAGAGATCGCTCATTTTTCGGCGACCAGGATTTGCTTGAGCCGGTACAGCGCGTCGAGCGCTTCGCGCGGCGCCAGCGCGTCGGGTTCGATACCCGCAAGCGCCTCGCGCAGGGCGTCCTTCACGGCGGCAGGCGCTGCGGCGAGCGTCGCGGCAAAGAGCGGCAGGTCGTCGAGGCCCGCGGCAAGACCGCCGGTTTTCTCGCGCCCCGCCTCGAGCTTGGCGAGCACGGCCTCGGCGCGCTTGACGACGCCTGCGGGGACGCCCGCGAGACGGGCCACCGCGAGGCCATAGCTGCGATCGGCGGGGCCTTCGGCAACCTCGTGGAGCAGCACCAGATCGCCCTGCCATTCGCGCGCGCGGACATGGTGCAGCGACAGCGCGTCCAGCGTTTCGGCGAGCCGGGTGAGTTCGTGATAATGGGTGGCGAAGAGGCAGCGGCACTTGTTCACTTCGTGGACCGCCTCGACGACCGACCAGGCGAGCGCGAGTCCGTCATAGGTCGAGGTGCCGCGCCCGACCTCGTCCAGAATGACGAAGCTTTGCGGGGTCGCTTGCGCCAGGATCGCGGCCGTTTCGACCATCTCGACCATGAAGGTCGAGCGCCCGCGCGCCAGATTGTCGCTGGCGCCCACGCGGCTGAACAGCCGGTCGACCAGCCCGAGCCGGGCCGAAGCAGCGGGAACGAAACTGCCCGCCTGCGCGAGCACGACGATCAGCGCATTCTGACGGAGAAAAGTCGATTTGCCGCCCATGTTCGGGCCGGTGACGAGCCACAGCCGGTCGGCTTCGGCTAACGAGAGATCATTCGGGACAAAACGCTCGCCCGATTTCGCCAGCGCCGCCTCGACCACTGGATGGCGGCCGCCGGTCACGTCGAGACAGGGATCGTCGGCCAGATCGGGGCGGCACCAATTGTGGCTCATCGCATGGTCGGCGAGCGCGGCGGCCACGTCGATGCGCGCGAGCACGTCGCAGCTCGCGGCGATCGCTTCGCGGCGCTGGGTCGCCGCGTCGGTCAGCGCCTCGAGATGCGCGGCCTCGGCAGCGATCGCGTGGACGCCCGCCTGCGTAACGCGGCTCGCGGCCTCGTGCAGGTCGGACGAGTTGAAGCGCACGACCCCTGCCAGCGTCTGGCGGTGCGTGAAGCCCGTGTCGGGTGCCATCAGCGCGTCGGCGTGCTTCGCGGGCACTTCGACATGATAGCCAAGGACGCCGTTGTGCCGGATCTTGAGCGAGGCAATGCCGGTACGGTCGCGATAGTGCGCTTCGAGCGCGGCAATCGCCTTGCGCCCGTCGCGCGCGGTTTCGCGCAGCGCGTCGAGCGCATGATCATAGCCTTCGGCGACATAGCCCCCCTGCGCCGCATCGACGGGCGGCGTTTCGATCAAGGCGCGCGACAGTTCGTCGACGAGCGCGCCATGGCCGTCGAGCCCCGGCAGCAACCGTGCGAGCAGCGGGGGCAGATCGGGCCGGCGTACGAGGCGTTCGCGCAGCAGGCGCGCGCCGCCGAGCGCATCGCGGAGCTGGGCCAGGTCGCGCGGCCCGCCGCGCCCCGCGACGAGGCGTCCGAGCGCGCGACCTGCATCGGGAAGCGCGCGAAGCGCGGCCCGAAGGTCGCCCCGCCACAATGCGTCGCGCGCAAGCGCGTCGACAAGATCGAGGCGGTCGACGATCGCATCCCTGTCGGTCAGCGGACTCGCCAGATCGTCGGCGAGCAGCCGCGCGCCCGCTGCGGTCACGGTGCGGTCGATCGTGCCGAGCAGGCTGCCGTCGCGTGCCCCCGCCATCGTGCGCACCAGCTCGAGGCTTTCGCGTGTCGCGGCGTCGATCGCCATGCGGCCCGAAGCCTGGAGCCGTAGCGGCGGCTGGAGGAAAATCGGCTGGCCGGTCCCGACATGGTCGAGATAGGCAGCGACGGCGCCCATCGCGGCCAGTTCGCCGCGCGAGAATGCGCCAAAACCGTCGAGCGTCTGGACCCCGAAGAAGCGTTCAAGGCGCTTCTGCGCCGCCGTGCTCGAAAAATCGGACGAAGGCCGCCGCACCACCTGCCGCGCAACCCAGTCGGGGACGTCGTCGGCCGACTCGCTCACCAGCAGTTCGGAGGGCGCGAGACGCGCGAGTTCGGCGTCGACCTGCTCGGGCCGCACCGCGACGACCTCGAAACGGCCGGTCGAGATATCGGCGGCGGCAATCGCCACCTCGCCTTCGCTGCCCACATATGCAAGCGCTGCGAGCCGGTTGGCGCTCCGCCCTTCGAGCAAGGCGTCTTCGGTCAGCGTGCCTGCCGTCACGAATCGCACAATCGCACGCTGCACCAGCGCTTTCGACCCGCCGCGCGCTTTGGCTTCGGCAGGACTTTCGACCTGCTCCGCAATCGCGACACGGTGTCCCGCCTTGATCAGCCGCGCAAGATAGGATTCAGCGGCATGGGCGGGAACGCCGCACATCGGCACGGGCTCGCCACCATGCTCGCCGCGCGCGGTAAGCGCGATGTCGAGTGTCGAGGCCGCGGCTTTCGCATCGTCAAAGAAGAGCTCGAAGAAATCGCCCATGCGATAGAAAAGCATGCAATCGCCCGCCTTCTCCTTGAGCGACCAATATTGCGCCATCATCGGGGTGGCGGCGGGCGCGGCATTGCTGTTGTCGGCGGTGCGGGCAGGTACGGACATCGGACCCTGCTTAGTCGATGGCAGCGGCATGGCAAGGCACAGGACTGCAACATTGGCGGTTACAATCGCCGTCGGCGACGCTAGGGATTGGGCTCGGGCGCGCGTCTGACAATCGAATTTAGGGGAATCAGGATGGACAGCGGCAGCAAGGTGCAGTTTTCGGACCGCGAGGCCCTGCTTTACCACGAATATGGCCGACCCGGCAAAATCGAGATCGTCGCGTCGAAACCGATGGCGACCCAGCGCGACCTCAGCCTCGCCTATTCGCCCGGTGTTGCGGTTCCGGTGAAGGCGATCGCCGAGGATCCGGCCAAGGCCTATGACTATACGATCAAGGGCAATCTGGTCGCGGTGATATCGAACGGCACCGCGATTCTCGGCCTCGGCAATCTCGGCGCGCTGGCTTCTAAGCCCGTGATGGAAGGCAAGGCGGTGCTGTTCAAGCGCTTCGCCGACGTCGATTCGATCGACCTCGAAGTCGACACCGAAGATCCGCAGCGTTTCATCGAAGCGGTCGAACTTCTCGAGCCAAGCTTTGGCGGCATCAACCTCGAGGACATTGCGGCGCCCAACTGCTTCATCATCGAGCAAGCGCTGAAGGAAAAGATGAACATCCCGGTGTTCCACGACGATCAGCACGGCACCGCGATCATCACCGCGGCGGGCCTGATCAATGCCTGTTATCTGACCGGGCGCGACCTCGCGACGGTGAAGGTCGTCGTCAATGGTGCCGGCGCGGCAGCGATCGCCTGTACCTCGCTCATCAAGTCGATGGGCGTGCGGCATGAAAATGTCATCATGTGCGACCGCAAGGGGACGATCTACCAGGGTCGAACCGAAGGCATGGACCAGTGGAAGTCGGCGCATGCGGTACCGACCGAAACGCGCAACCTGACCGAAGCGCTCGTCGGCGCCGATGTGTTCCTGGGGTTGTCGGCCGCAGGCGCGCTCAAGCCCGAGATGGTCAAGGATATGGCTCCGGCGCCGATCATCTTCGCGATGGCGAATCCCGATCCCGAAATCTCGCCGCCCGACGCACGCGCGGCGCGGCCCGACGCGATCATCGCGACCGGGCGTTCGGACTATCCGAACCAGGTCAACAATGTGCTGTGTTTCCCCTTCATCTTTCGCGGCGCGCTCGACGTGCGCGCGACCGCAATCAACGAAGAGATGAAAATTGCCGCGGCCTATGCGATCGCCGATCTCGCGCGCCAGCAGGTGCCCGAGGAAGTGGCCGCAGCCTATGGCGGGCGTGCCTCGAGCTTCGGTCCCGAATATATCATCCCGTCGCCCTTCGACCCGCGCCTGATGGAAATCGTCCCCGCCGCAGTCGCCAAGGCCGCGATGGAAACGGGCGTCGCGCAGCACCCGATTCAGGATCTCGACGAGTATCGCAACACCCTCCGCGCTCGCCTCAACCCGACAACCTCGGTTCTCACCTTGGCCTATGAGGCCGCGCGATCGAATCCGAAGCGCGTCGTCTTTGCCGAGGGTGAAGAAGAAGTCGTCTTGCGCGCCGCCATCCAGTTCCGCGACGGCGGTTATGGCACGCCTGTGCTCGTCGGGCGCGAAGGGCTTCGCGACAAGCTGGTCGAAATGGGCGTGTCCGACCCCGATAGCTATGAAGTTCACAACAGCGTCAATTCGCCGCATGTGCCGCAGATGGTCGACCTGCTCTATGAACGGCTACAGCGCCGCGGTTATCTGCGCCGCGACGTCGAGCGCATGGTCAACCGTGATCGCAACATCTTCGGCTCGCTGCTGCTCAAGCTCGGCCTTGCCGACGCGATGATCACCGGCACGACGCGCACCTATTCGCAGTCGATGCGTGAAGTGCGGCGCGTGATCGACCATGCCGAGGGCAAGACTCCGTTCGGCATCCATGTTCTGGTCGACCAGCATCACACGATCTTCATGGCCGACACGACCGTCAACGAGCGCCCGACAGCCGAGATGCTCGCCGACATCGCCGAACGCACCGCGCAGGTCGCGCGGCGCATGGGGCACGAACCACGCGTCGCATTTCTGTCCTATTCGACCTTCGGAAACCCGCCGGGCTCATGGCTCGATAATATTCGCGACGCCGTGTGCATTCTTGACGAACGCAATCCGGGCTTCGAGTATGAAGGCGAAATGGCGCCCGATGTCGCACTCAACGAGAAGGTGATGAAGAATTATCCCTTCTGCCGCCTGTCGGGCCCGGCCAACGTGCTGGTCATGCCCGGTCTGCAATCGGCGAACCTGTCGGCGAAACTGCTGCGCGAACTGGGCGGCGGCGCGGTCATTGGTCCGATGCTGGTCGGGATGGAAAAGCCCGTGCAGGTCGCGACGATGGCGTCGACGGCGTCCGACCTTGTCACGCTCGCTGTGTTAGCTGCAGGCGGAATCGCGCAGTAAGTTTTTGATCCTCCCGTCGCGAAGCGAGGGGGAGGTGAAGGGATGTTACTGGCCCTGCGAGCCGCCGCCTGCCCCGCCGGTGCCCGGCGCGCCGACGGCACCAATATTGCCGAAGATATCTTCGAAGAAACTGCGATGACGGCCGAGCGTCGGCGTCTTGTCGCCTTCGGGGCTGATCTTGCTGACGAGTTCGAGCCCGGTCTTGTCGACCGCGACGACATTGCCCGCGGGATCGAAGCGCACGCGCAACACCTGCTGCGCCACCGGGCGCGGCCGGGCGAAGGCGAGCTGGCGCGTTTCGCGGGACACATAATAATATTCATTGTCGCTGAACTGGCCAACGAAAGTCGGGCGGCCGAGCGTCTTTTCAACCGATTCGCGATTGTCGACGCCAGGCGCGACCGCCTCGGTCAATATGGGATCAACGACATAGCCCTGCCGCCCTTTCAGCTGCGCGCAGCCGCTAGCGGTCAGCGCGAGCACCAGTCCGCCGACGATCAGGCGTGCGGGACGGGCAGGAAGCTTCGGGTTGTGGGTCGGCATCAACATATCTCCGTTGCGCCGCTTTTCCCCTCGGCGGGTTGCGGCGCTGGTTCTGGCGCCTCTTAACCGCAAGCAGACGGCGGGCACAAGCGGCTTATGGCGCGGCAAAGCTTGCGCCAAGCTGACCGAGGGGCCTTTTCGGACGACAGGATTCGGCCTAAGCGTTGCCGCATGTTTTCTTCGCTCCGCAAACTCTTCACATCCGGGCCCGATCCGCGCGACGCGCGACGCCCGCTCTGGAACGCCGTCGTGGCCACGGCGCGCGATCCGCACTGGTATGCCGACGGCGATGTTCCCGACACGCTGGACGGCCGCTTCGACATGATCAGCCTCGTGCTTGCGCTGGTGCTCCACCGCATCGACGAGGAACCGGCGCAAGCGCTCGCCGGCGTCCATCTCACCGAATTGTTCGTGGACGATATGGACGGCCAGATGCGCCAGATCGGCTTTGGCGACATGGTCGTCGGAAAGCAGATCGGGCGGATGGTCGGCGCACTCGGTGGCCGGCTCGGCGCCTATCGCGCCGCCGATGGATCGGACGAGCTGAAGGCTGCGCTGATCCGCAACCTGTGGCGTGGCAAGGATGCGCCCGACGCGGGACTGGCGCATGTCATGGCGGAAGTCGCCGCCTTGCGCGCCGGCCTGTCCGCGATGCCGGTCGAGAGGCTGATCGCTGCCGAGCGACTGCCGGAGCGCGCATGACAGCGCCCGAATTCTCGCACATCGTCACGCTCGCCGACGCGGGCCAGGGTCGCGACGTGGCGATCGAGGCTGATGAAGCGGCGCGTGTCGCCATCGCCAGGCGGCTGGGCCTCGTCGCGCTCGATCGCTTCATCGTAAAAGCCGAAATCCGCGCAGTTGCAGGCGGTATCGCCACCAGGGGCAAAGTCGATGCCCATGTCGTCCAAAGCTGCGCCGCGACCGACCTGCCGGTGCCGGCGCGGCTGAGCGAGCCTTTCGATCTCCGCTTCCTGCGCGACGTCGGTGCCGAAGCCAGCGCGGAAGAAGAAATCGAGATCGCCGATGCCGACTGCGACATCTTGCCGCTCGAAGGCGACCGGATCGATCTGGGCGAAGTCGGGGTTCAGACCCTGTCGCTCGCGCTCGCACCCTTTCCTCGCCATCCTGACGCCGACCGCATCCTTGCCGAGAGAGGCGTGCTCAGCGAAGAGCAGGCCGGGCCGTTTGCCGCACTCGCAAAATTGCAGGGCAAGCCGAAAGCCTAGCGGTGTCGGGGCGACCCTAGTCGCCTTCGGGCGCGTCCTTCGGCGCTTCCTTGACGAGATCGGCCACCGCGGCATCCAGACCAGGCTCGTCCTTTGCCGGTTCATCCTTCGCGGGCGCCTGTTTGGCTTCGCCATCCTTCGCGTCGTGCGCGACCGCGAGCGAGCCGCCGAGCGCCTTCGCCAGCCCGACGAGCTGCTCGCCGAGCACCTTGTCGACGCCGGGCGCAACATCAGCGACCTTGAAGCGCATATAGCCGCCGACGACATAGTCGAAGCGGATCGCGCTGCCGGTCGGGGTCGCCTTGATCTGGATGGTCAGCGTGCCGGTGACCGCCTCGCCCTGCAGCGGGCCGAAAGCGCCCGACAGGCGCATCATCTCGTTCGGCCTGGCGAAGATGATCCGCGCGTGCTGGACGCTGCCCATCGCGCCGCCGGCCTCGCCGGGCAGCTTTTCGCAGAAGCAGCCCCCGGCCTGCGAATCGAGCCAGAAATTCGCGGCGTCGCCCGACCAGCTATGGTCCTTCGACCACCATTTGTCGGGAGTACGGAGCATCTTCCATACATCCTCGGGCGATGCGGCGACCTGCGCGCTGTGCGCGACGGTGAAGCCGATATCGCTCTGGTCGATGACCTTCGCCTGCGCCGGAACGGCGGCGAAGCCTGCCGCCGAAAGCAGCGCTGCGACGAAAGCTGTCTTGAGATGCATGGCCTGTCCCCCTTTGCCGTCTTCATAGACGCGGGCGGAAAGGCTGACTAGTCGCCGAGGATCGCTTCGATCGCGCTGTTGACCTGGTCGATCGGCGCCATCCCGTCGACCTGACTCACGATACCGCGCGCTTCGTAGATCGGCAGGATCGGCGCCGTCTTGGCGCGATATTCGGCCATGCGCGTGCGCACCGTTTCCTCATTGTCGTCGGGGCGGCGCTTGAATTCGGTGCTGCCGCAAACGTCGCAAACATCCGCCACCTTGGGCAGCTTGTACCGATCGTGATAGCCCTCGCCGCATTTGGCGCAGCTGAAGCGGCCCGTGATGCGGTCGACGAGCGCGTCTTCCTCTACCACCAGCTCGATCACATGATCGAGCTTGCGGCCGCGGTTCGAAAGAATCTGGTCGAGCGCGTCAGCCTGCGCCGCGGTGCGCGGATAGCCGTCAAAGATTACCGAGGTGTCGCCGCCAAGTTCGTCGAGCCGTTCGCCGATCAGGCCCGAGACGATCTCGTCCGACACCAGCTCGCCTGCGTCCATGACAGCCTTGGCCTGAACGCCGATCGGGGTTCCCGCCTTGACCGCGGCGCGCAGCATGTCGCCAGTCGAGAGCTGGATCATGCCATGCTCGTCCTCGAGCCGCGAGGCCTGCGTACCTTTGCCCGCCCCCGGCGGACCCAGCAAAATGATGTTCAGCGTCATGGAAGCCCCTGTTGCCTCTGCCCTGTAGCAGCTGCCGTAGCTTGGCGATCAGCGCCGCGCAACGCCGCCCTTCAATTTGGCTTTCTTGATGAGATCGCCATATTGATGCGCGAGCATGTGGCTCTGGATCTGGCTGATCGTATCGATCGTGACGTTGACGATGATCAGCAGGCTGGTGCCGCCAAGCTGGAACGGCAGGCCCGATCCCGCGATGAAATATTCGGGGATGAGGCAGATCGCAGCCAGATACGCCGCGCCGATGACGGTGATGCGCGTCAGCACGAAATCGAGATAGGCGGCGGTGTTCTTGCCGGGGCGGATGCCAGGGATGAACCCGTTCTGGCGCTTCAGATTGTCGGCGGTTTCCTCGGGGTTGAAGACGACCGCGACGTAGAAGAAACAGAAGAAGATGATGCCGGCAGCATAGAGCGCCATATAGAGCGGCTGGCCGTGCGCGAGATACTGATTCAGCGTGATCAGGAAGTCGCCGGTCGCCGTATCGCCCTTCATATTGTTGCCGAGCATCTGCGTCACCGTGAGCGGCATCAGCAGCAGCGACGAGGCGAAGATCGGCGGGATGACGCCTGCGGTGTTGACCTTGAGCGGCAGGTGGCTGCGGTCCGCCTGCATCCCTCCGCGCTGCGTCGCACGCTTTGGATATTGGACCAGCACCCGGCGCTGGGCGCGCTCCATGAAGCTGATGAAGGCGATGACGACGATCGCGCCGCCGACGACCGCGACGATCGTGCCGCCGCCCATCGAGCCTTCGCGCACCTGCGTAAACATCTGCGCGAAGCTGCGCGGCAGCTGCGCCAGAATGCCTGCCATGATGATCAGCGACACGCCGTTGCCGATCCCGCGGCTGGTGATCTGTTCGCCAAGCCACATTAGGAACAGCGTACCGCCGACGATGCTGATGACAGCGCCGATGCGGAACATCAGCCCCGGATCGACGACCGCGGCAATGCCCTGGCTGCCGCCGAGCGTTTCGAGGCCGACGGCGATGAAATAGCCCTGGATCGCGGTCAGGAAGACCGTGCCGTAGCGCGTATATTGGTTGAGCTTCTTGCGCCCGCTTTCGCCCTCTTTCTTGAGAGCGGCAAGGCTGGGAGCGAGCGCCGAGGCGAGCTGAACGACGATCGACGCCGTAATATAGGGCATCACGCCGAGCGCGATGATGCTCATGCGCTCCAGGCTGCCGCCCGAGAAAGTGTTGAAAATGTCGAGAACGCCGCCTGACGCCGCCTGCGAATAGAGACGCGACAGCGCCACCGGATCGACACCCGGCAGCGGCACGAACGACAGGAAGCGGAAGACGATCAGCGCACCGATCGTGAACCAGATGCGGTTCTTGAGTTCGGTCGCCTGACCGAATTTCGAGAAGTTCAGGTTGGAAGCAAGCTGGTCGGCGCGAGAGGCCATGGGTATTTTCCTCGGGTTCCGGACCGCGCCCCCCGCGACCCGGCGCCTATGTGCGTTCGGAGGTCACGATGCGCAAGGGGAAAGGCCCGATTCAAATGCGTCAGGGGCGGCGCAGCCTGACGCTGCTCCGCCCCTGAAGTGCATCAATCCTTCTTGGCGGCTTCGGCCTTGCGCTTGGCCTTCTTGCCGTCGCCGGGTTCGACCGGTGCGGGCAGTTCGACCTTGCCGCCGGCCTTTTCGACCGCTTCGATCGCGCCCTTCGACGCGCCGGCAACCGAGAAGTTCAGCTTCGCGGTCAGCTCGCCCTTGGCGAGGAGGCGAACGCCGTCCTTGCCGCCGCGGGCAACGCCGGCTGCCTTGAGCGCGGCATGATCGATCACGGCCTTCGCATCGAGCGTCTTGGCGTCGATCAGCTTCTGGATCTGGCCCAGATTCACGATCGCGAAATCCTTGCCGAAGATGTTGTTGAAGCCGCGCTTCGGGATGCGCATGTGAAGCGGCATCTGGCCGCCTTCGAAGCCGTTGATCGCGACGCCGCTGCGTGCCTTCTGGCCCTTCTGGCCGCGGCCGGCGGTCTTGCCCTTGCCCGAGCCGATGCCGCGTCCGACGCGCATACGGCCCTTGCGGGCGCCATTGTTGTCACGGAGTTCGTTGAGTTTGATAGTCATGTTTGCACTCGCTTTCGCTGTTGTCGCGCTGACTGAAATTCAGTCGGGTTCGATTTCACTCGATGGCTGGAAGCCGGGATAAGGTCCGGCTTTGTCCATCACGACGGCCTGGGCGACATAGCCGCGGCCATCGACACTGGTGATCGCCGGGCTGCCGTGAAGCTGCCACCCCCGATTGAGCAGCCCCTCGACACGCGCACAAAAGGCAGTGTCGTCGGGACCGGTCAGCAGGCGGTAGAGCTTCATCGGCGTTTAGCCCTCGATGACTTCCACCATATGCGGAAGCTTGCGGATCATGCCGCGCACTTCCGGGGTGTCGACCAGTTCGACCTCACGGTGCATCTTGCCCAGGCCGAGGCCGGTCAGGATGGCGCGCTGGCCCTTGGGACGACGGATCGGCGAACCGATCTGGCGGATCTTGATCTTCTTGTCGGCCATGGTCTTACTCCGTCACCGCCGCGGCTTCGGCCTCGGCTGCGCGGTCGGACACGCCGCCACGCTTGATCAGATCCGAAACCTTCTTGCCGCGACGCTGCGCGACCGACTTCGGGCTGGTCTGTTCGCCGAGCGCCTCGAAAGTCGCGCGGATCATGTTGTAGGGGTTCGACGTGCCGACCGACTTGGTCACCACATCGGCAACGCCCAGCGATTCGAACACGGCGCGCATCGGACCACCGGCGATGATGCCGGTACCCGCGGGCGCCGAACGCAGCGTGACGTTGCCGGCACCGAAATGACCGCGGCCGTCATGGTGCAGCGTGCGACCATCGCGCAGCGGAACGCGGATCATCGCCTTCTTCGCAGCAGCGGTCGCCTTCGAAATGGCTTCCGGCACTTCGCGTGCCTTGCCATGACCGAAACCGGCGCGGCCCTTGCCGTCACCGACGACGACGAGTGCTGCGAAACCGAAGCGCTTGCCGCCCTTCACGGTCTTCGAGACGCGGTTGATGTGGACGAGCTTTTCGATCAGCTCTTCGCCACCCTCTTCGTCGCGCGGACGGCGATCGTCGCGGCGGCCACGGCCACCGTCACGGCCGCCACGGTTACCACCATCGCGACCACCGCCACCGCCACGGCCGCGGCGCGGAGCCTGGCCTTCGGTGGTGGGGGCTGCTTCGGGAGCGCCTTCGACGTTCTGTACTTCGTCTGCCATGATTAGAACTCCAATCCGCCTTCGCGAGCCGCGTCGGCCAGCGCCTTGATGCGCCCGTGGAACAGGAAGCCGCCGCGATCGAACACGACCTGCGTCACGCCCGCCTTCTTGGCGGCAGCCGCGAGGCGCGTGCCGACATCGGCAGCAGCCGAAGCGGTCGCGCCGGTCTTGCCGCGGACATCCTTGTCGAGCGTCGAAGCAGCAGCCAGCGTCTTGCCGGCGGCGTCATCGATGAGCTGCGCATAGATGTGACGGCCCGAGCGGTGCACCGAGAGGCGAGGACGCCCACCGGCACGCTGACGGAGCGCGGTGCGGACGCGCTGGCGACGTTTTTGGAAAGTGGTAAGATGTGCCATGGCTTACTTCTTCTTGCCTTCTTTGCGGAAGATGTACTCGCCGCGATATTTGATGCCCTTGCCCTTATAGGGTTCGGGCTTGCGCCAACGGCGGATTTCCGCCGCGACCTGGCCGACCTGCTGCTTGTCGATGCCGCTGATCTCGATCGTCGTGTTGTCCGGCGTCTTGATCTCGATGCCTTCCGGCACCGCAAAATCGACATCGTGGCTGTAGCCAAGCTGCAGCTTCAGCGTCTTGCCCTGCGAGTTCGCGCGATAGCCGACACCGGTGATTTCGAGCACCTTGGTGAAGCCCTCGGTCACGCCCGTGATCAGGTTCTGCACCAGCGTGCGCTGCATGCCCCAGAAGGCACGTGCCTCACGCGTGTCGTTCGCGGGCTGCACCGAGATGCTGCCTTCGCCGACTTCATATTTGATGTTGTCCGAAAGCGGCATCGCAAGCGTGCCTTTCGGACCCTTGACCGACAGCTGGCCATCATCGATCGCGGCGCTGACGCCGCTCGGGATGGCCACGGCCTTTTTACCAATGCGAGACATCAGAACACCTCCGCCAGCACTTCGCCGCCGACATTATGTTCGCGAGCCTCGGCATCCGAAAGGACGCCGCGCGGGGTCGACACGATGGTGATGCCCAGGCCGTTGCGCACGATCGGCAGTTCTTTCGAACCCGAATAGACGCGGCGGCCCGGCTTCGAGACGCGCGCCACGTGGCGGATCGCCGGCTGGCCCTCGAAATATTTCAGTTCGATGCGAATGCCTTTGTGCTGGCCCTTCGCGCCCAGCGATTCTTCGCTGTAGCCGCGGATATAGCCTTCACGCTGGAGAACATCGAGAACGCGGACGCGCAGCGTCGAAGCCGGCGTCAGGACGCTGTCCTTCTTCGCCTGCTGGCCGTTGCGGATGCGGGTGAGCATATCACCCAGGGGATCGGTCATTGCCATCTTCTAGTCCCTTACCAGCTCGACTTCACAACACCGGGGATCAGGCCCTTGTTGGCCAGATCGCGGAGCTGGATACGGCACAGCCGGAATTTGCGATAATAGGCGCGCGGGCGCCCGGTCAGCTCGCACCGGTTACGGATGCGGGTCGGGTTACCGTTGCGCGGAATTTCCGCCATCTTGAGGCGCGCGATCAGACGTTCGCCCTCGTCGAGCGAGTTGTCTGCTGCAATCGCCTTCAGCTTCGCATAGCGGCCGGCGTATTTCTTCACCAGCTGCTTGCGACGCTCATTCTTGTTCATCGAACTCAGTTTCGCCATGACTTAAGTTCTCTTTCCTTCTTGAAAGAGCCGGCCTGGTCCCAAAGGGATCAGGCGGCTTCCTTTTCCTGCGCTTCGATCGGGAAGGGGAAGCCGAACAGCTTGAGCAGTTCGCGAGCTTCTTCATCCGTGCGAGCGGTGGTGGTGACGATCACGTCCATGCCGCGCACCTGGTCGATGCGGTCATAGTTGATCTCGGGGAAGATGATCTGCTCTTTCAGGCCCATGGCATAGTTGCCACGACCGTCGAAGCTGGTCGCCGACACGCCGCGAAAGTCGCGGATGCGCGGCATCGCGATCGTGATCAGACGATCGAGAAATTCGTACATGCGTTCGCGGCGCAGAGTGACCTTGCAACCGATCGGCATGCCTTCGCGCAGCTTGAACTGGGCGATCGACTTCTTGGCCTTAGTCACGACAGGCTTCTGGCCCGCGATCAGCTCCATTTCTGCAGCAGCCGCTTCGACCTTCTTCTTGTCCTGCGTGGCTTCGCCGACGCCCATGTTGAGCACGATCTTTTGGATCTTCGGGACTTCCATCGCATTTTTGTAACCGAACTTCTCGGTCATCGCCTTGACGATCACATCGTCATAGCGCGTGCGCATGCGCGGGGTGTAATTCTCAGCCATTGATCGTCTCCCCGGACTTCACGGCCACGCGGACCTTCTTGCCGTCCTTGGTTTCAAAGCGGACGCGCGTCGGCTTGCCGGTCTTGGGATCGGCGAGCGCGACCTTGCTCGCGAAGAGCGGCGCTTCCTTGCGTTCCAGACCGCCCTGCGGGTTGGTCTGGCTCGGCTTGCGGTGGCGGGTGATGACGTTGACGCCGGCGACGACGAGCTTGCCATCCTTCGGCATGCTCTGCGTCACTTCGCCGGTCTTGCCCTTGTCCTTGCCGGACAGGACGACAACCGTGTCACCCTTCTTGATCTTGTTCGCCATGATCAGAGCACCTCCGGCGCCAGGCTGATGATCTTCATATAGCCGCGGCCGCGCAGTTCGCGGACGACGGGGCCGAAGATACGGGTGCCGATCGGCTCCTCGTTCTTGTTGACGAGCACGGCGGCGTTGCTGTCGAAGCGGATGACCGAACCATCCGCGCGGCGGACGTCCTTCGCGGTGCGGACGATGACGGCGCGATGGACATCGCCCTTCTTCACCTTGCCGCGCGGCTGGGCTTCCTTGATCGACACGACGATCACATCGCCGACGCCGGCCGTACGACGCTTCGAGCCACCCAGCACCTTGATGCACTGGACGCGCTTCGCGCCGCTGTTGTCGGCGACTTCCAATTGTGACTGCATCTGAATCATCGATGCATTTCCTTCTTCCTTGGCCTACCGGGCCATCCCGGCGGTTCCGTGAAACTATGAAGTCTTAGACTTCGCTCGCCTTGGCCTTGATCGAGGTTTCGACCTTGTCGAGAACCTTCCAGGTCTTCAGCTTCGAAATCGGCTTCGTTTCCTCGATGCGGACGGTCTCGCCAGCCTTGATGGCGTTGTCCTCATCGTGGGCGTGATACTTCTTCGAACGACGGATGATCTTGCCGTAGAGCGGGTGCTTAACCTTCCGCTCCACTTTCACCACGACGGTCTTGTCGCCTTTGTCGGACACCACCGTGCCAGTCAGAATGCGCTTCGGCATGGGTCGGTCTCCTTACTTGGCAGCCGAGCGCGAACGCCCGGTCTGCTCGGTCTTGACGCGCGCGATGGTGCGGCGCACTTCCTTGACCCGCGACGCCTTTTCCAGCTGCCCGGTGGCGGCCTGAAAGCGGAGGTTGAACGCCTCGCGCTTCAGTTCGCCGAGCTGCTCGGAGAGCTGGTCGTCGGATTTCTTGGTCAGATCTTCGGTCTTGGCCATGGCCCTCAACCCTCCAGGTGCGAGGTGTCGCCGAGGCGGGCAACGACCTTCGTCTTGATCGGCAGCTTCATCGCCGCACGTTCGAACGCCAGCGCGGCCACGGGGCCGGGAACGCCGTCGAGTTCGAACAGGATACGGCCGGGCTTGACGCGAGCGGCCCAATATTCGGGTGCGCCCTTGCCCTTACCCATGCGGACTTCGGCAGGCTTCGACGACACGGGGACGTCGGGGAAGATGCGAATCCACAAACGGCCCTGACGCTTGATCGCACGGCTGATCGCACGGCGAGCCGCTTCGATCTGGCGCGCGGTGATGCGCTCGGGTTCCATCGCCTTCAGCCCGTAGGAGCCGAAGTTCAGGCTGGTGCCACCCTTGGCATTGCCATGGATGCGGCCCTTGAAAGCCTTGCGGAACTTGGTTTTTTTCGGTTGCAGCATGTCAGCAGTCCTTAGCGGCGATCATCACGAGCCGGACGGACACCGGTCGTCTGTGCGTCGAGCATCAGACGGTCGGTCGCCATCGGGTCATGACCAAGGATCTCGCCCTTGAAGATCCAGACCTTGATGCCGCACACGCCATAAGCGGTGTGGGCTTCGGCCTCGGCATAGTCGACATTGGCGCGCAGCGTGTGCAGCGGCACCCGGCCTTCGCGGTACCATTCGGTACGCGCGATTTCCGCGCCGCCGAGACGGCCAGCGCAGTTGATGCGGATACCTTCCGCACCCAGACGCATCGCCGACTGAACGGCGCGCTTCATGGCACGGCGGAATGCGACGCGGCGTTCGAGCTGGTCTGCAATGCCCTGGCCGACGAGCTTGGCGTCAACTTCGGGCTTGCGGATCTCGACGATGTTCAGCGACACGTCGCTGCCCGTCAGTTCGCCGAGTGCCTTGCGCAGCTTTTCGATGTCCGCGCCCTTCTTGCCGATGATGACACCCGGACGGGCGGCATAGATCGACACGCGGCACAGCTTGGCCGGACGTTCGATCACGACCTTCGAGATCGCGGCCTGCGGCAGGGTCTTGAACACATATTTGCGGATCTTCAGATCCTCGACAAGCATGCGGCCATAGTCCTGGCCTTCGGCGAACCAGCGGCTGTCCCAGGTACGGTTGACCTGCAGGCGCAGGCCGATCGGATTGCTCTTCTGGCCCATCTTACGCCTCTTCTTCCTGTTCGCGCACCACGATGCGGATGCGGCTGAACGGCTTGACGATCCGGGTCGACTTGCCGCGGCCACGAGCGTGCCAGCGCTTCATCGAGATCGACTTGCCGACGCTCGCTTCCTTGATGACGAGCGCATCGACATCGAGGTTGTGGTTGTTTTCCGCGTTGGCGACGGCGCTGGCGAGAACCTTGCGCACGTCGACAGCCATCGCCTTCTTCGAGAAGGTGAGGATGTTCATCGCGTCTTCGACCTTGCGGCCACGGATCAGCGCGGCAACGAGGTTCAGCTTCTGTGCCGAGCCGCGAATCTGCGTGCCGACCGAGAGCGCCTCATTATCCGCAACGCGGCGGGGGGACTTTTCCTTGCCCATTAGCGTTTGCCCTTCTTGTCGGCCGCGTGACCGGGGAAGAAGCGCGTCGGCGCAAATTCACCCAGCTTCATGCCGACCATGTCTTCGTTCACCGACACCGGCACGAACTTGCGGCCGTTGTAGACGTTGAAGGTCAGCCCGACGAACTGCGGCAGGATGGTGGACCGACGCGACCAGGTCTTGATAGGCGCACTGCTGCTGCCTTCCTGGGCCGTTTCGGCTTTCTTGAGGAGATGAAGGTCCACAAAAGGACCTTTCCAGACCGAGCGAGCCATGGCTTACCTCTTCTTCTTCGCGTGACGCGACCGGATGATCATCTTGTCGGTCGACTTGTTGTGACGGGTACGGGCACCCTTGGTCGGCTTGCCCCACGGAGTAACCGGATGACGGCCACCCGAGGTGCGGCCTTCGCCGCCGCCGTGCGGGTGATCGACCGGGTTCTTCGCGACACCGCGGGTGAGCGGGCGCTTGCCTGCCCAGCGGTTGCGGCCGGCCTTGGCGAGAGTCTGGTTGGCGTTGTCAGGGTTCGACACCGCACCAACCGTACCCATGCATTCGCCACGGATATAACGCTGTTCGCCCGAACCGAGACGCACGATGACGAGACCGCGGTCACGACCGACGACCTGTGCATAGGTGCCAGCCGAACGGGCGATCTGGCCGCCCTTGCCCGGCTTCATCTCGATATTGTGGACGATCGTGCCAACCGGCATCTGCGACAATTCCATCGCATTGCCCGGCTTCACGTCGGTCTTCTTGCCCGCGATCACCTTGTCGCCGACGGACAGGCGCTGCGGCGCCAGGATGTAAGCGACGCGGTCCTTGCCGGCGTCGTCCTTGCCATAGTTGACCAGCGCGATGAAGGCCGTGCGGTTGGGGTCATATTCCAGACGCTCGACCGTGCCTTCGACGTCCCACAGGCGACGTTTGAAATCGACGATGCGATAACGCTGCTTGTGACCGCCGCCGATACCGCGCGACGTGACATGGCCCTTGTTGTTGCGGCCACCCGTCTTGTTCTTGCCTTCGGTCAGCGCCTTGACGGGCTTGCCCTTCCAAAGACTCGAACGGTCGATCAGGATCAGGCCGCGCTGTGCGGGGCTGGTCGGATTGTAGGATTTAAGTGCCATTTTCTCTGCCTTTCCCTACGCTCAGACGCCCGTGGTGACGTCGATCGACTGGCCTTCGGCCAGACGAACAATCGCCTTCTTCACGTCGCTGCGGGTGTAGGGCTTGCCCTTCCAGCGCTTGGTCTTGCCCTTGGTAACCAGCGTGTTGACCGCCAGAACCTTGACATCGAACAGCGCCTCGACGGCGGCCTTGATCGCGGGTTTGGTCGCGTCATTTGCGACCTTGAACACCACGGCGTTGTTTTCGCTGAGCAGCGTCGACTTTTCGGTGATCACTGGAGCCAGGATCACGTCATAGTGACGCGCATCGACGGTTTTTGCCTTAGCCATTGAAACGTGCCTCCAGCTTTTCGACAGCCGCGCGGGTCAGGACCAGCGTGTCGGCGCGCATGATGTCATAAACATTGGCGCCCGCAGCCGGCATCGCGTCGATGCCGATCAGGTTGGCCGATGCCATGGCGAAGCTTTCGTGAACCGCGTCACCATCGATGAACAGCGCGCGATTGCCGAGTTCGAGCTTGCCGAGCTTGCCGGCGAGCGCCTTCGTCTTGGCATCCTTCAGCTCGAGCGTGTCGAGAACGACGATCTTGCCGCCCTTCGCCTTGTCGCTGAGCGCCATCTTGAGGCCAAGAGCACGGATCTTCTTGTTCAGCGAGTGGCCGAAGGTGCGGGCCCGGGGACCGTGCGCCTTGCCGCCGCCGATGAAGATCGGTGCCTTGCGATCGCCGTGACGAGCAGTACCGCCGCCCTTCTGGCGACCGAACTTCTTGCCGGTGCGGGCAACATCGCTGCGCTCGCGGGCGGCACGGGCCGGACCACGGCGCTTTTCGAGCTGCCATGCCACGACGCGGTGCAGGATGTCGGCGCGGGCGTCGACACCGAACACATCGTCATTGAGATCGATGTCGGTACCGGCCTTGCCGTCGATGGTCTGAACCTTGACCTTCATGATCAGGACTCCTGCGCGCCGTCGGTGGTGGCGGTATCGACGACGACGGTTTCTTCCGTCGGGGTCTCTACCGGTGCATCCGCCGGGGCTTCCTGGTTGGCGTTCGCCGCGCTCTTGATGCCCGCCGGATAGGGGGCCTCCGGGTGACGCGGCAGCTTGACCGCATCGCGAACCATCAGCCAGCCGCCCTTCGAGCCAGGGACCGAACCCTTGACGAAGAGAAGGCCGCGCTCGACGTCGGTGCGGACGATTTCGAGATTCTGCTGGGTGCGATTACGCGCGCCCATATGACCGGCCATCTTCTTGTTCTTGAAGACGCGGCCCGGATCCTGGCGGTTACCGGTCGAACCATGCGCACGGTGGCTGATCGAAACGCCGTGGGTCGCGCGCATACCGCCGAAACCCCAACGCTTCATCGCACCGGCAAAGCCCTTGCCCTGGGTCACGCCCTGAATGTCGACGATCTGGCCGGCGACGAAATGGTCGGCCGACAGTTCGGCGCCGACGTCGAGCGTCGCGTCGTCAGCGACGCGGAATTCGACGACCTTCGCCTTCGGTTCGACTTCGGCCTTGCCGAATGCCCCGCGCTGCGGCTTGGCGACATTCTTCGCCTTGGCCGAGCCAGCACCGAGCTGGACAGCGACATAGCCGTCACGTTCTTGTTCGCGCACGGAGATAACCTGACAGCCTTCGAGGCTCAGGACGGTGACGGGCACATGGCGGCCATCATCCTGAAACAGGCGGGTCATCCCCATTTTCTTCGCGATCACGCCAGTCCGCATGATCAAACTCCTCAACAGAGGCCGAGCGGACCATTCCGCACGGCGTGTGGGACCCCATCAAGGCGAACCTCGACGAGAACCCTCCCAGCCCAATATTTCGATGCATCGCCCCGTCCGGGCTGAGGTGCCGCCATCCCGAAGGAAAAGCGGCGAGACGGGGGACGCAGCCCGGTCGAAAAGCCTTCCGAAGAAAGCGACCGGCGGTATCCACCCTATCGTCGGTCCGGATCGCTCCGGACAATGCAGGCGGCGAACCACCTGCCGATAGAGACCCCGGTTTTCACCGGGGCTTGCTGGCTCAGGCCAGCTTGATCTCGACGTTCACGCCAGCAGCAAGGTCGAGCTTCATCAGCGCATCGACCGTCTGCGGGGTGGGCTGCACAATGTCGAGCAGCCGCTTGTGGGTACGCACCTCGAACTGCTCGCGCGACTTTTTGTCGATGTGCGGGCCGCGGTTCACGGTGAATTTTTCAATGCGCGTCGGCAGCGGGATAGGGCCGCGAATAAGCGCTCCGGTGCGACGTGCCGTATCGGCAATGTCGGTGGTGGCCTGATCGAGCACGCGGTGATCAAAGGCCTTCAGGCGAATGCGAATATTCTGCGTTTCCATGACTGTTCCAGTCGAATCCCGTCTGACGATGCGAAAGAGCCGAAATGGCCTGTGCCGGCCCCCTGAAGGAAGCCGGTTCGGCCATCAAAAATCTTTAAGCTACGAGCCGCGCGAATCGCTTCCGAATCGCGCGGCTCGCGGCCCTATATTACTTTGTAACGGTCGCGACAACCCCTGCGCCAACCGTACGGCCACCTTCACGAATTGCGAAGCGAAGACCCGGGTCCATGGCGATCGGAGCAATCAGCTTGACCGACAGCTGGACGTTGTCGCCCGGCATCACCATCTCGGTACCCTCGGGGAGAATGACCTCGCCGGTGACGTCCGTGGTGCGGAAATAGAACTGCGGACGATAGTTCGCAAAGAACGGCGTGTGACGGCCGCCTTCGTCCTTCGACAGGACGTACACTTCCGAGGTGAACTCGGTGTGCGGCGTGATCGAGCCGGGCTTCGCCAGAACCTGGCCACGCTCGACTTCTTCACGACCGACGCCGCGGATCAGCGCGCCGACGTTGTCGCCGGCCTGGCCCTGGTCGAGCAGCTTGCGGAACATTTCGACGCCGGTGACGGTCGTCTTCTTGGTGTCCTTGATGCCGACGATTTCGACTTCTTCACCAACCTTGACGATGCCGGTTTCGATACGGCCGGTCACAACGGTACCGCGTCCCGAGATCGAGAACACGTCTTCGATCGGCATCAGGAACGGCTTGTCGAGCGGACGCTCGGGCTGCGGGATCCAGCTGTCGACGGCTTCCATCAGCTTCAGGATGGCTTCCTTGCCGATGTTGTCGTCGCGGCTTTCCAGAGCAGCGAGGGCCGAACCCGCGATGATCGGAATATTGTCGCCGTCGAAATCGCGCTTCGAAAGTTCTTCGCGGATTTCGAGTTCGACGAGCTCGAGCAGTTCGGGATCGTCCAGCTGGTCGACCTTGTTGAGGAAGACGACCATGGTCGGAACGCCGACCTGCTTTGCGAGCAGGATGTGCTCCTTCGTCTGCGGCATCGGGCCATCAGCGGCCGACACGACGAGGATCGCGCCGTCCATCTGGGCTGCGCCGGTGATCATGTTCTTCACATAGTCGGCGTGGCCCGGGCAATCGACGTGCGCATAGTGGCGGTTGCTGGTTTCATATTCGACGTGCGCGGTCGAAATGGTGATGCCGCGCTCGCGCTCTTCGGGAGCCTTGTCGATGTTCGCGAAGTCGACGGCGGTACCGCCGGTCGTTTCGGCGAGCACCTTGGTGATCGCAGCGGTCAGCGAGGTCTTGCCATGGTCGACGTGACCGATGGTGCCGATGTTGCAGTGCGGCTTCGTCCGCTCAAATTTAGCCTTAGCCATGATTTAGGAACCTTCTTGTTCGACAGTTGAATTGATCAGTCCTGGACGAGCCTGCTGAATCAGGCGCCGCCCTTAGTAGGTCTTGGCGCGCGGTGCAAGCCCGCGCTCGTGTAGGTCTTGCCGCGCGGTGCAAGCCCGCGCGGCTTTGACCTATCAGGCCATCTTGGCCTTCACTTCTTCGGCGACGTTGCTCGGCACTTCTTCGTAATGCGAGAACTGCATCGAATATTGTGCACGGCCCTGGGTAAACGAGCGCAGCTGGTTGACGTAGCCGAACATGTTGGCGAGCGGCACCATCGCTTCAACCACCTGGGCGTTACCACGGCTGTCAGTGCCCTGGATCTGGCCGCGGCGGCTGTTAAGATCGCCGATCACATCACCCATGAAATCTTCCGGGGTCACGACCTCGACCTTCATCACCGGCTCGAGCAGCTTGATGCCGGCTTTCGCCGCCACTTCGCGCATCGCCGCACGGCCCGCGATTTCGAACGCCAGCGCCGACGAGTCGACATCATGGTACGCACCGTCGGTAAGCTTGATCTCGAAGTCGATGATCGGGAAGCCGATCATGTGGCCGTTCTCGGCCGACTCGCGCATGCCCTTTTCGACCGACGGGATATATTCGCGCGGAATGTTGCCGCCCTTGATCTCGTCGAGGAACGTGATGCCCGAGCCGCGCTCGCCGGGGGCGACGCTGACCTTGACGCGGCCGAACTGGCCCGAGCCACCCGACTGCTTCTTGTGGGTGTAATCGACGTCGACGGCCTTCGCGAGCGATTCGCGATACGCCACCTGCGGCGCACCGACATTCGCCTCGACCTTGAACTCGCGGCGCATGCGATCGACGAGAATGTCGAGGTGAAGCTCGCCCATGCCCTTGATGATCGTCTGGCCCGATTCATGGTCGGTCGACACGCGGAACGAGGGATCCTCGGCAGCGAGTCGGTTGAGCGCGATGCCCATGCGTTCCTGGTCGGCCTTGGTCTTCGGTTCCACCGACAGCTCGATGACCGGCTCGGGGAAGACCATGCGTTCGAGGATGATCGGCGCGTTGGTGGCGCAGAGCGTGTCCCCGGTCGTGGTTTCCTTCAGGCCGGCAAGTGCCACGATGTCGCCCGCAAAGGCTTCGTCGATATCTTCACGGCTGTTCGCATGCATGAGCAGCATACGGCCGATCTTTTCCTTCTTGTCCTTGACCGAGTTCAGATAGGTGCCCTTGGTCAGGGTGCCCGAATAGATGCGGGCGAAGGTAAGCGAGCCGACGAACGGATCGTTCATGATCTTGAATGCGAGCAGCGACAGCGGCGCATCGTCTTCGGGCGGACGCGAATCGGCCGTCTCGCCGTCGAGCTTCAAGCCCTGGACGTCGGGAATGTCGAGCGGGCTCGGCAGATAATCGACAACGGCGTCGAGCAGCGGCTGAACGCCCTTGTTCTTGAACGCCGAGCCACAGCAGACGGGAACGAACGACTGGTTCAGCGTGCCCTTGCGGATCAGCCGCTTCAGCGTCGCGACGTCGGGCTCATTGCCTTCCAGATAAGCTTCCATGACATCATCGTCCTGCTCGACGGCAAGTTCGATGAGGTCGCTGCGATACTTCGCGGCCTTTTCCACCAGGTCGGCCGGAATCTCTTCATAGAAGAATTCGGCACCCAGCGCTTCGTCCTTCCAGACGATCGCACGGTTGTGGACGAGGTCGACGAGACCCTTGAGGTCGGCTTCGATCCCGATCGGGATGTACAGCACGGCCGGGCGCGCACCCAGACGGTCGATGATCGACTGGACGCAATATTCGAAGTTCGCGCCGGTGCGGTCGAGCTTGTTGATGAAGCACATGCGCGGCACGCCATACCGGTCGGCCTGGCGCCACACGGTTTCCGACTGCGGCTCGACGCCGGCAACGCCGTCGAAGCACGCCACGGCACCGTCGAGCACGCGCAGCGAGCGTTCGACTTCGATGGTGAAGTCGACGTGGCCGGGGGTGTCGATGATGTTGATCCGGTGATCGTCCCAGAAGCAGGTGGTCGCAGCCGACGTGATCGTGATGCCGCGTTCTTGCTCTTGTTCCATCCAGTCCATGGTCGCGGCGCCGTCATGGACTTCGCCGATCTTGTAGGACTTGCCGGTGTAATAGAGAATACGCTCGGTCGTCGTGGTCTTGCCGGCGTCGATGTGCGCCATGATCCCAATGTTGCGATATTTGTCGAGCGGATGGCTGCGGGCCATGAGAGATTCCTTAGGTCTGGGGGGAGGCTTTGCGGGCCTCCCCCAATATAGGAAGAATTGTTACCAGCGGTAGTGGCTGAACGCGCGGTTGGCTTCGGCCATGCGATGCGTGTCTTCGCGCTTCTTCACCGCGTTGCCGCGGTTGTTCGACGCGTCGAGCAGTTCGCCCGACAGACGCGCGGCCATCGTGGTCTCGCTGCGGTTGCGCGCGGCGGTGATCAGCCAGCGGATCGCGAGCGCCTGCGCACGGTCCGGGCGGACTTCGACAGGAACCTGATAGGTCGCACCACCGACGCGGCGGCTGCGGACTTCGATGTTCGGACGGATGTTCGCGAGCGCTTCGTGGAACACGCCGAGCGGTTCCTTCTTCGCACGGGCTTCGACCGACTCCAGGGCACCATAAACGATGCCTTCAGCGGTGGACTTCTTTCCGTCCAGCATGACGCTGTTCATGAACTTCGACAGCACCGTATCACCAAAACGGGGATCGGGCAGGATTTCGCGGCGTTCAGGACGACGACGACGAGCCATAGGTAATTCCTTTTACAACAGCATCCCGGCGCCAGGGCAGCCTGGGATGATCAAATAGCCGAAAAAGCGGAGCCTTATTTGGGCCGCTTCGCGCCGTACTTCGAACGGCTCTGCTTGCGGTCCTTCACACCCTGCGTATCGAGCACGCCGCGCAGGACGTGATAACGCACACCGGGAAGATCGCGGACACGACCGCCGCGGATCAGCACAACGCTGTGTTCCTGGAGGTTGTGGCCTTCGCCGGGAATGTAGGTGATGACTTCGCGCTGGTTGGTCAGGCGGACCTTTGCAACCTTACGGAGCGCCGAGTTCGGCTTTTTCGGGGTGGTCGTATAGACTCGGGTGCAAACGCCGCGCTTTTGCGGGTTCGCGTCCATCGCCGGGACCTTGGACTTCACCTTCTGGGGAGTCCGGCCCTTGCGGACCAGCTGGTTGATCGTGGGCATGAATGCTTCACCTTAAAATGTCCGCCCATCGGAGCGAACGGTTACTGTACCGCGGTGGATGAAGCATCGCCCCGATCTGCCGGAAACCGGCGGAAAAGGCCAACCTTGTAACAGCAAAAGACCCCGGTCGATCGCATTCGATCCCCGGAGGCTCCATCCGCGCCAGCAATGTTCAAGCGCTGTTGTAACCGGAAGAGGCAGCAAACCGCCCTTTTCGGCCGAGCGCGCCACTAGCGGTGATTCCCTTGGCGGTCAAGGGGCAGGCAATATTGTTGCGTCGGTTCGACCGCGTTATCAGTCGGCAATGCCCACGATCCGCCACGCCAGTTTCGCCCCACATGTCGCGCCGGACACCCGGCTGCTGATCCTGGGCAGCCTGCCGGGCGCACGCTCGCTCGCCGAGCGGCAATATTATGCGCATCCGACGAACCAATTCTGGCGTCTGCTCGGCGAGGCCGTCGGGCAGCCGCTCGCGGCAATGCCGTATGACGAGCGGCTTGCGGCGCTTCGCGGAGCAAAGGTCGGGCTTTGGGACGTCATCCGTACCGCCGAGCGACGGACGAGCAGCGACGGCAATATTCGCGCGGCGGAGGCGCACGACCTCGCCGCGCTGGTCGCGAACCTGCCCGATCTGAAAATCATCGCGTTCAACGGCGGCAAGGCTGCCGCCATCGGGCGCAAACAGATGAAGTCGCGAGACGCCGTCACGCTTGTCGACCTGCCGTCGAGCAGCGCGGCGCACACGATCGGCTTTGCGGCGAAGCGAGAGCGATGGCGCGCCTTGCGCGCGGCGCTCTAGCTCAATCGACTGCCACCCCGCGCGCCATCACGAAGTCGACTTTCTTCAGCACCGTCACGTTGGCAAGGGGATCGCCCGACACCGCAATGATATCGGCGCTCTTGCCGGGCGCGATCGTGCCGATCTGGTCCGACAGGCCGAGCAGATCGGCTGCGTTGACGGTTGCGGCCTTCAGCGCCTCCACCGGGGTCATGCCGTGCAGCACCATCAATTCGAACTCGTCGGCGTTGCGACCGTGCTTCGCGACGCCGGCGTCGGTGCCGAAGGCGATTCGCACGCCGCGCGGGACGAGCTGTTCTAGGCTTTTGCCAGTGATCGCGATACGCCACTGGATCTTCGCCAGCACGTCGGGTTCATAGGCGTTCGGGTTCGCCGCGATGCGTTCCTTATAGCCGTTCACGGTCGAGAGCGTCGGAACGTAATAGGCCTTCGACTTCGTCCAGGCTGCAATCGTCGGCTCGTCGAGAATCGTGCCATGCTCGATCGAATCGGCACCGGCTTCGAGCGCAAGGCGGATGCCGTCGGCGCCGTGCGCGTGCACGGCGACTTTCTTGCCGAACATATGCGCGGTGTCGACGATCGCCTTGGCTTCGTCGTCGAACATCTGCTTCCCCAGCCCGGCGCCGATGCGGCTGTTGACCCCGCCGGTCGACGCGAATTTGATCACGTCGGCGCCGCGTCCGACCTGCAGCCGCACCGCGCGCCGGCAGTCGTCGGCGCCGTTGCAGGTGTTGCCAGCGCCCTGGAAGAAAGGCCGCAGCTCGTCGCGATAGCCGAGCGCGCCGTCCATATGCCCGGAGCTGCCCGAGATGGCATTGCCCGCATCGACGATGCGCGGACCCTGTACCTTGCCGGCAGCGATCGCATCGCGGAGCGCCAGGGTTGCGCCGTCGCCGTCGCCAAGATTGCGGACGGTGGTGAAGCCGGCTTGGAGGGTCTTCTTTCCATTGACCTCCGCATTGAAGGCCTGCGCGGCCGGGCTGAGCGTGACTTCCTCGAGCTGCCCCGCGATCCCGCCCGCGTCGCTGGTCAGGTGAACATGGCTGTCGATGAGCCCGGGAAGGACATATTTGTCCTTGAGATCGATCAGCGTCGATCCGGGCTCCGGCGCCTGAAAACCGTCGGATATCGAAACGATCTTGTCGCCCTCGACCAGGATCGTCGACGCGCCGCGCACCGGCTTGCCGGGTTCAGCGAGCAGCTTGCCGGCGTGGATGAAAATGCGCGCAGGCGCCTGCGCCGCCAACGGCATGGCGAGCATCGCGCCAACGAGCGCGAGCGGAAGGACTTGAATCGGCTTCATGTGCGCATCCCCTGTTCTGACCTTGGGACGCGTTAAAGCCGATCAGAAGCCCATCGTAAAGCGGAGCGCCGCGCCCTTGTCGTCAGGCATGGCGGCGATATGGCCCGGATCCTGCCGCCACCATGTGTTTGCGATCAGATCGCCGCCGAAGAGCGAAAGCGCATAGCTCGCCTCGATCACCAGTTCGCGGCCCGTCGGGGCGAGGTTGTAGGTGCGCCGCCCGAACGCTGCGGTCGCCGTGTCATAGTCATAGCCGACAGGCAGCGTCAGGCCGATTCCGCCGCGGGCAACGCGAAGCGGCTGGGCGAAGCGGAGCGCGGCATGGTCGTCGGCGCGCAAGAGATGCGCCTTGGCGATGTCGAACGAGAAAGCGTTCGACCAGAGCGCACCGCTTTCGATCAGGCCGGCCCGATCGGGGCGGGTTCGCATCTGGCGCCAGGCGGCTGAAATTTGCCAGTCATCGCGCATGTCGAGGGTGAGGCTGGCGTCGCCGACGAGGCTGGTGGCGCCGCCGGCGCCGAAGACGGGGCCGAGGCGGGCGCCGAGGAGGCTGTCCGATTCGCGCAGCCAGCTGGCGCCGAGCGCGGCGCGAAGCGGGCCGACGCGGCCGTCCCACGCGGCACCGAGGCGATTGTAGCGGCTGTCGTGACGGCCCGAGCGGTAGCGGAGCAACGGATCGTCCTGCCAGCGCGAACCCGACACCCAGCCGCTTTCCGCGATCAGGTTAACATATTGATTTTGCGATATATGATGCCGGACCAACGTGGCGATACCGGGGCTGGCGGAAAAGCCGAGGCCTTCGTGCGCGCCATCGCCGATGAGCATCGCATGGCCGTTTTCACCGCGCTCGCCCGCCAGCATCCCGCCGATCCCGCGACCGGCCGAAAAGCCGAGGCGCGTGTTCGCATCGAGACGCGTGATCACCGAAGCGGCGAGTGTTCGCGCGCGGTCGGCATCGTGGAAGGACAGGCCGGCGAGCGCATTGCTGCCGGCCATGGCGGGCGCAGTGAGCAGCGACATCGCGGTCGCGTGCGACGCTGCGCTCTGTTGTCGGATAAGTCCGCCGATCGCCCCCGAGAGTTTGAAATCGGGGCGGCGCGTCATCAGCGACTGCCCGAAGTCGACGCTGAACGCGCGCCCATAGCTGTCGGTGACGAGCCCGCTGATACCCGTTCGGCCCGCGTCGCCCATCGGGCCGCCGAGAATGCCGAGCGCGGTGTCGAGCCGCACCGCCGTCGCCGTCCCGGCGAGTGTCGTCGCCCCTTGCGGCTGAAACGCGCGCGCGATGTCGAGAATGCCCTGCCCATAGACGGCGTCGTCGCCCGCGGCGCCCGCATCGCGCGCCGATTGATAGAGCAATTGCACGATCTGCTGACCCGACAGGTTCGGAAAAGCCTGCGCGAGCAACGCCACCGCACCGGCCACCTGCGGCGCGGCGAAACTGGTGCCGTTGAGAACGAAGACGAAATTGCCGCTGGTTTTGAGCGCCCCATTTTCATAGGCGCAGCACACGCCTTCGCCGAGCGCCGACAGATAGGAGGCGGCATAGATGCCCGCGCGATTGCTGAAGTCGGAATTGATGCCGTTTTCGTCGACCGACCCCGCGATGATGACCAGGCCGCCGCCGGCATCGCGCATGCCCCGCGCAAAGGGTTCGGGATTGTTCGGATCGTTGCCGTTCGCGGTCGTATCGCCTTCGTTGCCCGCCGAAAGAACGACGATGATCCCGGCGGCGGTGGCGCGCGCCACGGCCGCGCGCAAGGTCGCCCCTGGCGGATCTTCGCCGCCGAGCGAAATATTGACGACGCGCGCGCCCGCGGTCACCGCGCGGTCGAGCCCCGCCGCGATCGCGGTCTCGCCGAAGCGGCACCCGCTTTCGTCGTTCGTCGGGTCCTCGGACGCGCAACTGCCCGGCCGGTCGGCACGCAGCACGAGCAAATTGGCGTTGAAGGCGATGCCGAAGGTGCCGACGTCATTCTTTGCGCCCAGCAGCACCTGCGCGACGTTCGTCCCGTGCGTCCCTTCGCCATTGATCCCGCGCGATCCGGCGAGATCGGCCGAAGCGGACGAGATGCGCCCGGCAAATTCGGGGCTATCCTCGTCGATCCCGTCGTCGATCACCCCGGCGAGTATCCCCAGCCCGGTCGCGCCCGCCTGATAGGCCGTGATCGCACCGTGGAAGTTGACGCCATCCGAGCGGCGCGTTTCGGCCGTGTTGAAATTGCCCGTCGCGGGCGGTGTCGGAGTCGGCGTTGGCGTTGGCGTGGGGGTCGGTGCGGGAGTCGGCGCCGCCGGCGGCGCGGGAGTCGGCGACGGACGCGCCCCGCCACCGCCGCAGCCGGCGAGCGACAACGCCGCGATGCCAAGGAGCATGGGCAAAGGCCGCGCTGCGATCCGCCGATTGGAACTGCGCCGCGACACCTTGGCCATTATCACTATCCTTATCCCCGTTGTTATCTTCTAGCGCCTTGAATAGCCTCGACGCTAGGGTCAGGCCCCATTGATTGCACGTTCGAGGCGTCGAAATGGCGAAGATATCGGGTTCGGGCGGGTGCAGCGGGTAGCATCGCTACCCGCAAGACCGCGCGGACCCGAGATCGAAGCCATTTCGGCGTCGCTTGGGATTTGGCCTATTTTGCCCAGGGCGTCGTCAGAAAGTCGAGAGATATCGACATATCCCTGCGCCTTTCCTCCTCGCCCTGAACAAAATCGCCTCAAACCTCGAACGTCCGATCAATGGGGCCTGACCCTAGACCCGTCATGGTTATCGAACGGTAAATCGCATCGCTTGCCGCGGCGCCACAGGGCCTCTATGCGGCGCGACGTCATGACGGTGCCCATCGACCATATCGACAGCTGGATCTTCGATCTCGACAACACGCTGTATCCGCCGTCGGCGAAGCTGTTCGACCTGATCGACGATCGGATGGGCGCGTTCATCATGCGGCTGTTGAAGGTCGATGCCGTCGAAGCGCGACTGGTTCAAAAGCAATATTTTCACGACCATGGCACGACGATGGCGGGGCTGATGCGCCACCACGGCGTCGATCCCGAGGATTTTCTGGTCGATGTCCATGATATCGCGCTCGACCGGCTGACCGTCGATCCGCGGCTGCGCGCGGGGCTGGAGCGGCTGCCCGGCCGCAAGCTGATCTTTACCAATGCCGACGCCGATTATTCGGCGCGTGTGCTGGAAGCGCGCGGGGTGGCGGACCTGTTCGACGGGATCTGCGACATTCGCGCGACGCGCTACACCCCCAAGCCCGATCCCGCGGCCTATACCGCGATGATCGCGCACCTGGGCATCGATCCCGCAACGAGCCTGTTCGTCGAGGATATGGCGCGCAATCTGACCCCCGCAAAGATGCTGGGAATGACCACCGTGTGGCTGGACAATGGCAGCGAAAGCGGTCATCGCGACCACCTGCCAAGCCATGTCGATTTCCACGCGACCGACATCGGCGACTGGCTCGATACTTTGCCTTTGCCTTGGGGAATCCGATGACCGCTGACCTGCAATCGACGATCGAAGCCGCGTGGGATGCGCGCGACACGCTGGGGCTGACGACGCAGGGCGCCATACGCGATGCCGTCGGCACCGCGCTCGCGGGACTCGACGACGGCAGCTTTCGCGTTGCCGAGCGCGACGCGGGCGGAACGTGGCAGGTCAACCAGTGGCTGAAGAAGGCGGTGCTGCTGTCGTTCCGCCTCAACGACATGGAATTGATCGAAGGCGGTCCCGGCGGCGCGCGCTGGTGGGACAAGGTGCCGTCGAAATTCGCCGGCTGGGGCGAGAACCGCTTTCGCGACGCTGGCTTTCGCGCCGTGCCCGGCGCGATCGTCCGCCACGGCGCGCATATCGCCAAGGGTGCGGTGCTGCTGCCCAGCTTCGTCAACATCGGCGCGCGCGTCGGCGAGGGATCGATGGTCGATGCCTGGGCCACGGTCGGAAGCTGCGCGCAGATCGGGGCGAACGTCCATCTGTCGGGCGGCGCCGGGATCGGCGGCGTGCTCGAACCTTTGCAGGCGGGGCCGGTGGTCATCGAGGACGGCGCCTTCATCGGCGCGCGCGCCGAGGTTGCCGAAGGCGTGATCGTGCGCGAAGGCGCGGTGCTGTCGATGGGCGTCTATCTGGGCGCATCGACCAAGATCGTCGACCGCGCGACGGGTGAAGTCTTCGTCGGCGAAGTGCCCGCTTATGCGGTCGTCGTGCCCGGCGCGCTGCCGGGCAAGCCGCTTCCCGACGGGACGCCGGGGCCGTCGCTGTATTGCGCGGTGATCGTCAAGCGCGTCGATGCGCAGACGCGCGCCAAGACCGCGATCAACGAGCTGTTGCGCGATTGAGCCGTATTGCGCGACGAGCGGTCTTTCCCTTTCGTCATGCTGGACTTGTTTCAGCATCCATGGCCTGACCTCGGATCCAGCGCCGCGCTGAAGGAAGCGACCGGCCGTGGATCCTGAAACAAGTTCAGGATGACGAGAACAAGAGGTCGGCTTTCGTCCGCTTGCCGTCGCTGTATTGCGCGGTGATCGTCAAGCGCGTCGATGCGCAGACGCGCGCCAAGACCGCGATCAACGAGCTGTTGCGCGATTGAGACGTATCGCGCGACGAGCGGTCTTTCCCTTTCGTCATGCTGAACTTGTTTCAGCATCCATGGCCTGACCTCGGATCAAGCGCCGCGCCGAAGGAAACGACCGGCCGTGGATCCTGAAACAAGTTCAGGATGACGAGACAAGAGGTCGGCTTTCGCCCGCCTCCCGATCGCTCCGCGACAGGGAGGATTTTTCTTCTCGTCGATCCTATCCCGTCGTTGGTGGATAAGATTTTGACTTTTTCCTCTCTCGCTGTTGCAGGCAAAGCGTTGCTGTTTTAGCGCGGCAATACACGAGGGAGGGGAGAATTTTATGCGCGTGGCCGCAAGGGCATCGTCGCTGGCACTGGCTTTTTGTCTGGCATTTCCGGTCGCGGCGCAGGAAGCGCCCGCGCCGACGGGTGATGCGCCGCCCGCGGTTCCGGTCCCGACCAATGGCGCCGAGCGCTACACGCCCGTCGACTTCGCGCGCTTTGCGCCGCGCACGGCGCTCGACATGGTCGAGAAGGTGCCGGGCTTCCTGATCGTCACCGGCACCAATGGCGGCGATCGCGGGCTGGGCCAGGCGACCGAGAATGTCCTGATCAACGGCGAGCGCATCGCCAGCAAGACGACCGATGCGCGCACGGCGTTGTCGCGCATCACCGCCGCGCAGGTCGCCTATATCGACATCGTCGACGGTGCGAGCCTGAACGTTCCCGGACTGACCGGGCAGGTCGCCAACGTCGTCCTGGTCGCGGGCAGCGGCGCGACCGGCGGGTTCAAGACGACGCTGCGTTGGCAGCCCGAGTGGCGCCCGCGAATCGCGAACAACTGGCTGAACGGCGAGGTGTCGACGACGGGCAAGATCGGCGGGACGAACCTGACGCTGAGCCTGAAAAACGAGGCGAGCCGCCAGGGCCATTGGGGTCCCGAACAGGTCTATGAGGGCAGCGGCGTGCTGGTGTTCACGCGCGACGAATTCGGCGCCTATAACGGCGACCGCCCGCGCCTGTCGGCGGCGCTGTCGCGCACGGCCGCGAACGGCAACAAATGGAATTTCAACACCGGCGCGCAGATCCAGTATCTGACCGAAGGCGTCGACAGCGTTTCGACGCGGCCGGTCAGCGGTCTGGTCACCGAAAGCTTTCGCTTCAAGGAAGACGAGCGCAATTTCGATATCGGCGGCGATTATGAAATGGGCCTCGGCAAAGGGCGGCTGAAGATGATCGGCCTGTACCGGTTCGAGCATAGCCCGGTCGTCGATACCTTCATCGTCGATCGCGAAATCGGCGGCCGGACCGGCGACCGGTTCAAGCAGACCGCCGACGAAAGCGAGTCGATCGTGCGCGGCGAATATAGCTGGCGCACCGCAGGCGGCACCGACTGGCAGGTCGCGGTCGAAGGCGCGTACAACACGCTCGACGTCGATGCCGAACTGGCCGTGCTGCAACCCGGCGGGCAATTCCTGCCGATCGTCTTTGGCGGCGAGACGACCAAGGTCGAGGAAAAGCGCGCCGAAGCGTCGCTGACCTGGGCGCGTTCGCTGGCACCCAATCTGACCGCGCAGTTGAACCTGGCTGCCGAATATAGCGAGCTCAGCTCATCGGGTCCGGGCGGCCTCACGCGCAGCTTCATCCGCCCGAAGGGCAAGCTGGCCTTTGCGTGGAAGGTCGGGCCGAAGACGACGATCAACTGGCATATCCAGCGCCGGGTCGATCAGCTGAACTTCTATGATTTCGCAAGCTCGGTCGATGTCGCGAACGGGCAGGGCAATCAGGGCAACGGCCAGCTGGTCCCGCCGGTGGTCAACCGCACCGAGCTGGAGTTCGTGCAGGATCTGGGGCGCTGGGGCAATGCGTCGGTCCAGTTCGCCTATGCCTATGCGCAGGATCTGGTCGACCAGATCCCGCTGTCGCCGACGACCGAGGGCCGCGGCAACCTGCCGCCGGCGAACCTGTATCGCATCAGTTCGAAAGCGACGCTGCTGCTCGATCCGATCGGGTTCAAGGGCGCGCGGATCAACAGCGACATCACGGTGCGGCGCAACCGCGTGCGCGATCCGCTGACCGGGCTGTGGCGCGACCAGAGTTCGGGGCAGGATTATGTCGTCGACCTGAGTTTCCGCCACGACATTCCGGGCAGCAATTTTGCGTGGGGCGCTGGGTATTTCGACGAGCGTTATGCGCGCAGCCTGCGGCTCGATGCAATCGAGAAGGAATATACCGTCGGGCCGTTCGTGACGGCTTTCGTCGAGCACAAGGATGTGGCGGGCTTCACCGTCAAGCTGTCATACCGCAACCTGGCCGGCATGAAGGACGGGTTCGACCGCACCGTTTTCGTCGACCGGCGCGACGGGCCGATCGCCTTTTCGGAATCGCGCCGCCGCGGGTTCGGGCAATATGTCCAGCTGACGGTGACGGGGACGCTGTAGGTCGGCTTCCGCGTTGCGGAAGCGTGCGTTCGACGTCAGTGGAACAGACGCTTAGCGCTCGTTCAGATAATAACGCTCGCGCGCGGTCAAATCGTCGTTCAGTTCGTACATGATCGGCTGCCCGGTCGGGATTTCGAGGCCGGTGATGTCGGCATCCGAAATGCCCGACAGATGCTTGACGAGCGCGCGCAGGCTGTTGCCGTGGGCGGAGATCAGCACCGTCTTGCCGGCGGCGAGTTCGGGCGTGATCGCGCTTTCATAATAGGGCAGAACGCGTGCAATCGTGTCCTTGAGGCTTTCGGTCGAGGGGATCGCGATGCCCGCGTAGCGCGGGTCGCTGGCGAGATCCCATTCGGATCCGGCGTCGAGCGGCGGCGGCGGGATGTCGAAGCTGCGGCGCCAGATCTTGACCTGGTCTTCGCCGTGCTTCGCCGCGGTCTCGGCCTTGTCGAGGCCGGTGAGACCGCCATAATGCCGCTCGTTGAGGCGCCAGTCCTTCGTCACCGGCAGCCACAGACGCCCCATCGCCTCGAGCGCGAGATTGAGCGTCTTGATCGCGCGCGACTGGACCGAGGTGAAGCTGGTGTCGGGGGCGATGCCCTTGGCCTTCATCAGCTCGCCCGCCGCCCACGCCTCGGCCGCGCCCTTTTCGGTGACGTCGACATCCCACCAGCCGGTGAAGCGGTTTTCCAGATTCCACTGCGACTGGCCATGGCGGATGAGGATGAGCTGCGGCATTTTCTGTCCTTCGGTTGAAGAGGATTCGCCGCCCTTTAGCGCGGCTTATCGGCGAAGGCCAATGGCCCTGTTGAACAGGGTATAGGCCGTTGCCCGATTCGCGTCATCCGGTCGCCGACTTGGCCGACGGGCTGGAACGCCGCGGGGTCCGGAGTCGCTTCCGGGCCCCGTTTTCGCGTCTAGAGCGCGCGCGTCAGGAAGCGGCTGAACGGGTCGGGGCGGTAATCGGCGAAGGGGTCGCAGTCGGCGAAGCCATAGCGCGCATAGAGCGCGAGCGCGGGTTCGAACGCCGCGCCCGATCCGGTTTCGAGGCTGAGCCGGTCGAGCCCGCGCGCGCGCGCTTCGGCGATGATATGGTCGAGCATGCGCGCCGCGACGCCCTGGCGCAGAAACGCGTCGGCGGTGCGCATCGACTTGATCTCGCCGTGCGATGCGTCCAGCCGCTTGAGCGCGCCGCAGCCCGCCAGCTCGCGGTCATGGTGGATCGACCAGAAGGTCACGCCGTCGCCGCGCAACCCGTCGAAATCGAGGAAGTGGCAGCTGTCGGCGGGCGAGTTGGCGAGCATGCCCGCGAAATGCTGTTCGAGCAGCGCGCGGATGGCGGCGCCCGACAGATCGTCCTCGACGATCCGCCAGGCGGGCGCCGCATCGGCCATCAGATCAGCTGGTCCAGCGTCGCGAGACACGCATGCGCGAGAAGTTTCGACCGTTCGGGCGACCAGCCCTGAACCGGGTCGGGCAGGTCGCGGTTGTCCTTGAACGGCATTTCGATGGTCATCGACACCGCGCCGAACCGTTCGGCGAGCTGAGTCGTCGACATCGACAGGTTCGCCTTGCCCGGCGCCGATTCGACATAGCCGAGATCGACCTGGAAATCGGGCGTGTTCGCCGCGAGCGCAGACTGGAACGCCTTGTATTTTTCGGTCTGCCCGGCCTTGAGCGACGGGATACCCTCGAAGCCGGCGAGGAAGACCGCGGGGATCGCCTCGTCGCCATGGACGTCCATCGCCCAGTCGACGCCGGTCGCATCCATCGCATTGCGCGCCGCGAGCACTTCGGGGCTGCGCTCGGGCGTCGGATTGTCCCATTCGCGGTTGAGGTTCACGCCAGCGAAATTGGTGCGCAGATGGCCGCGGCACGAGCCGTCGGGATTCATGTTCGGGATGATGTGAAAGCGGCACTTCTGGCGCAGCGACCGCGCGTGCGGATCGGCGGGATCGGTGAGCTTTTCAAGCGCGCCCTCCATCCACCATTCGGCCATGCTCTCCCCAGGATGCTGGCGCGCATAGAGCCACACCTGCGTGTCGCCGGTCCCCATTTCGAGGCAGTCGATCGGCTGGCCTTCGAGGCTGGTGCCGAGACAGCGATAGGTGACGCCCTCGCACTCGGCGACCGACGCGACGAGGTCGTGGTGGCGCTCCATCGAATAGGGCGCGAAATAGGCGAGCCAGAGGATCGGGCTTTCGGCGGTGTGGCGGACGGTCAGCGTCCCCGCGGCCGAATCATAGCTGGTGTCGAGGCGGAACCAATGCTCGCGGTCGCTGCTCGCGCAAACGGCGTAGTCGGGCCAGCCGTCGGGATAGGCCGACGCAGACAGGCCGGTGATCGCGAGGTCGAGCGCGTCGCCGACCGTGCACGCGACGCGAAAGTGAAACCATTGGAAGAAATCGGAGTCGCGATCCTTGCGGATCGACAGGCGCGCCGACGTGCCGTCGACCGATTCCACGACGATATTGCCGCTGTCGAAAGCGGCGTTGATGCTGATGCTCATGGGACGCTGATAGTGCGTCCCGATTCGCCGGGGAAGTCCCTGAATAAAGCGTCGGCCAATTTCGCGGCGGCAAGCGACGGCTGCGCGGCGGGGGCCTTGACCGGCACCGCGGTTAGCGCGCGGCCTTCCCACAAAGCCTGGCCGCTCGCCGCGTCGTCGATCCGCACCGATAGCTGAAGGTCCGCCATCCGCTTCGGCCCGCCGCCGAGGTTGAGGCCGATGCCGAGCCCGACCCCCGAGCCATAGCTGCCGGTCGAGCCGCCGACGCCGACCGAAACCGGCGAGCGCTTGCCCACGCCGACCTGTTCGCTGCGATCGAAACCGATACGGACGTTGAGCGGGGCGCGTTCGCCGGCCGAAGCCGCGACAAGACCCTGGCGCTGAAGCTGCTGCTCGACCGCGCCGCGATACGTGGTCCATTCGAGCGAAGCGGTGCGGGCGCCCGCCATTGCCGACGGATCGCCAAGCGGTGCCTCGTCGACCGTGTAGCGCGTTCCCGGCGCCCAACCGGGGGCGGCATTGTGGAAACGGGTCACTTCGACGGGGGGGACTGCGGTAGCACAGCCGCCAAGGGCGAGCGCCACTGCGGTGAGCAGGGCGACAGAGTTCAAACGCGTCATCGCGCGATCATGCGCCACGAATAATGGCTTGGCAATGAACGCGATGCTTTGGCACGCGTCACCCGGACGTGATCGGAGAATATGCCCTTAAGACAAGGACGTGTTCCCCCGCGAAAGCCGGGGCCCATGCGGCGGAGCGCACGGCAATCTGGACCCCGGCGTTCGCCGGGGAACACAATCCTACCTGCCTCAAAGGCATATTCTCCGACTTGATCCGGGGGCCACGCCATTGCCGCCGTGGATCCCGGATCAAGTCCGGGATGACGATAGCAAATCGGGGACGACGTTAGTGAACGGGGCAGCCCTTTGGGCCACCCCATGTCGGTCAGCGATAGAAGATGTGGTTGTCGATCGACGCGACGCGCGTCTTGCGCCAGCCCGGCGAGACGTAGCGGGCGTGGAAGAAGAGCGCACCCGGCGCCTGGTTCTTCCAGCTGCCGTCGCGGGCGATCTGGGCGATCGCCACGGCATTGTTCCACTGTGCGCCTTCGCGGATCGCCGGCATCTTGCCGCCGCGCACGAAGCTGAACTGGCTCGGCTGGTGGACGACGCCGCAGAGGCTCTTCGGGAAACGGCCCGAATTGGCGCGGTTGATCACGACATGCGCGACCGCCAGCTGCCCGGGCAGCGATTCGCCGCGCGATTCGAAATAGACGGCACTGGCAAGGCAGCGCAGTTCGGCGTCCATGTCGGCCGGACGCGCGGTCGCGGCGACGAGTTCGGCGAGCGTGTCGGCGTCGATCGGAGCCGGCTTCGGCTCGACGGCCGGCTTGGCCTCGCTGTCGGGGATCGAGCTGTCGGGATTGGGGGTGACGACCGGCTGGGTAGCTTCGGTCGACAGATCCGCCTGGACCATTGCGACCGGCGCATCGGCATCGGTCAGCGTGATGGCAGGAAGATTCGCGCTTTCGGCGAGATCACTCGCGAAGCCCGGTTCGGCCAGCAACAGCATGGAGGCGGCAGTCAAGCCGACGGCAGCCACGCTGGCGACGTTCAAAATACGACTCATATATTCCGTCAAAAGGGCGGTTGATGGACCGAAACAAAAACAGGCAGCTGAGCTAATCCGGCTCTGTACTGCCTGCGGCCATCATCCGACTGCGTGTCCGAACCGTTTGGCGGGCGGCTTGCCAAAGCAGAGCAACCCACGGGACGACCTACGCGTTATTGGATGCAGGCCAAATATTGTGCACCGCAACAGAGTCAAGTTAACGCGCCCCACTCCGCGACGAGTCGTGGCGCATCTGCGATATCCAGTTCAATTATCCAAAGATCGGGATCGGCGTTGCGCCGCCGGTCCTGGTAGTTTGTGCGCGATTCACCATCTTTTGTGCCGTCGGGACCAACTGGCTCCCAGATATAGGTGCCGCTCGCCGAAAAGCGCCGTTCGAGTAACGGCCCCGCTTCGCCGCGGTCGCTGCACTGGACGAGAATGATTCCCGAGGTTTCGTCGCCCTTGGCAAGAATTGTCGCAAAACCGCCGGCGGCTTCGGTTCGGCGCAGCAACAGATCGACGAGAAAGCGGCTTTTGAGCCTGCTCATGTCGGTTTGTACCGCTGCGAAGCCAAGGAATCACCGTCCAGCCTTTGCCAATCAAGCGAAAGACGATGAGAAACCATAGCTTCGGTGATGAGCCGCTGCCTTCGCAGGGGCAGGGCTGACCTTATGTCAGGCCGCGTCACGCGTTTCGGCGTCGACGAGCATCGCGTACAACGCCTCGTCGCTTTTCGCGCCGCGCAGCCGTTCGGCGACGCTGTCGTTGCGGAGCATGCGCGACACACCCGCAAGCGCTTTCAGATGGTCGGCGCCGGCATCGAGCGGCGACAGCAGGACGAACAGCAGATCGACAGGCAATCCGTCGACCGACTGGAAATCGACCGGACGCGCAAGCTGGAGGAACAGGCCGCGCACGCCCGACAGGTCGGGCATTTTCGCATGCGGCAGCGCAATGCCGCGACCGAAACCGGTCGAGCCCAGACGCTCGCGCTCGAGCAGCGCTTCGCTGACTTCGCCGGCATCGAGGCCGAGCGACCGCGCGGCGAGATCGCCGACGAAGGGGAAAAACGCCTTTTTCGAATCCAGCTGCACATGCGCGCGCACGGTCGCCGGATAGAGAAGAGAGGATAGGTTCATTGCTTTGGTCAAATCTTGTCCGCCAGGCCCGCGCCCGGTTCATCCTGTTGGCAATCGATCATGGGATCGGTCGTGTGGCAGGTCCCGCCATCCGGGCATCGTTGGGCGCGGCCCTTAGGCCGGATGGCAAAGAAAATCCAGCCCTATCGTGAACCGTTCGGCGCTTGACGGCGGAAAGGCTTTGCCCTTCCGCCGAAAGCGTTGTCCGGGCAGCGACGGCCCGCTTACCGCGGTTCGACCCAGCCGATCGTGCCGTCGTCGCGGCGATAGACCATATTATGCTTGTCGGTCTTGCTGTTGACGAAGAGCAGCGCGTTGGTGTTGCGAAGGTCGAGCATCATCACCGCATCCGACACGCTGCTCGTCGGAATATCGACGCGCGTTTCGGCAATGATCGCGGGCGCATCGCCGGCATCTTCTTCCTCGGCCCCGGCGTCGAACACCGTGTAGCTGGCGTTATCGTCGATCTCGTCGATCGACGGGACGGCGGCGACGGGGCTGGAGTTGCGGTCCTTCAGTCGTCGCATATAGCGCCTGAGCTGTTTCTCGATCCGTTCGGCCGCACCCTCGAACGCGACATGCGCGTCCTGCGCCTGGCCATGCCCCTTGAGCACGAGGCCCTGCATCACATGCGCGACGATGTCGCACTGAAAGCTTTCATGGGGTCCTTTGCCGAAGGTCGCGTGCGCGCCGATCGCGCGGGAGAAATATTTGTCGGCAATCGCGTTCATCCGGTCCGACACATGCGCCTGCAGCGCTTCGCCGGTTTCGATCTGGTGGCCAGAGACGCGGATTTCCATTTTTCTTCTCCTTCAGGGTCTCGTGTGCGGCGGGGAGGCCGCTACGGACTATCGTGCCACAAAGGTTGATTCAGAGCGGCTACGAATTCGGTATGGCGCGCAAGCTCGGCAGGCGTTGCCGCATGCGGGCGCGGTTCGCGAAACGGACGGGCAGGCGCGGAGGGGCGAGCCCGATCGGCATCGGCGCCACGGCCCGCAGCGGCGTCTGCCGCAAGGCCGAGCCCGATCTGCCGCCCGCCGGTCATTTCGATATAGAGATGCGCGAGAAGTTCGGCGTCGAGCAGCGCACCATGCTTGATGCGGTGGCTGCGGTCGATGCCATAGCGCGTGCACAGCGCATCGAGGCTGTGCTTGCCGCCCGGATGGAGCTTGCGCGCCATCTGCACGGTGCAGCACATCCGCCCCATGTCGAGCGCCGGACGCCCGGCCCGGGCAAGCTCGGCATTGACGAAACCGAAGTCGAACGCGGCATTGTGCGCGACCAGCGGCGCATCACCCAGAAATTCGATCAGATCGTCGACACGCGACGCAAAGAGCGGCTTGTCCGACAGAAACTGGATCGACAGGCCATGCACCGCCTCGGCCTCCGCCGGCATGTCGCGTTCGGGATGGAAATAGGCATGAAAGGTCCGCCCCGATTCGCGGCGGTCGACCAGTTCGATGCAACCGATTTCGACCAGCCTGTGCCCTGCCTTGGGATCGAGTCCTGTGGTTTCCGTATCGAAAATAATTTCACGCATCGGACGGATAATCTGGACCCTATCGCGCGCGGAAACAAGAGGCGATGGCGCGAATCTGGCGGTGCGTCTCGCTTTTCGGGCGTCCCGTTTCGATGATGAAATCGGCGCGCGCGCGCTTGACGCGGTCGGGCACCTGCAGGCGGCGGATCGCTTTCAGCTTGGCATGGGTCATGCCGCGGCGGCGCATCACGCGTTTGGTCTGCATCCAGGCCGGGGCCGAGACGACCGCGATCGCGCCGACCTTTCGCCAGCCACCCTTTTCGAAAAGCAGCGGGATGTCGAGGATGACAAGATCGCGCGCGCGGTGCCGCGCGAGGAAGCGCTGTTGCGCTCTCCCGACCGCAGGGTGGATGATCGCTTCGAGCGCCGCCAGTTCATGGCCATTACCCAGGACGCGGGCGCCGAGTTTCTGGCGGTCGACGCCGTTGGAGCCGGTGGTGCCGGGAAAGCGCGCCTCGATCGCGGCGACGAGCGCGCCGCCGGGGCCCTGCAGCCGGTGGACTTCGGCGTCAGCGTCGAAGACGGGGACGCCTTCGCGTTCGAACATCAGCGCCGCGGTCGATTTGCCCATGCCGATCGAGCCGGTGAGCCCGAGGATGAAGGGGCGGCGAAGCCGCGAGCCAGGGCGCCTGGTGAAGCTCATGCGGTCAGCAAGGCGCGCAGTTCCTCGTCGCGACCCTCGGGCGGCGATTTGCCGAAGAACAGCTCGAACGCGAGCGACGCCTGGCCGATCAGCATGTCGAGCCCGTCGACGGTGTCGAGCCCGCGCGCTTCGGCCGCCTTGAGCAGGCCGGTCGGGAGCGGGGCATAGACAAGGTCATAGACGATCGCGTCGGTGGGAAGCGGAGAGAGGTCAAGGTCGAGCGGCGGCTGGCCGGTCATGCCGAGGCTGCTGCTGTTCACCAGCAGCGATACCGGCGGGAGCGCGGCGTCGAGGCCGACGACGTCGCCCTTCAGCCCGAAGGTCGCTAGCAGGCCCATCGCTTTCAGCGGCGAGCGATTGAGGATGGTGACGTTGCCGACGCCGGCGCGAGCGAGCGCGAAAAGGACGGCGCGCGCCGCGCCGCCGGCACCGACGACCGCGACCGGCGCGCCGGAAAGGTCGAGCTCGGCCAGCGGCGAATAAAAGCCCGCCGCATCGGTGTTGGTGCCGATCAGCGATCCGTCCTTTTGCCGCACGATGGTGTTCATCGCGCCGATGGTGCCGCGGATGTCGCCGGGATCGTCGACCAGATCCATCACCGCCAGCTTGTGCGGGATGGTGACGTTGCATCCGCGCCAGTCGGCGTCGGCGCGGCGGTCGGCGATGTAGCTGGCCAGATCATCGGGTTTGACATGCGCGCGGCGATAGTCGCCGGCGAGGCCGAGCGCCTTCAGCCAGAAATTGTTGATCAGCGGCGATTTGGAATGCGCAATCGGATCGCCGATCACGTCTGCGAAAGGACCGCTCATGACGGCGCCCGTCCGGTCGCGCGCAGCCATGCCAGCAGCGGCAGCATCGGCATGCCGATGATGGTCCAGGGGTCGCCCTCGACCCGGTCGAATAATTGCACGCCCGCCCCCTCGATCTCGTAGCAGCCGACGGTCCAGCGGATGCTGTCCCAGTTTTGCGCGACATAGTCGGCGATGAAGGCGTCGGACAAGGGGCGCATCCACAGTTTCGCCTCGCCGATCGCGCGCCACACCGGCGTGCCGTCCTGCGCAGCGACCGCGGCGCTGAACAGGCGGTGGCGCGTTCCGGCCATGCGGCGAAGATGCGCCGCGGCTTCATCCGGCGTTTCGGGCTTCGCCAGCATCGTGCCGTCGTCGAGCGCCAGCGTCGAATCGGCGCCGATCACGGTGACGCCGCGAAGCCGCGACGAGATTTTGACGGCCTTCGCCTCGGCCAGCGCGTCGGCGATGTTGCGCGGGGTCTGCCCCGCAGCCAGCAGCGACGCGGTGAGCGCTTCCTCGTCGACATGCGCGGGGCTGCTGTCGAAGACGAGCCCGGCGGCGCGCAGCATCGCAGCGCGACCGCTGCTTTGCGAAGCGAGGAGCAAGCCCGTCCTGAGCGAAGTCGAAGAGGTCATGCCGCGCCGCGATCCTCGAACAGCTTGATCACCGCGGCGGCGGTTTCCTCGATCGAACGGCGCGTCACATCGATCACCGGCCAGCCATTGTCAGCGAACATCCGCCGCGCATAGGCGAGTTCGGCCTTCACATTCTCGTCGTCGACATAGGATGTTTCGGGCGCCTGGTTGAGCGAGAGCAGCCGATTGCGGCGGACCTGGACGAGCCGGTCGAGCCCGGTCGTCAGCCCGACGACGAGCGGCTTCCTGAGCGTATAGAGCGCGGGCGGCGGCGGCGATTCGGGGACGATCGGAATATTCGCGGTCTTGTAGCCGCGGTTCGCAAGATAGATGCTCGTCGGCGTCTTCGACGTCCGCGACACCCCGGCAAGGACGATGTCGGCCTCTTCCCAATTTTCCCAGCCGATGCCGTCGTCGTGCGCCACGGTGAACTGGATCGCCTCGACGCGCGCGAAATAGGCGGCGTCGAGCTGATGCTGGCGGCCGGGACGCGCTTTGGCTTCCTGTCCCAGCATCCGTGACAGCGCGTCGGTGACGGCATCGAGCGCGGGGACGATCGGCAGGTTGAGCGCCGCGGCGCGGCGTTCCAGGCTGGCGCGAAGCTCGCCGCTCACCAGCGTGAAGAGGATCATGCCCGGACTCGCCTGCACTTCGGCGATGATGCGGTCGAGATGCGATTCGGACCGCACCATCGGCCAGAAATGGCGGACCACTTCGACATCGTCGAACTGCGCGATCGCTGCCTTGGCGATATTTTCGAGCGTCTCGCCCGTGGAATCGGATATGAGGTGAAGATGCAGCCGGCCCATCGCGCCACCATGGCGGAAAGCCGCGGAAAAAGACAATCCCGGATCGGACCGGAGCGGCCGAAAAACGACCTGTGGATAAATGTCGGATAAGCGCAGGGACAGAATCGGGACGGTGGATTCATCCCCGGCGCTGCCGATTCCGCTCCACCGTTTGTCCACAGCGTATGAATCTTATCCACAGGCTGTGAATTACGGGAATGGGCGCTGGCGACTCCGTACCGGGACGTGCGGCGCGCCGAGTCAAGCTGTTGGCAAAAGCGACGCTGCCGCCTAAAGCCGCGCTGTCCGCCGACCAACAATCAACCACAATCATATTATATACTATATGAAGAGAGAAAGAGGGCCCGCGTGAAGGCGTCGTCGAAGAGCTTGCTGGCAACGCTGCGCGGGGTGCGGCAGGACAAGCCCGCGCTGTGGCTGATGCGCCAGGCAGGCCGGTATCTTCCCGAATATCGCGCCCTTCGCGAAACCAAGGGTGGGTTCCTCGAGCTTTGCTATGACAGCGAAGCTGCGGCCGAAGTGACGTTGCAACCGATCCGCCGCTTCGGTTTCGACGGCGCGATCCTGTTTTCCGACATTCTGGTGATCCCGCACGCGCTCGGCCAGCATCTGTGGTTCGAGGCCGGCGAAGGACCGCGGCTGGCACCGCCGCTGGTCGACAGCGCGCTGGCGTCGCTCGAAGCGGCCCCACAGCGGCTCGACCCCGTCTATGGGACCGTCGCGCGCGTCGCGGCGTCGCTGCCCGCCGAGACGACCTTCCTGGGCTTTGCAGGGAGCCCGTGGACGGTCGCGACCTATATGGTGGCGGGGCAGGGTTCGAAGGACCAGGCCGCTGCCCGTCGGCTCGCGTTCGGCGATCCGGCCGCGTTCGGCGCAATCATCGATGCGATCGTCGATTTGAGCGTGACCTATCTGTCGGGACAGATCGAAAATGGCGTCGAGGCGGTGCAGCTGTTCGACAGCTGGGCGGGCAGCCTGAGCCCCGCGCAGTTCGAACGCTGGGTCATCGCGCCCAACGCCGAAATCGTGGCGCGACTGAAGGCGTTGCACCCCGACACCCCGATCATCGGGTTTCCGAAGGGTGCGGGCGGCAAGCTGGTCGCCTATGCGAACGAGGTCGGTGCCGATGCGATCGGTCTCGACGAGACGGTCGATCCGGTCTGGGCCGACAAGGCGTTGCCCGCGCATCTGCCGGTCCAGGGCAATCTCGATCCGCTCGCGCTCGTCGCCGGCGGCGAGGCGCTCGATACCGCGATCGACCGTATCCTTGCAGCGTTCCCCGACCGCCCCCATATCTTCAACCTCGGCCATGGCATCGTGCCCGACACGCCCATCGCCCATGTCGAACATTTGATCCGGCGCGTCCGTGGATAATCGGAGTTTGGAGCAGGACTTATGGAACTGGCGGGATTCTTGGGGGTGACGATGCTGTGGGTCAAAGCGGCGCATGTCATCTTCGTGATCTTTTTCATGGCCGGCCTGTTCATGATGCCGCGCTTCTTCGTCTATCACCACCAAAGCGCGGTGGGGTCCGACGAAGACAGGAAGTGGATCGAGCGCGAAGATCGCCTGCGCAAGATCATCCTGAATCCGTCGATCATGCTCGTCTGGATCCTGGGCCTGATGCTCGCCTTCAACGGCGACACCTGGCACCAGGGCTGGTTCATCGCGAAATTCCTGATCGTCGTCGCGCTCTCCGGCTATCATGGCTGGATGATCGGCTATGCGAAGAAGCTGGCGAAGGGCGAGCGCCCGCTGACCGAGAAGCAGCTGCGCCTGCTCAACGAAGTCCCCGGCGTCGCCGCGGCGCTGGTCGTCATCCTGGTGATCGTGCGGCCTTTTTGAACTATCCCATCCTGCTATCGTCATGCTGAACTTGTTTCAGCATCCACAGGCGCAACGCTGAGGTGTAAGGCCATGGACCCTGAAACAAGTTCAGGGTGACGAAAAAGGGGAACGAGTGGTCGAATGTTGCCGCCGGCGAGGCGCAGGTGCGATTGACTTGGCTCCGCGCCGGTTATAGGGGCCGATCAACCCCGCTTCCGGCGGGCGGCGCTTCGATGCGTCGATCTATCTTGAACGGCTGTCCCACAGCCGGATAGGCACCCCCTGGTGCAACGAATTTAGTCCAAACTCTTCCTGACCCATTACCCGGAATCCATCCATGCATCTTAAAGAACTCAAAACCAAAGCGCCCGCCCAGCTTGTCGAAATGGCTGAGGAACTGGGCGTCGAGGGCGCCTCGACGCTGCGCAAGCAGGACCTGATGTTCTCGATCCTGAAAGAACTCGCCGAAGAGGGCGAGGAAATCATCGGGTCGGGCACGATCGAAGTCCTCCCCGACAGCTTCGGGTTCCTGCGCTCGTCGGAGGCCAATTATCTGGCCGGTCCCGACGACATCTATGTCTCGCCGAACCAGGTCCGCAAATATGGCCTGCGCACCGGCGACACCGTCGAGGGCGAAATTCGCGCGCCAAAGGACGGCGAACGGTATTTTGCGCTGACCAAGCTGATCAGCGTCAATTTCGACGATCCAGATGTCGTCCGCCATCGCGTCAATTTCGACAATCTGACGCCGCTCTATCCGAACCAGAAGCTGTCGCTCGACACGGTCGACCCGACGGTGAAGGACAAGTCGGCGCGCGTCATCGACCTGGTCAGCCCGCAGGGCAAGGGGCAGCGCGCCTTGATCGTCGCGCCGCCGCGCACGGGCAAGACGGTGCTGCTTCAGAATATCGCCAAGGCGATCACCGACAACCATCCCGAGGTCTATCTGATCGTCCTGCTGGTCGACGAACGTCCCGAGGAAGTCACCGACATGCAGCGCAGCGTGAAGGGCGAAGTCGTCTCGTCGACCTTTGACGAACCGGCGACGCGCCACGTCCAGGTCGCCGAAATGGTGATCGAAAAGGCCAAGCGCCTGGTCGAGCACAAGAAGGATGTCGTCATCCTGCTCGATTCGATCACGCGCCTTGGCCGCGCCTACAACACCGTCGTCCCGAGCTCGGGCAAGGTGCTGACCGGCGGCGTCGACGCCAATGCGTTGCAGCGTCCGAAGCGGTTCTTCGGCGCCGCGCGCAACATCGAGGAAGGCGGTTCGCTGTCGATCATCGCGACCGCGCTGATCGATACCGGCAGCCGCATGGACGAAGTGATCTTTGAAGAATTCAAGGGCACGGGCAACTCGGAAATCGTGCTCGATCGCAAGGTTTCGGACAAGCGCATCTTCCCGTCTCTGGACGTCGGAAAGTCGGGCACCCGCAAGGAAGAGCTGCTCGTCGAGAAGGACAAGCTGTCGAAAATGTGGGTGCTTCGCCGCATCCTCATGCAGATGGGCACCATCGACGCGATGGAATTCCTGCTCGACAAGATCAAGGATTCGAAGACGAACGAAGATTTCTTCGATTCGATGAATCAATAAGCCCAGTCGATGGCCGTGATCGAGCATGCCTTGCTTCCCGTGCGTGCGGGCAGCGAAGCGGCGTTCGAGGCGGCCGTCGCCGAAGCGCGACCTTTGATCGAAGCGTCGCCAGGTTTTATTTCGCTCGAAATTCACCGGCCGACAGGAACCGGACAGCCCTATCTGTTGTTGGCAGAATGGCAGTCGATCGAAGATCATCGCGATGGCTTTCGGCAATCGGACCGCTATCGGCAGTGGCGGTCGCTGCTGCATCCTTTTTATGACCCGGTTCCCGAGGTCAGCTATTTCGGAGAGGCGCTGTGATGGATTTTTCGGCGATCCTGACCGGACCCGGTCTGTTGCTGCTGGGGCAGATCATCATCGGTGACCTGACCATGGCGGGCGACAATGTCCTGATCATGGGGACGATCGCCGGCCGCCTTCCCGAACGCGAGCGCAAGCGCGTGCTGATGTTCGGCGTCGGCATGGCGCTGATCTTTCTGATCGGCTTCGCGATGATCGCGACGCAGCTGCTCAAGGTTACCGGCCTGGTGTTCGCGGGTGGACTGCTGTTGCTGTGGGTCGCCTATAATATGTACCGCGAGATCCGGCCGGCGCCGGCGAGCGGGCCGGTCGACGATCCCGACACACCCGAAATCGAGGGCGCGCCCGCGACGCAGAGCTTTTTCAAGGCCGCGGTCGCGATCACGATCGCCGACTTGTCGATGAGCATCGACAATGTCCTGCTCGTCGCATCGATCGCGCGCGAGAATCCCGCCTTGCTGTTCGTCGGCATGACCTTCACGGTGCTCGTCATGGGGCTTGCCGCCAACTATGTCGCCAAGTTGCTGCAGCGCTATCACTGGATCGCCTGGGTCGGGCTGGTCGTGATACTCTATGTGGCGGTGAAGATGATTTATGACGGCTGGGTCGATCCCGTGATCGGTCTGGGCCATTTGTTCGGATGGGTGCGCTGAGATGATTTGGGACACGATCTTGTTCGCGGCGGGAGCGCCGGCTTCGGGGGGAATCTGGGACGCGATCGTCCATGATTTTTCCAACATCACCGAGCCTGCGGCCTTTACCGCCTTCATCCAGGTGCTGCTGATCGACCTGGTCCTGGCGGGCGACAATGCGATCGTCGTGGGCGCGCTGGCCGCGGGCCTGCCCGCCGACCAGCGCCGAAAGGTGATCCTGATCGGCGTCGGCGCCGCGCTCGTGCTCCGCATCGGCTTTGCGCTCGTCGTCCAGCAATTGCTCGGCATCGTCGGGCTCGTGCTCGCGGGCGGCATCCTGCTGCTGTGGGTGGCGTGGCGCATGTGGCGCGATATCCGCAGCGGGCATGGCGAATCGACCGGATCGCCCGAAGTCGCGGGCGACGAGGATTCGGGCCTTCGTCCGGCCAAAACTTTTGCCGCCGCCGCGTGGGGCGTCGCGATCGCCGATGTGTCGATGAGCCTCGACAATGTCCTGGCGGTCGCCGGTGCTGCGCGCGAGCATCCGGGGATCCTGATCGTCGGGCTGATCTTCGCGGTCGCGATGATGGGCGTCGCGGCGAACGTCATCGCCAAATATATCGAACGCTATCGCTGGATCGCGTGGGTCGGCTTGCTGGTGATCGTCTATGTCGCGGGCAAGATGATCTGGGACGGCTGGCACGATGTGCATCCGCATTTCCTGGAGTTCATCGGACGCTGAGTGACGGGCTGGCGATTCGTCGTCGGCGCCCCATATGCAAAAGATGCCAGCCCTTCACATGACCCGCGTCGCCGTCGGCTGCGCCGACTATCCGGCCCTGGAAGCACGGATCGCAAATTATGCCGCTGACGGCGAGATCCGCTTTGCCACGCGGTACCGGCCGAAGCGCGCCGACGAGCTGATCGGCGGCAAGCTCCACTTCATCGTGAAGCACATACTGGTCGGGCGCGTGGAAATCCTGCGGTTCGAGGACCGCAGCGACGGGCGCGTCGATATCGTGTGCGTCGCCGATCTCGAGCGCATCCATCCGCAACCGAAGCGCGCGCATCAGGGGTGGCGGTATCTGGCCGATGACGATGCGCCCAAGGGCGTCGACGTTGGCGACGGGATCGGCGAGTTGCCGCCCGAACTGTATCGCGAACTGGCCGGGCTCAGCCTGATCTAGACACTAGCTAATCGAAAAGGGGTGAATTGGCGTCGTGAAATGACAAATGCGTCAACGGAATCATCCCCGACATTTTTCCAATTAACTCGCCTCGCTGGCTGGCTTGCCATTCCTCGCCAATCTTTTCGTCGGTATCAGACTCACGCAGCTGACCGCGCCAATCGTTCAGATTCATGAAGCGAATTTCAGCATAGACCATAGAGCATCAACCTGTAGTTGGTGGATGAATATGGGAGATACAATATATGGGGTTGCTCGTCCGTTCTACTTGCAAATTACATAGTATCGCGCAATACTATATTTATGGATGGCAATTTTACCTCTGCTGAAGCAGCGCGCCTGGCTGGCTTCAAGAAGCCATACATGCTTAATCATCTTGAGCGTGAAGGCACATTTATCCGAGAGAATGTTGAAGATCGGCGCCACGGGCGAGTGAGGAAATATACTTTTGGCGACGTCATCGTTCTACGTTCGATCAACAGGATGCTTGAACTTGGCGCTCGGCCAGCCCGAATAAGATCAGTGATCCACGAGCTAACGAAAATGAAAGGTTTCACTGACGCCAGAGAGGCTTCGGAGTTTGCTGCTCGTACTTTGGGAACAAGCCTTTTTGTCAGCAAGACGGAAGCATTACTTATCGAAAGCGATGAGAAAGTTCTCGAACTTTTAAAGGGCGGTCAGCTGGCTTTCGGTTTTTTTCTAACCGTCAAAGAAATTTCTCAGGAAGTCATAGAGATCGTTGAGATTTACTCTCAAGTTAGAAGCGAAAATCTAAAGGTTGATATGCCTATTCTCGAAGATCTTTGTGCGGCGAGGGGTATCTAACAGGCCGCGCGGAAGCTGTCGGCGCGGGCCATCGCCCAATAGCGCGCGCCCGCGACCGAATCGGGATCGTCGAGCAACACGCCGCGCTCATAGAATTTATAGATGCGGTCGATCGAGTCCGAGCGCGCCGAATTGAGGCGTTCGTGGAGGTGGTGCGGCATGATCTGCCACGGATTGTCGAGCCCCATCGCGCAGCTGATATCCCACAGCGCATGGACCGTCGCCGCCTGGAAGCGGCGGACGCGTTCGGCCTTTTCCTCGACCACCAGGCCGCGCTGGCGGCCGGGATCCTGCGTTGCGACCCCGGTCGGACAATGGTCGGTGTGGCATTTGAGCGACTGGACGCAGCCCAATGTGAACATGAAGGCGCGCGCGGCGTTCGACCAGTCGGCGCCGAGCGCGCAGTTGATCGCGAGTCCCGCGCCCGAATGCACCTTGCCCGACGCGGCGAGGCGGATCTCGTCCTTGAGCCCGCACCCGACGAGCGCGTTGCGCACGAAAATCAGCCCTTCGCGCAGCGGCATGCCGATGCTGTTCGAAAATTCGACCGGCGCCGCGCCGGTGCCGCCCTCGGCGCCGTCGACGACGATGAAGTCGAGGCGGATTCCGGTTTCGATCATCGCCTTCATGACGGCATAGATTTCGTGCGGCTGACCCACGCACAGTTTGATCCCGACGGGCTTTCCTCCCGATAATTCACGCAGTTTCGCGGCCCACAGGATCATCTCCAGCGGCGTCGAAAAGGCCGAATGCGCGGCGGGCGAAATACAATCCTGTCCTTCGCGGACGCCGCGCGTCGCGGCAATCTCGGCGCTGACCTTCGCGCCCGGAAGGACGCCGCCATGGCCGGGCTTGGCGCCCTGGCTGAGCTTGATCTCGATCATCTTGATCTGGGAGTCCGCGGCATGGTCGCGAAAGCGATCGGGGTCGAAGTGGCCGTCGTCGTCGCGGCAACCGAAATAGCCGCTGCCCAGCTCCCAGACGATGTCGCCGCCATGGAGGCGGTGATATGGGCTGACGCTGCCTTCGCCGGTGTCGTGATAGAAATTGCCGAGCTTTGCGCCGAGGTTGAGCGCTTCGATGGCATTCGCGCCAAGCGAGCCGAAGCTCATCGCCGAGATGTTGAGCAAAGCGGGCTGGTAGGGCTGCGAACATTGCGATGTGCCGACGGTCGGGCGCTGGGTCCGGTCGGGCGCCATCGCGGGCGCCATGCTGTGGCTCATCCATTCATATTCGTCGGAATAGACGTCGAGTTCGGTGCCGAACGGATGGCTGTCGAGCTCGCCCTTGGCACGCGCATAGACGATGTCGCGCTCGACGCGCGCGAAGGGGCGTCCGTCGAGCGGGCTTTCGACGACATAGGCATAGAGAAAGGGGCGCGCTGCCTCGAACAACCAGCGGATGCGTGCGATCAGCGGGAAGTTGCGGCGCAGGCTGTGGTGGCGCTGAAGCGCGTCGTAGGTGGCGAGGAGGAGGAGCGGCACCCAGAGCAGAAGCGTCCAGCGCGCCGGCGGCCACCAGCCCGCGAAGGCGATCGCGGCGATCAGGATCGGGAAGGCGATCAGGCGGTGCATGGCGAAAGCCCCCCGCCGCTCATCCGGATTGCGCCGCGAGCATCGCGCCCATCTTCTCCCAGACCTTGTTGATCGCCTTGAGCGGGCGAACCATCACTTTGAAATCACTTATCTGTCCGTCTGCATTCCAGCGGATGATGTCGACGCCGTTGATCTGGATGCCGTCGAGTTCGCTCTGGAATTCGAGCATCGCCTGGTCGCCGTCGACGATCTCGCGCAGATAGCGGAAATTCTCGCCGCCAAGGACGTGGCTCGCGGCGTGGAGATAGGCGAAGACCTTGTCGCGGCCTTCCTGCGGGGTGTGGACGACGGGCGAGTGGAAGACCGCATCCTCGGCGAGAAGCTCTTTCAGCGCCTCTGCATTGCCCGTCTGCATATAGCCATGCCAGGCGGCGACGCCGTCGCGCGCGCTCATGCGAGATGCTCGGTGAAAAAGGCGCGGGTGCGGCCGTCGGCCAGCTCGGCGCCCGCGGCGTCACGGCGGTTGCCGCTCGTCGCGGCGAAGCCATGGTCGAGGCCGGCATAATCGTGAAGTGTGACCTTCGGGTTCGGGTCGAGCCCCTCGTGCATCTTGGCCTGCGCTTCGGGCCCGACGAGGTGGTCGGCGGTCGGCACGTGCAGCATCAGCGGGTGCGCGATCGCGTGGCTTTCGCCGAGCATCTGGTCGATCATCACACCATAATAGCCGACCGACGCGTTGATGTCGGTGCGCGCCGCGGTCATGTAGGCGAGGCGGCCGCCGAGGCAGAAGCCGACGCAGCCGACCTTGCCGGCGCCCTGCGCGTGCAGCCAGCGGATCGCCGCTTCGATGTCCTGGATGCCGAGGTCGGCGTCATATTGGCCGAAATAGCCGAACGCTTCCTGCAACTCGGCTTCGACATCAGGGTCGAGCTCGACGCCCGGGGCGAAGCGCCAGAAGATGTCGGGCGCGATCGCCAGATAGCCCTCGGCAGCCCAATCGTCGCATTTCTCGCGAATCCCGGCGTTCACGCCGAAGATTTCGGGAATGACGATGATCGCGCGCGACGAATCGGCGTCGGGACGCGCGACATAGGCGGGAATGTTACCTTCGCCGTCGAGCGCGGGGATGGTCGTGTTCGTCGCGGACATGAGGGAAGCTCCTGACTCTTGCCAATTGGGAGGGAAAGCGCGAAGCTAGCCGCCGTTGGGGCGCGGCTCAAGCGTCGATAGGGGAAGGCCAAGCGATGAAATTCAATATCGAGATCGATTGCACCCCCGAGGAGGCACGGCGGCTGGTCGGGCTTCCCGACCTCGAGCCGCTGCACGACATCTATCTGAGCCGGGTCAAGGAGCTCATGGCAAAGGGGATCACCCCCGACATGGTCCAACAGATGGTCAAGACCTGGGTGCCGATGGGCGAAAGCGGGCTGGGCCTCGTCCAGTCGCTGCTCGGGCAGTTCGGCGGCGGGTTGATGGGCGGCGCGTCGAAATCGACCGACAAGGCCGATGACGACAAGGCCGCCAAGGGGCGCAAGAGCTGATCCAAGACACTGTAAGTGATACGATTTTTGCGTTGTCGAGCGGGATGCCGCCGGCAGCGATAGCGGTGGTGCGCGTGAGCGGTCCGCAAGCCGCGGCGGCGCTGCAACGCCTTGCTGGCCGCTTGCCCGCGCCGCGCCACGCGTCGCTCGCCGAATTGAAGGACGGTCACGGCGCGCCGCTCGATCGCGCACTCGTCCTGTGGTTTCCGGGACCGGCGACGGCGACGGGCGAAGATCTGGCCGAGCTGCATCTGCACGGCGGGCGCGCCGTGGTGGCGGCGGTCGAAGGCGCGCTGGGCGCCATGCCGGGGCTGCGCCGCGCCGAGGCCGGCGAATTCACGCGGCGGGCCTTTCTGAGCGGACGGATCGATCTGGCCGAAGCCGAGGGGCTTGCCGATCTGCTCGCCGCGGAAACCGAGAGCCAACGGGTGCAGGCGCTGGGGCTGGCGAGCGGGCATGTCTCGCGCGCGGTCGAGAGTTGGCAGGAGCGCTTGCTCGGCCTGATGGCGGGCGCCGAGGCCGAGCTGAATTTTGCCGATGAGGATGATGTCGACGTTTACGACGGGGCCGCGCAGCGGCTGATCGAGGGCATGGGCGCGCTGGCGGAGGAGCTGGGCGAATGGCTGGCGCGGCCCGCTGCCGAAGTGATCGCCGACGGGGTGTCGGTGGTCATCGCAGGGCCGCCCAATGCCGGAAAATCAACCTTGATCAATGCCTTGGCGCAGCGGGAGCTGGCGATCGTTTCGCCCTTCGAGGGCACGACACGCGATGTGATCGAAACGCCGCTGGCGCTCGACGGGATCGCGATGCGCTTTTCGGATACCGCGGGGCTGCGCGCCGAAGGTGCCGACGATATCGAAGCGATCGGGATCGATCGCGCGAAGGCGGCAGTCGAGGCGGCGGATATCCTGCTGTGGCTCGGCGAACCGAAAGCCGTACCCGCGCATCCGCGCGCGATCCTGATTGCGGCGCAGGCCGACAAATGGGCGGGCGACGCCGCATCCGAGGCCGCATCCGCGCGCTGCGACCTTATCCTGTCGGCCGCAACGGGCGAGGGGATGGGTCAGCTCCACGCCGCGATCGTCGAGATGGCGCGCACCTTGTTGCCGCGCGAGGGCGAGGCGGCGCTGCGCCACCGCCAGCGCACGGCACTTGCCGAGGCAAAGCAATGGCTGACGATCGAGGCTGGCGCTCGCGAGGCGGGCGATCTGATCCTGCTCGCCGAACGGCTGCGGCTCGCGAGCGTCGCGCTCGACCGGATCACGGGGCGCGCGGGGGTCGAGGATATGCTCGACGCGCTGTTTTCGGGTTTTTGTATAGGGAAGTGAGTCAGTTATCCAACTATCCGATGAATCGTGTTGGATTCTCTTGATTTTTTACTACATTTAGTGCTAAATCCTGCAATCGTTCTTTAGGAGAAAGCCAGTGGCAGCGCGAAAGCAATTTCTTTCGTCGAAAAAGGCTGATCCAGAGCTGGTGTCTCTTTTCGAAAGCACGCGCTCGATTCAGGTTACCGAGGAAATGCTGCGTGAGCAGCGCATCAGTTTTGCCTTTGGCAATGCTTTTCATTCGGACGGTGTAACCAAGGATACCGTGCGGCTGGCTTCGAGCCATATTAGATTGGTTTCGCCCTGACGTGAGCACGTAGAGGGCTCAGGCGGATGTCCATTCGCGAACAAGATGATAAGGACATGTTTGACAGAGTGCAGGAGCAAAACTTGCTCCGGCAGTATGATCTGTTGGCAAATTGTATCGACATTGGCTTGACCAAGGGCATCGAGTTTTTTGACAAATATACGTTGTGGAGTTTGAACGCTGCCGCGGTGTCCAACATTGCGCAATTTGGAGGTCGATTCCGAGAAGAGCCGATTTACGTTGGGAAGCATATACCGCCTCATTTCAAGGAGGTGCCAACGTTAATGGATCGATGCCTTTCGGTAGTGCACGAAAATTGGTCAAAGGCGCGGAACCCTATAGAACTTCCTGCTTACGTTCTTTGGCGCCTGAACTGGATTCATCCATTTGTTGAGGGAAATGGCAGGACCGCTCGCGCTGCGAGCTACTATCTGATTTGCTTGGCGTATGGTGGTCATTTGCCGGGGAAGAAAATTGTGCCGGAGCGCATTCGAGAAAATCGGCAACCCTATTATGACGCGCTGAAGGCGGCAGATATTGCATGGGAAGACGGTCACTTCGATGTCTCGGTTCTCACGGACTATTTGACTGGACCGGTTAAGGACCAGCTTCAAGAAGCTTCGATAGCCTCGTAAATCCCGTTCCACGTGAAACATCGCATCGGTCGCAGCCCGGTGGATTCGCTACGCATCCTGCGCTAAGAGCGCCTCGATCATGCAGAATGACGCACTATTCGATGTCATCGTCGTCGGCGGTGGGCATGCCGGAACCGAGGCTGCGGCAGCGGCAGCGCGGCTGGGAGCGCGTGTCGCTCTGGTGAGTTTCGACCCCTCGCTGATCGGGACAATGTCGTGCAATCCGGCCATCGGCGGCCTTGGCAAGGGTCATCTGATGCGCGAGGTCGACGCGCTCGACGGCTGGATGGCGCGCGCGGCGGATCGCGCGGCGATCCACTACCGGATGCTCAACGCGTCGAAGGGCGCCGCGGTGCAGGGGCCGCGTATCCAGGCTGACCGCAAACTCTATCGCGAAGCGATCCAGGCGTTGCTGGCGGCGCAAGACGGAATCACCGTCGTCGCGGGCGAAGCGGCGGCGCTGACGCTCTCAGCGGACGGCGCGCGCGTCGAGGGCCTTGAACTCGGCGACGGCCGCTTTCTGACCGCTGGCGCTGTCGTGCTCGCAACAGGCACCTTCCTTGGCGGGAAGCTGTTTCGCGGCGAAGAACGCATGGAAGGCGGGCGGATCGGCGAGGCGGGGGCACATAAGCTTGCCGAGCAGCTTCGCGCTGCCGATCTGCCGATGGCGCGGCTCAAGACGGGAACGCCGCCGCGGCTCGACGGGCGGACGATCGACTGGGCGCGCCTCGAAGAGCAGCCGTCGGACGACGGCGACTGGACCTGTTCCACGTGGAACAGTGCGCGGACCGTGCCGCAGATTTTTTGCGCGATTACGCGGACCAACGCCGCCAGCCATGGCATCATCGCGGCGAATCTCGACCGTTCGCCGCTGTTCACGGGTGCGATCGGCGCGGCTGGGCCACGTTATTGCCCGTCGATCGAGGACAAGATCCATCGCTTTGCTGACCGCGATGGGCATCAGGTGTTCCTCGAACCCGAAGGCCTCGACAGCCCGCTGGTGTATCCGAACGGCATCTCGACATCGCTACCCGCCGAAGTGCAGCTTGCCATGCTCCGCACGATGGAGGGGCTCGAGGCGGTCGAGATGGTCGTGCCGGGCTATGCGGTCGAATATGACCATATCGACCCGCGGGCGCTCGACCGCACGCTGCAGGTGCGGGCGATCGGCGGGCTGTATTGCGCGGGGCAGATCAACGGCACGACCGGTTATGAAGAAGCGGCGGCGCAGGGACTGATCGCGGGGGCCAACGCCGCGCTTGCGGTGCAGAGCCGCGCCCCGATGATCCTCGATCGCTCCGAATCCTATATCGGCGTGATGGTCGATGATCTGGTGCTCCAGGGCGTGACCGAACCCTATCGCATGCTCACGGCGCGCGCCGAATATCGGCTGCGTCTGCGCGCCGACAATGCGGCGACGCGGCTGACGCCCAAGGGGATTGCGCTCGGGCTGGTGGGGCCGGAAACCGCGGCACGGTTCGACGCTCGGCGAGCCGAGTGGGAGAGGGCGGCCGCGTTGCTCGACGCGCCGGTCGCGACTGCGGACTATGCGGCTATTGCGATGGCGATCCCCGGCGATGGCGTCGCTCGCAAGCGGATTGAGTTGTTGCGCTTTCCGGGCGTTTCGATGGCGTCGCTCAAGACGCTCGCGCCCGAGCTGGAGGCGATCGACGATGCGATCCTGTCCGAGCTGGCCGAGGACGCGCATTATGCGCCCTATATCGCGCGGCAGGAAGCCGAACTGCGCTCGCTCGCCGCAAACGAAGCGATCGGCCTCGATCCGGCGCTCGATTATGGCGCGATCGGGGGACTCTCTCTCGAGATGGTCGAACGCCTGTCGAAAGCGCGTCCGGAGACGTTGGGGCAGGCGGCGCGGATCGACGGGGTAACACCGGCGGCGCTGACCGCGATCATGGTGCACAGTCGCCGGCGGGCTGCGTGAGTTGGCCGGGCCCGCGGCCGGAAAAGATCTCACACAAAGACACAAGGGCGCAGATAGGAACAAGATCATCGGATCGCGGTTCGCGCAGGGCCCCGATTGACGCAAGATAGGTGGAAGCGATTTTGACGACCAGCTTATTGGAAGATGAAGGCGCGGCGCGCGACTGGATCGAGGCAAGCTTCGCGCCGACCGCGGTGCAGTGGCAGCTGCTCGACCGCTTTGCCGAATTGCTCGTCGCCGAGAACGGCCAGCAGAACCTGATCGCTGCCTCGACCGTCCCGACGCTGTGGGTACGGCATATGGCCGACAGCGCGCAGCTGCTGGCGCTCGACCCGGAGAGAGAGGGGCTCTGGATCGATCTGGGCAGCGGGCCGGGGCTTCCGGGTCTGGTGGTCGCGATCCTGAGCGCGCGGCCGATGCTGCTTGTCGAATCGCGCAAGCGGCGGTGCGACTTCCTGCGCGCTGTGGCGGCCGATCTGGGCCTGTCGCATGTCGAGGTCGCCGAAGCGCCGCTCGAGCGCATCGCGACGCGTCCCGCCGCGACGATCAGCGCGCGCGCCTTTGCGCCGCTTGATAAGCTCATCGCCTTATCCACGCGTTTTTCCACCGAATCGACGCGCTGGCTGCTGCCAAAGGGCCGAAACGCGGTTAAGGAACTGGCGTTGCTGCCCGATGCGTGGCAGAGAATGTTTCACGTGGAACAGAGCCGCACGGATGCCGAAAGCCGGATTTTGGTCGGGCGCGGCCAAATCGGCGCCAAACAGCGAGGAAAGCGATGATCCGCATTTGCGTGGCGAACCAGAAAGGCGGGGTCGGCAAGACGACGACCGCGATCAATCTGGCGACGGCGCTGGCGGCGACGGGCTGGCGCACCCTGATCATCGACCTCGATCCGCAAGGCAATGCTTCGACAGGGCTGGGGATCAAGCAGGCGCAGCGCGAATATTCGAGTTACGACCTGCTCCGCGCCGAAGCGACGCTCGCCGAATGCGCGGTGCCGACGGCGGTGCCGCGGCTCGACATCGTCCCGGCGACGGTGGACCTGTCGGGCGCCGAGATCGAGCTGATCGAATTCGCAGATCGGCTCCACCGGCTCGAACAGGCGCTGACGAGCGCCGAGGCGGGGCAGTGGGACATTTGCCTGATCGACTGTCCGCCGTCGCTCGGCATGTTGACGCTGAACGCGCTGATCGCGGCCGAATCCTTGATCGTGCCGCTGCAGTGCGAATTTTTCGCGCTCGAGGGGCTCAGCCAGCTGCTCACCACGGTCGAACGTGTGCGCGGGCGCTTCAACCAGAAGCTGACCATCCTCGGCGTCGCGCTGACCATGTTCGACCGGCGCAACCGCCTGACCGACCAGGTGTCGGACGACGTCCGCGAAGTGCTGGGGCCGGTCGTGTTCGAGACCGTCATCCCGCGCAATGTGCGCCTGTCCGAAGCGCCGAGCCACGGGCTGCCGGCGCTGATCTATGACCATCGCTGCGCCGGATCGGCAGCCTATATCGCGCTGGCGCGCGAGCTGATCGATCGGCTTCCCAACGTCCGCAAGGCGGCATAAATGCCTGATAATAAAGATGAAATTGAATCGACTGCGCCCAGAAAGAAGCCGTCGGGGCTGGGGCGCGGGCTGAACGCCCTGTTCGGCGATGCCGCCGTCGAAGCGCCGGTGCTGGCGACACCGGGCGGCGCGGCGAAGACGGCGTCGGCGCCGGGCGATTCGGTGCAGCATGTTTCGGTCGGGTCGATTCGGCCGTTGCCGAATCAGCCGCGGCGCCATTTCGACGAATCGGCGATCGTCGAACTGGCCGATTCGATTTCCGCGCGCGGATTGCTCCAGCCGATCATCCTCCGGCGTGCGCCCGACGGTCAGGGGTTCCAGCTTGTCGCGGGCGAGCGGCGCTGGCGCGCGGCGCAGCGCGCGGGGCTGCACCAGATACCCGCGCTGGTGCGCGATCTGGACGATGCCGCGACCTATGAAATAGCACTCGTCGAGAATATCCAGCGCCAGGATCTGAACGCGATCGAAGAGGCGGGCGCCTATCGCCGACTGATCGACGATTTCGGACATAGCCAGGAAGCGCTCGCCAAGCTGGTCGGCAAATCGCGCAGCCATGTCGCGAATCTGATGCGCTTGCTCGACCTGCCGCAGGATGTGCAGGACCTTGTCGGCGACGGATCGCTGTCGATGGGTCACGCGCGTGCGCTGATCGGGGCTGACGGCGCCGAAGCGATTGCCCGCAAAATCGTCAGCGAAGGCCTGTCGGTCCGCGCCGTCGAGGCGCTGATCCGCGCCGAAAAGGGCGGCGGGCGCAAGCCGGCGAGCGAATCCGCTGGCGCCAGCGCGGGGCGCGACCCCGATATCATGGCGGTCGAGCGGCATCTGTCCGAACTGCTCGGCATCGGCGTTGCGATTCAATATCCGGGTGGCGGCAAGGGCGCGCTGACACTGAAATTCGCATCGCTCGACCAGCTCGACATGATCTGCCAGCGGCTGAGCGGCGAATCGATCTGATCCGCTTGGGCGGTCATCGCGGCGAAGGCCGGGATCGCGCCATATATTCCGATGCACAGACGAGAGTCCGGCCGTCGCCGCGATAACGCATGCTGGCGAGATTCGGATTCGGCTCGGACCACGCGAATCTTTTTCGTGCGTCCCCTTAATTTGTGTCAGCGCGGGCCGTTAACAGGCCATAGGCGGTCCCCACGACTTGCCAAACTGCGGCCTAAGGCCATGTTTTCGCTCGCTTGCACCCTGCAACGCGGGCCAAATATGTTTGCGCCGTTAACCATTCTTGCTGGCAAAGCCTGAACTTGTGCGCCGCTAAAGGGGTCGGCGAATGGGGTGGGATTTCCATTCGAGTTTCGACGAATTCAAGGGACCAAATCATATGCGCACCATTGGAATGAAGCGCGCCCTCATCGGCGCCGCGATTGCTGCTCTCGCTATGAACGCCTCGGCGGCGAATGCGGCTACGGCTACGGCCACTGCAAAGGCGAAGATCCTTCAGCAGATCACGCTCACGAACACGAGCGACCTCGACTTCGGCACGATCGTCAGCGGCACCGCCGCTTCGACCGTTGCGGTTTCGACGGCGGGCGCCGCGACCTGCGGCACCGGCCTGACCTGCATCGGCACGACGACCGCTGCCGGCTTCAACATCGCCGGTACGAGCGGCGCGCTCGTCGGCATCACCGGTCCGACGTCGGTCACGCTGACCTCGGGCGGCAACAATATGTCGGCGGCGCTGACCTATTCGGCATCGACCGTCACGCTCGGCGCGACGGGCGGCACCTTCTCGGTCGGCGGCACGCTGAGCGTGGGTGCCAGCCAGGCGGCCGGCAACTATGCGGGGACGTTCACCGTCACTGCCAACTATCAGTAAGTCCTGAGTTTTCAGGTGGGGGGTGCGGCGCGCTTTCGGGCGCGCCGGCCACAAAAGGGTCGCCGGGTACCAGCCTCGGCGGCCTTTTTTGTCTGCTCCGGCGGCGGCATCGCGCGTTCGCGTGCGAACGCATGCGATGGTTAGCAAAATATCAACCATGATGGCGCAACAGGGATGTGACCAACCAGGGGAGCGGCACCTGCCGTCCCGCACGATTGTGGGGATCGTATCCATGTTGCGCTTTGTGAAGGCCTTGGGCCTGTTCTCGGCGGCCGTCCTGTCGGCTGCCGCTTTTCCGGCCGCGGCGGCCGGCGATCTGCTTGTCGCGCCGACGCGCGTCATTCTCGACGGATCGCGCGGTACCGAAGTGGTGCTGAACAATATCGGCGCCGAGCCGGCGACCTATCGCATCAGCCTCGAGATCAAGCGGATGACGCCCGAAGGCGGGCTCGACGAGATTGACGAAGCGAATGTCACGCCCGCCGAACGCGCGGCGCTCGACATGATCGCTTTCAGCCCGCGGCGCGTCACGCTGCCGCCGAACCAGCCGCAGGTAATCCGCGTCGGCGTGCGCATTCCCGACGGCCTCGCGCCCGGCGAATATCGCGCGCATATGCTGTTTCGCGCCGTCCCCGACGCGGCGCCCGCCGTCGCGCTCGATCCAGCCAGGCCTGCGGCGACCGGCGTGTCGATCGCGCTGACGCCGATCTATGGCATCACCATTCCGATCATCGTGCGCGTCGGCGATCTCGGCGCGACCGCGACGATCGGCAATGCTTGGGTCGGCGCGACCAAAGACGGGCCGGCGCTCGAATTCGACCTTTCGCGCACGGGCACCCGCTCGGTCTATGGCGACATCGAAGTGACGCGGCCCGGCGTTGCCGAACCGTTGCTGCTGGCGCGCGGCATCGCCGTCTATCCCGAGATCGGCGCGCGCAAGGTGTCGCTGCGCGTTCCGCCCGACCTTGCCGCGAAGCTGAAAGGCCCGGTGCAGATCCGCTATACCGAAGACCGCGAAGTCGGCGGCGGCACGATCGACCAGGTCGACAGGGTGGTGAAATAGGGCAGGGCCCAGGCGAGAACCGCGGACGGACCGATGCTCCGCGCGGCCCTTTCCCGATATTCTCCGGCGCTTGCCGCCGGGCTGGCGCTGGTCGGGCTCGTTCCGTCCGGCGCCCATGCCGTTGAAAAAGCGCCGGTTTCCTTGAGCGCAGACAGCTGGTCGCCGAACGAAGACGATCGCTGGCTGTTCGACCTGCGATCGGGCCAATATCGCCTGGGCGACGGAGTGCGCGGTTATCAGACGCCGCAGGGGATCTGCGTCGATCTGGGCGATATGGTGCTGGCGCTCGACCTCGCCGTGCGCGTCGACAAGAAGTTGCGCCGCGCAACCGGCTGGGTATTCGACGAGCGGCGCAGCATCACGATTGACCGCGAGGCGGGCGAGGTTCGCGTCGGCAGCCAGAGCTTTGCGATCGGCGCGACCACGATCCGCGACGTACCGGCGGGCTGGTGCGTCGATCTGGCCAGCCTCAACAGCTGGCTGGGTGTGCCCGTCATCGCCGACCTGTCGAACGCGGTGTTGCGCATCGACGCGAAGGAAAAGCTGCCCTTCCAGCTTGCCGCCGAACGGCGTGCACGCGCGGCGGGTATTCGGCCGCAGGGCTCGTTCGATCTCGCCAGCCTGCCGCAGGCGACGCGGCCCTATCAGGCGTGGGCGACGCCGTCGGTCGACGTCGTCGCGTCGGCGGGGTTCGTGTCGGACCGGAGGGGCGGATCGTACACGCAGGCGCGCTACGAGATTTTCGCGGCCGGCGAAGTGGTCGGGCAGAGCTTTGACGCGCGCCTGTCGTCCGACAACCAAGGCGTGCCCGACAGCCTGCGGATGCGGCTCTATCGCACCGATCCCGAGGGGCGGCTGCTCGGGCGGCTGCGTGCAACGCATTATGCGGTGGGCGATGTCAGCCTGCTATCGACGGGGCTTGTCGCCCAATCGGTGCCGGGCCGCGGCGCGGTCATCACCAATCGCCCGGTCGAACGCCCCGACAGTTTCGACAAGACGAGCTTCCGCGGTGATCTGCCTGCCGGTTGGGACGCCGAACTCTATCGCAACGGGCAATTGCTTGCCTTCACGAACCCCAACGGCGACGGTCGCTACGAATTTCTCGACGTGCCGCTGCAATATGGCTCGAACCGCTTCGAGATCGTGATGTACGGGCCGCAGGGACAGATCCGGCGCGAAATCAAGCAATTGCAGGTCGGGATCGATTCGATCCCGCCGCAACAGACCTGGTATTGGGCGGGCGTCGCACAGGAAGACACCGACCTCGTCGAATTCGGCCGTCACGGCAGCGCGTTCCGGCGCGGATGGCGCGGCACGGCGGGGATCGAGCGCGGGCTGAACACGCGCACGTCGATCGCGGCCTATCTTCACAGCCTGATGATCGAGAATATCCGGCGGAGCTATGGCGAAGTCGCGCTGCGGCGCTCGATCGGCCCTTCGCTGCTCGAAATTGCGGGCAGTTATGCCGATGACGGCGGTGCGGCCGCACGCGCGAGCTGGCTCGCGGCGTTCGGCGACACCAATGTTCGCGCCGACGCGATGCGCGGCTGGGGCGGTTTCGTGTCCGATCGTTTCGTCGGCAAGATCGACGGTCTTTACTCGCTGTCGGTCGACCAGGCGGTGAAGCTGGGGCGGACGGTGTTGCCGCTCCATTTCGACCTGGCCAAGATCGACCGCGCGGCCGGATTTTCGAGTCTCGAGGCGTCGGGGCGCGCTTCGCTGAGTTTTCGCGCCCTGACGTTCACCGGTCAGCTTGACTGGGCGCGCACGAAAGCGCCCGCCGGCCCCGATCCGCCCGACAATCTGACCGCGACCTTGCTCGCCAACGCCCGGATTGGACGCGTCCGCCTGCGCGGCGAGGCGCGCTTTGTGCTGTCCGGCGCGAGCGCCGATACGCGAATGGCGGTGATCGGCGAGTGGACCGGCAAACGCAACGCCGAATGGCGTGCCGAACTCGGCTATGACAAGGGGCTCGACCGCGCGCGTGCGGGCCTTGGTTATACGCGCCGTTTCAACATGTTGCAGCTGAGCGGCTTTGGCGAGGTCGCGACCGACGGCTCGGTCGCGGCATCGCTGTCGCTCGCCTTCAGCTTCGGGCCGAAACCGGCAGGGGGAGGCTGGCGGATGTCGAGCGAAAAGCTTGGCGGTCGCGGCCAGGTGATGGCCGATGTCTTCATGGACGACAATGGCGACGGCATCCGGCAGCCGGACGAGGCCGCGATCGCGGGCGTGCCGCTGACCGCGGGCAACGCCTTTATCGATGCCGCGACCGACAAGAGCGGTCAGGCGATGATCGACGGGCTCGAACCGTTTCGCCCCGTGATGATCGGCATCGACGCGGGCAGCCTGCCCGATCCCTATGTCCAACCGGCGCTGCCCGGCGTGGTCGTCACGCCGCGCCCCGGCGTCGCGACGCGCGTCGCGCTGCCGATGACGCAGGCAGGCGAGATTGAAGGCGTTGCGCTGCGCGACGGGGGCAATCCGATCGAGGGGCTGAACCTTGAGCTTGTCGATGCCGAAGGGCGGGTGCGGGCGTCCACGCTGACCGAATTCGACGGATATTTCCTGTTCGAGAGCGTGGCTTACGGCCGCTACACGGTTCGCATGGCGAAGGCGTCGGCGGCCGCGCTCCGGCTCGATCCGACGCTTGTGCTGAGCGCGGTACCGGGCAAGGCGACGCCGCGCGTCAAGTTGGGGACGCTGAAACTGCGGCCGCAGCAGCGCGACGCGGTGGTCACCGATGCAGGCGATGAAAGCGGCAACAGTGCGCGGGGTCCCCCGCACGCCAGTCCAGCCCAGAATCCGGCTCAGAATCCGGCCCAGAATCCAGCCGCACCATTAACTACTCCTTAGCCATGTTTGCCGCAAAGCGGCGATCAGCAGCTATTTGTCTGTGGGGGGAATATTCGATGACCGACACTCCAGTGTCGAATGGCCGTCCGACCAGCGTCGACGTCGCGATTGTCGGCGCGGGCCCGGCGGGTCTGACGGCGGCATACCTGCTGACGAAGCAGGGCTATACAGTGACCGTGATCGAAAAGGATCCGGTCTATGTCGGCGGCATCAGCCGCACCGTCGAGCATGAAGGCTTTCGCTTCGACATCGGTGGCCATCGCTTCTTCTCGAAGAGCCGCGAAGTCGTCGACCTGTGGAACGAGATCCTGCCCGACGATTTCATCGAGCGTCCGCGGATGAGCCGCATCTATTACGAAGGCAAATTCTACAGCTATCCGCTGCGCGCGTTCGAGGCGCTGTGGAATCTCGGCATCGTCCGTTCGACCCTGTGCATGGCGAGCTATGCGCAGGCCAAGCTGTTTCCGAACAAGACCGTCCGCAGTTTCGAGGATTGGACGATCAACCAGTTCGGGCGCAAACTCTATTCGATCTTCTTCAAGACCTATACCGAGAAGGTGTGGGGCATGCCGTGCGACGAAATGTCGGCCGACTGGGCGGCGCAGCGCATCAAGGGGCTTTCGCTGGGCGCGGCGGTTCTTGACGGGCTGAAGCGCAGCCTCGGGCTCAACAAGCGCCCGAACGATGGCATGGCGACCAAGACCTTGCTCGAAACCTTTCGCTATCCGCGGCTCGGACCCGGCATGATGTGGGATGCGGCGCGCGACAAGGTGCGCGCAGGCGGCAACCATGTGTTGATGGCGCACAGCTTCAAGCAGCTGACGCAGGATCAGATCAGCGGCCGCTGGCGGCTGACCGCGACGGGTCCCGACGGCGACGTGGTGATCGATGCCGCGCATGTGATCAGCTCGGCACCGATGCGCGAGCTTGCGGCGCGCATCCATCCCTTGCCCGATTGCGCGCTGACCGCCGCTCCGAACCTCAAATATCGCGACTTCCTGACCGTTGCGCTCAAGATTCGCTCGGAAGACCTGTTCCCCGACAACTGGATCTATATCCATGACAGCAAGGTGCAGGTCGGCCGCGTCCAGAATTTCCGCAGCTGGTCGCCCGAAATGGTGCCCGATCCGGAGCTCGCATGCGTCGGGCTGGAATATTTCTGTTTCGAAGGCGACGGGCTGTGGGCGTCGAGCGACGCCGAGCTCGTCCAGCTTGCGACGCGCGAGATGTCGATCCTTGGCCTTTGCAATCCCGCCGATGTCGTCGGCGGCGCCGTGGTGCGGCAGGAAAAGGCCTATCCGGTCTATGACGACGATTATGCCGCGCATGTCGAGACGATGCGATCCGAGATCGAGGCGCGCTATCCGACGCTCCACATGGTCGGCCGCAACGGCATGCATCGATACAATAACCAGGATCATGCGATGATGACCGCGATGCTGACGGTGCGCAATATCGTCGCCGGTGCGCGCGTCTATGACATCTGGGGCGTCAACGAGGATGCCGAATATCACGAAAGCGGCACCGAGGGCGAACAGGCCGCACTGGCGTCGGTACGCGACGTTCCGACGCGCATGGCGAACGCCGCCTGACCCTGGCCTTGAGGTTCGACGCCATGCTGCAATCATTCCATGGAGCGGTCGGTGCGATCCGTCGCGGCCAGAATCGCTGGCTCGGCTATCTGTTCGCGAGCGGCGTCGCGCTGTGTTGCGACATGGGGCTGTTCCTGCTGCTTCTGGATGCCGGATTGCCTTCGATACCTGCGTCGGCGACGGGCTATAGCTCTGGAATCCTGGTCCATTGGCTCGTGTCGAGCCGCCTGGTCTTTGCCGACAGCGCAGCCGCGCCCGGATCGGGCGAGCGTCATCAGCAGAAATGGCTCTTTGTCGGTTCGGCGCTGGTCGGACTGGCGCTGACCACGGCGATCGTCGGGACGGGTACCGCGCTGGGCATCGATCCCCGGTTTGCGAAGCTCGCCGCGATCGCGGTGAGTTTCCAGACCGGCTATCTGCTGCGCCGGCACATCGTCTTTCGCACGGCCGGGATATGACCGACGGAGCAGATCCGCTGCCGTCTCGCGTCACGCGCTGGCTGACCCCGGGGCGCGTCGCAGCGCTGCTGTGGATTGCGATAAGCCTCATCCTGATCGCCACGCGGTGGCACGCGATCGCCCTGCTCGATCTTTCGGATACCGACGATGCGATGCGGATGGCACAGGTCCGCGACCTGCTCGCCGGGCAAGGCTGGTGGGATCTGATGCAATATCGCGTCGATCCCGCGGGCGGCGGCGTGCCGATGCACTGGTCGCGAATCGTCGACGCGCCGCTGGCTGTCGGCATCCTGCTGCTCAAGCCGATGGTCGGCCAGGCCATGGCCGAACGCGTGGTGATGGCGCTTTGGCCGCCGCTGCTCGGCTGCGCGCTCAGCATCGCCTGCGTGCTTGGCTATCGCCGCCTTTCGGATCCGCAGATCACCTATGTCGCGCCGATTGTGCTGATCTGCTGCGGCTATATCGTCTTTCAATTCCAGCCACTCCACGTCGACCATCATGGTTGGCAGATATTGCTGGCCATGCTGATCATGGGGCAGGCGCTGCGTCCCTCAGGCTGGCAAGCGGGCGCGCTTGGCGGTCTTTTCGCCGCGATCCTCCTCGCGGTGTCGATCGAGGGGTTGCCGATTGTCGCGCTGTTCGCCGCGATCGCGGCGCTCCGCTGGATGCTGCACGGGCATATCGGCGATCGCGACCGGATGGCGGGCTATCTGTTGGCGCTCGCCGGCGGCGCCGCGCTGGTCCAGTTTCTGACGCGCGGCCCGTCCGGCCTGTCGGGCGGCTGGTGCGATTCGCTGTCGGCGCCGTATCTTGCGGCGTTCGCGGTGGTCGCGATGGTCGTTGCGGCGGCGGTCAATGTCGTGCCCGCCCGGCCGTGGGCGCGCTTCTCGCTGCTGGGCGGCGCCGCGGTGCTGGCCGCCGGAACGCTGCTGTGGGTTGGCCCGCAATGCGCGCGCGGGCCCTTTGCGTCGCTCGATCCGATCGTCGTCCAATATTGGTATATGAAGATTCTCGAAGGCCAGCCGATCTGGTATTCGCCGCCGCTCGATGCCGTTTATGCGCTGCTTCCCTCGCTGATCGGCCTCGTCGGCACGCTGCTCGCATGGCGGCAAAGCCAGACGGCGGATATCCGCCTCAACTGGACGACCGTGCTGATCGCGCAGGTCGGCGCGGCGACGCTGTCGGTGTTTCTGCTGCGCAGCGTCGCGACGGCGCATCTTTTCGCCATACCGGGCTGCGCCTTCCTCACGATCACCGCCTGGCGCCGGGCGCGGGCGCTTCGCTCGCCGCTGGTGCGCATCCTGGCATCGGTCCTGGTGCCGCTGATCCTGCCGCTGTTTGCCAGCGTCGCCGCGGCGTCACTTCTCGGCTGGGCCTTTCCCGGCCTGCGTCCTGCGCCCGCGCCCACCGAAGCGGGTGCGAGCTGCCTCGACACGCGCGCGATTGCGGCGCTGAATCGCTTGGCGCCCACGACGGTGCTGACCCCGATCGATTTCGGCGCGCCGCTGATCTTCTGGACGCACCATAGCGTCGTCGCGACAGGCCATCACCGCAACAAGGAGGCGATGGCCGACACGATCCGCGCGTTCATCAGCGATCCCGCGGTCGCCGAGCCGCTGGTCCGCAAGCAGAAGGCGACGCTGGTCGTTTTCTGCCGCGCGGCGGCCGACCTTGGTACCTATCGCCGCGCGGACCGGGCGGGGCTTGCCGCGGCGCTGTATGCCGGCGATCCGCCGACCTGGCTGGAGCCCGTGCCGCTGGGCGTGAATGCTCAGCTGTCGGTGTGGCGGGTTCGGCCCGCGCGCTAGCCGGCGCGGAAACTCAACGCCGCGCCGTTCATGCAATAGCGTTTGCCCGTCGGTTTCGGCCCGTCGTCGAAGACATGGCCGAGGTGACCGCCGCAGCGCTTGCAATGCACTTCGACGCGCGCGACGCCGATTTCATAGTCGGTCGACGTCGCGATGCCGCCTTTCAGTGGGGCCCAAAAGCTGGGCCAGCCGGTGCCGCTGTCGAACTTGGTCTTGCTCGAATAAAGCGGCAGCGCGCAGCCGGCGCAACGGAAGGTGCCGGCGCGATGTTCGCTGTTGAGCGCGCTCGTGAACGGGCGCTCGGTGGCGGCCTGTCGCAGGACGCGAAACTGCATCGGCGTCAGGCGCTTTTGCCATTCGGCGTCGGTCAGTTGCCAGCCGGTTTCACCCCTCGGGCGCTTGCCGGGCTTGGCGAACAGCATCGGCGCGGCGATGATCGCCCCGCCAAGCGCGAGTCCGGACAAAAGATGGCGGCGTTCGATCATATCGGGACTCCTTACCCGAAATACGCGCGCCGAGTGCGCCTAGTTACACGGCGGGTCAATATCTTTCGAGTTCGACCTGCATATGGCGATAGCCGTGGACGAAGCTGGCGTTCACGCGCTCGGGCTCGGCAAGGACGTTCACGCGCAGGCGCCGCTTCTGCATTTCGGAGATCAGCGTCGTGAGCTGGAGCTCGGCCACGCGCGCGCCGACGCAGCGATGGATGCCATAGCCGAAGGCGAGGTGGCGGCGCGCGTTTTCGCGGTCGACGATGATCCGGTCGCCATCGGGGAAGATAGTTTCGTCGCGGTTCGCCGAGGCATACCAGAGGGCAAGCTTGTCGCGCTTCTTGATCTGGTGGCCGAACAACTCGGCATCTTCGGTCGCGGTGCGGCGCATATGCGCGAGCGGGGTCTGCCAGCGGATGATCTCGTGCATCGCATTGACCGCGAGTTCGGGATCGTGGTTCGCCTCGAGCTTGGCGCGCTCTTCGGGGAAGGAGTGGAGCCCATAGGCATAGGCCGACATCGAATTGCGCGTCGTGTCGTTGCCACCGACGATGAGCAGGACGAGATTCCCCATGAACTCATGCTCGCTCATATGCTTCATCGCGTCGGACTGAAGCATGATCGAGATCAGGTCGTGCTGGCCGGGATTGAGCGCCTTGCGGTCCCACAGCTCCTTGAACGCCGCGCCCATTTCAAAGGCGGTCGCGGTGCGCGCGTAACGCTTTTCGGTAGTGTCAAAGCTTTCGATGTCGCCGAGCGCGTCGGACCAGCGGGTCAGATTGTGACGATCCGCCCACGGAAAATCGAACAGGATCGCGAGCATGTCGGTCGTGAGCTCGATCGAGAGTTTCTCGACCCAGTCGAACGCCTCGCCAACGGGCAGCGTATCGATCAGCGCCGCGGTGCGTGCGACGGTGTCGGCGCGCATGCGTTCGATTTCAGAAGGACCGAAGGCGGGCGCGACGGTACGGCGCTGCGCGGTATGCTGCGGCGGATCCATCGCGATGAACATCGGCATCGGGATCTCGCCCTCTTTCAGATGCTCGACGCCGTCGCCGGCGACAGTGATTCCGCCATATTCCCAGCTGGACGAGAAAAGCTTGGGCAAGGCTTCGATATGCTGGATCGGCTTATAGGTGGTCACCGACCAATAGGGGCCGAATTTCGAATCCTCGCAACGATAGATCGGCGATTCGGCGCGCAACTGGCGCATCGGTTCCTGCCATCTGTCTTCGCGCCACAGCTCGGCGCGACTCACATCCAGCGGATTGGCGATTTCGGGTTCAACGCGAATCTGGGTGGCCATGGGCTGCTCCTCTGCAGGCCGTCTCGTGCGGCCAATTCAGTTGCAGAATGCCACTATTTACAGCTTTGTCAATGGAGCCGCGGAGGGTCCGATGGAAGGTGGAGGGTGGACGGTCACCCGACCCCTGATGCTCCCCGGCGAAAGCCGGGGCCCAGGGCATTGGAAAGCCGACGTTGCGTGCGCACGCTTTGGATCCCGGCCTTCGCCGGGGAACACATCAAGATCGTCTGCAATGGGCCGTTGTCCGCGGTTTCGCTCGGACCAGCGGTGGGAGGTCGAAGCGAATGGAGAGCGATCGTCTTCTCATTCGTCACCCCGGACCCTTCGACAGGCTCAGGACAGGCTTGATCCGGGGTCCACAGCTGCCGTGGCGCTCATGGATCCCGCATCAAGCGCGGGATGACGACAAATTACCGTCGCTCTTTGGTCGAATCCGGCCAGCCTATGCCCGCTTCTTTTTCCAGAATTTCCACCCGCTGCCGCTGCTGAGCACCCCGGCGCGGAACAGACGCACTGACAGATAGACGACCAGCGCGACCCAGATCGCCTGCCATCCGAGGGCGAGCAGATGGACGCCCTGCGCGCTGTCGGTTGCGGCGCGCGCCGCCATCGCGAAGGGTGAGGAAAAGGGAAGGGTCTGCGCAACGCGGGCAAGGCCGCTGTCAGGCGCGCTCGCTGCCGCGGCCGACAGGCTGAACATGCCAACCTGAAAGATGGTGATCGGCAGGCTGAGCATCTGGATTTCGCGCACCGTGCTCGCTTGCGCGCCGACGCCAAGGAAAACCGCGCCGAGCAGAAGGAAGGCCGTGATGAAATAGCACAGCGAAATGCCGATGAAGAAGCCCCAACCGGTGGCGGGAGCGACCGCGAGCGCAGCGGCGGATTGGCCCGCGGCGGCGATCGTGGCGGGATCGACTTGCGTCGCCGCGAAAGAGCCGACGCCGATCGCGACGACGCCCCAGAAGGCGATGAACAGAATGGCGACGCCGAGCATGCCGAGCAATTTGCCGAGGAACACGCTCTCAAGCGGCACTGCGGCCGCGAGGATCTCGATGACCTTGTTGCCCTTTTCCTCGGCCATCGAGCCCACCGTCTGGCCGGCGAGCAGCAGCGTCATCAGAAAGATCACAAAGACAGCGCCGAACCCGAGCGATTGCTGGGCGGCGACGCTCGTTCCGCCGCTGGTGAGCGCTTCGAAGCGCGGCGCGACCGGCGGTACCGGCCCCGCGGCGCGGTCGCGCAGGACATCGGCGGCGAGCAGCGCGAGATAGCGGCCCGACGTGCTGCCTTCGTTGCGCTCGATGATGCGCGGGCTCGCGAGCGGGCCGCTCATCACCGCATAAGTGTCGCTGCCCTTCTCGCGCGCGATGACGAGCGGATCAGTCGTCTGTGGCCCGGCGACGCGAACGTCGAGCATCAGCGGACGTTCGCTGCCCGAAAGCGCCTCGCGCAGCCGGGTATCGGCCTTGCGCAGCGCGTCGACATCGGCGGCGTCCGCGATCGCCACGATGCGCCCCTTGCCGCGCGCGCTGTCGGCGAGCTGCGACGCGCCGAGCCCTCCGACCGCGCCCATGCCGACCATCAGCAGCGGCGCGAGCAGAAAGAGCAGAAAAGTCGGCGTCGCGACGATCGCGAGGAAGTCGCGGCGCGCGATGACAAACATGTTCCTGAGGAAAGGTTTCATGCCGCGGCCTCCTCGATCGCGTCGGATTCGGGTGCGGCGTCGAATCCTGCGTCGACCTGGCGCACGATATGGACGAAGGCGTCGTGCAGCGCCGGGCGCGCGATCGACAGACCCGCAACGCCGTGCCCGCTCGCGGTGATGCGCGCGAGCAATGGTTCGACATCGGCTTCCTCGATCGCGAAATGCCAGGCATCGCCTTTGCGTTCGGCGCCAGCGGGAAGCAGCGTGGCGACACTGTCGGTCAAATCGCGCGGCGTATAACGCACCTGCATCGGCAGCAGCGCGCGCGCTTCGTCGACGGTGCCTTCGAAGCGGCGCTGCGAGCGCGCGATGATCGCGAGCCGGTCGCAGAGCCGCTCGGCATGCGCCATGACATGGGTCGAGAATAGGATCGTCGCGCCGCGGTCGCGTTCGCGGCGGACGATCATTTCGAGCCGTTCCTGATTGACCGGATCAAGCCCTGAAAAAGGTTCGTCGAGGACGATGAGATCGGGCGCGTGGACGATCGAACCGATCAGCTGGACCATCTGCGCCATGCCCTTCGACATTTTGCGGATTTTTTCGTCGATCACCCGCTCGAGCCCGAGCTCGGTCATGAAGATTGCGGCGCGGCGGCGGCCTTCGGACCAGTCGAGCCCGCGCAGCGCACCCATGAAGGCAATGGCCTCGCGCGCCTTCATGCCGGGGTAAAGACCACGCTCTTCAGGAAGATAGCCGATTCGGTGACGCACCGATTGCGGCTTGTGGCCGCCGAGCAGCCGGCTTGACCCTTCGTCGGGATCGATGACGCCCAGCGTCATGCGCAGGCTTGTCGTCTTGCCCGCGCCATTGGGGCCAAGCACGCCATAGATGCTGCCGGTCGGAACCTGGAGGCTGACATGATCGACGGCCTTGAAGCTGTCGAAATATTTGCTGAGGCCGATGGCCTCGACGCTGAGTTCGGTCAAATCCGGGTCCCTGATCAATTCGTTCCGCGACTATGGCACGGCGATGCGCTTGCCGTATAGAGCGCCAATGGTTGCCGAAGCCTTGCCTTCCATCGAGCAAAGGCTCGCTGACATCGCGCGCGAACAGGGTTTTGCCGCGTTCGGGATCGCGCGCGCCGACGCAGCGCCGCAGACCGCGGCGCGGCTGGGCCAGTGGCTCGCCGAAGGGCGGCACGGCGACATGATCTGGATGGAAAGCCGCGCCGGGCAGCGCGGATCGCCGCAGGGGTTATGGCCCGAAGTGCGATCGGTGATCGCGCTCGGCATGAGCTATGCGCCCGAGGTCGATCCACTCGCGCTGGCGGCGGTGCCCGAGCGCGGGCGTATTTCGGTCTATGCGCAAGGCGCCGACTATCATGACGTCGTGAAAAAGGCGCTGAAAGCCGTGGCGCGCTGGCTCGTTGCCGAAGCGAAGGATGCCGAGGTCAAGGTGTTCGTCGATACTGCACCAGTGATGGAAAAGCCGCTGTCGGCGGCAGCCGGGCTCGGCTGGCAGGGTAAGCACACCAATCTGGTCAGCCGCGAGCATGGCAGCTGGCTGTTCCTGGGAGCAATCTATACGACGCTCGACCTGACGCCGTCGCTGCCGGGTCGCGATACATGCGGAAGCTGCACGGCGTGCCAGGATGCGTGCCCGACCGACGCGTTTCCCGCGCCGTACCGGCTCGATGCGCGGCGCTGCATCTCGTATTTGACGATCGAGCATGACGGGCCGATTCCCGAGGAGTTCCGGCGCGGAATCGGCAATCGCATCTATGGCTGCGACGATTGCCTGTCGGTGTGTCCGTGGAACAAGTTCGCCGACACCGCTGCGCGCCACCGGGCCTTTCTGCCGCGCGCCGAACTGGTGGCGCCGTCGCTCGCCGATCTGCTCGCGCTCGACGATGCGGGCTTCCGGCAGGTGTTCGCGGGGTCGCCAATCAAACGGATCGGACGTAATCGCATGGTGCGCAACGCCGCGATCGCGGCCGGAAACAGCGGCGACGTGCGCTTCTTGGCGCGGCTTGAAGTGCTGACGGGTGACGAATCACCCATGGTCGCCGAGGCGGCCGAATGGGCGCGCGCCGAACTGGCGTCCTGACGTCAGCGGCGCAGCGCGCCGACGCAGCTGTCGACATTCGCATCGCGCCCTTCGGGGGTGCGCGCGTCGACATGCGTCGCGATCGGGTCGGCCCCGGCCTTTGGCGCGTAATAATAGATATCGAGGATGCACGCCGTGCCCGCGAATTGCAGCTTGCGACCGGCGCCTTCGGCGACGTCGAGGCGCGGCTTGCCGAACAGCGAAAGTGCGGCATTGGCATGCTGGCCGACCAGACTGTTGCTCTGAACGATCCGCGGCGGGGTCGATGGCGGTCGCGGCGTGGCGACGGGTTTGCTCGGGCGCGGGGGAGGGCCGGCGGCGCAGCCCGCGAGCAGGGTGGTGGCTGCCGCAATCGCGAGCAGCGCATTGATTTTCATGATGGGTCTCTATCCCGCAGGTGCAACAGGTGGACGGCCATAGCGGCGCTGAGGATGGGGGCCAACAGATTGGCGACGGGCACCACGAAGCTTGCGGCGGACAGCAGGCCGAGCGACCAGCGCGCGCGGCGGTCAAAGCGCGGGCGTTCGGGGTGGCGGGCCAGAACCATCGCCTCCAGATCGCGGCCGAGCAACAGCGCATTGACGAACAGCGCAAAGATCGGGGTGCCGATTCCCGTGAAGAGCAGAATCAGATAGACGGGCAGCGCGACCAGATTGCCACCGACCAGCCGCGCGAGCGACGCCAGCGCGAGGCTGATATTCTGCCGCCAGCCGACATCGACGGCACGCGCGGCGGCCGCGGGGTAATGGCGTCCCTCGACATCGGCGACGATCGTATCGGCAAAAAGCCCGACGACCACGATCGCGACCGCGCGAAAGAGCAGCCAGCTTCCTGCAACCAGCACCAGCAGGATCAGAACGCCGGCCATGTCGAGCTCGACCCCGTCGAGCCAGCGCCAATGGCCGAGCGCCCAGTGCGCGCCATAATAGATCGCGGCGCCCGCAGCGGCGAAGATCAGCAATGTCAGGATCAGGCTCTGGACAAGCACGCGCATCACGCGCGGGTTCGTCACGTCCCCGAGGGCAAGCAGAAAGGCGTGAACGGCGCGGGCCATGCACAGGGGATGGCGCGGGCGAGGGCCGCGCGTCAAGCGCCCCGCTTGCCTTGAGGCGCTGCGGCCCCTAAAGGCCCGCGCAGCTTTTCCCATACAGCACAGGATATTTCATGGCCTCCACCGCCCGTTTCGACGTCGTCGCCATCGGCAATGCGATCGTCGACGTTCTTGCCCGCGCCGACGACGCGCTGATCGAGGCCGAGGGCCTGGTCAAGGGATCGATGCGGCTGATCGACACCGAAGAGGCCGAGCGTCTCTATGCGGCGATGGGGCCGGCGGTCGAAGTATCGGGTGGCAGCGCGGCGAACACGCTCGCGGGCATGGCGGCGCTGGGCGAACGCTGCGCCTTCATCGGGCAGGTTGCCGACGACCAGCTCGGCCATGTGTTCACGCACGACCTGCGCGCGCTCGGCGTGGCGTACGAAACCCCTGCGCTCAAGGAAGGCGCGCCGACCGCGCGTTGCCTGATCCTGGTCACGCCCGACGGCCAGCGCACGATGAACACCTTCCTCGGCGCGAGTCACCTGCTCGACCAGGCGATGATCGACGAGGCGTGGATCGCCGATTCGGAAATCCTCTATCTCGAAGGCTATTTGTGGGATCCGCCGCTGTCGCGCGCAGCGATGCGGCGTGCGATCGACGTGTCGCGCGGCGCGGGGCGCAAGGTCGCCTTCACGCTGTCGGACGCCTTCATCATCGACCGTCACGGCGCCGATTTCCGCGCGCTGATCAGCGAAGGGCTGTTCGATATCCTGTTCGCGAACGAGGTTGAAATCTGCGCGCTGGCCGAGACCGAGGATTTCGAGGCGGCCGTGGCGAAGATTGCGCCGCAGGTACCGCTGCTGATCGTCACGCGCGGTTCGGATGGCGCGATCGCGCTTCAGGGCGGCGATCGTACCGAAGTCGGGGCCGAACCGATCGACACCGTCGTCGACACGACCGGCGCCGGCGACCTGTTTGCGGCCGGATTCCTGTCGGGTCTCGCCGAAGGCCGCTCGATCGAGGACTGCCTGACGATGGGCGCTGTCTGCGCGCGCGAAATCATCGCGCAGGTCGGCCCGCGGGCGCAGACCGACCTGAAGGCCAAGGTCGCCGAACGCCTCGGCTAGGAACCTTCGCCCGCGCCGGGCGTCCTATGCCCCATCAAGCATAGGAGGCTCTGCACATGGCCGACGAAATTCACGAAACGCGCGCCCCCGACGGGACGACGCACACCACCACGATCATCGATCGCGAGCCGCGTCGCGGCGGCGGGATGGGCTTTGGCCTCGTCTTGCTCGCGCTGATTGTCGTCGCGGCCTTTTTCGCGTTTCAGTTTCTGGCGAACGACAAGGCCGAAAGCGGCGCGATTACCGAAGCGGCGCAAAAGGTCGGCAATGCCGCCGAGAATGTCGGCGACGCAGCGCAGAAAGCGGTCGAATAGTCTTCAGGCCGGCGTCGATTCCGGGTGCTTCTTGAACAGCGCCCGATCGGCGGGGCCAAAGCCGCGCGTCCAGATCAGCCAGGCGTAGATGCCGAGAATCAATGGGACGCCGATCAGCAGCTCGGCCCATTCGGGCAGCTGCGTCGCACCCCAGCCGAGCACCGCCGCGCCGGCGGTCGCCCAGATCAGCGCCCAGCGCAGACTGTTCACCGGTGCCTTCAGCACATGCGCGAGCAGCCGCGCCTTGGCGAGCGAGGCAAAGCCGAGTGCGAGCATCAGCGCGAGCGCGACGGCCACTGCATAATAGATCGGATCGAGCCCCCAGCTTTTGGCGAGAAGGATCAGCGTGACGCTGAGGACGCCCTGAAGCGCGAGCGTCGCCAGGCTGATCAGCAGATTGCGGTGGCGCGCGACATAGACGAGCGCGGCTTCGCTGACGACCGCAGTCGCCGCGACGACTTCGGCGGCGAGCAGAAAGGCGAGCGCGCCGGAGCCGCTGACGAATTGCGGACCGACAAGCCCCATAACCGCTTCGCCCGGAATACCCAGGGCAAGGGCGATACCGGCCTGCGCGGCGATGATCCAGAAGCCGACCTGGCTGACCTGGGCGGCCACGGCCGCAAGCTTGTTTTCGGCCAGGTTGCGCGTAATCACGGGGCCGAGGATCGGCTCGAAGCTGGTCTTGAGCTTCTGCGGCAACGAAGCGACCTGCTGCGCCATATAATAGATGCCGTAAATGCTCGGCGAGGTGAATTGGCCGAGAATGAACAGGTCGAGACGGCGCGTTCCCCATTCGATCGCATCGGCTGCGGCGAGCGGCGCATTGCGGCGCGCGACCATGATCAGATGCGCCGGGTGCGGGCGCCATCCGCGCGGGCCGCCATAATGGCGGATCATCGGGATCAGGGCGGTCAGAAAGGCCCCGACCATCGCCGCGGCGTAGGACAGCATCAGCCCGTCGCGCTTGGACACATAGAAAAAGCCCGCGGCCGCGATGCTGATCACCCACGGTTCGACGACGGCGCGGGCGCGCACCGTCGCGCCGACGTCAAAGCGATAGGCGCACGCGGCGAGCGCGACGTCGGTGCCCGCGATCGCGAAGATCAACAGCGCCATCCAGCGGTCGGTCCCGTCGATATTGCCCGCCGGGAACATCAGCTGCGGCAGCAGCAGCAGCAGGATCGAACCGAGCGCAGAGGCGAGCGCCGCGACGAACATGCCGTCCCACACGACGGTGCGCTGGTCTGCGTCGGGGGCGCTGAGCTGTTCGGCAAGGCCGCGCTTGAGACCGAGCGTCGCGAGCTGCGCGATCAGCTCGATGACCAGCACCGCAAAGGCGAAGCGTCCGACCGCTTCGGGCCCGTACCAGCGGCCGGCGAAATAGAGGAAAGGCAATCGCGCGACGAGGCGGAGGATGAAGCCGAAGAAATTGGTCCGGCCGCCCTTGGCGAGCGCCGCAGCGTCCGCGTCGGCCATTCCAGGCTCGGCGGCATCGGAGGTGCGCACGGTCGCGCTGTCCGTCTGGCTCAAGCCCGGCGCCCCTTTTCCATTTCCCCGCCGCGCAATCTAGCGCGGCGCGCGGGGGCAGGCAATTGAATGCGGTATCTCATCGGCCCTCGGATCGCAGCGGTCGGCTGAGCAGAGCCTGAATCGCCTGTGCGGCGCGAATCTCGCCCGCGACGAGCCGCGCAACTGCGTCGGTGATCGGCATGTCGATGCCTTCGCTGCGCGCCGCGGCCGCGATCACGGGGGCGCTGAACGCGCCTTCGGCGACCGTGCGGCGGTCGGCCATCAGCGCCGCTGCCTCTTCGCCGCGGCCGAGTCCCTGGCCGAGCGCGAAATTGCGCGAATTCGCCGAGGTGCAGGTGAGTACCAGGTCGCCGAGCCCGGCAAGCCCGGCAAGCGTCTCCGGCTGCGCGCCGCGAGCGAGCCCGAAACGCGACATTTCGGCGAAACCGCGGCTGATCAATGCCGCACGCGCATTCAGCCCAAGCCCCGCTCCGTCGACGATGCCGCAGGCGATCGCGAGGACATTCTTCACCGCGCCGCCGATTTCGGCGCCGATCATGTCGGTCGACACATAGGGGCGGAAATGCGGGCGCGCGAGCGCCTGCGCGATGGATTCGGCGGTATCGGTATCGGCGGCGGCCAGCGTGATCGCGGTCGGCAGTCCGGCCGCGACTTCGTGCGCGAAGGTCGGGCCGGACAGTACCGCGAGCGCTCGCGCGGGACAGATATGCTTCGCGATATCGATCGGGAAAGCGAAGCTGTCGGCCTCCATGCCCTTGCTGCAAAAGATCAGCGGGGCGTTGCCCGACGGAAGGTCGTTCAGAACCGCGCGCAAAAAGGGAACGGGGACGACGACGAGCAACGCATCGCAGGCGGCGAGGTCGGTCAGATCGTGCGTTGCGGTCAGCGAGGGAGACAGCGCCGCGTTCGGCAGAAACAACGGATTGCGGTGTTCGGAGTTGATCGCGGCAACGACGTCGTCCTCGCGCGCCCACAGCCGGACCGGCGCGCCCTCGGCCGCGAGCATCTGGGCGAGCGCGGTGCCCCAGGCGCCGCCGCCGATGACGCCGAAATTGCGGTATGACGTCATGCCTTCACCCCGGCGCCGCGCACGGCCTCTGCTTCGGGATCGAGCGGCCAGCGCGGACGCGCGGCGGTGTCGAGTGGATCGGTGAGGCCCGCGGCGAAGCGTTCGGCGCCCGCCCAGGCGATCATCGCGCCATTGTCGGTGCAGAGCCACAGCGGCGGCGCAACGAAAGGCTTGTCGAAGCGCGCGGCAAGGCTGGTCAGCGCGGTGCGGATCGCGCCGTTTGCGGCGACGCCGCCCGCGACAACGAAAGCGGTCGCTTCGGGGCAGGCCGCCAGCGCGATGCGGCTGCGGTCGACCAGGCAATCGACGACCGCCTGCTGAAAGGACGCCGCGAGTTCGGCGACGCTATGCTCGGCCGAGGCGGCGGCGCGCGCGACGGCGCTCTTGAGGCCCGCGAAAGAGAAATGCGGTTCGGCGCTGCCCACGAGCGGACGGGGGAGCGGCACCGCGCGCGGGTCGCCGCCCTGCGCGACGCGCTCGACCGCCGGGCCGCCAGGATAGCCAAGGCCGAGCAGCTTGGCGGTCTTGTCGAACGCTTCGCCCGCCGCGTCGTCGATCGTGGTCGCAAGGCGGCGATACTGGCCGACGCCCTTCACGAGGAGCAACTGGCAATGGCCGCCCGAAACGAGCAGCAGCAGATAGGGGAATTGGAGGCCGGGATCGATCAGGCGCGGGCTCAGCGCGTGCCCCTCGAGGTGATTGACGGCAATCAGCGGCTTGTTCGCGGCGTGCGCGAGCGCTTTGCCGGTGACGAGGCCGACCATCACGCCGCCGACCAGCCCGGGGCCCGCGGTCGCGGCGATCGCGTCGACGTCGGCGAGCGTCAGCCCGGCGTCGGTCAGCACGCCTTCGACGAGCGGCGCGAGCCGGTCGACATGCGCGCGCGCGGCGATCTCGGGAACGACGCCGCCATAGGGCTTGTGCTCGGCTTCCTGCCCCGCGACGCGATGCGCAAGGATGCGCCTGTCGCTGTCGACGAGCGCTGCTGCGGTTTCGTCGCAGCTCGATTCGAGGCCGAGGATCAGAGTCATATTATTGCGCGCCCCTTTACCCGCCCCTTTGCAGGCAGGGCAACCCACGCTAGCGGAGGAATATGGCCTCGATTCCGCTTCCCAACCCCGCCCGCCCGCTGCGCATCGGCACGCGCGCGTCCCCGCTGGCGCTCGCACAGGCCCATATGGCGGCAACGGCGTTGACCCAAGCGCATGCGCTGGCGCCCGCGGCGCTTGAAATTGTCCCGATGACCGCCACCGGCGACCGGATCCAGGATCGCGCGCTCGCCGAGGTCGGCGGCAAAGCGCTGTGGACGCGCGAGCTCGATGCCGCGCTCGATGCGGGCGCCATCGATATCGCGGTCCATTCGCTGAAGGATGTCGAGACCATTCGCGATCCGCGCTTTGTGCTCGGCGCGATGCTCGAACGCGCCGACCCGCGCGACCGGCTGGTGGTACGCGGCGGGATCGACGCCGCGGCGATCGCCGACTTGCCTGCGGGCGCGCGGCTCGGGACGAGCAGCCCGCGGCGCGCGGCCCAGGTGAAGCGCCTGCGGCCCGATCTGGTCACGATGCTGCTGCGCGGCAATGTCCAGACGCGGCTCGCGAAACTCGAAGCCGGCGATGTCGATGCGACGCTGCTCGCGGCGGCGGGCCTCGACCGGTTGGCGATGCATGACGTCGGGGCGCCACAGGCGATCGACCTGCTGCTCCCCGCCGCGTCGCAGGGCGCGATCGGCATCGAATGCCGCGCCGACGACGCGGCGACCTTTGCGCTGCTGAAGGCGATCGATCACGCACCGACGCATCGAGCAGTGGCGGCGGAGCGGGCCTTGTTGGCTGCGCTTGGCGGCGATTGCCGGTCGCCCGTCGCGGCCTATGCGCATTGGCAACAGGATGGATCGCTGCGCCTCGACGCCGAACTCTATTCGGACGACGGCGCCGAGCATGTGGCGGGTCATGCCATCCTTGCGGGCGAGGACAGCGCCGAAGCCCTGGCGCGGCGCTTGCTCGACGAAGCGCCCGAAACCGTCAGGCGGCTTTTCACGATATGAGCTGCCACCCGCCGCTCATCGTCACACGTGCCGATCCGGGTGGGTCGGCGACGGTCGAGCGGGCGAAGGCAATGGGCCTAGATGCGCGGTTCATGCCGCTTTTCGAGGCGCGGCCGCTGCAATGGGACGTGCCCGATGCCGCCGATTTCGACGCGTTGCTGATGACCAGTGCGCAGGCCGCGCGGCTCGCGGGGCCAGACCTTGCCCGAATCGCGAGCTTGCCCGTCCATGCGGTGGGCGCCGCGACGGCAGCCGCCGCCGCTGCCGCGGGTTTGCGCGTCGTGGCGACCGGGACGCGCGATGCCCAAAGTTTGATCGACGCCATGGCGTCACAAAAGATTCAGCGAATTCTGTGGATTTGCGGGCGCGACCGGTCTGATTTCGATGCGCGGGCGGCGCGTCTCGTGCCGCTTCCCGTCTATGCCATCGACGCCGCACCGCGCCCGTCGGGCTGGAGCGAGGCGGTCGCGGCGCCCGCGGTGCTGCTGGCCCATTCGATGCGCGGCGCGGCAAGGATCGCCGACCTCGTCGGCGCGGCGCGCAGCCATCTGTCGCTCGTCGCGATCAGTCGGGCGGTGGCGGCTGCCGCGGGCGAAGGCTGGGGACAAATTGCGGTTGCGGCACAGCCCGACGACGCCTCGATGTTGGCAGCGGCGCATATTTTGTGCCAAAAGGCCGAATAACAGGGTCGTTCGAAAGAGAAACATGGCTATCGACACTATCGACACGTCGACCCCCGTGGACGGCGCGGTACCGGTTAAACGATTGTCCTTTCGTGCTCTTTTTGTCGGTGCGATGGTTCTGCTGCTTGCCGGTGTCGTCGGCGGGGGCTGGGCGATGAGTCGTTGGCTCGACCCCGACCCCAAGACCGAAACGGCGGTTGGCGATGCGCCGGCTGGCGAACAGCTTGCGGTCGTCGGCCAGACGGCAGCTGATCCCAAGACCGGACAAACGGCGCTGGTCGTCGCGCCGGTCGACAGCCCCGATGCGCTGGGCGCGCGCGTCGCCGAACTCGAACAGCGGCTGTCGCGCATCACGCTCCAGGCCGAATCGGCGTCGGGCAACGCCTCGCGCGCCGAAGGCCTGCTCGTGGCGTTCGCGGTGCGGCGCGCGCTCGATCGCGGTCTGTCGCTCGGCTATCTCGAGGCGCAGCTGCGGCTGCGCTTCGGTGACGACCAGCCCAATGCGGTCAAGACGATCATCGAAACCTCGCGCGAGCCGGTGACGCTCGAGCAATTGCGTACCGAACTCGACACGCTGGCGCCCGAGCTGGTCGGCCGCAGCAATGACAACGGCAGTCTGTGGACCGGCCTGCGCCGCGAGCTGAGCGAATTGTTCGTCGTGCGGCCCACGGGCACGCAGTCGCCGCGCGCGGCCGAGCGGCTCGAACGCGCGCGCCGCTATCTTGCCGGCGGTATGGCCGACAAGGCGATTGCCGAGGTTCAGGCGATGCCCGGCGCGGCGGCAGCGAGCGAATGGTTGATGCAGGCGCGCCGCTATCACGAGGCGCGCCGTGCGCTTGACCTGATCGAGACCGCCGCGATATTGGAGCCGCGCGACGGAACCGCCGTCGCGATGGCCCGCAAGCCGGTCGTCACTGCCCCTTAGCGACCCCCTTCGGTGTCGCGCTGAAGAAAGCCGAACCATGGCCCTCGCCGATCCGCAGCGCATCGAAGCGCTCGACCCATTCGACCCCCTTCAGCTCGCCGACCAGCTGAGCGAAGAGGAACGGATGATCCAGAGCGCGGCGCGCGCCTATGCCGAAGGCGAACTGCTGCCCCGCGTGACCTCGGCCTTCCTCGACGAGCGCTTCGATCGAGAGATCATGCGAGAAATGGGCCAACTCGGCCTACTAGGCGCCACAATCGACCCCGAATATGGCGGTGCGGGACTCAATTATGTTTCCTATGGCCTGATCGCGCGCGAAGTCGAGCGGATCGATTCGGGCTACCGATCGGCCTGTTCGGTGCAGAGCTCGCTCGTGATCCATCCGATCTATGCCTACGGCAGCGAGGAACAGAAGCGGAAGTATCTGCCCGGGCTGACGTCGGGCGAACTCGTCGGCTGCTTCGGCCTGACCGAGCCCGACGCGGGCAGCGATCCGGGCAGCATGCGCACGCGCGCCGAAAAGATCGCGGGCGGATATCGCCTCAAGGGCGCGAAGATGTGGATCACCAATTCGCCGATCGCCGACGTCTTTGTCGTCTGGGCGAAGTCAGACGCGCACGACGGCGCGATTCGGGGCTTCGTGCTCGAAAAGGGCATGAAGGGCCTGTCCGCGCCGAAGATCGAAGGCAAGGTGAGCCTTCGCGCTTCGATCACCGGCGAGATCGTGATGGACGGGGTCGAGGTCGGCGAAGATGCGCTGTTGCCGCACGTCTCGGGGTTGAAAGGCCCGTTCGGCTGTCTCAACCGTGCGCGCTACGGCATCGGCTGGGGCGCGATGGGTGCGGCGGAATTCTGTTACGAGGCGGCGCGCAATTACACGCTCGAGCGCAAGCAGTTCGGGCGACCGCTCGCGGCGAACCAGATCGTGCAGCTCAAGCTCGCGAACATGCTCACCGAGATTTCGCTCGGCTTTCAGGCCGCGCTGCGCGTCGGGCGGATGATCGACGACGGACGCCTGATTCCCGACGCGATCAGCCTGCTCAAGCGCAACAATTGCGGAAAAGCGCTCGATATCGCGCGCGTCGCGCGCGATATGCACGGCGGCAATGGCATATCGGCCGACTATCATGTCATCCGCCACGCGGTGAACCTCGAAACGGTGAACACCTATGAGGGCACGCACGACGTCCATGCGCTGATCCTCGGCCGCGCGATCACCGGCATCGCCGCCTTTGCCTGACGCGAAGCCGGTCGCCTCAAAGCCTTTGGAGGGCTTGCGCGTCGTCGAGCTGGCGCGCGTGCTCGCGGGGCCGTGGTGCGGACAGCTGCTCGCCGACCTGGGCGCCGAGGTGGTCAAGGTCGAGCGGCCGGGTGTCGGCGACGATACGCGCGAATGGGGCCCCCCTTTCGTCGTCGGCGAGGACGGCGAGAATCTGGGCGCCGCTTATTATCACAGCTGCAATCGCGGCAAGCAAAGCGTCGCGATCGACATCGCGACCGCCGAAGGACAGGCGGAAATCCGCGCGCTGCTGGCCGATGCCGATGTCGTGATCGAAAATTATAAAGTCGGCGGGCTTGCCAAATATGGCCTCGACCCGACCACGTTGCGCGCCGGTTTCCCGCAGCTGATCGTCTGTTCGATCACCGGTTTCGGCCAGACCGGGCCCTATGCGCACCGCGCGGGCTATGATTTCATCGTTCAGGCGATGAGCGGCTTCATGTCGCTGACCGGAGAGCCCGACGGCCCGCCGCAAAAGGCCGGCATCGCCTATGCCGATATCTTCACCGGCATGTATTCGGCGGTTGCGATCCTGGCCGCGCTGCGACGTCGTGACGTCACAGGGACCGGCGCGCATATCGATATGGCTTTGCTCGATTCGCAGGTTGCGGTGCTGGCAAACCAGGCCGCCAACTATCTCGCAAGCGGTGTGGCGCCGAAGCGTATGGGCAACGGGCACGCGAATGTTGTGCCGTATCAGGCCTTTGCGACCGCCGATGGCCAGCTCGTCGTCGCGGTCGGCAACGACAGCCAGTATCGCAAGCTCTGTGGCATATTGGGCGAACCGCAATGGGCCGATGACGAGCGCTTTGCGAACAATGCCGCGCGCCTGGCAAACCGGAGCGCGCTGATCCCGCTGCTGGCGGTGAAGATTGCGGCGTGGGACGCGCAGCCGCTATCGCTTGCGCTCGAGGCTGAAGGGGTGCCGGCGGGGCCGATCAATGATCTGTCGGGCGTGTTCGCCGATGCGCAGATTGTCGCGCGCGGGATGCGTTTTCGCCCCGAGGGCGCGTCGATCGACGGCGTGGCGAGCCCGATCGTGATCGATGGCGAGCGCATGGTGGCAGCCACGGGCGCGCCGCCGCTTGGCGGTTGAGCTGTAGATCATCGTCACCCCGGATTTGATCCGCGGTACACGACTTCAGCGCTGTGATGGCTCCCGGATCAAGTCCGGGAGGACGACATGAGGAAATGGTAGGCTTGGTCGACAGGCAGCATAGAAAAAGGGGCGCCGCAATGGACGCCCCTCTCCCTCTTATTTCCATGCAATCAGAATTTGATCGTGCCGGTGACGAAGACCTGGCGCGGATTGCCGTAGAAGGCGGTCAGCGTGCCCTCGGTGCCGAGCGCCGATGTCGGCAGACCGTTGCCGCCGATCACCGGCACGCCCGTGATCGGATTGATGTTGATGAAGGTATAGCCTGACGTCTTGTAATGCTTGTTCGTCAGATTCTTGCCGAACACGCCCAAGCTCCAGCGGCCCTCGGGAGCTGTATAGACCAGGCTGGCATCCCACAAAGCAAAGCCGTTCTGGTCGATATAGGGATTGGGGATTTCGAACTGGTTGGTCTTGCTGCGGTACGACAAGGTCGTGCCGAAGCTCAGATCGCCCGCGCCGACCGGCGTCGCATAGGCGAGCGTACCACTGGCGGTCCATTTTGGCGTGTTCTGGACGTGACGGAACGCGGCGACATCGGTCGGTACACCGGCGATATTGGTGATGAAGCGCTTGTATTGCGCGTCGATATATCCAAGCGCGGTCGACAGCGTCAGCCGGTCGCCCGCGGTGGCGAGATCCTGACCGAGCCGTGCGCGGCCCTCGAACTCGAGGCCCTTGAAGGTCGCCTTGCCGGCGTTCGACACGATGCCGCAGAAGCTGGGCAGGCCGCCGACGGTGCAGGCGACCGATCCCGGAATCTGAACGTCGGTATAGTCTGCATAGAAGCCGGCGATCGCGACATTCAGACCGCCGTCGAACAGGCTGCCCTTGTATCCGAGCTCATAGCTTTCGACCTTTTCGGGACGGAAGCTCAGGAAGGCGGCGATTTCGGCATCGCTGCGCGAGCCGTTGCCGTCGAGGTCGGGCGCATTCGCGCCAACCCCCCGCGGATCGAAGCCGCCGCCCTTGAAGCCCTGCGAATAGCTGGCGTAGAGCGTGTGGTCGGGCGTCGGCTTGAAACTGAGCGAGGCGCGCGGGGTAAATTTGTTGAAGTTGCGGCTGCCCTGGAAATCGGTGCCGGGGGCGCCAAAGGGTACGCCCGCGCCACCGAACACCGGCGACCCGCCGCCCAGATAATTCTGACGCAGGATCGACGCGTCGCGCTTGTCCCAGGTGTAGCGGCCGCCGACCGAAAGGCTGAGCTGGTCGGTGAAATCATAGGTGACATCGCCGAATACAGCCGCGGTCTTGGTGTCGACGTCGGCCTCGGTAAAGGCGGTCAGCCCGGCGAATGTGTTGAAGATGCGGACGTCGAACAGGGTGTCGGCGGTCGCGTCGAGATAATAGAAACCGAGCAGGCCTTTCAGCTTGTCGCCTTCGTACAGTAGCTGGAATTCCTGGCTGATCTGTTCGTTGAGATAGAAGCCGGGGACGTCGACATCGACCGCCGGCAGCGCGTCGAAATCGATTGGGGTCGCCGACTTGTCCTTGCGCCAGGCGCTGATCGACCGCAGCGTCACCGTGTCGCTGAGTTCCGCCGTAACGTTGATCGCCAGACCATAGGCTTCGATGTTCTGCTCGGGATCGGCGAGGCCGCCGCGGCTGTCATACACGCTGTCGAGTACCGGCGCATTGGTGGCGAGCGACCGGATCAGGCGATGGCCGCCTCGCGGATCGCTCTTGTCCTTGCTGTAATCGCCCGAAATGCGGATCAGCACCGGTTCGCCATAGCCGCCGAATTCGATCGTGCCGCGGCTGGCCCAGACGTCCTTGTTGTAATTCTCCAGCCCGGTGGTGAGATTGTCACCAAAGCCGCCGCGCGACAGGCGCGCAACCGAACCGCCGACGCGGAGCAGGTCACCGATCGGCGTGCTGGCCGTGACGACGAGGTCAGCCTGGTCATAGGTACCGTAGGTGCCCTTGATCTTGAGCGAAAAATCCTGCGGCAGCGGGGCCGTGACATATTTGACCGCGCCGCCGATCGTGTTGCGACCGTAAAGCGTGCCCTGCGGTCCGCGCAGGATTTCGATGCGCTCGACGTCATAGATATCGAGCACTGCGGCCTGCGGACGGTTCAGATAGACATCGTCGAGATAGAGGCCGACGCCCTGTTCGAAGCCCGACACCGGATCCTGCTGGCCGACGCCGCGGATGAAGGCGGTCAGCGTCGAGTTCGAGCCGCGCGAGACTTCGAGTGTGGTGTTCGGCGTCGTCTGGCCAATTTCAGTGATGTCGATCGCGCCAGCCTTTTCGAGCGCTTCGCCCGAATAGGCGGTCACTGCGATCGGCACGTCGATCAGCCGCTCGTCGCGGCGGCGGGCGGTCACGACGATCTCATTGTCGCTGCTGTCGCTGCTAGCGCCTTCTTGTTGCGCAAACACGGCCGGCGCGAAGGTAAGCATCGATAGCGCGCTCGTTGCATAAACGGCACGGCGCAGCTGGCTGGCGAAAGGACGCATGATATGTCTCCCATTGACGGGTGGCCCCTCGACCACCCTTTTCGTTTTTCTTGGGCCTGGTCTTGCCAAGCCGCGCCCTACCCAATAATGAAACATGAACCGAGTTTCAACTTGGAATATGCATTCGTCGTTTTTTGCTTGCCAGTGGTGCGGAAAAGCCACGATGGCAGGGAAAGCCGAACGGAGCGGGGAGACGGAAGGCAGTCATGGATCAGCCGCAATCAGCGACGAGCGAAGGCGGGTCGGGCGGGACCGAACATCGCGACAAGACGCCGCGCACCGAACGTGGCCGCAGGACCCTGCGCAAGCTGCTCGACGCGGCGGCGATCGAGTTTGGCGACCGCGGGTTTCACGAAGCCTCGATCAGCGGCATCACCCGCCGCGCGGGGACTGCGCTCGGCAGTTTCTATACCTATTTCGATTCGAAGGACGAAATCTTCCAGGCGCTCGTCCGCTATATGAGCGAACAGCTGCGCGACCATGTCACGCCGCGCGTTCAGGCGGCCCCCGACGGGATCAGCGCCGAGCGCATCGGGCTCGAATCCTATCTGGGCTTCGTGCGCGAACATAAGGAAATCTATCGCATCATCGATGAAGCCGAGTTCGTCGACTATGCCAGCTATCGCCGCCATTATGAAACGACCGTCGCGCGCGTGCGCCAGCGGCTCGAGGGTGGCGCGGCGCGTGGCGAGATACGCGCCGACGTTGGCGAGATCCATGCGTGGGCCATCGGCGGAATGAACGTCTTTCTGGGCATGCGTTACGGCCTGTGGGACGAAGATGCCGACATCGCCGAGATCGCGCGGGTCGCGAACGACTTGCTCGCAAACGGGCTGAAAAAGCAGGATTAGCGCTTGGACGTCGCCCGCACGAAGGCGGCGTGCTAACGGGCGATCAGAAAGATCGCATGTTCGGCGCGCCAACTCGCCGCGGCATCGCTCGTCGGCTTGTCGCCGGACAGATACCAGGCACGCTCGACCTTTATCCCTTTGTCGCGGACAAGGTCGCGGAAATCGCTGACCGTGACGTGGTGGATATTGGGAGTTTCGTACCACGCGACGGGCAGCAGCCGCGTGACCGGCATGCGTCCGCCCCACAGCAGCGCCAGCCGGATGCGCCAATGCGCGAAATTGGGGAAGCTGACGAAAGCGCGCGGCGCGATGCGCAGCAGTTCGTCGATGACGCGGTCGGGGCGCTCGGTCGTCTGCAAGGTCTGCGACAGGATGGCATAATCGAACGCGTCGCCGGGATAATCGGCGAGATCGCGGTTCGCGTCGCCCTGAACGACCGACAGCCCTTGCGCCATCGCTGCCTCGATCGCGGCTCCATCGATTTCAAGCCCGCGCGCATCGATATATTTATGCGCGCGCAGCTCGGCCATCAGCGCGCCGTCGCCGCAGCCGATGTCGAGCACGCGGGTGCGGCCGGGAATCGCGTCTGCGATAATTTCCAGGTCAGGGCGCAACTTCGCCATTACCACCCTGTCCCCAAAGCGCCCGCCATGATCCGGTCGAGCGCGGGGACCTCGAGCAGAAAGGAATCGTGACCGAAGGGCGCCGACAGTTCGACGAAGCTCGCCGCGGCGCCGACCGCATGAAGAGCCTGGACGATGCGCCGCGATTCGGCTGTTGGATAGAGCCAGTCGGTGTCGAAGCTGACGAGCGTGAAGCGCACATCCTTCGCGCCCGCGAACGCCCCCGCCAGGCGCCCGTCGTGCGGGTCGGCGAGATCGAAATAGTCCATAGCGCGGGTGATATAGAGATAGGCGTTGGCGTCGAAACGGTCGGTGAAGGCCAGGCCCTGATGCCGCAGATATGATTCGACCTGGAAATCGGCATCGAAGCCGAAGCTTTTGATGTCGCGCGCCTGCAGGCGGCGCCCGAACTTCTCGGTCAGCCCTTCTTCCGAAAGATAGGTGATGTGCGCGGCCATGCGCGCGACCGCGAGGCCCTTGGTCGGCGCGCGCGCGCTGCCATAATATTGGCCGTCCTGCCAATCGGGATCGGCCATGATCGCCTGCCGTCCGACCTCGTGGAAGGCTATATTCTGCGCTGAATGCCGTGCCGCGCTCGCGATGACGACCGCCGAGGCGAGGCGATCGGGATAGTTTGCCGCCCAGGCAAGGGTCTGCATTCCGCCCATCGATCCACCGATGACGGCATGAAGCCGCGCGATGCCGAGGTGATCGAGCAGCATCGCCTGCGCGCGCACCATGTCGGCGATGGTGATGACGGGGAAATGCATGCCGAGCGGCGTACCGGTCGCCGTATCGGGCGTTGCGGGACCGCTGGTTCCCATGCAGCTGCCAAGGACATTGGCGCAGATCACGAAGAAACGGTCGGTGTCGATCGGCTTGCCGGGACCGACCATGCGCGCCCACCAGCCGGGTTTGCCGGTCGCGGGATGGTCGCTCGCGACATATTGGTCGCCGGTCAGCGCGTGGCAAACCAGCACGGCATTCGACTTGTCGGCATTGAGCGCGCCATGGCTTTGATAGGCGATCGTCACCGACGGCAACGCCTGGCCGCTGTCAAGCGGCAGCGGCGCGTCGATCGTCACGCTCTGGTGCTGGATCTGGTGGAGCAGGCTCGCCATCGTTCGCGCGGAGCTAAGCGGGCAGGCGCACCCTGTCAACGTACTGGACTCAGCGGCCCCAGCCGTTAAACGGCGCCGCATGACCGATGCGACCCCGACCCTTACGCCCAAGCCGTGGATCAGCGGCATCGCGCCTTATGTTCCCGGCAAGTCGGCGGGCGCCGACGGTCGCCCGCTGATCAAGCTGTCGGCAAACGAAAACCCGCTCGGCACGGGCGACAAGGCGCGCGAAGCGTTCGGCGCATCGCTTGCCGCTGCCGACGCGCTGTCGCGCTATCCCGATCCCGGCGCCGCCGAGTTGCGCGAGACGATCGCAAAGAAGTTCGGGCTCGATCCGGCGCGGGTCATCTGCGGCAACGGGTCGGACGAACTGCTTCACCTCGCGGCGGGGACCTACGCCGGCGCGGGCGACGAGATTCTGTACGTGCGTTACGGCTTTGCGGTTTACGAGATTGCGGCGCGCCGCGTCGGTGCCGTGCCGGTCGAGGCCGACGACCGCGACTATGCGACCGATGTCGATGCGTTGCTCGCAGCAGTGACGGCCAAGACACGCGTCGTCTATCTCGCCAATCCGAACAATCCGACCGGTACGCTCGCGACGCGTGAAGAGGTTGCGCGCCTTTATGCTGGCTTGCCCAGGGACGTGCTGTTCGTGATCGACCAGGCTTATTCCGAATATCTGTCGGACGCCGAAGACGATGGCGGGCTGGAGCTTGCGAAGACGCAGCCGAATGTCTTTATCACGCGGACCTTCTCGAAGATTCACGGCCTCGCCGCCGAGCGTATCGGCTGGGGCTATGCAAGCGCCGAGGTGATTTCGGCGCTGCACCGTATTCGCTTGCCGTTCAATGTCACCCGCGCAGGGCAGGCCGCAGCGGTTGCGGCGCTCGGCGATGAACAATTTGTCGCGCACAGCCGGGCGCATAACGCCAAGTGGCGCGCCTGGCTGGCGCAGGAGATCGAAAGTCTCGGCAATCATGGCCTTCGCGTCGTGCCGTCGGCTTGCAACTTCCTGCTCGTACTGTTTGAGGGCGATGTCAGCGCCGAGACGGCGTATAACCGGTTGATGGATGCGGGCTATATCGTCCGCTGGCTGCCGGGGCAGGGGCTGCCGAACGCGCTGCGCATGACCATCGGCACCGAACAGGAAACGCGCGGGCTTGCGGCAGCGATCCGCGCCGCGCTGGCCGGCTGATGACGATCGCGCATGTGACCGTCGTCGGGCTCGGCCTGATCGGCTCGTCGATCGCGCGTGCAGTCAAGGCGCGTATGCCGTCCGTTGTGGTGACCGGCCATGACGCCAGCCCGGATGTGCGCCAGCAAGCGCGCGATCTCCGGCTGTGCGATACGATCGCCGACGATGCGGCCGCGGCGGTCGCCGGGGCCGATCTGGTGATTCTGGCCGTACCTGTCGGCCGCATGGCCGATGCCGCGAACGCCATTGCGCCAGGGCTGAAGGCCGATGCGATCATTTCGGATGTCGGCTCGTCGAAAAGCAGCGTCGCCGACGCGCTCGCCAAAGCGCTGCCCGACCATGTCGTGATTCCTGCGCATCCGGTCGCGGGAACGGAGAATAGCGGGCCGGCGGCGGGATTTGCGACGCTGTTCGAGGGGCGCTGGTGCATCGTCACGCCGGGGGTCGAAGCGCCCGAGGACGCCGTGGCGGCACTGACCGGCTTCTGGGAAGCACTGGGCGCCAAGGTCGACCTGATGGACGCTGCGCACCACGACATGGTGCTCGCGGTGACGAGCCATTTGCCGCACCTGATCGCCTATACGATCGTCGGCACCGCGAGCGAGCTGGAAGAAGTCACCGAAAGCGAAGTGATCAAATATTCGGCCGGCGGTTTCCGAGATTTCACGCGCATTGCGGCGAGCGATCCAGTGATGTGGCGCGACGTGTTCCTGGCGAACCGCGATGCCGTGCTGGCGACCTTGCAGCGCTTCAACGAGGATCTGACCGTGTTGCAGCAGGCGATCCGCCGTGGCGACGCAGACAAGCTTGAGGACTGGTTCACGCGTACCCGCGCGATCCGCCGCTCGATCATCGCCGAGGGCCAGGATGATCCGGCGCCCGACTTCGGTCGCAAGCATTAGGCCAACGCCATTTTCGCTCGATGCGAACTGAGTCTAGATAGCGGTTGAGCTTTCCAGCAACGCTTCGGGCGGGTTCAAGGCGTTGATCGCCGCCCGCACTCGCTCTTCGGCTTCCTCGCGCGGTAGGCCGGCAGGGATCGTGTCGCCGACCTTATAGGTGATCGTGCCCGGCCATTTGACCCAGCGCCGCGGCGGGAAAGCGAGCCCGCTGTTTACCGCGACCGGGATCACCGGAACGCCGAGCAGGCGGTACATGCCGGCAAAGCCGGGGCGAAGGTGCGGCGCCTGCCCATGTGGTACGCGTGTCCCTTCGGCAAACAGCACTAGCGGGCGCCCCGCCGCGAGCGCGTCTTTCGCGGCGCCGAGCATCGCGCGCATCGCCTTGCCGCCGCCATCGCGGTCGACCGGGATCAGGCCGTAAAAGCGCGCCGCCTGACCCCAGACCGGAATCGAGAACAGCTCTTCCTTGGCAAAGACCGCAGGATGCTTGAACAGCATCGGCTGCTCGACCGTTTCGAACGCCGATTCATGCTTGAAGACATACAGCACCGGAATATCGGGCATCTCGCCGTCGACGACGATCGTCTGGCCGAGCAGGAAGCGGCAGAAGATCCGGTGCGCCTGCGCCCAGATGCGCACGAAGAAGATGGTGCCGCGATGCGAAATCGGCAGCGCGATCACGCCGCCGATCGAGCTGATGCTGCTCATGATGAAGAAGGCGGCCCAGAACAGGATCGAGCGGATCAGAGCGACGGTATAGTGCATCGGACGATCCTCAGAGCCCGAGCAGGCCGCCCGCCAGCCCCGCGAGATATTTGTTATATTCGCGAAACAGCGTGGCGAAATTCGGCTGGCTCGGCACCGCGTCGGGCAGGATCGTCACCTTGTCGCCGACCGCGCGGCCGATCTCATATTCGGCGCGGCGCATGTGCCAGTCGGTCGTGATGAGCCGGATGCTATGGTAGTTGCGCCGCGCAACCCAGGTCGCAACTTCGGTCGCGTTCGAACGGGTATCCTCGGCCTCGAACCCCAGCGCGATGCAACAATCGAACAGCTTTTGCGGGCGCTTATATTCTGCGGCGAGCTCCCTCGGCTTCACTTCGCGCGCCACGCCGCTGATCAGCAGGCGCTTGGCGTCGCCTGCCTCCAGCCGTTCGAGCCCGCGGTCGATGCGTCCCGGGCCACCGGTGAGGACGACGATCGCATCGGCCTTTGCAGCCGGCGCCGGCTGCGGCAGCAACAGCGCAAACCAGGCGAAGCCGAGCACCCAGGCCAGGAAGAGGAGCGAAATCAGGCGCTTGATCATAATATCTTCTGAAGAGCGGCGAGCAGGGTCTGTCGCGCCGTTAAGGCTGCCAGCGCGATAGCCAATAGCGGCAGCGCCAGCAAGAGCGACCAGCCGGCGATGCCGAGCGACGCGGTCGCCGCGAGCCCCGAGGTGATTCCTGACCATTGCCAGCCGATGACCAGCAGGACCAGCGCCGCGACGGCGCTGCCAAGCGCGATGCCATAGGCCGTATCGATCGCGATGCGGCGCTGGAACAGGCGGGTGATCTGCTGGTCTGTCGCGCCGATCATGTGAAGCATCTCGATCGTCGTATAATGGGTGCCGAGCGCGGCGCGTGCCGTCATGATCACCACAGCGGCGCTGGCGAGCGTCATCAGGACAACGAGTGCGCCCGCGACCCAGGCGAGCGAGCGGATCAGCCGCGCGACGGGGCCGAGCCATTCGGCGTGCGGGATGATACGGGCGCCCGGCGCCTCGCGCGCGACAAGCGCACGGAGCTGCCCCATATGCCCGGCACGATCCTCGCCGACGAAGTCGATATCGACAAGCGCGGGAAGCGGCAGCGAATTGAGCACCGGATCGTCGCCTTCGTCGCTGCCGAACCATTGACCGAGAGTCGCCTTGAGCTCGGCCTGCTCGACGGCGCGCGCCGAACGGACGAAGGGCTGCGCGGCGGCGGTGCGGCGCAGCCGGGCGGCCTGTTCGGCGCGGGTAATGGGGTTCGCGGTGACGATCTGCACCGTGACGCGTCCCGCGATCGCGTCGCCGATTGCATTGGCAGAGCGCGCGAGGCCGATCCCCGCTGCGGCGGCGAGCAGGGTGAGCAGCATCAGGATCGCAATGACCCACGGCGTCGGCCCCGACAGGCGGCGGTCGGGTAGCAGGCGGCGGTGCTGGACGGGAACGCGCGGTATGATCATTGGCGGTTCGGCGGATAGCGCAGCGCACCGGTGGGGTCCGCGAGGCGGCCCTTTTCGAGCCGCATCATCTGCGCATTCTCGATCCGGCTGATCAGATGGATATCGTGGGTTGCGACGACGACCGTCGTGCCGAGGCGGTTCAAGGCCTCGAACAGTCCGAGCAATCGCATCGCCATGTCGGGATCGACGTTACCCGTCGGCTCGTCGGCGACGAGCAACTGGGGGCGTGCGATCACCGCCCGCGCGATCGCAACGCGTTGCTGCTCGCCGCCCGACAAGGTTGGAGGAAAGGCGTGGGCGCGCTCGCCCAGCCCGATCCAGCTCAACATCTCGCCGACCGGGCCGGCCAGATCCTCTTCGCTTACCCCGGCAATGCGGAGCGGCAGCGCGATATTGTCGCGCGCCGAAAGGTGCGGAATCAAACGGAAATCCTGGAACACCACCCCGATGCGGCGGCGGAAGCCGGGCAGGCGGTGCCGCGGCATATTGACCAGATCCTCGCCGAACAGCCGCACGATCCCGCGGCTCGGGCGCTGGGCCAGATAGAGCATCTTGAGCAGCGAGGTCTTGCCTGCCCCCGACGGCCCGGTGAGGAAATAAAAGCTGCCGGGCTGGAGGTTGAAGCTGATGTCGCAGAGGATTTCGGCGTCGGGGCCATAGCGCAGGCCGACGCCGCTGAACTCGACCATCGCGCCGCCGGGACGGGGGGTGGATGTCATGACGCCGCCGGGGCGCGGCGTCGCGCTTTTGCAGAACCGCGGAAGAAGGGAGCCCCAGCGCTCATGGCCTTGCCTGTTACACGCCTGCCCACCGAGGTAAAGCGCTCTGTTGGGAAGGAGGCGGCCCCGCCGCGTCACGCGGCGCTTGCAACGCGCGAATCGCCGTGTTTAGAGAGGCAATGATCCTTGCCTGCCCGTCCTGCCATACGCGTTATGTCGTGCCCGATACGGCGATAGGACCCACGGGGCGCACCGTGCGCTGCGCCAATTGCCGACACAGCTGGTTCCAGGAACCGGCGGCGCCCGCACCTGCGGTGACGCCTTCCCCGATCTCGTCGCCTTCACCGGCCCCGGCTCCGGCGCCCGCGCCGGAACCCGTCGTGCGACCCGCCGAACCGTCTCCGGCGCCGACGCGCTTCGTCGAAGAGCCGGTCGCCGAAGCCGCACCGGCTCCGCCGCCCGAGGCCTTTGCCGCGCGTGAAACGCCGATTGTCCAGCCGCCAGCCGACGACTCGCCGCTCCCTTTCCGCCGTCCGAGGCGCAATCCGGCGAAGCGCTGGACGTGGATCGCGGCGAGCGCTGCGGCGCTGATGCTCGCCGCGACGGCGGGGCTCTACTGGTTCGGGCTGCCAAGCTGGGCGCAGGGTCTGGGAATTCCGGGGATGATCAACGAGCCCGATCTCGTGATCGAGCTGCCGCCGAACCAGGATCATCGCGAATTGGCCGATGGCACGATCTATTTCGCGGCGTCGGGGGTCATCATCAACCCGACCGATCGCGAACAGCGCGTCCCGCCGATCCTGGCTGAGCTGCGCGATGCGCAGGGAACGATCGTCTACAGCTGGACGATTAAACCGCCGGTGCGGATGCTGCCGCCGAATGAAAAGGTGAATTTCAGCGAAGCGAAGCTCGACATCCCGCGCCGCGCGACGCAGCTGACGGTTAGCTGGGCGCTCCCGAAAGGCTGATATTTCAAATCGTTAATGTGACGTCGCGGCGTCATAGGCTCAGCGCGGCAGCAAGTGAAAGCAGGAAACTCGTCAGCGTCGCGACGATGATCGGTGCAAAGCTGCGCCACCCTTGGTCGAGCAGCAGATGCAGGCGCGCCTTCATCGCCGTCGCGACGATGGCGAGAAGGAGCAGCGCCTGGGCGCCGGTCGCGGCGGCGCTTTGGACAGGTTTCGGGATCGAGATGAGCGAATTGACCGCCGCGACCGCAAGAAACCCTAGAATGAACCACGGGAGCCGCAGCGGAATGCGCGGCTTGTCGCCGTCCTGCTTGTCGCCTTTGGCGCTTCGCCCGAGCCAGAGTGCGACGAGCATCAGCATCGGCGCGAGCAACGCGACGCGCGTTAACTTGACGATTGTCGCGACCTCCCCCGCTGCCGGCGAGAAGGAAAAGCCGCCGCCGATCGCTTGTGCGACGTCATGAATCGACGCGCCGATCAGAAAGCCTGCCTGCTGATCCGTGAGATAAAGCTGCGCGGCGAGGATCGGATAGACCGTCATCGCGAGCGCACTCGCCACGGTGATGCCCACGAGCGTCAGCGTGAAACGCGCCTGGTCGACGCGCTTGTCGCCGATCAGCGAATAGAGCGCGAGTGCTGCCGAAGCGCCGCAAATTGCCGTCGCGCCGCCGGCTAGCAGCGCCGCGTGCTTTTCCTGCCGGAACAAGCGTGCGCTCGCGACGGTCACGATAATCACGGCGAGCATGATGAGGACGAGCAGGGCGAAGGGCAGCGGGCCAAGCTCGGCGAGCTGTTCAGCGGTGATCCGCGCACCGACGAGGACGATTCCGAAGCGCAGCGCAGTCTGTGACATCAGGTCGAGCCCCGCGTGGGTGCGCTTGTCCTGCGACAGAAAGGAGAGGGCGAGGCCGATGAGAAGCCCCATCAGGACGAGCGGCGCGGCATAATGATCGGCGAGCCAGGCTGCGGCGAGCGCGGCGATGCCGGTGACGAAAGCGCCTGGCAGATAATCGCGCCATCGCCGCTGGGCTGGTGGCTGCGTTTCGAGATGCATCTCGCCATAAAGGTCGGCGGCCATCGGCCAGCTCTGTTCGGACACCATGGCTTTCCCCTGCCTCGTCGCCCGCTTCGCATATCCGCGAGCGGCGGTCGATAGGCCATTGCTGGCGACCGAAGCTCTTGCTAGAGGCCGCGCTCTACCGGCACCCGTAGCTCAGCTGGATAGAGCGCTGCCCTCCGAAGGCAGAGGCCAGGGGTTCGAATCCCTTCGGGTGCGCCATTTCTCGTTGTATTTCAACGATTTGATGCGATATCGACAATAGGCTTACGAGCGCCGATTTCGCCGCGTAAGCACCTCGACGTCTTTTCGAGGCTGACATGCTTACCTTCGGCTCTTTGCCGTCCGAATCGAACTAAACGAAACGACATGTTTCCAACGGTTCAGAAAAAACCTCAGCGCTGTCGAAGTTCGACACCTGCCTTCGTTGGAAATGTTCCTAAAATCACCGGCGTCCGCTAAATCTGCTTCCTGTCTGCGCCCAGCTATGACGTCTGGCGCAGATCGATCTCAAGTAGCGCCAGCGTCGCGTCGCCCTCATAATCGCTCGAGCGGAAGCCGACCATATGCTCGACCTCGATCGCGCCGCGATTGGCGCGGCTCTCGATCGCGCGCAGACGTTTTATCCCGCGCTTTCGCGCGAGATCGACGGCATGGTGCAGCAAGCTCCATCCGACGCCGCGTCCCTTGTGAGTCGGTGCGACCGCGATCGCGACCTCGGCCATCTCGAACGGCGCGTCGGCGGCAAGGAACAGGCTGGCGACGAGCGCGCCGTCTGCTTGGTCGAGAGCGAGAAGATGCTCGCGGTGACGATGATCGACCGCGATCATCGCGGCGAGCTGCGAGGGCGAGAGATGCGGCTGGGCGCTAAGGAAACGGAACTGCATATCGTCGGGGGACAGGCTATCGTAAAACCGGTTTACCCGGTCGCTGTCGGCGGCGGCGACGGGGCGCAGCACAAGCTCCACATTGTCGCGGGTCGCGATGCGAATCTCGCCGGGCTCCGAGAGTGTCATGTCCAATGCCTGATCGCTCATGTCGGTCATCCTTGTTGTGCGGCGCGCCGGATCGCCGCAGGGTGAGAGTGCCGGCAAGTCGCTTGCGTCCGTTTGGCCGTCGCCTGGACCCGGCAGAGCGCGGTCTGGATTTGCTAAAGGCGTCACCGACCCGGGGGACCGGCGCCGATCCGATGGGGCTTGGATAATCGTCGCATCCATGACGAACTCCTCTGCCATCGGAGCGTAGCGCTTGCTGCCCGAAGCGCATTCCGTAATGTTACGGAGGGGGCTGCCCGCCATGCTCTCCTAACGTCAGCTATCGGCTGCGCGGCGACTGGAGCGGCGGGTCCGCGCCGCCCGTCTGCGCAAGGATCAGCATCGCGCCGAGGATCAGCAGGTCGAGCGCCAATATCTTGATCGCCGGGATGACGGCCGGAAAGGGCCATCCAAAGCCGATCATCATGGCACCACCTATCGTGAAGGCGCCCGAGACAAAGAGCCAGCGTCGGCCGCCCGGTTTGCGGGCCAGGCCGACCGACAGCCGGGCAAGGCCCGAAGCGGCGAGGCCGCCGGCAAGCGCCAGATCCATTACTTCTTTTCCGAGAAGCGGGTCCGAAACCAAGACCGCGGCCGCCATCAGATAGGCGCCGCCAGCAATGCGCCAGGCGATGCGTTCGGACCGGCGCGCCGCCATCCTTGCCTCGCGGGTCTGCACCCACGAGGCTCCCACCATCAGCGCGACCAGCCACAGGATGGCGGTCACCGTCATGAGAAAGGGCCGCGGCGTGAACTGGAGAAGCAGGAGCACGGCTCCCGCCCCGCCGCCAATCGCAAGCGGCCACCACAAATTGGCATAGCCGCCTCGCTCCTTGCGCTCCTCTCGCGCTGCAAACATCGCCATCGCCTTGTCCTCTCTTTTCGCAGTCCGATCATAGCTGCGATCAGGGCCCGCCGAAGTCAGGGATTCTACGAATGCCTTGCGCGCACCCTGCCGGACTATGGTTATGCCCCAGAGACCGCGCGGCGGACTCCAACATCGGAGGCTTTATGAAAGCGCTCGTCTATAACGGCCCGGGTTCGAAATCGCTCGACGAGGTTGCAAAGCCCTCGATCACCGAGCCGGGCGATGCGCTTGTGCGCGTCACCCACACGACGATCTGCGGGACCGATCTGCATATCCTCAAAGGCGATGTGCCGACCTGCACGCCGGGCCGCATTCTCGGGCATGAAGGGGTCGGCGTCGTCGAGGAGGTCGGACCGGCCGTCACGGCCTTCAAGCCGGGCGACCATGTCCTCATCTCCTGCATCTCATCCTGCGGCCGCTGCGAATATTGCCGGCGCGGCCTTTATTCGCATTGCGCGACGGGGGGCTGGATCCTCGGCAACAGCATCGACGGCACCCAGGCGGACTATGTCCGCATCCCGCACGCCGACACCAGCCTCTATCCGATACCCGCCGGCGCGAACGAGGAAGCGCTGGTCATGCTAAGCGATATTCTTCCCACGGGCTTCGAATGCGGGGTGCTCAACGGCAAGATCGAGCCGGGGAGCACGGTCGCGATCGTCGGGGCCGGCCCGATCGGGCTTGCTTGCCTCCTCACCGCCCAATTTTATTCGCCTGCAGCGATATTCATGATCGATATCGACACGAATCGTCTCGCCGTGGCCGGCCGCTTTGGCGCCACGCATCTCGTTGAAAGCGGCGAAAGCGATCCCGCAGCGACGATCATGGCGCTCACCGGAGGGCGAGGCGTCGATACCGTGGTCGAGGCCGTAGGCGTGCCCGCGACTTTCGAACTCTGCCAGGAGCTGGTCGCGGTGGGCGGAACGATTGCCAATATCGGCGTTCACGGGGTCAAGGCCGATCTGCACCTCGAGACACTCTGGTCGCGCAACATCTCGATCACCACCCGCCTCGTCGACACGGTGAGCACGCCGATGCTGCTGAAGACAGTCACCGCCGCGAAGCTCGATCCTTCGCTGCTCATCACCCATCGCTTTTCGCTCGCCGATGCGATGACGGCCTATGATGTTTTTGCCCGCGCCGCCGAGACCGGCGCGCTCAAGGTCATCATCACCCCATGACGGCGCGGATGAAAGAACTCGCCACCGAGATCGTCCGCCTCCAGGCCGAGCTCGACCGCGAGATCGAGCAGCGCCGCCGTGCGCTCGGCTGGTCGATCAAACAGCGCATGATCCGGTTCGAGGAAGGAATAGTAGCGCAGCAGCGCGAGCTGCGTATCAGCGTGACCAGACTGCTGAAGCAGGCATCACCGGCCACCATCATCACCGCGCCGATCATCTATTCGATGATCGTGCCGCTCGCTCTTCTCGACGCCTGGGCGAGCGTCTTTCAGGCGATATGCTTCCGCGCCTATGGCATCCCCCGGGTCAACCGTTCGGATTATATCGCGATCGATCGCGGCCGACTTGCCTATCTCAATTGGATCGAGGCGCTCAACTGCGCCTATTGCGGCTATGGCAATGGCGTCATCGCCTATGTTCGCGAAATATCGAGCCGCACCGAGCAATATTGGTGTCCGATCAAGCATGCGATGCGGATCAGCCACCCGCACAAGCGCTATTATGAATTCCTCGAATTTGGCGACGCCGAAGGCTATCGAGCCCGGCTCGAGAGCTTCCGCGATGGCCTTCGCGACCCCGCCGACGAACGGCAGACGGTCGAAGCAGGCACCCTGCCCAAAACTTGACCGATTATATCAATTGAGGCTTTTGCCGGGGCGCGGAACAGCAAAATGGTCCGGGACCGCGACAGTCAACGGCGGGGCGATATAGTGGCTCGCAGCAAGCGCCAGGCCGATGGCCAGTTCGCTGCCCGCGAGCGGAAACCGGAATTGACTCAACCTGCCATCCTCGCGCGTGATCGTGACGAGCAGGCTTTCCTGCTTGGCGATCATCGCCAGGAATTTCTTGTCTTCGTCCATGACAAGCAGCGGCTCGCTTTGCGATGCCGTGCAGGTCATCGTTACCATCAGCGTGTCGGCGCCGGTTTCGAGCGTCACTGGATAGCTGCGTGCCTCGATGCACGGTTCATGGGGTTCGATATAGATGTGGCAGTCGGGGCCGCAAACCAGACCGAATGCGATATTGTCGCTGTCGGTGGTGAGCGCGAGCGACATCGTGTCGTCTCCCATCAATATCCAGTCGCCAAAATCGCCCAGAAGATTCTGCGCGCCGGCCGGCGTCGAGAACAGGGCGGCGCCAGCGATCATTATAGCGCCCGCGGCGCGGCGGCATGACCTGAGGGATAGTCGGCTGGGTCTGGGCATGGCCTCTCCATTCGCGGCGAAAGGAAGCAGAGCGGGGTCTAAGACAGACACACCCACCATGGCAGGCAGCGACGCGCGAACCCGCCGACTTCGGGTCGGTGGCATTGCCGGGGTAATGCGGTGTCGCCCCCTGACGAATACGCAATAACCCTAAGCCGGCGCGTCGACGCGAGGGGCATGCACCCCGTCCATTCTTTCCGCGGCCGATCGAGACGGGGTTCGGTTCGCAGCCTCATCGCAGGAATGCGACCATCGCGCCGCCGGCGGCCACGCTGGCGACAAGAGGAAGTGCGGCTAGCAAACCGCGTCGGGTCCGGACGATCGCGACCGCGACGGCCGCTTTGAACATTGTGTTGGCCATGACCGGTGCCGCCACAACGAGGCCCGCCGTTCGGCTGTCGAGCAGGCCCGCGGGCAGTCCGCCGATGGTAATGATCGCGGCATCGACATCGGCAATGCCCGACAGCGCGAGGACTGCTGCTAGACCGGCCTCGCCGACGCGCTCGATCAGCCAGCGCGCCGCGACCGCCATCGCCATGACAAGCGCGGTCAGGACCAGCGCGGTCACAAGGTTCAGCGGATTGCGCAGCGCGACGGGGCTTGCTTCCGGGACCCCAGCATGGCGCCCCGCGAGAAGGCCCCAAATCATGGCCGCCAGGCTCACAAGCGCGGCGGGTGCCAGCAGTAACGAGAGGGCAGGGAGTGCGATCGGGGCAAGCAGCGCGACGAGAAGGATGACGCGGATGAGCATGACCGTCGACGCCGCGGCGATACCCGCCACCAGCACCGGGACATTTTCCCGATCGTCGCGAAGCCGGGTCGCCAGCGCCGCCGTGACGGCGGTCGACGACACCATCGCCCCCGTTGCCGCCATCAAGAGGGTCCCACGCGTCGCGCCGAAGCGGCGGCTCGCGAGATAGCCCGCGAACGAAAAGCCCGACACGAACACGACCACCATCCCGAGCTGCCGGGGGTTCCAGGCCTCAAACGGTCCGAGCCTGTGATCCGGTAGCAGTGGGACGACGACCAAAGCGATCAGCGCAAAACGCGCAACGGCGCTGACCTCGGTCTCGGTCATGCCCTTGATCCAGCGATGGAGCTGGGGCCGCAGTGTCAGCAACATCGTTGCACTCACCGCAATGATTGCCGCGCCCTGCGGCGATCCGCTGGCTGCCAGAAAGCCGCAGCCCAGCGTGACGAGGCCGGCAAGGGCATTGGTCCCGCTGATCCTGCCGGTTTCACGCACCGACCGCGCATAACCGAGCATCAGGAGCAGCGCCGCGCTCGCGAGCAGGACGCCCGCAGCGATACGGTCGATCGATTGAATGGTGCCGGCGATTCCGCCACTGAGCCCGAGAAGGCCAAAGGTCCGGATCCCGGCAAAGCGACTGCCGGCAGCCTCGCGCCGGAGAGTCCAACCGCGCTGCACGCCCATGAGCAAGCCGAGGCCGAGCGAAACGCCCAATCCGGACAGGAGCGGCCATTGGTCGAGGAGCGGGGGCTGTGTCATCGGCTCGGGCGCACGTCCTTTTTGGGCGAAGCCGGTTGGCGCACCGCAGCTTCGCGGTGGTGCTGATCGATCTGTCGCCGATGATCCTGTTCGTCGGCGGGACTCAGCGGCCCGCCGCGCGACGACCGTGCGCCGCGCGCACTTCGCGGTAGCGGTTCAACACGTCACGCATCGCGGCGATCGCTTTCAGACGAGCTTCGACATCCTCGATGCGCGCTAGCTCGGCCTTGAGATGCGTCGTAAAATCGGCGTAGCTGTTCTGCCAGTCGCGGCCGACCGCTGCTTCTAGCGCCGGATCGCCGGTCTTGATCCGCTTGGCGCCTGCCCCGCTCCCGAGCTGGTAGGTCTCGCCCATCGCCGGCGCGACGATGGTTTGGGCGAAGCTGCGCGACTGCGACAATCGGCGCAGTGTTTCGATTGAGGGGCCTTCGCCATGGGTGAGGAACAGGCTTCCCGCGATCGGTTGCCGCGCCTCGATCCACGCCAGCAGGTCCTGCTGGTCTGCATGCGCCGAATAGCTGTCGATGCGGCGGATTTGCGCGCGCACCGCGACATCTTCGCCCGAAATCCGGACACGGATCGCGCCATCGACAAGCGTACGGCCCAGCGATCCTTCGGCCTGATAGCCGACGAACAGCACGGTCGACTCGCGCCGTGCCAGATTATGCTTGAGATGATGCCGGATCCGGCCGCCTTCGCACATGCCCGACGCCGCGAGAATGATCGCGCCGGTGAGGCTGTTGAGACGGATCGACTCATTCACATCCTCGACATAATGGAAAGCAGGATGGTCGAAGACATGGCCCTCCATATCTTCGAGCGCTTCGGAATATTTCGAAAAGACGCTGGTCGCGCGATTGGCGAGCGGCGAATCGATGAACACGGGGACTGACGGAATCTTGCCGGCGCTGATGAGTGCGGCCAGGTCGAGCAGCAACTCCTGCGTCCGTTCGAGCGCGAACACCGGGATTACAAGATTGCCGCCGCGGGCGAGCGCCGCCGTCGCCTCGCCTTCCAGTAGCTGGCGCCGATCTGCGATCGTCAGATGATCGCGCGTCCGGTCGCCATAGGTCGACTCGCAGACGACATGGTCGAACCCCGCGGGGCTCTCCGGGTCGGGATGGAACGCCTTATGCTCGGGCCCCAGATCGCCCGAACATAATATATGGACGCCGCCGATTTCGAGTTCGACCGAGGCCGAGCCGAGGATATGCCCGGCATTCCAGAGCCGCGCGCGCACACCCTTGACCGGCTCGAACCATTGCTCGAGATCGACTGTGCTGCTCTTCTGCCAGGCCGCAAGACCATCCTGTTCGGTGTATAACGGCTCGAACACCGGCTGGTCCGCGCGATCGTGCCTTCGGTTTCGCCGCGCGGTGTCGCTCTCCTGGATCCGCCCCGCATCGGCGAGCATGAACTCGAGGAGGTCCGAGGTCGGAGCGGTGCACCAGATGTCCCCTTCATATCCTTCGGCGACCAACCGCGGCAGCAGGCCGCTATGATCGATATGGGCATGCGTCAGGATAACGGCATCGATTTGGTTTACCGGAAAGGCAAAGGGGCTGCGGTTCAGCATCTCGAGCGTGCGCGAACCCTGGAACAGCCCGCAGTCGACCAGCAGCCTTTTGCCGTCGTGGCAAAACTCCATGCACGAACCGGTGACCGTGCCCGCAGCGCCATGGAATGTGACCGAAAGATCCTTGTTCATCGCGCGCCTCGCTTGATGCCCTGTGCCGGGCTGGCCCGTCGGCAGAAGAACCCTGCCGCCGCTTGAGGATGGACCCGAGCCGCGCGCGCCGGAATACGTACTGTTCCTGACTCCCGGTACCCGGCCCCGCGCATAAAAGGCGCTATGACCCGAAAATCCTTCCAAGGCGACCGCACCCGAAATCGGACCGCGGCGCAGCTGGCCTGCTCGCGCGCCATGATCCTGCTCGGTGCGCTCATCCTGCCGGGAGCCGCGACCGGCGCCGAGGATCCCGCATCGCCCGGCTCGGTTCTCGAGGCCGCGCAGTCCCTTAAACCTGGCGAATATCTCTGGGCGCCCGAGGTCGCGCCGCGCGGCCCGCTACTCCTTGTCGTCAGTCTGGCAACGCAGCGCGCCACTCTTTATCGCAACGGCATCCCGATCGCGATCACCACCGTTTCGACCGGCCGGGAGGGGCATGTCACGCCAACAGGCGTTTTCACCATCCTGCAGCGTGATGTCGATCATCGCTCGAGCATCTACGACAATGCGCCGATGCCCTATATGCAACGGCTGACGTGGGGCGGCGTCGCCCTTCATGGCGGGACGCTTCCCGGCTACCCTGCATCGCACGGCTGCATTCGTCTTCCGCATGAATTTGCAAAGCGCCTCTATGGCGTGACCCGGCTCGGGATGACCGTGATCGTCTCTGGCAAGGCCGCCGTTCCGCGCATCGCACCCGGCGGTCCGGGTTCTTGGGACGGCAGCGGTACGGCTGGAGATGTCGTCGATTGGCATCCGGAGCGCTCGGCCCAGGGGCCAGTCTCGATCGTAATCAGCGGCGCGGACCAGCGCGCCGTCGTGTTGCGCAACGGAATCGTCATCGGCTCGGCCCCGGCGCGTATCGACGTCCCCCTGACGGCGACGTCGGTCTTTGTCAGATCCGGCAAGGCGGCGAGTGGCACCGGGTGGACGAGGGTGCAGCTTCCCGAATGGCTCGCGGCGACGGGTCAGGAGGATTTGACGGGCCGAATCCATGTCGCGCCCGAGTTTCGCGCCTTGATCGAGCCGCTGCTCGCGCCCGGCGCCAATATCATCATCACCAGGGACTCGCTTGAATCCGGCAAGGAAGCGGCATCGTTTCGGATCGAAGACGATGCGGAAGGTCCGCAGCCCGAATGAGATGGAGCCGAGTGAGCCGTGCCGGGCCCGAGTCATGGCGGCCGATTTTCTGCTCGGCGCAGGCGGTGAGACCCTTAACGCATGAGGAGCCGGCGAGACATGGTCCCGCCAGCTCAGCGCGCATCAGTCGCCGATCTTGATCTTTCGCACGCGCTTGCGTGCTTCCTTGCTCTTCCCGATCTCGAGAGTCAGCAGCCCATGTTTGAACCGGGCTTTGACATCTTCGGGGTCCGCATCGATGGGAAGGGAAATCTGGCGCTGGATATAGCCTTGCCGCCGCTCATTGATCAGGCAGGTTTCCTCTGCCCGGTCGGCTGCCTCATGTTTCTCGGCCGCGATGGTGAGAATACCGTCGGCGACTTCGACCTTCACATCCTTGTCGGTTAGTCCCGGGAGCTCGGCCGAAAGCCGATAGCTGTCGCCGGCATCGGTCAGCTCGATCGCGGGCTTCGGCATGGCAAAGCGCGGAATGAAGCTCAGCAGGCTCCGCCCCGGCTTACCCATCTCTTCGATGAAGCGGTCGACCTCGGCGCGGAACCAGTCGGCGGCGCCAAATTCTAACGGCGCGGACGGCGCAGCGGCGGCGTCGGGGCGGGTGGGGGCCATGTCGTTCATGAGCTGTCTCCTTGTTGAAACGCGTCAGGGGGCGCAGCCCGCGCGCCGGACATCGACCGAAGCGAACAGCGTTGTCCGTCTTCTACGAGGCGCTATCCGGCCGGCGAAATCGGGAATGCTACTTAGGCGGGCCGGCGACGGCGCCATCGGCTGTCCCCCGAACCCTTACGGTTTATTGCGAATAGGCTGGATGGCCCAAAGGTCCAGACTCGTGGCACTTGGTCCAGGGGCCTGGCCGGCCGGAGCGTCGGCAAGGCTCGAACCCGAACGGCTTAGCTCCGCACGGGAACACGGCGAAGGTCGAGCGATCGCCTCACCTTCGTCCCTTTCGCCAAGCTGTCCGCCTACGCGGCCGGCGTCCGATCCGAGAAGGACAAGGCGCCCGCCGATCGGGGACACGGCGCTGCGGGGCACCGATTGCGACCCGGAGCCCCGCAGTGCCGATTACGACTGCCGTGCCTGCCCCCGAACCACAGGAGACGATCAATGAAAAAGACCGACAGCCAGTTGCATCACGACGTAATAGCGGAACTCGAGTGGGAACCCGCCGTCGACCACGCCGACATCGGCGTTGCCGTGACCGATGGCGTGGTCACGCTCTCGGGCTATGTCAAAAGCTGCCCCGAGAAGGTCGCCGCTGAGAAAGCGACCCGGCGCGTCGCCGGCGTTCGGGCGATCGCCGAAGAGATCAAGGTGCGATTCGCCTATGATCCCAAGACCGACGATCATGAAATCGCGAAGCGGATTCTCGACACGATCGCATGGACCGTTTCGATTCCCGACGACAAGGTGATGGTCAAGGTCGAGCAAGGCTGGGTGACCTTGGCCGGAAAGGTTGACTGGCACTTCCAGAGCCAGGAAGCCCTGCGCGCTGCGAGCCATATCTCGGGCGTAATGGGTGTCACCAACCGGATCGAGGTCGAACAGCATCCCGCGCCGTGGGATATCAAGGACCGGATCGTCTCGGCATTCAGGCGGCAGGCCAATCTCGATGCCGGGTCGGTCACCGTCAAGACCGATGGCGGAACGGTCACGCTCGGTGGCACGGTAACGGCGTGGAATGAACGCGGCATCGCCGAGCGCGCCGCTTGGTCGGCACCCGGCGTTGTCCGGGTCGAGGACCATATCATCGTCAATTGAGGTGACCCCCGCCCGCAAGGGCTCCTCCGGCTGCCCCCGAAACGGGGCGGCCGCCTCTTTATCCGTAACATTGCGCATATCGACTTCGTCCGCGGGGCCATAGCTTCTTCGGCGAACGAAGGAGATGGTCGATGAAGAATATTCTCTTGCTGGTGCATGACGACGACGGCCAGGAGGCGCGGTTCCAGGCCGCGCTCGATATCGTGCGGGCGCTGGACGGTCATCTCTGCTGCATCGATGTCACGCCCTATCCGGTCGTCGCGGGAGATGCGGTCACGGGCTTTGGCGAGACCGTTGTCCTGCTCGATGAGCGGGGCAGCGAGGCAAAGAACAAGGCGGTGCTGACCGACCGTCTGTCACGCGAGGATGTCAGCTGGAGCTGGGCCGATGCCATGGGCGAAATGGCCGATACTGTCCTCGAAGCCGCGGATCTTGCCGATATGATCATCCTCAACCGCGCCCTCGACGGCTATCCGCTGCCCAACATGCGAGACATCGTCGGGCGCATCGTGGCGCGCACCAATGCGCCGGTGCTCGCGGTTCCCGAAACCTGCGAGCGCTTTGCGTTCGACCGCGCGCTGGTCGCCTGGGACGGCAGCCGTTCAGCGGCCGCAGCTTTACGCGCGGCCGTGCCGCTGCTCGCGCTGGCGAGTGAAGTGAAGCTCTTCACCGCCGTCGAAGACGAGACCGGCACGGGGGTCGATCCGGCCGCCACCTATCTGTCGCGCCATGGGATTCATGCCGAGACCAGATCGCTCGACAAGGCTCATCGTCGCGCCGACGAATTGATCGAAAGGGAATGTGCCGCGTGGCGCGCCGATTATGTCGTGATGGGCGCCTATGGTCATGGCCGCCTTCGCGAGACCTTCGGCGGGGTGACGAGGCGCATGCTGACCGACAGCAAGCTGCCGCTTCTCCTCGCACACTGATCCATAATTTCGCGAACCAGGAACGGAGCTGCAGATGAAAAATATACTCTTGCTCGTGCACGACGACCCCGGTCAGGAGGCTCGCCTGGAGGCTGCGCTCGACATCACCCGCGCACTGAATGGGCATCTCGCCTGCCTCGATGTGACCCCGAATCCAATTCTCGTGAACAACGATTTCTTCACGTTGAACGACACGGCCGAGTTGCTCGATGAGCATGACAGCGAAGCCATCAACAAGGCCGTCATCACCGAACGCCTCTCGCGGGACGACGTAAGCTGGAGTTGGACCGATGCCGATGGCGACATCGCGGGCGCCATCGTCGCGGCAGCGGACCTTGCCGACCTTATCATCCTCAATCGCGCACTCGAAGACTATCCGCTCAGCGACATGCGCGGCGTTGCGAGTCGCGTCGTCGCCCATACCCATGCCCCCGTCCTTGCGGTGCCCGAAAGTGCCGAGCGGTTCGAGTTCGACCGTGCGCTGGTCGCCTGGGATGGCAGCGTTTCGGCGGCGGCGGCGTTGCGAGGTGCCGTACCCCTGCTCAAGCTGGCGCAGGACGTCGAGATTTTTCAGGCTTGTGAAGATGATGTCGGCACCCATCGCTCGCTCGCTGTCGCCTATCTCGCTCGACACGGGATCGAGGCGACTTTGCGGTCCGTCAATCGGTCCGGCGCGCGCGCCGACATGCTGATCGCTGAGGAATGCGAGGCCTGGGGTGCGGATTATATCGTCATGGGGGCCTATGGCCGCGGGCGCCTTCGCGAGACCTTTGGCGGGGTCACGAAGCGGATGTTGGGCGACAGCAAGTTACCACTGCTTTTGAGCCATTGAACGCAGTTGGTCGCCTGCGTCGGCTCCCCGCGAGGCCTGATCCGTTGTTTCCGCCCGTTTTGAGTACGGGATCATGACCCTGGTATCCCAGCTCCTGCTTGCAACCTTGTTGGTGGCGGTGACCGTGATCGTCCATCTCACGGGACTGGCGCTGCTGCTCGCGGTACTGCGCCGCTACCGGCGCGCGTCTCGGCGCGCCTTGGTCGTCCTGCTCAATAGCGCCGCGATACTCGTCGCCGCATTTGGCCTTTTTGCGCTACACTCGGTCGAAATCTGGATCTGGGCGGGGCTTTATGAATGGCTGGGGGCATTCCCCGATTTCGAGCATGCGCTCTATTTCTCCACTTCGACCTATGTGACGATCGGCTATGGCGACATCGTACTGCCCTCTGGCCTGCGGATTCTCGGGGCGATCGAGGGCGCAAGCGGAATCATCCTGATCGGCTGGTCGACCGCTTTCTTCTTCTCGATCGTCGATCGCATGAAATTGCTCGAGCGCCATTTCGAAAGCGATCACATGCACTGACGGCCTCCCGCGCAACCGTTGATCGAGATCAATGCGGATCGCTGCCATCCCGATCCATTCTTCCCATTATGCGACGAGAGATGGGGATATAGCTATGACGGCAATGACGACGACGCCGGTTCAACCGGTCACTCGAGGAAGCAGCAAGCCGCTCCATGTCGACGTTCTCATCGTGGGCGCCGGCATTTCGGGAATCGGCTCGGCCTTTCATCTTCAGCAGCAATGCCCGGGCAAAAGCTATGCGGTTCTCGAGGCGAAAGAGACCTTCGGCGGCACTTGGGAAACTCACAAATATCCTGGCGTACGGTCGGATTCCGACCTTTACACCTTTGGCTATCGCTTCAAGCCGTGGGTTGGTGCGCCGATCGCGAGTGGCGCCGAGATCCTCAAATATATGGGCGAAGTGATCGACGAAAATGGCATTGGCGAGCATATCTGCTACGGCCACCGCATCACGGCCTGTCATTGGTCGAGCAAGACCAGCCGCTGGACCGTCGAGGCGGAACGCAAGGCCGATGGCAAGCATGTCAGCTTCACCGCCAAATTCCTCTGGATGTGCCAGGGCTATTACGACCATGAAAAGCCCTATATTCCCGACTGGCCGGGCCTGTCGGACTATCAGGGCCAGTTTGTCCATGCCCAGCTCTGGGATCCCGCAACCGACTATAGTGGCAAGCGCATCCTGGTGATCGGTTCGGGCGCGACCGCGGCCACAATCGTTCCGGCCTTCGCCGACAAAGCCGCGCATGTGACGATGCTGCAGCGGTCGCCCACCTATTTTTACTGTAGCGAGAACAAGAACGAGCTCGCCGACCGTCTTCGCGAAGTCGGCATCGACGAGCCGACCATTCACCGCGTCGTGCGCGCGCAGATCATGCACGACCAGGATGTGATGACGCAGCGGTGTCTCAGCGAACCCGACCAGGTGTTCGAGGATCTGAAGGCGCTGATCCGCGCATTCTCGGGCGATCCCGACTTCGCTTTCGAACCGCATTTCACCCCGAAATATCGTCCCTGGCAGCAGCGGCTCGCTTTCTGTCCCGAAGGCGACATCTTCAAGGCTGCGGTCGCTGGCAAACTCTCCGTCGTCACCGACACGATCGACCGCTTCACCGAGAAAGGCGTGCGGACCGCCAGCGGCGAGGAGATCGAGGCCGATCTGATCGTCGCTGCGACCGGCTTCAATCTCTCGGTCATGGGCGGCATCCCGTTCGAAGTCGACGGCGCACCGATCGATTGGGGCAAGACCGTCACCTATCGCGGCATGATGATGACGGGTGTTCCCAATCTCGCATGGGTCATGGGCTATTTTCGCGCGAGTTGGACCTTGCGCGTCGATATGATGGGCGACTTCGTCTGCAATCTGCTCAACCATATGGACGATATCGGCGCAAAAAAGGTCGAGGTCGCGCTGCGCGCCGAGGATGAGGGCATGGAGATTATGCCGTGGATCGAGACCGACAATTTCAATCCCGGCTATCTGATGCGCGGACTCGATGCGATGCCACGCCGCGGCGCCAAGCCCGAGTGGCGGCATAATCAGGATTATTGGGCCGAGAAGGACGCATTCCCGCTGATCGACTTGATGGGCTCGGAGTTCGTCTATGATGGGCGCTCGGCTCGCCCCGAAGGATCCGACGCCGGATCCCGCACGATTGGCGACGCCGCTATTGTCGAGGCTGAAGGGCCATCGATGCTCCTGTCCGAAAAATGGCTGACGACCGTCGCCGACGCCGGAAAGGGCTGACGCGCCCGGGTCGGATGTTGCATTTGGTGATGCGCATATCAGTTGCTGGCGCCGTGCGTCAGCCATTGCGCGGCGGCGACCAGCATGAGCGCGGCCAAGGCGGCCAGCCAGATGCTTCCGTCGGGTGACCATATGTAAGCCGTCGTTCCCAGGATACCGCCCGCCAGCAGCGCAAGCCAGAGCAGAAGATAGGGAATCCAGGACGTGCGATCGCCGCCGAGCGCGGCGTCGGCAAGCCTTCCGCCAAGCTTGACCAATGTGCCGGTCATATATGTCACGCCGATGCTGACCTCGCCATCGCGGTGGAACACCGTGTTCGAGGCGCCCATTGCGAGGCATAGGAGCCCGATCGTGGGGTAAAAATATCCCGAAATCTGGAACAGGGCGGCAGCAAGGAGGAGCGCTGCAACGCAGCCCGTCGCGATGACCTTGCGGTGCGCGATCGTCACCTTGGCGGTCATGATCAGGCTCAGGAATACTCCAAAGACGAACAGGGCGATCAGGGCGGCCGCCGCCGCGGCGCCGGCCGCCGCCTCGAGCAGTCCGACCGCGAGGCGGGTCGTGTTGCCGCTCATGAAGGAGACGAACAAGCCGCCGGATTTCAGAAATCCCACCGCATCGACATAGCCGGCAAGCGCCGCGAGGGCAAAGGCCAGTCTCCGGAAATTCCTGTCGTAGCGGATCATCGACCGCTTATTATCATCGACGGGCCAGTGCCGTCCTTACGTATTCCCACGCATGGGTTTGGGACGAAAAAGCCTAGCGGAAATCGGACGCGAGAAACGAAACTGCGACCCCGAGCATGATCACCGCAAAGATGCGCCTCACGACAATGGTCCGGACCGGGCTCGAGAGCCATCCATGCGCCTTGCTTCCGGCGACGACGATCGCGAGATGGATGGCCGTGGCGATCGTCACGCTGATCGATAAGAGCAGCAACGCATTTCGGGGCCCAAGCGGTTCGCCGGCCATGAACTGGGGAGCGATCGCGACAAAGAAGATATAGGCCTTCGGGTTCAGCAGATTGATGAGGGTGCCGGTCGTAAAAGCCCGCCGAGGGGACGCGATCGCCGATATCGAGGGGCGTACCGCGCCCGTGCCGCGCCACGTCTCGGCGGCGAGCCACAACATCATCGCGGCGCCGGCGAAGCGCATTCCCGTCCAAAGTTGGGGGGCAGCCTGCAGGACGACCGCAAGCCCCAGCGCCGCCAAAATTCCGTTCACGGTGAGCCCGAGTGCGACGCCCCACACCGCCGCCAAACCGTTGCGCCGGCCTTCGGTCGCGGCAAGTCCGGCAAGCCAGGCCATGTTCGGACCGGGCGTCAGCTCGATCAGCAGGACGGCAAGTGAAAAGCCCAATATGTCCAAAGCCAGTTCCTTACAATCAGACGCCGGTCCCGCGCGGCTGGATCAGGCCGCTGGAAGAATGGTGAAAAAGAAGAAGATGCCCGACGCGGCAACCATGACCGCCGTCGCAGCCCAACCGCCCAGTTTCTGCCGGCGCGAGATCACGAGCTGGCCCATGGCGCGGGGATTGCTTGCGATCAGCATCATCGCGACCATCAACGGTGCGGCGAGTATCCCATTGACGACCGCGGCCCAGTAAAGCGCGCGGGCCGGATCGATGCCGACGCCGTCGAGCGCGGCACCCGCAAGGGTGGTGGCTGCAATCGTCGCATAGAAAAGCCGGGCTGAAAGCGGCTTGGCGTCGAGACTGCCTGCGAGACCCGCCATTTCGGTCACGGCATAGGCCGCGGCGCCGGCGAGCACCGGGACCGCAAGCAGCCCCGTGCCGATAATGCCCGCGGCGAACATCGCGAAAGCGAATTCACCGGCGATCGGGCGCAGCGCCTCGGCGGCTTGCGCCGAGGTCGTGATGTCGCGGATCCCATGCGCATGAAGCGTCGCGGCGGTGGCAAAGACGATCGCGAGCGAGATCAACGTGCTGAACGCCATGCCCGTCAGCGTGTCGATGCGGATCCGCCGGAGTTCGGGGCCGGCGCGCGACGGTGCGAGACAGAGGGGCTTGGCATGATGACGCTTCTGCTCCTCGATCTCCTGGCCCGCTTGCCAGAAAAAGAGGTACGGGCTGATCGTGGTGCCCAGGATCGCGACAAACGCGGTCGCATAGGCGGCATCGAGACGAAACGCGGGCAAGACGAGGCTGCGCAGCGCCTCGCCCCACGGCACATGCGCTACAAAAAGGACACCGACATAGGTGAAGAGCGTCAGCGTCGTCCATTTGAGGATCGCTGCGTAGCGCGGATAGTCGAGTCTCACCTCGAGGACGATGCTGACGATCCCGAACAGCAAGGTGTAGAGGCCGCTCTTCCCGCCGATCAGAAGCGCCAGCGAGGCGCCCATCGCGCTGAGGTCGGCACCGAGATTGATCACATTGGCGATCAGCAGCAACGACACCATCGCCCACAGCATTGGGCGTGGATAGTGGCGACGGAGGTTGCGCGCGATGCCGGCGCCAGTGACACGGCCGATCTCGGCGGCAATTTCCTGGATCGCGACCATCAATGGAAAACTGAGGATGAAAGTCCAGGAGAGCCCATAGCCGAAGGCCGCGCCGACCTGGCTATGGGTTCCAATTCCGCTCGGATCGTCGTCCGCCGCGCCGGTCACGAGGCCGGGACCCAGAGCGCGCAAATAGCCCCGCGGTTCCGTCGGTATCCCATCGTCCTCGTCGGCAGGCGGCGGCGCGGTGCGGTCGGTCATCTGCGTCCTCTGATTGCGGTCTGCCCGCCATAGGCGGCAGGGCGCGACGCTCCCATCGGTGTTACTACGTACAGGCCCGGGAACGGGAAGGTTGGCCCTTGCATCGTCAGCTACGGGAAGTTGCGGATTGGTGCGCCTGACAAGCCGAGCGAAAGAGAAGGCTGCAATGCAATGGACCGGACGATCCGTAATGCCGGTCTGGCAGGAAAGAGATAATGACCAGGACCGACAGCGAACTCCAGCATGATGTGATCGCCGAACTTGAGTGGGAGGCGCGCGTCGATCATGCGCATATCGGTGTCGCGGTCGATGCCGGTGTGGTCACGCTGTCGGGCCATGTCGCCAGCTATCCGGAGAAAATGGCGGCAGAAAAGGCAGTCGGCCGCGTCGCGGGCGTCAAGGCCCTCGCCGAGGAGATCGAAGTTCGCCTCGCGTCGGATCCAGGTACGAGCGATCGTGAGATCGCGCGGCGGATCGTCGAAATGATCGGCTGGACCGTCGGCATCCCCGACGGCCGAATCCGGGTGAAGGTCGAGCGGGGCTGGGTGACGCTGTCGGGAAGCGTCGACTGGAACTTCCAGCGCAGGGAGGTCTTCAAGGTCGCGGGCCGGGCGGCGGGGGTGGTCGAGGTCAGCAATTTGATCGTAGTTCGCGAGCTTCCGACATCCGCCGACGTCCAGAAGCGGATCGTCCTCGCGTTCAAGCGCCAAGCCAACCTCGATGCCGGCGGAATCGAGGTCATCACCGACGGCGGGACGGTGACGTTGCGCGGCCATGTGCGGGCATGGGGCGAGCGGGCCATAGCGGAAAGCGCCGCCTGGTCGGCGCCCGGCGTGACATCGGTCGAGGATTATCTCGCCGTTCGTTGAGAGTGATGAGAGGAAGGCGCGTCGCGGCTGACGACGAGCGCCGGGTTCACTCGGCCTTCCGCGCCGCGATCATGCTGGCGAGTTCTCCGATCAAGCCGTGAAGCTCCACCTCGAGCGCGTCGAGGCGGCCGTCGCCATGGGGCGAGGCGCCGCGTTCGAATGTCGCTATCTCGAGGGCTAGCGCTCGATGCCTCTCGGCGATCTCGTCGAAGCGATCGCTCTCGACCTTGAGCGCGAGAAGAATGACGCTTTCGCCTGGGAACAGGTCGCGCAAATCCGCGCCCGTATCGATGATATCACCGCCTGCTTCTTTCGTCATCGCGCTGGTCCCGTCCCTGCAGCCCGGTGGCCGCGTGCCGCTGCTGTGCAGGGGAAAGAAACAGTTGTCGCTACGCAAAAGCCCTTAGCAGGATCGTTGCACGACTTCCGTATCAACGCAGGACAGCGCTCAGACGGCGTTTCCCGCGACCCAGGCGAAGGCGGCATCGCGTTGTTCGGGCTCAAACGTTCGATAACTGATGTGCGGCAAGAGCGCACTTTCGACCCGCGTGGCGACGCGGACCCAGCTCTGGTCGGCGACGACCGCAACGCGTCCGAAATGCGACAATTTCCCGAACAGCGGCAGCGCCCTTTTGAAATAGGCGGGCAGGCCCGCAATCTCGATTCCGTCGATCGCATGCGTCTCGACAAACACATGGACTTTGTCGTGTCTCGCCATCATCGCCTCCAGGCGGTCCATCACCTTGTCGATGTCGGCACCGGCAATATGGCCTGCCACATGGATCGCGATCACATCATCGGGGCTGTCGAGGAGGGTGAACATCCCATGCCTCCTGCTAGTGCCGCATGCCAGAGCGATCCCAGTTCGAGATCGATCCAGTCGGCGGCGAAGGGATCGAAACCCGATCCCGGGTACAGGCAATATTCGCCAAAATAGGGGCGGCCGCCAACCTCGTAAAAGTCCGTACGCACGAAGGCGAAGCCGCGGCCAAGGACCTCGGCGGCGTTGAGCATTGCAGCCAGCGAGGCGGGTCTTGCCGGCCGGTCGGGGCCCTCGACCAGCGGCCGCCAGTCGCGGTCGTGCAACACCCAGCGGTGGCGGCCCCCACGGTCGAGATGCACCTGGACATGCGTTGCGACGCCACCGAACACATAGATTTTATAGTCGATCGGAAGCGGCAGCGCGCCGCCCAGCAGAGGCTCCGCGAGGAGACCGCGCGGGACCTCGCGATAGGCCCATTCGTCGAGCCACCCGCCGTACGGCGCCCGTTGCCAGCGTCGAGCCGTCCGCCGGAGCCGCGCCAGTTCGGCCGGACCGGGCACACTGCAAATCGGACGATATTGATTGCAGCCATGGCGCGCCTTGAGCATCGCGGGCAAGGCGAAGGGCAGCGACGCCGGCAAGGCAGTGCCGAGCCAGAGCGTCGGGACGATCCATTCGGGTCCAAGCGCCGAACCGGCGATGCGCTTGGCGGCGACCTTGTCCATCAGCATCGTCTGGCGGACCGACCGGTCGAAAAGCTTTCGCATCTGGACCATTTCGGTGAACCGCGGCGCCGCCGCCAGATTGGGCCAGCGTCCGTGGCGCCAGGCATAGCTGATCGCGATCCGCGCCTGCGATACAAGCAACCCCGCGCTGTCGGTCCCGGACCGCAGGCCGGGTGCAGGGGAGGCGGTGATCGGCGCTGCGAATATTCCGGGGGCGGGCAACTCACTCATCCGCGCGCTGGCGCAGCCGCATCGGCCGGACACGCCTCGACCATATAGTCGATTGGCTTGAAGCTGCCGCCGCAGCTGTCATAGGCCGAACAGGCCGTGAGCCCGATGACAAGATCGGCGAGCGCGCGGAAGGCGATATGGTCGCCCGCTCTTGTCGGCGGCGGCAACACCTTGATCGCCCCCTTCGCATCGACCGGCACATTCATGAAGAGGTTGAAGGCCACCGGGATCGCATCGGCTCCGATGCCAAAGGGTGCCAGCGCTTCGGCGAGATTGCCGAAGCAGCCGCGGTGGACCGGCTTGTCGGGATAGAAGTGGCGGAAGGTCGCCTCGCTGCAGGGTGTGAGCAGGAAATCATGAACGCCGACGCTATCCTCGACGATCTCGAGCATCGGCGCCGAGCGATTGGACCAGAGTATATTCCCGCTCGTGAGCCGGATCGTCTCTTCATAGTCGAAGGTGCGCCCGTTCGACAGCAGCTCGCGAGGGTCGGCCGCCATGAACGCGAGGAGGTCGGCGACCTGACCGCCCAAGGGATCGGTCACCCGCAGGATTTCGCCCTTGTTGAGCCGGAAGGCAGTGCCGCTCCGCGGCGCGATCCGTTCGATCATGGCGCGGCCCGCGGGTCGTGGAAGGGGCATGCCCATTCACCGCCGACGACGCGGCCGCTATATTGCGCGGCCTCGCTTGTCTCGCCGTGGCGGGCGAGCATCGGATTGACGCTACCGGCAAGCGCCGCGTCGCGCGACAGGATGCTGGCGCGCATCTTGTCAAAGCGGCCATCGGACCGCAGCCGTTCGAACTGATCATGGAGATTGAACACAAGCGTCGGCCGCGCGAACCGGCGCGCCGGCCGCGAGGCGCGCGGATGCAGGCCGACGACGAAAAATCCCTCCTCGCCAAAGCTTAGCGAGAAATGCGGACTATCCGGATCGGGGCAGACACGCGGGTCATAATCGAGCCCTTTCCACGCGTCCTTGTCCGCGAGCGACTGCAGCCGCTCCCACATCGCAGCTTCGAACCCGGCCTCGTCAAGGTTGCTTGGCTCGGAGAAGATCACCGCGAGGCTTCGCAACCCTTCCGGGTCGCGCCGATAGTCGGCGGCCCATTCGATCAGCGCGCGATGAATCTCGAGATCGTTCCAGCCGCTGGTCAAATCGCGGGCGACGATGATTCGAAGCGATCCCGTCGCAAGCGCCGACTTCGCACCGACGCAGGGGAAATCGGGTGCAGCGACGAATTCAGAGAATCGCTCGGTCCAATTCTGCATCCGGGTCACTGTCATGAAGGCCAAACTGTCGTCGGCGAAAAAGGCTCCCTGCCGCGCCGAGGGCCGTCGATCTGGCAACCACCTCCAGTGCTCGGAGGAGGAGCGGTCAAATATGATCCACGTCAATGATTGCGCCGCCTGCCCCAAGTAGCGCCCGGCGATGACATGCGACCCCTTTGCCCTGTTCGCCAGCTGGTGCGATGAAGCGCGCGCAAGCGAACCCAATGATGCCAACGCCATGGCGCTGGCGACCGTCGCGGCGGACGGGGCGCCTTCGGTGCGGATGGTGCTGCTGAAGGACCATGGGCCTGACGGATTCATTTTCTATACCAACGCCGAAAGCCGCAAGGGCGAGCAGCTCGCAGCCAATGCGCATGTCGCGCTGCTCTTGCACTGGAAGTCGCTGCGCCGGCAGATCCGCATCGAAGGCAAGGCTGTACCTGTCGAGGGCGCGGTCGCCGACGCCTATTTTGCGACGCGCAGCCGCGACAGCCAGCTCGGGGCCTGGGCCAGCGACCAATCGCGGCCGCTGCAAAGCCGGTCGTTGTTTGAGGCCCGTTTCGCCGAGATACAGGCGCGTTTTGACGGACGCGATGTCCCGCGACCGCCGCACTGGACCGGTTGGCGTGTCATCCCCGAACGCATCGAATTCTGGCAGGACCGCGAACATCGGCTTCACGCGCGCACGCTCTTCGTGCGGGACGGCGAGCAATGGTCGCGCATGCTTCTCTACCCCTGAAGTCCGCCGCACCTGCGCTTGATCTGGGTCAATGACTTGGCGCCGCGCGGGGCCTCTTCTGGAGATAGTCCGAAGAGGAGACGATCGATGCGAAATCTGCTGGTTCATGCCGACGACAGTCCCGCGATGGCAGCGCGGCTCCAAAGCGCGCTGGCGATCGGGCGACGGCATCGCTCGCATATCACTCTGCTGGTGAGCTCGCCTTTCCAGCAATTTGTCGCGAGCGACCCCTTTGGCGGAATGTATCTCGCCCGCGAAGCGCTCGCCAAGTCGCAGCTTGCCGCAACCGAGCTCGTCGACAAGCTAAGCGAACAGATGCGCAGCGAGGATGTGCCCTGGGATATCAGTGTCGGCGATGGCGAACTTCTCGGCACACTCGCAATCGCAGCGACGCTCGCCGATCTCGTGATCGTGTCGCTCGGTGCCACGGGTGGCAAACGTAACGGCGCCCCGCATATGATGGCGGGCGACCTCGCGATGATGGTCCCGGCGCCCGTGCTCGCGCTCCCCGAGAAGATAGCGATGGTCGATCTCGACGCGCCGGCGATGATCGCCTGGAACGGCAGCCTCGAGGCCGCCAATGCCCTGCGCCAAGCTGCGCCGCTGCTCGGCGATGCCAGCAACATCATCCTTGTCACGGTCGGGGCCGATGAAGGCCGCATCGATGCCGAAGACGCGCTGCGCTATCTGTCTCGCCACGGGCTCCATGGCACCCTGCGGCGCGAGGAGCGGAATGGCGTGACGGTCGAGGAAAGTCTCGAGCGCACCGCGCGCGAGCTGGGCGCGGGCCTGATCGTCATGGGCGCCTTCGGTCACAGCCGTCTGCGCGAAACCTTTTTCGGCGGAGTGACACGCTATCTGCTCGACGCTGCGCACACGCCGCTCCTGCTCGCGCATTGAGCCATCGCCAGTACGGCATATTGCGTAGAGCCAGTCGAGGGCCATAGCCCTAGACCGCCGATAGGGACGGTCGCCGGCGCGCCGGTGGCGGCGTCCCCGGCGAGGCAGGTTGGGGACTGCCTCGCCGCTATCATTCCCAGTCCACTAAACTTCCCTTCGGGGAAAAGCGGCCGCCTTGGATCCCCTTGGGCGGCCGCTTCTTTGGTGTCGCTGCCGTCCGCGCCACCGGTCGCGGCCAATCGCGGGGCCGGAAAGGGTGAGTGCTTACGGAGAACTGCTTAGTGACCGGAACTCCGCGGGGCGGTAAGGAAAATGGGCTGCCAGACGGCGCCGGCTCCCTACAGTCGGCGCTCTCGCGCAGCGATTACGACCTCCCTCCTGCGGCCGCCCGGTTCCCCCGGCGGCCGTTCTTTTATCCGTATCATTGCGCATATCGACGGTGCGCCGACGACCCTAGCGTCGCTTGGCCCCAATGGAGTTGGCCATGAAAAATATCCTCTTGCTCGTTCATCGCGATCGCGGCCAGGAAGCGCGCCTGCAGGCCGCGCTCGACCTCACGCGCGCACTTGGCGGGCATCTCGCCTGCCTCGATGTAACCCCCTATCCCGTCATGGCCAGCGACACGCATTTCGGGAGCGCCGAGGCGATTGTCGTGCGCGACGAAAGCGCAGATGAAGCTAAAAACCGGGCCGAACTGTCCGACCGGCTGACACGCGAGGACGTCAGCTGGAGCCTCGCCGACACGATCGGCGATATCGCGCACGCGCTCCGCGAGGCTGCCGATCTTGCCGACTTGATCATCCTCAACCGGGCCCTCGACGGTTTTTCGATGCCCGACATGCGCGGCATCATCGCCCGCCTGGTCATGCGCACGCACGTTCCCGTCCTTGCCGTCCCGCAGGCGTTGCAACGCTTCGAAACCCGACGCGCGCTCATCGCCTGGGATGGAAGGCCAGCCGCGGCCGCTGCGCTACGCGCGTCGGTACCCCTGCTCTCGCTAGCCGAAGAGGTCCGGATATTCGTCGCGCTCGAGAGCGATGCCGGCCTCGATCCCGGGCAGGCGGCAGCCTATCTCTCGCGCCATGGCATTCAAGCGGTCGTGCAGACCGTCGAAAAGGCAGGCGCGCCTGCCGACCGCCTCATCGCGGAGGAAAGCGCGACATGGCGCGCCGATTATGTCGTCATGGGTGCCTATGGCCGCGGCCGCCTCCGCGAAACTTTCGGCGGCGTCACCCAGCATATGCTGGCCGAAAGCAAATGTCCGCTCATCCTGTGCCATTGATGCCCGCCGATCATAATCCTGAACCGGGTGCGGCGCCGCGGATTCTGATCGTCGAAGACGATCCGGGGGTGCGGCGGTCCTTGCTTCTCCTGCTCCAGGGGCGCGACTATGACGTGAAGGCGCACTCGACCGCCGACGCTGCGCTTGCCCACGCGCGGACCTATGATCCGGACTGCCTCGTCGTGGACTACCAACTCGGCGGGGACGACGGCATCGCCCTGATCAAGGCCCTGCGCATGGCCGGCTGCGCAGCGCCCGCGATTCTGATCTCGGCCTTCGGATCGGCGGATTTGACCGAACGCGCGCGCGCCGCGGGATTTGCGCATATTTTCGACAAACCGCTTCGCGCACACCCGTTCCTTGCGGCAGTCTCGGGCCTCGTCGGCGAGAAAAGACGCCTTTTGCAGGATCGCCGTTGAGGTAATCAGGCCTGGCCTGGTCCGCTCAGTCGGGGCATTCGGGCGGGGTCGCCTCGGGATGACTGTCCGGCATCACCGGCGCTTCGCTCGGCGAGCGCATCGGCTGATTGTCGGGTGTCGGCGTCGGCTGTTCGGGAAAGCTCTTGTCGGGACGCTCGGCGGGATCACAATCCGGACATTCGGGTTGGCGGCGCGGAGCGGCGTCGTTCGGACGCGGGAATTCGGTCATGGCATATTTCCTTCAATGGCCGGGGCGTACAGCCGGTTCGACAATGGACATGGCCCACGGCGGGCGGGGATCGGTTCAGATTTGCGGTCACTGCCAATTGCGTTGGCTGGCGCTGCCCAGCCGCGCCAAGCCGTGGCTCGGGTGCGCGCGGCGCGCCTCGAGAAGCGCAAGGACGGCGCCCTGGACCGCGAGATCGAGCGCGAGCGCCCGAACGGCAATGCCCGCTGACGCGAAAGGCCAGCCGAAACCGATCGCGAGCGCGACCAAAAGGCTCACCGCCCCCGACAGGTAGAGCCAGATGCGGCAGAGCGGGTGCGCTGCGAGCGCCAGCGCGAGCCGCGCCAGGCCCGACAAGCCGATACAGCCCGCGAGGATCAGCGCGATGCGCGCGCTGCCCAGCATGGGATTGGCGAATAGCAGCAGCGCGGAGGCGAGATATGGCACGCCGCTGGCCAGCCAATAGGGGCGCTCGGGGCGTCGCCGCGGGCCGAAGGCCTCGCGAATATGAAGCATGGCGGTAACGGTCATCATGATGGCGAGGCAATAGGTGAGCGCCACTGTCGCGAGGAAATAGCGGGCCGCGAAGAGCAGGGCGACAAGCGTGCCGGTCGCACCGATGCCGACCCCCCAGCTCCACAGCAATGTGAAACTCGGCTGCGGCTTTCGCGGAAATCTTGCGCTAAAGGTGGTCACATTCGCTCCCCTCGACGTTGGTTTGTGCCCTTGCTCGCGCACTAGTGCGCCGCCGCTCCGCTTTCGGACATATTGCGGAGCCATTTGGCGCGATGCGACGCATCGCTGTCGACATTGCCGATGATGCTTCGCGCGGCCGGCTTGATGCCGACGAAACGCAAGATATTGCGTTCGAGGCTCTTGAGGCTGTGGGCCCCGAAATAGAAACGATAGAAGATGGCGGACATTCCCATCGTCACGACGATGTGCGCGGTGCGGCCCTTGAGCCCTTTCAGGGGAAAACCGCCGTCCTGCGGCCTGAACGCGAAGCCCGGGCGCAAGGCCTGTTCGAAAAATCCCTTGAGCAGCGCGGGAAGGTCACCGAGCCACAGCGGATATAATATCACCAGATGCTCGGCCCAGCTGATCGCGTCCTGCGCGGCGGCAATATCCTCCGGGACTTGTCCATGCTCCCAGTCGCTGCGCTCGGCGAGAAGCGCGAAGCGCAGCGCCGCCACCTCGATACGGCGGACCTCATGTCCCGCTGCCTCCGCGCCCGCCGCATAGCTGTCGCTCAGCGCATGAACGAAACGCGCGCGCCTGGGGTCCGGATGCCCGTCGATGATCGTGATGCGCTTGTGCGCCATGGGGACTCCTGTGCCGGCGCCCGGTCGAAATTGGAGAGGGGTCTCACCCGGCGCCGACCCATTCACCATGTTCCGGCCGACAGTCCGCGCCTATCCGTAATATCCCTCATCGGCGCAGCGGTCCGCGAACGCCACCGTGCGGGGCGCGCGCCAGCGGCGACGAAGGCCGTCGTATCGCGGCGCGCGAAATGCGCTTATGGGAAAAGCGGGGGCAGCGACGCGGCAGCGCGGAGCCAGTCCTCACGCGGACGGAGGCCGCGGGATCGATGGCGAAGGAGCAGAAATCTTTTGCGGCGCGGCTGGCGATCGCCTTGGCGATCGTCGCGGCGGCCGCCTTGCTACGCGCCTTCCTCGATCCCTGGCTGGGGAGCAATTCGCCCTTTCTGATCTTCACACTCGCCATCGTCGCGGCTTCGGTCATCGCCGGGTCGCTCGCTGCCGCCGTCGCGATCCTCCCGTCGCTGCTATTCGGTCTCTATTTCGCCGACGATCGGGGCGCGGTGCTGGTCGAGGGAGCAACCTTTGTCCTGACCGCCGCCGGGATCGTCGCGCTCGCCGAGGGGGCCGACCGCATGCGCGGCCGCATGCGGTTGAGCGAAGGACAAGCCGCCAACCGCGCGGCCGAAGCTGACCGATTGTCCGAAGAACTCAACCTCCTGATCGACGGCGCACAGGGCCATGCCATCTATCTCCTCGACCCCGAGGGCGCGGTCACGATCTGGAACAAGGGTGCCGAACGGCTGAAGGGCTGGACCGAGGCGGAAGTCGTCGGGCACAATGCGGAGATCTTCTATCCAGCCGATGCAATCGCGGACGGTAAACCCGCAGCGGACCTCGCCGCCGCGGCGCGCGATGGACGCTTCGAGACCGAGGACTGGCGCGTTCGCAAGGACGGTTCGGAATTTTTGGCGGACGTGTCGATTACCGCGTTGCGGAACGCCGATGGCAGCCTGCGCGCCTTCGCCAAGATCGTGTCCGATATCACAACGCGCCGCGCGACCGAAGAATCGCTTCGCGCGCGCGAAAGCCATTTGCGGTCGATCCTCTCGACCGTGCCCGACGCGATGGTGGTAATCGACGAAGAGGGGCTGATAGTCTCGTTCAGTGCCGCCGCCGAGCGCTTGTTCGGTTATGGCGAAGCCGAACTGCTCGGCTCCAATGTCAGCCGTTTGATGCCGCAGCCCGATCGGGGGCGGCACGACGCCTATATCGGCCGGTACCTGCAGACGGGCGAGAAGCGCATCATCGGCATCGGGCGCGTCGTGTTCGCCCAGCGCAAGGACGGCTCGACCTTTCCGATGGAGCTCTCGATCGGCGAAGCGGCGGGCGAGGGGCAGCGGCTCTTCACCGGCTTCATCCGCGACCTCACCGAGCGGCAGAAGACCGAGCAGCGCCTCGAATCGCTGCAGTCCGAACTCATCCATGTGTCCCGGGTGAGCGCGATGGGCACGATGGCTTCGACGCTCGCACATGAGCTCAATCAGCCGATCACGGCCGTCACCAATTATGTCGAGGCGATCCGCGACCTTTTAGCCGTGCCCGCCCCAGAGGACCTGCCGATGATCCGCGAGGCGCTGGGCGACACCGCGAAGGAGGCGCTCCGGGCGGGGCATATCGTCCGGCGCCTGCGCGACTTTGTCGCGCGCGGCGAAGTCGACAAGACGATCGAAAAATTGCCGCTCCTGATCAACGAAGCCGCGGTCCTCGGTTTGATGGGCGCGCGCGAAAAGGGGGTCGAGCCCTTTTTCGATCTCGATCCCTATGCCTCGCCGGCGCTCGTCGATAAAGTCCAGATTCAGCAGGTCCTGATCAACCTCATCCGCAACGCAGTCGAGGCGATGGCCGACAGCCCGGTCCGTAAGCTCAGCGTCATCAGCCGGCCTGACCAGCCGGGGTTCATACGCGTCATCGTCGCCGACACCGGACCGGGGGTCGATCCGAAGGTCGCCGAGCAGCTCTTCACCGCGTTCGTCAGCACCAAGGCCGAAGGCATGGGGCTTGGCCTTTCGATCTGCCGGACGATTATCGAGGCCAATGGCGGGCGCATCTGGATGGAGCCGGCCGCGACGGGCGGTGCCGAATTTCATTTCACGCTTATGAGCGCCAACGCGGAGGAACGCGATGTCGGATAGGAAATTGGTCCATATAGTCGACGACGAGGAGGCGATCCGGCGCTCGGCGAGCTTCATGCTCAAGACCTCGGGCTATGCGGTTGAAACCTGGCCGACCGGTGCGGCCTTTCTGCGCGAGGTCCGCCACGCTGCCGAGGGGTGCATCCTGCTCGATGTGCGCATGCCCGAAATGGACGGGCTCGAGGTGCAGCAGGCGCTGCTCGATCGCGGGGTAACGATGCCGGTCATCGTGCTCACCGGCCATGCCGACGTGTCGATCGCGGTGCGTGCGATGAAGGCGGGCGCCGTCGATTTCCTCGAGAAACCGTTCGAGAAGGCGGTGTTGATCGCCGCCATCGAGACCGCTTTCGGCCGCATGGCGGCGGCCGATGGCGCGGTTGCGCGCGCTGCCGAGGCGGAAGTCATCCTCGCGGTGCTGACGCCGCGCGAGCGCGAGGTGCTCGACGGTCTGGCGCAGGGATTGCCCAACAAGACCATCGCCTACGACCTCGGTATCTCGCCGCGCACCGTCGAGGTCCACCGCGCCAATCTCATGGCCAAGCTCGATGTTCGCAGTCTTTCCGATGCGCTGCGCCTCGCCTTTGCCGCTGGCCTTGGCGCCTGACCTATCGGGATATTACGTAGCGACCGCGGACTTGCCGCTGCCTAAGCCATAGCGGCGAAGGGATTGCGGGCGATGGCGAAGACGGGCGGCAAAGATGGACGCGGAGGGGAGCCGGTCGATACGGCTCGTCCAGGCCCCGCTACCCCGACCCCAGAAGCCATGGCGGTCCGAAAGCGCGGCGCGGTCAACGGGGCGATCGAGCATCTGACGTTTCGCGAATGCGAAGTGCTCGAAGCGCTCCTCCGCGGCCTGACCAACAAGCAGATCGGGATCGAACTTGAAATCAGCCACCGCACCGTCGAGGTCCATCGCGCCCGCTTGATGCGCAAGCTTGGCGCGCCGACGCTCGCAGCGTTGCTCGCGGAGGTTCTGCCGCAGCGCACCAAGCTCGAAGCTCTGCTGCGCGCGCAGCGTTGACCCGACCTGCCGCGCCGGGTCAGCCGGCGAAAAGCGCGCTGCACGCCCTGCAGCGAGCCGCCTCCGGGATCGCCGTCAGCCGGGCCTCCTCGATTTCCTCGCCGCACGCGGTGCAGACGCCATAGCCGCCGGCATCGATCCGGGCGATCGCGAGGCGAATGCGCGCCATCTCGGCCACCGTCACCTTTTCGAGGGCGTCGCGCGCCTCGTCATCCTCGCGCTCGACCGCCTGGTCGGCGAAATCGGCCGCGACCGGCTCACGCCGGGCGGCCTCGATGCGCTCGACCTGATGCGCCAGCGCCGAAAAGCGCGCGGCGAGCCGGGCGCGCGTAGCCTGGACGTTGCGCGTCATGCCGCTTCATGCGCCGCGACGAGCCCGGAAACCTCAACCAGAAGCTGTAGTCGTTGCTTCTTCAGCGCCTCGATCCGCACGTCGGAGGCGGCAACACGGCCGTCCTCGATGCGCTGGATCTCGAGCGTGACTTCATGATGCTGCTCGGCGAGCGTCCGGAAGTGGGCGTCCTTGAGCTTCAGCGCATGGAGCGCCGGACCATGGTCGGGAAAGAGGGAGTGAAGGTCATGACCCGTTTCGCTCATCTTATCATCCTTTCATTGCGGCGCATCTTTGTCGCCGGTGGCATCATGTTGCCCCGCGGGAGAGGCTCGAGGTGAAACCAGTGCATGCGATCGCCCGGCCCGTCGTTACGCAAATGACCGTAAGCAGCGGTCCCGACGGCGGCTGCAGCCAGCCATACGTACTATTCCCGACTCCGCAGGCGCCGCGATCGCTCTAGTGCGACCATCATGAGCCGGCCTTCGATCCACTCCAAACCATTGGACCAGGACGACGGTCGTCAGACGCAAGGGCCCCGCATATGAGCGATTGTTCGACCTGCATCGTCCGCAACCGTGCCATCTGCGCGAGCCTCAACTCCGAGGAACTTGCCATTCTCGGCAAGATGGGGCGGCGCCAGCGCGTGAAAGCCGGGCAGACGCTCCTTTGGGAAGGTGACGACGCGCCCGTCGTAGCCAATGTCCTTTCGGGTGTTCTGAAGCTCGCGGTATCGACCGCCGACGGCCGCGAACAGATTGTCGGGATCGTCTTCCCTTCCGATTTCATCGGCCGGCCCTTCGGCAAGGAAAGCCCCTATAGCGTCACGGCGATGACCGACGCCGATGTCTGCATCTTCAACCGCAACAGCTTCGACGACTTTGCCGGCACGCATCTCGATCTCCAGCAGAAATTGCTCCGCCGCACCCTCGACGAGCTCGATCGCGCGCGGCACTGGATGATGCTCCTCGGCCGCAAGACTGCGTCCGAAAAAGTCGCGTCCTTTCTGCTCGAAATCTCTGAGCGCCTTTCGGGTTATGGCGGCGCGCCGGCGCGTCACGGGAGTTTCGAACTTCCCTTCGGCCGCCAGCAGATCGCCGACATTCTCGGGCTGACAATCGAGACCACATGCCGCCAGCTCACCCGGATGCGCTCCGATGGCGTCGTCGATCTTCCGTCTCGCCGCGAGGTCGTCATCAACGACCGCGCGGCGATGGAGGCGATGGCCGGCTGACCGGCCATCAGAAGCGGAAAGCGACGCCGGCGCTGATCACCCACGGATCGAGCTGGTGCTTCGTTCGCAGCACTTCGGTCGGTCCGGCATACCAGTGCGCGGTCGAGCGCATGAAATAGCGCTTCGCATCGACGGTCACGGCCAGCCCGTTCTGATTGACCGGGATATCGACCCCCGCCTGCAGCGCGAAGCCGAGGGAATCGCTCATCTTCTGGCGCGTCGCGCCGAGGGCCTTCGCCGTCGCGCCGGGCTTCTCGTCGATGAAGATGAAATAGCTCGGGCCGGCGCCGACATAGGGCTGGATCCCGCCGTCCTTGCCGAAATGATATTTGACCGTCAGCGTCGCGGGCACGATGTTCGCGTTGGACACCAAGCCAGCGCCGGCTAGTCCACCGCGCCCGACGACATCATGCTGCGTGACTCCGGCAATCGTTTCGAGCGAGATATTGTCGGCCACGAAATACTCGATCGCGACCGTGGGCACGACATTATCGTCCGCCTTGGTCTGCGTCCCCGCGGGAAGGCCGATCAGGTCGAGCTTCACATCCTTGATCTTGCCATCGGGCGCGACATAGGTCGCCACCAGCTTGACCTGGATGTCGCCGGCCTTGGCGGCAGCCTGACCCGGGATCGCCAGCGCGACCGCGAGAGCGGCAAGGGAGAGAGTCTTGGTCTTCATGGGTCTTGGCTCCTCTGTGAGAAGCTCTCTGGACCCGGTGCCCCGCACCTTCATTGATGGAGCGCAATCGATTCGTTGATCCTGATCAATGAGTTTGGGTTCCCCGACACCCATGATCATCCCGTGCCGCGGCCAAAGGCTGCGCGAAGCGGGGATTCGATATGGACGGTCTGGTAATGAAAGCGGGCGGATGGCTGGGACTGGCCCTGTTCGCGCTGGTGATGGCAGCGCTTGCGGTCGACGCGCCCTTTGCGGTGCATATGCTGATCGTCTCGATCGCCTGCCTGATTGTGCTTTGGGTGACCATTTCGCGCGCTGATTACAGCGCGATCGCGCGCGGCATACTCAAGATGCCAGCGAACCAGGGCGTCTATGATGACGACCCGATCCGCTGGGGCGTCATCGCGACGCTCTTCTGGGGCGTCGCGGGCATGGCTGCGGGCCTCTTCATCGCGCTGCAGCTCGCCTTCCCGGTGCTCAACTTCGGGTTCGAATATACGACCTTCGGCCGCCTGCGTCCGCTGCACACCTCGGCAGTGATCTTCGCCTTCGGCGGTAATGCCCTCATCGCGACCAGCTATTATGTCGTTCAGCGCACCTGCCGCGCGCGGCTCGCTTTTCCGACCCTCGCGCGCTTCGTCTTCTGGGGTTACCAGCTCTTCATCGTCCTCGCCGCGACCGGCTACCTGATGGGGGTCACCGAGGCCAAGGAATATGCCGAGCCCGAATGGTATGTCGATCTCTGGCTCACCATCGTTTGGGTTTCCTATCTCGCGGTCTTCGTCGGAACGATCGTTCGGCGCCGCGAACCGCATATCTATGTCGCAAACTGGTTCTACCTCAGTTTCATTATCACCATCGCAATGCTGCATCTCGTCAACAATCTGTCGATGCCCGCGAGCATCTTCGGGTCGAAGAGCTATTCCGCCTTTGCCGGCGTCCAGGATGCGCTCACGCAATGGTGGTACGGGCACAATGCGGTCGGCTTTTTCCTGACCGCTGGCTTCCTCGCGATGATGTATTATTTCGTGCCCAAGCAGGCCGAACGGCCGGTCTACAGCTACCGTCTGTCGATCATCCACTTCTGGTCGCTGATCTTCCTCTACATCTGGGCCGGCCCCCACCATCTCCACTACACCGCGCTGCCCGACTGGGCGCAGACGCTGGGCATGGTCTTCTCGATCATGCTGTGGATGCCGAGCTGGGGCGGGATGATCAACGGGCTGATGACGCTCAACGGCGCGTGGGACAAGATCCGCACCGACCCGATCATCCGCATGATGGTGATGGCGCTCGCCTTCTACGGCATGAGCACTTTCGAAGGCCCGATGATGTCGATCAAATGGGTCAACTCCATGTCGCATTACACGGACTGGACGATCGGCCATGTCCATTCGGGCGCGCTCGGCTGGAACGGCATGATCACCTTTGCCTGTCTCTATTATCTCGTGCCGCGCCTGTGGAACCGCCCGCGTCTCTACAGCCTGCGGATGGTGAACTGGCACTTCTGGCTCGCGACCGTGGGGATCGTTTTCTACGCCGCCTCGATGTGGGTCGCGGGCATCATGCAGGGCCTGATGTGGCGTGAATATGGGGCCGACGGCTATCTCGTTTACAGCTTCGCCGAGAGCGTCGCGGCGATGCACCCGATGTACCTCATCCGCGCCACCGGCGGGCTGCTCTATCTCGCAGGCTTCCTGATCATGGTCGTCAATGTCTGGGCGACGCTCGCAGGCAAGATCCGCGCCGAAAAGCCGATGACCGAAACACCGCACAATGTCGCAGCGGACCGCCCGCTCGTGACCGTACCTGCCGAATAAGGAGCCGAAGATGGCCATCCAACCCGCCGAAAAGCGCTTCAGCCACAAGAAGCTCGAACGCAATGTCAGCCTTCTCGGCCTGCTGGCGCTCCTCGCGGTGACGATCGGCGGCATCGTCGAGATCGCGCCGCTCTTCTGGATCGACAACACGATCGAGAAGGTCGACGGCATGCGGCCCTATACGCCGCTCGAACTCGCCGGACGCAACATCTACATGCGCGAGGGCTGCTACACCTGCCACAGTCAGATGATCCGTCCGTTCCGCGACGAAGTCGAGCGCTATGGCCATTACAGCCTCGCCGCCGAGAGCATGTACGACCACCCCTTCCAATGGGGGTCGAAGCGCACCGGACCCGATCTCGCGCGCGTCGGCGGCCGCTATTCTGACGAGTGGCACCGCGCGCATCTGACCGATCCGCGCAGCGTCGTACCCGAATCGATCATGCCGCCTTACGCCTTTCTCGCCGAGAAAGACCTGTATGCCGGCGATATGCGCAGCGACCTCAGGGCCCTGTCCCGGGTCGGCGTGCCTTATTCCGAGAAAGCCATCGCGGCGGCCAATGAGGATCTGAAAGCCCAGGTCGACCCCGCGGCCGGCATCGATCTCCAGAAGCGCTATCCCAAGGCGCAGGTGCGCGACTTCGACGGCGACCCCGATCGCCTCACTGAAATGGATGCGCTCGTCGCCTATCTCCAGATGCTCGGCACACTCGTCGATGTCGAAAAGGCCGGTCCGCAGGAGCAGGCGCATTCCGCCGAGACCCCGAAGGCCAAGGCGCCATGAGCTACGACGCGCTCCGCCATTTCGCCGACAGCTGGGGTCTCCTGGCGATGGCGGTCCTGTTCCTCGGCCTAGTGGCTTGGCCGTTTCGCAGAGGCGCACGGCACCATCATGACGACGCTGCAAACATGATCTTCAAGGAAGATGAGCATGGCTGATCCCAACAATCTCCTGGCCGCCGAAGGGCACCGCATCGACGACGCGACTGGCACAAGCACGGTCGGTCACGAATGGGACGGTATCGAGGAGCTCAACACCCCCCTCCCACGCTGGTGGCTTTGGACCTTCTATATCACGATCGTCTGGGCGCTCGGCTATGTCATTCTCTATCCCGCCTGGCCGATGGTCCATGGCGCGACCGAGGGCGTGCTCGGCTGGAGCAGCCGCGGCCAGCTCGAAAAGGACCTCCAGGTCGACGCCGCGCGCCGCGCGCCGGTGACGGGCGCGATCGCTGCGACCGCGCTGACCGATCTGCCCGCGAAGCCCGAACTGATGCAGGCAGCGGTGCAGGGCGGCGGTGCGGCATTCCGGGTCCATTGCGTCCAGTGTCATGGCGCCGGAGGGGCCGGTCTTAAAAAGCTCTACCCCAGCCTGACCGACGATGACTGGCTGTGGGGCGGCGATCTCGCCTCGATCCAATATACGATCACCAACGGCATCCGGAATCCCGATCACGCCGCGACGCGTACCAGCCAGATGCCCGCCTTCGGACGCGATGGCATCCTCGAAGGGCCGCAAATCGACGATGTCGTGAGCTATGTCCGCACCATCAGCGGACAGGAAAAGGCGGGCGCCGCCTCGACCCGCGGTGCGGCGATCTTCGAGGCCAATTGCTCGGTCTGTCACGGGCCGGGCGGCCAAGGCGGTCGAGCGGTCGGTGCGCCGAAGCTCACCGATGCGATCTGGCTCTACGGCGGCGACCGCGACAGCCTGACCGCGACGATCAACCAGCCGCGCAACGGCGTCATGCCGCGCTGGAACAGCCGTCTCGAGCCCGCGACGATCAAGATGCTTTCCGCTTATGTCTATTCGCTGGGCGGCGGCGAGAAAGCGCCGCCCGCGGTCGCGGCGCCCGAAGGGCAGGGAGCCGATGGCCAGCCCTGAGGACCTCACCGGCGAGAATGGGCCGCTCTACGCGGCGCGGAAAGGTGTCTACCCCAAGAAGGTCGACGGGCCCTTCCGCCGCTTCAAATGGGCGATCATGTTCGTCACACTGGCGATCTATTATGGAACCCCGTGGATCCGCTGGGACCGCGGGCCCTATGCGCCCGACCAGGCGGTGCTCGTCGATCTGGCGCATCGCCGTTTCTTCATGTTCCAGATCGAGATCTGGCCGCATGAATTCTATTATGTCGCGGGCCTGCTCATCATGGCGGGGATCGGGCTGTTCCTCGTTACCAGCGCGGTCGGCCGCGCCTGGTGCGGATATGCCTGTCCGCAAACGGTTTGGACCGATCTGTTCCAGCATGTCGACCGGCTGGTCGACGGCGACCGCAATGCCCAGATCCGGCTGGCGAACGGTCCCTGGAGCGTCGAGAAGCTTGCCAAGCGCTCCCTCAAATATGGAATCTATCTGGGCGTCGCCTTCTGGACCGGCGGCGCGTGGATCATGTATTTCGCCGATGCGCCAACGTTAACCGCCGATTTTTGGACGGGACAAGCCGCCCCGGTCGCCTATGGCACCGTCGCCGTCCTCACCGCGACGACCTTTGTCTTCGGCGGCTTCATGCGCGAACAGGTGTGCATCTACATGTGCCCCTGGCCGCGCATCCAGACTGCGATGATGGACGAGAAATCGCTTCTTGTGACCTACAAGGACTGGCGCGGCGAACCGCGCGGCAGCACCAAGAAGGCGCAGGCGCATCCGGGCGCTCTCGGCGACTGCATCGACTGCAACCAGTGCGTCGCAGTGTGTCCAACGGGGATCGATATCCGCGAGGGGCCGCAGATCGGCTGCATCACCTGCGCGCTCTGCATTGACGCCTGCGACGGCGTGATGCAGCAGGTCGGCCGTCCGCGCGGGCTCATCGATTATTGCACGCTCGATGATGCCGCGGTCGAAAAGGCGGGGGGCGTTGCCCAGACCGTCCGCAAGACGCTGCTGCGGCCGCGCACGCTTATCTATCTCGGGATCTGGACGGCCATCGGCGCTGCGATGCTCTTCTCGCTGGGTCAGCGCACGCGTCTCGACCTCGCGGTCCAGCACGAACGCAGCCCGCTCTATGTCCAGCTGTCCGACGGGCATATCCGCAACAATTACACGCTGAAGGTCCGCAACATGGAAGCGCGGCCGCGCCGCGTCGCCGTCGCCGTCGACGGCTTGCCCGAAGCGCGTCTGTGGACCGAGGCCGGAACGCGCGAACGCGCCAGCCAGCATCTCGAAATCGCGCTGGCGCCCGATAGCGTGACGCGGGTCAGGCTCTTCGTCGCCGCGCCCGGCGCTGGACCCGAGCGTCAGGACTTCGTGATCGCGGTGCGCGGCCTTGACGGCGACCCGCGCGGCGACAGCGACATCATCCAGTTCGACCGGCCGGAGGCGGGACAATGACCCAGGAATATAAGCGCAAACCCTTCACCGGCTGGCATATGACCGCGATCCTCGTCGCCTTCTTCGGCGTCGTCATGACGGTCAATTTCACCATGGCGAAGCTCGCCTTGTCGAGCTTCGGTGGGACGGTTGTCGACAACAGCTATGTGGCAAGCCAGAATTATAATGAGTGGCTCCGCCGCGCCGCGGACCAGGAGCGTCTCGGCTGGCAGGAACAGGTCGACCTCGACGCCACGCGCCATATCCGCGTCGCCATTCGCAAGGACGATCATGTCCTTGCCGGGCTCACAGTGCAGGCAACGCTCAGCCATCCGCTCGGCCGCACGCCGCCGCGCGTGATGGTCTTCGAGCCCGCCGGCAACGGCCTGTTGCGCTCGACACAGGTCGTTCCCGCGGGCCGCTGGTGGCTCGATCTGGCCGTGCGCCAGGACGCCGATCGCGCGCGCTATCGGGTTAATCTTCAATGAGCGGCGCGACCGCCCTTGTCGAACGCGACTTCGCGGTGCCCGACATTCGCTGCGCGGGTTGCATCGCGAAGCTCGAGCAGGGGCTGGTGCGCGACCGCCGCATCGCGGCGGCGCGGGTCAATTTCACCGAGAAGCGCGTCCATCTCAGCTGCGTTCCCGACGCCGAGGTGCCCGATCTGATCGGCGCCTTCTCGCTGCTCGGCTTCGAGGCGCATCTCCTCGGCAAAGGTCCCGAAGAAGGCGATCCCGAAGCCGCAAGCAGCCGCGCCTTGCTTCGCGCGGTCGCCGTCTCCGGCTTCGCGATGATGAACATCATGCTGCTCTCGGTCTCGGTCTGGTCGGGCGCGGCGGGCGTGACGCGCGACCTCTTCCACTGGCTCTCGGCGCTGATCGCGCTGCCGACAATCGCCTATGCGGGCCGTCCCTTCTTCCGTTCGGCCTGGCGCGCACTCAGCCACCGCCAGACCAATATGGATGTGCCAATCAGCATCGGGGTCCTGCTCGTCAGCGCGATCAGCCTCTACGAAACGCTAACCCACGGCGCGCACGCCTATTTCGACGGGGCGGTCATGCTCCTCTTCTTCCTGCTCTGCGGGCGCTGGCTCGACAGCGTGATGCGCGACCGGGCACGCGGCGGAGTCGCGGCGCTGCTTCGCAACATGGGCACCGGCGCCATGGTGCTGCGGGGTGAGGGATCGGGGCGCTGGGTCGATGCCACCGAGCTCCAGCCGGGGATGATCATGCTTGTCGGCGCAGGCGAGCGGCTTGCCGCCGACGGAGTCATTTGCCGCGGATCGACGAGTATCGATCTTTCGCTGCTCACCGGGGAAAGCGCACCGCAGACCGTACGGGTAGACGATGTTGTCCATGCTGGAACCCTCAATCTCGATGCGCCGGTTCGCGTTCGCATCAGTGCGGCAGGCGCCGACACCGCGATTGCCGATATTGCACGGCTGATGGGCGAGGCGGCGCAGGGCAAGTCGCGCTATGTCCGCGTCGCCGACCGGGCTGCCCAGCTCTATGCTCCGGCCGTGCATTGCCTCGCGCTGGCCGCCTTTGCCGGCTGGATGATTGCCGGAGCGGGCTGGCATCAAAGCCTGCTGATCTCCGCTGCCGTCTTGATCATTACCTGCCCCTGTGCGCTGGGCCTTGCCGTCCCGGCGGCGCAGATCGTCGCCGCGGGCGAACTGATGCGCCGCGGCGTATTGATCAAGGACGGCTCCGCGCTCGAGCGCTTGGCCGAAGTCGATCTGGCGCTCGTCGACAAAACGGGGACTTTGACGCTCGGGCGACCCGAGGCGCTGGAGCTTGGCCAGCTCGACATCGGCGTCAAGTCGCTGGTGCTGGCGCTTGCGCAGGCGAGCCGTCATCCGCTGAGCGAAGCAATCGTGCGCGGCCTCAAGGATGAGATGGTCACGCCGGCCGATGTTCAGTCGCTCCGCGAGACGCCGGGCTTTGGGATCGAGGCCCGCTGGGGCGATCAGATGGTGACACTTGGCCGGCCTCAAGGCGCAATCGGCGGCGATGCGCTTGCCACCGAGCTTGCCGTCGACGGCCGGACGGTCGCCACGCTCCGCTTCGCCGACCAGCTCCGCCCCGATGCGCGCGCCGCGATCGATGCGCTGCGCCGCGAGGGCATCGATGCAACGATGCTGTCGGGTGACCGCGCCGAAGCGGTCGCGCCTGTGGCCCGCGAACTTGGCATGACCGCACAGACGGGTATGAGCCCACAGGACAAGCTGGCCGCAATTGCCAGACAGGCAAGGCTCGGCCGCAAGGTGCTCATGATCGGCGACGGGCTCAATGATGGTCCGGCCCTCGCGGCGGGTCATGCCTCGATGGCACCGGGCTCTGCGAGCGATGTTGGCAAGAACGCTGCCGATTGCATCTTTCTGGGCGACCGGCTGATGCCGATCGTCGATACGATCCGCATGGCGCGGCGCACCCAGGCGATCGTGCGTCAGAATTTTGCGCTGGCGATCGGCTATAACGCCATTGCCGTCCCCTTGGCCTTCCTCGGGCTCGTGACGCCGCTGATCGCCGCCATCGCTATGTCGGGCTCGTCGCTGATCGTCGTCGGTAACGCCTTGCGGCTCAAGCGGGCGCTCCGGTGAACGGCGTCCTGCTCCTGATCCCGATCGCCCTGGGGCTTGGTCTTCTCGGGCTTGCCGCCTTCTTCTGGTCGCTGCGCCAGGGCCAGTTCGACGATCTCGATGGCGCTGCGCTGCGCATATTCGTCGAAGATGAAGAGGATCGCGTGCCATGACCGCGCGGATCGTCGGCACCCTGCTTGCCACCTTCGGCCTCATGCTCGCGCCGCTAGCCAGCGGTGCCACCCTGCTCGTCGTTCCCGGTTGCAGCGGCGCTTCGCATCTTCTCGTGCTGCCGCACGATCCCGCAGCGCCGGCGGACAAGGGAAGAGGATGCGCAAAGGCCTGTCACGCCGTGACCGATCGGCGCGTGAAATCCGGCAAGGCACGAAAATCATGCTGCTGATGCACAGACGCGTTTTGATCCTAGTCAATGCGCTGCGCTAGGCAGAACAATAGGCTGACCTCATGTGGACCTTTTATCCCGATCTGCTCGCCAAACCGGTGCCGCGCTACACCAGCTATCCGACCGCAATGGAATTCGGCGAGGGCGTTGGCGCGGCGGATTATGGCCGCGCGCTCGACGCGGTCGAGGCCGCGACGCCGGTCTCGCTCTACGTCCACATCCCCTTTTGCGAAAGCATCTGCTGGTATTGCGGATGCAATACGGGCGCGGCAGGGCGGAAGCAGCGGCTCGCCGACTATCTGACTGCGCTCCGCGCCGAGATTGCCATGGTGGCGAAGCGGCTCGGCGGGCGCGGACGCATCCAGCGCATCGCCTTTGGCGGAGGCAGCCCCAACGCGATTGCGCCGGTCGAATTCGTGCGTCTGCTCGACCGCATCCTCACCGTCTTCGATGTGCACCGGCCCGAGGTCTCGATCGAACTCGATCCGCGCGGCTTCTCGGCCGAATGGGCGCTCGTTCTTGCCGCCGCCCATGTCACGCGCGTCAGCCTCGGCGTCCAGACCTTCGCGCCGCACATCCAGCAGGCGATCGGCCGCATCCAGCCGCTGTCGCATATAGAGCGCGTCGTTGCCGGGCTCCGGCTGCGCGATATCGACGCCATCAACTTCGATCTGATGTACGGGCTGCCCGGCCAGACGCTTGCCGATCTCGACGAAACCCTCGACGAAACGATCCGCCTTGCGCCGAGCCGGATATCGCTTTTCGGTTATGCGCATCTCCCGCACATGATCCCGCGTCAGCGTCAGATCGACGTCAGCAACCTGCCCGATCACAAGCTGCGCTTCGAACAGGCATGGCGCGGTTATGAGCGGCTCACCGACGCGGGCTATGTTGCGATCGGGTTCGATCATTTTGCGCTGCCCGCCGATCCGCTTGCCGTCGCCGCACGCGAACGTCGCGTGAACCGCAACTTTCAGGGCTTTACCGAGGACGACAGCCCGGTGCTCATCGGCATCGGTGCGAGCGCAATCAGCCGCTTTCCCGATCTCCTCGTCCAGAATGAGAAACGCGCAGGCGTCTACCGCGATCTCATCTCGGCCGGTCAGCTGACCGCCGTCCGCGGTGCATCAATCGACGCGGAGGACCGCGAGCGCGGACGGATCATCAAGGAACTGCTCTGCCAGGGTAGCGCCCGCCTTGAATCCGGCTGGCTGCGCTCCGCGCGGACTGTACTCGCCGATTATGAGCGCCTGAAAATCCTTCGCTGGGACGATGACCGGCTCGTCGTCGAGGACGATGGCCTGCCCTATGCCCGGCTCGTGGCGGCGCAATTCGACCGTTTCCGCGGTGCGATCAAGCGCGAGGAAGCCCCGCAAATGGTCTCGATCTAGAGACGCACCCGGGCCGGAATCCGGAAAGGCCCGTTTGCCGATCGGGCAGCAATCGGTCCGTCGGCGTCCCGGCAAAATCACCGGCCTTCCTGTACGTGTTATTCCTAATGGGAAGCGAGCGCGTCCGGCGGATAGAAGCTCCTGTATCCCGGCTATTTCGACCTTTGGGGGCAGGCCTAATGCGCTACGACAAGATTTTCAGCGATGCGATCGAGCGCCTGCACGAAGAAGGGCGCTACCGCGTCTTCGTCGACATCCTGCGCGACCGCGGGGCCTATCCCGGCGCACGCTGCTTCGACGCGGCCGGCGAAGCGCGGCCGATCACCGTCTGGTGCTCGAACGACTATCTCGGCATGGGGCAGCACCCGGCGGTCACTGCGGCGATGGAGGCCGCGATCGCCGATGTCGGTGCAGGCTCGGGCGGCACGCGCAATATCAGCGGCAATACCCATTATCATATCGAACTCGAGCGCGAGCTTGCCGATCTCCACGGCAAGGAAAGCGCGCTCCTCTTCACCTCGGGTTATGTATCGAACGACGCGACGCTCGCGACGCTCGGCAAAATCCTTCCCGGCTGCGTCATCTTCTCGGACGAGCTCAATCATGCGAGCATGATTGCCGGCATCCGCAACGCGGAATGCGAACGGAAGATCTTCCGCCACAATGATCTCGAACATCTCGAGGCGCTCCTTGCCGAAACCGACCCCGCGCGGCCCAAGCTTATCGCGTTCGAGAGCGTCTATTCGATGGATGGCGATGCCGCACCAATCGCCGCGATCTGCGACTTGGCCGATCGCTACCAGGCTCTCACCTATCTCGACGAGGTCCATGCCGTCGGCATGTACGGACCCCGCGGCGGCGGTATATCGGAGCGCGATGGCGTCGCGCACCGCGTCAGCGTGATCGAGGGGACGCTTGCCAAGGCCTTCGGTGTCATGGGCGGCTATATCGCCGCCGATCGCGCCATCGTCGACTGCATCCGCAGCTATGCACCGGGGTTCATCTTCACCACGTCGCTGTCGCCGGTTCTTGCCGCCGGCGCGCTCGCCAGTGTCCGCCATCTGAAGACGTCGACGCGCGAACGCGAGGGCCAGCAAGCCGCAGCTTCGCAACTCAAATCCTTGTTTCGCGATGCCGGCTTACCGGTCATGCCGAGCGACACCCATATCGTTCCGCTCCTCGTGGGCGACCCCGTCCACGCCAAGGCGCTCAGCGATCATCTGCTCGCCGAGCATGGCGCCTATGTCCAGCCGATCAACTATCCGACGGTGCCGCGCGGAACAGAGCGTCTCCGCTTCACGCCGGGACCGCTGCATAGCGAGACCGACATGGCAGCGCTGACGGCGGCGCTTGCGGCCTGGTTCTTTCCGTATCGCTTGATGATCGCCGCCTGACCAACCCGGCAGCCCTGTCCCCCGATCTCAGGAAACGCCTCGACCCTGCGCGAATTTTGATCCAGCGCAATGCGCGTTCCCGAACTCCACCCTAAAAGCCGACTGTCTGCTATTGATGTCGTGGACGGCTCTCCATCCCCCTGCGGTATGCTCCGTGGGATGAGCTGGAAGGAGAGCGACGATGGAGAAGATTGCGACGATCGGATTGGATATCGCGAAGTCGGTGTTTCAGGTCCACGGTATTGATGCCGCCGGCGAGGTAGTAGTGCGCAAGCGCCTGAGCCGAGCGCGGGTGATTCCATTCTTTGCGAAGCTGCCGCGGTGCCTGGTCGGCATCGAGGCTTGCAACACCTCGCATCACTGGGCCCGCGAGCTGATCGCGCTGGGCCACGACGTTCGGCTGATGCCGGCGCAATATGTGAAGCCCTATGTGAAGCGCGGCAAGAATGATGCTGCCGACGCCGAAGCGATTTGCGAAGCGGTGACGCGGCCGACGATGCGGTTCGTGGCGGTGAAGACGCCGGAGCAGCAGAGCGTGATGATGCTTCACCGCGTCCGGCTGATGCTCAACCGACAGCGCACTCAGCTGTCGAACGCGATGCGGGCGCATATGTCGGAGTTCGGAATCGTCGCGCCGGTCGGACGTATGGGGCTCGAGCGCCTGCTGGCGATCATCGCCGACCGAGATGATGAGAGCATACCTGCCGATGCCCGCATCTGCCTCGAGATGCTTGGCGCACAGCTCGCGGTCGTGAAGGAGCAGATCCTCGAGAACGATCGCCGCATTCGCGTGAGTGCGCGCGAGACGGAAGTCGGGCGGCGGCTCATGGAGATACCAGGCGTCGGGCCGCTGCTTGCGAGCGCCTTCGTTGCCAGCGTCGCCGACCCGCGCATGTTCAAGACGGGCCGAGACCTCGCCGCGTGGATCGGCCTGGTGCCGCGACAGAACTCGAGCGGAGGCAAGGAGCGGCTCGGCGGCATATCGCGCGCGGGCAACCGATATCTGCGCCAGATGCTCGTGGTTGGTGCGATGGCTGTCATCCGCCATGCCGAACGACATGGCACCAAGCGGGCATGGCTGCTGCAGCTTCTATCACGGCGCGCGACAAAGGTCGCTGCGGTCGCCCTCGCGAACAAGACCGCGCGCATGGTCTGGGCGCTGATGACGAGCGGTGAGCATTATCGCGAGCCAGTGGTGGCACACGCGTAGGAGATCAGGCGCCGCGAGCCGTGGCGCCGACGATGTTGGGAAGGGCGGATAGGAGCTGATGCACGAAGCCGGTTGAAACCGCCGGATCAGGAAAACCCATTTTGGCCGATGCACCTCGAGTGCGAGCTACTGGTCGGGACCCGATCCGCGCGAAAGGCATCATGGCCAGCGGCGCACGACAATGCCGCATCAAAGGCCGGACACATGGCCGCACCAACCAGCAGATCGCATCCCCTAGAAACTGCTTGCCAACGGAGGGCCGTCCACACACGGCCAAATTCTGCCCAAAATTCGCCGTCTATGGCTAAGCAAAGGAATGTGGTATCGGATCGGGAAAGGCGACCTACCCATCCTCGAACAATGGCATCGTCAGCCTGGCATCCATGCCGGATATGGCGCTGCAAGGTCTCGCTACCCCGCCCCCGGAAAGGCTCGCCATGCGACTATCACGACCGTTCGTCGTATTGACAACCGCTCTGCTGTGCGCATGCGTGCCCGCCGAGAGGGAAGTTGCTGCTTCAAATACAACTGCCCTCGCGACCGCGCCGCAAACTCAGGACGCGCGCGCGCTTTCTTTTGTCGAAGAGCGATGTAGCGGTTGCCATGCATTGCGCCCGGGAGTTGAGCCGCCCAATTCGCAGGCGCCCAGCTTTGTGGCCGTCGCGAATGACATGGGGTTTAACCAAGATACGCTGCACGATTTTTTTCGCGATGGACACGATACACCGGATGCGATGTCGATCATGTTGACCAGAGAAGAGGCTGAGATGGCCTCAGCTTACATTATGTCACTTCGCTCTCCCCGCTGACACGACGCGATGGCTTTGACAAAATTGACCTAGCTGGAGCAGTTCCGGCGAACCCGGGAAAATAGCCGCGAGGCTCACTGGCAAACGCTGCGAAAGCCGATTTTGAGTGAGCGGGGATAGGGCGGCCATGCAATACCTGATCGTGCCGGACCGGAAGTTCGGCGGGTTTACGAGAAATTGCTGCGTGTTGTTTGAGATCGCGGTTCCGCCCGGGCTCAAGGAATAGGGCGGGCGCGCAGTTTGGCGAAGCGAGAGCGGTCGGCTACGCCCAGGGCGCTTAGTCCACGCAGCCACCGAGGGGCTGCAATTGGTCGCTTGCAGCCGTCCACCCGAGATCTTGGCGAACGGCAGCTATCTCGAACTTGTGCCCGGAGGCTGTCGGTCGGGAATCAGCCAATTGCAGATGCTAACAGGAAATGGCAATCATCTATTGGAGATTGCCAATGGCTGCTGCGACTGACTCCGCGTCAGGAAATCATCCAGCGCGGCCCTGCGAGCCGATCGATCAAACGCGAAACTGGTCGATCTAAACTTTGCGCCTTTCAGCAAGCTATCGATATAGCCGGCAATTGAGTCCGCAGCGAGGATCAGTGTCGCATCTAGCGTGTGGATATAACGGCTCGTAATCGAACCCTTGGCGTGACCAATGAGTGCCGCGATCGTGACTTCGGTAAAGCCTAGGTCATTTGATAGACTGGCAAAGCTGTGCCGCAGCACATGTGGGGTCACGCCGGCAAGCGGAGAGCCTTCAAATAGCTGTGCCCAATGATTGGGAAGGCCCCCGAAGGGATTGTCGTCACCATACCCTGGGAACACAAATGTTCCGACGGCATCTACCCTCCGCTTTTCGAGCAATTCGAGGGCAGGAAGCCCAATGGGACGAATGGATCGGCCCTCCTTGCTGTCAGCCAGACGAAGGCAGCTTCCCTCAAAATCCACTTCTTGCCACTTGAGACCGATGATTTCACTTCGGCGACAACCTGTCAGGGCGATGGCGCGAATAATCTCGGCTGTGATGCGATATTTATCGCTCTCGGCGATCTCTGCCAGCATTCCTCCCAATATGCGATACTCGGACTCAGTCAGGCGACGATCGCGGACATTATATCTTGGCTTCTTGATCCCATGTGCCGGATTATTCTCAATGACTCCCAGCTCGATGGCATAGGTCAAAATTCCCCCGAGTAGCCCGATCGTCCGCGTCGCCGTGCCGGGGCCGCCCTTTACGATCGACTTCCCCCGTAGCTTCTTGGTCTTCATAACCAGCCGTGTGCGGCCCGCCATGATGTCTCGCATGACCTTTGTTAATTCAGCCCTTGTCAGGTCCTTCACGCGGCGGGTTCCAAGTAACGGAATGATATGACGTTGGATGCGTCCGATATCGATGTCGACCGTTGAGCGTCTTTTTGGTCTTCCGCCTTTTCCCAAGATCAGGCCGGCGTCCAGGTCCCGGATATAATATTCGCAAAGCTGGCGCACAGTCATAGCATTTCGATCGAATTCTCGCTCTTCCGCAGGATCGTCGCCTCGAGCCACCCGCCCGATCTGCACTCGTGCTTCTTGCCGCGCTTCGTCGGCAGTCCACACGCCATGCAGTCCGATCGTATAACGCCGAGACCTACCTCTGCTCCGATATTGGATGAGGTAACTGCGCTTTCCAGAAGGGTAGACACGGAGACCAAAGCAGGGCAGTTCCTCATCCCAGATCAAATAATCCTTGGTATGGACTTCTGCAGCTTCCACGGTTCGCTTAGTTAGTTTCGGCACGGCATTGGCTCTCAAATCTGTTCGATTTCGCGTCAGCGCCACGCAAGTGAGCCGAGGGAAATCGGGGCAAACTCAAGGTTAGGCCAGCGTAGAGGGGTTGGAAATAAAGTTTATTCTTTATAGTGGTTTAGCGTAGAAAAACAGGCTCTGGCGTAACCTAGCGTGGGCTGCTATTGCCAGCTCCGAAGGCAGAGGCCAGGGGTTCGAATCCCTTCGGGTGCGCCATTTTTCTTTCTCTTTGGCGATGCCGAGTTCGCGGACGCTTCCGCAACCCCTCGCCGGAAAATTCGAGCAATTGCGAATGGACCAGCGCGCCTTGCGCGCGGCCGGGAGCGACCGTGCGGGAAACGGCCGACAGTTATGTCGCCGAATTCGCTAAGGTTTTCAAAACCATTTGGTTTTAAGAGCACAGGCGCCGATCGCTATCACACGATCAACGGGGCAAGTGTCAGGAGACCAGGCATGACGTTCATCAACAAGCTCGGTCGCAGCACAAAGGCTGCGACCGCCATCGAATACGGCCTGATTGCCGCCCTCATCGCCGTCGCCGGTATTTCGGCAATGACGTCCGTGGGCAAAAGCGTCAGCACGACGTTCAAGACTGTCAACAACGGTCTGACGCCGTAATCGGCGCGCCAGCGCAGGAATGGGAAGGGCGGCGGATTTCGCCGCCCTTTTTCGTGGTGCGTCGGCGCGCGTAACGCTGCCCGCGAGCATTATTCCGCCGTCGGCCGATCCCGTTGTCGACGGTGATTGATCGACGCCGCGAACGGCGGCAGAGTTGCGCCTGTCCGGTCGGGGCGGAAGGGGCGATGACATGCGATTCGAGTGCCGCACGAAGCCGGGCCACCGCTGATGCACGCGGTCGAAGCGTTCGAACTGGTTCTCGGTCTGCTCGCGCTGGTGATCGTGCTTCACTGGCTTGCGCTCAAACTGCGCTGGCCGCCTGCTACCGCCTTGCTGGTCGGGGGCGGCGCGCTCGCGTTCGTGCCCGGCTTGCCGGCGATCTCGCTTGATCCCGAGCTCGCGCTGGTGCTGTTTCTGCCGCCGCTTCTGATGGACGGCGCTTATTATACCGCGCTCGGGCGTTTTCGGCGGCATTTGCCCGGCATATTGTCGCTCGCGATCGGGGCGGTGGTCTTCACGACGCTGGCCGTCGGCGTCGTGACCCACTGGATTCTTCCCTCGTTGCCATGGGCCGCGTGCTTCGCTCTCGGTGCCATCGTGTCGCCCCCCGATGCCGTATCGGCGCGTGCGGTTCTGAAGGGCGTGCCGCTGCCGCGCCGGCTCGCTGCCTTGCTCGAGGGCGAAAGCCTGCTCAACGACGCGACGGGGCTTATTCTTTTCCGCTTTGCGGTTGCTGCGGCGCTGAGCGGGATGTTCCATCTCGGCGAGGCGGTCCAGAGCTTTGCCCTGGTGGCGGTCGGCGGCGTCGCGATCGGTGCTGCGGCAGGCGCGATCTGGATTTTCGTCGCGCGCCGCCTGCGCGACCGGATGCTGGTCGTGCTGGCCAATGTCGGCCTGTGCTGGGCCGCCTATCTGGCGGGTGAGGCCGTGCATGTGTCGGGTGTGATCGCGACTGTCACGGCGGGGCTTATCCTCGGATGGTATCAGCATGTGATCCTGTCCGCGGACATCAGGCTGGTCGGCAATTCGGCCTGGCAGATACTGGTGTTCGTCCTCGAGGCGCTCGTTTTCATCCTGATCGGCTTTTCGCTGCGCGGCGCGATCGACCGGATTGGCGGCGTCGCCGGAATGCCGGCTTCGACGATCGCAGTGATCGTGGCCGTCGTGCTGACCGTCACCGTCGCGCGTTTCCTATGGATCCTCGGGTCGGAGCTATTGCTCGAAACCGCGCGCAAGGCAGGCGTAAAACGCGCGCGGCCGCTCGGGTGGCGGCAGGCGACGGTACTCGGCTGGGCGGGCATGCGGGGCGTCGTGACGCTTGCGGTGCCGCTGACCTTGCCGATCGACATGCCCGGCCGCGACCTGATGCTGATCTGCGCCTTCGCGGTCATTTTCGTCACTGTCGTGGTGCAGGGATCAAGCCTTGGCTGGCTGATCGGCAAGATCCACCCCGTCGATACCGATCCGCCCGCCAAGATGGACATGCCCGCGGCCGAGGGGGCGATGGCGCGTGCGCGGTTCGAGGTGATCGAGCGGCAGGCCTATGCACCCGACGGCACCTTGGTTCACCCGATGATGCTGCAAGAATATCGGCGGCGGATGGATTTCATGGATCGCTACGAAGCCGACGCCGACACGGCGATGGAGAATTTGCGCCCGCATTTCGATATCTTGCTCGAGGCGATCGCTGCGGGACGCGCCGAACTGATCAGGATTCACCGCGCCGGGCTGATCGAGGACGAGGTTCTCCATGAACTCGAACGCGACCTAGACGTCGAACAGATGGGCATCACCTTCCAGCGCGGCGATTAGCTGCCGGCAGCACGCGGTGGTGAAACAAGTGGCGGCCCGCCGCGGAGGGAAGCCAAGCTCCGCTACGGGCCGCGACAGTATCTCTACTGCAAAAGTAGAGTGACATCTCGTCGGCGTTCTGGCTAGTTGGCAAGCGAACGAAACAACGCAGCAGAGCATCGACTCATCGCCATTTCTCCCAGAGCATGACCGGAAAAAAAGGACTCATCATTCGGCATGTGCCGCACGAAGGGATCGCGGGCTTTCGCGAACCCGTCGAGTCGGCGGGCTATGTGCTGACGCGAATCGACGTCGAGGATCCGGCGTTCGGCACGGTCGACCTGACCGAGCCCGATCTGCTGATCATGATGGGTGGGCCGATGGGGGTCTATGAGCAGGACCGCCATCCGTGGATTGGGTGCCAGCTGAGGCGCCTTGCGCGGCGACTTGCCGCCGACCGGCCGACGCTCGGCGTCTGCTTCGGGGCGCAGATGATGGCCGCCGCGATGGGATCGCCCGTCTATCCGGGTCCGGCGAAGGAAGTCGGCTTCCACGCGCTGGACTTCGTCGATGCGGCGTCGCCGCTCCGGCATCTTGCGGGCGTCGACGTGCTGCACTGGCATGGCGATACGTTCGACCTGCCCGAAGGCGTCGAGCTGCTTGCCTCGACCCCCGCCTATCGCCATCAGGCGTTTCGTCGAGGGCCGAACATCTTGGCGCTGCAATTCCATGCCGAGATGGGGCTCGATCCGCGCTTCGAGGCGTGGATCGAGCAATGGCCCGAAGCGCTGGCCGAGGTGGGCAGCAGCGCGGATGCCATGCGCGGGCGGCATGCAGAGCACGGCCCCGCCGCGGTGGTTGCGGGACGGCGCATGATCGCCGAGTGGCTTGCGGGGCTTACCAGTTGACGCGATTCAGGCGCCGCCGATGGCCGTCTCTTGCGGCTAGTGCGTCTGACGTCATCGCGAGCGTCGGTGTTTCGCGCGATTAAGGGCAAGACTAAAGTTAAGTGACAATGTGAACGAAGCCGAAGGCGACGATATCGCTTGATACCCGGCGCCGCGGATCGGATCGAACCGAAAATGACCCGCCTGCGCCGACGGGACGGGCTTGTTACCGCTCCGCCCAGCGTTCCGTTAGGGCAATGTCGCGCCGCTATAGGGTAACATGATACGCGAATCACGCTTGCACGTAACTTGATTTCGACTTCTGATGCTCTATGCCCAATGACGTGCAGGGTGACCCAGACAATTACATCAGTCTCCTTTCGGCCGCGCAAATTGAAACGCTGCGGCTGGTTTTTGAGCACAAAAATTCCAAGGAAATCGCTCGCATTATGGATGTTTCCCCGCATACGGTGGATGAACGAGTCCGGCGGGCCTTAAAAAAGCTTAATGTTTCCAACAGAATAGAAGCCGCGACGATCCTGGCCCGTAACGGTGTATTCAACCAGGTTACTCCCTATCAGCCTTTGACATATCAATTGTTCGACCTAGGCGACCATCCCCATGCCGATGATGCCGGTGTGGGGCGCAGTTCGATGCGGCGGCTTTTCGATATAGGCACGCCATATCCTACCGCGTCCCAGCCGGCCAACCGGCACGGGTTGATGGAAAGGATAATCTGGCCAATTTTGATTGCTTTTGCGACCATTTTGGCTTTTTCCGCTCTCTATTCGATCCTTGTCGGACTTGGTCGTGTTTTGACCTGAATGCTGCGGGGGGGTTCCGTCGGCATTCGCTTACAAGGACCAAGGACATGCTGAACGAAAGACTCTCTGCGGCGAAGAAAATCGCCTCTGAACTTCACCAGGCGGAAGACGCGATCGACGAAACCATGATCCGTATTGCCCACCTGGCGGCTTCGCTGCCCACCGCGCGTCGCGATATCAACATGTCGGCGATCGTTGGCCAGGAAGCGATGTCGAAGGTCGCACATGCGCTCGCAGCGGCCGGCGAAGTGCGTCAGCTTCTCACCGACGCGCATATCTCGCTTACCGCAACGCAGAAGCAGATCGGTCTTGGGACGCGCATGTTCGGTGCGGGCGTCAAGCCGCCGGCCGCCGCGACGCTCGTCGAGGACGGCAGCAACGACCTGGACGGGGCCGAGGTCGCGCACCTCTCGCTCGCCAAGGCATCCTAAGCCAAGCGGACGCATCATGTGGACCGTAGCGACATATTATGGAATTTTGCTGCTCACCGTAGCCGTCGCGATGTGGCGCGGCGGCTATATGGAACGGTGGGCAGCTTACACCGCCTTGCTCGCTTCGGTTTGCACCTCGGTCCTCGCACCTGCTCCCGACTGGTCGCATATTGAATATAGTATCTTCGCAATCGACATCGTCGCGCTTGCGAGCTTTTGGTTCATTGCTTTGAAAACACAGCGTTTCTGGCCATACTGGATTACCGGTTGGCAATTGATCGCCATTTTCGGGCACCTCCAGAAGCTGATGTTTTCGGAGATATTGGCGCGCCCTTATGCGCTGCTTTCAATGTATATATCCTACCCGATCCTGTTCATGATTTTGTACGCATCGGGTTCGACCAGACGGAGAGAGAACGCCGGGGCTTGATGAAGAACGCCCAAAGGGTCTCATCACATGCAGCAATTTTCGAATCATGAAATTGCCGAAATCCGATCGCGGATCGACCAGATCCATGATCTTCTCGCAAAAAGCGGCGCCGACGAACAGTTGTCGGCCAGCGCTGCGGGCTTCGGCCTCACACCCGTCGCCGCCGAACCGCGGCTGATCGATCAGCTGGCGCTCAGTATCCAGGTCAGGCGCATGCGCAAAAGCCATTTCGGGACGGCGCAGATGTCGGGTCCGACCTGGGACATGATGCTCGACCTGATGCTCGCCAATGCCAATGGCCGCGCGCTGAGCGCGAGCGATCTTGCGACTGGCGCGGCGGTGCCGCTGTCGTCAGGTCTGCGGATGATCGCGTCGCTCGAGGCTATGGGACTGGCCAAGCGCTCGATCGACGAGCGCGACCGGCGGCGAACCATCGTCCGGCTCACCGAAGCGGGCACCGAACGCATGGCAAGCTATTTTGAAAAATTCGGGGCGGCGATACGCAGCGGCTATCGCGCCACCTGACCGTTAGTCGTTGAAGCGGGCGAGGCCAGCCACCAGCGGCTAATCGGTCATGTCGCGCATCATGCGGTCGATCTTGGCCATTGCGTCGCGTTTGATCTGGCAGACCCGCGCTGCGCTGACATCGAGCGCCAGCCCGATTTCCTGCAAATTCAGCTCTTCGAAGAAATAGAGCTGGAGCACCATCTGTTCGCGCTCGCCGAGCTTGCTCACGCAAAGACGCAGCGCTTCCATCAAGCTTTGCTGTTCCAACACTTCGCCTGCGCCGATGCGGTCGTCTGCGAAGAGGAAGCTGCCCTCGTCGACCAGTTCGTCGAGCGACGTTGAACGGCCGTGCGTCGCGCTCTTTTCAAACACGAAATAATCCTCGGCCGTCATATCGAGCGCCGCGGCCATCTCGGCGGCCGCCGGCGCGCGGCGCAACGTCTGTTCGAGCGCGGCGCGCGTTTGCTGAATCCGGCGCGCCGCGGCCATTGCCGCGCGACCGACATCGGCTTCGCGCCGTTGCTGGTCGATCATCGCGCCGCGGATGCGCGTTGTCGCATAGGTCGCGAACGCAAACCCGCGTTCCTCATAGGTCCGGCTCGCTTCGATCAGCGCAATCAGCCCGACCTGGATCATGTCCTCCAGATCGCTCGTCCGCGACACGCGCGAATGGACCTGCCAGGCGATCTTGCGGACGAGCGGCGCATATTCCTCGATTAGCGCTTCGGCGCTTTCGCCATAGCCATGCGGCCGCGGGGCGCGGGCCCCGGATCCGACAAATTGCTCGGCGCGCTCAATTTTCATGGGGCTGGTCCTTCATCTGGGGCTCTTCGCCGCCGGTCAGGCGCGGCACATCGGCGCCGATCGTCGCGACGATCTCGGTCGCCTTGTTCGCCGGGATTTCGAGGTAGGAGATCACCGCGACGTCGGGGAAGGTCGCGCGCACCAGCCGCGACAAGGCCGAACGGCAGAGCGGCGAGGCGACGAGCGCAAAGCTTCGAGTCGACAGCAGCAGAGGCTCGACTGCCTGGCCGATCTGTTCGATGATCTTCATCGCCATGCCATGTTCGAATGGCCATTCGGCGCCCGGATTGGCGCGCACGGCCTGGTTGAGCAGCACTTCGATATCGGGGCTGAAGGTGACGACCGGCAGTGGCATGCGGTTCGGCACGATCGTCTGGACGATCAGCGCCCCGATGCGTTGGCGTACCGCCTCGACGAGGTCATTGTCGCCGAGTTGCTGGCTGCCGAGCGACACCATCGCTTCGGCGATCTTGCGGAAATCGCGGAGCGGCACCCGTTCGACAAGCAGCGCCTTGCAGAGCGCGGCGACGCGCGGCAGCGCATAGCCTTGCGGGCTCAGGCTCTGCGCAAGCTGCGGATATTGCGTCTTGAGATTGTCGATCAGTGCCTGCGCATCGTCGAGCCCGAAGAGTTCGGATGCCGAGCTGATAATGCTGTTGTTGAGGTGGGTTGCGATGACGGTCGCAGGGTCGACGACGGTGTAGCCCGCGGCGATCGCGTCATTCTGTGCCGATTTCGGAATCCACAGGGCATCGAGGCCGAAGGTTGGATCCTTGCACGCACGGCCTGTGACCTTTGTGATGAGGTCGCCCGAATCGAGCGCGAGCATTTCGTTGGGGAAAACCTCGTCCTCGCCAACGATGACCCCGGCGACCGAGATGCGATAGACATTGCCGGGCAGCGACAGATCGTCGCTGACCTTCACCGGCGGGACGACGAAACCCAGCTCTTTCGACAGCTGACGACGGATGCCGGTGATCCGCGTCATCAACGGCGCGCCCTTGCGTTCGTCGACGAGCGCGACGAGCGCATAGCCGATCTCGAGCTGGCACGGACCGACGTCGCTGACGTCCGACCATTCGATATGGTGCGGGTCAGGCGCGGGCATGGCGGGCGGCGGCGCGGTCTTTGCGTCCTGCTCGGCCTTGCGGAGCTGCCAGCTGATGGCGCCGGCGATCGCGGCGGCCGGCAAGATCAGCATCTGCGGCATCGCAGGGACTAGGCCGAGGACAAACAACACGCCGCAGACGGCCATCCACACATGTGGTGAGGCGAACTGGCTGCCGATCTGGCCTGCCAGGTTGAGCGGCGAGGAAACGCGGGTCACGATCGCGGCAGCGGCGATGGAGAGCAGAAGCGCCGGAATCTGCGCGACGAGCGCGTCGCCGATCGCGAGCGTGACATAGGTGCTGCCGGCTTCGGAAAAAGACAGGCCGTGGCTAAAGATGCCGAGGATCAACCCGCCGACGATGTTGACGAACAGGATCAGCAGGCCAGCGACCGCGTCGCCCTTCACGAACTTCGACGCACCGTCCATCGACCCGTAGAAATCGGCTTCGGTCGCGACCTCCTGACGGCGGGCCTTGGCTTCTTCGGGCGTGAGCAGCCCGGCGTTCAGGTCGGCGTCGATCGCCATCTGTTTGCCGGGAAGCGCGTCGAGCGTGAAACGCGCCGATACTTCGGACACGCGCCCCGCGCCCTTGGTGATGACGACTAGGTTGATGATCATCAGCACGCCAAAGACGAAAATGCCGACAATATAGTCGCCGCCGATCAGCACCTGACCGAAGGCTTCGATGACATGCCCAGCCGAGGCCGTGCCTTCGTGTCCGTGGACGAGCACGACACGGGTCGACGCGACGTTCAGCGACAGGCGAAACAGCGTCGCGAGCAGCAGCACGGTCGGAAAGGATGAGAAGTCGAGCGGCTTCGAGGCCTGCATAGCGACCATCAGGATCGCGAGGCTCAGCATGATATTGGCGACGAAGCTGATGTCGAGGAGGATCGGCGATACCGGGATCACCATCAGCGCCACGAGAATGAGCATCGCCGCGGGTAAGGCCGCAGCGCCCGCCATCCGACCTATGTTGCCGAGCTTGAAGCCGCCGATCATGCGCTGCCTCCCGACAGCGAGGCAAGACGGCGATAGGCGCTCGCGGCGAAGTCCATCGACAATTTCCTCGGCATGGGTTGAATATCCATCATCGGCAAAGGCGGGCGTCCGCCGCCGCCTAAGCCGCTGGCGCTGGCGCTGGCCATTTGCATCCGCCAGCCGGGGTGGGGCGCGGGCGCCGTCGGCATCGAGCCGGGACCGCCGTCGTCGTCGAGCTTGGCACGGAAAAATTCGCGGATTTCGCCGAGGCTGCGCATGCTGCCGTCGGCGTTGTAGAAAACCGGGCGGTTCGCCGCGGCGGCATCGGGCATCATCGTCGCGCCCGCCTGGTCGGGATTATCCGCCCACGCGCCAAGGAAGCGCGCGGCACCGGCGCTGCCGAGGAAATGCGCGAGGTAGAGATCGACCGGCTCGGCAGCACGACCGATGCGGCCTTCGATATAATCCCGATTGTCGGAGGTCAGCGCGGCCGCCATGTTCGATGCCGCAACGGGATCGTCGCGCAGGTCAAGGATTTGGTCGCGCAGCATGGGGTCGGCGATGCTGAGCCGTCCCGCCGCATCCTGGCCGATGGCGTTGGCGGCCCAGCCCAGGCCATGGGTTTCGCCGTGGCGCCGCAGGGTTGCCAGCCAGGTCTGCTTGGTGAACTGGTACAACCCGCGCGCCGACGAGGTCGGGGCTTTTGCGGTCGGGTTGAAGCGGCTTTCGACGCGTGCGACGTCGACCAGATAGTCGAAGTCGACACCGGTGCGCGCCGATGCATTATGGACCGCATCCAGGACGGGGACGGCGCCGGGTGCCGGGGTCGCAGTGGGGTTGATCAGATTCATGCATTTGGTTCCGCTGGTTCAGCAAGCGCTGACTCAACAGAATAAAAGCAATCATCGTGCCATTTTCCGGAAACTCACCGGAATATATGGTTTATCAATAGTTTAAGGCAAGGCCGCGATGGTGCGTTCCGCGGATCTGATGGTTTGCGTCAATCCTCTGACGCGTCCAGTCCTTGAGCACATTGACGCGGATCGCGGCGGCTTCTAGCTGTGCGAGCGTCCGGGTTATGAGCGTGCGTGCCTCGGCCTCGCCGCCGTTCGGAATGGCGCTGCCGCGAAACAGGATCACCGCGGTCGCAAGGTCTTCGGTCGCCGCGATGATCGCGCCGGCGTCCTGCCCGTCGAGAGCGCCGACCAGAAGGTCGAGCTTGGCCTGGATATTCGCCATCGGCATCAGTTCGCGCGTCCCTCGGCATAGTTGAGCATCGCCAGCGCGATGGTCGCGGAATCGAGGCGATAGCTGCCTTCGGCAATCGCGGTGCGTAGCGATGCCACGCGCGCGGCATCGACCGGCGGCGGCATCGAGGCAAGGTCGCTCGCCATGCGGATCAGTTTGGCGCCCGGGAGCGCGTCTGGCGACGCCGTACGTGCCGTCGCCGCGTCCGCGCTGCCTGCGATCTTGCGCACGGGAGCAGTGCGGATGATTCCGCCCACCGGCCCGATCTTGCTGTCTCCCGACATGGCTGCCTCCATTTGCTCCACCCGAAAATCGGTGGAAGCGTCTCGGGAGGTTTAACGGATGGCGTTTCGGGAGATTAAGGGCTGGTTACCGAAAAAATGAAAAAAGAAGCCCGGCGGTGTCGGAAAGCCGACACCGCCGGGCCAGTGGGGCTTAACTTGGCGGTTTCAGTCCTGCAGACGCGCGCGCCCGGGGCCGGTAACGATGCCGCTCATCAGGTTTTTCGCGTCGGTGCCGCGCAGCGCGATTGTTTCGCCGATGCGGCCGTCCTGCGTGGCTGTTGCCGAATAGCTGACCGAGAAGTTTTCGGTCTCGATCGATACGCGGACGGTGTCGCCGCGGCGGATCGCCGGTGTCGACGAAGGGGCGGCAAAACCCGCCGGTGTCGTCATCGCGCCCGCGGGTCCGGTCATCGGCACGCGTAGCCGCCAGCCGAGCGACGCGCAGCGCACGGCGAGTGTCTGGGCGTCGATCGCAGTGACTGACGTCTGTTCAGGACAACGCGCAAGCTTGATGCGGCGATCGATCGGGGTTGCAGTGCGGCCCATCGCGTTGGCGACCATCTGGGTCAGGATATCGATCGCTTGCCAGTCCTCGGTCGCCTGCTGGGCGCGCGCGGCGGGGCTGGCGATCAGGCTCGCAGCGATGCAGACGGCAATCTTGCGGTTCATATCCAAATCCTTGCTGGTCCAAATTCACCCGTCGAAATTCGTCCGTTGATTTGCAGGATGCGTGCCAGTCGCGATTTGCCGCGGATTTGCGCGAGGGCGGCCAACTGCACGTCAATCTTTTGACGAGACGCCATGGGTTGCCATTCGAGCGGGCAACCATTCTGCATCAAGCGATTGAAAAATATTGGTAAAATCATTTTGGCACGCCGATTGCATCATGCCTTGGTGTTTTCCGCGCGTCCGGGCTCAAATCCCGTCCGGACCCCGGCGAAAGGAATTGATGATGGCATCCGAGAAACTCTTTGGCCTGCACGCGACGGCGCTTCAGCTGCGCAGCCAGCGCATGATGATGCTCGCGTCGAACATCGCCAACGCCGCGACGCCCAATTACAAGGCGCGCGACCTGGACTTCTCGAAGGCGCTCGATCTGGCTCAGCAGGGCGGTTCGACCCAGGGAGCGATCGAGGGCGCGACCGCCTATCGCGTTCCGGTCCAGCCGTCGCTCGACGGAAATACCGTCGAAATGTCGACCGAACAGACGGCCTTCGCCGAAAATGCGCTCGCCTATCGCTCGAGCCTCTCTTTCCTCCAGGGCCGCGTCAACACGCTGACGCGCGCGATCAAGGGCGAATGACCATGAACGGCAATTTCTCTGTGTTCGATATCAGCGGGCGCGCCATGTCGGCACAGCTCGTTCGCCTCAACACCACGGCGTCGAACCTCGCCAACGCTGGCACGGTGGCAGGCAGCGAGAAGGAAGCCTTCCGCTCGCTCAAGCCCGTGTTCCGCACCGTGATGGACTCGCAGGGCCGCGCGACCGTGCAGGTCGACCAGGTCACGACGAGCAAGATGGCGCCCTCGAAGCGTCACGATCCGTCGAACCCGCTCGCCGACAAGGACGGCAATGTGTGGGAAGCCGCGGTCGATAGCGCCGCGGAGCTGGTCGAGATGGTCGAGACCGCCCGCCAATATCAGAACAATGTCCAGGTCCTCGAAACCGCAAAGGGCCTGATCAACGAAACGCTGCGGTTGGGACAATAATCATGGCCGTTAATTCGATCACCTCGCAGAATCCGTCGGTGACGCCGACGCAGCTGAAGGGTCAGCAGCTCGACCAAGGCGATTTTCTTCGCCTGATGACGGCGCAGCTGTCGGCGCAGGATCCGTTCAACCCCGTCGATAACCAGGAGATGGTCGCGCAGATGGCGCAATTCTCCAGCCTCGCGGGGGTCAGCGAGACCAATACGGTACTGAAATCGATCTCCGATCAGCTCGCGGCGCAGACCGCGCTGCTCAAGGATATCAAGGCGGCGCAAACGCCCGCACCCCAGACAACCCCGACCATTTGATCTTCACGCAGGAAGGATAAGTCCATGTCGTTTTATACTTCGCTTTCGGGCCTCAAGGGCGCCCAGACCGATATGTCGGTCGTCTCGAACAATATCGCCAACGCCAACTCGATCGGTTTCAAGCGCAGCAAGGCGCAGTTCGGCGACATCTTCGCTTCGTCGCCGACGCAGTCGTCGAAGACCGTCGCGGGCCAGGGGCAGCGCCTGATCGGGATCGCCCAGCAGTTCACGCAGGGGTCGTTTGAATCGAGCGAAAAGACGCTCGATCTGGCGATCGTCGGCGAGGGCCTGTTCATCGTCAAGGGCGAGCCGCCGCGCAATCAGGTGACTTATACCCGTAATGGCGCTTTCTCGCCGCTCCCCGATGGTACGGTTGTCGATTCGACCGGTCAGAAGCTCCAGCTTCTTCCCGTCGACGCCACCGGCAACGTCACCGACCGCACGCTTGCGGGCGCGTTCGACTTCGTGCTGCCCGACGGCGCGCCCAGCGATCCGACCGCCGCACTGATCAACGTGTCGGTCGATCTCGACGGCCTGGTCACCGCAACCTACGCCAATGGCGAGGACCAGGTGCTCGGCAAGGTCGCGATGGCAACTTTCCCCGCGATGGAGGGGCTGCGCCCGATCGGCGACGCGCACTGGCAGTCGACCGGCGAAAGCGGTCAGCCGACCATCGACGCCGCGACCAACGGCCCGATGGGCACGATCCGGTCGGGAACGCTCGAACGCTCGAACGTCGACATCACCGAAGAGCTGGTGATGCTGATCGCCGCGCAGCGCAATTTCCAGGCGAATGCCAAGGCGATCGAGGGCGCGTCGACGCTGACCCAGACCGTCATCAACATGCGCACCTAAGAACCGCGCGTAGCCGCCTGCCGGGAGTTTCCAGATGGACCGCCTCATCTATACCAGCCTGACCGCGATGCGGGGCAGCATGGCCCGGCAGACGGCGATTGCGAACAATCTTGCCAATGCGCAGACGCCGGGCTTTCGCGCCGACATGGCCGAGGCCCAGACACTCTGGCTCAACGGCAGCGGTTTCGAAACCCGCGCGGTGTCGTCGGAAGAAGTGCTCGGCGCCGACATGCGTGCCGGTACGATTACGTCGACCGGCCGCGACCTCGATGTCGCGGTGCAGGGCGATGCGCTGCTCGTCGTCCAGGCGCAAAATGGCGAGGAAGCCTATACGCGCCGCGGCGACCTGCAATTGTCGCCGAGCGGTCTGCTGACCACCGGTGACGGCAGCCCCGTCCAGGGTGCGCAGGGTCCGGTGACCATTCCGCCTGCGGATTCGATCAGCATCGATACCGAAGGCCGAGTCTGGGTCGTGCCGTCGGGCGGCGATCCCGCCAGCCCGCAGGAAGTCGACCGGTTGCGGCTCGCGACCCCGACAGGATCCAATATCGTCAAGGGCCTCGACGGCTTGTTCCGCGTCAAGGGCGGCGGGATTCTTCCCGACGATCCCGAAGCACGCCTTGTTACCCGTTCGATCGAAGGATCGAACGTCGCCGCAACCACCGCGCTCGTCGAGATGATCGAAGCGAGCCGGAGCTGGGATACGCAGCTCAAGATGATCACCGATGCGCGCGACATGGACAGCGCGACCGCCAATCTGATGCAGCTGCCCCGTTAAGGAGAATATGAGATGAGCTTCGGAGCCCTTCACGTCGCACGAACCGGTCTGGATGCCCAGGGCTTCCGGATGCAGGTGATCGCCAACAACCTCGCCAACGTCAACACGACGGGCTTCAAGCGCGACCGCGCGAGTTTCGAGACGCTGAGCTATCAGATGATGACGCAGGCGGGAGCGCCCTCGTCGGCGGAGAACCGCTATGCGACCGGGCTCAACCTCGGCACCGGCGTCGCGATCTCGGGCACCGCGCGCATCGACACGCAGGGCACGTTCGCCACGACAGGCAACGGCCTGGATGTCGCGATCGACGGTGCCGGCTATTTTCAGGTCCAGATGCCCGACGGGCGCATCGGCTATACGCGCGCCGGCAATTTCGGCCGCTCGCCCGAAGGCGTCCTCGTGACGTCGGATGGCAAGCCGATCCAGCCGCAGATACAGATCGCCGAAGATGCGGCAAGCGTTTCGATCGGCGCCGACGGCACCGTATCGGCAACCGGCCCCGACGGGACGCTGACCGAGCTTGGTCGCATCGAGCTTGCCCGCTTTGCCAATCCGGCCGGGCTGCAGGCGATCGGCAACAACCTGCTCGTCGAGACGCAGGGCTCCGGGGCGCCGCAGGTCGGCGCTGCCGGCGAAGAGGGCCGCGGCTCGCTTCGTGGCGGGATGCTCGAGGGATCGAACGTCAATGTCGTCGAGGAACTCGTCGACATGATCGAAACGCAGCGCGCCTATGAGGTCAACAGCAAGATGATCTCGGCCACCGACGAGATGATGAAAAATGCCGCGCAAACTCTCTAAGCTCGCAATGATGGCACTTGTGCTCGCGTCGGCTCCGGCCTTCGCGAAGGACAAGGTTGCGCCCGATGCCTTTGCGGTGTCGATGCCCGCACCGCCGCCGGCGCCGCCGAGCAATGGTGCGATCTTCCAGAGCGGCTACACGCCGTTGACCTCGGGCGGACGCGCCGGTGCCGTCGGCGACATCATCACGATCCAGCTCGTCGAGCGCACCGCCGCGACGAAGAGCAATGCCGCGACGATGCAGCGCGATGGCGACATCGGCCTGACGCCGCCGACGACCGGTCCGCTGTCGCTGTTCAACCCCAGCGATGTCGCCATGGGCGGCAACCAGGCGTTCAAGGGCAAGGGCGATGCCTCGCAGTCGAATGCGCTGTCGGGCGAGGTCAGCGTGACCATCGCCGCAGTCTATCCGAACGGCACGATGCTGGTGAAGGGCGAGAAATTGCTCACGCTCAATCGCGGCGACGAGCGCGTCCAGATCTCCGGCATCGTCCGCGCGATCGACATCGGGCCCGACAACCGCGTCCTGTCGACCCGCGTCGCCAACGCCAACATCCGTTACGTGGGCAAGGGCGAGATTGCGCGCGCCAGCAAGCAAGGCTGGCTGCAGCGCTTCTTCTCGATCCTGAGCCCGTTCTGAAGAGGATAATGAAGTGACCAAGCGTCCGACCCTCGTCACCTTCCTGCTGCTGCTTCTGGCAAGCTTCGGCCTGTCCGCGCCGGCTCATGCCGAACGGATCAAGGACATGGGCCAATTCCAGGGCCTTCGCGCCAACCAGCTGACGGGCTATGGTATCGTCGTTGGGCTTGCAGGTACGGGCGATGACAGCCTCGACTATTCGACGCTGGGGCTGAAGGGCGCCGTGTCGCGCTTTGGTCTCACGTTGCCGGCCGGGGTCAATCCGGCGCTCAAAAATGCCGCAGCGGTGATGATCACCGCCGAGCTGCCGCCCTTTGCGAAGCCCGGCCAGCGCCTCGACGTCACCGTATCGGCGATCGGCAAGTCGAAGAGCCTGCGCGGCGGCACGCTGGTGCTCGCGCCGCTCTATGGCGCTGACGGGCAAATTTACGCGATGGTGCAGGGCAACCTCGTCATTGGCGGTCTGGGCGTCGATGCCGCCGACGGGTCCAAGCTGACGGTCAATGTGCCGTCGAGCGGCCGGATCGCGGGCGGTGCGACAGTCGAGCGCGCAGTCGACACGGGGTTTGCCACGACCGACCAGCTGACTTTCAACCTCCACCAGTTCGATGCAACCAATGCTCAGCGCGTTGCCGATGCGATCAACAAGTCGCTGCCTGGCTCGGCAGTGATGCTTGACGGTGCCAGCATCGCTATCCGCGCGGCGATTGGCGGCGACGAACGCATGCGGCTGATGTCGCGGATCGAGAATCTGGAGGTCATCCGATCCGAACCTCCGGCGCGGGTCATTGTTAATGCGCGCACCGGTACGGTCGTTATCAACGGCGCGGTCCGCGTCGGCACCGCGGCGGTGTCGCAGGGCAAGCTCACCGTCTCGATCAAGGAATCGCCCACGGTGGTGCAGCCGACGCCGTTCAGTCGCGGCGAAACGGCGGTCGAGCAGTCGAGCGATATCGGCGTCGACCAGGAATATCGTCCGATGATGCTGGTGAAGTCCACCGCATCGCTGTCGCAGCTCGTCGATGCGATCAACCGCATGGGCGTCCCTCCCGGCGACCTTGTCGCCATCCTTGAAGCGCTGAGCCAGGCTGGCGCGCTGACTGCGGAACTGGTGATCATATGACGACGCCCATCTCCTCCTCCTTTGGTCCCGCCCCGACGCCCGCGGCGGCGGGCGGCGGCGACGGCGGGCTGCGCAAGGCCGCTGAAGCTTTCGAGGCTGTGATTTTGCGCCAGTTGATGGCGTCGATGCGGCAGGCGAAGCTCGGCGACGACATCTTCGGATCGAGCGCGACCGACAATTTCCGTGAAATGGCGGACGCCAAGACCGCCGACTCGATGGCCTCGCTCCGCCAGTTCGGAATTGCCGACATGGTCGAGGCGCAGCTGCGCGGCCGCGCGGCGGCGTCCGGAGCCCTCCAGTGAGCGATCTTCTCAGCATTGGCTATACGGGGCTGCGCGCCTATTCGCGCGCGCTGTCGACGGTCGGCGACAATATCGCCAACGCGCAGACGCCGGGCTATGCGCGCCGACGGCTCGACCTTGGCGAAGTGCCAGCCGGCAGCAACATGGTGCTGTATCGCGGGTCCGTCACGCCGGGCGGGGTCGACGTCAAGGGCGTCGTGCGCTCGGTCGATCAGTGGCTGATCAACGACGCGCGCATATCGTCGGGCGATTCTGAACGCGCCGCGACAAAGCTCGAATGGATGAACCGCGTCGAGAGCGCTTTGAGCGACGATACCAACGGCATCAAGACTGCGCTCACCAAACTTTACACCACCGCCGACCAGTTGACTGCCGATCCGTCGAACCCGACGCTGCGCGCACAGTTCCTGCAGGCTGCGAGCGACGTCGCTGCAGGCTTCCAGACGGCCGCGAACCGCTTGTCGAGCCTTTCCGACGGCACCGCAGGCGCGGCAACGGCCGAGGTTTCGCAGTTCAACACCAATTTGAATGCGCTCGAACAGATCAACGTCGGGCTGCGCAAGGCGCGCGACGGTTCGACCAACCAGGCGGCGCTGCTCGACGAGCGTGACCGGCTGCTCGACCAACTTTCGTCGCAGGCCGGCGTCAGTGCGACTTTCGATACGCATGGCGCGGTGACGCTGCGCGCGACCGGCAGCGGCGACCTGCTCGTCGGCGGCGGCGTCGTGACGCCGATCGGCATGGCGACGGCGGCCGACGGACGCGTCTCTTATACGATTGGCGGCGCGCCTTTCCCGAATGCAACGGGTTCGCTCGCGGGCTTTGCCGAGGCGTCGAACCATATCGCCGACCAGCGTGCCGGGCTCGATACGATGGCGACGCAATTCGCTGGCCAGCTCAACACCGCCCATCAGGCAGGGATCGACGCCAATGGCAATCCCGGCCAGGCGCTCTTTGCCGGCACGAGCGCCGCGACGTTGACCGCATCGCCGCTTACGGCGAGCCAGGTTGCCGCCGCGACGCCGACATCGACCAATGGCAATATGCTCGCGCTCGGCACAATGCGCGGCGCGAACGATCCCGAAGCCAAATGGTCGGGGCATCTCGCCGGGCAGGCGCAAACGACCGCGTCGGCCCGTGCACAGGATGCCGCCGCCACGACGCGCGCCGACGGCGCTGCTGCTGCTCGCGATTCGGTGAGCGAGGTTAATCTCGACAATGAGGCGGCCGAACTGCTGCGTTTTCAGCAAGCCTATTCGGCGGCCGCGCGCACGATCCAGGTCGCGCGCGAGACGATGCAGACGCTGTTGAGCTCGATTTGATTGAGGGGCTGGAACGATGATTAATGCCGTAGGCAATCGCATGACGCGAGAGATCGCGCGCCAGGGCAAGCTCGCCGACGCGCTCGAGCGCACCCAGATCCAGCTTTCGACGGGCAAGCGCATCCAGCGCATGTCCGACGACCCCGTCGCCGCGCGCCGCATCCTGACGATCGGCACGACGCAGGCGAGCATGACGAGCTGGCAGGCGAACATCAAATCGGCGCAGGCGCAGGTCGCGCAGGCCAGTGACGTGCTGGGCTCGACGAGCGACATGCTCGCCCGCGCACGCGAACTGACGCTGTCGGCGGCGAGCGGCACGATGAGCCCGACCGACCTCGCGACGATCGCGGCCGAACTCAACGCGATCGCCGACGAGATCGACGGCCTTGCTGCAACGCGCGATTCGAACGGCGAGCCGCTGTTCGCAGCGGGCAATGCGCGCGTCGTCCGTTTCGATTCGGACGTCAGCTTCGCGCCGGTGCAATCGGCCGCGTCGGCGTTCGTCGTCGGCGGCAATGCGCTGTCGACGGGGCTACGCGACGCAGCGACCGCGGTGGCTGCCGGAAACCAGGCAGGGATCGATGCGGCGCTCACCAATATCACCGGCGCAATTTCGCATATCGCCGACCAGAATGCCGCGCTCGGCCTGTCGGCCGGGCGTCTCGAACGCATCGGCGACAGCTTGTCGTCACGCGGGATCGAGATCGCCGACGAGCGCCAGTCGGTCGAAGAAGTCGATCTGCAGACCGCGATTGCCCAGCTCAACGCACAGGACCTGACGCTCAACGCGGCGCAGGCGGCCTTTGCCAAGATCAACCGGCAGACATTGTTCGATCTTTTGAACTGAGCCGCCTCAATATCTGCCGACTGCTGCCGTTAAGCATAAAGACGTCCCTTGATTTTTGCGGGGTACCGCCCCGAGTGGAGTTGATCGCGCATGTTTCCCGTAATCGGCATTGTCGTACTGATCCTGCTGGTGTTCGGGGGTTTCGCGCTGACCGGCGGTAACCTCGAACCCGTCCTGCATGCGCTTCCCCACGAAATGCTGATCATCGGCGGCGCCGCGATCGGCTCGCTGATCATCGGCAATTCGGGCGCAGACCTGAAAGCGCTGGGCGGCGGGCTCGGCAAAGTGTTCAAGGGTCCGGCATACAAGAAGCAGGACTATCTCGATTGCATCCTGCTTGTCTCGACCCTGATGAAGATGATGCGCACCGACGGCCCTGTCGCGGTCGAGCCGCATATCGAGGATCCCAAAAGCTCGCCGATCTTCCAGCAATATCCCAAGCTGTTGAAGGACGACACGCTGATCCACCTGATCTGCGACACGCTGCGCCTTGTCGTCGTGTCGTCGGGCACGCTCGATCCGCATGCGGTCGAGGATGTGATGGACAATGCGCTGAAGAGCCACCGTCACCACGCGATCAAGCCGGCCGATGGGCTGCAAAGCCTTGCCGATGCGCTGCCCGCGCTTGGTATCGTTGCGGCGGTGCTTGGCGTCGTGAAGACGATGGGCTCGATCGACAAGCCGCCCGAGATTCTGGGCGCGATGATCGGGTCGGCGCTCGTCGGCACCTTCCTTGGCGTGTTGCTCGCCTACGGCCTGGTCGGCCCCTTCGCGGCACGCGCGAAGACGGTGATCGAAAGCGACTCTGCGATCTATCATACGGTGAAGCAGCTCATCGTCGCGTCGCTCCATGGCCACCCGCAGCCGCTGGTGATCGAGGCCGCGCGTTCGGGTGTCGACCATCACAACCAGCCAAGCTTCGCCGAAGTCTTTGACGGGATGCGGGGGCGTTAAATGGCTGCGCGTCCGAACATGGTTCGACCGATCATCGTCAAAAAGATCATCGAGGCGCCACACGGCGGTCACCACGGCGGCGCGTGGAAAGTCGCCTATGCCGACTTCGTGACCGCCATGATGGCTTTCTTTCTGCTGATGTGGCTTTTGGGGGCGACGACCGAGAAGCAGCGCAAGGCTCTGGCGGATTATTTCGCGCCGACGCTGATCAAGACCAAAACCGATGCAGCCGGCGGCTCGGGGCTGTTCGGCGGCGATTCGATCGTCGCGGCGGACCGCTATCCGCATCGCGCAGGGCAGACGGGTACGCGTTCGCTCACCATCCCCAAGGACGCCGTCGGCGGGCCCAAGGAAGCTGCGGGCCGCGAGAGTCAGAAAGAGAAATTCGCCCAGGTCGCCAAGTCGATGATGGATCGCGTTCAGAAACAGGGTGATCTCAAGCGGCTCGCGCGCAACTTGCGTTTCACCGTCACGACCGAGGGCATGCGGATCGACGTCGTCGACGATGCCGACTTTTCGATGTTCGTCATGGGCACCAGCCAACTGACGCCGGCGGGCGCAAAGCTGTTCAGTGAAATTGCGAAGCCGATCGCCGGTACGCCGAACCAGCTGATGATCCGCGGCCATACCGATGCTGCGCCCTGGTCGGCCAAAACGGGCATGAACAATTGGCGACTGTCGGTCGACCGCGCCGAGGTCGTGCGCAACTTCCTGGAGTATCGCGGGATCGACGGAAAGCGTTATGCCCGCATCGAAGGGGTCGCCGATCGCGAGCCTTATAATCCTTCCGATCGCCTCGATCCGCGCAACCGCCGCATTTCGATCACGCTTGGCTGGCGTGTCGATGACGGAATTTAGAACCAATCTGGCAGCATTGAAAATCGTTAACGGGGAAATTACTGGAGCATTACAGCCAATATGGCAATAATGCTTTGTTTTCAATGCTTTGAGTTAACGTAACTAAGGTTTCGTTTACCATTTTCATCAATCTCTGTCGCCATCGGAAGCGCCAATTGGGGGGCGCGGTGGAGACGAACATGACTGTGGTGGGGCAGAATAAGGATCAGGCAGCGCTCGAGGCGCTGATCATCGGGCACAGCCCGGCGGTGGTCCGCTTGCGCGAAATGATCCGGCGGGTGGCCCGCTCGAACGCTTCGGTCATGCTGTGCGGTCCCTCGGGATCGGGCAAGGAACTAGTCGCCCGCGCCATTCACGACGAAGGCGCCCGTTCGGGCAAGGCTTTCTCCGCAATCAACTGCGGCGCCATTCCCGGCGAGCTCATCGAATCCGAATTGTTCGGCCATGAAAAGGGCAGCTTCACCGGGGCCCATGCCCGTCGCATCGGCCATTTCGAAGCGAGCGAGGGCGGCACGCTCTTCCTCGACGAAATTGGCGACATGCGCTTTGACATGCAGGTCAAGCTCCTCCGCGTGCTCGAAGACCGGACGATCGTCCGCGTCGGCAGCAGCGAGATGAAGGCGGTCGATGTCCGTGTGATTTCGGCGACGCACCAGGATTTGGGCGCCGCGATTGCCGATGGCCGCTTCCGCGAAGACCTGTTCTTCCGTCTCGGTGTCGTCGTGGTGCAGGTTCCGAACCTTGCCGATCGGGTCGAAGATATTCCGGCGCTGATCCGCCACTTCCAGCGCAAGATGCCGGCTGACGCCAAATGCCGCTATGACGATGCCGCAATGGCGTTGCTCATGCAGCATGGCTGGCCCGGCAACGTCCGCGAGCTTCGCAACTTCGTCGAACGCGCCAGCGTGCTGCACAGCGGCGAGACGCTGAGTGCCGAAGACGTCATCATGCTTTTGAACCCCACCGCAGCGCTGGCGCCGCGGCAAGCTGTCCCCAGCAGCTTCGCCGCGGTGCCCGCCAGCGGTGATGACCAGCCCGCGCCGACGCCCTTCGCGAAGACGCCGGCGCCGGGCCGCCCGATCGATCTCAAGCGTGAGATCGAAACGATCGAACTCGAACAGATTCACAATGCGCTCGATCTGGCCGACGGGATCATCTCCGAGGCGGCGCGTCTGCTGACATTGAAGCGGACGACGCTGATCGAAAAGATGCGCAAATATGGAGTTCAGCAGCAGGCAGCCTGATAACTACCCCACCAGTTTCGGCGCCGCTGAATTCGGCACCGGTCGCACTTTTCCCTCTGTCGCCTGTCCCCACTTGGCGGCCGTAGGGAAGCGGCCGGTGCCGAACCTTTTTCAGGAATGAAGGATTTTACTGGCGGAGCTGGCGCCAGGCCGAGCTGACGGTGACGATGCCGCCGAGCAGTTGGTCGAGATCGTCGGCATCGTTCGCCGCGACCGCGTCGTCCAGCTTGCGGCGCATGCTGCGATAGACGCGCGACAATGCGATCGCGACATCGCCGCCCTGGTCATGGTCGAGGCCGACGTCGAGCCCGATCAGGATTGATCGCGCGCGGTGGGCCGGGTCGGTCGCGGACACGCGCTGCCCCTGGCGCACCATCGACGCCAGCACGCCGACTGCGGTCTCCAGCTCGTCATAGAGCATGGTGACAAGCTCGATCGGATCCGACGCGACCGCGCGGCTCTCGTTCTGCAAGCGGCGGTAAAGTCCGGCAGCGCGGACGGTCGAGGCGGTTGCGGGCACGGTCGTCACCATCAATCGTTATTCGAATTGTTCCACAGCTTGATCTGCTGTTCGAGATAGGCCTGCGTTGCCTTGAAGGCGTTCAGCTTGACGTCGAGCGTGCTGTACTGCTTTTCGAGCCTTGCCTTATAGGCGGCTTCGCGCGTTTCGACCTTCGCAAGCTCGTCGACGAGGGTCTTGTTCTTGTCGGTCAGCGATTTTTCGACGCGGCCGATGGCCCCATCGGTCGCGACCGCCTTGTCGCGGATCGCGTCGAGAATGCCGGCGATACCGGGATCGGTCGTCGTGTTGTGCGTGCCGTCGCGGAGCGGATTGAACAGCCCCTCGACCGCGCCGGCGTCGGATGCAAGAACCGCATCGAGCTTGGTCTTGTCGACCGACAACAGCCCGTCCTTGGTCGACGAGACGCCGATGTCGGCCAGCTTGTTGATGCTGCCGTGGCTGGTCAGAACCTTGCTGGCCAGACCCTGAAGTTCGCGTTCGAGTTCGCGCAGGCCCGTCGTCGGGCCCGACATCTTCGATGCGGCCTGCAGGCTCTTCTTGAGCTGGTTATAAACGTCGACGAAGTCGCTGACGGTCTGCTTGATCAGGTCGAGCGGGCGGTTCGCGCCGATGTCGACCGGCTGGCCGGGCGCCGCCTTCTTCAGCGTCAGCGAGACGCCAGGAACGACGTCGTCGATCGTATTCGACGCGCGGCTGAACGCGATGCCGTCGAGCGTGAATTCGGCGTTGGCAGCGCTCTGGCCGACCGCCAGGCCGCCATCGGTAGCAAAGGCGGCGAGTGCCGGATCGGCGCCGGCATCGGCGGTCAGCGTGAAAGCGTTGGCGGCACCAGTCGCGCCTTTCACGATCAGGCGGCTGCCGCCCTGATCGGCGATGAGTGATGCGGTAACGCCCGCACCGCTCGCGTTGATCGCGGCGGCAAGGCCTTCGAGGCTGTTGTTCGTCGCGCCCACGGTGATCGTCTTTGCCACGCCGTTGACGGTCAGCGTCATCGTGCCCGTGCCGATCGCAGCGGTCTTGTCGGCGATAATGCCCGAATAGCTGCTCTGCGCTCGGGCAAGGCTGTTCACGACGATCGTCGCGGCGAATTTATCGGCCTGCAAACCGGCACGCGCGGTCGCGGCGAGGACGCTTTCGTCCGACACCGTCGGCGTGCTGCGGAGCGAGCCGTCCGAAATCATCTGTTCGAGCGAATCGGCAAATCCGACCAGGTCCGATCGAGCCTGCGCGACGGCGCTGATCCGCGCCTGGTTCGCGGTGACGAGGGCGCTGATGCGGGTGACCTTCGGTTCGCGCGACGCGGCGGCCAGGTCGGTGACCAGCCCCTTGATGTCGATTCCCGACCCGGCGCCGAGCGCGTTGACGATTGACGTAACCATGGCAAATATCCTTCGACACCCTTAACGGCCCGATTTTCCGCGCATTAAGTGCCGGATCGTCAATTTTGTCGGCGGCCTTCGGGGTCGAAACGGTGCGACGGCGGCACATCGACCAAAGGCTTGCTGAGCCCTTCGGCGACCGCGCGTTCGAGCTGGAAGACGAACGCCAGGACGGTGGCGACCGCGACGAACAATTCTTCCGGAATCACGCGGCCAGCGCGCGCGGTGAAGTAGATGGCACGCGCGAGCTGCGGATATTCGAGGATCGGAACGTCGGCCGTGCGTGCCAGCTCGCGGATCGACAGCGCTACATCGCCGCGGCCGCGCGCAACGACGACCGGCGCGGCATCGACACCGGGGCGATAGCGCAGCGCGACCGAGAAATGGGTCGGGTTGGTCAGGATGACAGTGGCGTCGGACACCGCCTTGCGCGCCGAGCCGCTGAGAATTTCATGCGCGCGCTGGCGCTGTGCCTGCTTGAGTTCGGGCGCACCGTCGGATTCGCGCGACTCTTCCTTCACTTCCTGCTTGCTCATCATCAGGCGGCGGTTGCGTTGATACCATTGCGCCGGGACGTCGATCAGCGCGATGATGACGAGCCCGCCCGCCATCGCGAGCATCGCATGGCCGATCGCCTTGCCGGCGAGTCCGACCGCGCCCTGCAGGTCGGCCTGCGCCATCGTCATGATCGCAGGCATGCTGTCCGAGACGATCCAATAGCCGATGGCACCGAGCAGCAGCACCTTGGCGAGCGACTTGAACAGCTCGATCAGGCCTTGCGGCCCGAACATGCGCTTGAGCCCGCTCAGCGGGTTCATGCGGTTGCCCTTGAAGCCCAGCGCCTTGCCGCGCCAGCCGAGCGATCCGAGCATCGCGGGCGCCGCTATGCTCGCGGCAATCGCGAGCCCGAACAGCGCCGCAAGCGGCAGGAGGATTTCGGTGCCATTGCGCATCAGCGCCTCGCCGGGTGCAAAATGCGCGACATCGTCGGCATCGAGCGTCAGGCCGCGCTTCAGCAATTTGCCGGCCGACTGGACGAGCCAGCCACCCGCAGCGAGCAGCCAACCGGCGCCCGCGAGCATCATCAGCGCCGTCGCGAGCTCGCGCGACATCAGCACATCGCCTTCGCGCGCCGAATCGGCGAGCTTCTTGGCCGTTGGCTGTTCGGTCTTCTGGTCGCGGTCGGTCGTTGCCGCCATCGCTCAGCGCCCCGCCGCGATCGTACGCGCCATGTCGAGCGCTTCGCCAAGGAAGTGCGCGATGGCGTCGGCCATCGCCGGCGTCGCCATGCCGAGCAGGACGACGCCCGCGAGCAAGGTGGCAGGCAGGCCGACCGCGAACAGGTTCATTGCCGGTGCCGAGCGGCCAATCACGCCCATGATCATCTGGACCAGGATCAGGACGAAGCCGACAGGGAGCGCGATCGTCAGGCCGGCCGCGAACATCAGGCTCGCGAAACGCAAGATGCCGCCAATCGCGGTGAAGGACGGAAAGGCATTGCCGGGGGGCAGCGCCTGATAACTATCGACAATGATCTCGATCAGCAGCAGATGCCCGTTCGCGGCGAGAAACAGCGCGGTTGCGAGCATCGAAAGGAATTGCCCGATCACGGTGCTCGACTGGCCGCTCAACGGATCGACCATCGCGGCGAAGCCAAGCCCCATCGCGTTGCTGATCGCTTCGCCCGCAAGCAGTGCGGCGGCGAGACCCATCTGGAGGACGAAGCCGATCGCCAGGCCGATGACGACCTCGCCGATGACCATCAGCAGGCCCGGAACCGAGACGATCCCGTCGACGGGCAGCGTCATTCCCGACGCCGCGACCGCCGGCACGCCGACGGCGAGCGCGATGACCAGCCGCAGCTGGACGGGAACATTCGCAGCGCCGAACACCGGTGCAGCCAGAAAGGCGGCGCCGGGCCGGATCATCCCCAGCATCCATAGCTGGAGCATAGCCTCGATATTCGGAATGTCGGCGGGGTCCATTTCGCCCCTAGCGCACCAGGTTCGGGATCTGCGCGAAAATATCCTGCGTAAAATCGGTGAGCAGCACGAGGATGCTGCTGCCGAAGATCGCCAGGCAGATGGCGGTCACGATCAGCTTGGGCACAAAGCTCAACGTCTGTTCGTTGATCGAGGTCGCGGCCTGAACCATGCCGAGCAGCACGCCGACCACCAGGATCGGGATCAGGATCGGCGCCGAGGCGAGAGCGAGGACCCACAGCGACTGCTGTGCGACCCCGACGAAATAGTCGGCTTCCATCGGCTATGTCCCGAACGAGGAAGCGAGCGAACCCATCGTCAGTGCCCAGCCGTCGACAAGGACGAACAGCAGCAGCTTGAAGGGCATCGATATGATGTTCGGCGACAGCATCATCATGCCCAGCGACATCAGCGACGATGCGACGATCAGGTCGATGATGAGGAAGGGCAGAAAGATCAGGAAGCCGATCTGAAACGCCGTCTTGAGTTCGCTGGTGACGAAAGCGGGCAGCACGATCGAGAAAGGAACATCCTTCGGGCTCGCGTAATTGGGAGCTTTGGCGATCTTCGCGAACATCATCAGGTCCGACTTGCGCGTCTGCGTCATCATGAACCTGTGGAGCGCATCGCCCGAGCGCGAGACCGCGGTGCCGATGTCGATCTGTTCCTGACCATAGGGTTCGATCGCGACGCGGTTCACTTCGCTGATCACGGGCTGCATCACGAACAGCGAGAGAAAGAGGCTCAAGCCGACGAGCACCTGGTTCGGCGGCGTCTGCTGAAGCCCGAGCGCATGGCGCAGGATCGACAGCACGATGATGATCCGCGTGAAGCTGGTCATCATCAGCAGCAGCGACGGCAGGACCGTCAGCAGGCTCATCAGGATCAGGATTTGCAGCGACAGCGTCAGCGGGCGGCCGTTGCCGCCGATTTCGCTCACGGCACGCGTCAATCCGCTGGCGTCAGCCTCCTGCGCGAGCGCCGGTGTTGCGACCGCGAGCAACGCGATGCCTCCAACCAGCGCGGCGCGGCGCAGCCAGCGCGAGCGCGGAGACAGGCTGTCAGCCGGCATGGAAATCGCCCTGGCTGTTGTCGGCGAGGCGCGTGACATTGCCGCGCGAAACCGACAGCAATATCTGCTGGCCGGCGAATTCGACCACGGCGAGTTTGGTGCCGGGACCGAGCGGCAGGACACCGATCATCTCGACCGGACGTTGCTGTTTGGCACCGCCGCCGGTGAGCGGAACGCCCATCTGGACGCGCTTCCACAGCCACAGGCTGCCCCACGCCATGCCGCCGACGAGCGGCAGCAGGATGAGCAGGCGGAGAATATATTCGAGCATCAGGCCCTCCGGTCGAAACCGGCGATGCCGCGTTCGGGCGCGACGACTTCGGCGACCTGGATGCCATAGCGACCATCGACGCTGACGATCTCGCCCTTCGCGATCAATGTCCCGTTGGCATAGATATCGAGCAACTCGTTCGCGGCGCGGTCGAGTTCGACGACGCTGCCCTCGGACAGCGCGAGCAATTCGGCAAGCGTCATCGTCGTCGAACCGACTTCGACCGACACGCGCAGCGACACGCCCGCGAGCAGATCGAAATTCGGCGCCGCGGCGATGCTCTTATCACGCCGGTCGGCCCGGGCGGGTGCTTCGGCCATGTCAGTCATTGTCGGGTCCTTCTTCGATGCGTTCGATCATGATCGCGGCATTTCCATTGGCTTCACCGATGCTGCCGGACGCAAAATTGCGGCCGGCGACGGTTACTGGAACATTGCGCGGAATGGTTAACGGAATGATATCACCGACCTCCAAAGAGAGCAGTTTCACCAAAGAAATTTCGGGGCGCGCGAGCACCGAGCGGACGGGCATGCGGACATTCTTCAGCGCCTTGTTGAGCGTCGCGGTCCACACGGGGTCGATCGACGGCGAATCGCGCATGTCGGGGGCGGGGTCGGCGCCGGCGATTCCGCGCAGCGCGGCCTGCGGATAGGCGCACAGGATCGTCCGGCCTTCGAACACGCCACCGCGCAACGTGAAGCGCTGGACGAGCAGTTCGTCGTCGGCGCGAACCGCGGCGAGCTTGGCCGGATCGCTGGTGACGCAATCGAGTTCGGGTTCGATCCCCGACTTCCACGCCGCGGCGAGTTGCATCCCCATGTCGCGGCCGAGACGCGCGGCGAACCGCTCTTCGGCGTCGGTCAGATCTTCGCGCTCCGCAACATTCTGGCCTTTGCCGCCATAGAAGATGTCGACAAGTTGGAGGACGAGCGGGCGCGTTGCGGCAAGCAGCACCGGACCCTTGAGCGGCTGCGCATGATAGCGCCAGAACAGGCCCGGGGCGACTTCGGCGCACCAGTCGGCAAAGCGCATCTGCACCGCCGGCGCGCGTTCGATCTGGACCGTCGGTGCACCAAGGGCGCGGACGAGATCGCGGAGCGAGCGCGCGAACTGGTTGCCGACACTGTCGAGCACTGGGAAAGCATAGCTGTCTTCGGACTTGCGCAGAAGCAACGACGCTTTCGCATCGGCGGCCTGCTTGGCCGAGGCGTCAACGGGTTTCGGCTCGAGGCTCACTGGATCACCAGGCTGGTGAAATAGACATTGTCGACGCCGCCAAAGCCTTCCTTGTCGCGCAGCACATCGTTGATCGCGTTGGTGAGCTGACGCTGGAGCTGCTGCTTGCCTTGCGAGGTCGAGAGCAATGCCGGGTCCTGTTCGGCGAGCACCATCAGCACGGCCGATCGGATCGGTACCTGCTGGCGCTTGATGTTGTTGATCACCTTGCCGTCGTAAAAGGTCGAAAGGCTGATCCCGACCTGCAGGAAGCCCGACCCGTCGGCGAGGTTCGTCGTGAAGGCATCGGTCATCGGATAATAGGTGATCTCGAACTTGCGCGGATCGACCTTGAACCGGTCGTTCGGGACCGAAACGGTGCCGACTTTCGGTGCGGCTTCGCCTTCCTTGCCGCCTTCGGCAGGGGCCTCTTCCTCGCCGCCCGTGCTGCGCGCGACAAGCTTCGGGAAGTGATCCTCGGGCTTTGCTTCATGGCCGCCGAGGCCACCGCCCAGATAGATGCCCGCGCCGGCACCCGCGCTGATCAGCGCGGTGCCGCCGATACCGAGCACCAGCAGTTTCTTCATCTTGCCGCCCTTTTTGGGTTCGGCGCCTTCGGGTGTTTTTTCCTTGCTCATCGTCAGGTCCTTCCTGGTCAGGCAAAGCGGCCGCGGCGGTCCGCGGTGCGTTCGTCAGTGGTGGGGTCCGCCTGGTCGGCAGCGGTTTCGATCAAATGGCTGGCATCGGGCGAATGGCCGCGACCTTGGCCAGGGTTCTGTGGCTGGCGGCCAGTTTCGGCCGGCGTATGGGTCACCTGCGTTTCGGCGACGCGCACGCCCTGCTGCCGAAGATCTTCGACGAGGCGCGGCTGCGCGGCCGAGACGATCGTCGCGGTCGCTTCATGCTGAGCGTCGAGCTTCAGCGTCACGCCTTCGTCGCCCGTCAGCATCGAGACATCGAGACGGCCGAGGTGGCGCGGCATCAGACGAAAGCTGATGTCGCCCTTGTCCGATTTGGTCGCGGCGATGTCGGCGGCGAGCTGTGCGATCCACTGGTCGTCGCTCGCCAGATCGAGCACGCGCTCGGCAACTGTTGCGGCCTTTGCGGCTTCGGCGAGCGGCGCGGCGCCCTGAAGATCGGGCTGCGCGAAGAGAATGGTCATCGAGGCGCCGACGTCGATCGCTAGCTTTCCGGTCTTGGGTTCGGCGGCGGCAACAGCGACCGGTTGTGGTTGCGCGGTCTCGGCGGGCTTGGTGGCGGGCGTCAGCAGCGCGGGATCGGTCTGGCGCTGCGCCGAAGTCAGCGCGGCGGTCTTGGGCGCCTTTTCGGTGACGGGTTTGTCGGCCGTCGGCATCGCGGACGCGATGACGCCCGCCGCTGCCGGCGTTTCCGCGATGACCGTCGCAGGCTGGATAATCAGAGCCGCGACGACCGGGGCGGTCGCTTCGCCGTCGTTCGGCGTTTCGGTTTCGGTTTCGGCTTCGGCGGCAGGCGGTGCTTTGTCGTTCGCCGCCACCGCACCTTTGAAGGGGGTCGCGACCGTGATCAACAGGCTGGCAGCGGCTGCGGCCCTATCGGCCGGAAGGGCTTCGGCGGTCGATGCAGTCGAAACTTTGACGATGCTTTCGGCGGCGATTTCGGCCGGGGCGCCGGCAGGGACGGCCGCATCGACAGCGATCTCGGCGACGGGCTGGGGCAGACCGAAGAGCGCGGCCGCTGGCGGCGTGGGCGCCGTCACCGGCGTGGCAAGCGCCGCGGCGTCGGTTGACGGAACAACAGTTTGTGCTGCGCCCGGCGTGCCGAAGAGATTTGCGGCGGTCGGCGCGTTGGTCGCGGTTGCGGGCAGATTTGCGAACAGCTGTTCAAAGCCCGGCGTTTCGGTGGCGGCACCCGCGGGCGCAGCCTGACCAAGCGCGGCGAGGATCGATGCGAGGCCGGTCTGCGCCGGCGTCTGGGGAAGCGACGCCATCATGCCGCGCCACCGTCGAGCAGGCGGAGGCTCATCGCGCGGCGACGATGCGGACGGTTGGCGTCGGTGCGGCGCTCCATTTCGGCTTCGGCCGATTTGCGGCTGCGCTCATACAGGCGAACCGCCGATTCTTCCTTCACCATCGCGCTCTGCGCGACCATGCCGGCTTCGTCGCGGCGGACGCTTGCATTGACGAGCGGTGCGGCCAGATTTTCCTTTGCCATGTCGAGCCGGACGCCAAGTTCGCCGATCGTGTTGAGCGCACGGCCCGCGACTGCGCCTTTCGCGACGGCCAGGTCGGCGCGCAGCGCTTCGAGGCGCTTCGACAGTTCGACCAGGCTGGCCAGTTCGCCCGTGGCGCGCGCCAGATTGGCCTCCGCCATCTGATGTTCTACGGTGCGCACGCGGATGATGCGTTTACGGCGTGCGGTGCGGGCGTTCATGCAAAATATCCTTCGATCAGGGCGTTGCGGGAGGAGGCGAAATCGACCTGCGCAGCGGCGGGCTGCGCGACGAAAGCAAGCTGGTGGGCGCGCAGCGCGATCGCTTCGTCGAGCACGGGATCGGCGCCGGCGACATAGGCGCCCATCAACATCAGGTCGCGATTCTCTTCATAGGCCGACCAGAGCTGGCGAAAGCGTGCGGCGGCGGCGGCATGCTCGGGATCAACCGAATCGACCATCGTGCGCGATAGCGATCGCGCGACGTCGATCGCGGGATAGACGCCCTGTTCGGCGAGCGTGCGCGAGAGGATGATATGGCCGTCGACGATCGCGCGCGCGCTGTCGACGACGGGATCGTCGATGTCGCCGCCGTCGGCAAGCACCGTGTAAAGCGCGGTGATCGAGCCGCCGGTCAGATTGTCGTTGCCGGCGCGTTCGACCAGCGAAGGAATCAGCGCAAAGACCGAAGGCGGATAGCCCTTCATTGTCGGCGGTTCGCCGAGCGTCAGGCCGATCTCGCGCTGCGCATGCGCGACGCGGGTCAGGCTGTCGATCAGCAGAAGCACCTTCTTGCCGTCGGCGCGAAACGCTTCGGCGATCGCGGTGGCGCGCATCGCGGCGCGCAGGCGGAGCAGCGGCGGATGGTCGGCGGGAACCGCAACGACGACCGCTTTCTTGCGAACTTCGGGGGGCAGCTTGGTTTCGACGAAGTCGCTGACTTCGCGACTGCGCTCGCCGATCAGGCCGACGACGATCACGTCGCATTCGGTGCCGGCGATCATCTGGCCCATCAGCACCGACTTGCCGACGCCCGACCCCGCGATGATCGCGACGCGCTGGCCTTCGCCGACGGTGAGGAGGCCGTTGATTGCGCGCACGCCCATGTTGAGCGGCCGGGTGACGCGGCCCCGGCGGAGCGGATTGACCTTGCGGCCGGCGAGCGGCCACTGAAACTGCGACTGGACTGCCGGGCGGCCGTCGAGCGGATTGCCCTGCGCGTCGATGATGCGGCCGAGCAGTGCCTTGCCAACGGGAACCATCGAGCTGGCGCCATGCGGCTCGACCGGCGCGCCGGTGACCAGGGGCATGTTGGTATCGAAGGGGAGAACCAGGCTGCGGTGGCCGCGGAACCCGACGACTTCACCATAGACATAGTCGCCCGTCGCCGATTTGATGCGGACATTGCTGCCGAGCGGCTGGGGAAAGCCTGACACTTCAAGCATGATGCCTTCGTGCGCGACGAGCGTACCGATGCGGCGCGGCGACGCGTCCGACAGATCGACCGGCGCGAGCAGCTGCTGCGCGGACAGGGCGAGGCGGCGCGTCATGCGGCGATGCCTTCGCTGCCGAGCGCAGCGCGCAGTTCGTTCAGATAGACGGCGCGGCCATGCTCGATCCAGCCGGCCGAGGTTTCGATGCGCACGGTGCCGCGCGCCATCGCCGGATCGGCCTCGATCGGCAGCGCGATGGCCGAGTCCATCAGCAGCACGGCGTCGGCGGGATTGACCCACAGGGTGCGCGCCTTGTCGGCTTCGGCGACCATCGCGGCAGCAGTTGCGGCCTGCGCGTGCAGCCATTCGGCGTCGATCGGCGCGCTGTCGACGATCTGGCGAACGAGCCGCTCGACCGTCTCGGCGATCAGCTGCGCCAGTTCTTCGCTCGGTTCGTCCTGCAGTATTTCGGCGCTGGCGGCGAGAGCGAGCAGATGCTGGCGCTCGACCGCGAAAGCGGCTTCGGCGACGCGCTGGCCCTCGGCGAGACCGAGCGCGAAGGGATCGTCGGTTTCGGTGTGGAATTCGGAACCGGCCGCGGGCATTGCGCGCGCGGGCGACCCCGTGAAGTGCAGCGGGCGAAAGCCGCGGGCTTCGGCCATGACATGCGCGAGCGAGATGGCGGATATTTCGGCCGAACGATCAGACATAATCGTCGCCCGCGCCAGCAATCATGATCTCGCCCGACGACGCCATCTGGCGGACGACCTGCATGATCGACTTCTGGGCGTCATCGACATCGACACGCTTGACCATCGTCATCTCGGTCATTTCGTCGCGGATCGTTTCCGACGCGCGCTTCGACATGGTGGCGAGGCAGCGATCGACCATGTCGGCGTCGGTGCCCTTGAGCGCGATCGCGAGCTGCGCTGCATCGACCGAACGAAGCACAGTGCCGAGGCTCTTGGCATCGAGGTCACGCAGATTTTCGAAGATGAACATTTCTTCCTCGATCAACTGCGCCAGAACCTTGTCGTGCTTCTTGAGCGCGCGGATCGTGCGTTCCGACAGCTGCTTCGGCATCTTCTTCATGATCTTGGCGACATCGCTCGGTCCACCGATCGGCTGTTTGGCGACGCGCTGTCCGCCGACATTCGCCGAAGCGAGCACGGCTTCTAGGTCTTCGATCGCGGCGGCGGGGACCGATGTGAGCTGCGCGGCGCGCAGTACCAGTTCGCTCTGCAGTATTTCGTCGAGCGTTTCGATCGCGCGCGCGGCGACGTCGGGGACGAGCACCGAAAGGATCAGCGCACCGACCTGCGGATGTTCGTTCGCGAGCAGCGCGCTGATCGCATCGATGTCCATCCAGCGCAGCATCTCCAGCGAGGCGGCGCTTGACTGCGGCGCCACCGCGGCGAGAATATTGTCGGCGCGGACATTGCCCACGGCTTGGTGAATCACGGTGCGGATGCGCGTATCGGCGCCGACCGCAAGCGCGCTGACGCCGCGGCTCTGCGTGACGAATTGTTCGAGCGCCTGGTCGATCTGGCCTTCGCTCGCATTGGCGCTGTCGAACATCGATTTGGCGAGCTGACGGACTTCGTCAGCGTCGAGATGCTTGAGGATTGTCGCGGCTTCTTCTTCTTCGAGCAGCATCAGCAGAATAGCGGCGGCGGACGATCCGCCAAGCGCGGGCTTGGCGCGCGGGGTTTCGATTTCCATTTCCATGTCGAGATCGTCAGCCACGGGCGCCCTCCTGCATCAGCTGACGGACGACGAGCGCAGCGCGCGCCGAGTCCTGGCGGACGAAGGCGCGGACGAGGTTGGCGCGCGCTTCGTAGCTCGGCGCGGCTTCGATCATTTCGAGTGTGATTTCGCGGCTGCCCCCCGCACTAGGCGCGGCGAGCGACTGCCGACCGGCGACGGCGAGCAGGCTCTCCTCGATCTGGGCGTCGCGCTCTGCGCGCTGGGCACTGCGCTGTTTCGCGGCCTTGATCAGTGGGCGGCCGATGAAGAAGAAAGCGAGAATGGCGGCGAACACGGCGCCGATCTGTTTGAGGAGCGGCATGAACCACGGGGCGTCGTAGAAAGCGGCGGCGGCGTCTTCGACCTTGGCGAAGGGGCGCTGGCTGATCGCAACCTGGTCGCCGCGGGTCGCGTCGTATCCGACCGCGCCTTTGACCAGCGCGTCGATCTTTCCGATGTCGGCCTGGGTCAACGCTTTCTTGCCCTGGTTGAGCGCAACCGCGACCGAGATGCGGCGAAGCTGGCCCTGCGGTTGGTGCGTGACCGAAATCTCGCGGCCGACTTCATAGGCGCGGGTCGCATTTTCATTGCTGTTCGTCTGCGCGGCCGGCGGGGCGCCGGGCGCCGAGGGGACGGGCGCGATGTCGGTGACGGTCGAGGCCTGCGGCGGCTGGTTCGACAGCGCACCGGGAATGCCGACCGCAGGAGCAGTGCTTTCGCCGTTCACGGTGCGGGTGACCTGTTCGCTGGTCAGCGCGCGATCGTCCTTGGGGAAGCTTTCGCGTGTCGCTTGGCTTTCGGACATGTCGACGTCGGCGTGAACCTCGACGCTATAGTTGCCGGCGCCGAGCATCGGGCCGAGCAAGGTGTCGAGCGCGCGACGATAGCGTTCTTCCATCTGCGTCTGCAGCTGGAAGGATTTCATGTCGGCGTTCGACACACCGTCGCTGAGCAGCGAACCGCGCTGGTCGATCACCTGGACTTCGTCGGCATTCATGCCGGGCACCGAAGAGGCGACGAGGAAACGGATCGCCTGCACCTGGCCGTCGCTGAGCGAGCGGCCGTTCTGAAGCGTCAGCATGACCGAAGCGGTTGCGGGCTTGTCGTCGCGGACGAAGAGGCTGGGCTCGGCGGCGGCGATATGGACGCGCGCGACTTTCACGGCGTCGATCGTTTCGATCGTGCGCGACAGATCGGCTTCGCGCGCCGAGCGCAGCGTCTCGCCCTCGATTGCACGGCTTGATCCCATCGGCAGCGAAGCGATCAGGCTGTCGCCGCTCGGCTGCGCTTTCGGCAGGCCCTGTCCGGCTAGCGCGATGCGCGCCTGATACAGCTTGTCGGCATCGACGGTCAGTGCGCCGGTCGTGGGATCGATAGTGTGCGCGATGCCCTGCGATTGCAGCGCGTCGGCAACAGCGGCCTTGTCGCTATCCTCCAGACCCGCGAACAGCGGCGCCTGTGGTGCGGTGGTGGTCATGACATAGGCGAGCGCAGCGATGCCGATCGCGGCGGTGGTTGCAATCATCGGCAGCGCCCGCTGGACGGCAGGCTGGCGGACGAAATGCTGCACCGGCGCAAAGCGGTTGCCCATGCCGGGGACCGGCAGGCGGTTGCTGTCATCGACGGGGGAAAGGATCTGGGTTTCGGCCATGGGTTACACCGGCATGTTCATGATGTCGCGATACGCGGAGAGCAGCTTGTTGCGGACCTGAAGGGTCGTTTCAAAGCCGAGCGAGGCCTTCTGCCGTTCGATCATCACGCTGACGATGTCGTGCGTGTCGCCGCGTTCATAGGATTCGCTGAGGTCGCTGGCCTTCTGCTGCTGGGCATTCACCTGTTGCAGCGCATTGCTGATCGCGGCGCCGAAGTCGGGCGTGTCGCCCGCATTTTCTATGCCGCCCGCCGCACCCCGGCCCGCGGCGCGTTGCAGCGCCTGGTTCTGATTGAGGATCGTACTGCGCATCTGCAGCAGTCGGCTCGGGTCAATCGTGCTCATAAGCTCTCATCCGTCCTGGTGCGTAGCGGTCGACCGCACGCCCAAAGAGTAATGCAAAGCGCGTGCCAAAAAATTTACTGGCGCTTTTCCAACGATATGCGGGGCAGGGGCCGAGGCTTAACGTCACCTTCGGCATTTTTTTGACGCGGCGGCTTAAGTGGCGCCGCCGTGCGCCGTTACTGCTTCCGTGACCGCTCCTCGAGCCCTCACATCACGGGAATGGCCATCGAGGCCGGAAAGGAACAACATGACTGTCATCAACACCAATGTGAGCGCGCTTCGCGCCCAGAACAGCTCGCGTGTTGCCGAGCGCGCCCAGTCGCAGGCGATGGAACGTCTGTCGAGCGGCAAGCGCATCAACAGCGCCAAGGACGACGCAGCCGGCCTCGCCGTTGCGACCCGCATGCAGGCTGCTTCGCGTGGTTTCACGCAGGCGATCCGCAACGCCAACGACGGCATTTCGCTCGCGCAGACCGCCGACAGCGGCGCCGCCAGCATCTCGGACATTCTCGTCCGTATGCGTGACCTCGCCATGCAGGCCTCGAACGGCACGCTCGCCGACGCCGACCGCGCGCTGGTGCAGAAGGAAGTCACCGCGCTGATTTCGCAGATCGGCGACATCACGACGCAGACGACCTTCAACGGCAACAAGCTGCTCGACGGCAGCGTCGCTGCTGGCTTCGACATCCAGACCGGTATCAACACCGGCGAAAAGGTGAACATCACGGTCACCAGCCTCACCGCCACGACGCTCGGCGTCAACGCTCTGTCGGTTGCTACGGCTGCCGGCGCCACGGGTGCCCTGGCGACGCTCGACACCGCGATCACCACGGTTGCCGGCGAACGCGCCAACCTGGGTGCGCAGCAGAACCGCCTGACCGCGGCTGTCGACAATTTGACGGCCCGTGTCACGAACCTGGACGAATCGCGCTCGCGCATCGAAGACACCGACTTCTCGGCGGAATCGACGAAGCTGGCCGCGGCTCAGATCCTGTCGCAGGCATCGACCGCGATGCTCGCTCAGGCGAACCAGAGCGCACAGGGCGTGATGAACCTGCTTCGCGGCTAAGTCCTAAAAGTCGCAAACAAGTTTCAGGCTATATTTGGTTGGTCCCTTTATCGGCCTGATTCGATGCCCCGGCTCCCCACAGCCGGGGCATCTTTGTATCTGCTTCCGCTGCGCTGAAACGCGGGGAGCGGGTCGGTACCGCGTTCGGCGTCAGACCGAAGACAAGGCAACCCCGACCCTAGTGAAAATCGCGCGACCTGGGCAGGATGCGAACGTTGCGCGGATGACCGTGGCGCTGGGCATGCTCGCCTTTCGATCGCCCACGCGCGACCTGCGGATGCTTGACCTCGTCGGCGCGGCACAGATCGGGATCGAAGCGCCGGTCGCTGCCCAGCGTATCGAGCATTTCGGTGCGGTCGACGATCCGCGTCGCCATCAGATGGATCACGCCCTCTTTGCTCCGCTGCATCTCGCCTTCGGCGAGCATCAGCCGCGACGCCATCACTGCACGGCGATAGCGTTCGAAATGGCGCGCCCACAGCAGGATATTGACGATCCCGCCCTCATCCTCGAGCGTGATGAATATGGCATTGCCCTTGCCCGGCCGCTGGCGGATCAGCACGACGCCTGCAGTGCGGACGATCGACCCGTTCTTCGCCGCCGCGACCTCCGTCGCGCTCAGCACGCCTTCGCGTTCGAAATCGCCGCGCAGGAAGGCCATTGGATGGCCTTTCAGCGAGAGGCGCGTCGTCTGATAGTCGGTGAGCACATGCTCGACCATCGGGGTCGGCGGCAGCTCGGCATCTTCCTCGAAACCCAGTTCATTCGTTTCGGCCGCCCCGAACAGCGGCAGCACGCCCTGTCGCACGCGCCGCGCATCCCAGAGCGCGGGCCGCCGCTCGAGCCCCATCGAACGGCACGCATCGGCGTCGGCCAGCAGGCGCAGCGCGCGCGAGGGCAGGTTGGCGCGGCGCGCGAGTTCCTCGACCGAAGCGAAGGGCATCGTCCGCGTTTCGGCGATTTGGCGCGCCGCGACGATCTGCTCCGCCCATTGCTCGCGAAAGCCGTCGACCTGCCGGAAGCCCAGCCGCAGGGCGAGCGCACCGTCGTCGCGGCGTTCGAGGCTGTTGTCCCAACCGCTTGCATTGACGTCGACCTCGCGCACTTCGACCCCATGCTCCTGCGCATCGCGCACGAGCTGCGCAGGGGCATAAAAGCCCATCGGCTGCGAATTGAGGATCCCGCAGGCAAAGACCGCGGGGTGGTAATGCTTGATCCATGACGAAACATAGACGAGCCGCGCGAAGGATTGGGCGTGGCTTTCGGGAAAGCCGTAACTGCCGAAGCCCTCGATCTGCTTGAAGCAGCGTTCGGCGAATTCCTTTTCATATCCCCGCGCGACCATGCCGCCGACCATCTTCTCGCGAAAATTGTCGATGGTGCCGACATTGCGAAACGTCGCCATCGCACGGCGCAGGCCATTGGCTTCTTCGGGCGTGAAGCCGGCTGCGGTGATTGCGAGGTTCATCGCCTGCTCTTGAAAGAGCGGTACGCCATAAGTGTGGCCGAGCACCTCCCGAAGCTCGTTCGGATCATGGGGCGGGGCGGGGGAGGGATATTCGACCTCCTCCTCGTTGTTCCGCCGCCGCAGATAGGGATGGACCATGTCGCCCTCGATCGGCCCCGGACGGACGATCGCGACCTGTACGACAAGGTCATAGAGCTTTCGAGGCCGCAAGCGCGGGAGCATGTTGATCTGCGCGCGGCTCTCGACCTGAAAGACGCCGATGCTGTCGCCCTTGCACAGCATGTCATAAACCGCCGGATCTTTGGAATCGATGTCGAGTTCCAGCGTGTGATCGCCCAGCCCATGCGTACGCATCAGATCGTAGCATTTGCGGATGCAGGTGAGCATGCCGAGCGCGAGCACATCGACCTTCATCAGGCCGAGCGCGTCGATGTCGTCCTTGTCCCATTCGATGAAAGTGCGGTCGTCCATCGCGGCATTGTGGATCGGCACCATCTCGTCGAGCCGTCCCTGGGTGAGTACGAAGCCGCCGACGTGCTGCGACAGGTGGCGCGGCGCCTTCAATAATTCGCCGACAAAGCGGTGCAGCCGTTCGATCTCGCCATTATGCGGGTTGAGCCCGGCTTCGACGAGCCGCTCGACCGGCACGTCGTCCCCCCAGCTCCCCCAGCTGGTATCGGCGAGCCGCGCGGTGACATCCTCGCTGAAACCCAGCGCCTTGCCGACCTCGCGGATCGTGCTGCGCGGGCGATAATGGATTACGGTCGCGGCGATCGCAGCGCGATCGCGCGTGTAGCGGTCATAGATATATTGGATCACCTCCTCGCGCCGCTCATGTTCGAAATCGACGTCGATATCGGGTGGCTCGTCGCGCTCGGCCGAAACGAAGCGGGAGAACAACAGCTTATGCTCATCCGGATCGACCGAAGTGACTCCAAGCAGAAAGCAGACGATCGAATTGGCGGCCGATCCGCGCCCCTGACACAGGATCGGCGGGTCCTGCGCGCGCGCGAAACGGACGAGATCGTGGACGGTCAGGAAATAGTAGACATAGTTCCGCTTCCGGATCAGCCGCAGTTCGTTGCCGATCATCTGGCGGATTTTGGGTTTCAGTGGGGCGCCATAGCGCTCCTCCGCCGCCGTCTTCACCAGATGGTGCAGATAGGCGAACGGCTTCCACCCTGCCGGCACGGGTTCGTGGGGATATTCATAGCGCAGGTCGTCGAGCCGGAAATCGATGCGCTCGAGCAGCTTTATGCTCTCTTTGACCGCTTTCGGATGATGCTGGAACAATCGCTTCATTTCGGCGGGTGCGCGCAGATGGCGTTCACCATTGGCGCGCAGCAGCTTGCCAGCCTTTTGGACCGTCGTGCCTTCGCGGATGCTGGTGATGACATCGTGCAAGGGACGCTGCGCGATCGTCGCATAAAGCGCGTCGTTGGTCGCGAGTAGCGGGACGCCCGTTGCCGCCGACAAGCGCTCCAATCCGATCATCCGCCGTGCATCGGCGCCCGACCGCGCCATGGTTGCAGCGAGCCAGACCGACTTTCGCCGCGCCTGTTTCAGTGTCCGGAGCAGCGCTTCATCGCCGCCCGTTGCGATCAGCAGGAGGTCCTCGCAATGGTCGAGCAGATCCTGCAATTCGAGAATGCAGTCGCCCTTCGTTGCGCGGAGATTGCCGATAGAAAGGAGGCGCGTCAGCCGGCCCCAGCCATGTCTGTTGGCTGGATAGGCGACGATATCGGGCGTGCCGTCAGCGAAGACGAGCCGCGCGCCGACCACCAGTCGGAACTCCTGCACCGTCTCGGGGGTCCTGACCTGCAGCTCCTTCAGGAACGCCCACGCCCGCACCACCCCTGCAACGCTATTCCGGTCGGCGATGCCGATGCCGGTCATGCCGAGGGCGATTGCCTCGGCCACCATCTCGGCAGGGTGCGAGGCGCCGCGGAGGAAGCTGTAGTTGGTGGCGGCGACCAGTTCGGCGAAGCCGGGTTCGGGGGCAGGTCCGGCACTCATGCAAACAGACCGTGGATGTACCAGCGCGGATCGGGCTTTTCCTCGTACAGACCGTGGCGGAACAGCCAGTAGCGGCGGCCCTGGACATCCTCGACGCGGTAATAGTCGCGCGTCAGTCCGCCATTGTCGCGGCGGCGCCACCATTCGGCGGCGATGCGTTCGGGACCTTCGTAGCGGCGGACGGCATGCATCGTGCGGCGCCAGCGGAACTGGTGCGGCGGGCCGTCAGGGACTTCGGCGATCACTTCGATCGGCTGCGGCGGGTCGAAGAGGTGGAACGGACGCGTCGGGGGCTCGCCGGGGTCGGGTGTCGGCCAGGGCAGGGGTGTTGGCGCGTCGATTGCGGGGAGCGCGAGCTGCGCCTGTTCGGGGATATGTGTGTCGGCGGCAAGCAGCCTTTTGACGCGCGCCCGCCCAAGCCGCGTCGTCATCCGGTCAACGAGCTCGTCCATCGCCGCCGCCCGGTCCGAAGCGCGCACCGTGCCGCCCTCTAGCTTCAGCTGCGTCGCGCCGAGCGGGTCGAGCCGCGGTACCGCAAAGCGGATCATGTCGAAGCCGAAGCCGGGATCGAGCGGATCGGCGAGCCCGTCCATCCGTTCGGCGAACAGGCGCATGACCAGGCGCGTGTCGCGTGTCGCATGGCCGGTCTCGACCTCGATGCTCCGCGCGAGTCCGTCGCTGCGAAAAAAAGTCGCGCGGAAATGGCGCCCGCCCTTGCCACGTTCCAGCAATGTCGCGATCGCTTCGTCGGCAAGTTCGGCGAGGATCCTGGCCGCATGCGCGCTGCTGGCAATCGGCTCGGCGAAACGGCGCTCGGCGACGACCGGGGGCAGCGCGATCCGCGGGTCAAGCGGGCTGGGCGCGTCGCCAAGAATGCGGCGAAGTGCCATCGCGGCGCCGGCGCCAAAGCGTGCGGCGATATTCGCCATCGGGCGGCTCGCCAGATCGCCGATCGTCTTCAGCCCGGCGCGGACGAACGCGGTCGTCGCATCGGCCTCGAGTTCGAGCGCAGCGACGGGCAGGCGGCGGATCGCGGTCGCTTCGTCGGCGGCGGGGCGCGTCTGGTAACGCGCGAGCGCCCGCGCGGCGTCGGCGGTCGGGCCAAGCGCAGAGCGCACGCTCATGCCGAGGCGCGCGAGGCGCATCTCGATGTCGGCGATCAATGCTGCCTCGCCATCGAACAAATGGACGGCGCCCGCGATGTCGAGGATCAGTCCGTCGGGGGCATCGAGCGCGACCAGCGGCGTGTAGCGGTTGCAGCCGAGCGCGAGCCGGTCGAGCCAGCCATGATCGGCGACCGGATCGTGGGTGACGACGATCAGCCTGGGCAGCTGCGCCCGCGCGTCGGCGAGCGGCATGCCGGGGCGGAGCCCGACGGCCTGCGCTTGCGCATCGACACTGGCGATGCGGAGCGCGCCGCGCTGTTTCTCGGCAAAGACGAGCGGCGCGTCAGGCGGCTGCGGCGCCGTGCGGCAGAGCCGCTCGGCGGGCAGCCAGGGGAAGAAGAGCGCCAGATAGCGTCGGCTCCCCGAGGGCATGCCCAAAGCTTTTGTCGTCATGGTTCCAGTCCAGTCGCCAGCGACCGCCGGCAGGGCCAGCGCGCCAGCGCAGCAGTTCGAGGTCGAAGGCAGGCGCGCCGGGGGCATTGGCCTCGATCGCGTGCGACGACGCGCCGCCGACGCTCCAGCGCGTTTCGGCGACGCTCGGTGCGGGCGCGGCATTGAGGCGCAGCATCAGCAGCGTTGTTCCGGCATCGCGCGCGCCGAGCGTCAGCCGGCGCCCCGCAGTGAGATCGAGCAAAGGGAATTTGCCCCAGCTTTCGACGATCACCGCCGCCGAGCCCGCACAGCGGATCGCATCGTTCGCGCACGCGAGCAGCATCTTGGGGTCGGGAGTTTCGACGATCAGCAGCTGGTCGGGATCGCCGCCGAGTTCGGCGATTCCCGGCGCATAGATGTGGCCGGTGCGGTTTGCCGCATCGGCGGTGCGCAACCAGATCAACGGGCCTTTCCCCGGTGCGCGCAGCGCGAGCAGGGCGGCAAAAGCAGCCGCGCTCGTCGCGTCGAGCGCGTCGGCGGCGAAAAATTCATGGACGCGCCCGATCGCAAGCCCGCCGCCAAGCGCTGTATCGAATCCCGCATCTCCGCTCGCCAGCCAGCCTTCGGCCGAACGGCTTACGGGACCACCATCGGCGGCCAGCCGGGCGATACGCTTGCGCAGCCCGGCGAGAGAGGGAGACGACTCGCGCATCATTTGTTCCTGATTTGTTCTATTAGCGCTTTCGCGACAGCCTTTGTCAAGCGATCGGAGGGCTATGGAGATTCTGTTTCACGCGAAGACGCGAAGGCGCGAAAAAGAAAGTCCGGGCCGAAAGGCCCCATATTTGATCGACATAGCGATGATCGCAGCGCCAGATAGAGAATGCCGCTTCCCGGTAAACGCGGCCTCTTCGCGTCTTTGCGCCTTCGCGTGAAATATTTCAGCGCGTCGCCGTTGCCTCGGCTCCGGCGCCGCTATCCCCGCCGAGGGCACGGAACAGCGCGATTCGCGTCTGGACCAGCAACAGCTGCGTCGCGATCTCGCTCCGCCGGGCTGCATACAGGCTGCGCTGCGCGTCAAGGCTGGCGAGGAAGCTGTCGACGCCGCCCTTGTAGCGCGCGTCGGTCAGCATGGCGGTGTCAGCGGCGGCCGAGGTGTTCGCTGTCGCCGCGCGGACGCGCTCGGATATCGTGCCTTGCACCGCGAGCGCGTCGGCGACTTCGCGGAACGCCGTCTGGATCGCGCCTTCATAGCCGGCGACGGCCGCATCGCGCTGCGCCTTGGTCACATCGACGCCGGCGCGGCGACCGCCGAAGTCGAAGATCGTCGCGGTTGTATCGCCGCCGACCGAATAATTGAACGCCCCGCTGTCGAAGAGACTCCCCAACGCGTCGCTCGCAAAGCCGAGCAGGCCGGTGAGCGAGATCGCCGGGAACAGCCGCGCGCGCGCGACGCCGATGTCGGCATTGGCCGCCCGCAAGCGATATTCCGCCTCGATCACGTCGGGGCGGCGAAGCAGGATCTGCGAATTGACACCGGCGGGGAGCGCCGCGACGCCCGGCGTAACGTCGCCCAGGCTCGCGGGGAGCAGCGCGCGGTCGATGTCGCCGCCTACCAGCAGCCGCATCAGATTCTCGTCCTGCGCGATCGCGGTCTTCTGCTGAGCGATCGCATCCTCGGCGGTCGCCAAAATCTGTTCGGCCTGGCGCAGGTCGGTGCGCGGCGCGACGCCGCCGTCGAGCCGTGCCTGGGTCAACCGCACGCTTTCGCGCGCATTGGCGGCGGTGTCGCCGGCGATCTTCAGCAGATCGCGGTCGGCGCCATAGGTCGCCCAGATGTTCGCAAGGTCGGCGATCAGCGCGACGCGTACCGTGCGCGAGGCCGCTTCGGTCGCGAGCGCGCTGTTGCGGTCGGACTCGGCGGCGTTGGCGAGGCGGCCGAACAGGTCGAGCTCGAACGCGGTCACGCCGCCGCGCAGCGAGAAATCGCCCGCGCCGCCGCCGGTGCCGCCCGAATCCGAATAGCCTGCGCCCGCGCTGACGCCGAAGGAAGGCAATTGTCCGGCACGGCTGACGCGCGCTTGCGCGCGCGCGGCGGCGACATTGGCGTAAGCGACGCGCAGATCGCGATTGTTCGCGAGCGCCTGTTCGACCAGGCTTTGCAGCCGCGCGTCGGCGAACACCGTCTTGTACGACAGGATGGGCAGCGCTTCTTCGCTTTGCAGCAGATAGGCGTCGCCGACCGGCCAGCTTTGCGGCACCGGCGGCGCAGGCAGCACGGTCCTGGGAGCGAGCGAGCAGCCCGCCAGAAGCAGCGGGGCGGCGATCAGGGCGAGCGCTGCGCGTTTCATGCCGCCGCCTCCCCGGCGTCCTTCGCCTTGCCGAACCGGTGGCGCAGCGCCGCAAGCCCGTCGCGCACGCCGCGGCGGACCAGCACGAAGAACAGCGGGATGAAGAAGATCGCGAGGAAGGCCGCGGTCAGCATGCCGCCGATCACCGCGGTACCGATCGCGGCGCGGCTGTTCGCACCGGCGCCGGTCGCGATCGCGAGCGGCAACACGCCGAAGATGAAAGCGAAGCTCGTCATCAGGATCGGACGGAGACGAATCCGCGCCGCTTCGACCGCCGCCTCGATCACCCGCTTGCCCTTTTTTTCTTCCTGCTCGGCGAACTCGATCATCAGGATCGCATTCTTGGCCGCGAGGCCCATCGTCGTGAGCAGGCCGATCTGCAGATAGACGTCGTTTTCGAACCCGCGCAGCGACACCGCGCAGATGGCGCCGACGAGCCCGAGCGGGATGACGAGCAATACCGCGAGCGGGATCGACCAGCTTTCGTACAGCGCGGCAAGGCAGAGAAAGACGACGAGCAGCGAAATGCCATAGAGCAAAGGCGCCTGCCCCGACGACAGCCGCTCCTGATAGGAGGATCCCGACCAGGCGACGCTGGTGCCCGATATTTCACCCGCCATCCGCTCCATCTCGTCCATCGCTTCGCCCGAACTGGTGCCCGGCGACGGCTGGCCCGAGATTTCAAAGGCTGGAACGCCCTGGAAACGCGAGGTGCTGCTCGGCGTCGTCGACCAGCCGATATCGGCGAAAGCCGAGAAGGGCGACATCTGGCCATCCGACGAGCGGACATACCATTGGCCAAGATCTTCGGGCTTGGCGCGATAGGGGGCGTCGCCCTGGACATAGACGCGCTTGACGCGCCCCTTGTCGATGAAGTCGTTGACATAGCGCCCGCCCCACGCGGTCGCGAGCGTGGTGTTCACATCGCTGTTGGTGAGGCCGTAAGCGGTGAGCCGCTGGGTATCGATGTCGATCTTCAAGGTCGCGACGTCGGGCAGATCGGACAGGCGCACCGACGTCAGTTTCGGATTGGCGTTGGCCGCCGCGAGCAGCTTCTCGCGCGCCGCGACAAATTCATCGCGGCTCATCCCGCTGCGGTTCTGCAGCTCCATCGTGAAGCCCGATGCGTCGCCCAGCCCGCGCACGGCGCCCGGCACCAGCGCGAACACCTGCGCGTCGCGGATTCCGGACAAGGCCTTGCGCGTCCGGTCGGCGATCGCATCGGCGGTATTTTCCTCGCCTGGCCGGCTGTCCCAATCGATCAGGTTGATGAAGCCCTGGCCGGTGTTCTGGCCGACCGCGCCGCCGCCGCCCCCGCCGCCCGCGACCAGGAACAGCGCGCCGACATTGGCTTTCTCCTGCGTCAGCAGATATTTCTCGATCTGGTCGCGCACCTGAAGCGTACGCGCCTGCGTGGCGCCGGCGGGCAGGCGGAACTGGATCTGAACCCGTCCCTGATCTTCGTTCGGCAGAAAGCCGCTCGGCAGGCGGAGGAACAGGACTGCGAGCAGGACAAGGATCAGCGCATAGATGCCAAGGAACAGCCATTTGCGGTCGACGACCTTGGTGACGCTGCCGACATAGCGCTCGACAATATGGTCGAAGCGGGTGTTGAAACCGTCCTGCGCGCGCTTCATCAGCGTATGCGCGCGCGGGAAGCGATGCGGGCGCGCGCCTTCGGCGCCGTGCGTCTTCTGCTTGAGCAAGGTCGAGGTCAGCGCCGGGCTGAGGATCAGGGCGACGAGCACCGACAAGGCCATGGCCGAGACGATGGTGACCGAAAACTGGCGATAGATGACGCCGGTCGAACCGCCGAAAAAGGCCATCGGCAGGAACACCGCCGACAGCACCATCGCGATCGCGATCAACGCGACCTGCAATTCCTTCATCGACTGGATCGTCGCCTCGCGCGCCGTCATGTCGGGATGTTCTTCCATCAATCGCTCGACATTTTCGACGACGACGATCGCGTCGTCGACCAGCAGGCCGATCGCGAGCGTCAGCCCGAACAGCGTCATCGTGTTGATGCTGAAACCCAATATATAGAAGACCGCAAAGGTGCCGAGCAGCACGACGGGTACCGCGATCGCCGGGATCAGCACCGCGCGCCAGCTTTGCAGGAAGACGAACATCACGAGGACGACGAGCAAAATGGCCTCGAACAGAGACTTTTGCACTTCGCTGACCGACAGCTTGATGAAAGCGGTCGAATCATTGGCATAGCTGTAGGTCAGGCCGTCGGGGAAGTCGGCGGCGAGTTCTTTCATTCGCGTCTTGACGCGGTCGGCGGTTTCGAGCGCGTCCGAACCCGGCGACAGCGAAATCGACATGCCGGCGCCCGGATGGCCGTTGATGCGAACGACTGTGGCATAGCTTTCGGCGCCGATCTCGACGCGCGCGATGTCCCTGATCCGCACCGTCGACCCATCGGGAAGCGTCTTGAGGACGATATTCTCGAACTGCTCGGCGGTCTGGAGCCGCGATTGCGCCGTGACCGTCGCGTTGAGCATCTGCCCCTGCGGCGATGGCGTGCCGCCGACCTCGCCCGCCGCGACCTCGGCATTTTGCGCGGTGATCGCGGTGACGACGTCGCCGGGCATCAGCGACACCGCGGCGAGCCGCCGCGGATTGAGCCAGATCCGCATCGCGTGCGGCGACCCGAAGATATTGACGTCGCCGACGCCCTCGACGCGCGACAGCGGATCCTGGATGTTCGAGGAGAGGAAATCGGACACGTCCTGGAACGAACGCGTGTCGGTGGTGTCATAGACGCCGACGAGCAGCAGCGCGTCCGAATTCGACTTGGTGACGCGCACGCCCTGCTGCTGCACCTGCTGCGGCAGGCGCGAAAGCGCCGCCGCGATCTTGTTCTGCACCTGCACCTGCGCGATGTCGGGGTCGGTCCCCTTGGCAAAGATTGCGGTGATGTTCGCTTGCCCGCGCGAACTCGACTGCGAGCTGAAATAGAGCAGGCCGTCGATCCCGGTCAGCTGTTGTTCGAGCACCTGCGTGACGCTGTTCTCGATCGCTTCGGCCGAGGCGCCGGGATAGGTCGCGCGGATATTGACCTGCGCCGGTGCAATGTCGGGATATTGCTCGATCGGCAACGCGCGCAGCGCGCCGATGCCGCCGAGCATGACGATGATCGCCAGCACCCAGGCAAAGATCGGCCGGTCGATGAAGAGACGCGACATGGGGGGTTAGTTACCCTTCTCTGAAGCCTTGCCTGCGGGTGCCCCCAACCGCTGCGGACTGCTCGCCAGAACCGGCTTGATCGGGGCGCCCTGCTTCAGGTTGCCGACCCCTTGCGTGATCACCTTGTCGCCGGGCTTAAGGCCTCCGGTTACGACCCAGTTCGCGCCGACCGTGCGCTCGGCGACGATCTTGCGCCGCGCGGCCTTATTATCCTTGCCGACCAGATAGACGAAAGCCGACCCGTCAAAATCGCGCTGCACTGCGGCTTGCGGGACCAGGATCGCGGTCGGGTTGATCACCTGGTCGAAGAGCGCTGTGACGAACATGCCGGGCAACAGCAATCCCTGCGGGTTCGGGAAGCGCGCGCGCAATGTGACGGTGCCGGTCTCTTCGCTCACCGTGACTTCGGAGAATTGGACGGTGCCAGTGAAGCCGTAATCGCTGCCATCCTCCAGCTTTAGCCGAACCGACGTGCTGCCTGCGGTGACGCCGCCGCTGGCTAGTGCCTGGCGCAGGCGGGTCAGGTCGGCGCTCGACTGCTGCATGTCGACATACATCGGATCGGTCTGCTGGATCACCGCGAGCGGGGTCGCCTGGCCTGCGCTCGCCAGCCCGCCGGGGGTGACGAGCGAGCGCCCGATGCGCCCGCTGATCGGCGCCGACAATGTCGTGTAGCGCAGGTTGATCCGCGCGGTTTCCAGCGCGGCGGCGTTCTGCGCGACCGCGGCCCGGGCGGCGCGCGCCTGCGCGAGCGCGTCGCTATAATCCTGCTGTGCGACCGCCTGAATCTTGGCGAGCGGTTCGAAGCGCCTGGCTTTTTCCTCGGCGGCTTGCGCGCTGGCGCGCGCGCTGGCCAGATTGGCAGCCGCCTGATCGACCGCCGCTTGATAGAGGCTTGCGTCTATCTGATAGAGCGGCTGGCCGGCGCGGACGAAGCCGCCCTCGGTGAACAGGCGGCGGCGGACGATGCCGTTGACCTGCGGCCGCACTTCGCTCGTCTCGAACGCGACCGTGCGCCCGCCGAGCGAGGTCGTGAGCGGGACGGGCTCGATCTTCACGGCAACATAGCCGACCTGCGGCGTCCGGTTGCCGCGGCCTTCGTCCTCCTTGCCCGAGCAGGCGCCGAGCGAAAGCGTCGTGATGCACAGAGCTCCGATCAGGAGCAGCGGCCTTGTCTTCATCATTCGATAGATCCGTCTCGGGGTTTTGCCGGGCGGCTGGGGAGTTGGGCTATTCAAACCATTGGAAAGCGCCATGCAAGCGCTTTCAGCCGCTTGCGACAAAGTACGACAATTGGTCGCCCGCGATAACCCCGCGCTCTGCATCGATATTGACACCGGTTACCATTGACGATAGCGAAGGACAAACACCCCAAGATTTCGACGAGCGAGGATGCCCCCGATGTTTGCCAAGACCTATCACGCCACGCACCCCGACATGATGGAATGCGTCGACAATGACGCACTGCGTGACCGCTATCTGGTCGAGGGGATGTTCGAGGATGGCAAGGTCAACCTCAACTATTCGCACAACGAGCGCTTCGTCATCGGCGGCGCGGTGCCGAAGGGCCGCGCGCTGAAGCTCCCCGACCAGACCGTCCCCGCGTCGGCCGCGGGGCGTCCCTTTCTGGAACGGCGCGAACTGGCTGCCGTGAACATCGGCACCGCGGGCGCGATAACGGTCGACGGCCAGCGCTTCGAGATGAAGAACAAGGAATGTCTATACATATCCATGGGGTCGAAAGACGTCACGTTCGAAGGCGACGGCGCGCGTTTCTATCTCGCCTCGCTTCCCGCACACAAGGTCTGCCCGATCAAGCATATCACGCTCGACCAGGCGAACCCGCTCGCCCGCGGCGACCTCGCCAATTCGAACCAGCGCACGATTTACCAGCTCGTCATTCCGGGCGTCTGCGAAAGCGCCCAGCTGCTGCTCGGGCTGACTGTGCTCGAGGAAGGCAGCGTCTGGAACACGATGCCGCCGCACCTCCACGACCGCCGCAGCGAAATCTATCTCTATTTCGACCTGCCCGAAGAAAATGACCGCATCTTCCATTATATGGGCGAACCCGACAGCATGCGGCACATCGTGATCGCCAACGAGGAAGCGGTGATCAGCCCGCCGTGGTCGATCCATATGGGATCGGGGACGAAAAAATATGCTTTCATCTGGGCGATGGGCGGCGAGAATCTCGACTATACCGACATGAACGTTCTCGACATCTGCCAGTTGAAGTAATTCCATCATCGCGTCCTTCGTCATCCCGGACGTGATCCGGGACCCATTTGGCAAAGGATGTCGCTGCAAGTCATGGACCCCGGATCCAGTCCGGGGCGACGAGAGGATAGACGAACGATGCAATTGTTCGACCTGACAGGACAGGTCGCGCTGGTCACCGGCGCGAACACGGGCATCGGGCAGGGGATCGCCCTCGCCCTCGCCGGAGCGGGTGCCGATATCGCCGCGGCGGGCCGGTCGCCCGCCGACGAGACGGTCGACAAGGTACGGGCGCTTGGCCGCAAGGCAAACAACTTCGCCGCCGACCTGTCGAGCGTCGGCGCGGTGCAGCCGCTTGTCGACGCCGTGCTCGCCGAATTCGGGCGGATCGATATCCTCGTCAACAACGCCGGGATCATCCGCCGCGCCGACGCCGTCGACTTCACCGAGGCCGACTGGGACGCGGTGATGGACACCAATCTCAAGACGCTCTTCTTTCTCTGCCAGAGCGTCGGCCGCCACATGATCGCGCGCGGGTCGGGGAAGATCATCAACATCGCATCGATGCTGACCTTTCAGGGCGGCATCCGCGTGCCGAGCTATACCGCGTCGAAATCGGGCGTCGGCGGGCTGACGAAGCTGCTCGCGAACGAGTGGGCGGCGAAAGGGGTTCAGGTCAACGCTATCGCGCCGGGCTATATCGCGACGAACAACACCGCCGCGCTGCAGGGCGACGAGACGCGCAACCGCCAGATCATGGATCGTATTCCCGCCGGTCGCTGGGGCGACCCCGGCGATATCGGCGGTGCTGCCGTCTTTCTTGCCTCGTCCGCGTCGGACTATGTTCAGGGCCATATCCTCGCCGTCGACGGCGGCTGGCTCGCGCGCTAGCATCGCGCGATGACCGGACGCCTTGTCTTTTTCGGCGAACTGCTGATCCGCCTCACCGCACCGGGCAACGAACTGTTGATGCAGTCTCCGTCGCTGACGCTGCATGTCGGCGGTGCCGAGGCGAATGTCGCGATCGGGCTCGCGCATCTTGGTCACGACTGCGCGATGATCAGCGCGGTCCCTTCGAATGCTCTGGGTCGCGGAGCAGTGGCGGCGGTGCGCGGCGCAGGCGTCGATTGCACCGCCGTCACCAGCGGCCCGGGGCGCATGGGGCTCTATTTCCTCAGCGTCGGGGCGGGACTGCGCTCGTCCGAAATCGTTTACGACCGCGCGGGGTCGAGCTTCGCGGCGACCGGCGCGGACGATTATGACTGGGACGCGCTGCTGGCCGGCGCCGGCCTGCTCCATCTGTCGGGCATCACGCCCGCGCTCGGGCCGCGATCGGCGGAGGCGGCGCGTGCGGCGGCGCGCGCGGCGAAGCGGCTCGACATTCCGGTCAGTTTCGACGGCAATTACCGCGCGCTGCTGTGGGACGCGTGGGACAGCGATCCGCGCGCGATCCTGTCCGAACTGATCGGCAGCGCCGATATCCTCTTCGGCAACCACCGCGACCTGTCGCTGGTATTGGGACAGGACTTCAGCGGCGAAGGCGAAGACCGGCGGCGCGAGGCGGCCGAAGCGGGTTTTGCCGCTTTCCCGGACCTCAAGCTGATCGCCTCGACCGCGCGCCATACGGTCACCGCCGATCATCATCGCATTGCCGCGCGCGTCGACCTGCGCGGCAGCTCCCACCAGACGCCCGACGTCGACGTCACCGGGATCGTCGACCGGATCGGCGCGGGCGATGCCTTTGCCGCCGGGGTGCTTCACGCGCATCTGGCGGGCGCTGGCGCAAAGGCGATGGCCGAAAGCGGTCTGGCGCTCACCGCGCTCAAACATTCGCTGCCGGGCGATGCGAGCCGCTTTGGACAGGCCGACATCGATGCCTTCCACGGCGGCGGGCTCGATGTCCGGCGCTGACCTGACGCGACGCAGCCTGCTCGCGGGCGGCCTCGGCCTGGCGGTCAGTTCGGCGGCGCTGGCCCGCAGCTATCAAGCCCCGACGCATGTGCTGACTGCGCAAACATTGCTGTCGCTCGATGGCCTTTATCGCAGCGCCGCAATCCGCGCGATCGATCCACCGGCGTTTCCTTTTCGCGGTATCCGCTATGCCCGCGCGGCGCGGTTCGCGGCCCCGATACCGGTTCTGAAGGCCGAGCAGTTCGGACCCGATCACCAGGAAGCGCGGCAGGCCGACAAGGACCGTCGGCCCGATCCGGCCTTTGGCCCCGCGTGTCCGCAAACGGGCGACCGTTACCACCCGCAGTCCGAGGATTGCCTGTTTCTCAACGTCTGGACTCCCGATACGGGGAAGCCTGCGCAGCGGCCCGTCATGGTCTATTTCCACGGCGGCGCCTATTCGGCCGGATCGGTCACCGACCCGATCAACGACGGCGCCAAGCTCGCGGCGCGGGGTGATGTCGTCGTCGTGACGGTGAACCACCGGCTCAACGCGCTCGGCTATCTTTATCTCGCGCGGCTCGATCCGCGCTTTCCCGACAGCGGCAATGCGGGGCAGCTCGACCTGATCGCCGCGCTGCAATGGGTCCGACGCAATATTGCGTCCTTCGGCGGCGATCCGGGCAATGTCACCGTCTTCGGCCAGTCGGGCGGCGGCGCAAAGATCGCGACACTGATGGCGATGCCCGAAGCCGAGGGCCTTTTCCACAAGGCGATCACGATGAGCGGGCAACAGGTCACGGCCTCGGGCCCGCTCAACGCGACCAAGCGGGCGGAGGCGTTTCTGGGCAAGCTCGGTTCGGCCGTCGATCCGGCGATCGCGCCCGTCGAACAGATCGTCGCCGCGCTCTCTGCGACCGATCCGATCCTCGGCGGCAGCGTCTATATGGGACCGGTGCTCGATATGACGCATCTGTCGCGCCACCCTTTCTGGCCCGACGCGGCGCCGCAGTCGCTCGGCATTCCGATGATGCTCGGCAATGCGGTGCTGGAAACGCGCGCCTTTTATGCGCCTGACGGCAAGCAATTGTCGGGGCTGAATTTCGACAATCTCGCCGCACGGATCGCGCCCGAAATGCGGATCGACATCGAACCGTCGTGGGTCGTCCGCGAATTTCGGGCACGCTATCCCAAGGCCGATCCGACCGATCTGTTCCACCGCATCGTAACCTCGGCACGCAGCTGGCGCGGACAGGTCGAGGAAGCCGAGGCGCGGGCACGGGCCGGCCGTCCGGGCTTTGTCTATCAAGTCGATTTCGAGCGGGCGGGGCATGGTGATGATATTGGGCTTTCCTTCGGAATGATCTCCGATGTCACGCCGGCGCAGCAGGCGATGAGCGAGCGGGTGATGGATGCTTTCGTCCGCTTCGCGCGCACGGGAAATCCCGGCTGGCCCGCCTATGATCTGGCCAAGCGGCAGACGATGATCTTTGATGTCGAAAGCCGCGTCGAGAATGATCCGCGCCGGTGGGAGCGCGAATTGTTCGCGCGGGTGCCGTACATCCAGCCCGGCAGCTAGACCATCTTCCGCGCTGCGAGCCAGTTCCACAGCAGCTCGGGCCAGATCGCAACGGGCAGCCCCGCTGCCTTCAGGATTCCAAAGCCATGCTCGCCCTCGGCGAAATAATGCGCCTCGCACGAAACGCCGATTCTGCGCGTCGCCTCGTGCAGCCGCAGGCTGTTGTCGATCTTCACGACGCTGTCATCTTCGGCATGGAGCAGGAACAGCGGCGGCATGTCGGCGCGGACGTTGCGCTCGGGCGAATAGAGCGCCTCGCGCGCCGCGTCGGGGTTCGTGCCGATCAGTTTCTCGCGGCTCACCGCATGCGCGATCGCCGGGTCCATCGACACGACCGGATAGAAGCCCGCCGACACATCGGGGCGCGCCGACAGCGCATCGACGGGATCGACGGCGTCATACACTGTTGCATCGAACCGCGTGAGCAGGCTCGTCGCAACCTGTCCGCCCGCCGAAAAGCCGCCAAACGCGACGCGCGCGGGATCAATGCCGTCGATCTTCGCGCGGCTGCGCACCAACCGCACCGCACGCTGCGCATCGCTTAGCGGGACGTCGGCTCCGTTCGTCCAGCCGTCACCCGGAAGGCGATAGAAGAGCACATAGACGGTGACCCCGCGCGCACTCAGCCAGCGCGCGAGCTCATAACCTTCCTTGTCGATCACGACATAGCGATAGCCGCCACCCGGCGCGAGAATCACCGCCGCGCCGTTGGGCCTGGCGGGACGGAAGATGTCGAGGCGCGGACGCGTGATGCCCTGGAGCATCCGGTCGCTCGCATCCGGATCGTCGCTGCGCTGGACGACCTGCTCGACGAGGCCCGGCGGGGGCTCGAGATGACCTTTGGGCCACAGGGCGATGCTCGCATCGGGCGCCAGCCCGGCAGGCCGCGTCCACGCCGACTGCGCCGCAGCGCTCGCAAAAGGAACGACCAGGCTGGCCGCCAGCAGTTCGCGGCGCCCGACGGTCATGGCGTCGCGGCCTTGTTCGGATAAGCGATGATCAGCACCAGAGGCACGTCGCCGGTCTGGCGAATGCCGACATTCGCGCCCTTGTACAGCCACGCCGCGGTGCCCGCCTTCAGCGCCTGTTCCCCGCCGTCCGAATGGATGACGCCGGTGCCCGACAGGACATAATAGATTTCGTCATGGTCGATCGGGTGGATACCGATCGCGGCGCCGACGTGCAGCGCGCGCTTGCGGAATTCAAAGCTGCGTGGTGCGGGCACGCTGTCGCTGATCCGGTACGCGGTCGACATGCCGATCGCGCCGTGCGGCGGCGCTTCCTCGCGCACCGTCGCGGCTTCGTCGATGACCACCATCGCGGGTGCAGGCGCTGGAGCAGTCGCGGGCGCGGCGGCGCCGCTCAGCAGCAGCGCCAGAAGCGCGCTCACTTTACACCGCCGCGCGAATCGAGGTCGCGCGCCGACAGATGTTCCTGCGGCATCGGGGCGGTCTGCGCCGGATAGGTTCCCGATTTCGGTTCCATCGTCGCCAGGTCCCAGTCGCCGTCGACGAACGGCGCGCGCACCGGCGCTGCGACCTTCGGATAGGCGCTCACCTGCTTTTCGTCGTCGATCACCTGACCGCGGCCTTCGGCGACGAAAAACAGGATGCGGATTTCCTCGGCATCGCGCGCCCATGGCCGCGCGCCCGCGGTCGAAAGGACCGACGTCTCGACATCGCGCACCGGCAGGATGCGATAGCTCGCGAGCGGCGCGAGCGGCGCCTTGGCGCGGATCAGCTTGGCCTGCGTCTCGCCATACCGGCCGAATTCGGGCAGCGGATTGCCGTGGCGGTCGACCGCCAGATTGTCCTTGCCATAATATTCGAGGTCGCCGTCGCCGCCGAGCATCAGGAAGGGCAGGCCTTCGTCGGTGTCGTTGCCGCCGCGCATGACATTGCCGATCGCGGTGATCTGTCCGGTCGCATAGCGATGGCCGACCCATTCAAGGTTCATCAGATTATAGTGCACCGCGCGGTGCTTGGGATTGTAGATCAGATTGTTGATCATCAGCACCTGCGCGCCGCCCTTCACCAGCGGCGCGCGCTCGACATTATGCGCCCAGATGTTGCGGTAAAAGACGATGCCCGACGTGTTGTCGTGAACGAGCGAGCCTTTGCTGTGCTCGCCCTTCGGGTGGCTCGCGTCGGCGAGCCCTTCGGCGGCCAGATTGTTCGAGAAGGTGACGTTCTTGCTCGTCCCCTCGCGCCATTCGGCGACATCCTTGCCGTTGAAGCGCGGGCCCGACGCCGACATATTCTCGTCGAGCGCCCACAGGAAGGTGCAATGGTCGACCACGACATCATGCGCGCCGACGGTCGAAAAGGCGTCGGCTTCCCAGCCGCTGCGCTTCGGCTGGCCGTCGACGCCGGTATAGACGCGCAAGTGCCGCATCACGACGTCGTGCGTCTTCACGTCGATGCCGGTGCGGATCAGCGTGATGCCGGGTCCGGGCGCCGTCTGGCCGGCGATGGTCAGATAGGGATGCTCTATGGTGATCGTCGTGCGCCCCAGGTCGATCACGCCGCCCACCTCGAACACCACGATCCTGGGCCCGGCGGCTTCGACCGCGGCCTTGAACGAGCCGGGGCCGTCGGGTGCAAGCGTCGTGACGCGGATGATCTGGCCGCCGCGCCCGCCGGGCGTCTGGGCTGCGGGGCCGACAGCGCCGGGGAAGGCGATCGGCGCCGAATCGGCAGCGAATACGGGGCCTGCGGGAACCGTCGGCGCGATCAAAAGCGCCGCCAGCCAAAGCTTTTTCAGCATCCAGTCTCTCCTTGTGATTGGGGTCTTGACATAGACGCCACAATCCTTCAATCCTTTTTGACACCGGTTACCTAAACCGGTCAACGACACAAGCATGGGGGAGAGGGCGCCCTGCCAGTCGCAAGAGCGACGGCCGCCAGCGTACTCTCTGAAATTTTTGGGACAGCCGATCGAGCGATTTGCCTGTCCAGCAAAGGTAACCGGTGTCATTCCTTGCCAGAGGCGGGAAGGCACTGCGATAAGGGAGGATGATGATGGCTATTCATAACGCGCGGGGCTTGAGCACGCTGACCAGACTCGCTTGCGGCGCGTCGCTCGCGGTGCTGACGGTATCGCCGGTCTGGGCGCAGGATGCGGCCGAGGTCGCGACCGACGAAGCCGCACCGGTGGAGGGCGAGATTGTCGTCACCGGCTTCCGCGCCTCGCTGCAGGCGGCGCTCAACGTGAAGCGCGACTCGGTCGCGGCCGTCGATGCGATCGTCGCGGAAGATATCGCCAAATTTCCCGACCAGAATCTGGCCGAATCGCTTCAGCGCATTCCCGGCATTTCGATCCAGCGCGACGGCGGCGAGGGCCGCGCGATCACCGTGCGCGGTCTGGGCGCGCAATTCACCCGCGTTCGCCTGAACGGCCTCGAAACCGTTGCGACCTCGACCGACGGCGCGTCGTCGAACCGCGACCGTGCCTTCGACTTCAACGTCTTTGCGTCCGAACTGTTCAGCAGCATCGTCGTCCACAAGACCGCCGAAGCCTCGCTCGACGAGGGCTCACTCGGTGCGGTCGTCGATCTCAACACCGGCAATCCGCTGGGCGGCAAGTCGGGCCTTCGCGGCGCGGTGTCGGTCGTCGGATCCTATAACGACCTGTCGAAGGATCTGGGGCCGCGCGTCGCGGGCCTGCTCAGCTGGCGTAACGACGCCGGAACGTTCGGCGCTTCGGTATCGGCCGCCTATTCGAAGGGAACCACCCTCGAACTCGGCAACAACAGCGTGCGCTGGGCGCAGGCGCGGTTCGATTCGGTGAACGGCACAAACTGCTGGACCACCGCCAACAGCGGCGGCACCTATGTACCCGGCACCGCGTGCAACCAGGCCGCGCTTGCCTTTCATCCGCGTATCCCCCGTTATGGCGAGATCGAGCATCGCCGCGAACGTCTTGGCGTGACGGGCTCGATCCAGTTCGAGCCGACCGAGAGCACGCGCTTCTCGTTCGATGCGCTCTTCTCGCGCTTCCGCGAGGATCGTGAGGAAAAGTGGGGCGAAGTGTTGCTGCGCTCGAACGAGCGATCGATCAATGTCGTCAATCCGGTCTATGACGCGAACAACAATATGATCTCGGCAACGCTCAACGACGCCTGGGTCCGCACCGAGCATTATCTGCGCAAGTCGGAAACCCAGTTCACCCAGTTCGGCGGCACCTGGGATCAGGATATCAGCGACAGTTTCCGCTTCACGCTGCTCGGCGGCATGTCGAAATCGAAAGCCGACATCCCTGTCGAAACGACGATCGTCTTCGACGACCGCGACGCGCAGGGCTATCGCTACGACTATACCGACATGAAGAGCCCGCTGCTGACGTTCGGCACCAGCGTCAGCGATCCGGCGGTGTTCCAGCTCGCCGAAATCCGCGACCGCCCGTCGAACGTGACGAACAAGTTCAAGACGGCGCAGCTGCGCACCGAATGGGACGTCACCGACGGTTTCCAGGTCAAGCTGGGCGGCATGTGGCGCCGCTTCAACTTCGACTCGGTCGCCTTCACCCGCGACAGTGCCGTGTGCGGCAACGGCGGCACCAGCCTGGTCACCAGCACCTCGGGAACGATCGCCTGTTCGGCGACGAGCCTGTTCGGCCCGACGGCGGTCTATGGTTTCCCCGTCACCGCGGCGCTGTCCGAACTGTTCACGCTGGGCAAAGCCGGCCAGCCGACGGGGACGACGACCCAGTGGCTGATCCCGTCCTTCCCGGCCGCGACCGACTTCACCCGGCTCTATAGCCGCACCGCAAACCCCGACACCGGCAACACCCGCGCGGTTCAGGAAACGACCTCGGGCGGCTATCTCCAGTTCGACGTCAAGGGCGAGCTGTTCGGCATGGAATATGCCGGGAATGCGGGCATCCGTTACGCGCATACCGCGCAGGCATCGACCGGCGTATTGTCGGGCAGCGTCGTGACCGTGAAGCGCAGCTATGACGACTGGCTGCCTTCGTTCAACGTCGCGCTCTATCCGCAGGAAGATGTCATCATCCGCGGCGCGATCGCAAAGGTGATCACGCGTCCGACGCTCGGCAACCTGACGCCCGGCGGGACGATCGACGGCTTCAACTATCGCGTCAGCTACGGCAATCCGCAGCTCGACCCCTATCGTGCGACCAACTTCGACCTGGGCGTCGAATGGTATTTCGCGCCGGGGGCGGTGCTGTCGGCCGCAGCCTTCGTGAAGAAGGTCGAAAGCTTCCCGATCAGCCAGGCCTTTACCGCGACCTTCGCATCGACGGGGCTGCCGAAGGAGGCGCTGCCGCCGAGCTCGCCGGCCTTCATCAACTTCGATCCGAACCAGCTCTATACGATCACCGCGAACATCAACGGCGCGGGGGCGACGCTGAAGGGGGTCGAGCTCGCGGCGCAGATCCCGTTCACGGCGTTCCTCGATCAGGGCTTCTTCAGCCACTTCGGCATCCTCGCCAATGCGACGTTCATCAAGTCCGACGCCGATTATAATGTGCAGGGTCCGGCGATCCTACCGGGCGGCGCGCTGGTCAACGCGGTGCGTTCGGCCACTTTGTTCGGCGTCTCGAAGCGGGCGTACAACGGCACGCTCTATTATGACGACGGCGCGTTCAGCTCGCGTGTCTCGGCCAGCTATCGCAGCCGGTACATCGATGCCAACAGCGGCACCGGCAACGTCTTCGAAGGCTATGGCGCGACCTGGAATCTCGATGCGTCGGTCCGTTACAAGCTGACCGAGTGGGTCGAACTGTCGGTCGAGGGCAATAATCTGCTCGACACCTATCGCTATCGCTTCACCGATTTCGATGCCGACCGCAGCTACGAGAATAACCATTTCGGCCGCACCATATTGTTCGGCGCGCGCTTCAAGATGTGATCGCTGAGGGGGTGTTACCCTGAAGTCAGTCCCGGAAAAGGCCCGGTCTTCCATGCGAGGGCCGGGCCTTTTCTTTGCCCGAGGAGAAAAAAGTGACCGATCGCCGCGAGATGCTGAAGCTGGCGGGCGCGGGCCTGTTCGCGAGCGGCCTGCCTGCCGCGCCGCGCGCCATCGCAGCCGAACCTCCCGCGCCGCCGACGGCGTGGGCGAAAGGCCTCGACGGCCAGCGCAAGGCCGATCTCGGCGACGGGCGCTTCCTCAACCCGATCATGGCGGGCGACCATCCCGACCCGTCGATCCTGAAGGACGGGGGCGATTATTACATGACCTTCTCGACCTTCGATTCCTATCCGGGGCTGGTCATCTGGCATTCGCGCGATCTGGTGAACTGGCGGCCGGTCGGCCCTGCGCTCACGAAGAATATCGGATCGGTGTGGGCGCCCGAGCTTTGCAAGCATCAGGGACGCTATTTCCTCTACATCCCGACCAAGGGCCCGAACACCAGCTGGGTCATCTGGGCCGACAGGATCGAGGGGCCGTGGAGCGAACCGATCGATCTGGGGCTTCCCAGCCATATCGACCCCGGCCATGCGGTCGGCGAAGACGGATCGCGCTGGCTGTTCCTGTCGGGCGGCGACCGCGTGCGATTGTCGGACGACGGCCTGCAACGGATCGGCGAGCCCGAGCATGTCTATGACCCGTGGCGCTATCCCGCCGACTGGGTGGCCGAAGGCTTTTCTCCCGAAGGGCCCAAGATTCTCCGCCGCGGCGCCTATTTCTACATGATCACTGCGGTGGGGGGCACGGCGGGGCCGCCGACCGGGCATATGGTGATCGCGGCGCGGTCGAAGTCGATCCACGGGCCGTGGGAAAATTGTCCCGCGAACCCGATCGTGCGCACGACCTCGATCGCCGAAAAATGGTGGTCGCGCGGCCATGCGACGCTTGTCGAAGGTCCGGCGGGCGACTGGTGGAGCGTCTATCACGGCTTCGAGAATGGCTATTGGACGCTCGGGCGGCAGACATTGCTCGATCCGGTCGAGTGGACCGACGACGGCTGGTTCAAGATGACGGGCGGCGACCTGTCGCATCCGATCGCCAAGCCGAAGGGCGGGCTGGCCGGGCCGCACGGCATGGCGCTGTCGGACGATTTCGCGACGCTCGCGCTCGGCGCCAAATGGAACTTCTTCAAGCCCGCGCCCGACGAGCGCAGCCGGGCTCGCGCCGAGGACGGCACGCTGGTGCTGAAGGCGCGCGGGGTGGCTCCGGTCGATTCATCGCCCTTGCTGCTGATCGCCGGCGATCAGGCCTATCGGTTCGAATGCGATATCGAGATTGCGCCCGGCGGCACCGCGGGGCTGATCCTCTTCTATGACGAGAGGCTCTATTGCGGGCTCGGCTTCGACGAGACGCATTTCGTGACGCATCAATATGGCATCGAGCGCGGCCGTCCCGCAAATCCGCATGGCCGCGTGCTGCGCATGCGCGTCACCAACGACCGGCATATCGTCACCTATGACACCAGCAGCGACGGCGGAAAAAGCTGGCGCCGCTTCGACCGCGGGATGGAGGTGTCGGGGTATCACCACAATGTCCGCGGCGGATTCCTGATGCTGCGGCCCGGGCTCTATTCGGCCGGGGCGCGCGAGGCGCGCTTCCGTAACTTTAGGTTCGAGGCGCTCGCTTAGATACTTTTCAGAGCGTGACGCCCGATTTCCAGATCGCGATATCGCGCTCCTCGTTCGTCTCGGCCTTGGTCTCCCCGCCCGAGGCGGTGGCCGTGATCAGGCCGAGCAACGCGTCGGCTGCGCTGTCGAAACCGGCTTCCAGAACCTGCCCCGCGTCGAAATCGATCCAGCCCGACTTGCGCGCCGCGAGCGGGCTGTTCGACGCGATCTTCAGCGTCGGCGCCGGAAAGCCGAGCGGGGTGCCGCGGCCGGTGGTGAACAGGATGATCGTCGCGCCCGCCGCGGTCAGCGCGGTCGAAGACACCGCGTCGTTGCCCGGCGCTTCGAGCAAGGTCAGGCCCGGGATCGTGGCTTCGCCGCCATAGCGCCGGACATCGACGACCGGCACCTTGCCGCCCTTCTGCACGGCGCCGAGCGATTTTTCCTCGAGCGTCGTGATGCCTCCGGCGATATTGCCGGGTGACGGGTTTTCGCTCACCGGCTCGCCGTTGCGGATGAAATAGTCCTTGAAGTCGCGCACCAGCCGCGCTGTCTCGTCGAACACCTCGCGCGATACCGCGCGGTCCATCAGCATCTGCTCGGCGGCGAAAATCTCCGGGATTTCGGTCAGCACCACCTTGCCGCCGACCGCCGCGACGGCATCGGCCATCCGCCCGACAAGCGGGTTGGCGGTCAGGCCCGACAGACCGTCGGAGCCGCCGCACTTGACGCCGAGCACCAGCCTGGACAGCGGCACCTCGGTGCGCGCCATGTCGGCGCACGCCGCGACCAGATCGTCGACCAGCGCAAGGCACGCAGCTTCGTCGTCCTCGACAGCCTGCGCCGACAGCGTGCGAATATGCGCGCGGCGCGCGGGCGCGATGCCGTCCAGCAACGGGCCGAGCTGGTTGCTTTCGCACCCCAGCCCGACGATCAGCACGCCGCCCGCATTGGGATGCTGCGCCAGCGCCGCGAGCAGGGCGCGGGTATGGCCCAGGTCGTCGCCGAGTTGCGAACAGCCGAAGGGGTGCTTGAAGGCATGGACGCCGTCGACCCGCCCCGCGTGGCGCGCGCCCGCGATCCGCGCCACGCGCGCGGCCAGGTTGCCGACGCAGCCGACGGTCGGAATGATCCAGATCTCGTTGCGCGTCCCGACGCGCCCGTCGGCGCGGACATAGCCCCGGAAACTGCGCGCGCTGGCGGCGGGTGCCGGTGCCGGTGCCGGGGCCGGGGCTGGCGGTGCATAATGATAGTCGCCGGCACCGCTCAGCGCCGTCGCCAGATTATGGCTGTGCACATGCGCGCCCGCCGCGATGTCGGCCGTCGCGACGCCGATCGGAAAGCCATATTTGATCACCGCCGCGCCGCGCGCGATCGGCGCGAGCGCGACCTTATGCCCGCGCGCGACCGGTTCGATCGGGCGGACTCCGGTTCCGCCAATCGCCAGCAGTTCGCCCGCCGCAAGGTCGGCGATAGCGGTGGCGACCGTATCCGCCGGATGGATCCGGACCGCCGCTACCGGTGTCGTCGATGGCGCTGTTTCGGCGTGGTCGGTCATCGTTTCAGCGCCCCGGCGGCGCGACCGACTGGCGCTCGATGAAGGTCGACGGCATCACCGGGCTCTCGTCGTCGGCCAGCTTGGCATTGGGACCGAGGAAGTCGGAGACGAGCGCGCGGGCGGCGCGCGATCCCATCTCGCGGATCGGCCAGCGCACCGTACTGAGCGCGGGCCAGATATGCGTCGCGGTCGGCGAATCGTCGAAGCCGATGATCGACAGGTCGGCGGGCACGGCGATGCCCTTGCCGTGTGCGACGCTCATCACGCCGGCGGCCATTTCGTCGTTCGACACAAAGACCGCCGTCGGCGGCTCCTTCAGCGACAGCAACGCTTCGCCGGCTTCGACCCCTGCGGTGTAGCGGTAATTGCCCGGCGCATAGAGTTCGTCGGCGAGCGACAGCCCCGCTTCGGCCAGCGCTTCGCGGAATCCCTGTTCGCGCTCGGCGGCGGAGCGGAAGCCGACGGGGCCGCGCACAAATCCGATGCGGCGGTGGCCAAGGCCGATCAGCTTGCCGACCGCCTCGGCAACGACTTCGCGGTCGTTCGACGAGACGCAATGCGCCGCATCGTCGAGCGGCGCCGAGCCGACGCGGACATAGCGCACGCCCAGGTCCTCGCAGAGTTTGGCGAGATCGTCATTTTCCGAAATCGGCGGCAACAGCATCGCGCCGATCGGCCGCTGTTTTTCCAGAAAGGTGCGGACGTCGTCGAGCATCTTGTCCGACCCGCGGTCGACCGGACGGACGAGCAGCGCCAGATCGCTGTCCTTGATCGCGTCGAGCACACCCTGCTGAAAATTCAGTACCGTCTGCGCGTTCGGATTGTCGTGGAGCAGCGCGATCAGGAAATTGCGCCGAAAGGCGAGCGCGCGTGCCTGTGGGTTGGGAACAAAGCCCAGCGTCTCGATCGCCTGCTGGACCGCGACGCGCGTCTTTTCGCTGATGAACTCGGATCGGTTGATCACGCGGCTGACCGTCTTCTTCGACACCCCCGCGAGCGCAGCGACGTCGTTGATCGTCGGCTGCTTGCCACTCTGTCCGCCCGTGCGTGCCGCCATCTTATCGCTTTCTATCCACCGCGCCGCGTGCCCGAAACGCCATGCCCTCCGTTCGGCCGGTCAAGCCCCTAGTGAGGACTTGGTCCGGCAAAATCAACTCCGGCGACGGCTATTCGCTTGCTTTTGACACCGGTGTCTTTTAGAGCATTCCGCGGAAGAGGGAAACGACAAAGATGCCACCGACGAACGAACAGGAAAATGTGGCCCGCGCGCTGATCACGGCGCGCACCGAAAAGACACCGCTTACCTCCTATCCCGGCGTGATGCCGCAGACGATGGCCGACGCCTATGCGATCCAGGATGCCGCCATCGCGCTCGACGGGCGCCGCATCGGTGGATGGAAGGTCGGGCGAATCGCTGCCGACCTGGTCGACCATTTTGGCGACAATCGCCTGGCCGGACCGATCTTCACCGACGAGATTTTCGACGCCAGCATGGGCGAGCGCCCTGCAATGCCTGTCTATGCCGATGGCTTCGCTGCGGCCGAAGCCGAGGTGCTGCTGTGCCTCGGCGACGTCGGTACGCGCGATTACGACATCGACAGCGTTCGCGCGTGCATCACCGAAGTGCGTACCGGGATCGAGATCGCCAGTTCACCCTTCGTCGCGATCAACCAGAACGGCCCCGCGGTTACCGCGTCGGACTATGGCAACAACAAGGGGCTGGTGCTTGGCCCCGCCATTGTCGGCTGGCAGGACATCGACCTGATCCGGATGCCGGTCGAGGTGTTCATCGACGGCGCCAGTGTCGGCGCGGCGACGATGGAAACGATGCTCGACGGTCCGTTCGGCGCCGCACAGTTTCTGATCCGCACCTTGCGCGCGCGCGGCATCGCGATCGCGCCCGGCACCTGGGTGTCGACCGGTGCGATCACCGGCATTCACGAAATTCGCCCCAGCCAGCGCGCAGACGCGCTCTTCGACGGAAAAATCCGCGTCGGCTGTACAATATCGGGTTATTAGACGGATACGGGAGAGAGCTATGGCGCAGGCAATTGCGGGGGACGGTGCGACATCGCCCGTGCCGCGGGCGGGTCGTTACCGCTGGCTGATCATCGCGCTGCTGTTTGCCGCGACGACGGTCAATTATATCGACCGCACCATGCTTGGCCTGCTCGCGCCCGTGCTCGGCGACGAGATGCGGTGGAGCGAGAATGACTATGGCAATATCGTCACGGCATTCCAGGCGGCCTATGCGCTCGGCTTTCTGTTCATGGGCTGGCTGATCGACCGTTTCGGGCCGAAGATCGGCTATGCGGTGGCAATCACGATCTGGACGATCGGCCATGTCGCGCACGGTTTCGCGGGTTCGGTCGCCTCGTTCATGGTGGCACGGTCGATCCTGGGCGTCGGCGAGGCGGGGCATTTCCCCTCGGTCGTCCGCGCGGCGAGCGAATGGTTTCCGCAGAAAGAGCGATCCTATGCGATCGGCTGGGTCAACAGTGCGACGACGATCGGCGTGATCCTGACCGCACCGACGGTGGCGCTGTTCATGCGCGTGCTCGGCCTGGACTGGCGCGATACCTTTTTCTACACCGGCGCGTTCGGCGTCGTGCTGCTCACGCTATGGCTCTGGCTCTATAGCAATCCGCGCGAAAGCGGGAAGGTCAGCGAGGCCGAACTCGCGTGGATCGAACATGATCCACCCGAACAGGTCGAGCGCCTCGGTTGGGCGAAGATCGTCACCAAGCGCGAGGCCTGGGCCTTTGCCGTCGGCAAGTTCCTGACCGACCCCGTCTGGTTCCTGATGCTTTTCTGGCTGCCGAAATATTTCAGCTCGACCTATGACGTCGATCTCAAGATCGTGCTGCTGCCGATGATCATCATGTATCTGCTCTCCGACGTCGGCAGCATCGCGGGTGGCTGGGTGTCGTCGAAGCTGATCCAGAGCGGCCGCAGCGTCAATTTCGCGCGCAAGGCGACGATGCTGGGTGCGGGCTGTTGCGTGCTGCCCTTGCTGTTCGTCACCGGCCTGGAGAATATGTGGCTCGCGGTGGTGCTCATCGGCATCGCGCTCGCCGGGCATCAGGCCTTTTCGTCGACGATCCTGTCGATCCCGCCCGATATGTTTCCGAAGCGCGCGGTCGGTTCGGTGATCGGGCTCGGCGGCTTCATGGGCGGCATCGGCGGCATGATCATGGCGAAGTCGACCGGGCTCGTCCTCGACGCGACCGGCGGCAATTACACGATCATCTTCGCGGTGTGCACGACCACCTATTTCCTCGCCGTTCTGGCGATCCACCTGTTGAGCCCGCGCCTCGCGCCGGTGACCGTAGAAAGCGAAGCCTGAATCCCATGACGCGTCCGTTGCGGCTCTCCCCCGACCGGCTCTTTCCCTCCGACCCGGCGCAGCGCGACATCGCGCGCCGACTTTACGCGGGCGTGGCAGGCCTGCCGATCATCAGCCCGCACGGCCATACCGACCCCCGCTGGTTCGCGGACAATCAGCCGTTCGGCAACGCGACCGAGATGTTGCTGCATCCCGACCATTATGTGTTCCGGATGCTCTATTCGCAGGGCGTGTCGCTCGATGCGCTCGGCATCCGCAACCCCGACGCCGATCCCCGGGCAAGCTGGCGGCTGTTTGCACAGAATTACCATCTGTTCCGTGGCACCCCGTCGCGGATGTGGATGGATTGGGTGTTCGCCGAGGCGTTCGGGATCGACGTGCAGTTCGAGGCTGCGACCTCGGATCTTTATTATGACCGGATCACCGAAAAGCTGGCGAGCGATGCGTTCCGCCCGCGTGCGCTGTTCGACCGTTTCGGGATCGAAGTGATCGCGACGACCGAAAGCCCGCTCGATACGCTCGAGCATCATCGCGTGATCCGCACCGCGAACGAAAGCGGCGAATGGAGCGGGCGGGTGATCACCGCCTATCGCCCCGACCCCGTCGTCGATCCCGAGTTCGAAGGCTTTTATGCCAATCTTGCACGCTTCTCCGATCTGTCGGGCGAGGATGCGTACAGCTATGCCGGCTATCTGGCCGCGCACCGCAACCGCCGCGCCTTCTTCGCCGAAATGGGTGCGACCTCGACCGATCATGGCCATCCGACTGCCGCGACCGCCGACCTGACCAGGACCGAAGCCGAGGCGCTGTTTGCGCGCGTCACCCGCGGCGACGTCGCCGCCGCCGATGCCGAGCTGTTCCGCGCGCATATGCTGACCGTGATGGCGGGGATGAGCCTGGACGACGGGCTCGTCATGCAGATTCACCCCGGCGCCTTCCGCAATCACAACCCCTGGCTGTTCGACCATTATGGCCGCGACAAGGGCGCGGATATTCCCATGAGCACCGACTATGTCCACGCGCTCCGCCCGCTGCTCGCGCGCTATGGCAATCAGGCGGGGCTGACGATCATCCTCTTCACGCTCGACGAGACGAGCTATGCGAGGGAGCTGGCGCCGCTCGCGGGCCATTATCCGGCGCTGAAGCTCGGGCCCGCCTGGTGGTTCCACGACAGCCCCGAAGGGATGCGGCGCTTTCGCGGGTCAATGACCGAGACGGCGGGCTTCTACAACAGTGTCGGCTTCAACGACGACACGCGCGCCTTTCTGTCGATCCCTGCGCGCCACGATGTCGCGCGGCGCATCGACTGCGGCTTTCTTGCGCAGCTCGTCGCCGAGCACAGGCTCGAGGAATGGGAAGCCGCCGAGCTTGCGACCGACCTCAGCTATACGCTCGCCAAGGCGGCCTACCGGCTGTGAGGCTGACCGCGGAAACGCCGCTTCCATCGTCGATCCCGCAGCCGGCCTACGACCGCTCGGCGCAGGCCGCGGGGATCGTCCACATCGGTATCGGCGCTTTCCACCGCGCGCATCAGGCGGTTTACACCGACGATGCGATGGGGGCGGGGGACCGCGACTGGAGGATCGTCGGCGTGTCGCTGCGGTCGGGCGATGTCGCGGCGCAACTGAACGCGCAGGACGGGCTTTACACGGTCGGCGTGCGCAGCGCAGCGGGCAGCGAACTGCGGCTGATCGGTGCGGTGCAACGCGTGCTGGTCGCGCCCGACGATCCGCAGGCGGTGATCGATGCGATCGCCGCGCCGACGACGCATATCATCAGCTTTACGGTGACCGAAAAGGGCTATTTGCGAGGCCCCGACGGCGCGCTCGATCTGGCGGCCGCCAGGGAATCGCCCAGCCTCTATCGCTTCGTCGGCGCCGGACTCGCCGCGCGAAAGGCGGCCGGGCTGCCCGGGCTGACCTTGCTCAGCTGTGACAATCTTGCGGGCAATGGCGCGGCGCTGAAGGCGCTGATGCGTCAATATCTGGCCGCCGAGCATCCCGGTCTCGTCGGCTGGTTCGACGCGGCATGCCGTTGCCCCGCGACGATGATCGACCGCATCGTCCCCGCGACGACCGAGGCCGACCGCGCGGCCGTCGAAGCCGCGCTCGGCGCGCGCGACGAAGGTGCGGTGGTCACCGAAGGCTTCAGCCAATGGGTGGTCGAGAATGATTTCGCCGGCCCGCGCCCGCGCTGGGAAGCAGTCGGCGCCGAACTCGTGTCCGATGTCGCGCCCTATGAGACCGCGAAACTGCGCATGCTCAACGGCGCGCATTCGGCGCTTGCCTATATCGGCCTCGGCGCCGGTCATGTCTTCGTGCATCAGGCGATCGCCGATCGCGCGATCCGGCCGCTGATCGACCGGTTGATGCGCGACGAAGCCGCGCCGACGATCGATGCGGCACCGGGTCAGGATCTGGCGCTTTATGCCGATGCGCTGATCGCGCGTTTCGCCAACCCGGCGCTGCACCACCGGCTGCTCCAGATCGCGATGGACGGCAGCCAGAAGATTCCCCAGCGCTGGCTCGAAACGCTCGCATGGCATCAGGCGCGCGGAGGGCGCTGTCCATCGCTGGAAGCCGCGATAGCCGCATGGATTGCCTTCTTGCGCAGCGACTGCCCGATCGACGATCCGCTCGCCGACCGGTTGCGCGGGGCGGTGGCGGGGCCCGACGCGGTCGAAAGGCTGTTCGGTGAGGGCGGTTTGATCGCATCGGACTGGCGGCCGGAAATCTGATCCTGCACCCCTGCGAAGGCAGGGGGCCATCACCTGACGGTTCAAGATTGCGCGGACCGGAGATGGGTCGCTGCCTTCGCGGGGAAACGGAGATCTGTAATGCGCGCGGACGTCACCCCGGAACCAGCAACTCCCGACTCTCCCGCACCTCGGCGTCGAGCCAGTCGATGAACGCCCGGATGCGCGGCTGCGGCGCGACGTCGCGGTGCAGCGCGAGCCAGAAGGCGCGCGCGACGGTCTGTTCGGGCCGCACGCGCACCAGCCCCGGATCGCCCGCCGCCAAAAAGCAGGGCAGCACGCCGACGCCGGCTCCGCCCGCGATCATCCGCCGCTGCGCGAGGATCGACGACGATCGGATCGTCGCGCGCAGCCCCGGTTCGATCTCGCCCAGATAATCGAGTTCGGGGGCATAGAGGATGTCGGGCATATAGCCGATCACCGGGATTCCCGCGCGCGACAGCGGAACGCTCGCGACCGCTTCCTGCCAGTCGGGCCGGTCGGTGGGGGCATAAAGGCCCAAGCTGTAGTCCGACAGCTTGCGCGTGATCAGCGGGCCCTTGCGCGGCCGTGCGAGCAGCACCGCCATGTCGGCTTCGCGCCGCGACGGATTGAGGAAGCCCGACGACGCGACAAGGTCGATCTCCAGCTCGGGGTGCGCCGCCGCAAAGCCTTCGACGCGCGGCGCGATAAAGCTGTAGCCAAAGCCTTCGGAGACGCTGACGCGCAATTGCCCCGACAGCGCCGAACCGCCCTCGCGCGCCGAATGGATCCGCGCCGCGGCGGCCGCCATCGCTTCGGCGTGCGGAACGAGCGCCCGGCCCGCCGCGGTCAGAACGAAACCCGACGGCGCGCGTTCGAACAATGTCTGGCCCAGCGCAGCTTCGAGCGCACTCACCCGGCGGCTGACCGTCGTCGCATCCACATGCAGCGCCGCACCGGCGCGCGCGAGCGTGCCATGGCGTGCGACGAACAGGAAATATTGCAGCTTGTCCCAGTCCATAAGCTGCAAATATGCAGGATCGGACTGCAAGTCTATCCCTTGCAATCAGGCTGCAACTGGTCTGTGGCATCGGCAAGATTTTACGGGAGACTCGAACATGCGACAGATCGACCATCTTATCGTCGGCGGTGCCGGCGGCAGCGTGCGCCAGGGCGACGTTCTCGACCCCAACAATGGCGGCGTGCAAGCGCAGGTCGCGCTCGGCGATGCCGCGTTGCTCGCGAAAGCCGTCGCGGCGGCAAAGGCGGCGCAGCCCGCCTGGGCCGCGACCAATCCGCAGCGCCGCGCGCGCGTGATGTTCGAATTCAAGCGCCTCGTCGAAGCCAATATGGATGCGCTCGCGCACATGCTGTCGAGCGAACATGGCAAGGTAATCGCCGATTCGAAGGGCGACATTCAGCGCGGGCTCGAGGTCATCGAATTCTGCTGCGGCATCCCGCACGTGCTGAAGGGCGAATATACGCAGGGCGCCGGCCCCGGCATCGACGTCTATTCGATGCGCCAGCCGATCGGCATCGGCGCGGGCATCACCCCGTTCAACTTCCCCGCGATGATCCCGCTGTGGATGTCGGGCGTCGCGATCGCGACCGGCAACGCCTTCATCATCAAGCCGAGCGAACGCGACCCGTCGGTACCCGTCCGCCTCGCCGAACTCTTCCTCGAAGCGGGCCTTCCCGAAGGGATTTGCCAGGTCGTCCACGGCGACAAGGAAATGGTCGACGCGATCCTCGACCATCCCGATATCGGCGCGGTCAGCTTCGTCGGCTCGTCGGACATCGCGCATTATGTCTACAACCGCGGCGTCGCGAACGGCAAGCGCGTCCAGGCGATGGGCGGCGCGAAGAACCATGGCATCGTCATGCCCGACGCCGATCTCGATCAGGTCGTCAATGATCTGACCGGCGCCGCCTTCGGGTCGGCGGGCGAACGCTGCATGGCGCTGCCCGTCGTCGTCCCCGTCGGCGAGGACACCGCGAACCGCCTCCGTGCCAAGCTGATCCCCGCGATCGAGGCGCTGCGTGTCGGCGTCTCGACCGATCCCGATGCGCATTACGGCCCGGTGGTGACGCAAGCGCACAAGGACAAGGTCGAGGGCTGGATCCAGAAATGCGCCGACGAGGGCGCCGAACTGGTCGTCGACGGCCGCGGCTTCACCTTGCAGGGGCATGAGAAGGGCTTCTTCGTCGGCCCGACGCTGTTCGATCATGTCACCACCGACATGGAATCGTACAAGGAGGAAATCTTCGGGCCGGTGCTCCAGATCGTCCGCGCTCCCGATTTCGAAACCGCGCTCGAACTGCCCAGCAAGCATCAGTACGGCAACGGCGTCGCGATCTTCACGCGCAACGGCCACGCTGCGCGCGAATTCGCCGCGCGGGTCAATGTCGGCATGGTCGGCATCAACGTGCCGATCCCGGTGCCCGTCGCCTATCACACCTTCGGCGGCTGGAAACGCTCGGCGTTCGGCGACACCAACCAGCATGGCATGGAAGGCGTGAAGTTCTGGACCAAGGTCAAGACCGTCACTGCGCGCTGGCCCGATGGATCGCCCGACGGCGGCAACGCGTTCGTCATCCCGACGATGGGTTAGCGGCTGGCGCACCCTGGCCATGACGATGGCGAGGGTGCCGCCGCCCGGCCTTTGCGCTATACGCGCTGCGTCTGAGGTTTGACGAAAGGGAGACTCGATATGGACATTCGCTTCTTTGCCATCGCCGCTGTCCTGCCGCTTGCCGCCTGCGCGAGCAGCGAAGCGCCTGCCGAAACGACCCCGCCGCCGCCTGCTGAAATGACGTGCAGTGCCGATCCGGCGCAAAGCTTCGTCGGCCAGACCGCGACGCCCGATGTCGGCGCCGCGGTCGTCAAGGCGACCGGTGCGCGCACGCTGCGCTGGGGCCCGCCGCGTTCGGCGATGACTATGGATTATCGGCAGGACCGCGTGAACGTCCTGTACGACGACGCATACAAGATCACGCAGATCAGCTGTGGCTGACAGCACCCGTCGCAACCACAGCTCGGCCTCGCCGTTCGAACCGGTCTATGGCTATAGCCGGGCGGTTCGGGTGGGCAGCCGTATCGACGTGGCCGGCTGTGCACCGATCGAGCCCGACGGGTCGTCGACCCCCGGCGACGCCGGCGCGCAGGCGGCGCGCTGCCTGGCGATCATCGGCGAAGCGCTGACCGCGCTCGGCGGCAGCTTCGCCGATGTCGTCCGCACGCGCATGTATATCACCGACGCCGCCGATGCCGACCTGGTCGGCCGGGCGCATGGCGCGGTGTTCCAGCATATCCGCCCGGCGTCGACGATGCTGGTGATCCCCGCGCTCATCCGCCCCGAGTGGAAAGTCGAAATCGAAGCCGAAGCCATCATCGAGAAGACAGCATGACCGACCAGTTCCAGCTTACCGACGATCAGCTTGCGATCCAGGATATGGCGCGCAAATTCACCGCCGACGCGATCACGCCCTTCGCCGCCGAATGGGACGAGAAAGCGCATTTCCCGCGCGACGTGATCAAGCAGGCGGCCGAACTCGGCTTTGCCGCCATCTATGTCAGCGAGGAATCGGGCGGCATCGGCCTCGGCCGGCTGGAGGCGGCGCTGATCATGGAAGCCATGTCCTATGGCTGCCCCGCGACGAGCGCGTTCATCTCGATCCACAATATGTCGAGCTGGATGATCGATACCTTCGGTGGTGCCGAAGTGAAGGCGAAATTCCTGCCCGGCCTCGTCACGATGGACCAGATCGCGAGCTATTGCCTGACCGAACCCGGCAGCGGGTCGGACGCCGCCGCGCTCAAGACCACGGCAAAGCTCGAGGGCGACCATTATGTCGTCAACGGCACCAAGCAGTTCATCTCGGGCGCCGGGGTCAACGACATCTATGTCACGATGGTGCGCACGGGTCAGCCGGGACCAAAGGGCATTTCGTGCCTCGTCATCGACAAGGACATGCCCGGCGTCAGCTTCGGCGCCAAGGAACGCAAACTCGGCTGGAACGCCTCGCCGACTGCGCAGGTGATCTTCGACAATGTGAAAGTGCCGGTCGAGAATCGCGTCGGGGCCGAGGGCGACGGGTTTCGCTTCGCGATGGCGGGGCTCGACGGCGGCCGCCTCAACATCGGCGCCTGCTCCTTGGGCGGGGCGCAGCGCTGTCTCGACGAAGCGGTCGCCTATTCGAAGGACCGCCAGCAATTCGGGTCGCCGATCGCCGATTTCCAGAACACCCAGTTCATGCTCGCCGACATGGCGACCGACCTCGAAGCCGCGCGCGCGCTGCTCTATATGGCAGCGGCAAAGGTCACCGCGAACGCTCCCGACAAGTCGCGCTTCTCGGCGATGGCAAAGCGGCTGGCGACCGACAATGGCAGCAAGATCGTCAACGACGCGCTGCAATTGTTCGGCGGCTACGGCTATTTGAAGGATTATCCGATCGAGCGATTCTGGCGCGACCTGCGCGTCCATTCGATCCTCGAAGGCACCAACCAGGTGATGCGGATGATCATCGGAAGGGATTTGCTGAGGCAATGATGACCGAAGACGTACTGATCTCGACCGACGGCCGCGCCGGCCGCCTGTCGCTCAATCGCCCCAAGGCGATCCACGCGCTCAACCTCGCGATGTGCAAGGCGATGATCGACGCGCTCGTCACATGGCAGGGCGATGACGCGGTCGAGGCGGTGATCATCGATCATAGCGAAGGTCGCGGCTTCTGCGCCGGCGGCGACATCCGCATGCTCGCGACAAGCGGCGCGAAGGACGGCAAGGAAGCGCGCGCATTCTTCCACACCGAATATCGTCTTAACCACCTGCTCTTCACATACCCCAAGCCCGTTGTCGCCTTCATGGACGGCATCACGATGGGCGGCGGGGTCGGGATCTCGCAGCCCGCGAAATATCGCGTCGCAACCGAGCATACGCGCTTTGCGATGCCCGAGACGGGGATCGGCCTGTTCCCCGACGTCGGCGGCGGCTGGTATCTGCCGCGGCTCGAAGGCCGCGTCGGCGCCTATCTCGCGCTCACCGGCGCGCGGCTCGACGGGGCGGATTGTTTGGCGCTCGGGCTCGCGACGCATTATCTGCCGTCGGACAAGCTGGCCGAAGCGAAGGATCGCATCGCCGCGCATCCCGACCGCATCGGCGGCATCTTGGGCGATCTGTCCGTCACCGCGCCGCCCGCGCCGATCACCGGCCATATCGACAAGATCAACCGGCTGTTCGCGAGCGACACCTATGAGGATATTCTCGCCGCGCTCGAAGCCGATGGCAGCGACTGGGCGGCGAAGGAGCTTGGCATCCTCCACGGCAAGTCGCCCCAAACCTGCAAGGTCGCGCTCCGCCAGCTGAAGGAAGGCGGCGAAATGCACGACTTCGCCGCGCAGATGACACAGGAATATGCGATCGGCAGCCGCGTCGTTGCGATGCACGATTTCATCGAAGGCGTCCGCGCGCTGATCATCGACAAGGACAACAGCCCGAAATGGGACCCGCCGACCGCCGAGGCAGTCACCGACGACTGGATCGACGCGATCTTCGCGCCGCTTCCTGACAATGAGAAATGGACGCCGCTCAGCTAACTGCCCACCCATCTTCGTCACCCCGGACTTGATCCGGGGTCCACGGGGTCATGGATACCGGATCAAGTCCGGCATGACGAATATCTGGAGATCATCTGAATGACCTACGAAACCCTTCTCGTCGAAACGCGCGGCGCCGTCACTCTGGTGACGCTCAACCGCCCGCAAGCTCTGAATGCGCTCAACTCGGATGTGCTGGGCGATCTGATCGCGGCGTTTGCGGCGTTTGAGGCCGACGACAGCCAGCGCTGCGCCATCCTCACCGGCTCGGGCGACAAGGCGTTTGCGGCCGGCGCCGACATCAAGGAAATGGCCGACAAGCCCGCCGCCGATTTCTACCTCGAGGATTTCTTCTCGAAATGGACGAGCGACTTTGTGAAGAAGGTCCGCAAGCCGTGGATCGCCGCGGTCAACGGTTTCTCGCTCGGCGGCGGCTGCGAGCTGGCGATGATGGCCGACTTCATCATCGCGAGCGACAAGGCGAAGTTCGGCCAGCCCGAGATCAAGCTCGGCGTCGCGCCGGGCATGGGCGGGTCGCAGCGGCTGACCCGCGCGATCGGCAAGGCGAAGGCAATGGAAATGTGCCTGACCGGCCGGATGATGGACGCCGCCGAAGCCGAACGCTCGGGCCTCGTGGCGCGCGTCGTGCCGCACGAGACGCTGGTCGACGAGGCGGTAAAGACCGCGACACTCATTGCATCGATGCCGCCGATGGCCGCGATGGTGAACAAGGATATGGTCAACGCGGCGTTCGAAACGACGCTCGACCAAGGGCTGATCTACGAACGCCGCCTGTTCCAGATCCTCGCCGCGACCGAAGACAAGGCCGAGGGCATGGCCGCGTTCATCGAAAAGCGCGAAGGCGTGTGGAAGGGGCGATAGAGGGATGCGGCCCTTCTATCTGATTCTGATCATATTGTGGGGTGTGCTGTTGTTCTACACGGCCAGGGTCATTGCCGAACATGGCCTTAATCTTTTCTCCTATTTCTTTGGCGACATCGCGCGGGGGACATGGCCGGGCCAGTTCAACCTTGATTTCCTGATGATGCTCTTCCTGTCGGCAAGCTGGACCGCGTGGCGCAATCGCTTCTCGGGCGCCGCTATCGCCCTGGCGATAGCCGCGTTTTTCGGCGGTGCGGGGTTCCTGCTGCCCTATCTCACCTATCTGGCCTGGAAGCATGACGGCGTGACGTCGGACATTCTGCTGGGTCGTCATGCGAAGGACTCCGCGACATGAAAATCGCCTTTATCGGACTCGGCAACATGGGCGGCGGGATGGCCGCGAACCTCGCGAAGGCAGGGCATGAGGTCCGCGCCTTCGATTTGAGTGAAGAGGCGCTCGCCCGCGCCGTCGAGGCAGGATGCGCGCGCGCCGTGTCGGCCGCCGAAGCCGTCACCGGTGTCGAGGCGATCGTGACGATGCTCCCCGCGGGCAAGCATGTCGCTTCGGTCTATGAAGGCGACGTCTTTCCGAACGCCGCGCCGGGCACGCTGCTGCTCGACTGCTCGACGATCGACGTCGCGACCGCGCGGTCGAACATCGAAGCCGCGACCGCCAAGGGTCTTGTCGCCGTCGACGCGCCCGTCTCGGGCGGTATCGCGGCGGCGAACGCCGGCACCTTGACCTTCATGGTCGGCGGCACCGACGCGGGCTTTGCGCGCGCCGAACCGATCCTCGCCCGGATGGGCAAGGCGGTGATCCACGCCGGCGACGCGGGCGCGGGCCAGGGCGCAAAGATATGCAACAACATGCTGCTCGGCGCGTCGATGGTCGCGACGTGCGAAACGCTCGCGCTTGCGCTCAAGCTCGGGCTCGATCCGCAGAAATTCTTCGACATCGCCAGCGTGTCTTCGGGGCAGTGCTGGTCGCTGACCAGCTATGCACCGCTCCCCGGCGTCGGCCCGACGACCCCCGCCGACAATGATTATAAGGGCGGGTTCGCGGCGGCGCTGATGCTCAAGGATCTGCGCCTCGCGATGGAGGCCGCGGCCAGCGTCGATGCCGATGTCCCGATGGGGGCAAAGGCCCGCGAGCTATACGAAGCCTTCGTCGCAGCCGACACGGACGGCCGCGACTTTTCGGCGATCATCCAGACGTTGCAGGGCTGAGCCTTTTCCATTTTGGTCATCCCGGACTTGATCCGGGATCCACTGGTGGCGTTGACGTCCTGGACCCCGGATCAAGCCCGGGGTGACGATGGTCTGGCGATTGCGCCGCGGTCGGAAACGGATCGCCGCGACGGGCGCTCAGTAAAAATCCGCCGTCTCGCCGCCATCGGTGCGCTCCGTGCGATGCACCTGCGTGGGGGCGCGGCGGTCGCCGGCGATCACTTGCAGTCGCCCGTCGATCCGCCGCACTTCGGCTGGCGCCAGAATGCGCGCGCGCGCGACGCCGGTCGCCGTCGCCTGCGGCTGTGCCGTGGGCGGTGCAGCGGTGACGCTTCCGGTGAACAACAGGACGGCAAGAAACGACATGGCGGTCATGCTTTGCCGTAACGGCAGCTATTACCACCGCTTTAACCTTGAATCGCGATTTCCCGGTCCGCGCCGCGTGCCTCGCGGTCAAAACAAAGGCCGCCCGCCCCGATCCGGGACAGGCGGCCCTTGATTGCTTATCGGCGCGCGGGTCAGAAGCCCGCTTTTGCCGCCGCCTTTTCCTTCAGCGAGGCGGCAACGGTGAAGCCATGCTTCTCCAGCGCCGCGGCGATCTTGTCGGTGCCCTCGATGCCCGCCCAGAACATCGGGCCGCCGCGATACACCGGCCAGCCATAACCGAACACCCAGACGACATCGATGTCGCTCGCGCGCTGCGCCTTGCCTTCTTCCAGGATCAGCGCGCCTTCATTGACCATCGGGTACAGGGTGCGCTCGATGATCTCCTGATCGGTGATCTCGCGCTTCTCGATCCCTGCCTTCTTGCGGAATTCGTCGATGATCTCCTCGACGCGCGCGCTCGGGCTGGGGTTGCGCTTGTCGTCATAGTCGTAAAAGCCGGCCTGCTTCTTCTGGCCCCAGCGGCCTTCGGCGGCGAGCGCGTCGCGGATGCTTTCGATCCGGTTCGGGTCGCGGTGCCAGCCGATGTCGACACCCGCCAGATCACTCATCTGGAACGGTCCCATCGGCATCCCGAAATCGGTGTGGACCTTGTCGACCTGCGCCGGCGTCGCGCCTTCGAGCAGCAGCTTCTGCGCTTCGATCTGGCGCGGTGCGAGCATGCGGTTGCCGATGAAGCCGTGGCAGACGCCCGCGACGACCGATACCTTGCCGATCTTCTTGCCCCACGCCATCGCGGTCGCGAGCACGTCGTCCGACGTCTTTTCGCCGCGCACGACTTCGAGCAGCTTCATGACGTTCGCGGGCGAGAAGAAATGCATGCCGACGACGTCGCCGGGGCGGCTGGTCGAGGCGGCGATCTCGTCGACGTTCAGATAGCTCGTGTTCGACGCCAGGATCGCGCCGGGCTTCGCGATCGCGTCGAGCTTGCCGAAAATCTCTTTCTTGACGCCCATGTCTTCATAGACCGCCTCGATGATGAGGTCGCAGTCGGCGAGTGCGTCGAGGCTCAGCGACGGCGTGATCAGCGCCATCATCTGGTCGACCTGCTCGGGCTTGAAACGCCCCTTGGCCGCCGAGGCGTCGTAATTCTTGCGGATGACGCCCAGCCCGCGGTCGAGCGCGTCCTGCTGCATCTCGACGATCGTGCACGGCACGCCCTTCTGCAGGAAGTTCATCATGATGCCGCCGCCCATCGTGCCGGCGCCGATGATGCCGACCCGCTTGATGTCGCGCAGCTGGATGTCCTTGGGCAGGCCGTCGATCTTGGCGGCCTGGCGCTCGGCGAAGAACAGGTGGCGCTGTGCCGCCGACTGGCTGCCCATCATCAGCTTCATGAATTCCTGGCGTTCGAACGCCAGCCCCTCGTCGAAGGGCAGGCGCGTCGCGGCCTCGACGCAGGCCAGGTTCGCATAAGGCGCCTCGAAGCCGCGCCAGCGCTTGGCGTTTGCGGTCTTGAGCTGTTCGATGACGGCGACGTCGCCGAACACCGGGCGCTCGCGCGTCGGGCGCGGGCCGTCGGCGATCTTGCTGCGCGCGAACGCGATCGCGTCGGCCGCCAGGCTGTCTTCGCTCGCCAGCGCATCGACCAGGCCGAGCTCCTTCGCTTTCGCCGCGGGCAGCGGATCGCCGGTCGAGACCATCGTCGCGGCGGCTTCGACGCCGACGACGCGCGGCAGGCGCTGTGTGCCGCCAGCACCGGGCAGCAGGCCAAGCTTCACTTCGGGAACGCCGAGCTTCGCCGAGGGAACGGCGACGCGGTAATGGCAGACGAGCGCGGTTTCGAGTCCGCCGCCCAGCGCGGTGCCGTGGATCGCCGCGACGACCGGCTTGGTCGCCTGTTCGATGCTGTTGAGCACTGCGTTGAAATCGGGGCCGCGCGGCGCTTTCCCGAACTCGCTGATGTCGGCGCCCGCGATGAAGGTCGAACCGTCGCAGCGCAGCACGATCGCCTTGATCGCGTCATCGGCGAGCGCGGCGGCGAAATGGTCGGCCAGGCCTTGGCGGACGTGCCAGCTCAGCGCGTTGACCGGCGGATTGTTGACGATGACGACGGCGACGTCGCCATCCTTCTGCATCGTCACGCTGACGGGGGTATCTTCGGACATCTTATGCTCCTGTCGGTTCAAATTTCAATCGTCGATCGCGGCGTGGACGAGCGTCTTGACCTCGCGCCGGACGGGATAGGTGGAGGAGGGCATGAGCTGGGTCATGAAGACCATGCAGATCTCTTCGACGGGATCGACGAAAAAGCCGGTCGAAAACATGCCGCCCCAGTAAAAGTCGCCCGCCGAACCCGGAATGCCGGCGAGCGCGGGGTCGAGCGTGACGGCAAAGCCCAGGCCGAACCCGACCCCGGCATTTTCGTCCTCGCTGAAGATGCCGACGCTATGCTGCGTCAGGTCGCCGCCGCCGGGCAGGTGGTTCGAGGTCATCAGGGCCAGCGTCTTGCGGCTGACGATCCGCACATCGCCCAGCTTGCCGCCGCCGAGCAGCATTAGGCAAAAGCGATGATAATCATGGAGGGTCGAGGCCAGCCCGCCGCCGCCCGAATGAAAGCTGCGATCCTTCGCCCAGCGGCTCTTGGCACCGCTGTCGAAGTCCTGCTTCTTGTCCCTGGGATGAAAGGCATAAGCGTCGGCCAGCCGGTGCTGCTGGTCGGCGGGCACCTTGAAGCCGGTGTCGACCATGCCCAGCGGGCCAAAGATGCGCTCCTGCAACACCTGCGCGAACGGCTTGCCCTCGATGCGTTCGATCACCGCGCCGAGCACGTCGGTCGCCATCGAATAATTCCAGTGCGCGCCCGGATCGAACTGCAACGGAATTTTCGCCAGATCGGCGATGAAGCTGTCCATCGTGTAATCGGCGTCGAAATCGTCGATCCGCGCCTTGCGATAGGCCGCATCGACAGGGGTGCGTTCCTGGAAGCCATAGGTCAGCCCCGCGGTGTGGCGCAGCAGGTCGACCATGCGGATCGGCGCCGCGGGCGCGCGGGTCAGGAAGGGCACATTGCCGCCCCCCGCGACAAAGACGCCGGTGTCCTTGAACTCGGGGCAGAATTTGACCAGCGGGTCCGACAGCGCGACCTTGCCTTCTTCGAGCAGCATCATGAAGGCGATGCTCGTGATCGGCTTGGTCATGCTCGCGATGCGAAAGATCGCGTCTTCCTGCAACGCTTCGCCCGGCCGCCCCTCGCCGATGCACGACAGATGCGCGATCTCGCCGCGGCGCGAGACGAGCGTCGCGGCGTGCGGCAGGCGGCCGGTGTCGACATATTTGGCGGCGAGAAACGCCGGGATGCGGTCGAGGCGCTTGGTGTCGAATCCGTGGCTCACGAAACGCGAACTCCCTCGAGGATGGCGGCGGCTTCGGCGAGCAGCGCGGGGTCGATGGTCAGGTCCGCCGCGGCGACGGTTTCCTTCAGCTGGTCGGGACGCCGCGCGCCGATGATCGCGCTCGTGATCCCCGGCTGCGCCAGCACCCACGCGATCGCGAGCTGCGCCATCGAGCATCCGGCCTTGTCGGCGACGGGCTTCAGTTTCTGCACCGCCTCGAGCACCGGATCGTTCAGGAAATTGCGCATATATTGCTCGTCGTCGCTCGCCGCGCGGCTGCCCTCGGGCGGGGCGCTGCCGGGCGCATATTTGCCGCTGAGCACGCCCATCGCCAGCGGCGACCAGACGATCTGGCCGATGCCGTTCGCGATGCTGATCGGGATCACCTTGGCCTCGGGACGGCGATAGAGCAGGCTGTATTGCGGCTGGCTCGACACGAATTTGACCGACTGCGGCGCCAGCGCGACCGCGGCCTCGATCTGCTCGGGCGCCCATTCGGAAAAGCCGATCGCGCGCGCCTTGCCGCTGCGCACGACGGCGCTCAGTGCGTCCATCGTCTCCTCGAGCGGGGTGTCGGGGTCATAGCGGTGGCATTGATAGAGATCGACATGGTCGGTCTGGAGCCGCGCCAAGCTGGCGTCGATCTGTTTCGCCACCTGCGCGGCGGACAGGCCGCGATCGCTCTCGGTCATCGGGAAGAAAAGCTTGGTCGCCAGGACATAGCTGTCGCGCGCCCGGCCTTTCAGCGCGCGCCCGAGAAATTCCTCGGCCGCGCCGCGGCCATAGATATTCGCGGTATCGATGAAGTCGATGCCCGCATCGAACGCCGCGTCGATGCACGCGCGGCCGTCGCTGTCGTCGACCCCGACGCCATAGGTCAGCCAGCTGCCAAGGCAGATCGCCGAAACCCGGATGCCGCTGTCGCCAAGATCACGATATTGCATCGTGCTTACTCCCTTAGTGCGAGGTCTGGCCCAGCAACTGGCGCGTCACCGGGTGCGAGCTGGTCAGCCCGCCGTCGACCGCGATCGCCTGGCCATTGACGTAACTGGCCTGGTCGCTTGCAAGGAAAAGCGCAACATTGGCGAGCTCTTCGGGCTGCGCAGCGCGGCGAAGCGGGTTGAGCTGGCCCAGCTTATGCGTGACTTCCTTCGCCTTGGCATAGTCGAAGGTCGGCTTGGTCATCCCGGTCTCGGTCAGGCCGGGGCACACCGCGTTGACGCGCACGCCGCTCGTCGACAGCTGCTGCGCCGCGACCTTGGCAAGATTGATGACGCCCGCCTTCGATGCCGAATAGGCGCCGGGGCCGGCACCCGAATTGATCCCCGCGACGCTCGCGGTGAGGACGATCGCGCCGCCGCGTCCCTGATCGACCATCGCCTTGCCGGCATGCTTCACCATCAGCGCGGGACCGATCAGGTTGACGCGCAGCGTCTCGGCCCAGGCGGCGGGGTCGAAATCGAAGATGCCGCCCATGTCGCCGATGATTCCGGCGTTGGCGAACGCGATGTCGAGGCCGCCATAGCTGTCCTTGGCGGTCGCGACGAGCTTTGCGACGTCGGCTTCGATGCCGGCATCGATTTCCAGCGCGACCGCTTCGCCGCCGGCATCCGTCACCAGCTGCGCGGTTTCGTGCACCGCCGCGGTCTTGTCGCCGATGACGAGCTTTGCGCCTTCGGCGGCGAAGCGCAGCGCGCTCGCGCGCCCGATGCCCGAACCCGCGCCCGTGATGATCGCGATCTTGCCGTCCAAAGCGCCCATATTATCCTCCGCTCGAAGTGTTGCCGCCGTCGATGACGATCGTCTGGCCCGTGGTAAAACCGCCCGCGCGGCTGGCAAGGAACACCGCGGCTCCCGCGATCTCTTCGGGTTCGCCGATCCGGCGGAGCGACGATCGCCGCGTCGAGACTTCCAGATTCTCCGGATTTTCCCACAGCGCGCGCGCGAAATCGGTCTTGATCAGCCCCGGCGCGATGCAGTTGACCCGCACGCCCTGCGGCCCGAACTCGTCAGCCAGATTGCGCGCCATCTGCATGTCGGCGGCCTTTGAAATCGCATAGGCACCCAGGATCGACGAACCCTTGAGCCCGCCGATCGAGCTGATGATCGTGATCGATCCCTTGCCCGCCGCCAGCATCGCCGGGGCGCACATATGCGCCAGCCAGTGGTTCGACAGGATGTTGTTTTCCATGATCTTGCGGAACTGGTCGTCGCTGATCCCCGCCGATGGCCCGTAATAGGGGTTCGACGCGGCGTTGCAGACGAGCGCGGTGATCGGGCCGAGCGCCGCGACCGTCTCGTCGACCAGATTCTGGAGCCCCTCCTTCGACGAGATGTTCGCGGCGATCGCGATGGCGGTGCCGGCGCCATATTGGGCGTTGAGCTCGGCCGCCACGGCGTCGCACGCATCCTGCTTGCGGCTCGAGATCACGACCTTGGCGCCGTGAAACGCCATTGCCTCGGCGATTGCCTTGCCGATGCCGCGCGACGATCCGGTGATCAGCGCGACCTGGCCGCTCATGTCGAACAGGTTCATGCCCCTGCTTTCCGGGCAAAGTCCCACGCTCTTTCGGCGAGCGGGCGCACGCGTTCGGACATATCCTTGGCGTGCTGCGACGAGGCGGTGCCCTCGATCACGCGCTTCTTGATGCCCTGGATGATCCCCGCGAGGCGGAAGAAATTATAGGCGAAATACCAGTTCATGTCGGGCACCCCGTCGCGGCCGGTGGCGGCGCAATAGCGGGTGACCATCTCGTCGAGCTCGGGAATGCCGAGCGCCGCGCGGTCGAGGTCCATCACCCCCGATCGCCCGCCATTTTCGGTGACCCACGCCATCGCGACATAGGTGAAATCGGCGAGCGGATCGCCCAAGGTCGACAGCTCCCAGTCGAGCACCGCCAGCACTTCGGGCCGATCCTTGGCATAGATCATGTTGTCGATACGATAGTCGCCATGGACGACGCTGGTGCGCGTCTGTTCGGGCAGGCTGGCGGGAAGGAAAGCGATCAGCTTTTCCATCTCGTCCATCGTCTCGGTCTCGGCGAGGCGATATTGCTTGGTCCAGCGGTCGACCTGGCGGCCGAAATAATTGCCCGGCTTGCCAAAGTCGGACAGGCCCGCGGCTTCGACATCGACATTGTGCAGCGCCGCCAGCGTGTCGATCATCGCGTCATAGGTCGCGCGGCGATTTTCGGGGGTCGACCCCGGCATCGCGCCGTCCCAGATCGTCTGGCCGTCGACCATGCCCATCACATAGAACCAGCTGCCCGTGACGCTGTCATCGGTGCAAAGGCCGTATTGCCGCGCCACGGGAAAGCCGGTCTTATACAGTCCGGCCTGCACCTTATATTCGCGGTCGACGGCGTGCGCCGACGGCAGCAACGGGCCATAGGGCTTGCGCCGCAGCACATAATTGCCCGACGCGGCCGCAATCTTGTACGTCGGATTCGACTGGCCGCCGGCGAATTTATGCTGGGTCAGCGGGCCTTTGAATCCTTCGACATGGGCTTCCATCCATGCCGTCAGCTTCGCTTCGTCGAGGATATCCGCGCCTTCGGGCGCGACGGTGCCGCTAAAGGCCTTTTGGGCGTCTAACGTCATTGATCGAATACGATCACCGACCGTGCGGCGTCGCCTTTCTTCATCTTCTCGAACCCTTCGTTGATCTGCTCGAGCGGGATCGTCTCGGCGACGATGCTGTCGAGGTCGAGCAGGCCGCGCAGATAGAAATCGACCAGGCGCGGGATGTCGACGGGGAAGCGGTTGCCGCCCATGATCGCGCCCTGCAACTTCTTGCCCGACAGCAGGTCCATCGCGCTGAGCCCGACCTTTTCGGACAGCGGCATCATGCCCAGGATCGTCGCGGTGCCGCCGCGGCGCAGCGACGCGACCGCCAGGCTTGCCGATGCGGGGCGGCCGACGGCTTCGATTGCGTGGTCGACGCCGCCTTTGGTCAGCTCGATGATCTGCTTCGCGGCGTCTGCGTCCATGGCATCGACGACATCGGTCGCGCCCAGCTTGATCGCCAGCGCACGCTTTTCGGGAACCGGGTCGGCGGCGATGATGCGCCCCGCGCCCGCGATCTTCGCGGCGTTGATCGTCGCGAGCCCGACTCCGCCACAGCCGACGACCGCAACGGTCTCGCCCGGCGTCACCTTGCACGCGTTGAAGATCGTGCCCGCGCCGGTGGTCACTGCGCAGCCGATCACCGCAGCGCGGTCGAGCGGCATGTCGGGGTCGATGCGCACACAGGCATGTTCATGGACGAGCATCGCCTCGGAAAAGGCGCTGAGGTTCAGCATCTGGTTGACCGGCGACCCGTCGGGCCGGGTGATGCGCGGCGCCGCTCCGGCGGCGCGACGCGTGTCGCCGCCCATGCACAGCGACATGCGCCCGGTGACGCAATATTCGCAGTGGCCGCAAAAGGCGCTGAGGCAGGTGACGACCGCATCGCCGACCTTGACCGTGCGCACTTCGCTGCCGACCGCTTCGACGATGCCGGCGGCCTCATGGCCGGGGATCGCGGGCAAAGGGTGCGGATAGGCGCCGTCGATGAAATGCAGGTCCGAATGGCACAGCCCGCACGCGGCGGTGCGGATCAGCACTTCATGCGGGCCGGGCTTGTCGATGACGACATCTTCGATCTGCAAGGGCTTGCCGGGCTCGATCAATATGGCGGCTTTGGTCATCTGGAACTGAAACCTTTCCCATTTTTGCAGGGCAACACCCGCTTATCCATTCCCGTCTTTGCGAGCGGAGCGAAGCAATCTCCAGTTTGGATCATGGCGCAGGGCCGATGGCTGGAGATTGCTTCGTCGCTTCGCTCCTCGCAATGACGATATTCGGCGTCGGTTGATGCGTTTACCGCGAAACGCCGATGTCGCCCGACGAAAAACCGGGCTCGCTTGCTTCGCTGTGCTTGGCGAATTCGATCCGCGCGATGGCGCGCTCATGGACTTCGTCGGGGCCGTCGGCCAGGCGCAGCGTGCGCTGGTGGGCATAGGCTTTGGCCAGGCCGAAATCCTCGGACACGCCGCCGCCGCCGTGCGCCTGGATCGCATCGTCGATGATCTGCAGCGCCATGTTCGGCGCCTGCACCTTGATCATCGCGATCTCGGCCGCGGCGGCCTTGTTGCCGACCTTGTCCATCATGTCGGCGGCCTTCAGGCACAGCAGGCGCGTCATTTCGATGTCGATGCGGGCGCGCGCCAGGCGATGTTCCCAGATGCTGTATTCGGCGACCTTCTTGCCGAAAGCGACGCGCGACTGAAGGCGCTTCGCCATCTTGGCGATCGCTTCCTCGGCGACGCCGATCGTGCGCATGCAGTGGTGGATCCGGCCCGGCCCGAGCCGGCCCTGCGCGATTTCGAAACCGCGCCCTTCGCCCAGCAGCATTGCTTCCTCGGCGTTGACGCGAACGTCCTTCAGCTCGATTTCCATATGGCCGTGCGGCGCGTCGTCATAGCCGAAGACGGGCAGGTGGCGCAGGATGTTCACCCCCGGCGCGTTCAGCGGCATCAGCACCATCGACTGCTGCGCGTGGCGCTTGGCGGCGAAATCGGTCTTGCCCATCACGATCGCGATTTCGCACCGCGGATCGCCGGCACCCGACGACCACCATTTGGTGCCGTTGATGACATAATCGTCGCCGTCGCGCTCGATCCGCGTTTCGATGTTCGTCGCGTCGGACGAAGCGACGCGCGGCTCGGTCATCAGAAAGGCCGAACGGATCTCGCCGTTCATCAGGCGGCCGAGATATTTTTCCTTCTGCGCGCGGGTGCCATAGCGATGGAACACTTCCATGTTGCCGGTGTCGGGCGCCGAGCAGTTGAACACTTCGCTCGCGAAACCGACGCGGCCCATTTCCTCGGCGCACAGCGCATATTCCAGGTTGGACAGGCCGGGGCCTTCGAACGCGAACGTGTCGTCGACATGGTGATGCGCGCCCGACTTGGGCGGCATGAACAGGTTCCAGATGCCCGCGGCCTTCGCCTCGGCCTTCAGATCCTCGACGATCTGGATGACTTTCCAGCGGTCGCCGGCCTTGTCCTGTTCGTTATACGTCGGCACCGCGGGGCGGACCTTGCGCTCGATGAACTCGCGCACCCGGTCGCGCCAATGCGTCTGCCGGTCGGTGAGATCGAAGTCCATCTGCGTTCCTTTCCCTTTACGTTTACGTAAACCCTTGGACCGATTCGCCTGCCTTGCCAAGGGCTGCGAACGGAAAATTACATCCTTCCGCCGCTTCGTGACATTTTGCGTTACGGGTGCGCTCCGGACGCGTCGGCGTCGGCGCGCGCGGCCTCGTCGAGCAGCTTCAGCCGCGCCTCATGGTCAGCGCGCTCGATCGGAAAGCGGGTGAAGATCATCGACGAGACGATCGCCAGGACCAGGATGATAGCGCAATAATAAAGCGTCAGATCGTCGATCACCTGTTTGTCGACGGCGCCCGGCTGCGCCTTTTCGGGCATGCCCGCGAGCGAGACGATCATCCCGGTCGCGAAGATGCCGAGCCCGGTCGCGCATTTCTGCATGAAGAAATTGCCCGCGAAGAAGGTGCCCTCGGTGCGCTTGCCGGTTTCGACCTCCGACGCCTCGACGATGTCGGCGATCATCGACGATCCGGAGATCATCACGATCACGCTGAACACATTGGCGAAGAAGAAGAAGGCGAACAGGCCCGCGGTCGACTGGACCGATCCTTCGGTCGGCCAGGCGTCGACATAGCGAAGCGCGAAGGGAGTCACCCAGAAACCGACGCCGAGCAGCCCCGAACCGATCGCCGACCAGCGCTTGCCCCAACGCTTGTGCATCGGCGCGACGAGGAAAAAGCTGCCGATGACGCTGAGGAACAACAGCAGCGGATAAAGCTGGAACGCGTCCTGCGAAAAGCGCCAGACATAGAGGTACAGGTAATTGGCGATCGAGAAGGTGATCCCCTGGCTCGTGTAAGCCAGCGCCCCCGCGAAAAAGAGCACCAGAAACGCCGGGTGCGAAAAGGCCTCGCGAATCTCCGAGAAAGCGGCGCCGAGCGAGAAAGGCTCGGGCTTGCGCTCGGGCAGCCGCGCCGCCCAGCGATGCTGCGCCGCCGCCGACAGCAGCACCGCCGCCGCCATCAGCAGGCCGCCGAACAGCCCGTATTTCCAGTAACCGACGGGGTTGAGCTGGCCGACCTTATGCTCGGCGTCGGGGACCAGGAACACGCCATAGGCCAGGAACAGCATCAGCAATCCGCCGGCCCATCCGAACAGATAGCGAAAGCGCATCAGCCCGGTGCGCTCGTCATAGTCGCGCGTCAGCTCGGGGACGAGCGCGACCGAGGGCACTTCGCACGCCGACACCAGCGCGCGGACGACGAACGCGACCCCGACGAGATAGCCGAAGCTGATATGCGCCGGATCGGTCGGTGCCCACAGGAACAGCCACGCGATGCCGAGCGGGATCGGCGCCAGATAGAGCCAGGGCAGGCGGCGGCCCCAGCGCGTGTAGGTGCGGTCGGACATATGGCCGACGACCGGATCGACAAAGGCGTCGAGCACCAGCGCGACGAGCAGCGCAAAGCTCACCAGCTTCGCGTCCATGCCGAGGACCTGGTTGTAATAGATCAGCAGAAAGGTCGAAAAGCCGTTGTCCTTGACGCCATAGGCGATGCTGCCGAGGCCATGCCCCAGCTTCAGCCGTAGAGGCAGCTTGGCGGCAGTCGTCACGCCGCGGCTCCTGCCTTGGCGGCCTCCTCCATCGCCAGCAGCGCGTCGAACATCCCGGGCGTTTCCTTGTCCCACGCATGGCGCTGGCCGATCGTCAGCCCGCCATCGACGAGCAGATGCGTGCCGGTCATGAAGCTCGATTCCTCGCTCGCAAGATACGCGACCGCATTGGCGATATCGTCGGGCATCCCGCCGCGCGCGACCGGCTGCGCCTGCGCGCTCATCCCCGCGATCACCGCATTCGCCTGACCCTTCAGCTCGTCGGGCACGTCGAGCGAGGCGGTGAAGATATTGGTGTTGATGAAGCCCGGGCAGATCGCGTTCACGCGGATGCCATATTGCGCCAGATCGGTCGCCGCGACCTTGCTCAGGTGCAGCACGCCCGCCTTGGCGACGGCATAGGCGGTCGGCGAATAGCCCGCGCCCAGCGCCGCGACGCTGGCGGTGTTGACGATCGATGCACCCTTGCGGCCCTTCATGTGCGGGCTGGCATAGCGAATGCCCATCGCGACCGATTTCAGCACCAGGTCCATCGTCCGGTCCCAGCCCTCGGGCGTGATCTCGTCGATCGGCGCGCGGTCGCCGCCGGCGGCGGCATTGTTGAACAGGATGTCGATGCCGCCGGCTTTCTGGGCGGCTTCATTCATCAGCGCTTCGATATCTTCGGGCCGGGTGACGTCGCAGCGGACGAAATCGATCTTGCCGTTCGATGCCGCGGCGAGCGCTTGGCCGCCGGCTTCGTCGATGTCGGCGGCAAAGACATGCGCGCCTTCGCTCGCGAGTTTCAGCACGGTGGCTTTGCCGATGCCCGATGCTGCGCCGGTGACGACGGCGGTTTTGCCTGCGAATCGCATATCTCTGCTCCCGTTTTATTTTGCCACGCAACTTAGGCGCGCGGAGAGGCGCGTCAACGGCCCGCTGGGTGACGCTACGGCGCCGTAACGGCGGTTTGCGCGCTCAAGTTGACGCTTGCGTAAAGCAGCGCTCCGGCCTTAGGTTCGCCGTCAGAAGAGGAGCCTGAAAGATGAGCGAACTGGACGCCTTTCGCGCCGAAGTGCGCGCGTGGCTGGAAGCCAATTGCCCCCCCGAAATGCGCGAACCCATCCGCGAGGAAGGCGATGTCTGCTGGGGCGGTCGCAACTGGGTGTTCAAGAACGACGCGCAAAAGCAATGGCTCGAAGCCTGTGTGTCGAAGGGCTATACCGTCCCCGACTGGCCCAGGCCCTATGGCGGCGCCGGCCTGACCGCAGAGCAGACCAAGGTCTTCAAACAGGAAATGAAGCGCATCAACGCGCGCTCGCCGCTCGACAGCTTCGGCATCTGGATGCTCGGCCCGGCGCTGCTGCAATTCGGCACCGAAGAGCAGAAGGTCCAGTATCTGAACCCGATCGCGCGCGGCGAAATCCGCTGGTGCCAGGGCTATTCGGAACCCGGCTCGGGCAGCGACCTCGTCAGCTTGCAGACGTTCGGCGAAGACAAGGGCGATCACTGGGTCGTCAACGGGTCGAAGATCTGGACCAGCTACGCCGACAAGGCCGACTGGATTTTCTGCCTCGTCCGCACCGACAAGGCGAACAAATATCAGGGCATCACCTTCATGCTCTTCGACATGGCGAGCAAGGGCGTCACGACCAAGCCGATCCTGCTGATCAGCGGCAACAGCCCCTTCTGCGAGACGTTTTTCGATGATGTCGAAGTGCCCAAGACGCAGTTTATCGGCGAGATCAACCGCGGCTGGGACGTCGCCAAATATCTGCTCGGCCACGAACGCGAGATGATCTCGGGCGGCGGTGCGGGCGGCGACATGGTCAGCATCGGCGGCGCCTTTGCCAGGGCGTTCGGCAAGAATGAAGCGGGCGAACTCGACGATCCGATCCTGCGCGCCGAAATGGCGGCGTTCGACACCGACGTCTTTGCCTATCGCGCGATGGGCGAGCGTTTCATGGATATGTGGAAGACCGGCCGCGCGCATCCGGCGTCGTCAAACATGATGAAATATGTCGGGACCGAGCTCAACAAGCGCCGGCACGAACTCGTCATGTCGGGTGGTGGCAGCGAAGCGCTCGAATGGGACAGCGAAGAGACCAAGGGTGGCGCGCGCGCGCGCGGCTGGCTGCGCACCAAGGCCAATTCGATCGAAGGCGGGACGAGCGAAGTCATGCTCAACGTCATCGCCAAGCGGATTTTGGATTTGCCGGGGGCGTAAAACAGTCAAGCCCTCTCCTTCAGGGGAGGGCAGCGAGACTTGGGAGCTCGCTCCCTAGTCGCAGCGGGTGGGGTCCATCGGCCCTGCGCTACCCCGATAAACCCCACCCCAACCCCTCCGATGAAGGGGAGGGGCTAGTGGAGAAACAGAATGCCACTCTACCACAATGACGACCAGGCGATGCTCAAGGACAGCGTCGCGCCCTTCGTGGCCGAACAGGCGCCGGTGTCGCACCTGCGCAAGCTCCGCGACAGCGCCGACGCCACCGGCTTCTCGCGCGATCTGTGGGCGCAGTTCACCGAAATGGGTCTGCCCGGCATGCTCGTTCCCGAAGCGCACGGCGGGCTCGGCATGGGGCATATCGAGGCGGGCATCGTGCTCGAGGAAATCGGCCGCAACCTGACCCCGTCGCCGTTCCTGTCGACCAGCGTCGGCGCGGTCGCCGCGCTTGCGAAGGCGGGCGGCACGCAGGCCGGCCGCTGGCTGCCCGCGATCGCCGGGGGCGAGGCGATCGTCGCGCTCGCGATCGACGAAGGCGCCAAGCACCGTCCCGACCGCATTGCGACCACCGCGACGCGCGCCGGCAACGGCTTCCGCCTCGACGGCAAGAAAAGCTTCGTCCTCCACGGCCATGTCGCCGACATGAGCATCGTCGCGGCAAAGACCGACGGCGGGATCACCCTGTTCGCGGTGCCCCGGGACGCAAAGGGCGTCACCGCCGACCCGCGCCGCCTCGTCGACTCCAGCCTCGCGAGCCATGTCACGCTCGACGGCGTCGAGGTCGATGCTGATGCGGTGATCGGTGAAGTCGATGCCGGCGGCGACATCCTCGACGCGCTGCTCGCGGCGACCCGCACCGGGGCCGCCGCCGAAATGGTCGGCGTCGGGCAGGGCGCGATGGACATGACCGTCACCTACCTCAAGGAACGCAAGCAGTTCGGCAAGCTGATCGGCGAATTCCAGGGCCTTCAGCACCGCGCCGCGCATCTCTATGGCGAGATGGAAGTGGCGCGCGCCACGGTGATGAAGGCGCAGGAGTTGCTCGATCAGGGCAGCGACGGCGCGAAGCTGATGGTCTCGGTCGCCAAGGCCAAGGCCGGCCGCGCCGCGAACCTCGCGGTACGCGAAGGCGTCCAGATGCACGGCGGCATCGGCATGACCGACGAATATGACATCGGCCTCTATATGAAACGCGACCGCGCGCTCGCCGAATATATGGGCGACGTGCATTATCACATCGACCAGGTCGCCCGGATGAACGGGTACTGATCTCTTTCACCCCTCCCTTTCAGGGGAGGGGCTGGGGGCGGGGTCTCGCGGCCTTGCGCTACCCCGATAAACCCCACCCCGACCCCTCCCCTGAAAGGGAGGGGCTTAGGAAAGGATAACGCCATGAACCTCCAGGATATGTTCGGCCTCGACGGCCGCATCGCACTCGTCACCGGCGGCTCGCGCGGCATCGGCAAGATGATCGTCGAGGGCTATCTCGCCGCGGGCTGCGCGCGCGTCTATATCTCGGCGCGCAAGAGCGCGCAGATCGAGGAAGCCGTCGCCGATTTCGAGACGCGCTATCCGGGCAAGGTCATCGGCCTGCCGGTCGACCTCGCGACCGTCGAGGGCTGCCGGTCGCTCGCCAAGGAACTCGAAGCGCGCGAGGAACGCCTCGACATTCTCGTCAACAATGCCGGCGCGGCATGGGGCGAACCGTTCGAGGGTTTTCCCGAAGCGGGCTGGGACAAGGTGATGGACATCAACGTCAAGTCGCCCTTCTTCCTGACGCAGGCGCTGCACGGGCTGCTCAAGGCAGGCGGAACGCACGCGCGGCCGGCGAAGGTGATCAACATCGGCTCGATCGACGGCATGCGGCTCAATCCATGGGAAACCTGGAGCTATCACGCGTCGAAGGCGGCGATCCTCTATCTGACCAAGCGCATGGCGGCGCGGCTGGTGCACGATCATATCATCGTCACCGCGATCGCGCCCGGCGCGTTCCAGTCGGACATGAACAAGGCGGCGCGCGACCATGGCGACGCGGTGTCGCAAGGCATTCCGGTCAAGCGCATCGGCGTGCCCGAGGATATGGCCGGCGCCGCGATCTTCCTCGCGTCGAAAGCGGGCGACTATGTCGTCGGTGACACGATCACCGTCGACGGCGGCCTGGTCCACGGCGATGTGCGGAGCAGCATCGACGCCTGACGCCCTTCAGACGCCCGACGCCCGACGCCCGTCCGACGCCTGACGCCTGACGCCCTTCATTCGTCACCCCGGACTTGATCCGGGGTCCACGCCCGCGCCGCAAGGATGGATGCCGGATCAAGTCCGGCATGACGAAGGGGGCATTCGACCCGGCCGTCCTCCATCCCCCGTCACCCCGGACCCTGCGACAGGCTCAGGACAGGCTTGATCCGGGTATATCCCATGGGAGCAATATATGTTCCCCCGCGAAGGCGGGGGTCCAGCCTCGACGCGAAGCGTCGAAGCGCACACTGCCGCGCGCGTCATTCCTTGTCGCTGGCCCCCCGCCTTCGCGGGGGGAACGCCCCTTCCTTGTCCCAGTGGGATAATCGCCAAACATGTTCAGGATCCATGGCCTGCCATCGAACGTTTTCAGCAAGGCCTGGCCGTGGATGCTGAAACAAGGTCAGCATGACGAATGGCGTAGTCCGATTGACTCATGCGATCCCAGGGTGTATTATCCAACTAATGCACCAAGGAGATTTGCCATGCGTCTCGCTTTCCTCGTTCCCCCGATGATGCTCCTCGCCGCCTGCGGGCAGAGCGAGGAGAAAAAGGATGCGCCCCAGATTTCGATCAATGCCGGCGACGGCAAGGGCGGCGTCCAGATCAGCTCGAACAAGGACGGCAGCGGCCGGATCAAGATCGGCGGCGACGGCGTCGGCATCGACATGAAGATTCCCGATTTCGTCGACCTCGACGTCGCCGGCGATTTCGACATCGACGGCGTGAAGCTCTATCCGGGCAGCAACGTCACGACGGTCAACGTCGATGCGCGCGACAATGGCGACAGCGGCGACAAGGCAACGGTCGAACTGGGCTTCACCTCGCCGGCGGCACCCGCCAAGGCCGCCGACTGGATGGTCGCCGAATTCGCCAAGAAGAATATCCAGATTCAGCGCGCGGGCGACACGCTGCGCGGAACGACCAAGGATGGCGACGACTTCACGATCAAATTCGGCGCCGACGGCGCGAATACCAAGGGCGATGTGACGATCATCAAGAGTTGAGCCGGATGTGCTCCCCGGCGAAAGCCGGGGCCTGGTGCGAAGCGCGAAGATGGGCGTCGGCTTGCGCCGGGGTGCACAAGATTATCCGCTGTTCCGCAGCGCCGTCGCGATCGCATTGATCGTCAGCTGGATGCCTTCGCCGATCTGCGGGTCGGTCTCGCCGGCGCGGTGGCGCTTCATCAGCTCGATCTGGAGCAGGTTGAGCGGCTCGATATAGGGCAGCCGCAGGCGGATCGACGCCTCGAGCGCCGGATTCTTTTCGAGCAGGCGCGACTGGCCGGTGATCGTCAGCAGCCCATCGTGCGCGCGGTGCCAGCCGTCGCGGATGCGGCCGAAGATCGCGTCATGCCCGTCGATATGGCCCGCAAGCTCGGCATAGCGCGCCGCGATACCGATGTCGGACTTGGCGAGCACCATCTCCATATTGCCGAGCAGCGCGCCGAAAAAGGGCCAGCTCTGCGCCATGTCGGACAACAGCGCCTTGTCGCCGAACGCGGCAAACGCTTCGCCCGTCCCGAACCAGCCGGGCAGCATGGTGCGCGACTGCGCCCAGCTGAACACCCAGGGGATCGCGCGCAGATCCTCGATCGCGCTGCTCTTGGTGCGGCTCGACGGGCGCGATCCGATCTTCAACGTCGCGATTTCGGCGATCGGCGTCATCGCGCGAAAGAAATCCTTGAAGCTCTCGGTTTCATAGACCAGCCCGCGATAGGCGGCGAAGGCGGTATCGGACAAAGCGTCCATCGCAGCGGTAAAGCGCCCGCAATCGCCATCGCCGAGCGCTTCGGGCTCCAGGCTCGCCAGCAGGCTTGCCGACACCATCGCTTCCAGATTGGCGGCCGCGCTGTCGGCGGTGCCATATTTCGCCGCGATCACTTCGCCCTGTTCGGTGATGCGGATGCGGCCCTGCACCGTCCCCGCGGGCTGCGCGCGGATCGCCGCGAAGGCGCTGCCGCCGCCGCGCCCCACCGCGCCGCCGCGGCCGTGGAACAATTGCATCGCGGTATCGGCGGCGTCGAACACCGGGGTCAGCGCCTGCGACGCCTGGTGCAGCCCCCAGGTCGAAGTCAGATAACCGCCGTCCTTGTTCGAATCGGAATATCCGATCATCACTTCCTGATGCCCGCGCACGCCGATCTGCGGGCCGACTTCGGGCATCGCGAAATAGCGCGCCATGATCGCGGGCGCGCGGTCGAGGTCGGCGATCGTCTCGAACAGCGGCACGACCATCAGATTGCCCGCGCCCGCCTCGGCGCCGCTGCGCCACAGCCCCGCCTCGCGCGCCAGGACATGCACTTCCAGCAGGTCGGACAAATCCTGCGCCATCGAAATGATCCACTGGCAGATCGCATCCGGGCCCAGCCGCTGGCGGATGTCGGCGGCGGCGTGGACGATCGCAAGCTCGCCCGCGGTCTCCTCGCTCCACGCATGCCACGGCGCGGCGAGCGGCCGGTCGCTTTGCAGCTCGGCCGTCAGCAACGCGATGCGTGCCTCTTCGTCCAGCGCCCGATAATCGGCGCAGACCCCCGACACGTCGAGCAGTTCGGCGAGCACGCGTTCGTGCACCGCGCTGTTCTGCCGCATGTCGAGCGTCGCGAGGTGAAAGCCGAACACTTCGACGGCGCGGATCAGCCGGCCGAGCGCGCCGATCCCGACGAGCTGGCCTTCGCCGCCCGCCGACAGCCCGTTCGCGATGACGATCAGGTCGCGGCGGAAATCGGCGGGGGTTTTGTACGCTTCGCCCTTCAGCGCCGACGGCCGCGGCGGCGCCTTGCCGACGATCGCGGCATAGGTTGCGCACACGCGCGCATAAAGGCCCGACAGGGCGCGGCGATAGGGTTCGTCGCGGCGGCTCGGCGCGCTGTCGCCGCTCGCTTCGGCCAGCGCCTCGACCGCATCGGGCACCGGCGCGAGCCCCGACGACACCGACAGCTCGGCGCCCAGGCGATGTACCGCGTCGGCATAATGGCCGAGCACCGCCGCGGCATTGCGCGCGGTTGCCATCTGCAGCGTCTCGGCCGTGACGAACGGATTGCCGTCGCGGTCGCCGCCGATCCAGCTGCCGACGCGCAGAAAGCTCGCCGGCCGCTGCCCCAGCTCATGCTCCCATCGCGCGTACAGCTTGGGCAGCACCGGCAGGAAGACGTCGCGCAAATAGGTCAGCGCATTGTCGATCTCGTCGGCGACGAACAATTTCTCCATCCTGAGCGGGCGCGTCTGCCACAACAGGACGATCTGCCGGCGGATCGCTTCCTCGACGATGTCGCCCTCGGCGGTCTCGTCGGCGCCGGTATCGCGCAGCGCCATCAGCTCGGCGATGCGGTTCTTGTGGTCGAGCATCGACTTGCGCCGCACTTCGGTCGGGTGCGCGGTCAGCACCGGCGCGACCAGCGCCGCGCCGAGCAGCGCGGCCACCGCATCGCCGTCGATCCCGTCGGCGCGCAGCTTTTCGAGCGCCGCGGCGACGGTCGCTTCGGGCTCGGCGGCGATCCCCTGCCGGTCTTCGGCCAGGTTGGCGAGCATCGAGAACAGCATGAATCCGCGGACGAACGCGACCGTATCGTCAAGGCTCAGCGCGTCGAGCCCCGGATCGATCGCTTCGGCGCCCGCGATGCCGCGGTGGCGGTCGACGCTCGCCGAGCGGATATATTCGGTCTGCCGGAACAGCTTTTCGCCGCCATAGGCGCGGATGACGTCGCCGAGGATCCGCCCCAGATAGCGGATGTCGGGGTTCTGGCTGATCTGGATCGGCGGTCCCATGGCCCGCTTTGCTGCACCTGCGAAGGCACAGCGTCAAGCGGCGCATAGCTATGCTGGCGACAGATCAGTTCGTCTTGACGAGTTTCAACAGCCCCAGGTCGATCACCGACCGCTCGTCGAACGCAACAGAGTTGCGCGTGTCGGTGATGAACAGCAGCGTGCCGTCAGCATCGGTGATTCGCGCGGCGACCGCATAGCTGTGCCGCGGATCGATGTCGGCGCGGTCGACCGTCAGGCTGAACGCAAAGGGCACCTGCTTGCCTTCGGCGGCGAAGCTTTGCGTCGCCATGTTGCGCGCCGGCGCGTCGGCCAGGCTGACGTCGTCGAGCCGCACCTCGATCTGCGCCGTCGGCGGCAGCGCGATCCTCTCGCGATAGGCGATGCTGCCGGTGACGGCGACCGTCCGGTCGGCGGGCACGGTCGTCGCGCAGGCGGTCAGCGCCAACGCGGAAAGCCCCAGAACGATTGTACGAACCATTTGCCGTCTCCTTGAAGCCGCCTTCGATGGCAAAGGTTTATAGCGTGCAGAGCGGCGATGGAAGTCGGTTCTCGATCGCGAGCCGACCTGCCCGCCATCGTCACCGCCATCGTCCCCACGATCGTCCCCACCATCGTCACCCCGGACTTGATCCGGGGGGTATAGTGATAGCTGGAGAAATTAGATCGGCGGCAGGTTATGCGGGTGGTAAGCTCACGGCGGAATGTGAGATTAGAGTTAGGCGGCTGATCCAAAATTAGCGATGGGGATTTCCTCGCCGCCGTCTTCTATTACGAGTTGCCATCGATCGAATGACGCCCAGTTTTGGGGTTTATTGAAGACGATTTCTCCGTCGGATATTTTGATAATCATCACTCCCCGCCATCCAGTGAGCGCGACGACGTAAGCTTCCTGGTCTTCTGCGATTAGCATCGGTGCACGTATTGAATTTGTGTAAGCTGTTCCACTTAGCGAGGGCGCGTCAATGGGCAATCCGGATTCACGGGGACAACGGCGTCGCGGTATGAAATCGCCCGTCCGACGCGGCCATTTCATCGATCTCAAAACGCTAGCAGCGGCGCTCTTTGCAAAGTCTTTTTCGCTCAAAAGCCTTTCGCAATTCCTTGAAATTCCCAATCCCAAATTGGATTTTGAGAATTTCGACGGACCTATTACCGATGATATCCTGACATATGCCGTGCGCGATACCCAAGCGAGTTGGGAATGCTTTGCCGAATTGATGGCCCGATTTGTCGATTTGAAGCTCGACCGCAGCATTCCGGAAAAAATCTACAGCGAAGCGGGAATCGGCAAAGCCTATCTCAAGCAAATTGACATCAAACCGTGGCGCAAAGCTCAGCCTGAATTCCCCGCCCAGCTCATCGGCAACATCATGGGCACATACTATGGGGGGCGATCGGAGGTCCGCATCCGCCGCGAAATCCGGCAAGTGATGCTCTGCGATTTCTTGTCGATGTATCCCACCGTCTGCACGCTCATGAACCTTTGGCAGTTTGTCATCGCCAACGGCATGACGTGGCGGGATGCCACCGATGAGGCCCGCGACCTTATCGACAGCATCGACCTCGATGCGCTGCGGACATCGGATACCTGGGCTACGCTCAATATGATCGTCCGGGTCAAACCCGACGCCGATATTTTCCCCGTGCGAGCCGACTATTGCGGCGAGGGCCAGCCAACGATTGGCGCGAACCTTCTTACCTCGCCGCACCCAATGTGGTTCACCTTTGCGGATTGCATCGCTGCCAAGCTGCTCACCGGCAAAGCGCCGGAGATTGTGGAGGCTATGGCATTCGAAGCGGGCGCGCCGCAGGACGGATTACAGCCGATCAATATTGCCGGAAACCCCGCGTACCGCGTCGATCCCTACAAGGATGATTTCTTCAAACGGGTTATCGAACTGCGCCAAGCGACCAAGCGGCAAATGAATGATGCCCCGTCCGACGAGCGCGAGCGGCTCAACATCGAACAAAACGCCCTCAAAATTTGCGCCAACTCGACCAGCTACGGAATTTGGGTCGAGGTCAATGTCGAGGATCGGCCGCAACCGCGATCGGTGACGATCTTCAATTCGACCGCCGAGCAATTCACGCTCGATACCGACAAGGCGGAAATGCCGGGGAGCTATTTCCATCCGCTGCTCGCGACGCTGATAACGGGGGCGGCGCGGTTGATGCTGGCCATCTCAGAAAAGCTCGCGACCGATGCCGGACTGGATTGGAGCTTTTGCGACACCGATAGCATGGCTTTTGCGAAGCCCGACGAAATGGACGGAGAGGATTTCACCGCTCGCGTCCGAACGATCGTCGATTGGTTCGAACCGCTCAACCCCTATGAGTTCGGCGGATCGATCCTCAAGATCGAGGACGTAAACGACGGCCTCGACGGCGGCGGATTGGAACCGCTCTATTGCCTGGCCATTTCGTCGAAGCGCTATGCCCTCTTCAATCTGACGGCGATCGGCTCGCCGATCATGCGCAAGATATCGGCGCACGGGCTTGGCCATTTGCGCAAACCATATGTTGATGCCGGCGCGCCAGCCGGCATGCCTATCCCGCACCCCACCGTTCTTCGGGATGGCACCGCGCGTTGGCACTGCGATCTATGGCACCAGATTGTTCAAGCGACGTTGGCGGGGCACCCCAATCAGGTCGCTCTCGATTATCATCCGGCGCTCAATCAGCCGACGGTCAGCCGCTATCTGCTCGCGATATGTATAGGGCTGCTGCTGCTACAGGATTAAAGGGTGGAGAGGTAGCCACTCAGAGAGCAAAGTTGATGGAAGAAGTCTTGAAAAACTGGTAGTTGATATGATCAAAAAAATTGTAATAAAGAACAGGTCACTATCCCAGCTTGGGGTTATGCTTGAGCCGTGGACAAATAGAGAAGATGCAGATCCCGAACAGGAAATAGTCATTGAAGCAAATTTTTCTGAAGAAGATTTAATAATTGAGTTTTTTGATGAGAATTTTATTTCTATTTGGAGTCCCCCGAAAGCGAAAATATCTCGGTCTTGAGCATAGTCATTATTGCGGCAATTTGGGATGTCTTCTCGCGGCGCAGCCTGAGAGATAAAGGCAATTTATTTACGGCCCTCATTTCATATGGCCGCGCACACAGCTCCTTGGCCGGACCTCGTTTATGGGGTCGATTCCGGCACGTTCGTTGAATGTGAATTTTGGCATTGTGTTCCTATGAGAAGGGCGAGGTATCCTAAGGCTGCCCAGGGATTTTTACTTCCTATCACTATACCCCCCGGACTTGATCCGGGGTCCACGCAACGGGCGCTGTCATGGATGCCGGTTCAAGTCCGGGGTGACGGAGTGGAAAAGGCAACCGGCTAACGCAAAGCCGCCCCGCGCCGAATATCGATGCCACTCAGCCTTCCAGCTCGACATCCCAATACAGCCAGTCGATCCAGCTCGTGTGCAGATAGTTCGGCGGGAACGCCCGGCCATTGTCCTGCAACTGCCAGCTCGTCGGCCGCCACGGCTGGCGATAGATCGGCATATGCGCCTGCTGCGGCGTCCGGCCACCCTTCTTCAGGTTGCACGGCGCACAGGCGGTCGCGACATTTTCCCACGTCGTGCGTCCGCCCAGCCGGCGCGGGATGACATGGTCAAAGGTCAGGTCCTTGCCCGACCCGCAATATTGGCACGAGAAACGGTCGCGCAGGAACAGGTTGAAGCGCGTGAACGCCGGATATTGCGACGGCTTCACATATTGGCGCAGCGCGATGACGCTGGGGATCGGCATCGTCCGCGTCGGCGAGTGGATCTCGCGGTCGTAATTCTCGACGATGGTGACGCGGTCGAGGAAAACCGCCTTGACCGCGGTCTGCCACGGCCACAGGCTCAGGGGATAATAGCTCAGCGGCGTATAGTCTGCGTTGAGGACGAGAGCCGGACAGGAATCGGGATGCCGGGCAAGATCGGGATGGAACATGGCTTGGTAACGCTGCCCCCTTCGCTTCTCGGCGGGTGGATGGCGCGCCACTGCCTTCCCCGAGTGACAGCATCATTACATGACGCATCAGAATCTGGCGTCAAGGGGGCATGTGCCGCAAGATATGGAATGATTCGAAAAGCCACGCCACTGCATCTGGATTTCTGCCGACGCTCATGCTGACCCGTTTCGCGCCCAGCCCGACGGGCGAACTCCACCTCGGTCACGCCTATAGCGCCGCGCTGGCCCATGATGCGGCGCGCGCCGCGAACGGCCGTTTTCTGCTCCGCATCGACGATATCGACGGCAGCCGCTCGCGCGAGGATTATGTCGCGGCGTCGCTCACCGACCTGGCCTGGCTGGGGATCGCATGGGACGGCGAACCGGTGCGCCAGGCACAGCATCTGGGCGCCTATGCCGCGGCGCTGGGCGACCTCAAGGCGCGCGGGCTCGTCTATCCCTGCTTCTGCACCCGCGCCGACATCGCCGCGAGCCTGTCCGCGCCGCACGGGCCTCCAGGCGCCCGCCCAGGCGGACTGACAGGCGGACCGGCGGGCGCGATCTACCCCGGCACGTGCCGGCCGCTGTCCAACGCCGAGCGCGAACGCCGCATGGCGAATGATCCGCATTGCTGGCGCCTCGACATGGCGCGCGCCGCCGCGCTTGCCGGCGACCTCCATTGGGAAGAGCAGGGGCAGGGGCAGGGGCAGGGGCGCCGCCTCGCCGATCCGCTCGTGCATGGCGACGTCGTTCTCGCGCGCAAGGATGCGCCCGCCAGCTATCATCTCGCCAGCACGCTCGACGACGCCGCGATGGGGATCACGCATGTCATCCGCGGCGCCGACCTGATCGCCTCGACCGACGTGCACCGGCTGCTCCAGGCGCTGCTCGCGCTGCCGACGCCCGTCTATCGCCATCACGCGCTCGTCTGCGGCCCCGACGGCAAGCGCCTCGCGAAGCGCGATGCCGCCGCTTCGCTCGCGATGCTACGCCGGTCGGGCGCGGGCGGACCGGCGCTCGCCGCCGCGCTCGTCGCCGGGCGCCTTCCCACTGGATATTCGCTGCAAATGCCCTAGATAGGGGACATGCAACTCTTGCTCGTCCTCGGTGTCGTTGCGGCGGCCGGTCTCGTCCTGTTCGCGCTTGCCCGCGGACTCTTCCTGTTTGCGCAGGGCCACCGTGCGGCGATGGACGGTACGGTCCATGAAAATCAGCTGCTGCAGAACAAGATGATGATGGCGCGCGTGAAGTGGCAGGCGATCACCATCATCCTGCTCATCATCATTGGCGTAACGGCCGGCTCGCGCTGAGCTGCAGGGCCTGATGGTCAAGCTCAACAAGATCTACACGCGCACCGGTGACGACGGCACGACGGGGCTTGTCGATGGCTCGCGCATCGCCAAATCGGCGCCGCTGATGGCGGCGATCGGCGATGTCGACGAAGCGAACAGCGCGGTCGGGCTGGCCGCCGTGGCGCTCGATGCGGCGAGCGAGCATGGCAAGATGATCGCGCGCATCCAGAACGAGATGTTCGACCTGGGCGCCGACCTTGCGACGCCGCCCGACATCCAGTTCGGCTTTGGCCCGCACGAAATGGCGCTGCGCATCGTGCCGAGCCAGATCGCGCGGCTCGAGGACGAGATCGACCGAATGAACGACGATCTCGACGCGCTCAAAAGCTTCATCCTGCCCGGCGGCACCGAAGCGGCGGCGCGGCTCCACCTCGCCCGCGCCGTGACCCGCCGTGCCGAACGCTCCGCGGTGGCGGCTAACACCGAACGCGAACTCAATCCGCTTGCGCTCAACTATCTCAACCGGCTGTCCGACCATCTGTTCGTGATGACCCGGCATATCAATGCCGCTGCCGGCGGCGACATCTTGTGGAAACCCGGCGCGACGCGCTGACCTGAATCTCGTCACTCCGGACCCTTCGACAGGCTCAGGACAGGCTTGACCCGGATATATCCTATGGGAGCAAGCATGTGTTCCCCCGCGAAGGCGGGGGTCCAAGCTTCGACGCGAAGCGTCGAATGGCGCACTGCCGCGCGCGTCGTTCCCTGTTGCTGGACCCCCGCCTTCGCGGGGGAGCACCAGTTCCTCGTCCCAGTGGGATAATTGCGGACGTGATCCGCGGTCCACCAACGACGCCGCGAAAATGGATGCCCGATCAAGCCTGTCCCGAGCCTGTCGAAGCGTCCGGCATGACGAAGAAAAGCGATGTTCTCTTAATGTTCTAGACAATCGGGCGCGCTGTAACCATATTCGGTCTTGCTGCGAAACCGAATCGCCTCGCGGGGGATTGTCTCACCATGGCCAGCCGTACCGACACGTCACACCGAACCGATCCGCTGGAGCAGCTTGGCCGCCGCTTTGCCGCGACGCGCCGTCTGTCGCTCGATCTCGTCGCCACGCTTTCGGATGCCGACGCCAGCGCGCAGTCGATGCCCGACGCCTCGCCCGCCAAATGGCATCTCGCGCACACCAGCTGGTTCTTTGAAACCTTCGTGCTGCGCGATCATCTGCCCGGCTATCGCGCGTTCGACGATCGCTATGCCTATCTCTTCAACAGCTATTATGAGGCCGAGGGGCCGCGCCACGCGCGCCCCAGCCGCGGCCTGTTGACGCGCCCCTCGCTCGACGAAATCTGCGTCTGGCGCGCGCATGTCGATGCGGCGGTACAGACCGCGCTTCCCGATCTGCCGCCCGCCGCGCAGGCGCTGGTCGAACTCGGCATCCATCACGAGCAGCAGCATCAGGAATTGCTCCTCACCGACCTCAAGCATCTCTTCGCGCAAAATCCGCTCGGCCCGGCCGCGTGGCCGCGCGCCACTGCGATCGCGCGTGAAGTTGCCCCCTTTTCTGCGCCTTTGGCGGCGTCGCCCGATCGGGCAGGCGCGCTGCAATGGATCAAGGGAGCCGAGGGTATTGTTTCGGTCGGCCATGGCGGCGAGGGTTTCTCGTTCGACTGCGAAGGTCCGCGCCACGAAGCACTTCTGACCCCGCACGCGCTCGCCAGCCGCCCGGTCAGCAACAGCGAATGGCAACAGTTCATCGACGACGGCGGCTATCACACATCGTCGCTCTGGCTCAGCGACGGCTGGGCGTGGGTGCAGGCCGATGATGTGCGGGCCCCGGCCTATTGGCGCGATGGGCGGCAGTTCACGCTGGCGGGCTGGCAGGACGCTGATCCCGCCGCGCCGGTGACGCATATCAGCTTTTTCGAGGCGGACGCCTTCGCCAGCTGGGCCGGCGCCCGCCTGCCGACCGAGTTCGAATGGGAAGCCGCCGCCGCCGCCTTCGACCCGCACACCGGCCAGCAACTCGATGCTGCCGGCGCGGTGCAGCCTGCTGTCGCCTCCGCCGACACCGACACTGATCTGCAACAGATGTTCGGCAGCGTGTGGGAATGGACCGGCAGCGCCTATCGCCCCTATCCCGGCTTCCGCGCCGCGCCCGGTGCGGTCGGCGAATATAATGGCAAGTTCATGAACGGTCAGTTCGTTCTCCGCGGCGGCAGCTGCGCAACCCCGCGCGGCCATCTGCGCGCCAGCTATCGCAATTTCTTCTACCCCCACCAGCGCTGGCAATTCACCGGCGTGCGGCTCGCAAAGGACATCTGATCATGGGCGTGGTGCGTAATCTTCGTCAGGTTTCGGCGGACGACGCGGGGGTCGATATCGCCTTTCGCGCCGACGTCCATGCCGGCCTGTCGCAAAAGCAGAAGGCGATCCCCGCGCGCTGGTTCTATGACGCGACCGGCTCGGCGCTGTTCGAGGATATCACGGCGCTCCCCGAATATTATCCGACGCGCAGCGAGACCGATCTCCTCACGCGCCACGCGGGCGAAATGGCCGCCGCGATCGGTGCGGGCCGCGCGGTCGTCGAACTCGGCTCGGGCAGTTCGACCAAGACGCCGCTGCTTCTCCAGGCGATCGACCCTGCGGCCTATGTCCCCGTCGACATATCGGGCGACTTCTTGCGCGGCAGCGCCGCATCGCTCGCGGCGCGCTTTCCGGGCCTCGCCATCTATCCTGTCGAGGCCGACTTCACGCAGCGCGTCGATCTGCCGCGCGAAATCTGCCCGCTGCCCAAGCTCGGCTTCTTTCCCGGTTCGACGATCGGCAACATGGTCGCGCGCACCGCGATCGACCTGCTCCGCAACTGGCGCGCTGCGCTCGGCGACGGATCGCTGATGCTGATCGGGGTCGACCGCATCAAGGATGTCGCGACGCTCGAACTCGCCTATGACGATCCGGCGGGCGTCACGGCCGCGTTCAACCTCAATTTGCTCGAACGCATCAACCGCGAGCTTGGCGGCACGATCCCCGTCGCCAATTTCATGCACCGCGCCGTGTGGGACGACGTCCATGCGCGGATCGAAATGCATCTTGTCGCGGCCTGCGACATGGACTTCACGATCGACGGCCGCCGCTATGCGATGGCAAGGGGCGAGACGATCCACAGCGAGAACAGCCATAAATATGGTCCGCGCGATGCGAACCTGCTCCTCCGCGCGAGCGGCTGGACTCCGGTCGCGACGTGGGACGATGTCGATCCGGCCTTCGCGCTGATCCTCGCCGAGGCGACCGAGTTCCGTTCGGCCCCCTAAGGCGGGCTCCTTTGCGGCTCATCTCCTGCGGCCGCCCTTCCCCGGTCGCCTCTTGACGGGCCGGGCCGAAACCCTAGTGCAGCGATCCAATATCGTCATCCCGGCGAAGGCGGGGATCCCGCCGTTTCTGCAAGACGCACCGACGAGACCCCGGGCTTCGCCGGGGTGACGGGTCAAGAGTTCGGAAATATTGTGGAGGAAAAGGTCATGATCGTCGGCGTCATCGGGGCAGGGCAAATGGGCGCGGGCATCGCGCAGGTTTCGGCAGGCGCCGGACACGACGTGCTTCTGTCCGACATCGACCTGGCGCGCGCCGAAGCGGGCAAGGCGGGCCTTGCCAAATCGCTCGGCCGCCTCGTCGCCAAGGAAAAGATGACGCAGGGCGACGCCGATGCGCTGCTCGGCCGGATCACGCCCGTTGCCGACCATGCCGCCTTCGCGCCCGCCGATCTCGTCGTCGAGGCCGCGACCGAGCGCGAAGAGATCAAGCGCGCAATCTTTGCCAGCGTCGGCCAGCATCTGTCGGCCACCGCGATCCTCGCCAGCAACACCAGCTCGATTCCGATCACCCGCCTCGCGCAGGCCGCGCCCGATCCGGCGCGCTTCATCGGCGTCCATTTCTTCAACCCGGTGCCGGTGATGGGTCTGATCGAGCTGATCCGCGGGCTCGCCACCAGCGACGACACGCTGGCGAAGGTCGAGGCTTATGGCCGCGGCCTCGGCAAGCAGATCGTCCATGCGAACGACGCGCCGGGCTTCATCGTCAACCGTGTGCTGATGCCGCTGATCAACGAAGCGGTCTTTGCCCTGGGCGAAGGCGTCGCGACGATGCAGGATATCGACGCGGGCTGCCGCCTGGGTCTCAATCATCCGATGGGCCCGATCACGCTCGCCGATTTCATCGGCCTCGACACCTGCCTCGAAATCATCCGCGTCCTCCAGAGCGGCACCGGCGATCCGAAATTCCGCCCCGCGCCGCTGCTCGTCCAATATGTCGAGGCCGGTTGGGTCGGCAAGAAGGCCGGGCGCGGCTTTTACGACTGGACCGGGGCGGAGCCGGTTCCGACGCGGTAAAAGCGCGGCGCCCGCAATTTAGGGCTGGACGACCGGGGCATCCTTGCACACGATGGCGGCCGGGTTCGCAGGCATCTTTGTGGGGGATATCATGCGTTTGATCATTGCGGCTGCTGCGACAGCCTGTCTCGCGTCGGCGGCGCCCGCGCACGCCCAGTCGGTGAGTATCCAGAATCCGGCCAATTTCTGGTCGACGCTGAAGGCGATGGGCTATGAGCTCAGCCCGATCGCCAAGGCCGACACGACGCCCGAATTCGATATCAAGATCGAGGGCTTCTCGTCGACGCTGCGCCTTCAGGGCTGCACCGCGGGCAAGGACTGCAAATATATGACGCTCGTCGCGTCGTACAGCGACGTTCTCAATGCGCCGCAGGACTGGATTCAGCAGATGAACGACGAATTCGACCTGCTGCGCGTCGGCACGAATGAAAAGGGCATGCTGTATATGTTCGGCGGTTATGTCGTCGAGGGTCTGCCGCAAAAGGAATTGAAGCGGATTTTCGATTATTGGGGCGCCGACACCGCGGCGATCGGACAGGAAGCGACCGACAAGGGCTATACGACGGCGGAGTGACGCCGGGAGCCGAACGCGCCGCCGGGCGTTCGAGTCGAGAGGCCATTGGGGCCGCAGGAGAGCCGCCATGTTCCGCAAAGTCGCCACCAGCCTGACGATCCTCTCGCTCGCCGCCGTGTCGCCGTCGGCGGCGCAGGAAGGCGCGCCCAAGGATTCGACGATCAAGGATACCGCCAATTCGGTCGCCGAACCCTTTGACGGCAAGGAAGTGCCGGCCAAGCTGCTGGCGATTCAGGACGCCCCCTATTCGCTCGCGGGGCTTGGCAAATGTTCGGCGATCATTCGAGAAATCACCGACCTAGACGAAGTCCTCGGCCCCGACGTCAACCAGACGGTCGAGAAGAGCAGGGACAAGAAGCGTGAGGAAACCGCGGGCCGCGTCGCCGGCAACCTCGCCGGCTCGGTCATTCCCTTTCGCGGTCTGATCGGCGAAGTCACCGGCGCCAATGCCGAGCGCCGCCGCTATGCCGAGGCGGTCTATGCCGGTACGGTGCGTCGCGGGTTCCTGAAAGGCGTCGGGCTCGAACGCGGCTGCAAGGCGCCCGCGCGCCCCTGATCGGAGAGACGATATGGACGTTGCTGACATCCGCCCCTTCACGATCGAGGTTCCGCAGGCGGCGCTCGACGACCTGAAGATCCGGCTTGCGAACACGCGCTGGCCCGAAAAGGAAACCGTTGCCGATTGGGATCAGGGCGTCCCGCTCGCTTATGCGCAGGAACTCGCAGCCTATTGGCGCGACCATCATGATTGGCGCAAGGTCGAGACACAGCTCAATTCCTGGCCGAATTACCTCGCGGCGATCGACGGGCTCGACATCCATTTTCTGCATGTCCGCTCGAACAATCCCGCCGCTCGTCCGCTCGTCCTCACGCACGGCTGGCCGGGATCGGTGCTCGAATTTCTCGACGTCATCGAACCGCTGTCGGCCGACTATCACCTCGTGATTCCGTCGCTTCCCGGCTATGGCTTCTCGGGCAAACCCGCCGAAGCCAAATGGAGCGTCGAGCATATCGCCGCCGCGTGGGACGCGCTGATGCGCGCGCTCGGTTACGATCGCTATTTCGCGCAGGGCGGCGACTGGGGCAGCGCGGTGACCTGTGCGATCGGCGGCCATCACGCCGATCATTGCGCAGGCATCCATGTCAACATGATCGTCGGCCAGCCCGATCCCGACACGATGAACGACCTCACCGACGACGAGAAAGCCTATCTGGCGCGGTTCGGCTGGTACCGGGCAAAGGACAATGGCTATTCGACCCAGCACGCGACGCGGCCGCAGACGGTGGGCTATGGTCTCGCCGATTCGCCCGCCGGGCAGATGGCCTGGATCGTCGAAAAATTCCACGGCTGGACCGATTGCGGACACCAACCTGGCGGGCAGTCGATCGGCGGCCATCCCGAAAAGGCGCTGTCGAAGGACGCGATGCTCGATACGGTCAGCCTCTATTGGTTGACCAACAGCGCGGCATCGTCGGCGCGCCTCTATTGGCACAGCTTCGCGCAGTTCGGCTTTGGCGAAATCCATGTGCCGACGGGGTGCAGCCTGTTCCCGAACGAGATCATGCGCCTCTCGCGCCGCTGGGCCGAGGGGCGGTACAAGAATATCGTCTATTGGAACGAGCTGCCCCGCGGCGGCCATTTTGCCGCCTGGGAACAGCCCGACCTGTTCGTCGTCGAGGTCCGCGCCGCGCTGGGCGCGATGAGCCTATAGCGGCGTATAGACGACGCGGCAGCTTTCGGCTGCGCTGCGCGCGGCGGTGTTCCACATCACGTCATTGCCGTTGCGCGCGAGCCGCGCCCCGGTCCGGTTTTCATAGACCGACCCGCTGGTCGATGGCGTCTGCTTCAGCACCAGCGAGCGCCGGCCATTGACGCGCACGATGGCGCCGTCGCCGACATAGTCGACCTTCAGCTTCGTCCCGCCGCTACAGTCATAGCTGGTGCCCGTGTTGCGCGGTACCGAGGAACAGCCGGCCACCGCCAGCGCGGCGCCCAGGATCAGGATCGTCTTGTTCATCGCATTTCCCCTCAATAACCCGAACGGACGCACAGCGTATCGGCCAGATATTCGCGGCCGGCGACCGTTTCCATATGTTCGCGCGCCGAACCGTTCCAGCCGATCGAGCGGCACCATGTGTCGGCGGTCCGCGCCGCGCAATTGGCGGTCGCCGCGCCGTTGACGCAAGCCAGGACACGATAGTTGCCGGTCGCGGGTTGAGTGTGGAATTCGGCAAAATTGCCACGCGCGACCTGATCGTTCGCTGGCGGATTGGGGTTCCATCCGCCGCCTCCGGCACCGATCGGCCGGATCGACTGGACGTTGATGCCGCGCAGGACATTGCCCAGCAACGGCGTGTCGCGATCGACGATCCGGCATCCGCCGCGATAGCGCGTTTTCTCGCACAATTCCCAACGGCCGTTGGCGACGCGAACCGAATTGACGGGCCACGCAAGGCCGAGGTCGGGCTTGGCCTCTCCGATGAAGACCGCAGGTCCCTTATAGGCCGCGTCGCGATAGATCGTCGCCTCGGGCGGCCGGTACATCTTGTCCTGGGGCGGCTGCGCACTCGAGGTGGCGAGAAAGCCCGCCCCTATCGACACCGCTGCTGCGGCAAGGATCGACAAACGATAAGCGGTTTTCATGACAGCCTCCCTGTTGGCGAAACGCGACCCGGGACTCGTTATTTTCCGGAAGTTTACGTCATGCCGCGGCGGCTTGCAAATTGTCCCAATTGCCGGCGCGCATAGGCCGCGCCGAACCCGCAGGTCACGGCGCCTTGCCAGCTTCCGCAGCCGGCGCGTTCTCCGGTATCGCATCGGGCGCCGGTATCGCTTTGGGTATTGCGTCCGGCCCCAGTGCTGGCGCAGGCGGTGCGGCGGGTGGCGCGATGCCGAGCATCAGGCCGGCAAGTGCCGCCGACATCAGGTTCGACAAGCTGCCCGCGAGCAGCGCCTTCAGGCCGAGCTTGGCGATCATCGGGCGCTGGTTCGGCGCAAGCCCGCCGGTCACCGCCATCTGGATCGCGATCGAGCTGAAGTTGGCGAAACCGCACAGCGCGAAGGTCGCGATCGCGATCGAAGCGGGCGACATCGTCGCCTGCACCTTGCCAAGGTCGATGAAGGCGACGAACTCGTTGAGCACGATCTTGGTGCCGAACAGGCCGCCGACCGCCGCACTCTCGTCCCACGGTACACCCATCAGCCACATGACCGGTCGGAAGATCGTGCCGATGATCGCCTGGAACGACAGATCGGGATAGCCGAACCAACCGCCGATGCCGGCGAGCAGCCCATTGGCCAGCGCGACGAGCGCGACGAAGGCGAGTACCATCGCACCGACTGCGACAGCGAGCCGGACGCCGGTCTGCGCGCCTTGCGCGGCGGCCATGATGATGTTCGCCGGCTTCTCCTCGTCATGGCTCGCCTCGGGCATGATCACGGGCTCGATGCCAAGATCCTTGGGATCGTCGGGCATCATGATCTTTGCCATCAATATGCCGCCGGGAGCCGACATGAAGCTTGCGGCGAGAAGATAGGGCAGCAGCTGCGCGCCGATCATGCTTGCATAGGCGCCCAGGATCGTGCCCGCGACGCCGGCCATGCCGACCGTCATCACGGTGAAGAGCTGCGACGGCGTCAAGCTTGCGAGATAGGGTCGGATGACGAGCGGGCTTTCGCTCTGTCCGACGAAGATGTTTGCCGCGGCGCCGAGGCTTTCGACCTTGGTGATGCCGGTAATCTTCTGGATCGCGCCACCGACCCATTTGATCACGAGCTGCATGATGCCGAGATAATAGAGGATCGAGATCATCGACGCGAAGAAGATGATCACGGGCAGCGCTGCAATCGCAAAGCTGTGCCCGCCCATTTCAGGGGCAGCGAGTGGGCCGAAGATGAAATCGGTACCGGCCTTGGCGTAGCCGAGCAGGTTCGATACGGCGCCCGACATCCCCTGAATGATGGCGCGCCCCCACGGGGTGCCGAGGACCAGCAAGGCGAACCCGGCCTGCAGCAGGAAGGCGGGGACGACGACACGCAGGCGGATCCAGCGCCGGTTGGATGAAAAAAGCACAGCGATCGCAAGCAATGCGACGATGCCGAGCAAACCGATAAGCCGTTCCATAATCTTTGTGCGTCCCCCGCAAGTTTATTGCCCGTGTCTAACGGGCTTTGGCGGCGGGGCAAGCCTGTGCGGTCACGCCATCTTTCCTCCGCGCACAAAAGCGATTAAGCGGCGCCGATGGAAAATAGCTCTTCGCGCGTCATAGCGCCCTCGTTGCTGCTGTTCGCAATCCTCTACGGCGGCATGGTTCCGCTCGGCGGCTTTCTGGGCGCGAAGCAGGTGGCGCTCGGTTCGCTCGCGGTCGAGGCCGGGATTTTCCCGTTTCTGACGCTGATCGCCATCTCCAGCGGTATCGCCGAGCTGCACGGCCGCGTTGTCGCCGACCGGCTGGTGCGGTTGGGCTTCATCCCGTTGGTTCTTGCGATTATCCTCACGGTCTTCGTGCTGCAATTGCCGACCGACCCGGGCATGTACGAACCGGCGAAAGAGGCTTTCCCGATCATCGTCGGTCAAAGCTGGCGGATGATGGCAGCGGGCATTCTCGCTTATGGTGTGTCGGTCAGCCTCAACGTCTGGATTTTTGCACGGATGACAGCGAACAACGGTCGGTTGCTGCCGCTTCGCGGCTTCATTGCTGCCGCGCTCAGCCAGATTGTCGATACGCTGATCTTTATTACCGTCAGCTTCTACGGCGTCCGCCCGATTGCCGACCTGATGCTTGGCCAGATGCTCGCCAAGATCGTGCTGTCGGCGGTGATGGTGCCGCTGCTTGTGATGGCCGTGGTTGCGATCGGCCGCCGCCTCGACGGAACGACGGCGCCAGAGGTTGCCGGATGATGGCGATGACCGATCCGTCAAAAATGCCCGACCTTCTCGCCAAGGCCGAGACGCTGGTCGAGGCACTGCCCTATTTGCAGCGCTATGCCGGCGAGACCTTCGTGATCAAATATGGTGGTCACGCGATGGGCGATCCCGAAGCGCAGCGCGACTTTGCCGAAGATGTCGTCCTGTTGAAAGCAGTCGGCATCAACCCGGTCGTCGTCCATGGCGGCGGGCCCCAGATCGGTGCGATGCTGAAACAGCTCGGGATCGAATCGAAATTTGTCGGCGGCCTGCGCGTCACCGATGCCGCGACCGCCGAGGTCGCCGAGATGGTTCTCGCGGGCAAGATCAACAAGGAAATCGTCAGCTGGATCGCCGGTCTTGGTGGCCGCGCGGTCGGCATTTCGGGTAAGGACGCCAATCTGGTGCTCGCCGAAAAGATCAGCCGCACCGAACCCGACCCCAATTCAGGGATCGAGCGGCATGTCGACCTCGGCTTTGTCGGCGAGCCTGTCGCGGTCGATCCGACGATTCTCGTCAATCTGACGAAGGATAATTTCATTCCGATCGTAGCGCCGGTGGCGCTCGGTGCCGACGGCGCGACCTACAACATCAACGCCGACACGATGGCTGGCGCGATCGCCGGCGCCCTCGGTGCGAAGCGGTTCTTCCTGCTCACCGACGTGGCGGGGGTGCTCGACAAATCGGGCGCGCTGCTCACCGATCTCGACCGCGCCGCGATCGACGCGCTGAAGGCCGACGCCACGATCACCGGCGGCATGATCCCCAAGGTCGAAACCTGCGTCGCCGCGGTCGATGCCGGGGTCGAGGCGGCGGTCATTCTCGACGGCCGTATCCCGCACGCGATGCTGCTCGAAATTTTCACCGCAAGGGGTGCGGGCACCCTCATTCACCGCTAGTATAGCGCCCTCGACCTATCGGCCGGAGCTCCTAATGTATTTCATGTTTCTCGATATTCTGGCGATCCTCCTCAACATCCTGTGGTGGATCATCATCATCCAGGCAGTGATGTCGTGGCTGCTCGCCTTCAACGTCATCAACACCCACAATGAATTTGTCCGCCAGCTGTGGTTCGTGCTCGAACGCATTACCGAGCCGCTGTATCGCCCCCTCCGTCGCATCATGCCCGACTTCGGCGGCATCGACCTGACCCCCATGCTGGTGCTGATCCTTTTGATCATCATCCGCGGACCGGTGCTCAGCTATCTGTATCAGGTCGGCGTCAACGCCGGACTGGCGTGATCGCATGATGGCGGGAGTCGGCGAAATCGCGCGCGTCATCGATGGCAAGGCTTTTGCCGCAGAGCTGCGCGTCCGCATCGCCGCCGCTGTTCCCGCCTTCAAAGCCGCAGTCCGCCGCGCGCCTGGCCTGGCCGTTGTGCTGGTCGGCGACGATCCGGCGAGCGCCGTCTATGTGGGCTCGAAGGGCAAGGCCACGGTTGCCGCCGGCATGGCGAGCTTTGAGCATCGCTTGCCCGCGAGCGCGACGCAGGACGAGGTCGAAGCCTTGCTCGCGCGGCTCAACGCCGATGAGGCGGTCGACGGCATCCTGCTCCAGCTGCCGCTTCCCGGTCATCTCGATGAACAGGCCGCGGTCGCGACGATCGATCCCGACAAGGACGTCGACGGGCTGACCCCGGTCAGCGCGGGACGCCTTGCGCTTGGCATCCCCGGCATGGTGCCGTGCACACCCTATGGCTGCCTGCTGCTGTTGCAGGATCGTCTCGGCGACCTTTCGGGCAAGGACGCGGTCGTGATCGGCCGTTCGATCCTCGTCGGCAAGCCGATGGCGGCGCTGTTGCTCGGCGCGAACGCGACGGTCACGATGGCGCACAGCCGCACCAGGGATCTGCCCGATCTCGTCCGCCGTGCCGATATCGTCGTCGCGGCGGTTGGACGGCCCGAAATGGTCAAGGGCGACTGGATCAAGCCTGGCGCGGTGGTGATCGATGTCGGGATCAATCGCCTGCCGCCTGCCGAAGGCGAGGCCAAGGGGCGGCTCGTCGGCGACGTCGATTTTGCCGAAGCGGCGGCGGTCGCCGATGCGATCACGCCGGTGCCGGGCGGCGTCGGCCCGATGACGATTGCCTGCCTGCTCCGCAACACGCTTGTCGCCGCGCACCGCCGCGCGGGCCTCGCCGATCCGGAAGGATTCTGATGCGCTTCCTCGCCGCCGCCGCCGTCGTCACCTTGTCGCTTGTCGCTGGCTGCGCGCAGGGCCCCGACCCTCGCAAGCGTCCGCTGGCCGCCAATCCGAGCGCCTATATCGCCGCCGAGATCGGTTTTGCGCGGCTCGCGCAGGACAAGGGACAATGGACGGCGTTCCGCGAAACGGCGGCGCCCGACGCGGTGATGTTCGTGCCGCAGCGGGTGAAGGCGCGCGACTGGCTGAAATCGCAGAAGGACCCCGCCGAAGCGGTGAAGTGGCAGCCGCACGCAGTCTATGTCAGCTGCGACGGCAACAGCGGCGTCACCACCGGCGCGTGGCAGAAGAGCGGAACCAACGGCTATTTCACCACCGTCTGGATGCGCGATCCGATCAGCGGCAAGATGAGTTGGGTGCTGGATCATGGTGACGGTCTGACGACGCCGCGTGAGGCCCCGGACTTCATCGAATCGAGCCAGGCGAAATGCGGATCGCGGCCTGCCGTGCCGATCGAGGCGGGTGACGAGGGCGATGACATGGCGGTCGGTCTTTCGGGCGACCAGACGCTCAGCTGGACCTCGACCGTGCATCCCGACCAGTCGCGCCGCGTCACCGTTCGCCTGTGGGACGGCAAGACCATGAAGACCGTCATCGACAATGAAGTGGCCGCACCGCCGAAATGATGGATCTCTTCATCTCGGCCTTCGTGACGCTGTTTGTCGTTATCGACCCGCCGGGCTGCGCGCCCATTTATGCCAGCCTGACGACGGGAGCGAGCGCCGAGCAGCGGCGGTCGATGGCGATCCGCGCGACCTTGATCGCGGGCTTCATCCTCGTTTTCTTCGCGATGTTCGGCGAGGGGCTGCTGAGCTTCCTTCATATCGACCTCGACAGTTTCCGGATCGCCGGCGGGATCATGCTGTTCGTGATCGCGATCGACATGGTCTTCGAAAAGCGCACCGAACGCCGCGAGCAACGCGCCGAAAAGGTGAAGGCGACCCCTGAGGTCGAGGATGTCTCGGTCTTTCCGATGGCGATGCCGATGCTGGCGGGGCCAGGGTCGATCGCGTCGGTGATGCTGCTCGTCGCGCAGAACAATGGCATCGAACGGGCGGTCGTCATCTTTGCTGCGCTGCTGCTCGTGCTGTTGCTGACGCTGGCTGCGCTGCTTCTGGCGGGACCGTTCATGCGGCTGATCGGCAACAAGGGCGAGGCGGTGATTACCCGCCTGCTCGGCGTGCTGCTCGCGGCGCTGGCAGCGCAGTTCGTGATCGACGGCCTCAAGGCGAGCTTTCCCGCGCTCGCGTAAAAGAGGGGGCGCCGCTTTTCAGCGACGCCCCATATTCCACGGGAATGGAACTTCTATTGCGCGGCGGCGACGTCGCTCTGCGTCACCGGCGCGATGCGGATCTCGACGCGGCGGTTGCACTGATAGTCGGCCTCGCTGCGTTCGGGGGTGCATTTGAGTTGCGATTCGCCATAGCCCAGCGTCGCCATGCGCGCGCGGTTGATGCCGCGACCGGCCATATAGTCTGCAACCGAGGCCGCGCGGCGTTCGGACAGGCCCTGGTTATAGCTGTCGCTGCCCGTCGAATCGGTGTGGCCATACACGTCAATATAGGTGCTCGGATATTCGGCGAGCGTCGAGGCGACGCTGTCGAGCGCGCTGCGGAACTGCGATTTCACGAGCGCGCTGTTATAGTCGAACGTGACGTCGCCCGCATGTTGAGCACGAGTTGGTCGCCCTGACGCTCGACATCGATGCCGGTGCCCGCGGTGCGCTCGCGCAGCTTCTTTTCCTGCTGGTCCATATAATAGCCGACGCCGGCACCTGCGACCGCGCCAATGCCCGCGCCGACAATCTTTTCGGTCCGGTCGCGGCGCCCGCCGACGAGGTCGCCGAGCAGATAACCGCCAAGCGCGCCGCCGATGCCGCCGATTGCGGCCTTCGAGATCGTTTGCTTGCCCGTTTCGGGGTCGGTGACGCAGCCGGTCAGCGCGAGCGCGCCAATGCTGGCAAGCGCGGTGAGCTTGATTGTCCTGGTCTTCATTTTATCGTTCCCTTTTTCTGCGGCGGCCGGACTGGTCCTCCACCGCCTTCCCACCGATAACATATTGGCGCACATGTGGTTCCATCAGGCGCCTGAACGCTCCCTGAGCATTGAACTTTGCCACCATTGTGCATTTACGCGCCTTTCGCCTATAGGACCAGCATGACCGAAGCTGACAGGGGCTGGGCGCACGAGCGCCGCGTGACCGCCCGATGAGCCCTTTTCCGTGGGGCGACGTGGCGATCATCGCCGTCCTGATCATGTTGAATGGCGCTTTTGCGCTGTCCGAACTTGCGATCGTCTCTGCGCGCGGGCCCCGTTTGCAGGCAGCCGAAAAGCGCGGCAGCCGCGGGGCGAAGATCGCGCGCCAGCTCGGCGCCGACCCTGGCCGCTTCCTTTCGACCGTGCAGGTCGGCATCACGCTGATCGGCATCATCGCCGGCGCCTATTCGGGCGCGAGCCTCGGCGGTCCCGTCGCCGAACGATTGCAGGCGTGGTTCGGGATCGACGCCGAACATGCGCAAGCCGCGGGCTTCGCGCTCGTCATCGCGGTGACGACCTATTTCTCGCTGATCGCGGGCGAGCTCGTACCCAAGCAGTTCGCGCTGCGCGCCCCCGAACCGATCGCGATCTTCATGGCGGGGCCGATGTACTGGCTGTCGCGTGTCGCGGCGCCGCTCGTCTGGCTGCTCGACAACAGCTCGGCGCTCGTCTTTCGCCTGCTGGGGCTCAACCGTGAATCCGAAGATCGGGTGACCGCCGAAGAGCTGCACCTGATCGTCGCCGAAGCGTCGAAATCGGGCGTGATCGAGGAAAGCGAGCGCGCGATCATATCGGGCGTCGTGCGTCTGGCCGACCGGCCGGTGCGCGAGGTGATGACGCCGCGCATCGACGTCGACTGGATCGATATCGCATCGGACGCCGACGCAGTGCGCGCGATGCTGCTCGACACGCCGCACACCAGAATTCCGGTCGCGCGCGGGTCGGTCGACGACATCGTCGGCGTCGTGCAGGCGCGCGACATCGCGGCGGCACTGTTTCGCGGCGAAGCGCTCGACCTCGAGAAGCTCACCCGCAGCGCAAAGGTCATCCACGACCAGATCGATGCGATGGACGCGCTCGAAAATCTGCGCGCGGCCGACGTTCCGATGCTGCTCGTCCACGATGAATATGGGCATTTCGAGGGACTGGTGACGCCTGCCGATCTGTTGTCGGCGATCGCCGGTGAATTCGCGTCCGACCAGGATATCGGCAGCGAGCCTTTCGTCGTCGAACGCGATGACGGCAGTTTGCTGATCGCCGGATCGATGCCCGCCGACCAGATGGCCGAGCGGCTGGGGATCGAGCTGGGCGACGACCGCGATTATGCGACCGCCGCGGGCCATGCGCTGGCGATCCTCAAGCATCTGCCCAAGGAAGGCGAGACGTTCTCCGACAGGGGCTGGAAGTTCGAGATCGTCGACATGGACGGGCGCAAGATCGACAAGCTGCTCGTCACCCAGGTTCGCAAGCCAAAGGACGAGGACGCGGAATAGCGTCTTAAAGCCACAAAAGCCCCGCACGCGCGCGTTCAAAATGTGTCCTTTGTGGCTTTAAGCGGGGCGGCATCGCGGCGAAGCGTGGCGTGCGGGGTGAGGCCATCGGTTTCCATCGACCAGCTTGGAGCATGGCGCGATAATGTAGGAAAGGATTATTTGGGTGCGGACGCGCTGGTGGACGCCTGCCTTCGGGGTGGTTTTCAACCAGTCGTCATCCCGGACTTGGTTCGGGGTCCGCCGCCGCCCTGACGTCATGGACCCCGGATCAAGTCCGGGGTGACGAGGGGAATATGTGGAGAGGTGGCGGCCGCGCAGCGGCCGACGGGGGCCTCGCGTCCCTGCGCTACGTTGCTTCAGGCTGCCAACCCCCTCCACCACCTTCGGTGGCCCCTCCCCGCAAGCGGGGAGGATCGGGATGGCCGCAATCGGCCGCGTGCCGTCGTCAGAGCTCGCCGCCAAGCGCTCCATATTTCGCCTCGAACCCGGCCTTGTCGCCCTGCGCGAGATAGTTGGCCTGGTCGACCAGATTGTCGCGCACGATGCGGCCCTGGAAGGCGCCGAGCTGGGGGTCGATCGCCGCGATGTCGGCGTCTGTCCACTCGGCGATCTGACGGAAGCTGGTGACGCCCAGGCCGTTCAGCAGCACGACCATCTTGGGGCCGAGTCCCTTCAGCAGTTGCAGGTTGTCGGCCTTCGTGGCGGGCGCCGGAGCCGGTTCGGGCGCTGCCACCGGCTCGGGTGGGGGCGGCGGAACCGTTGGTTCTTCGGGGATGACGACCGCGGGTTCGGGGTCGGGTGCCGGTTTCGGGGTGGGTTCGGGCTGCGGCGCGGGTTTCGGCGCCGCGGGAGCGGGGGTTTCAGCGACCGGTTCGGCAGAAACCGTGGGCTCTTCGGGAATTTCGACCGCCGGTTCGGGCTCGGGTGAGGGCGCGGGAACGCGGGCAGGCGGCGCTTCGGCGACCGGCGCGGGTGCCGCAGGCGGCGCCGTGACAGGCACGGACGCCGGTTCCCTCGGCTTGAAGCGCGCGGGCTCGGCCGCGACGATTTCCGGCTTCACCGCCTCGAGCGGCTTGCGCGGTTCGGCCGGCGCCAGCGGAGTTTCGGTCGCTTCGGGCTTTTTGCGGCCGAAGAGGACCCACAGCAGGAGGACCGCCACGACGAGGCCGACGACCGCGATGATCCAATTATCCTGAAGCCACGCCATGATGATCTCCCTGTCGCCGAACCGAGGTGTGCGCCCCCGCCTTCGCGGGGACACATGCTATGGCCCAGATATCGGCTGCGCCGTGGACCGTCCAGCCCCGGGTGCGGCGGCCTATTCCGCTTCGCGCGCGACTTCGCGCCAGCCGATATCGCGGCGGCAGAAACCGCCCGGGAAATCGAGCTTGTCGACCGACGCGTAGGCGCGCGCCTGCGCTTCGGTGACGCTTTTGCCGGTCGCGGTGACGTTGAGGACGCGGCCGCCGGCGGCAACAAGGGTGCGATCCTGGCGCGCAGTGCCGGCGTGGAACACGCGCACGCCGCCGGCTTCGGCGTCGGCGATCCCGTGGATCGCGCCGCCCTTTTCGGGGGTGGCCGGATAGCCTTTGGCTGCCATCACGATGGTGAGCGCATAATCCTGCGCGAAGACCGGCGGCCCCGCATCGGCAAGCGTGCCGGTCGCCGCGGCATGGAGCAGCGCGGCGAAATCGCCCTTGAAGCGCATCATCAGCACCTGGCATTCGGGGTCGCCGAAGCGGGCGTTATATTCGATCAGCTTCGGGCCTTCGCTCGTCAGCATCAGCCCGGCGAACAGCACGCCGACATAGGGTGTGCCCTCGGCCGCGAGCGTCGCCACCGTGGGGCGGATGATGCGGTCCATCACCGCCGCTTCGAGGTCGGCGGTCAGGACCGGGGCGGGGCTGTACGCGCCCATGCCGCCGGTGTTCGGGCCGATGTCGCCGTCGCCGACGCGCTTGTGGTCCTGCGCGCTGCCGAACGCGATCACGTTCGTGCCGTCGGAGAGCGCGAAGAAGCTCGCTTCCTCGCCGGTCATAAATTCCTCGATCACGACTTCGGCGCCTGCGCTCCCGAACGTGCCGTCGAACATATCGTCGATCGCCGCTTCGGCCTCGGCCTGCGTCTCGGCGATGATCACGCCCTTGCCCGCGGCAAGGCCGTCGGCCTTGATGACCACCGGAATCGTGAAGCCTTCGAGCACTGCGAGCGCTTCGTCGGCGCTGGTGCAGCGGACATAGGCGGCGGTCGGGATGCCGGCGCGCGCGCAGAGATCCTTGGTGAAGCCTTTCGACCCCTCGAGCCGCGCGGCGGCCGCGCCAGGACCGAACGTCGCGATGCCGATCTCGCGAAGGCGGTCGGCAAGTCCGGCGACGAGCGGGGCTTCGGGGCCGACGACGACGAAGTCGATGCGATGCGCTTTGACGAAAACGATCAGCCCGTCGATGTCGTCGGCGGCGACGGGGACGCATTCGGCGTAAATCTCGATCCCCGGGTTGCCGGGCGCGGCATAGAGCTTGGCGCAGCTTGGCGATTGTGCCAGTTGCCAGCTCAGCGCATGTTCGCGGCCCCCCGACCCGATGAGCAGGATATTCATGGCAGTCCCTTTTCCCGATCCGGCGTCCGACGATGGCACCGAAGCGCGGCTGTTAGCCGAGGCGTCGCCCGGCGACAATGTTCCCCCGCTATCGGTCAGCCAATTATCGGCAGCAATCAAGCGGACGGTCGAGGACGGCTTCGCGCGCGTGCGCGTGCGGGGTGAGTTGTCGGGTACGAAGCGCGCGGCATCGGGGCATTTCTATGCGGCGCTGAAAGACGATAATGCGCTGATCGACATGGTGATGTGGAAGGGACAGGCGGCGCGGCTGGCCTTCCGGCCCGAGGACGGGATCGAAGTGATCGCGACGGGCAAGCTCACGACTTATCCCGGTCGCTCCAAATATCAGCTCGTCGTCGATACGCTCGAGGTCGCGGGCGAAGGCGCCTTGATGCTGCTGTTCGAGAAGCTGAAAGCGCGGCTCGGCGGCGAGGGGCTGTTCGACCAGAATCGCAAACAGCCGCTGCCTTATCTGCCGCAGGTGATCGGCGTAGTGACCTCGCCGACCGGCGCGGTGATCCGCGACATATTGCATCGGCTTGCCGACCGCTGTCCGACGCGGGTGATCGTGTGGCCGGTTCTGGTGCAGGGTGACGGCGCGGCGGCGCAGGTCGCCAACGCCGTGCGCGGGTTCGATGCGCTGCAGCCGGGCGGCCCGGTGCCGCTTCCCGATCTGGTGATCGTCGCGCGCGGCGGCGGGTCGATCGAGGATCTGTGGGCGTTCAACGAGGAAGTCGTTGTGCGCGCGATCGCCGACTGCCGCATCCCGACGATCAGCGCGGTGGGGCACGAGACCGACGTGACGCTCGCCGATTATGTCGCCGACGTGCGCGCGCCGACGCCGACAGCGGCGGCCGAAATGGCGGTGCCGGTGCGCGCCGAGCTGCAGGCGCAGCTTGCGACCTGGAACGGACGGATGATCGGCGCGGCGACCCGCCAACAGGCGCTGTGCGGCGAGCGGCTGACGGCGCTCGCGCGGCACCTGCCGAAACGCGAGGCGCTCTATGCGCCGCAGCGCCAGCGGCTCGACGACAGTGGCGACCGGCTCGATCGCGGGCAGCGGCAACGGCTCGTGGTCGTGGCCGAGCGGCTTGCGACGCGATCGGCGGCGCTACGGCCCGCCTTGCTTGCGCGGCGCTGGGACCGCGACCGGGCGCGGCTCGAGGGATTGGGGCGGCTGCTCGGCTCGCTCGATCCGCGCGCCTTGCTGTCGCGCGGCTATGCGATGGTGCGCGATGCCGATGGAGCGATCGTCGCCACCGCCGACCGCGCGCGCGGCGCCGAACATCTGCGGCTGCAGTTCGCCGATGGCGATGTCGCGGTCCATGTGGCGGGGAGCGATGCGCCGGTGTCGACGCCGAAGCCTGTCCGCAAGCCGCCGCCGGCCGCGCCGAAGCGGGGGCAGGGGGAGCTGTTCTGACCGCTGCGGGGGTGGCCGCGCGGCGCTTTGCTGTTATAAGCAGCGCAATGACTGACGCACGAACGGACCTTGAATCATGCTGATCGCCAGCCGCAACCGCCTTGCCCGCCTGCACTACGGACCCAATGGGTTCCGCGTCCTGTCGCCCGGCGACCATGTGCTGTGCGCCGTGAGCGGGGTGCCGATCGGGCTCGAAGAGCTTCGTTACTGGTCGGTCGCGCGGCAGGAGCCCTATGCGACCGCCGCGCTTTCGGTGCAGGCCGCTCTGGACGACGCGCGCAAGGCATGATTTTCGGACGTTTCGGGCTTCGCTATCCGGTTGCGTTGCCGTTGCTGGTTGTCGCGGCGAGCTGCGTCCCGGCCGCGAAGGCCCCTGCTGCGCCGGCTGTCCCGCCCGAGCGACCGATCGCGGTGGCGGCCGAGCCCGTCCAGGACGCTCCGGTGGCCTATCCGGATTTCATCCTCTTCGGCAGTCCGGAACAGGGGCGCGCGCTGAAGGCGCAGGCACCGACCGGCGCGCAGACGGTGACGTTCGATGGCGCGGCAATCCCGCTGGCCGACGATGGCCAGTTCCTGATCGCCTTCGACCGCGATGCGCCCGCGACGGCGCAGCTGGTGGCGACGCTCGCCAATGGGCGCGTCGTCGCGCATCCGCTCGCGGTTGCGCCCGGCACCTGGCGCATCGAATATATTAACGCGCCCTATCGCGGGAGCGCAGCGAGCGACGCCGATTTTGCACAGCGCCGCCCCGCCGAACTCGCGCAGATCGCAGCGGCGCGCGCTGTCGCTGCCGATTCGGGCGGCTGGAAGCAGAAATTTCGCTGGCCAGTGACCGGGCGCCTGTCGGGCTTCTTCGGATCGCAGCGCGTGTATCAGGGCAAGCCCGGTACCTATCATGGCGGCACCGATATTGCGGTTCCCGCCGGCACGCCCTTCGTCGCGCCCGCCGACGGTGTCGTGACGCTCGCGGCTGCGGCGCCCTTCACGCTCGAGGGCAATCTGCTGATCGTCGATCATGGGATGGGATTGTCGAGCGCGTTCCTTCATTGCCAGCGGCTCGACGTGAAGGTCGGCGACCGCGTCGTCCAGGGGCAGCCGCTCGGGACGGTGGGCCGGACCGGGCGCGCGACGGGCCCCCATATGCACTGGGGCCTCAAGTGGCGCGACGCGCGGCTCGACCCGGGAAAACTGGCGGGACCGATCGGCGGCTGATCGGCAGCAAAGGCGAAGGATTTCGTTACGCTTGAAACAAAATGTCGCGAATGCCGCAGCGCAGCATCATAGAATTTCGCCGAGTCTCGCGGTTGTTGCAAATACGTCACAATGCATGCCGAAACCGCCGGACTCGCGGCAAATTCCCTTTACTCGACATGAATGAGGCCTCATCCCGCACGCTATCGGGGCATCTGTGCGTCGGCGTCCTGCCGTTGCATTGGGGGTCCGGGTATCATCACCATCAGTAGCAAGGGACTGCACTGTGAAAACCACCCAATATTCCAAGCTGAAGCTCAGCGCCGCACCGCTCGTTCTGGGCGTCGCGCTGGTTTCGGCTCCTGCCTTTGCGCAGGACGCGCCGGCCGAAGAGGCAACGACGAGCTCTGAAATCGTCGTTACCGGTACGCTGATCCGCAACCCGAACCTCGAACAGTCGACTCCGGTCAACGTCACCACCTCGGACGCCATCGAGCTGAAGCAGTCGAACGTTGCGGAAGAAGTCCTGCGCGAACTGCCCGGCGTCGTTCCGAACATGGGTTCGGCCGTCAACAACGGCAACACCGGCGGTTCGTACGTCGATCTTCGTGGCCTCGGCTCGACCCGCAACATCGTCCTGCTGAACGGCAACCGCGTTGCTCCGTCGGACGTGAACGGCCGCGTCGACCTTAACAACATCCCGCTGGCCCTGATCGAGCGCGTCGACGCGCTGACCGGCGCTGCGGTGACCACCTATGGTGCGGACGCCATCACCGGCGTCGTCAACTTCGTCACCAAGCGCGATTTCGCAGGTCTGGAAGTCACGGCTTCGGAACAGATCACCGAGAAGGGCGACGGCAATGTCTTCCGTATCGACGCGACGATCGGTGCGAACTTCGACGATGGCCGCGGTAACGCCGTGCTGAGCATCGGCTATCAGCAGGCCGACGCTGTCTATCAGGGCGACCGTCCGTTCTCGAACAACACGCTCGACAGCTATTCGAACACCTTCCTGGGTTCGGGCACTTCGGTTCCGTCGCGCTTCTCGGGCACTCGTCCGATCGATCCGCTCACGGGCCAGCCGAGCCTTGATCCGACCGTCGTCAATGGCGGCGTGCGCCAGGTGAACGCCGCCGGTCAGGCCGTCGGTACCTTCGCGACCTACAACTTCAACCCGTTCAACATCTTCCAGACGCCGTTCCAGCGCTATAACATCTATGGCCAGGCGAATTACGAAGTGTCGGATGCGGTCGAAGTCTATACCCGCGGCATGTTCTCGAAGAACAGCGTGTCGACCATCATCGCGCCGTCGGGTGCGTTCGGCGGTACCGTCACGATCAACCTGAACAACCCGTATCTGCCTACCGCCCTGCGTAACCAGTTCTGCGCATTCAACACGTCGACGACCGCCGGTGTCTACACGCCGCGCTTCACGCCGGGCGAATGTACCGCAGCGGCAGCCGCAACGGGTCGTACCGATGCAGCCTATCGCGAAGTCACCGTCACGCTGAACCGCCGTACCCCGGAAGTCGGGCCGCGCATCAGCGACTATCAGACGACCTTCTTCGACTATCGCGTCGGCGCTCGTGGCGGCATCACCGACACGATCGACTGGAACATCGAAGGCGCCTATGGCGAATCGGAGAATATCCAGACGATCAAGAACTACACGCTGCAGTCGCGTTTCCGCGAAGCGTCGCTGGCGAACAACACCACGACCTGCCAGAGCGGCAACGCGGCCTGCGTTCCCGTCAACCTCTTTGGTCCGGAAGGCTCGATCACGCCTGGCATGGCCGACTATCTGTCGGAAAACAGCTCGTCGACCAACCGTACCTCGCTGGCTCAGGCACGCGCGATCATCTCGGGCGATCTCGGCTTCGCTTCGCCGGGCGCCGTTCAGCCGATCGGTTTCGCGATCGGTGCCGAATATCGCAAGTACAAGGCACAGCAGGCTGCGGATCTTCTCGCCAAGACCCCGGGTGAACTCGGCGGCGCCGGCGGTGCGGCTCCCGACATCGACGGTGGCTACGACGTTTATGAAGCTTATGCCGAAATCGTCGCGCCGCTGATCGAAGACAAGCCTTTCTTCGAAAGCCTGACCCTCGAAGCCGGCATCCGTTATTCGGATTACAGCATTCAGGGTGCCGGTGGGTACAACACCACCACGTGGAAGGCCGGCGGTAGCTGGGAACCGGGCGCTGGCGTCAAGTTCCGCGGCAACTATAGCCACGCCGTCCGCGCCCCGAACATCGGCGAGCTGTTCACGCCGACCTCGGTTGGCCTGACCAACCTTGGTATCGACCCCTGCTCGGGTGCCGCACCGACGACCAACGCCAATCTTCGCGCCGTCTGTATTGCACAGGGCGCGCCGGTCGGCACGATCGGTTCGATCACCAATCCGACCGCAGCCCAGGCGAACATCACCACCGGTGGTAACCTGAACCTGCAGCCGGAAAAGGCAAACACCTGGACCCTCGGTCTGGTGTGGCAGCCCGACTTCCTGCCGCGCTTCAACGTGTCGGTCGATTATTACAACATCACGGTCACCGACGTTCTGGGCGTGCCGCTTCCGGGCGACATCATCAATGCCTGTTTCCTGGGTCTTGATGCCAGCAGCGCAACCAATCCGGCTTGTACGTCGATCCGCCGTAACCCGATCACGGGTGGCCTCGACGGTGACCCGGCAACGACCGGTGGCTTGTTCGGTACCACGAACAACCAGGGCCGTCTGTTCACCGACGGTGTCGACCTGATCATGAACTACAACATGGATCTGGGCTTCGCGAGCCTCGACTGGTCGTTCGTCGGTAACTGGACGCACAGCTCGAAGTTCAAGGCAAACGCTGCTGACCCGGCGTCGCTGAACCGCGAATGCGTCGGCTACTACAGCGTCAACTGCTCGTTCACTGGTTCGCTCCAGCCTGAATATCAGTTCTCGAACCGCTTCACGCTGGGCTTTGACAAGGTCGACGTCTCGCTGCTGTGGCGCTGGCAGGATGCGATGAACTTCGAACCGCAGCAGATCATCGACGACGGCGGCAGCGCCAACTCGGTCGATCCGGCGTTCCGCCACATCAAGGCGCATCACTATTTCGACCTGACGACGCGCTTCAACATCAGCGAGAATCTGACCTTCACGGCGACCGTGCAGAATCTGCTGAACCAGAAGCCGCCGATCGTCGGCAACACGATCGGTTCGACGACCTACAACAGCGGCAACACCTTCCCGTCGTCGTACGACGCGCTGGGCCGTCGCTTTGCAGTGTCGGCAAAGCTGAAGTTCTAGTCGCTTCACGCTTCGACAGGATTTGGGGGCGGACAGCAATGTCCGCCCCTTTTTCTATGTCCCGAAGACATCGAGAAATGCGCGGTCGTCTTGGTCACCCCGGACCCTTCGACAGGCTGAAGACAGGTCTGATCCGGGGTCCGCTTGAACGCGGGGGCCGCCATCTCAAGAAAGAGCGGGACCCCGGATCAAGTGGGCAATTATCCGACTGGGACAAGGAACGGGTGGTCCCCCGCGAAGGCGGGGGTCCAGCGACAACGAAAGACGCACGGCATCGCGCCCTTCGACGCTTCGCGTCGAAGCTGGACCCCCGCCTTCGCGGGGGAACATATATTTGCTCCAATGGGATGTATCCCGATCAAGCCTGTCCTGAGCCTGTCGAAGGGGCCGGGGTGACGACGGAAAGGGAGCAGGGGCCAGATCGGGGACCGGGATCAGCCGATCGGTAGCGACGCGGGCAGGACGAGCGGAATGCCGGCTTGCGCCGCAAGGACTTCGGCCCAACCGACGACCTGATCGATTTCTTCGCCATAGGCCGCTTCGGCGACGGCAAGATCGCGCTGTCGCTCGCCAGCGGTGAAAGCGGCACCCGACTTGCTGTTGCGGCCGAGCGCGGGGTGGGCGGCCATGGCATCGCGATCCCCTGCAAGGCCGTAATGCGCCATCGCCGCACCGACGGCGGCGACGGGGTCGGCGGTCAGCGTTTCGCTGTCGAGCGACGCGATCCGGTCGGGGGCCCAGCCGATCAGCGCAGCGAAGGCCTGTTGCTGCGCGAGCCAGCCGACGGCAGCGACCTGCAGATCCGATTGGCGGAAATAGTCGCGCGGTTCGAAACCCAGCTGGACATATCCGTCGGCAAGATAGGATTCGAGAAGCTCGCGGCACCAGAGCCGGCACCACATGCCCTTGCGCGCGACCGACAGCAGGAAAACACGCAGCGGCGCATGAAGCAGGACGGCGCGCGCGTGCGGCCGCAGCATCAGGGCGCCGCGCGCGAGTGGATTGAAGATGTTCGACGGCTTCACGATCACGGCTTCGCTTGCCTCGAACCCGCGCGCGAGCATGGCGAGCGCGTCGTCCATCACCCGGCCATGCTCACGCGGATCGGCGCCGCGGCGGCGCCATCCGACCATGTCATTCAGCAATACCGGTTCGGACAGGCCGGTCGCGACGCCTGGCTGGTCGAGCGCCTGGACGAGCATCGTCGACGCGCAATAGGCCGAATGGAACAGGAAATGGATCGGCGGTTCGGGCGATTTCGCGGCGCCACGGCAATCGGTTCGCCTCAGCACGACGGGTGTGTTTTCCTCGCCCAGATGCAAATCGGTAAGGAACGGAACCCTTGCTCGCGCTTCGCGCGCCACGCGGCGAAAGTGGAAGGCATCGTGGCCCGGATCGTATCGGTGGGCGAGCCATTCGGCGTCGCCCATTATGGCAGCGATGGAAGGCTCTGCGGTCATCAATCGACCTTGCCGATTGCCCTTGCCAATGGCAAGCATGGCCATGACCAGCGCGACCCCGCCCGCCTCTGCCGCCGACGCGAATCGCCTGGGTATTGCGGCGCTGCAATCGGGAGATCCGCAAGCCGCTGCCGATCATTTTTCCGCCGCGGCCGCGGCCGACCCGCGCTCGGGAGCGCTCCAGCGAAATCTGGCGTCGGCGTGGCGCGCCTTGGGCGACGAGGGCCGCGAACTTGACGCGCTCGACGCAGCGCTGGCCATCGACCGCCGCGACCTGATGGCCTGGATTCGCAAGGCCGAGCGGCACGAGGCGCTCGGCGACAAAGGCGCGGCGCTTGCGGCGTGGAGCGCAGCGGTCGCACTCGGCGGGCAGCTCGATCCCGTTCCCCCGCCACTCGCGCGCCTGCTTGCGCATGGGCAGGCGTTCATCGACGGCGCCACCGGGAGCATGTTCGCCGCCGCTTCGCGGAGCTTTGCCGAAATTCGGGGCGGGCTGTCAGAGACCGAAGTGCGGCGGGGCGAGGCCTTCATCGCTGGCGCGCTCGGCCGTCGCCGCATCTATCAGAATGAATGCGCGGGGATTTATTACCCCTTTCTGCCGGCCGACGAATTTTTCGACCGCGTCCATTTTCCCTGGATGGCCGAGATCGAGGCCCAGAGCGACGCGATCCGCGGCGAGCTTTGCGCGCTGCTCGACGATCCGGGCGAAGCGCTCCGCCCCTATGTCCGGATGGACGCCGGAACGCCCGAATCGATCTGGACCGATCTCGACAACCGTCTCGACTGGGGCGCCTGTTTCCTGTGGGAATATGGCGAGCCCAACCAGCCGGTGCTCGATCGTTGCCCCGTCACCGCCGCGGCGCTGGCCGCCATCCCCGGTGCGCGCATTCCGGGCCGCGCGCCCAGCGCCTTTTTCTCGATGCTCAAGCCGCGCACGCGCATCCCGCCGCACACCGGCGTTACCAACACGCGCGCCATCATCCACCTGCCGCTGATCATTCCGTCCGGCTGCGGCTTTCGGGTCGGCGGCGAAACGCGCGCGTGGGACGTGGGCAGGGCCTTCGCGTTCGACGACACGATCGAACATGAAGCATGGAATGACAGCGACGATCTGCGCGCGGTTCTGATCTTCGACGTGTGGAACCCGCACCTGACGCCGGGCGAACGCGACCTGTTGCAGCGCTATTTCGCGTCGGCTGATGCTTCGGGTTATGCCGTTCCGCGCTGACGGGCGCGCTGGTCGGCCGGTGTCTGTCCTTCGCCGAAATTCAGCTTTGCGAAAGCCCGCATGAACCATATGATGCGCCATTGAGGCTGCGGATGATGATCCGCGGTAGGAGGATTTTGATGACCCGAATTTTGCCCGTAATCGTCGCGGCGACGCTGTTCGCCGCTCCCGCCGCATTCGCGATGGAAAGCACCGCCGCGGCCGATCGCGCGCCGCCGGCCAAGACGCCGTCGTTGATGACGCCGACCGAGATCAAGGCCTATAATGAGGGGCTGCCGGCGACCCACCCCTATTTTATCAAGTGCCGCAAGAGCGTCGAAATCGGCTCGCTGGTGAAGAAGAACCGCGTCTGCCACACCAACGAGCAGTGGAAAGTTGCGCTGGAAAAGGGCAGCACGAGCGCGCGCGAAACCGCCGAAGCCATGCAGAGCAAGGCGGGCAGCGGCTCCAACTGATCGCCGTCCGCGGTGCCTTTATGGGAGGATGAGATGCGTCGAATCGCAAGTCTGGGGATCGTCATGCTTTTGTCGGCCGCATCGGTTGCTGCCGCGACCGAGGCCGAGGCGCCACTCGCGCGCGTCCCGTCGGAAATGACGGGCGACGAGATCGACGCCTATAATCAGGGACGCGCCGCGAGCGATCCCGATTATATCCGCTGCCGCCGCATCGAGCAGATCGGCTCGCTGGTGAAGAAGCTGCGCGTCTGCAACACCAATACCGAGTGGCGCCGGATCACCGACAAGGGCAATCAGGACGCGCGCGACACGATGGACGTCGTCGCGCGCGGCTGGAGCAATTCGCGCGAACCCGCCGACCAGCTCGGGCCCGAGATTCGGCCGCAATAGAAGGGGCTTTGCCATGCTCAAGATCGTGATTGCACTCGCACTCGCCGTTTCCACAGCACCGGCTGCGCCAGCGTCGGGCGCCGAGCGCGCTCCGCTCGACCGCCCGGCGTCGACGATGACCAATGCCGAGATCAAGGCCTATAATGTCGGGCTGGCGGCGACCGATCCGCAATATATCAAATGCCGCAAGATCGAGGAAATCGGCTCGCTCGTGAAAAAGGCACGCGTCTGTCACACCAACGACGAGTGGAAGCAGCTGTGGGTCCAGGGCAACCAGGATTCGCGCGACACCATGGACGCCTATGCCAGCAAGGCGGGGGATTGCCGCGCGACGGGCACCTGCTGAGAGGCTGAAGCGAGCGCGACTAAAGAAAAGGGCGGCCTATGAGCCGCCCTTTTGTCATGCCGGGGAGAGTTTCAGCGCCCCGTCGCCTTCGTCGACCCGGATCGTCGCGCCGTCCTTGACCTCGCCCTTCAGGATGAGGTCGGCGAGCGGGTCCTGCAAATATTTCTGCACCGCGCGCTTGAGCGGCCGCGCGCCATAGACGGGATCGTAGCCGACGCGGCCGAGCCATGCGCGCGCGGCATCGGTGAGGTCGAGCGTCACCTTGCGGTCGGCAAGCAGCTTTTGCACCCGCGCGACCTGGATATCGACGATGCCGCCCATATGCTGCTGCGCAAGGCGGTTGAAGAGCACGATCTCGTCGAGCCGGTTGAGGAACTCGGGCCGGAAATGCGCGCGCACGACTTCCATCACCTGCGGCTCGGCCTGTTCGACCGGCGCATCGTCGGGGAGCGCCGCGATCGCCTGACTGCCGAGGTTCGAGGTCAGGATGATCAGCGTGTTGGTGAAATCGACCGTGCGGCCCTGCCCGTCGGTCAGGCGCCCGTCGTCGAGCACCTGGAGCAGGATATTGAACACGTCGGGGTGCGCTTTTTCGACCTCGTCGAACAGCACGACCTGATAGGGCCGACGCCGCACCGCTTCGGTGAGCGTGCCGCCCTCTTCATAGCCGACATAGCCCGGCGGCGCGCCGACGAGCCGCGCGACGCTGTGCTTTTCCATGAATTCGGACATGTCGATGCGGACCATCGCATTGTCGTCGTCGAACAGGAAGCGTGCGAGCGCTTTGGTCAGCTCGGTCTTGCCGACCCCTGTGGGGCCGAGGAAGAGGAAGCTGCCGAGCGGGCGGTTCGGATCCTGCAGGCCCGCGCGTGAACGGCGCACCGCGGTCGAGACGGCATGGACGGCATGGTCCTGGCCAATCACCTGCTTGGCGATCGTGCTTTCCATCGCGAGCAACTTCTCGCGCTCGCCGGCGAGCATCCGGTCGACGGGGATGCCGGTCCACTTGCTGACCACCGCGGCGATGTCGTCGGCGGTGACTTCCTCGCGCAGCATCGCATTGCCTGCCGCGGCTTCGGCGTCGGCGAGCTGTTTTTCGAGGCCCGGGATGGTGCCGTAGCTGAGCTTGCCCGCCTTCGCGAGATCGCCGGCGCGCTGCGCCTGGTCAAGCGCGCTGCGTGCCGCGTCGAGATCTTCCTTGATCTTCGCCTCGGCGTGGATCTTTTCCTTTTCGGCCTGCCACCTTTGCGTCAGCCCGGCCGACTGTTGCTCAAGATTGGCGAGGTCGGCCTGCAAGGTCGCAAGCCGGTCCTTCGACGCCGCGTCGCTTTCCTTGCCGAGCGCCGATTCCTCGATCTTCATCTGGATGATACGGCGGTCGAGCGTCTCGATCTCCTCGGGCTTCGATTCGACCTCCATGCGGATACGGCTTGCGGCTTCATCCATCAGGTCGATCGCCTTGTCGGGCAGGAAGCGGTCGGAGATATAACGGTTCGACAAGGTCGCCGCAGCGACGATCGCGGCGTCGGTGATCCGCACGCCATGGTGCAGCTCGTACTTCTCCTTGAGCCCGCGCAGGATCGAGATCGAATCCTCGACCGTCGGTTCGCCGACGAACACCGGCTGGAAGCGCCGCTGGAGCGCGGGATCCTTTTCGACATGCTTGCGATATTCGTCGAGCGTCGTCGCGCCGATGCAATGGAGCTCGCCGCGCGCAAGTGCAGGTTTGAGCAGGTTCGATGCGTCCATCGCGCCCTCGCCCTTGCCCGCGCCGACCAGCGTGTGCATTTCGTCGATGAACAGGATGATCTCGCCCTCGGCGGCTTTCACATCGTCGAGCACGCCTTTCAGCCGTTCCTCGAACTCGCCGCGATACTTGGCTCCGGCGATCAGCGCGCCCATGTCGAGCGACAGCAAACGGCGATCCTTCAGGCTGTCGGGAACGTCGCCGTTGGTGATGCGGAGCGCCAGGCCCTCGGCGATCGCGGTCTTGCCGACACCGGGTTCGCCGATCAGGACGGGGTTGTTCTTGGTGCGGCGCGCGAGGATCTGGATCGTGCGGCGGATTTCCTCGTCGCGGCCGATGACCGGGTCGAGCTTGCCCTCGCGCGCGACTTCGGTGAGGTCGCGGGCGAATTTCTTGAGCGCTTCGTAGCGGTCCTCGGAGCTTGCCGTGTCGGCCGTGCGGCCGCCGCGCAGGTCGTTGATCGCGGCGTTGAGCGCATCGGCTTTCACGCCGGCATCGGCGAACGCCTTGCCGACGGGCGTGCCGGCCGAAAGAACCATCGCGATGAGCAGCCGTTCGACGGTGACATATCCGTCGCCCGCCCTGGTCGCCACTTGCTCCGCCTGATCAAGCAGCCGCACGGCATCATTGTCGAGTCCCGGCGTCGCTTGCGCGCCCGAACCCGACACGGCGGGCACCTTGGCCAGCAGCGCGTCGATGCCGGCGACCGCGCGCGCGGCGTCGCCGCCGCTTTTTGCGATCAGGCCGGCGGCCATGCCTTCATTGTCTTCGAGCAGCGCCTTCGCGATATGCTCGGGGCTGATCCGCTGGTGGTTCATGCGGATCGCGATCGTCTGCGCCGCCTGCAAGAAGCCCTTGGCGCGGTCGGTAAATTTCTCGAGGTTCATGTCGAAAGCCCCTTTCTCGGCACAGAGATAGTGTTGCCCATTTGCAACACAAGAGCATGGCTTTTCGGCGGCCGAATTTTCCGCCATGAGGTCGCTTCGTGATTGATAATGCATGGAGCGGGAAAGCGGATGCGCAAAATTTTTATGGGCCTCCTGCTTTTGCTTGTCGCGGTCGCGATTGGCCTTGCGATATGGGAACCGTTGACGGCCACGGCGCCCAAGGCCCCCGCCTTCAAGCCGACCGACGTGCAGATTGCGCGTGACAAGTTCGGGGTGCCGCACATTTTCGGCAAGACCGACGCCGACGTCGCTTACGGCATCGCTTTTGCCCATGCCGAGGATGATTTTTCGACGCTGCAGGAAGTGCTCGCGATGACGCGCGGGCGCGCCGGGGCGATGCTCGGCGCCGATGGCGCGAAGGTCGATTATGCGGCCCAGCTGCTCGATATCCGCAAGACCACCGCGCGCGACTGGCCGCAATTGCCGAAGGATGTGCAGATCCTGTTCACCGCCTATGCGGCCGGGCTCAACCATTATGCCGACAAGCATCCCGATGAAGTGCGGATGTCGGGGCTGTTCCCGGTGACCGGTGAGGATGTCGTTGCGGGCTTCGTGCTGCGCTCGCCTTTCTTCTTCGGCCTCGATTCGGTGCTCGGCGGGTTGACCGAGGACAAGCCGCTTGGCCGAGAGGGCGGCCCCTCGCTCGATGCCAAGGGCAAGCCGATCCCGCGCGAACTGACCCCGGTCGGGCGCGACCCCGAGGCCAATGGCTCGAACGGCATGGCGGTCGCCCCGACGCGGTCGACCGACGGTGCGACGCGGCTCGTGTCCAATTCGCATCAGCCGTGGACGGGCGGCGTGGCCTGGTACGAACTGGTCGTCCATAGCGGCGAAGGCTGGGATTTCGCGGGCGCGAACTTCCCCGGCGCGCCCTATCCCTTCCTTGGTCACAATAAGTATCTCGGCTGGACCAACACGGTGAACCGGCCCGATCTGATCGATGTGTACAAGCTCGTGCTCGACGACGCGGGCGAGAAATACAGGTTCGACGGCAAATGGTTGCCGCTCGAGGAAAAGCGCATCTGGCTGCGCGTCAAATACGGGCCGTTCGTTCTTCCCGTGCCGCGCACCATCTATCGCTCGGTCCACGGGCCGGTGATCAAGAACGACAAGGGCGCGTTCGCGATCCGCTATGCGGGGATGGACCAGTCGGCCATGGTCACCCAATATTACCGCCTCAACAAAGCGAAGGATTTCGCCGACTGGCGCGCGGCGATGGCGGGGCAGGGCGTGCCTGCGACCAATTTCATCTATGCCGACGCGAAAGGGAATATCGGCCTTTTCTATAATGCGATGTTCCCCGATCGGCCCGCAGGCTTCAACTGGCGCGGGATCCTGCCGGGTGACACGTCGGCGGACGTGTGGACAAAGACCTTGCCGTTCGACCGCGTCCCCGCGCTCGTCAATCCGCGCTCGGGCTATGTGATGAACGCGAACAACACGCCGTGGGTGGCGGCGGGGCCGGGCGACGAGCTTGACGCGGCCGCCTTTTCGCCGCTGCTCGGCGTCGAGGACGATATGACCAACCGCGCGACGCGGCTGATCGAGTTGTTCGAAGCGCCGGGGCAGATCGACGAAGCGCGGCTGAAGACGATCAAATATGACACCGCCTATGCGAAAACCGGCTACGCCAAGGCGTGGATGGCGAAGCTGCTCGCCCTCGACACCAAGGGCGATCCGGCGCTTGCCGAAGCGCAGAGCCTGCTCCGCCAATGGGACTGGAACCTCGACGGCAAGGGGAGGGGCGATGCGCTGGCGCTGATGGTGCTACGCCCTGCGAACGGCAGCCATTATCAGCGCAAGCCCGATCCCGATCCGCGCCAGATACTGACCGATACAGTCAATCATCTGCAGGAACATTTCGCCGGACTGGACCCGAAGCTGGGCACGGTGCTGCGGCTGCGGCACGGCGAGGGCGCACACCGGGTCGACCTGCCGCTCGATGGCGGCAACGATACGGTGCGCGCGTCGACGCTGTGGGACGCCGAACCCGATGGGCGGCTGAAGGTCCGTCACGGCGACAGTTTCATCATGTTCGTGACATGGGACGCGCAGGGACGGGTGCATTCGGAATCGATCCAGCCATTCGGCGCCGCGACGACACGGCCGGGCAGCCCGCACTATAATGACCAGGCGCCGCTGTTCGTCGCGCACAAGCTGAAGCCGGTGCTGTTCGATCCGGCGGCACTCCGCGCCAGCGGCGCGCGCTTCTATCGGCCTTGAAAGCCGGAAAGGGCCGCCCTAAACCGGTGACAGCGTGCCGTCCGGCACAGGTCGCGCGCGGGTCGTTCGGTCCGCCATCCAAAAGGAAATTCATGCCCCGTTTTCATCGCTTCGCTCTCGCCCTTGCGGTGTCGACTTCGCTCGTCGCTGCCGGTCCCGCGCTCGCCAAGGCGAAGGAAGCGAAGCCCGCTCCCGTCGCCGACCTGGTGAAAGCCGTCGATATCCCGTACCAGAGCTTCACGCTCGACAATGGTCTGCGCGTTATCGTCCACGAGGATCGCAAGGCGCCGGTTGTCGCGGTGTCGGTGTGGTATCGTGTCGGGTCGAAGCATGAGCCTGCTGGCAAGACGGGCTTCGCGCATCTTTTCGAGCATCTGATGTTCAATGGTTCGGAAAATTCGCCGGGCGATTTCTTCGAACCGCTGCAACAGGTCGGCGCGACCGACAGCAACGGGACGACCAGCTTTGACCGCACCAATTATTTCGAGACGGTGCCGACCGGCGCTCTCGATCGCGCGCTGTTCCTTGAAAGCGACCGTATGGGGCATCTGCTCGGCGCCGTGACGCAGGAGAAGCTCGATAATCAGCGCGGCGTCGTCCAGAACGAAAAACGCCAGGGCGACAACAACCCCTATGGCCTGCTGCGCTACGAGATTTTCGAGAATCTGTTTCCCAAGGGACACCCCTATCACCACAGCACGATCGGCTCGATGGGCGACCTCAATTCGGCGAGCCTTGGAGACGTGAAGAAGTGGTTCACCGACAACTACGGCCCGAACAATGCGGTGCTGGTGCTTGCGGGCGACATCGATGTCGCGACCGCGAAGGCCAAGGTGACCGATTGGTTCGGCGACATCCCGCGCGGCCCCGAGATCAAGGCGCCGCCGGTTTCGGTCCCGACCTTGCCCGCGCCGCTGGCGAAAGAGGTCAAGGACCTGGTCCCGACGACGCGCATCTATCGCATGTGGGCGATCCCCGGCCTCAACGACGCCGAAGCGGTGCCGCTGCAGATGGCGGCAACGGTGCTTGGCGGGCTCTCCTCGTCGCGGCTGGACAATGCGATGGTCCGCAAGGACCCGGTCGCGGTCAGCGTCAGCGCGGGCGCGCAGACCTTTGAGGATGCCGGCATATTAATCGTCCAGGCCGATGTGAAGCCCGGCGTCGATCCGGCCGTGGTCGGGCAGAAGCTCGACGCTGAAATCGCCAAATTCCTGGCTAACGGCCCGACCGCCGATGAATTGCAGCGTGCCGCGGCAAGCTATCTTGGCGGCACGATTTCGGGTCTGGAATCGGTTGGCGGTTTCGGCGGCAAGGCAGTGACACTGGCCGAGGGCGCGCTCTATTCGAACGATCCGTCCTATTACAAGGTCGAGCTCGACCGGCTCGCCAAGGCAACCCCCGAGCAGACGGCAGCGGTCGCGCGCAAATGGATGTCGCGCCCGGCCTTTTCGCTGACCTACACACCTGGCGAGCGCACCGAAGGCGGCGAAAATCGCGGCGGCGCCGTGACCGAAGGCAAGATGGCCGAAGCCGTGGCGCCCGACCGTTACTGGAACCCGGCGCTGGGCGATATCGGCCCCGATACGGGTATCGGCAACGCGACGTCGTTCGCCGACCGCTCGCAGCTGCCCGCAGTGGCCGACCTCAAGGCGCTCGACTTTCCGGCGATCGAACGCACGACGCTCAAGAACGGCATCGAAGTCGTCTTCGCGCGCCGCGCGACGGTGCCGACGGTCAATGTCGCAGTCAGCTTTGACGCGGGCTATGCCGCCGATCCGCACAACGCCCTCGGCACCCAGTCGCTGATGCTCAGCCTGATGGACGAAGGCACGACGACGCGCGATTCGATCAGTTTCGCCGAAGCGAAGGAGCGCCTCGGCGCACAGATCGACGGATCGGCAACCGCCGACGAGACGGTGTTCAGCCTGTTCGCGCTGAAGCCGAATCTCGCGGCTTCGCTCGGCTTGCTTGCCGACTATATCCGCAATCCGGCGTTCGATGCGCAGGAACTCGACCGCGTGCGGGCGCAGCAGCTCAACCGGCTGAAGGCCGAGCTCAACAATCCCAATGCGATCGCGAGCCGCGTGTTGATGCCGGTGCTGTATGGCGCCGACCATCCCTATGGTATTCCGCCGTCGGGGCTCGGGACGACGACCGCAGTGACCGCAGCGACGCGCGAGCAGCTCGCGGCGTTCCATTCGGCATGGGTGCGTCCCGACAATGCGCGCATCTTTGTCGTCGGCGACACGACGCTGAAGGACGTGAAGAAGCAGCTCGACGCCGCCTTCGGCAATTGGAAGGCGCCCGCTGCGGCAAAGGGCACCAAGCATTTCGAGACGCCTATTCCGGCACCGACACCGCGCATCCTGTTGTTCGACCGGCCGAAGTCGCCGCAGTCGGTGATCATGGCGGGCAAAGTGCTGGGCGTGAAGGGAACCGAAGAGCTGGAAGTGCTGCGCTCGGCGAATGATATTTTCGGCGGCAACTTCCTCTCGCGGTTCAACACGAACCTGCGCGAGACCAAGGGCTGGTCTTACGGGGTGCGTTCACGCATCTCGAACGACAGCGACCGGCTGACCTGGGTCGCGATTGCGCCGGTGCAGGCAGACCGCACGGGCGATTCGATCCGCGAATTCCAGAAGGACCTCAAGTCTTATCTGGGCGACAACGGCACGACGAAGGACGAACTCGAACGCACGGTCAACGGCAATGTCCGCGAGCTGCCTGGCAGCTTCGAGACGTCGGGCGACGTGCTCGGCGGGATGCGCCAGATCGTGAAGTTCGGCCGCCCTGACACCTATTACGAGACGCTGCCTGCGACTTATGAGGCGATGACCGCCGACGAGATCGACGCTGCGGCGCGCAAGGCGTTCAGCACGGGCGACCTTGTCTATGTCATCGTCGGCGATGCCGCAGTGGTGAAACCGCAGCTTGACGGACTGGGCCTGCCGGTGGAAATAGCGAAACCCGCTAACTAACATCAGTTTCAGTAGGAGAGGTTTATGTCTGGGGTCGATGGCAGCTATGACTGCGTAACCAAGTCGCCGATGGGCGACCAAAAGTCGGTTTTTTCCGTCAGCAGCGACGGCGGCAGCTTCACCGGCCAGAATGCCGGCGCGATGGGCTCGCTCGATGTCGAGAATGGCAAGGTCGACGGCAACACGCTGACCTGGACCATGAACATGAAGGTGCCGATGCCGATGACGCTCGAATGCGAAGCGACGATCGACGGAGATACGCTGACCGGCACGATCAAGGCCGGCGCTTTCGGCTCGATGGCGATGAACGGCACGCGTCAGGCCTGACGCGAGCCTGTCTGGAACCAGCGAAGGGCCGCTCTGCAAGGAGCGGCCCTTTTGCTTTGCATAGCTTTTCGGCCGCAGGGGGCTACCCAAAACGGCCATGGGCGCGCATAGCGCCGCTGCAATGCACAAAATGACCGAATCTGCGCAGCGGTCCCGTATGCCCGGTGACCGCGAAATGGTGTTCATGATGGCGATGGTCATGGCGCTGAATGCGCTCGCCATCGATTCGATGCTGCCGGCTTTGCCCGCGATCGGTGAAGGGCTGGGCGTCGCGGTGGCGAATGATCGCCAATATGTGATCTCGACCTATCTCTTCGGCATCGGTGCGGGATCGCTCGTCTATGGGCCGCTGTCGGACCGTTTCGGGCGGAAGGGGGTGCTGGTGCCGGCGCTGTTCGCCTATGTCGCATTCTCGATCGGCTGCGGGTTGGCGACGAGCTTTCCCATGCTGCTGGCGCTGCGGTTCGGCCACGGCCTGATCAGCGCTGCCTTGGGCGTCATCGTCGTGGCGGTGATCCGCGACCTGTTTTCGGGCGACGCGATGGCCAAGCGGCTGTCGATGATCTTTCTCGTCTTCATGATCGTCCCCGCTATTGCGCCGACGATGGGCGCAGGCATAACGCTCTTCGCAAGTTGGCGTGCGATTTTCATCGTGCTGGCGGTGATGGGCGTGGTGATGATCCTGTGGCTGCGCCGCCTGCCCGAAACGCTCGACCCCGCCGACGTCCGCCCGCTCGATCTCAGGACGATGATCGCGGGCTGGGCAACGGTGACGCGGCATCGCCGCGCTGCGGGCTATATGATCGCATCGGGAATGATGCAGGGCGCGCTCTATGGCTATCTCAACAGCAGCGAACAGATCATCGCCGACATCTTTCATGCGCGCAGCTGGTTCCCGCTCGTTTTTGCCTGCGTGGCACTGGGTATCGCGACCGCGAACTTCTCCAACGCCGCGATCGTCGAGCGTTTCGGCGCGCGGCGCGTGTCGCAGAGCGCGACCTTTGCCTTCATGGCGACGTCGATCATCCAGATCGCAGTCGCGCTGAGCGGGGCCGAGACCTTGTGGATGTTCACCGCGCTGATGATGGTCAATGTGGGGCTGATCGGTTTCATCGGCAGCAATTTCGGGTCGATCGCGATGGAAGACTTCGGCCACATGGCCGGCGTCGCTTCCTCCTATCAAAGCTTCGCCAAGACCTTGCTCGCGGCCACAGTCGGCGCGCTGATCGGTCAGCAATATGACGGTACGACGCTGCCGCTGGCCTATGCCTTCCTCATTTCGGGCGTGGTCGGCCTGACCGTGGTGTCCTGGGCCGAGCGCGGCAAATTGTTCACGCGGCCGGGAACGGCACCCAAGACGCCCTATTGAACAGCAGGAACGGGGCGGGCAAAAGAAAGGGGGCCGAAGCCCCCTTTCCCTTAGCGATCTCAGTCCTCAATTGACCGGAGGAACCGGCGGCGGCGGCGCATCGGCATCCTGTTCGTGCACCTCGTCGTCATGGCCGAGGCCGACATGGCTGCGCGACCGGCTGTATCCGAAATAGACCGCCAGGCCGATCGCCGCCCAGATCAGGAAGAGGATGATGCTCTTATGATCGAGGCTGGCGAACAGATAGATGCAGCCGACGATCGCGAGCGGTGCGGTGACCCAGACGAACGGCGTGCGGAACGGACGGTGACGGCTTGGATCGGTCCGGCGGATCACCATCACCGCGATCGACACGGCAGCGAACGCGAAGAGCGTTCCCGAGTTCGAGATGTTCGCGAGCTGGCCAACGGGGAAGAAGGCCGCGAACAGCGCGACCGCGATGCCGGTGAGGATCGTGATCACATGCGGCGTGTTGAACTTCGGGTGGATCTTCGAGAAGGCAGCGGGGAGCAGGCCGTCGCGGCTCATCACAAAGAAGATGCGGGTCTGACCGAACATCATCATCAAGATGACCGACGGCAGCGCGAGACCGGCGGCGAGGCCGAGCAGATTGCCGATCTGCGGCCAGCCGATTTCACGCAGCGTGAAGGCCAGCGCTTCCTTCGAGCAGACGACGTCCTTGAAACCCTCGGCAGCGCGCGTCGCGCACTGCGCGGCGAGCTCGCGGCTGCCCGGGTCGAGGACTGCGCCCGCGACGCCGGTCACCGGCTGCGAGCTGAGGCCCGGCGCTCCGATTACGCCTGCGGCGACGAGAAGGTAGAAAATGGTACAGATCGCAAGGCTGCCGATCAGGCCGATCGGCATATTGCGCTGCGGGTTCTTGGTTTCCTCGGCGGCGGTCGAAACCGCGTCGAAGCCGACGTAAGCGAAGAAGATCGACGCGGCGGCCATGGAAATGCCGACGAAGCCAGTCGGCGCAAAGGGTGAGAATTGCTCGCTGTTCATTACCGGAATGGCGAGGATGATGAACACCGTGAGAGCCGTAACCTTGATCGCGACGAGGATCGCATTGACCGTCGCGCTTTCCTTGGTGCCGATAACAAGCAGCCAGGTGACGAGGCCCGCGATCGCCATAGCGGGCAGATTGATCATGCCGCCGTCGAACGGCCCCGCGACCAGCGTATCGGGTATGTTGATCGATAGCGCATTTTCCAAAAGGCCGACGACATAGCCCGACCATCCGACCGACACCGCTCCCGCCGCGACCGCATATTCCAGGATCAGCGCCCAGCCGACCATCCATGCGATCAGCTCGCCCATCACGGCGTAGCTATAGGTGTAGGCCGAGCCCGAAACCGGCACCATCGCCGCCATCTCGGCATAGCAAAGTGCCGCGAAGGCGCAGACGAAACCGGCGATGATGAAGCTCACCATCATGCCCGGACCCGCCTTCTGCGCGGCTTCGGCAGTCAGAACGAAAATCCCGGTACCGATCACGGCGCCGATGCCGAGCATGGTAAGCTGAAAGGCACCGAGCGAGCGGTGCAGCGACTTTTTCTCGGCGGTGGCCAAGATGGCGTCGAGCGACTTGACGCGACCAAATATCATCCAAATATCCCCTTTGCGGGTCGCCACGACCCGTCTTCTGACCCGGCAGACTAGCCACTCCTCCCGTCAGCGCAACTTAATTTCATGGGACCAGAAGGCGGTTTCGGCGGGGTCCGGCTCGGTTCACCGCACCGTGAAGCGGACGCGGTCGATCATCCGTCCCCCGGGGTCGACGAGCGCGAGCAGGTGGATGCCGGGGCGTGGCAATATCTGCTGTCCGGCATCGGCATCGCCGAGGATCCGTTTGTCGAGGATCAGCCGGTATCCGGGTGCGTCGCCGCTGACGATCACGGCGAGCCGCTGGCGGTCGATCGGGATGTCGGGGTCGAGCGCATAGACGCTGCCGCTGACCGGGCTGGTGATGCGCGGGCGGCGGGCGGCGGCGGGGGCGGCGGCCATCTCGCTCTGTGCGGTGCCGGCGAGGAAATATTCGCGCCGCGGCGGTTCGCGCGTGCCGGGCAGCGCGATCTGGCGCGCCTCGACGCCCGCCGGCATCGCCGGAGCCTTGCCGGGGCTGTTCGCGTGGAGCGCCATCATCACGTCGCGCCACACCGGAGCGGCGCCGGAGGTGCCCGAAACGGCGTGCATCGAATCGCCCTCGAGATTGCCGACCCAGACCGCGACGGTGAAACGGTCCGACCAGCCGATGCACCAATTGTCACGCATGCCCTTTGACGTACCCGTCTTCGCCGCGGCCCAGAAGGGGAGGCGGAGCGCGCTGTCGGCGCCGAAGGCGTCGGCGCGCGCGGAGGCGTCGGCGAGGATGTCGCCGACGATGAAGGCGGCGGCGGGGCTGACGATCGTACGCGGATGTTCGCGAAGGGGCCGCGTAGAGTCGAAGGTGACGGGAGACCATTTTCCCATATTCGCCAGTGTTCTGAAGGCATTGGCTTGTTCGACGAGCGAAACTTCGGCCGACCCGAGCGCGAGGCTGAAGCCGTAATATTCGCCGTCCTCGACGAGTCCGTGGTACCCGAGCGCCCAGAGGCGGTCGCGGAATTCCTGGACGTCGTCGATGACGAGCGCGCGGACGGCGGGGACATTGAGCGAGCTGGCGAGAGCATGGCGGACGCTGACCGGCCCCTTGAAGCTGTGGTCGTAATTCTTGGGGACGTAGAGCCCCGAGGCGGTGTCGAGCTGGACCGGGCTGTCGTCGAGGATCGACGCCGACGTAAGCCAGCCATGCTCGATCACCTGCGCATAGAGATGCGGCTTGAGCGTCGAGCCGGCCTGGCGCCGCGCGTTGGCGCCGTCAACCATCGCGGCGGTCGATTTGAGCCCGACGCCGCCGACATAGGCGAGGACGTCGCCGGTGGCATTGTCGAGCACGACGACCGCGCCGTCGCGGACGCGGTCGGAGCCGAGACCGGCGAGCTGGCGGCGCAGCGCGACGATCGCGGCGACCTGGATGCGGCGATCGATCGTCGTGACGACGCGCTTGCCCGGCTTGTCGAGCAGGCGCGCCGCGAGATGGGGGGCGAGCGCGGGGTCGAAGCGCGCGGCACGCTCGCCCGAGACGAGCGTTGCGGCCGCGGCGTCGATCGCGCCGCAGTCGGCGGCCCTGGCGATGCGGCAGGCGCGCTTGCCGAGCGTTTCGGCTTTGGCCGCCGGATTGGGGAGCAGCCCCGCCAGAAGCACGGCGTCGGTCTGATTCAGCTCCGCGGGCTTTTTGCCGAACAGGCTCTGCGCGCCGGCGCCGATGCCCTGCGCTTCGCCGCGCAGCGGCAGGAGGTTGAAATAGGCCTCGAGCATCTGGGCGTGCGTCCAGCTGTCGGCGAGATCCTGCGCCGCGCGCATCTGGCGGAGCTTGGCGAGCCAGCCGCGCTGGCCGGGTTGCGACAGTTCGGGCGCGAGGAAGGCCGCGAGCTGCATCGGCAATGTCGAGGCGCCGCGTGACTTGCCGCCGGTCCAGCGCGTCTTGACCGCGCTGGCGATCGCGAGCCAGTCGACGCCGCCGTGCGACCAGAAGCGATGATCCTCGGCCGCGACGACGGTGTCGCGGACGGCGGGGCTGATATCTCTGAGCGGCACCCACGCCAGACGGCGGCGCTGAAAATTGACGCGTTCGCTGTCGAGCAGGCGGCCGTCGCGGTCATAGAGCCAGGCTTCGCTGGGCTGCCATTCGGCGCGGACGGCGGCGTAGGCGGGCATCGCGGGGGGGCGGGTCAGAAGATGCGCGGCGGTGACAAGGATGAGCGCGGCGAGCGCGAGCCAGGCGAGGGCGTCCTGCCAGCGGCGTTTACGCTGGGTATTAGTCCACCCTTCTCCCACCTTCGTCATGCTGAACTCGTTTCAGCATCCATGGTCTGTGGTCTCATTCAGCGCGACGCCGAAGGACAGGTCAGGCCATGGACCCTGAAACAAGTTCAGGGTGACGAGGTTTGAGAGTCGCCCAATTCCCGTTCGCATCGAGCCCTTCGACTGCCCACAGGGCGGGGGCTCAGGATTAACTTCGGCCTTCGGCCGAAGTCGAGATGCCCATCGGTCGTGCATGCCTTCCGGGTGTCTCGATTTCGCTCGACACGAACGGAGACTTAGAGATCGGATAGCCATCACTCCGCCCCCCTCACTCCGCGGCCGACGCGGCGATCGTCACCGAGGCGTTCGGCCATTGGCCGCGGATCGCGGGCGAGTACATCGCTTCGACGCGCGTCGGGGGCAGGGTGAAGCGGCCCGAGCCGTTGAGGCGCACGACATATTCGATCGCATGCGTGCCCGCGGGCATCCAGCCATAATAGCCGCGCCAGCTGTCCTTGCCGCGTTCGACATAGGACGGTTGCCAGTTGGTCCCGCTCGCCTGTGCGCCGAGCATTTCGGACTGGCCGCCGAGGTTGCCGACGATCGTGGCACCCGGCGGCACTGGGTCGCTGATCACGACCCAGGTCCGGCTGGCCGCCGCGACGACCTCGATCCGCACCTTGATCACATCGCCGCGGGTCAGGTGACTGGGATCGGCGGCTTTCACGACGCTGACCGAGCGTTTGATGCGGTACCCGGCGTTGAGCGGTTCCTTCAAGGGCACTGCGGCCTTGACGGTGACCGTCGCCCACGGCGCGCCGGTGCCCTCGTGCTTGAGGCTCATCGTTGCCGCGGCAAGCGCGACGCGGAGCGGCGAGGGGGATTCGGCTGGCGCCGAAATCCCTTGGGGCCAGCTTTGCGACGCGCTGCCGCCCGCGAGGCTGATATTGGTCACGCCGGTGATCGCGTTCGCGGGATACAGATCGGCGAAACGGCGCACGGTCACGGCGCCCCACGCGTTGGCGGGGGTGGTGTCCCAGTGGCCCTTGCGCTGGCGCTGGGCGATGCCGACCATCAGCTTGCCCGCGTCATCCTCCCAGCCCTTGCGGCCGAGCACGGCTTCGAGCGCCTTGATCGCCATTTCGTCGCCGCTGGTCATCATCCACCAGGGGGCGCGGGCATCGTCGACGAGATCGAGGCGCGTGCCTTCATAGACGAGGCGCTTGCGCAGCTCGGCCTCGGCCGCGGTGCGCAGCGCGACGGCGTTTCGGACGCCGGGGGTGCGCTCGATCGCGACGAGCCAGTCGGCGAGGGTGCCGGTGGTCATGTCGACCGGTTTCGTGTCGATCGCCGCGACGAGCGCCGGGCTCGACGCATTGTTGCGTGCGAGCGCAGCCAGCGCGGCGATGCGGATCGGGCGCAGGTCGTAAGGACCATAGCCCTTGCGGGTCAGGCGCCCTTCGACGACCGCCTGCAGCGCCTTGACCATCTTCGCCTTCGAGGCATCGGGAACCGCGAAGCCGTTCGCGGCGGTCACCGCCATCACATAAGCGGTGAGTTCGGGCGAACCCTCCATCCGGTCGTTCGGCCAATAGCGAAGCAGGCCGTCGCTATCGAGATAGGTCGGCATCGCTCCCGCCAGCGCCTGCCAGCGGCCGACGTCGCCGAGCGCGATCGCGCGCGAGGTCTGCTGTTCGAAGCAGTTGTAGGGGTAGATCGCCATATAGTCGCGAACGCCCGAGAGCGGCGGCGCGAGCGTGCCCGCGAGCGCGACATCGACATAGCCACCGGGAAGCGCGCCCGTCGGGATCGCGATCGGCAGCGTCGTGTCGGGACCGACGCGGAACAGGCTGGCGGCCCAGGTCTCGACCGGTACCGCGGGTTCGACGACCTGGTCGAAGACGAGGCGGTCGCGCGCCTTTCCGTCCTTTGACACCGCATCGACGGTCCACTGGATCGGGCCGGTCTGGTCGGGGGCTGTCACCTGCCAGCTGATCGGCACCGCGCCGCCCGCCGGGATCGTGACGGTGAGCGGCGGCGCGGTCGCGACCGCGGGCGACAAGGTCGGGGTCGCGGTGACCGTCATCGCCTTGTCGGTGCCGTTGCGCAGCGTGAAGCGCGCATCGAAGCTGTCGCCGGTGCGGACAAGTTCGGGCAGGCCGGCGAAAACGCCGAGATCCTGGACGGTACGCACGCTGGTTTCGCCGGTGCCGAAATATTGCGAACCATCGGTCGCGATGGCGACGAGGCGGAAGCCCGAAAGATTGTCGGACATCGGCACATCGACCGTCGCGCGGCCCTTGGCATCGAGGGGAACATGCCCCTGCCACAGCAGGACGGGACGGAAATCCTCGCGCGTCAGGCCCGACAGATCGCCACCGCCGCCACCGCCGGGTTCGAGTGCCTTGCGGCCATAATGACGCTTGCCGACGACCTGCATCTGCGCGGTCGAGGTGAGGACGTCGAGCGTGCGCTCGCCCATCATCGCATCGATCAGCTTCCAGCTTTCGTTCGGTGCGAGCTGGAGCAAGGCTTCGTCGACCGCGACGAACGCGACATCGGCGCTGCCCGCGGCCTTGCCCGACGGGGTCTTGACCTCGATACCGACTTTCGCGGTTTCGCGGATCGCATATTTTTCCTTGTCGGCTTTGACCTTGACGCCCAGCTGATGGCCGTCCCAGCCGACCTTGATCTTGGCGATGCCGAGGCGATAGCTTGGCTTGGCGAGATCGACCAAGGCGGTCGCGGGCGCGCCTTCGCTATTCTCGATCTTGAAGCCGACGGCGCGTTTCATCTGGCGGAACCAGCTTTCATTGCCGGTCACGCGGCCGCGCACGGCCATGACCGAGACAAAGACATCGGGGGCGTAGTTTGCCGGAAGCTTCACCTTCACGACGGGGTTGGTTCCCTTGAGCGGCACGACGAAGCTCGACAGCACGCCTTCGCGTTCGACGGTGACGAGCGCGGTCGCTTCGCGGAACGGCATGCGGACCTGGAAGTTCGCGGTCTCGCCCGCGGCATAGCGCGGCTTTTCGGGAATGACGTCCATGCGGTCGCCATTGTCGCCGCCGAACCACCAGTCGTTGTCGCCCGCGAGCCAGACCGAGCGGACGGCGCGCGCTTCGTTGCCGTCGGCGTCGGTCGTCGTGGCGACGACGGTCACCTCGCCGGAGACGCCCGGCGCCATCGCGCAGCTCGCGCGGCCCAGCTTGTCGGTCGTTGCGCTGCACGTCGCGCCGAGCCGGGTCGTGCGCATCTGATTGTCATAGGCATAGAAGCCGCCGATCAGGCGCCGGCGGGCGGTGATGATCTCGCGGTTGTAGAGCGCGACCTGAACGCGCTGGCCGCTGATCGGCCGGCCGTTGAGGTCGAGCGCGACGAATTTCATGCGGAGGTCGTTGTCGCGCATCAGCCAGCCGTCGGACTTGGCGCCCAGGCGCACCGCCGACGGGAACAGCGTGATGCGGCGGCTCGACGTCAGCGTTTCGCCATTGGCGTCCTCATAATCCATCTCGACCGCCATCACGGTCGGCTCGGTGATCGGCTGATCGACCGTGATGCTGGTCGATGCGCTGCCGTTCGCGTCGAGCTTGAGCGGGTTCGAGCGCGCGAGCGGCATCTCCGCCTCGGGCTCGTCGCCGCTGTCGTCGAGCTGGATCACGCCTTCCTTGACCGGCTGGCCGTCGAAGTCCCAGTCCTGATAATCCTCGGGCGCGTTCCAGCTGGCGCGGAAATTGGTGCGGATCTCGACCGGCAGGTTCGGCGCAGGGCCGCCCGAGAGATAGCCGACGAAGAAAGAGAGCGGCACGGTGGTCGGGCGCACCGGCGGGGCCTTGGGCCCGGTCACCGTCGCCTTCATCGTCGGGAGGCGATATTCGTCGACCTTGACCGACTGGTTCGACCAGATCGTCTTGTCCTCGCCGTCCTTGTCCTTGGTGACGAAGACGAGCTCATAATCGCCCATTGGCGCGCTGGCGGGAACGTTCCAGGTCGTTTCGCCGCTGCCGTTCGCATCGATCGCGAAGGGCATTTCGAACTCGGTGTCCGAGCCGCGATGGACGAGGCGGAGCTTGCCGGCGAGCGGCTTTGGCGTCGAAAAGCCGCTGCCGACGGGACGGCGCAGAATATGCTTCATATGCACCGTCTCGCCCGCTTTCACGAGAGCGCGGTCGAACAGGGTGTGGAGGACGTCCTCACGCTCCGACCAGCCGTACGGCAGGTCGAAGTCATACGGACGGATGCCGTCGCCCCAGTCGGTGAGCGTGAAGCTGAAATCATCGGCCGACCGCGCGCTGACCATCAGCGCATGGCCCTCGCTGCTCGTCGGATCGGGTTCGTCCTCGCAGCCGGCATAGGTTTCGGGCTGCGGCAGGCCGCTCGGGAACGCAAGGCGGCCCGATTTGTCGGCGGTGCCGCGCGCGAGCAAGCGGCCGGTGCAGCTGTCGGTGATGCGGATTTCGGCGCCCGCGACGGGCAGGCCGGTATCGAGCGCGGTTACCCATGCGAGCGAGCTCTCGCGTCCCCATTTGAAGTGCACCGCCATGTTGGTGACGAGCGCGGCGGTCGCGACATAGCGCGTCGCGCGGCGGCCGAGCAGCGCGGCGCCGAGTTCGGGACTCGCGATCTCGACAACGTGGAAACCCTTTTCGGCGAGCGGAATGCCGACGACCTCGAACTCCTTGCCGCCCGCCGCGGGGGCCAGCTGCATGTCGCGGCGTTCGCCGCCCGCGGGCGCGTCCGCGAACACCGATTTGGTGCCGGTGTAATTGACCGTGACGTCCTCGCCCTTCGCGTTCTTTTCCTCGCGATAGTCGGTGTCGTCGGCGTCGGCGACGCGCTTCATCCAGCGCGCAATCGCGGCATCGTCGTCGCCGACCTTCAGCGTGGTTGCGGGCATCTTGAGATTGGCCTGGACGAGCGAAGCCTCCACCCCGCGCACGGTGACCGGCAGCACGCCGCCTTCGGTCGCTTCCAATATGCCGAATTCGGCCGCGAATTTGACGATCGGCGGGGCGCGGTCGATGTGGAATTTCAGCGGGAAGTTCGACTGGTTCTGCAACCGGCGGCCGCTCTGGTCGGCGACATCGGCGGGCAGGACGAGCGTCGCGTCGACATTTTGCGGCAGCGGGCCGGCGAAGTGCACGCGCTCCAGATATTTGTCATTCTTGTCGTCGTCGTCGAACTTCGCGGCGAGCGTCCGGCCGTCGGCGGTCTTGAGCGTCGCGGCGAGCGCCGTGTCGCGCGGCACGGGCGCGGCGAACACGACATTGATGTCCTTGAGCGGATTGCAGCCCGCCTGCGGATTGACGCGGCTGCACGACATTTTGGCGGTGAAGGCGGGGCGGACGTCATAATCGAAGCGCTGGTCGCGGCCCGCGGTGCGGGCGGGCACGCCGGCTTGCGCAATCCGCGCGTCCCAGACGAGCGCCATTTCGCGGCCCGGGGGCAGCGGCCGGCGGCATTTGACGGGGACGACGCGTTCGAGCAGCGCGTCGCGGTCGCTGCCCGCGGCGGGCAGGCGCAGCGGCAGGCCCGCGTCATAGGCGAACGACTGCGCCGCATAGTCGCTGCCCAGGCCGTCCAGAATCTCGACCGCGGTCTCGCGCTTTAGCACATCGACCGGAATCTTTTCGCCGATGCCGTCGACCGAGCAATAGGCGAAGCGCCCGACCGAGGCGCGATCGGCGGCGACGTTGGTCGCGACGAGGAATATCTGGTCCTCCTCGACCCCGTCATAGGTGCCGCCCGACAGGACGGCGCGCACCGAGGGGCCGCCGGTGTCGATCTCGAACCGGCTGTTGCCGACGACGTTGACGCCGCGCGCGGTGGTCAGATCATTGCGCAATTCGACGTGGCAGCTGACGCCGCCGGGGAGCGACTTTTCGAATTCGAGCACCCAGGTGCGCGTATCGACCCAGCGGCCGTCGGCCGGCGTCTTGCAGTCGTGCGTCGCGGGCGCGCGGGCGCGGGGATCGCCGAGCGGGACCATGTCTTCGGAAAAGCGCAGGGTGAAACGGCTGATCGTGCCGTCGCCGGTGCCCGAACTGCCGGGCGTCGCGAGCGTGACCTGCGGTACGGTGTCGCCGCCGGCGGCGACGAGCGCCGCGGCGAGCGGAACGATCAGGGCCAGCCGCGCCTTGCCGGCGAGCGTTTTCGCCAGCATCCGCCATCGCATCACCATCGCGTCGTCTCCCCGGTCAGACCCGAACCTATCCTGCTGGAAACAGGGGGCTGAGTCCACCCGTCGCCGCACAGCGCGCACGGTTAATCGCAGGGCGGCGAAACGCTGTGACCGCGGTCATAGACAAGCGTGAAATCAGCGCGCGAGCATCGGCCCCAGTTTTTGCCCCGCGAAGATATGGACATGGAGGTGCGGAACCTCCTGATGGCTGTCGAGTCCGACATTGGCGAGCAGGCGATACCCCGGCGCGACCAGGCCCTGATCGCGCGCGACCCGGCCGACGGCGCGGACGAAGCCCGCGATTTCGGCGTCGCTGCCGCGCTCCGAAAAATCGTCCCAGCTGACATAGGGACCCTTGGGGATCACCAGAATGTGCAAGGGGGCCTGCGGGTTGATGTCATGAAAGGCGAGCGCATATTCGTCCTCATAGACGGTCTTCGACGGCAACTCGCCGCGCAGGATGCGGGCGAAGATATTCGTCTCGTCATAGGGCAGCGTCGCGTCGATCGGCATGGGGAGGGCTCCTAAGGGTTGCGGCCGGCTTTTTCGCTATGGCCCGATGTGCCGTGGCGCCGGTCGAGTTCGGAGGCGACATCGCCCCAGCCCAGGCCGCGCTCGGCGAGCAGGATCGACAGGTGGAAGATCAGGTCAGCGGCCTCGCCGGTCAGCGCGGCGTCGCTTTCGGTCAGCGCCGCGATCACGGTTTCGGTCGCCTCCTCGCCGACTTTCTGGGCGATCTTGCCGCGGCCCTTTGCGGCGAGGCTCGCGACATAGGAGGCGCCGGCGTCGCCCGCGGCGAGCCGCTCGCGCACGACGGCTTCGAGCCGTGTCAGCGTTTCGCCGATATCCCGTGCCATCGCGCGTCCTTTCGATCGCGTGCCTAGCGTCGGGAAAGGCGCTGGACAAGCTGCGATGCCTCTGGTGAAGCGCGCCCATGGCCGAGGTCAAATTGCATCCCGACTGGCTCGCCGCGATCGGCGGCGAGTTCGAGCAGCCCTATATGGCTGCGCTCAAGGCGTTTCTGGCAAGCGAGCGCGACAAGGGAAAGACGATCTATCCGCGACCGCGCGACTGGTTCGCGGCGCTCGACGCGACGCCGCCACAGGATGTCCGCGTCGTGATCCTGGGGCAGGACCCCTATCACGGGCCGGGGCAGGCGCACGGGCTCTGCTTCTCGGTCCAGCCGGGGGTGCGGACGCCGCCGAGCCTCGTCAACATCTACAAGGAAATGGAGTCGGACCTGGGCATCGCGCGGGCGCCCCATGGTTATCTCAAGCATTGGGCTGACCAAGGCGTGCTGCTGCTCAACAATTGTCTGACGGTCGAAGCGGGGCAGGCGGCGTCGCATCAGGGCAAGGGGTGGGAGACATTCACCGACGCAGCCGTCGCCGCGGTCGCGGCCGATCCGGCGCCGAAGGTCTTCATCCTGTGGGGCAGCCATGCGCAAAAGAAGGCGGCGCGTGTTCCGGAGCTGGGAACAGGCAGCCCGCATCTGATCCTGCGCGCGCCGCACCCCTCGCCGCTGTCGGCGCACAATGGCTTTTTCGGGTCGAAGCCGTTCAGCCAGGCCAATGCTTTCCTGGCGGCGCACGGGCGCGGCGCGATCGACTGGCGCCTGCCGGCCGATCGCGCGCAAGACACCGAGGCATGAGCCTGTTGGCCGATCCGGCGACGCTGGCGATCCTGATCGTCGCGGTAATCCTGCTCGGCATGGCGAAGGGCGGACTGGCCGGGGTCGGCGCGCTGGCGACACCGCTCGCCGCGCTCGTGCTGCCGCCCGCGACCGCGGCGGCGTTGCTGCTGCCGATCCTGATCGTGCAGGACGTCATCAGCGTCTGGTCGTTTCGTCATACATGGGACGGCTGGATCATCGGCTGGATGTTGCCGGGCGCAGCGATCGGCGTCGCGGCGGGATGGTATTTTGCCGAACGGGTCAACGAAGCGCAGTTGATGGCGGCGCTGGGTGCGATCACCCTCGCGTTCGGCCTCTACCGGCTGTGGGTCGAGCGCGGCGGGCGTGTCGTCGCGGCGTCGCAATCGCCGGGATGGGTGGGCACGATCTTCGGCGCCGTCACTGGGCTGACCAGCCAGATCGCGCACGCCGGAGGCCCGCCGTTCCAGATGTGGGTGACGCCGCGCAAGCTGCCGCACCTTGCCTTCATCGGGACGAGTTCGATTCTCTTTGCGATCATCAACTGGATGAAAGTCCCGGCCTATCTGGCGCTCGGTGCCTTTCCGCACGAGGTGGTCGTCGCCGCGCTGCTGCTGATGCCGCTCGCGATCGTGTCGACCTTGCTGACGGTGCGCTGGATGAAGCGGATGAATCCCGAGCGCTTTTATGTGCTCATCTATGTGCTGATGGTGCTGCTCGGTGCGAAACTGCTGTGGGACGGGCTGCACGGATGATCGCCCGCACCGGAATCAGGCGACGGCCCCGGCGATGGCGTCGAGGGTAAGGACCCATTGATTGCACGTTCGAGGTTTGAAGCAATTTTGTTCAGTGCGAGGAGGAAAGGCGCCGGGATATGTCGATATCTCAAGACTTTCCGACGAAGCAATGGACAAAATCGGTCCAATCCCGAAGAGACGCCGAAATGGCTTCGATCTCGGGTCCGCGCGGTCTTGCGGGTAGCGATGCTACCCGCTGCACCCGCCCGAACCCGATATCTTCGCCATTTCGACGCCTCGAACGTGCAATCAATGGGTCCTTACCCTAAGCTGCCCGGCGACGGGCATCCATGCCCGCCGCATCAAAGGTATGGATCATGGCCAAAAGCCAGAAGAAATCGAGCCGCGAAGCCCGCAAGCCCAAGGCCGAAAAGCCGAAGAAGCCCAATGCGAGCAATCCGTCGACCAAGGTCGGCGTCGTCGCGGGGCTCGACAATATGAAGAAATGACCGCGCCGCGCGCGGCGGAAAGCATGAGGCAGCCATGGTGAAAGCAGTTTGGAACGGCGCCGTCATCGCCGACAGCGACGAGACGGTGGTCGTCGAGGGCAATCATTATTTCCCGCGCGCCGCGGTCGATGCGTCGCTGCTGTCGGACAGCGCGACGACGAGCATCTGTCCGTGGAAGGGCGTGGCGCATTATCATCATGTCACCGTCGACGGGCGCGTGAACGCAGATGCCGCCTGGTATTATGCCGACCCGAAGGAGGCGGCGTCGGCGATTCGCGATCGCATCGCTTTCTGGAAGGGCGTCGAGGTCGGCTGACCCGTTCGTTTCGATGGCCGATATCCCACACATCCTGGTCGATGCCGACGCCTGTCCGGTGAAAGACGAAATCTATCGGGTCGCGTGGCGGCACGAGGCGCCGGTGAAAGTCGTGAGCAACAGTCGGCTGCGCGTGCCCGAGCACGCCCTGATCGAACGGATCGTGGTGTCGGATGGCTTCGACGCCGCCGACGACTGGATCGCCGAGGCCGCCGACGCGCGCAGCATCGTGATTACCGCCGACATATTGCTCGCCGATCGCGCGCTGAAAGCCGGGGCGGTCGTGCTTGCGCCGACCGGCAAGCCGTTCACCATGGCCTCGATCGGCCCGGCCATTGCGACGCGCGCGATCATGGCCGACCTGCGCGCCGGCGGCGACCAGATCGGCGGACCGCCGCCTTTTTCAAAGGCCGACCGCTCGCAGTTTTTGCAGGCACTCGACGCGGCGCTGGTGCGGTTGAAGCGCGGATAGATTTTCTCGCCGCCGCCGGGGCCCGCGATTCGGGGCCGGTGCGGGCCGCTCAGTTGCCCGCGCTGCGGTGCCGGAAAAAGGCCAGCAACAGCACGACCGAGATCACCCCGACCATCATCCCTGCGGTGGTCGTGATCATGTTGATCGATTCGGCCGGATTGTTCGAATTCCATGCGCCGCTTCGGGTCCGGTCGACCATCCACCACGCGCCGCACACGACGATCGCGTCGAGCAGCACGAGCCCGAGCAGGGCACGCATCGATTTCTTCATTACACACTCCCCCTTGTGAATTCGGATGATTCTATCAGATTGGTGGGCGCGGTCTATTCCGTTTGACCCCGCTGGCTGGCGGACGCATATTTTCGCCATGCCCCGGATTTACACGACTTTCGCTGAATTCTGGCCCTTTTACCTGCGCGAGCATAGCAAGGCGTCGACGCGGGCGCTGCATTATGTCGGGACGAGCCTCGTCGTGCTGATCGCGATTGCGGCGGTGCTGACGGGGCGGTTGGGGTGGCTGATCGTGCTACCCGTCGCGGGCTATTTCTTTGCCTGGATCGCGCATTTCGGGGTCGAGAAGAACCGGCCGGCGACTTTTACCTATCCGCTATGGAGCCTTGCTGCCGACTTCAGGATGTGGGGCCTCTGGCTGACCGGGCGGCTGGGACCCGAACTCGATCGCGCGGGCGTCGACCGCACGTCGCGCTGAATCCCTAAATCCCACGCCGCGTCCGAAAGGCGTGGAAGCTGGACGGGGCTGCGCGTAAGCTGTTCGCGGCCTGACGGCCCTTTCCCGAGTCCCGCCGATCAAGCCCCCGCTGATTAAACCCCCGCTGATCCAACTGAGGAGATTGCCCATGACCGTCAATCGCGCATCCGCCCGCTACGAAGGCTTCGGCAAGGAAGGCAAGGGATCGATCACGACCAAATCGGGGGTGCTGAATGCGCAGCCCTATGGTTTCGGCACGCGCTTCGAGGGTCTGCCCGGCACCAATCCCGAAGAGCTGATCGCTGCGGCGCACGCTGCCTGCTTCACCATGGCGCTGTCGTTCGGGCTCGCGCGCGCGGGCTATTCGGGCGACACGCTCGAAACCAGCGCCGAGGTGACGCTCGATCAGGTCGACGGCGGCTTCGAAATTTCCAAATCGGCGCTGACGCTGACCGGCAAGGTGCCGGGGATTTCGGCCGAGGAATTCGCGGCGATCGCAAAAGAGGCCGAGATGAACTGTCCGGTGTCGAAGCTGCTCGATTGTGAAATCACGCTCGAGCACAGTCTCGAAAGCTAGGCGGCCCGCTGAAGCGGGCCTCGAGGATCAAGCGGCCCGCAGGAGCGGCGCAGGCAGTTCGTCCGCCATGAAGTCGAACGCGCCCTGCGCCGGGGGTGCGAGCGTCCAGCTTTGCAGCACGCGGTGGCGGTGGTGGCCGACATGGCTTTCGATCAGCACGAGCTGGTCGGGGATCCAGTTCCACGCGAGCGGGACGGGCTCGAAGTCGCATTTGCCATGGCCGAGCGTGACATGCGGGCGAAGGCCCGAGTGGCGGTGCATCGGTTCGATGTCGTAGGGCGCGAGTAGCGCGACGATCGTGGCATAAAGCTGGCGGATGTCGGCGACGCTGCCGACGGTGACCAGTTCGGCACCCATTTCCTTGCCGACGATGCGGCCGAAGGGGATCGGACTGGCGGCAGGCAGACCGGCGTCGAAGGCGCTGGCGACGCGCTGGCGCAGGAAGGGATGCGGCGCCATCGTCTCGGCGATCGTGCACAGCGTCAGATGATAGTGATGAGGTTTCAGCCCGGCGAACAGATCGCCGGGAACGGGCGGCAATTGGCGCGCAAGCCAGCCGGCGCGATCTGCGGCGACCTGAAAGCCCAGGAAATAGCGGAACATCGGCGTCATCGGTCTTCCTCCGAATCGGATTATGTTCCTATTATGTTCCTAGTCGCGACGAGAGTCGAATCCTTGCGTCACTGGCAATTGCCGGCGCGCTTCTCTTCCTTGCCCGCGGCGAGGAACCAGCGCGATTTCGCGGCATCGGCTTCCTCGTCATAATAGCAGACGTCGGCCGCGCCGGTGCGCGGGTCGATCAGCACCGCCCATTGGTGCGGCCCGCAATTATGCGCTTCGCAGGCCCAGGCCATCACCTTGTCGCCCTTCATCTCGATCGGGGCCGACGGCCCCTCGGTCGTCGCGATCGCCTTGCGGACGGCGGCATCCTTTACGGTTGCCGCGATTCCCGCCTTGACGAGCACATGGTCGTTCCATGCAACGCCGTCGACCTTGTCGAACGGATATTTGCCAACATAGGAGGCAAGCTTAGAACCGGCGGTCGGGGGCAGCGGCGAGGTGACGGTCGGCCCTGCGGCTTCGGTGGTGCCGGCGGCGGGCGGACTTGCAGAGGGCGCACTGGCGGCGGGCGCGGCGGTGGCGGACGCCTCGGACTGGGGCGCTCCGGACCTCGGCGCCTCGGCTGCGGCCTTGTCGGCTTTGGCGCCGCAGGCGGCAAGCGCCAGCGCAGCAGCGAAGGCGAGAAACGGGACGCGGTCGAACGGCATGCGGCTTTCTCCTGCTATCGCGCCTTGTGTATCATGGCATGGACGCGAAAAACATCCGCTGGAGGAATGCATCGGCGCCGGCCGGGCGCTGCTTCGCCATGCCGGGATCAGGTGTCCAGCAGTGTCCGCTCTTCGGCCGGCGTGTAGGGGCTGTCGCCGACGTCGGGCATCTGCTGGCGGTTCGCCTGCCACTCGGGATGGTGGTTGCGCAGCATATAGATGACAAATTGTTCCGACGCTTCGGCGCGTTCGTCGGGGTCGATCCCGGCATCGTCGGCGGCGAGGGCTTCGAGCCGCGGAAGAGCTTCGGGCGGGCAGCTCAGCACGAGGCTGGCCCAAAGGCCATCCTTGTCATGGTCGGCGGCAAAGCCCGACGCGATCCCGGCGTCGAACAGGCGCTGGCGAAGGGCGCGGACATCGGGGTCGGCGTCGAGCGCAAGGAGAGTCGCCCGCGTATCCGCACGCCAGGCATCCTGCCCGGGCCCCTCGGCGTCGGCATGGCTGATGCGTTCGGTGACCGCAATATGATCTTCGGGAGCGCCGGGAGCATTCAACGCGCAGGATGTGAGCCCGACGAGTGCGACGTGCGGGCGAAGTGCGAGGCGCAGTCGCGTGCGGCTGTCGGCAGCCGGATCGGCCGCGGTCATGGGCGGGCTCCGGGGCCGGTTTCAGCTCCTTGATTTGTCGGGCGATTTGTCGCCGCTATCCTGTTTACCACCAACGTCGCCCTCCATCGCGCGGCGAATTTCCGCGCGCTGTGACGGGGCGTAGAGATTGTCGGCGCCGGAATAAAGTCCCTTCAGGAACGCAAAATCCCATTGCGTCAGCGTCAGCGGGACTTCGGCGTCGCCGGGCGCGTCGAGTGCGCGAAGGATCGTCGGCGCCGCGGTCGTTCCCAGTTTCTCGGGGTCGATCCGCGCCAGGCCGCGCATCATCGCATAATCGGCAATCTGCGTCGTCGTGAAGCCTTCGAGCGCGCGGCTGTCGATCACGACGACCGCGCCGGAAATATAAGGACGCGCCGCCGCCGTGATGCGCGAGGGGCTGTTCGTTGTGCGGTTCACCGGAATGCCCTGTTCGAACATTACCGGCTTGCCATCCGCGTTGAGTTTCCCCTCGACCTGCCACGCGGTCGCCGCGCCGCGTTGCGCGAAAATCTTGCGCATCTCGCCCGGCGAACGATCGCCGAACATGAAGCCATGATCGCGCCGCAAGCCGGCCAGGAATCCAGCCTTGTCGGGAGTGACGATAATCAGCAGATTGGGGCCGCAGTCAGCCGGGGCGACCTCCAGCCCGATGCCTTCGGCCACCATCCGCATCCGCGCTTCGACCGTGGCGCGTTGCGCGTCGGTGAAGCCAAGCGCGCGGGGGCAGAGCGCCCGTTCGTAGCGGCTGATCTGGCTGCGCGGCGATCCGGGGGTCAGCGCGCTGACGAACGATTCGATCTGCTGTTCGATATCCTTCTGCCCGGTGACGACGATCTCGTCGTCCTTGTCGGGCGCCGCCGCAAACGCAGGAAGCGCGGCGGCGGTGAAGATTAGAACGGCGGCGATACGCGCGATACGCATGATGGGCTCCCTGGTCCGGTGGCGGCCGCCCCGCAATGCGCCGTTATCGCCCAGCAGCCCAGCGCGCTTCGACGCGAGGTCGGCACGCATCGACGAGCGGATGACGGACAGGCGGTTCGGTGGCGCTGACCGAACTTGTCATTTCCTTTCCGCAGGATATCCTGGGTCGGGGAGCAACGACATGGCCAAGAATATTTCCCCCGGTTCCGCCAAGGATGGCGCGCCCGTCCTGCTCGCTGGCGGCAATCCGCAGATTCCCAAGGGTGAGGGCGATGCGCCGGTGCAGGCCTATATTGCGGCGATGCCGGGGTGGAAGTCGGCGGCCTGGGCGCGCCTCGACGCGCTGATCGAGCGCGTGGTGCCGGGCGTGCGCAGGGCAGTGAAATGGAACTCGCCGCTCTATGGCGCGCCGGGCGACGCGCCGAACCGCTGGTTTCTCAGCATCCATTGCTTCGACCGATATATCAAGGTCGCCTTCTTTCGCGGCGCGATGCTGACGCCTGTACCTCCGGTGGCGTCGAAGAGCGGCGATACGCGCTATGTCCATATTCGCGAAGACGACACGATCGACGAGGCGGCGTTTGCGGACTGGATCCGCCAGGCGAGCGCGATCCCCGGCGAGGCATTGTGAAAGGACAGCCATGCACGACGAAGACCCTTCGGCGCTGATCGATGCCAAGCTCGCGTCGCTCGGCGACTGGCGCGGCGACACGCTGGCGACGCTGCGCGCGCTGATCCGCGCGGCCGATCCGGCGATCGAGGAAACGGTCAAATGGCGCAAGCCGACCAATCCCGCGGGGGTTCCGACGTGGGAACGCGCGGGCGTGCTGTGCGCCGGCGAGACGTACAAGGACAAGGTCAAGCTGACCTTTGCCAAGGGGGCGTCGCTCGACGATCCGAAGCGGCTGTTCAATGCGAGCCTCGACGGCAATGTCCGCCGCGCGATCGATTTCGCCGAAGGTGACGGCATCGACGAGGACGCGTTCAAGGCGCTGGTCCGCGGCGCGGTTGCGGCGAATCTGGCGAAGCCGGCGCGATCGAAGGGATAGGTGGCGGCCCAGCGCCATGCCCCCAGCGCCCCGCCGCGTCCGACGGCAGGCGAAGCTTGCGCTTGATCTCAACCGAAGTTGAGATTTCATAAGGAGCGGCAGGTGATTCGAGAGGAGCATTCGTCCATGTTGCATGACAGCCCGCCGCCGCGATCCGGCGCTGCGGCACCCGCCGCCGAACCCGCAGACGACAGCGATTTCCTGGCGCACTATCTGGCGCGCATCGGGCTGCCCGCGGCGCCCGCGCCGACGGTGAACGGGCTGGCCGAATTGCAGGCGGCGCATATCGCGGCGATCCCGTTCGAGGCGCTCGACGCGCTGACCGGCGCGGGGGTCGACATCGGCGCCGACGCGGTCGCGGCAAAGCTGATCGACCGGCGGCGCGGCGGCTATTGCTTCGAACAGAACGCGCTGTTCCTGCGGGTGCTGGTCGCGCTGGGCTTTCGCGCCGAAGGATTGATCGGGCGGGTGCGATGGATGCTGCCCGACGATGCGCCGCCGACGCCGCGCACGCATATGACGGTGCGCGTGTGGCTGGACGGGCGGCCGTGGCTCGCCGATGTCGGTTTCGGCGCCGCAGTGCCGCCGCAGCCGCTGGCGATGGACCATGGCGACGCGCAGCCGACGCGGCACGAAAGCTATCGCATCCGGCCCCGCGCCGGCGGTCACCGCGTCGAGGCTGACATCGCCGGCGAATGGCATGTGCTGTATGACCTGGACGATGCGCCCGCACCGGCGATCGATTACGAGCTCGGCAACTGGTACACGTCGCAACATCCGGCTTCGCACTTTCGCAACCAGCTGGTCGCGGCGCGGACGACGGCCGAGGCGCGGCACGGTCTGCGCGACAACCGGCTGACGATCCGCCGCGCCGACGGCAGCAGCGAGCAGCGATACCTGACCGCCGACGAGATCGAGGCCGCGCTGGCCACCGTCTTTCTGCTCACCCCCGAGCCCGGCTGGCGCCACGCCATCGAACGCGCGGCGACTGCGGAAATCATCCGTTAGGCGTGGCCCGCTGTGCAGCCCGCCGTCGCCGCCGGACACGGCCGCGATCAGTCGATGATCGGCGCGCCTTCGGCCTGAAGCCTGGCCAGATTGTCCTTCATCGCCTGTAGTATTTCGGGCGGGTGCGGGTCCCAGCTTTCGACCTCGCCCACCACGCGCAGCGGCGACTGGCTGCGATAGCTGCGCGTCGGGTTGCCGGGAAATTTCTGGTCGGTCAGATTGGGATCGTCGAACCAGTCGCCCGTCGGCTGCACGATATAGATGCGCTCGCGGCCGTCCCCTGCGGCGAGTTCGCAGCCCCAGATCGCCGATTCCAGCGCGGCGCTGAAATAGATCCACGACATCGGCGCCGCCTGGTAATTGCTGGTCCAACCGGCGGCGAGCAGGTCGCCGGCCGCCAGGTCGGCGCGGGTGCCGTGATAGAAGGTCGCGCCCGTGTCGGGGCCGGTGGGACTGTGCGTCATCGTCGGGCTCGCATCGGCTGTCGTTGGGCGGGCCAGCGTGTCAAAATTCCCGCGTCGCTGCCAGATAAATCGGTGCCCTGTCGGCGTCGGACCAGGCGCCCAAAAGAAAACGCCCGGGGGTGACCCGGGCGTTCTGCTTTTCGGATCTGGCGATGGATCAGCCGAAGGAGACCGTCACGCGCGGCTGCGCCGAGCGGCGGCGCATCGCTGCGCCCACGGCGCCGATGCCAGCCAGCATCATCACCCATGTCGCCGGTTCGGGAACGCCGGGGGCGGCGTCGATCCGGAATGCATAGTTGGTGAACGTCGCGCCCCTCGCATTGTCACTGACATAGGCCGATGCCGCAGCGGTCGGAGTGGCAAGCGGATATCCCGTCGTCGGGCCGTAAAACTGGCCCAGATATTTGCTGGAATAGTCCTGGGCGAGCAACGAGCCGCCATCGCCCTGATTGCCGTTATACCCAATGACCGAATACCAGGCCATATTGTTGATGTTCGCGACCAGATTGTCGACCGTCGAAATGACGTAATCCGAAGCCAATCCGCCAAAAAGCAGCGCCGCCGCTTCCTGGCCGGTATAGGCGAGCGGGCCGTTCGGGGGCGAGCCCGACCAGCTGGGACCCTGATCGACCGTCCAGCTGCCGGCGAAAACCGTTGCAGCCTGCGCGGGAAGCGAAGCGAACGTGCTGATCGCGGTCATCGCCAGTAAGATCGTCTTTTTCATAGCCCACCCTTTTGTATCGCCTGGTCCGCAAAGAGCCGGCGTTCGCAGCAAAGAATTCGTGCGACTGATAATATTTATTAAGCGTTCTTAACAGGAAAGCAATTCCGAACAAGCGAATAGCGTCCCGTTACGGGACATTTGCGCCGCCGTCGCTCCGGCGATTTCGCGCCCGCGGCGGACGGCGCTGACCATCCGCCGAGCGCAGATCATTCGATATCGTCGGAGGGGTCGAGCCGCACGACCCAGACCGGATGCCCCTCGGGCGACAGCGCGATGTCGTGGCTGGGGACCATGTCGGCCCCGGTCTCGATCCAGCCGCGCCCGTCGCACTTGGGGCAGGGCACGCGGATCGAGCGGTGGCTGATCAGGTCGATCTGGCTGTTCCACTGACCATGTCCCGCGCAGACCGGGCAACGCACGTCGAGGTCGCCGGTGCGCGGACGCGGCGAAATACCGTCGAGCGCGTGCGGATCGTGCGGGCCGGCGCAATGGACGATGTTCGAGGGGTGCGACATGGGGAAGTCCTTGGGGCGGAAGGCCGAGGATAGGCCGGGCCGCGGATATCGGCAAGCGGGCGCGGGCCGGCGAAAACACGCCATGAACCCCGTTCGCTCGACACGAACGGAAAGGGAGCGCGGCTCGATCGGAAACGACCGCCGGACGACAACATGCCGATGGCGTGGTAAAAGTGCAGATCGGAAGGGGCGCCGATCGGGAGGGGCAAGGCGAGATGATGGAGAGTTTTGGGGCACTGGTCGGATGGGAGCATCATGATGCGGGCGACCACATCATGCTCCGGATCGAAAGCGTGCAGACGTCCGAAGCGGCCAAGACGCACGACTCCGACTTGTTCCGGTTCCTGATGACCAAGCAGCAAGCGGCGATCCTGGGCAATTATCTGGTCCGGATTTCCGGCCAATCGCCGGTCGTTCCGAAAAAGTGGGGCTGGTTTCGTCGTCGCTTCGGCTGAGGGGGAGGGGCCTTTCGGTCGCGCGGCCGGCATGTCTGCGGCACGGGAGAATATCGCACTCTCGTCATCCCGGACTTGATCCGGGATCCACTATGACCGCGCGGTTATGGATCCCGGATCAAATCCGGGATGACGAATGTCGGACGGCGAAACGCCCGCTCTTCCCTCCAACGCCGTCGCTGTCAGCCCGCATCCCCGCGCAGCGGCCAGCGGCCATGTTCGACATGCGTGGTCTTGCCGACGATGCTTTCCATCAGGATGATTTCGCCCACCGTCCAGCCGATCGGCGGCATCTTCTTGCCCAGAGTCTCGGCCCCCAGCCGGTCGCCGCGATAGTTGATCGTGATGTGCGGTTCGGGTGTGGTGCCGTCCATGATCGGCGCCTTCTCGCGCAGCAGATGGTTCACCAGCGCCTTCTGAAACGCCCGCGCCTCGGCCAGCGGATCGCGGGTGCGCAGCGTCACCGCCTTGCGGTTCTCGATCCGGTCGAAGCGGAGCGGGAAGGGGGCGGCGGCGAAGCCGTCCAGCGCGGCGATGGTCGCGGGCAGCCACTCGGGCGGCGCATAGTGCAGGTCGTAGAGCGAGATGAGGGTGACATGGAGGAGGTGCGGCCCGCGCGAAGGATCGTTGCGCGGCAGCGCGGCGATCTGCGCCTGCACCTCTGGCGGCGGCTTGACCATGACGTAGAGGGGGTTTCGGGCGCGCATGGGTTGGAGTGTAGCATGGTGTGGCGACGAGGCCGACTGTCGAGCGTTCCGTGGGGCCCCGGCCAATCAGTGGAAATTTGGAAGCTCTGTACCTGTCAACGTAATCCCGATGGTCTCGGCTAAACCAATATTTGTTCCTCAACCCGCTTTACGCCAAGCGGAGAGATCTCCACCGTCTTTGATTTAACGTCGTATTCCAAAAGTTTCGCTTTGTGGGCTGGTCTGAGGACATCTCGCCGAAACACAGACGCATTGGAATGCTCGATATAGTCTACCAGCGTAGCCTCGCCCATTGGTTCGACTTCACTGTAGAGCATCAGTAGCGCCTTATTGAGCATGGTCAGATCGGGCTTTAGAATCCGCTTCTTGTCCCCGGTCCTCCAAACCACGTCGATATGCCTGTCGGTGAGAGATTCGACGATGCGTGTAGCTTCGTCGGTGGGAACACCATGAAAAATCCTGATAAACTCGCCAACAATCCATTTAGCCATATGTAGAACGCACACGGCGTCCATATGAGACGGATCAACGTCCCCCCCGATATGGCCTACATTTCGTCCGTTCCTAATTTCGTAGAGCGCTACGATCATGCGTGGTATCTGGAGGCGAACCGACCGGCCAAAGCTCACGGGCGCATTCTCTAGCTTCTGGCAATCTGGAAGCATTCTGTCTGGCTTTTTCGGTATGCTTGGATAGGCGCCGTCAACATATCCTTTTAGGATTGCATAGCTGGCCTCGCATAGCTTGCCGCCGTTCAACTCTGCCGGCTCCCATCGCCGTTCGCGAAAGTTCCTCTCAATCTCTTTATATCGCTTAAAGAGTTCGTCCTCGTATGCATCGGGAACGTTGAGAAGGAGCTTCCTCATGTGCCAGCGCCCATCTTGTGTTCGACGTAATTCTCTCCGCCAACAGCGACTTTGAGATCGCTTTGATCAGAGGTGTCGAGCCAGCCCTCTACGCCGGCCTTGCTCAGCGCGTTCGCCAAGTTCGCTGGAACCTGCCAAGACAGATGCTTGTAGAACGTGTAAACTTGAGAAATATTGACCGCTTCGATTTCAAGAATTTTGCTGATATAGTAAACTGCCACCAAGACTTTTTCTAGATGATTCTTAGGGCTCTTATTATTTGAAAATTCTATAGCAGATTCCTTGCCGTTCGGCATGAGATTCAACTGTTTATCGATTGAAATTACCGACTTGCTCTTTTTCGAAGCTTTGGGTCCGGCGCTTTTGCTAGAAATTTTGGACAAGAAAATCATGGGGCCTATATACTTGTGTGACCCATTGACGTGGGTCCATTAAACACCTATAAGAACGTCATCGACACGGAGAACAGCGATGACGACAACCTTCAACAGCCTCCTCCAGATGATGCAAGCCATCCCCGACGAGCAGGCGGCAATTGACCATTTCACCGGCATTCGTTGGAAGAACGGCGCGTTCTGCCCCCATTGCCAGTCAACCAAGGTCTATCACTTTTCGGATGGCAAAACGCACAAGTGCGGCGACTGCCGCAAGCGGTTCTCGATCCGCGTCGGCACCATCTTTGAGGACAGCAAATTGCCGCTGCGCACTTGGATGCTGGCAATCTGGCTTATCACGTCGCACAAGAAGGGCATCGCCAGCACCCAACTCGCGAAGGATTTGGGCATCACCCAAAAGAGCGCGTGGTTTGTCACCCATCGCCTTCGCCATGCCATCCGCACCCAATCGTTCAACCGCCCGCTGTCCGGCGCGGTCGAGGCCGACGAGACGTTCATCGGCGGCAAGGAAAAGAACAAACACGCTTGGCAGCGCACCGGCGGCAAGCAGGGCGGTAAGGGCAAGATTGCGGTGCTGGGCATCTTAGAGCGCGACGGCGAACTTCGCACCGGCACGACCCCTACGCTGTCGGCGCGCAACGTCCAGAGCGTCATCCGTAGCCAAGTCGAGCCGGGTTCCTCCCTGATGACCGACGAGCATGGTTCGTTCGTCGGCCTCGGTCGCGATTACACCCATCACCGCGTCAATCATTCGGCGGGTGAATATGTCCGCAACTACTGCCTTCATACCAACGGCATCGAAAGCGTCTGGGCGCTGTTTAAGCGCCAGATCATCGGCACCCACCATTGGCTTTCGCCGAAGCACATTAACGCCTACCTTGGCGAAATGACGTGGCGCTTCAATCTCCGTTCGATCGACGAGGGCGACCGCGTGAACGCGCTCCTGTCGCAGACCCATGGGCGCTTGACCTACAAGGCGCTGATCGCATGACCGGCCAGCGCGAGCGGCCCCTTGGGCTGGATATGCCATTTGACGAGGCGCTGGAGCGGTTCATCGGGACCGACCCCAAGGAACTGCCCGACAAGGTGAAACTGACACGAAAAAAGCCCCCGCCGAAGCGGGGGCCAGGTGACGACGGAAACGCGGAGCAGCCTTAGCTACTGGTTGCGGAAGTGGGCGCGGACGTATTCAACACGCCCGAACCTGATGCGGAAATATGCTTGGATATAGACCATCGGTCCCTCCATCGCATGATGTGGGTTGCGTCCGGGTCCGATTGGTGCGACTGTTTGATTGCTTAGATCGGTCGCTTCGGCACCGGCACGAAGGGTCACCCGCGAGGGTGGCCTTTTTCGTTTCTGCTATCTCACGGTCCCATGTTCATGCTCCATCGGCTGCCCGGCTTTCCGGGTTGATGGAGAGACCTTGGGTGGAACGAAAATCGCCGTCCATATTCGCGTCAAATTCGCCGATAATTCGCGGCTAAATCGCCATCATTTGTCGCGAATTGCAGGTTTTCCGCGCTTTTGTGGTCCACGTAAATCGCGGACTCTCTGCCTTGCTACTTTGTTCTCGGGGAACATTGCGCGGGCGGATCGGATGGCAAAATCCTCAACCGCATTTGGATGAATTGCAGTGAAAATCTCGTGCCACCTGTCAAGGTCAGCTTGGCTAACGTCAGGCTTCAGGGCGTCATCGCCGCTAGGCTCTTGTCGCTGCGATGGGAGGGGATTGTCTACTCCGCCGGGCAGGCCATCAGGCCAAAATCGGATGCCAAAAAACTCGATCTCGCCTTGCCAACTTGTTCGGCCCATCGTCTCAGGTACCAGAATTCTGAAATATCCAGTTTCCCAAAAGCCATCGTCAGGAGCGGGAACATCAACGTGCCAAACCCAGCTGTCCAGCATTGCGCGGGAAATCCGCGTTCCCATCCCATTTATGAAACTGATGGCTTCGTGGCAAACGGCTTGGACCCGTGAGCTTTTCAGCTCGCGGTGCATTTGCGTCACCGACAGCTCTCGAGTGCTGAACTTGAAGCGTTCTAATGCCGCTGAGGGCAAAATGCATTGCGCATAGGTATCGTCGAACGCCTCCGAGATATCGGGAACCACAAACGGCTTCTTGTCGCGCTCAGCCTTTGCAGCGGCCAGCTTTCGCTCCCTCTCTATGATCGACTCATAGAGCAGCTTGCTCGCATCCGAATCGCCCGTCGTCATAGGCGCATTTTGCGGAATTATCCCGTTGGGTCAAACAGGTATATAGGCCCCAAAATCATCAGAAGGTGTCGGCGTATCCATAATACGCTGGAGTAAGGTGGATATGACGCATTTTTGTGTTATAAAAATAACGTAATATCAATATATTGTAGAAATAGGCGTTTAACTGCGTATCGCCAGCGTATCATGGTTTCGCCGACACCTAATGAAACGGGGCCCAAAAGGGCCCCGTAGAATTCTGCAATGATGGATCGATAATGTCTAAATCGGAGACAAATCTAGATCGGTCGGAGCATTTTTCACGTGATTCTCAATCATGCTCCCTGCCACCCGCGCCCATATAAAGCTCGCTACCCGTCTCTTTGAACAGCTCGCTCATCTCGGCCATGCCCTTCTCGGCTTCCTCCACCGCAATGAAATTCTCGGCAGGCTGGTTCTGTTTCGCCGCGAACTCGCGCACTTCCTGGCTGATCTTCATCGAGCAGAATTTCGGGCCGCACATGCTGCAGAAATGCGCGGTCTTGGCGCCTTCTGCCGGCAAGGTCTGGTCGTGATATTGCTCCGCCGTGTCGGGGTCGAGCGACAGGTTGAACTGGTCGCGCCAGCGGAATTCGAAGCGCGCTTTCGATAGCGCGTCGTCGCGGACCTGCGCGGCGGGGTGGCCCTTGGCGAGGTCGGCGGCGTGGGCGGCGAGCTTGTAGGTGACGACGCCGACCTTCACATCGTCGCGGTCGGGCAGGCCCAGATGCTCCTTGGGCGTGACGTAGCAAAGCATCGCGGTGCCGTACCAGCCGATCTGCGCGGCGCCGATGCCGCTGGTGATATGGTCGTAGCCCGGCGCGATGTCGGTGGTGAGCGGCCCGAGCGTATAGAAGGGCGCCTCGCCGCACGCCTCCAGCTGCTTTTCCATATTCTCCTTGATCTTGTGCATCGGGACATGGCCCGGGCCCTCGATCATCACCTGGACGTCCTGCGCCCAGGCGCGCTTGGTGAGTTCGCCCAGCGTGTAGAGCTCGGCAAACTGCGCCTCGTCGTTCGCGTCATAGATGCTGCCGGGGCGCAGGCCGTCGCCGAGGCTGTAGGCGACGTCATACGCCTTCATGATCTCGGTAATCTCGTCGAAGCGTTCGTAGAGGAAGCTTTCCTTGTGATGCGCGAGGCACCATTTCGCCATGATGCTGCCGCCGCGCGACACGATGCCGGTCATGCGCTTTGCCGCGAGCGGGACGTAGGGCAGGCGGACGCCGGCGTGGATGGTGAAATAGTCGACGCCCTGTTCGGCCTGCTCGATCAGCGTGTCGGCGAAGATCTCCCACGTCAGGTCCTCGGCGACACCGCCGACCTTTTCGAGCGCCTGATAGATGGGGACGGTGCCGATCGGGACGGGCGAGTTGCGGATGATCCATTCGCGCGTGTCGTGGATGTTGCGCCCGGTCGACAGGTCCATGACGGTGTCGGCGCCCCAGCGGATCGACCAGACCATCTTGTCGACCTCGGCCGCGACGTCGGATGCGACCGCACTGTTGCCGATATTGGCGTTGATCTTGACGAGGAAGTTGCGGCCGATAGCCATCGGCTCGCTCTCGGGGTGGTTGATGTTGCTGGGGATGATCGCGCGGCCTCTTGCCACTTCATCACGAACAAATTCGGGCGTGACATAGTCGGGGATGCTCGCGCCGAAGCTTTCGCCGTCGCGCTTATATTCGGCGAGGCGCGCGCGGCCGAGATTTTCGCGCTCGGCGACATATTCCATCTCGGGCGTGATGATGCCGCGGCGGGCATAGTGCATCTGGCTGACGTTCTGCCCCGGCTTGGCGCGGAGCACCTGGCGGCGGACGTTGGGGAAGGCGGGGACGCCGCCGCTGCGGTCGGGGCCGAGCTGGCCGTTATCCTCGGGCTTTACCTCGCGCTGGGTGACCTCCTCGACGTCGCCGCGACCGCGGATCCAGTCGGCGCGAATCTCGGGCAGGCCGGCGTTGATGTCGATCGTCGCATTGGCGTCCGTATAGGGGCCGCTGGTGTCATAGACGCGGACGGGGGGCTCGCCGCTGTGCGGGTCGAGGTCGATCTCGCGCATCGCGACGCGGATGCCGCTGCCGGTCTGCGTCGCGACATGGATCTTGCGGCTGCCACGGATCGGGCCGGTGGTGACGCCGATGGGGGTTGCGGCGCGCCCAATGCTCTTCGCGTCGAGGCGGGAATCGATGTCGGCCATGTGCAGTCGCTCCGTTCGTTATCGGAGCGAGAATGGGATTCCGGTCGTGGAACGCCAACCCTCCCTCCGCCGGTATTAGCCGGATCAGGTTCAACGGGTCGCGGACTGTTCCGCTCTCAACCTGCTGCTTCACACAGGCTCCCCGGGGATGCCGCGACGTTAGGGCGGGGCGGCGCGAATGTCCATGGCGAAGGGAAGGTGACAGCGCGAATCGGGCCCGCTACCACCGCCTTATGGGGGCTGATCAAATCGGAACGGTGACGCGGCGCGACTGGATCGTCGTGCTGGCGCTGGCGCTGGCGTTGCGGCTGGCGTCGGCGTGGGTCGAGACCGTGCTGCACCCCGACGAGGTGTATCAGTATCTCGAGGGCGCGTTCCGCGCGACGCACGGCCATTCGGTGATGACCTGGGAATATCGCGACGGGATGCGCGCGGACCTGTATCCGTGGCTGTTGTCGTGGCCGATGCGGCTGGGCGAGTGGATCGCGCCCGACAGCCGGCTGCCGATCCTGGTGCCGCGAATCGTGATGGCCCTGCTGTCGCTGGGACTCGTCGGCGCGGCGGGATGGCTGGGGGCGCGGATTTCGCGGGCGCATTTCTGGACCGCGGGGCTGGTCGCGGCGCTCTGGACCGACCTGGTCGGTTTTGCGCCGCATCCGCTGACCGAGCAGATGGCGGCGCTGTTGGCGGTGCCCGCGATCGCATTGCTCGCGAAGCGCGACTGGAGCGCGCGGGTGCTCGCGGCAATCGGCTTCGCGCTGGGGCTGGCGTTTCTGTTCCGCCCGCACCTGGCGCCGGCGATCGGGCTGGCGGCGCTGTGGTATCTGTGGACGGTGCGCTTTGCCGGGTTCGTGTCGCTGCTCGGCGGCAGCCTGCTGGCGCTCGCGGTCGGCGCGGGGAGCGACTGGCTCGGCGGCGACTATCCGTTCGAATGGATGGTCCATAATTTCACCCGCAACCTCGTCGACAATGTGTCGGCACGCTATGGCGTGTCGGGGCCGCTCGGCTATGGGCGCGAGGTCTGGGATTATTGGTCGGTGTGGACGGTGCCGATCGGGCTGCTCGCAGCCTGGGGCGCGCGGCGCTACCCGCTGCTGATGATCTTCGCGGTCGCGAACATCGTCGTGCACAGCGCCATCGGCCACAAGGAATATCGCTTCCTGATCCCCTCGCTCAGCGCGCTGGTCCTGCTTGCCGGGGTCGCGACCGCCGACTTTGCGGCATGGTGGGCGGCGCGGCGCGGCGCACGCATCGAGGGGCGGGCGAAGCTGCTCATCGTCACCTGGCTGCTCGCCGCGGCGACGGTGGTTCCGGTGTACAAGGCGCGCGATACCTTCATCGTCACGCCCTTCACCGCGCAGGCGATCGACGCGGCGCGCGGGCGTGCCGACCTGTGCGGCTTCGCCCTCGTCGGGCGCGAGTTCGACGGGACCTATGGTTATGCGCGGTTGCGGCGCGACGTGCCGATCTTCATCCGGGGCAAGGGCGATCCGAAGGTCGATCCGGCGCTATACAATAGCGCGGTCGTGTGGCCGGGCTTCGAAAAGGAGCTGTCGCCGGCGTTCGTCAGGAAAAGCTGCGGCGACAGCGGCGGCCAGCGGATGTGCGTCTATGAACGGCCGGGCGGGTGCAGCGGCGCGGCGTCGCCATCGGAGATAAACCGCTATCTGCGCGAGCATGATATGTAGTTGGTGATCCCCGGCGCAAGCCGCGGTGCACTATGGGTGGACTCGTTTTCCGGGCATGGCATAGTCGGCTCCGCAAGACCCGCGAAGCGCGGGCAGCGGGAGAGCAATATGGCGTCGGTGGTCGAAGAAGCGCGTGCGGTGAGCCCGGTCGATGTCAGCGACATCGCACTCTATGTCGAGGATCGCTGGCGCGAACCCTTTGCGGCACTGCGCGCCCAGATGCCCGTCAGCTGGTGCCCCGACAGTCCCTATGGCGGATATTGGTCGGTCGCGAGCCACGCGCTGGTGCAGGCGGTCGAGCTCAAGCCCATGGTCTTCTCCTCGTCGTGGGAGAATGGCAATATCGTCATCGCCGACCCGCCGCCGCAATCGAACCTGCCGAACTTCATCGCTGCCGACCCGCCGGTTCACACTGCGCAGCGCAAGGTGATCGCCCCCGCCTTCAACCCGAGCCAGATGGGCGAGCGCGAAAAGACGGTGAAGCAGCGCACGCGCGAACTGTTCGACGCGCTGCCCGTCGGCGAGACGTTCGATTGGGTCGAAAGCGTATCGGTGCCGCTGACGATCGGGATGCTGTGCATCCTGTTCGATTTCCCGTGGGAGGAACGCCACGACCTCAAGCGCTGGTCGGACTATGGCGGCAATGTCTCGCCCGACACCGCGACCGAGGAATATCGCGCCGAATGGATGGCGCAGATGACCGCGATGCTCGCGCGCTTCGACGAGGAGTTCGCCAAGCGCAAGGCGATGGCGCCGACCGACGACCTGCTGTCGCGGATGGTGCACAGCGACGCGATGGGAAGCCTCAACCCGATGGAGCGGCTCGCGAATATCGCGCTGCTGATCGTCGGCGGCAACGACACCACGCGCAATTCGATGAGCGGGCTGGTCGAGGCGCTGCACCGCTATCCCGGCGAGCTCGACCGGCTGCGCGCCGATCCGTCGCTGATCCCCAACGCGGCGCAGGAGATCATCCGCTGGCAGTCGCCGGTGACGCACATGCGGCGCACCTGCACCGAGGATGTCGAACTGGGCGGGCAGATGCTGCGCAAGGGTGAGAAGGTCATCCTCTGGTATATTTCGGCGAACCGCGACGAGAGCGTGTTTCCCGATGCCGAGCGCTTCGACGTCGGACGCGACAATGCGCGGCGGCATGTCGCGTTCGGCCACGGTATCCACCGCTGCGTCGGGGCGCGGCTTGCCGAGATCCAGCTGTGCACGCTGATCGAGGAAATCGTGGATCGCGGCATCCGTATCGCGCCGCAGGGCCCCGCGGAGCGACTGCCGAGCCCCTTTCTGCATGGCTTTGTGCACATGCCGGTGCGGATCGAGCGCGAGTCCGAGGCGGGATGAGCCGGCCGCCGGCGATGTGAGGGGGAGAGGGTGATGAAGCGGTGGATGCAGATGGCGGCAAGTCTGCTGCTGATCGCGGCGAAACCCGCGGCAACGCTCGACGACCTGGCGTGGATGGCCGGGAGCTGGGTCGAGGAGAAGTCCGACGAGGCGAACGGCGTCCGCTGGACCGAGGAATATTGGACGGTCCCGCGCGGCGGCGTGATGCTGGGCGCGAGCCGCTCGGGGCGCGGCGCGCGCCTGGGCGAATTCGAATTTCTGCGGCTGGCGGCGGGCACCGACGGCACGATCGCCTATCTCGCACAGCCGGGCGGCGGCGCGCCCGTCGCGTTCCGGCTGGCGCAGCATGACGCCATGTCGGCGACCTTCGAGAATGCGGCGCATGATTACCCGCAGCGCATCCGCTATGTGCGGGGCGGTGACGTCATGACGGCCACCATCTCGAAGATCGACGGGTCGAAGGCGCAGAGCTGGATCTATAAGCGGCGGTGACGGCCCGATGAGCGCTGCGAACGCGGGCGCACGTCGGGTTCCGATCGTCGGCTTTTCCTTTCAAGCGAAGGGTGTCGCGAACTCGATGCGGATGCCGCCGGGCATCGCGCAGATGAAATGATGCGTCGTCGCGCCTTCGCGAATCGGTTCGGGGTCGAATTCGACGACGGTGCCAGGGTGGTTCTGGACGCGAGCGAAGACGGTGCGGAGCGTTTCCAGGTCGGCGACACCAAGCGCGAGATGGTGGAGGCCGATGTTGGCGCGGCGGTCGAACGGCGTCGCGTGCGCGGGGTCGGCGACCTGCCACAGCGTCAGCAAGGTGGTGCCGTCGGACACGAAGGCGGCCGGATAATCCGGGCGTTCGGCCGCGACCGTGAAACCGAGCGCTTCGACGAAGAAGTCGCGCGCTTCGCTCACGTCGCGGACGGCGAGGCCGATATGGTGCGCGCCCTGGGTGAAGGCTGTCGTCATGTCGTTTCCTTTTCTGCTCTGAGCGCGGCCACTTCGGCGCGCAGCTGGTTGAGTTCGGTCGCCATTGGTTTGATCGCGGCGGAAATTTCGGCTTCGGTGAAGCGCGGCGTGATGTGCTGTGAGCAGTTCCACTCCCAGCCGATCACGTCGATGAAGAAGGCGCGCTCGGGCGTCGCGCGATAGCCCTCGGGCATCAGCGCCGTGACCGCGGCGGGATCGTCGGCGAGCTCGACGCTGTGGGCATGGCCGACGAGTTTCAGCCGTTCCTTGTTCGGATAATCCATCAGGAATAACGAGACGCGGTCGTTGCCCGCGAGATTGGCGGTGCTGATATATTGCTTGTTGCCGCGATAATCGGCGAAGCCGATGCGGTTGCCCGCGATATGCCGCAGGAAGCCTGCGGGGCCGCCGCGGTGCTGCATATAGGGCCAGCCGTCCGCGTTGACGCTCGCCATATAGAAGCTGTCGCGCAGGGCCATGAAATCGAGCTCCTTGTCGGTCAGCTGATCCGGGGTGCCGTCGGCGCCCGCATCCATCCTGGCATAGGACGCGCGTGATCCATGCTGTTCCTGCAACGCTTTCACCGCGCCGTTGAACAGGGTGTGCCGGTAATTCTGCGCCATCGTTCGTCGCCTTCCTGGGCAAAGGTGCGAACGAAGAGGCCGGAGGAGGGGGCTGCCCTCCGTTCGCGCTTCCCATATACGGCGTTGCGCCGAGGATGATAATCGGCGAAACGGGAACGATATAATTCCTGAAAGTGGAATAATTATGGACCGGTTGCAGACGCTGGAAATGTTCGTCGCGGTGGCGGGCGAGGGCGGCTTCGCGGCGGCGGCGCGCAAACTTGGCATCTCGCCGCCTGCGGTGACGCGGGGGATTGCCGCGCTCGAGGCTCGGCTTGGCACCGCGCTGTTCCACCGCTCGACGCGAGCGGTCGCGCTGACCGATGCCGGCAGCGCCTTTCTGGGTGAGGCGCGGCGGGTGCTCGGCGACCTGGCCGATGCCGAGCGCCAGGTACGCGGCGTACAGGCGGCGCCGCGCGGACAGCTGTACCTGACCGCACCGGTGATGTTCGGGCGGCTGCACGTCCTGCCCGTCGTCGATGCGCTGCTGACCGGGCACGACGCGCTGACGGTGCGGATGATGCTGATCGACCGCAATGTCCGCATCGTCGAGGAAGGGATCGATGTCGCCGTGCGGATCGGGGCGCTGGCCGATTCAAGCCTGAAGGCGGTGCGGATCGGCGCGGTGCGGCAACGGCTGGTTGCGAGCCCCGCCTATCTCGCGCGGCGCGGCGCGCCCGCGGCCGTCGCCGATCTGGCGGGGCACGATGTGATCGGCATGGAAGGGCCGCGCACGGCGAACGAGTGGCAGCTCGCGAACGGGCGCTGGCGCTTCGACCGGCGACCGCGGCTGGTCGTCAACACGGTGGACGGAGTGATCGCGGCGGCCGAGGCGGGATTGGGGATCGCGAACCTGCTGAGCTATCAGGTCGCCGATGCGGTCGACGCGGGGCGGCTTGTGGCGTTGCTGTCCGCCGACATGCCGCCGCCGCTTCCCGTCCATTTGCTGTTCGAGCCATCGCGCGCGGCGCTGCCCGCGGTGCGGCTGTTCATAGACGCGATGAAGATGCGGATGCGGATGGCGGGGTTGGCCGCCTGAGAGTCGCTACCCTAGAACTGGTACGCGACGCCGCCGCCGGCCAGCCACTGGTCGCGGCTGCCCGCGATGCTGACGATCGGCGAATCGCCATAGCGGCCGGTCATCCGGCCATATTGCGCGCCGCCGATCAGTACGAAGCCCTTGCGAAGGTCGCCCGACAAGGCATAGGCGCCCGCGACGCCGAACGTATATTTGCCGAAGGTCGCCTTGCGGCCCGCGGCCGAATAGACGGGAAGCCCGCTCGCGGCGCTGCCGATGGGATCGACGTCGAAATAATAGCGGCCGAAGCCCTTGCCATAGATGTTCATCGACGCCGAGACGCCAATGAACGCGCGCTTCGACAGCGGCGTGCCATAATCGACGGTCGGCGAGACGACCCAGCTGCCGTGACGGCCCGAGATGTCCTTCAACGCGACGACGCGCAGCCCGACCTGGTCGTAGCCGCTGGTGACGATGCCGGTATGCGTGATGCCCGCCGAAATGCCCGCCTCGACCGCCAGTTTCCTGTCGCCCAGCGCTTCGACCTGGGCATCCTTGATGCGCCCGGTGCGGTCGCTGCGCAGGTTGATGATCGGGCCGAATTTGATGTCGGTCTTTTGCCCGCGTTTCTGGCGGATCAGATCGACCTGGAAGTTCGTCCCGCGGGTCGAGAAAGCAAAACCCTTGAAACGGCCACGAAAATAGAAGGCCGGCAGGATATTGCGCTCGTCCGAGCCGTTATAGCTGGGCACGGTGATCACGCCGCCGGCGATCGCGAAATAGTCGCGCGCATATTTGCGGTCGTCCTCCGAATGCGGACCCTGCGCCGGGAGCAGGATATTCTCGTCGATGTCGCCGCTGTCCTGCATGAAACGGACCGATTCGTCGGTCTCGGCAGCGGGCCCGGCATCGGCGATGGCGGGAAGGTCATAGGGTAGCGCCATGTCCTGGGCGGAGGCGGGCGCTGCGGCAAAGGCCGCGACGGATGCGGCAAACGGCACCGCGGCAAAACGAAAGAACGACGTCAAATCAGGCATATCCATCCTATATTCTTGTCCCCCGGGCGGGGGTGTATGTGATTGTCGGGACAATGCAAAGACTTCGTCTTGCGGGGGGATGCTTTTCACTTCATCGTGACTTTCATGCACCAACTCCCTTTTGTCCTGAAGATATCCCCGCGCACGGCCATTGGTTCCCGATGACCCGCGCGGGACGTTTTGCGGGCTATGGCCTGATGGCCGCCGCCGTGCTGGTCGCGGCGGTGACGCGCAGCCGCGGCGTCGACGCGATCGGCCCGTTCCCGTCGGTTGCGGTCGTGCTGCTGGTCGGCATGATCGGGGTGATGCTGGTGTTCACCGACCTGATGGTACGCGGCCTTTATGAACAGATCGATACGGCGAAGGGTCGGGAGGACGAGGAATAGCGCTGTTACCGATTGCGGGAGGGGATGAGGTTGGCTTTTCGTTCGACAGTATCTGCGGTTACCATTATGACGATGCGATGACCGATCGTCCGCATACGCCGCTGCTCGACACGGTGGATGTCCCCGCCGACCTCCGCAAGCTGAAGCCCGAAGACCTCCGCCAGTTCGCCGACGAGCTGCGCACCGAGATGATCTCTGCCGTCGGCACGACCGGCGGGCACCTGGGATCGGGGCTCGGCGTCGTCGAGCTGACGGTCGCGCTCCACTATGTGTTCGAGACGCCGCGCGACAAGATCGTGTGGGACGTCGGGCATCAATGCTATCCGCACAAGATCCTCACCGGCCGCCGCGACCGCATCCGCACGCTGCGCACCGGCGGCGGGCTGAGCGGTTTCACCAAGCGCAGCGAGAGCGAATATGACCCGTTCGGCGCCGCGCACAGCTCGACGTCGATCAGCGCCGCGCTGGGCTTTGCCATCGCGAACAAGCTGAAGGACCAGCCCGGCCGCGCGATCGCGGTGATCGGCGACGGGTCGATGTCGGCGGGCATGGCCTATGAGGCGATGAACAACGCGCAGCAGGCGGGCAACCGGCTGATCGTCATTCTCAACGACAATGACATGTCGATCGCGCCGCCGGTCGGGGGCCTGTCCGCCTATCTGGCCAAGCTGGTGTCGTCACGGCCGTTCGTCGAACTGCGCGAGATCGCGCGGCGCTTTGCGCGCAAACTGCCCGAATCGTTGCACAAGGCGGCGAAGAAGACCGACGAGTTTGCCCGCGGCATGGCGATGGGCGGCACCCTGTTCGAGGAGCTGGGTTTCTATTATGTCGGGCCGATCGACGGGCATAATCTCGACCATCTGATCCCGGTGCTGGAGAATGTTCGCGACAGCGACCACGGCCCGGTACTGATCCATGCGGTGACGCAAAAGGGCAAGGGCTATGCCCCCGCCGAGGCCGCCGCCGACAAATATCATGGCGTCCAGAAATTCGACGTGATCACCGGCGAGCAGGCGAAAGCCCCGCCGGGACCGCCCTCGTACCAGAATGTCTTTGGCGAGACGCTCGCGAAGCTGGCCGACACCGACAAACGGATCGTCGCGATCACTGCGGCGATGCCGTCGGGGACCGGCGTCGACAAATTCGCGAAAGCGCACCCCGACCGCGCCTTCGACGTCGGGATCGCCGAGCAGCATGCGGTGACCTTTGCTGCGGGTCTGGCGGCGCAGGGCATGCGGCCGTTCGCGGCGATCTATTCGACCTTCCTTCAGCGCGCCTACGATCAGGTCGTCCACGACGTCGCGATCCAGAATCTGCCGGTGCGCTTTGCGATCGACCGCGCGGGGCTGGTCGGCGCCGACGGCTCGACGCACGCGGGGTCGTTCGACGTGACCTATCTGGCGACCTTGCCCAATTTCGTCGTGATGGCGGCGGCCGACGAGGCCGAGCTGGTCCACATGACCTATACCGCCGCCGAATATGACGATGGCCCGATCGCGTTCCGCTATCCGCGCGGCAACGGCACCGGCGTCGCCTTGCCCGACGTTCCGCAGAAGCTGGAGATCGGCAAGGGGCGCGTCGTGCGCAGCGGCAAGACCGTCGCGATCTTCTCGCTCGGGACGCGATTGGCCGAGGCGCTGAAGGCCGCCGACACGCTCGAGGCGCGGGGCCTTTCGACCAGCGTGATCGACCTGCGTTTCGCCAAACCGCTCGACGAGGATCTGATCCGCAGGACGCTGGCCAGTCACGAGGTGTGCGTGACGATCGAGGAAGGCAGCATCGGCGGGCTCGGCGCGCATGTGCTGACGCTCGCGAGCGACGAGGGGCTGATCGATGCGGGGCTGAAGCTGCGCACGATGCGGCTGCCCGATGTGTTCCAGGACCAGGACAAGCCCGAGCTGCAATATGACGAAGCGGGGCTCAACGCGCCGCAGATCGTCGATTGTGTCCTGAAGGCGCTGCGGCATAACAGCGCGGGTGTCGAAGAGGCCGGCGCGCGCGCCTGATAGGGGGCCGATCAAGCCGGAGGGCATAGGGCGCCATGAACTTCTTCAACCTCCTGCAATCGCTCGACGAGCTGCTCTATGAAGTGATGTCGTGGCTGGTATTTTATCCCGCCACGCTTTGGCGCACCCTGGTCCGCCCGCTGAAGATGATGGATTATTCGGACGGCGAGCAGGGCGACAAGCCCGAGCAGCAATATGCCGACACGCTGAGCCCGCCGCTTTTCCTGCTGCTGTCGCTGATCCTGGTCCATGCGGCCGAGATTGCGCTCGTCGGCAACGACGCCGTGATGACGAGCAAGGTCGGGCTGTCTGCGCTGGTCAGCACAAACACCGACCTGATCATCCTGCGCATCGTCAGCTACAGCCTGTTCCCGGTGATGATGGCGACGCGGCTGGTGCGAGCGCGCAGTGTTCAGGTCAATCGCGACACGTTGCGCGCCCCCTTCTACAGCCAATGCTATGTTGCCGCGGTGCTGGCGATCCTGCTCGGCGCCGGCGAAATCCTGATCAAGCTGGCGCATATATGGTCAGTGCTCGCGGGTGCGGGCCTCGCGATCTTCGCGTTGCTGTGGTTCGGTTTCCTGCAAACCGCGTGGTTCAACCAGCATCTGAAATGCGGGCGGCTGAAGGCGTTCGGCCATGCGTCGCGCGCGATGGTCGAGAGCCTGGTGGCGGTGCTGCTGCTATCCAGCCTGTTCAACTAGGGTCCTGGCCCCAGGTTTCTCACACAAAGACACAAAGAGGGCGCGACCATCCCGCATCGCCGTCTGCCGGGCATGAAAAAGGGCGACCGAAGGCCGCCCGATTTCCTTGCCGGATCGGACGGCTTACGCGCCCGGGATCGCGGCCTGTGCGTCGCGGCCGTCGCCTTCGGGGGCGAAGATGATGTCGCGGGTGATCAGGCCCTTGTCGACGACCTGCGTGTCGGGACTGCCGACATTGCTGCGAATACCGGGGTCGCCGCGCTGGCCGTCGGCGCTGCCGATGATCGAGCTTTCGGTCGCGCTGCGCGGGGCGGCGCCGCCGAACAGCGCGCGCAGCGTCTGTTCGGCCGTCGATTCGCCGCCGGGGCGTGCGGTGCCCGGAGCGGGCGGCGTCAGCGAGAAATCGGGCGGCACGACGAGCGGTGCCTGACGCGACACCGCGAATTCGTCGGGACGGTCGCGGCTGAACAGATTGTTCGACCCGCAGGCCGAAAGCGTCGTCGCAAGGATCGAGGCGGCAACAATGGCGGTGGTCCGGTTCACGTAAATCATACTCCCAATGCGCCCCGTTTATTCGGCGGACGGCTGGCCGTCCGCGGCTGGGGCCTTTTCGCCCAAGAGCAGCGCGCGCGCAACCAGCAAAAGCACGCCGATCGTGATGCACGCATCGGCGACGTTGAAGATCATGAAAGGCCGAAAGCTGCCGAAATGCAGGTCGGCATAGTCGACGACATAGCCAAGGCGAACGCGGTCGACGATATTGCCGAGCGCGCCGCCCAGGATCAGCGCCAGCGCGATGACGTCGCCCTTCGCCTTTTCGCGCGCCATCCATATCGCCACCGCGGTCGCGACGATCGCGGTCACCGCGACGATGATCCAGCGCGTCGTCGGCGACTGGCCGGAGAACATCGACAGCGAAATGCCGTAATTCTGCGCCCAGGTCAGGTTGAAGAAGGAGACGAGCTCGATCGAGCCATAGGGCTTGGTTTCGAGCGACAACGGGACCGTGACGACCCATTTCGCGAGCTGGTCGAGGAAGAAGGCGAGGGCGGCGATGGCCAGGCCAAAGCGCAGGTGCGGGGAACGCGTACTCATCATGCGTCCAATACCGTCTCGCAGCGATTGCACAAGCTGCCGTCCTCGACGACTTCGGGCAGGTGACGCCAACAGCGGCCGCATTTGTGGTCGGTGGTAGGGGTAACTTCTACGACGTTGCCTGCGCGGCGTTCGACGGAGGCCGTGATGAACAGTTCCGATAACTCCGCCCACGTAAATTCCGACGCCAACATATTGTCGCAGACTACGCTTGCTTCCAGGCTGGACCGAACGATCTTTTCGCGGCGGAGGGGTTCGATGGCCTCGTTTACTTGACTACGCAGCTGGCGAACTTCCCGCCAACGTTTCATAAACTCGTCATTCCCGCGAAAGCGGGAACCCAAGGCGGAGCCAGCCGACGCAAGCTCTGCGTCGCCGCTTTCGTGGGGATGACGAAGGTTGGGGAGGGTGTCGAGGTTTGGCCACTCCAGCAGATGCACGCTGCCCGCATCGGGATAGCGCGTGCCCCACACCTCTTCGCTCGTGAACACCAGCACCGGCGCGGCGTAGCGCACCAGCGCGTGGAACAGCATATCGAGCACGCTGCGGTACGCGCGCCGCGTGTCGGTGCCAAGCGGCGCCGCAGGGCCGAGGTCGCAATAGAGGACATCCTTGCGGATATCGAAATAAAAGGCCGACAGATCCTCGTTGCAGAAATCCGACAGCAACCGCGTGTAGCTGTTGAAATCGAAGTCATCGACCGCCTGCGCCAGCTTCGCGTCGAGGTCGGCGAGGAGGCTCAGCATATAGCGCTCGAGCTCGGGCATCGCCGAAACGTCGGTGATGCGCTCTTCCTCGGTAAAGCCTTCCAACGCGCCGAGCAGATAGCGAAAGCTGTTGCGCAGCTTGCGATACTGGTCGGCGACCCCGGTCAGGATTTCCTTGCCGATGCGGTGGTCTTCGGTGAAGTCGACCGAAAGTGCCCACAGGCGGAGGATGTCGGCGCCATAGTCGCGCATCAGGTCGATCGGGCTGATCGTGTTGCCCAGCGACTTCGACATTTTGAAGCCCTTGGAATCCATCGTGAACCCGTGCGTCAGCACCGCCTTGTACGGCGCCTGGCCGCGCGTGCCGCAGCTTTCGAGCAGGCTCGACTGGAACCAGCCGCGATGCTGGTCGCTGCCTTCGAGATACAGGTCGGCGCTGTGCGTGCCGCCGTCGTGGCGGACGAGCGCGGGCCAGCGGCCGCTTTCGAGGACGAAGGCGTGGGTGCAGCCCGAATCGAACCAGACGTCGAGGATGTCGACGATGCGTTCGTAATCGGCGGCGTCATAGGCGTCGCCGAGATATTCCTGCGCGCGCGTGTCGCTCCACGCATCGACGCCGCCCGCCTTCACCGCCGCAACGATGCGGTCGTTGACGATCGGGTCGTTCAGATAGTGCCCGGTCTTGCGGTCGACGAACAAGGTGATCGGCACGCCCCACGCGCGCTGGCGGCTGAGTACCCAGTCGGGGCGGTCCTTGACCATCGACCCGATGCGGTTGCGACCCTTTTCGGGGACGAAACGCGTGCGGTCGATCGCGTGCATTGCTGCTGCACGCAGCGTCGGCGCGGCGCACAGATCTTCCTCGGCGGGGTTGATCGCGCCGCCTTCGGATTCCCAGCGCTGCTCGCGCGGCGCCTTGGGCTCGATATGCGTCATCACCCGGTCCATCGGCACGAACCATTGCGGGGTGCAGCGATAGATGACCTTCGCCTTCGAGCGCCAGCTATGCGGATAGCTGTGCTTGTAATCGGCGCTGGCGGCGAGGAGGCCACCGACGTCGCGGAGGTCCGAGCAGATCGGGCCGTCGGGGGCGTTGAATTTCGGGTTGATCACCGATCCCTGGCCGCCGAGCCAGCCCCAGTCTTCGCGATATTTGCCGTCGCCCTCGACCGCGAACACGGGGTCGATCCCGTTCGCCTTGCACAGGTCGAAGTCGTCCTCGCCATGGTCGGGCGACATATGGACGAGCCCGGTGCCGCTGTCGGTGGTGACGAAGTCGCCCGCGAGGAAGGGGCGCGGGCGCGCGAAGAAGCCGCCGAGCGCGTGCATTGGGTGGCGCGCGACGGTGCCGGCGAGGTCGGAGCCTTTAAAGGTACGGTAGCTGCTAAAGCCATCATCGCCGACCGGCCAATCGACGACTGGAACCTTGCCCCACAATCGGGCCATGAACGCGGTGAACAACGGTTTCGCGATCAGCACTCGGCTGCCCAACCAACTCCAACCGTGCTGCTGCTTTTCCTCCTCGGTCAGCGGCGGATAGGCGTCTTGCTCCAAGGAAAAGAGGACATACTCGACATCCGGCCCATAGGCGATCGCCTGGTTGACCGGGATCGTCCACGGCGTCGTCGTCCAGATCACCGCATGCGCGCCGATCAGTTCGGCGATCGGGCTCTCGACGATCTCGAACGCGACGTCGATCTGCGTCGAGACGATGTCCTCATATTCGATCTCGGCCTCGGCGAGCGCGGTCTTTTCGACCGGCGACCACATCACCGGCTTGGCGCCGCGATAGAGCATGTCGTTCGCCGCGAACTTGAGCAGTTCGCGGACGATCGTCGCCTCGGCCTCATAATCCATCGTCAGATACGGATGGTCCCAGTCGCCGCCGATGCCGAGGCGCTTCAGCTGTTCGCGCTGGGTGTCGACCCAATGTTGCGCATAGGCGCGGCATTCGGCGCGGAATTCCTCGACCGGAACCTCGTCCTTGTTCAGCTTTTTCTTGCGATACTGCTCCTCGACCTTCCACTCGATCGGCAGGCCGTGGCAATCCCAGCCGGGAACATAGGGCGCATCCTTGCCCTTCAGCGTCTGGGTGCGGACGACCATGTCCTTCAGGATATGGTTGAGCGCATGGCCGATGTGCATATCGCCATTGGCATAGGGCGGGCCATCGTGAAGGATGAACTGCTCGCGCCCGGCGCGGCTTTCGCGGATCTGCCCTTCCAGATTGCCCTCGAGCCATTTGGCAAGAATCGCCGGCTCCTTCTGCGGCAGGCCGGCCTTCATCGGAAAGTCGGTCTTGGGCAGGAAGACGGTGTCGCGATAATCGCGCGCTTCGGGGGCGGAGGTGCTGTCGGTCATCCGCGGGCGCTTAGCGTAACTTGGGCGAAAAAGTCACGTTCAAGTTGATATCGGGCTGCGAGGTTGTTTCGGGCGTCTAGGCCCCGGCTTTCGCCGGGGATCACGAGGGGGAGCGGCCAGTTTGTGATCCCCGGCGAAAGCCGGGGCCCATGCGGGTTATACGCGGTCAGCGGAAAAGTCGCGCCATTCGGGGTTGGCTGCCTCGATCAGCTCGATCTTCCAGGCTCGTTTCCATTCCTTCATCTGCACCTCGCGTCGGCGGGCATCGTGAAGATTCTCGAAATGCTGGAGCCAGACGAGCATCTTGCAGCCATATTTCTTGGTGAAGCCCCCGATCAATCCTTCGCGGTGCTGCTGGATGCGCTGGGGAAGGTTGCTGGTAACGCCGATGTAGAGCGTGCCATTGCGCTTGTTGGTGAGGATGTAGATCCAGCCTTGCTTCATGATGCGCCGTTATAGCGCGCCCCGCCTTTCGCTGGGGATCAGCTTTGTCCGCTATGGAGCAATCCTATTTCTGCCGCGGCCGCAGCGCGGGGCCGACGTCGCGGATATTCTCGACCCAGATATAGCCGTTGAAGCTGGCGGGCACCTTCGCAAGTTGTTGCGGGGCGGACAGCCCCTCGTTCGACTTGCCGCTTTCAAACGGGCCGAAGACGATGACCCTCGCCCCGACGCGGTCCATGCGCTCGATCAGGCGGTCGGGCCAGCCCCAGAACGCCCATTGATAGTTGACCGGGATCGCGATCACGCCGTTCCGGCAGCTGTCGGGGACGATGCCGGTCCAGCCATAGAGCGCATAATCCCGGGTGCACGCCTTCGCCTCGCTCTTGAGGTCGAACGACCAGTTGTGCGGGAGCAGTTCGCGCATGCGTTTGACGGGCGCGCCATGGCCGTAGAAGGCGTCGCCGAGCCGCGCGCTGTCGCGGCCCGACGCTTTCAGGATCGCGAACAGCTGATCGGCCTCGGCGGCATCCTTCGATTTGAAGTTGAACAGGATCGGGTGGACCGGCAGCGCGGCGAGGCCTTCCTCGACCGTCGGCATCTTGCCGATGCCCTTGCCGCGCAGCGGAAAGGTCGTGCCGCCGTCGGCGGTGTAGCCATAGCCGATGTCGAGAGCTTTCAGCTGCGCCAGCGTCAGGTCGCGCGTCTCGCCATGGCCGTCGGTGCGGCAGTCGACGGTCCAGTCGTGGAACAGCACCATGCGGCCGTCCTTCGTGGGCGCGACGTCGACCTCGACCATGGCGGCGCCCAGGCCGACCGCACGGCGCATCGATTCGGGCGTATTCTCGAAGGTCGCGTCGACCGGTCGATCGATGAACCGCGCAGTGCAGGTGTCGCGGCCGGTCGCGCGGCGCTTGTCATAGAGGTGATAGACGCCGCGGTGCGCGATCAGCCTGGGCTTGCCGACCGGATCGGGGGCAAGCCAGCTCGCGTTGCTGAGCGTGAGCCAGGCGACGAGCGCCGTGAACAGCCAGAGCAGGATTTTGGTGCGGCGGCGCATCGGCTTTTTCTTGGGGCCGGTGAGGGCGGAGGCCCAGTCGCTGTCGTCGGTCATCCATCCCCCTCTTCGTCATGCCGGACCTGATCCGGCATTCATTCCCGCCTTGCCGCATGGACCCCGGATCAGGTCCGGGGTGACGACGACATCATATATGCGCGAGCAACAGCTTCGCCGCGTCGCAATCCGCCGCGATCTGCGCCATCAGCGCGTCCATGCTGTCGAGCTTGGCTTCGGCGCGGATGAAGGCGTGGAACGCGACGTCGATTTCCTGTCCGTACAGGTCTTCGGCAAAGTCGAAGAAATGCGGTTCGAGCAATTCCTTGGGCGGGTCGAAGGTCGGGCGGATGCCGAGGTTCGCCGCGCCCTTCAGGATGCGGCCGTCGGGGAGCTTTCCGGTGACGGCATAGATGCCGTAGCGCGGGCGCAGATATTGCCCCATCTCCAGATTGGCGGTCGGAAAGCCGAGCAGGCGGCCATTCTTGTCGCCGTGGCGGACGATATTGCGCACGGTGAACGGCCGGGTCAAAAGGCGCGCGGCGGTCGCGCAGTCGCCGGCGCGGAGCGCATCGCGGATGCGGCTCGACGAGACGACTTCGTCGGTATCGTCGACGGGGGCGACCATTTCGGTGAAAAAGCCCAGGCGGCGCGCATGGTCGGCGAGCGTCACGACATCGCCGCCGCGGCCCTTGCCGAACACGAAATCGGCGCCGGTCACCACCCCCGCCGCGCCATAGCGATCGAGCAGCAGTTCGCCGATGAACGCCTCCGCCGTCGTGCCTGCAAGCGCCGCGTCGAACGGGAGGACGAGCATCGCGTCGGCGCCCGCGGCGCCGAACAGCTCCTGCCGCTGGTCGAGCGTCGTCAGGCGAAAGGGCGGGACGTCGGGCTTGAAGAAGCGCACCGGATGCGGGTCGAAGGTCGCGACGATCGCCGGGCGACCCTCGTCCTTCGCATGGCGCACGGCGCGACCGACGACCGCCTGATGGCCGGCGTGAAAGCCGTCGAAATTGCCGAGCGCGATCACACCGTCGCGCAGCGGCGCTTCGATGCGGTCGTGGCCGTTGAGGCGGATCATTTCGCCGCGCTCGCTGGCGCCTTCAGGGGCATGATCCCGGCGCGCAGCACGCGGATCGCGTTGCCGCCCATCGCGGCGCGAATGTCGTCGTCGGTGAAGCCCGCGTCGATCAGCGCCTGCGTCACCTGCACCAGCTGCGATGTGTCGAAGCGGACCGTGGTGCCGCCGTCATAATCGCTGCCGAGCGCGACATGCTCGATCCCCACGAGGTCGCGGACATGCTTCATCGCCTTCGCGATGCTCGCGGGCGAGGTGTCGCAGATCGCGGCGTCCCAATATCCGATGCCGATCAGGCCGCCGGTCGCCGCGACCCCGCGGATCTGGTCGTCGTCGAGGTTGCGGTTGACCTTGCACGTCGCCTGCACACCGCCGTGGCTCGAGACGACGGGGCGGCGCGCGATCTGCAGGATGTCGGCGACGCAGGCGCGGCTGCAATGCGCGATATCGACGATCATTCCGAGGTCTTCCATCCGCGGCACCACGCGCCGACCGAGCGGAGTCAGGCCATATTTCTGGAGCCCGTGCATCGAACCCGCTAGATCATTGTCGAAAAAATGCGCCAACCCCCCCATCCGGAATCCCGCGGCATGGAGCGTGTCGAGATGGGCGATGTCGCCTTCGAGGTCCTGAAGCCCTTCGATGCTGAGCATCGCGCCGGTCGCGAGCGGCTTGCCGCGGCGCGCGGCGAGCAGCGCGTCGATGTCGGCGGGGGCGGCAATGGCGATCAGCTTTCCGTCGGCGTCGGCAACCGCGCGGTGCAGTTTTTCGGCGTGCCAGAGCGAGCGCTGGAGCAGCGAGGTCCAGGTGCGCGGGGGCTGGAGCTGCGCCACCGTGAGCAGCGTGATATTGTCGGTGTCGCCGCTGTTGGCGTCGTAGTTCTGGCCCTTCGGCGTCTTGGTCACGCTCGAAAAAATCTGCAGCGCGACGTGGCCGTCCTGCAGGCGCGGCAGGTCGACATGGCCGCGGTTGGCGCGATCGAGGACGCTGCGCTGCCACAGCAGGGTGTCGCTGTGCAGGTCGACGATCGTCAGCGACTTGTGGAGCGCCCGGGCATGCTCCGAGACCGCGGCGAGCGGCTTGCCGTCAATCTTGTTGAGGCCGCGCTCGGTCATGCCGGGCGCTAGGCCGAAGAAGGCGCCGGCGGCGACGATCAGCAGGATCAGAAGACCGACGAGCCAGCGCTTCATCAGCGCTTCCGGACCAGGCTGACAAAACTGAAGGCCGGGCGCCCCGCCTCGTCGGCGGCGTGATCCTCACGGGCGGTTTCGGTCCATTCGGCGGCGGCAGGCACCGGAATGGTCGCGTCGCCTGCAGGGGACAGCGCGACTTCGGTGAATTCGATGCGGTCGGCGAGCGGCAGGAAGAGGTTGTAGATTTCGGCGCCGCCGATCACCATCACATGCGGCGCGTTGGCGAGCTTCAGTGCGTCCTCTACGGTCATGGCGGGTTCGGCGCCTTCCTCCTGCCATTCGCGATCGCGCGTCAGGACGATGTGCCGGCGGCCTTCGAGGACGGCGGGCAGGCTGTCGAACGTCTTGCGCCCCATGATCATTGGGCGGCCCATGGTGAGCTGCTTGAACCGGCGGAGATCGGCGGGCAGATGCCAGGGCATCCTGCCGTCGGCGCCGATGACGCCATTGGCGGCGCGCGCGAGGACAAGCGTGATTTCGGGTCGATTCATGTGGGAGAGGCTCCGGCCCAGGTCGCGTGGCCGAGTTTGCGGCCTTCGCGGACTTCGGTCTTGCTGTAATGATGGACGTGGCAGTTTTCGTCGGCGAGCAGGTCGGGGATCAGCGCGATGTCGGCGCCGATCAGGTTGCGCATCATGACCGGAAGCTGGCGCGTCGCGGTGCTGCCGAGCGGCAGGCCGGCGATCGCGCGGATGTGATTTTCGAACTGGCTCGTGACCGCGCCCTCGATCGTCCAGTGGCCGCTGTTGTGGACGCGCGGCGCCATCTCGTTGAAGACGGGTCCGGCGTCGGTCGCGAAAAATTCGCCGGTGAGGACGCCGACATAGTCGAGCGCGTCGGCGATTTCCGCCATCATCGCGCGCGCCTCGTCTTGCTGTTCGATGACGACGGGCGGCGGCGGCAGGCTGGCGGTCGCCAGGATGCCGCCTTCGTGGACGTTGACCGACGAATCCCAGGTGCGGATCTCGCCATCGATGCCACGGACCAGAATCACCGAAAATTCATGCTCGAACGCGACGAATCCTTCGAGGATCGCGGCGTGGCGGCCAATCGTCTGCCACGCCGTGTCGGCGTCGGCAGGGGTGGCGAGGCGAGCCTGTCCCTTGCCGTCATAGCCCATGCGCACGGTCTTGAGGATCGCGGGCGCGCCGATGTCAGCCAGCGCGATATCGAGCGCAGCGCGGTCGGGGACCGAAGCGAAAGGCGCGGTGCGCCCCCCCAGGTCGGCCACGAATTTCTTCTCGGCCAGCCGGTCCTGCGCGATTTCCAGCCCGAGCGCGCCGGGGCGGATCGCGACATGGCCTGACAGAAAGCGGACGGTATCGACGGGGACATTTTCGAACTCGAAGGTCACCGCATCGCACGCGGCGGCGAACGCCGCGAGGCGCGGTTCGTCGTCCCACGCCGCCTGGCTGTGGTGCGCGGTCACTTCGGCGGCGACACTTTCGGCATCGGGCGCATAGACATGGACCTTGTACCCAAGCTGCGCCGCGGCGAGGCCAAGCATGCGCCCGAGCTGGCCGCCCCCCAAAATGCCGATCGTGGATCCGGGTGGCAGCAAGTCGGTCAGCCCTCGCGTACCGGCGTGGGAGCGACATTGTCGCTTTGCTTCGTGCGCCACGCGTCGAGTTTCTGGGCCAGATCGGCGTTTTCGTTCGCGAGCAGCGCGGCAGCGAAGAGCCCCGCGTTGGTCGCGCCCGCCTTGCCGATCGCGAAGGTCGCCACCGGAATACCGCCGGGCATCTGGACGATCGAATAGAGGCTGTCGACGCCGCTGAGCGCGGCCGACTGGACAGGCACGCCGAGCACCGGGACGCGGGTCATCGAGGCGACCATGCCGGGCAGATGCGCCGCGCCGCCGGCGCCCGCGATGATCGCTTTCAGGCCGCGGCCGGCGGCGCCTTTGGCGTAGTCGACGAGCCGGTCGGGAGTGCGGTGGGCGGAAACGATCTGCACGTCGTGCGCGATGCCGAATTCTTCGAGGATATGGACCGCATGCGCCATCGTCGGCCAGTCCGACTGGCTGCCCATGATCACGCCGACGAGCGGTGCGCTGCCGTTCATCCATACCCTCCTGCCCCGGCGATGAATCGCCGCCGCTATCCCCCTAGAGTCTGTCCCGCTTGCTGGCAACGCCGTGCACGAATGTTCGGTGCGCGTTTACCGATTGGTATGAAGTCGTGGCTAACGTCCTGGCTGTATATCGTGCCGGCGTCCGTCGGCGGACCATTTTGGTATGCACCGGGGATTAGGAATGGATAGCGTAGGAGGAGCAAGGATCGCTGTCGACCAGCTCGGCTTCGCGTCGCTTGACTCCATCGATGACCAGGTGCGCGAGCTTCGCCGCGAACGCGATGCGCTGCGCCGCGAAAACCGCATCCTGAAGATCGCGGTTGCCGAGCTCGAGCGGGTGTCCGAGCGCGATACGCTGACGCCGCTGTTCAATCGCCGCTATTTCCTCACCGCAATCCACCAGCGTCTCGCCCGCTTCGAGCGGCACAGCGAAAGCGCTGCCGTGGTGTTCGTCGATGTCAACCAGCTGAAATTCATCAACGACAGCTTCGGTCATGCCGCAGGCGACTTTGCGCTGATGGAGATTGCCAAGCGGCTCGACGCGTCGATCCGTGCCACCGACGTCGCGGCGCGCATCGGCGGCGACGAATTCGGCCTGATCCTCGACCAATCGACCGAAGACGGCGCGCGTGTCCAGGTCAGCCGGCTGGGTCATGTGCTGAGCGCCGAACCCGCCATCTACGACGGGCACGCGATCACGCTGTCGGCGTGCTTCGGCATCGCCATGTTGCAGACCGGGATGACCGAATCCGACATCCTGGCCGCCGCTGACCGCGATATGTATCGCAGCAAGCAGCAGCAGCCGGGCCAGCCCGGACAGCGCTGAAACTGCCCCGATCTGGCGCACCGCTCTCGGAGGCTGCGCCGCTTAAACACCCGTTAACCATTGAAGCGCATCCTTGCCGCAGGGACAGGGGGTGGATCATGCGTGACCAGTATCTCGATATCCAGGACCGGATCAGCGGTCAGATCGGCGCGCTCGCCGAAGCTTTGCCGCATTGCGCGCTTGCCCAGATCGTGCAGGGGATCGACGATATCCGCTGCCTGGCGCGCGACAATGGCTTTTCGGCGGTCGAAACGCTCGCCAGCCGGCTTGAATCGGCGGTTGCCGGGGGCGGTTATCGCGCCGCAATCCTGACCTATCTCGACGCGATGAGCGACGCGGTCGCCGCACCGCGCGGGCCGTTGCCCGCCGCCGCGCAGGAAGCGTGGCTGGCGTCGGTCGCGATGCGCCTCGGTCATTGATCGGGCATTGACGCCAAACTGCTGACGCCGCAGGCTTTTCCCCCATGGATGCCATCATGCTCGCTCTCGTCGCGGTCGCGCTTGCCAATGCCGACGGACGCGCGGGCATTTTCCTTTCGGATCTGTTGAACGCGCGCCCCGACCGGCGGGGCGTCGTCCCGATCGTCTTTGGCGCCTTTTTGCTGAATGCGCTGGTCGCGGCTGCCTTTGGCGCGGTTGCGAACCGGCTGATCGGGCAGGGCGTCGTCGCGCTGCTCGTCGCGGCGGCTTTGCTTTCGGCGGCGGTGGCGCTGCTCTGGCGGTCGCGGCTGCTCGCCGACGCGGGCGCGATCGCTGCGCCGCCGGCGTCGCTCGCGGTGCGCGTCCTAGCGGCGCAATTCGGCGATCGCAGCCATTTCCTGATCGGCGCGCTCGCGGCGACGAGCGGCGCGGGGCTGTGGGCGGCGGCGGGCGGCACGATCGGTTGGGTGATCGCGATGCTGCCTTTCCTGGCGTTTGGCGCGGATATCGACGGGCGGCGCGGCGCAAGCCTGATCCGTTGGGGCGCCGCGGCGATCCTGACGCTATGGGGCGCTAGAACAGCGATGGGCGCTTTCGGCTTATAGGCCCGCGCGATCAAGGATGGCGCGTCATCGCTTTTCTCGATGATAGCGACCGACAGGATCAATGGGCCTTGGCGCGGAGCGGATCCTATATCGGTTGGAGCAATAGAAAGGATGCTCCCCATGTCCGAGAAGAACAATCAGCCCGCCGTTGCCGATGCGCTCAACGCGCTGCTCGCCGACAGCTTTGCGCTCTATCTCAAGACCAAGAATTACCATTGGCACGTTCAGGGTCCGCGCTTTCGCGAACTGCACCTGCTGTTCGACGAGCAGGCGGCGCAGATTCTGGCGACGACCGACCTGATCGCCGAGCGCGTGCGCAAAAATGGCGCGGCGACGCTGCGTTCGATCGGCGATGTGTCGCGCCGTCAGTCGATCCGCGACGACGATGCCGCGACGGTCGAAGCCGACGGCATGATCCGGACGCTCGCTGCGGATAACAAGACGTTGCTCGCGCAGCTCCGGGACGTGAAGGCGGCCGCGGAAAGCGGCAGCGATATCGCGACGAGCGGGCTGGTCGATGCGTGGGCCGACGAGGCCGAGCAGCGGATCTGGTTCCTGGAGGCCACGCTGGGCTATTGAGGGGTAGATCACCGATTGCGCGGCGACGCTGAACCCCTACCTCCCCAACGAAAAAGGGCGGCCTCTCGGCCGCCCTTTTCCTATCCGCCGTGGACCGAGATCAGTCCTGATGCGGCTGGATGTTCACCGCGGCAAACTTGCCGCGGTCGTCGACCTCGATATCGAACGCGACGCGGTCGCCTTCTTCGAGGCCCGTCATGCCAGCGCGCTGCACGGCGCTGATGTGGACGAACGCGTCGGCCTGTCCGTCATCACGCGCGATGAAGCCGAAGCCCTTCGTCGTGTTGAAGAATTTGACCGTGCCCGATGTGCGCTCGCCGGTCAGCTGACGCCGACCACGGGCACCGCCCGGTGCGGCGCCGGGGCGTTCGCCACGGTCGTCGCGGCGCGGGCCGGCGTCTTCGATCGGCATCGGTTCGCCCTCGATCTTCAGATCGATGGCCGACACCTTGCCATTGCGTTCGACGAGAGTGAAGCCGAGCGGCTGGCCCGACGCCAGGCCCTGAAGCCCCGCCTGCTCGACCGCGCTGATGTGGACGAAGACATCTTCGCCGCCATCGTCGCGTGCGACAAAGCCAAAACCCTTCGACGGGTTAAAAAACTTTACCGTGCCATTGCCTTCGCCAACGACCTGCGCCGGCATGCCGCCGCCACGTCCACCGCCGAAGCCGCCACCACCGCCACCGCCGCCGAAGCCGCCGCCGCGATCGCCGCCGCCGAAGCCGCCGCCACGGTCACCACCGCCAAAGCCGCCGCCGCCACCGCTGCGGTCGCCGAAGCCGCCGCCGCGATTGCCGCCGCCATAGCTGTCGCCGCTATAGGGAGCGGGCTCGAAGCTGTCGAAATTGCCGAAATCGTCGCGCTTGCCGCGCCCCCGCTGGCCGCGGCGATCCTTGTTGAAACTCATAGTCTAATAGTCGCTTTCGGTCGTCCACACCCCATTGAACCGGCTCCTTGCGCCGGACGGGGACGCAGTTCACCATGGGCACAGACTCGCCCTATGCCGCTAACGGCACGAGATATAGCCTAATTATCCACAGGCTGCGAACAGAAAAATTAAAAAGGATGAAGTGCATTTATACTCGCTCCACCGCCCCGACAGCCCGCTTGCGGGTCCCGCACGAATCCAGTCATTGAGCGGCAGGGCGGCTTGGCCTAAGGCGGCTTCCATGACTGTATATTTTCACGAAGAAGATCTGCCCGAGGGCGTGCTCGGGGTCGGTGCGGTGGCGATCGATACCGAGACGATGGGCCTCAACCCGCTGCGCGACCGATTGTGCCTGGTCCAGATCAGCGACGGGTCGGGCGACGAGCATCTGGTGCGGTTCAAGCCGGGCAGCGCGTATGACGCGCCGGTGCTGAAGGCGATTCTGACCGATCCCAACCGATTGAAACTCTTTCATTTTGCACGCTTCGACATCGCGGCGCTGCAACAGGCGCTCGGCGTGGTGACGGCGCCCGTCTATTGCACCAAGATCGCTTCGAAGCTGATCCGCACTTACACCGACCGCCACGGGTTGAAGGAGCTGGTGCGCGAATTGCTGGGCCAGGACATCTCGAAGCAACAGCAATCGAGTGACTGGGGCGCGGCGGAACTTTCCGATGCGCAGCGCGATTATGCCGCGAGCGACGTGCGCTTTCTTCACGCGATGAAAGCGGTGCTCGACGTCCGGCTTGCGCGTGAGGGGCGGACCGAGTTGGCGCAGGCCTGTTTCGATTTTCTGCCGACGCGCGCGGCGCTCGACCTCGCGGGTTGGCCCGAGGTCGATATCTTCGCGCATACCTGAGGGAACGATTCGCGGGTGTCCGAACGCGCCGATCATGATCGCACGATGCGCCGTATGTGGGCGGCCAGCGGGTCGAGCCACGACCGGGTTGTGCGCATTTTGCGCTTTGGCCTGCCGCTGGTGATCGGCGTCGTTGCCGCGGTCCTGATCTTCTCGCCCTTTACCCAGCGCACCGAGATCAGCTTTCTGCTCGCCAAGGACAAGGTCGACATGGCGAGCGAACGGATGAAAGTGACGCGCGCCGAATATCGCGGCCAGGATTCCAAAGGACAGCCCTTTGCGCTGCTCGCGGGAAGCGCGGTGCAGAAAAGCTCGGCCGAACCGGTGGTGCGGATGAGCCAGCTGTCGGGAGCGATCAAGCTCAACGACGGCCCCGCGACGATCGCCGCGACCGAAGGGCAATATAATATGGACACCGAAAAGGTGACGGTGCCGGGGACGGTGAAGGTGCGCAGCGCGAGCGGATACCGGCTCGACGCGAGCAATGTCGCGATCGACCTCAAGACCCGCAGCCTCGCCGGGAGCGGCGGGGTGAACGGCGCATTGAATATCGGGCAGTTTTCGGCCAATCAGCTGACGGCCGATCTCGACCAGCGCGTCGTGCGCCTGCAAGGCAATGCCAAGCTCAGGATCAATCAGGGAGCGCTGAAGAAATGAACGGGCTTTGGACGATGAAAAGCACAGCGCTTGCGGCCGCGAGTTTCGCGCTGACCAGCCTGGCGATTCTCGCGACAGGGAATGGCGCGCCGGCGCAGGCACAGGCGCTCGCCAACCACAACAGCAATGCGCCGGTCGATTTCGACGCGGGCAGCATCGAGGTGCAGGACCGCGCCGACCGCGTCGTGCTCGCGGGCGGGGTCAAGGTAAGGCAGGCCGGAATGACCGTGACCTCGCAGCGCATGACCGTCGCCTACACGCGCAGCGGCAGCACCGACGTCAACCGGCTCGACGCGACCGGCGGCGTTGTCGTGACCAAGGGCAATGAAGTCGCGAAGGGCAATGTCGCGATCTATGACCTCGACAAGCGCCTGATCACGATGGTCGGCAACGTCCAGCTGACGCAGGGCGCGAACCGGCTGAACGGCGGACGGCTGGTGATCGACCTCAACAGCGGCAAGGCGACGGTCGACGGCCGCGGCGCCGCGCGCGGCCCCGACGGCAACCCGATCACGGGCACGACCGGCGGGCGCGTCACGGGCAGCTTTTCGGTACCGGCAAGAAAACAGTAACCTCGCCCTAACCCTAAAGCTTAAGCTTTGCGAAAGCGGCGACGGCGATCCTGACTGTGGGGACCAGAACCCATTGCGGTGCCGGGGGGCGGCCGCACAAGCAAGGCGTCCCCCCATGCGTTACGCAACCTTTTTGCCCCGCCGCCGGCCCATGTTCGGACGCCGCGCCGACCCGATAGAACCGGCGCCCGCAGTCCAGCCGACGCGCGAAGAGCGCCGCCTGCTCGACCGCATCATCACGCATATGAAACGACGCGGCGAGGGTTGAAGCCTCGAACGCGGCGCCATCACGTCCCTGCGTGAGATTTTGAATCGCGATGCTGCCGGGGAATAGTTGGCGTTCGTCCGCGCGCGCCCTACATGGGGCGCGCATGCCGCCCGACACCGCCACCTCCGCCGACGCTTCGCGCGAACCGCCGATCCTTGCGACGCTCAAGCGTTTCCTGCCCTATTTGTGGCCGGCGGGGCAGACCGAGCACAAGATCCGCATCTGCGCCGCGGGGCTCATCGTCCTGGCATCGAAGGGCGTCCAGCTGTCGATGGGCTTTCTCTATGGCGCCGCGATCGACCGGATGGCGCCGGGGATGGAAGCGGGCGTTGCGCTCGCAATCGGGTTCGTGGTCGCTTATGCGGGCGCGCGCTTTGCCGGGGTGTTGTTCGATAACCTGCGCAACGTCGTGTTCGAGCGTGTCGGGCAGGATGCCACGCGTGAGCTGGCGATCGCGACCTTCAGCCACCTGCATGCGCTGAGCCTGCGCTTCCATCTCGCGCGGCGGACGGGCGAGGTGACCAAGGTGATCGAGCGCGGGACGAAGAGCATCGACACGATGCTTTATTTCCTGCTGTTCAACATCGCGCCGACGATCATCGAGCTGATCGCCGTGCTGATCATCTTCTGGACCAAGTTCAGCTTTGGCCTGGCCAGCGCAACCGCGTTGATGGTCGTCGTCTATATCATCTTCACGCGCAAGGTGACCGACTGGCGCAACGCGCTGCGCACGCGGATGAACGACCTCGACACGCTGACGATCGGGCGCAGCGTCGACAGCCTGCTCAATTACGAGACGGTCAAATATTTCGGCGCCGAAGACCGCGAGGAAGCGCGCTATCGCGACGTCGCCGACCAATATGCGCGCGCCGCAGTGAAGAGCGAGAACAGCCTCGCGTGGCTGAACATCGGACAGAGCCTGGTCACCAATGCCGCGCTGGCGGGGGCGATGGCGTACACCGTGTGGGGCTGGTCGCAGGGCGAATATAAGGTCGGCGACGTGGTGTTGGTGAACACGTTGCTCGCGCAGCTGTTCCGCCCGCTCGACATGCTCGGCATGGTCTATCGCGTGATCCGCCAGGGGCTGATCGACATGGAGGCGATGTTCCGCCTGATCGACACGCCGCCCGAGATCAGCGATGCGCCCGATGCGCCGCCGCTGGTGGTGAACGGCGGCGCGGTGGCGTTCGAGAATGTCGTCTTCGGCTATGAGCCCGACCGCACGATCCTGAACGGCGTCAGCTTTGCAGTCGGCGCGGGCGAGACGCTGGCGATCGTCGGGCCGTCGGGGGCGGGCAAGTCGACGATCGCGCGGCTGCTTTTCCGTTTCTATGACCCGCAAGGCGGACGGATCACGATCGACGATCAGGATATATCGACGGTTACGCAGAAAAGCCTGCGCGCCGAAATCGGCATCGTCCCGCAAGATACGGTGCTGTTCAACGACAGCATCGGATATAATATCGCCTATGGCCGCGAAGGCGCGCGCGCCGACGAGATTGCGGCCGCGGCCGACGGCGCGGCGATAGACGGCTTTATCGCGATCCTGCCGCAAGGCTATGACACCGAGGTCGGCGAGCGCGGGCTGAAGCTGTCGGGGGGCGAGAAACAGCGCGTCGCGATCGCGCGGACATTGCTCAAGAATCCGCCGGTGCTGATCCTCGACGAAGCGACGAGCGCGCTCGACAGCCGCACCGAGGCGGCGATTCAGGACACGCTCGAACGGATCGCCGCACGCCGCACGACGCTGGTGATCGCGCACCGCCTGTCGACGGTGACGGGCGCCGACCGCATCGTCGTGCTCGACAAGGGCCGTGTCGCCGAGACGGGAACGCACGAACAGTTGCTGCGGATGCGCGGGCTCTACGCCGATATGTGGGCGCGGCAGCAGGCGGAGAAGGAAGAGGGGACGGTCTAGTCCCCTTCGTCAGGCGACCGGCGTCGGGGACGGAGAATCCCAATAAGGCGGTTCGCCGAACGCTTGTTCCAGATGCTCCCGCAGCGCGCGCAATTTCGCCGATGGGTTCCGCCCCTGTGAATGCGCCATATAGATCCACTCCTCGTCGGGGGCGAGGTCGAGGGGGAGGCCGACGAGCTTGCCGGCCTTGATCGCCGGTCCCGCGATGAAGGCGGGGAGCATCGCGATGCCGAGGCCGGCGGCCACCGCGTCGCGGATCATGTCGCCGTTGTTGACGCCGAGCGCCTGTGTCGCCTGGATCGCGACCGGACCATCGATGGTGCGGAAGCGCCAGTCGGCGACGCCGCGGTTGGTGTAGAAGATGCCGCGGTGATGGCGCAGGTCCTCGATCGTCTGCGGCGTGCCATGTTCGGCGAGATAGGCAGACGACGCGACGAGGATACGTCGGCTCTTGGCGAGTTTCCAGACGATCAGGCGGTTGTCGTCGATCACGCCCTGGCGGATGATCGCGTCATGGCCGCTTGAGGCGACATCGATCCGCCGGTCGTCGAGGTCGAGCGTCAGTTGCAGCTCGGGATGCGCCTTGAGGAAGGGATAGAGCGCGGGGCCGAGGTGCATATGGCCGAAGGTCACCGGCGCGGCGATGCGCAGCGGGCCCGACAAGGTGCCGCGGCGCTCGGCCATGTCGGCCGCCGCCTCGGCGATGTCGCGGGTGATCCGCTGCGCGCGGGGCAGGAAGGCGGCGCCGTCCTCGGTCAGGCCGAGTTTGCGCGTAGTACGGTGGAGCAGCGCGCTGCCGAGCGAGCGTTCGAGTTCGGCAAGGCGTTCGCTGACGACCGATTTCGACAGGCGAAGCTGCCGCGCGGCGCCGCTGATCGAGCCATGCTCGACCGTGGCGACGAATGCGGCGATGCCTTCGATCCGGATCATTGTTCGGTAATCCCGAATTATAGAACCAAGATTTGCTGTCTAAACCGAACGAGCGATCAAGTCCATCTTCCAACCATCGACACGGGCAATCCGCCCCGGCCGAATCAGGAGATGAACTATGGATCGTTTGCTCAACAAGGTCGCGATCGTCACCGGCGCCAGCTCGGGGATCGGCCGCGAAACCGCGAAACTCTTTGCTGCCGAGGGCGCTTCGGTCGTCGTCGGCGCGCGCCGTCAGGTCGAGCTCGACACGCTCGTCGCCGAAATCGCAGCGGCGGGCGGCAAGGCCGTCGCCGTCGCCGGCGATGTCCGCGACGAAGCCTTCCACGAAGCGCTGGTCGCGGCCGCGGTCGCCAACTTCGGTCGGCTCGACGTCGCGTTCAACAATGCCGGCGTGTTCGGCGAAGCCGGGCCGAGCACCGACGTCAGCGAAGCGGGCTTCAACGATGCGTTGCAGGTCAACCTGACCGGATCGTTCCTCGCCGCGAAACACCAGATCGCCGAGATGGTGAAGCATGGCGGCGGGTCGGTGATCTTCACCTCGACCTTCGTCGGATACAGCTTCGCTTTCCCGGGCAGCGCCGCTTACTCGGCGAGCAAGTCGGGGCTGAACGGACTGACGCAGGCGCTCGCCGCCGAGTTCGGGGCGCAGAATGTCCGCGTCAACGCACTGCTCCCCGGCGGCGTCGCGACCGACATGTTCGAGGCAGTCAACGACAGCGCCGAAAAGCAGGATTTCGTCACCAACCTGCACGCGCTGAAACGCGTCGCGCAGCCCAACGAGATCGCGCGCTCGGTGCTCTATCTCGCCTCCGACGATGCGAGCTTCGTCACCGGCACCGCGTCGCTGGTGGACGGCGGAGCGTCGATCACGCGCAGCTGATCGCGGCGACGACAGCAAGGGGGCGGGGGCCAGCGACGGCCCCCGCCGCTTGTCGTCCACTCTCGCGAAACCACGGAAAGGATTGTTTTGGTTGAGACTGGGCTTCCCCCGCCCCGCCGAACTCCCTATCGCCCGTCGCAATGACCGCCGACGCTCTCCTCCCCCTCCTCAAATCCACATTCGGTTTCGACGCCTTTCGCGGCCGGCAGGCCGAGGTTGTGGGCCGGGTGATGGCAGGCGAGCGAAGCTTGGCGGTGATGCCCACGGGGGCAGGAAAATCGCTGACCTATCAGCTGCCGGCGGTGGCGCTGAACGGCTGCGTCGTCGTCGTGTCACCGCTGATCGCGCTGATGCACGACCAGCTGCGCGGTGCGCGCGCGGCGGGGATTCGCGCGGCTTCGTTGACCAGCGTCGATGCCGACTTTGCCGACACGCGCCAGGCGTATCGCGACGGGCAGCTCGACCTGCTCTATATCGCGCCCGAGCGCGCAACGGGCGAGGCCTTCCGCTCGCTGATGGCGGCGCGCGAGCCCGCGCTGTTTGCGATCGACGAAGCACATTGCGTGTCCGAATGGGGGCATGACTTCCGCCCCGACTATCGCCTGCTGCGGCCGCTGCTCGACGCCTTTCCTTCGGTGCCAAGGCTGGCGCTGACCGCGACCGCCGACAAGCACACGCGCGAGGATATTCTGCTCCAGCTCGGGATTCCGGCCGAGGGGCTGATCCTGGCGGGGTTCGACCGGCCGAACATCCGGTACCGCGTCGCGGCGCGCGTCGTCGTCGCCAAGCAGCTCACCGATTTTATCGCCGCCAATCCCGGGCCGGGGATCGTCTATTGTCCGACGCGCGACGGGACCGAGCGGCTTGCGGCCAAGCTTGCCGCCGCGACGGGGCGGCCGGTCGCGGCCTATCACGCCGGGCTCGACCCCGAACGGCGCGCGCAGGTGCAGCATGACTTCGTGGCGTCCGAAGACGGCATCGTCACCGCAACGGTCGCGTTCGGGATGGGGATCGACAAGCCCGATGTGCGCTTTGTCGCGCATGCCGGGCTGCCGAAGTCGATCGAGAGCTATTATCAGGAGACGGGCCGCGCGGGGCGCGACGGCGACCCTGCCGAAGCGCTGATGCTGTGGGGCGCCGACGATTTTGCCAAAGCGCGGATGCGACTGTCCGAACTTCCCGAGGCGCGCATGGCGGGCGAGCGGGCGCGGCTGAATTCGCTCGCCGCGCTGGTCGAGACGGTCGAGTGCCGCCGCGCCCTGCTTCTGCGCCACTTCGGCGAACATCCGCCCGAGCGTTGCGGCAATTGCGACAATTGCCTTGATCCGCCGAGCCAGATCGACGCGACGGTGCTCGCGCAGAAATTGCTCTCGGCGGTGTACCGCACCGGGCAAAGCTATGGCGCGGGGCATGTCGAAGCGGTGCTCACCGGCAAGAGCGACGAGCGGATCGCGCAGCGCGGGCACGACAAATTGTCGGTGTTCGGAATCGTCGCGGGCGAAGAGGCGCGGCTGATCAAGCCGCTCGTCCGCACGCTGATGGCGCGTGAAGTGCTGGCGGCGACCGATCATGGCGGGCTGATGTTCGGCCCCGCCGGGCGCGCAGTGATGAAGGGCGAGGTGCCGGTGCTGATCGCCGAGCCGCCGGTCAAGCGCACCCAGCGCGAAGGCGGACGGTCGGGGCGCGGTGGCGGTGCCGCAGCGAACCCGGTCGGTGACCCTCTGTTCGATGCGCTGCGTGCGATGCGGCGCGAGCTGGCCGCCGAGGCGGGGCTGCCGCCCTATGTCATCTTCCACGACGCGGTGCTGCGCGCAATGGCGAGCGAGCGGCCGGCAACGCGATCCGACCTGGGGACGATCCCCGGGGTCGGCGCGAAAAAGCTCGAGGCGTGGGGCGATGCTTTCCTGTCGGTGATCCGCCAATATTGAGCCAATTCGGTCGGCACGGCTGATCGATTTCGCAAACGGCTAGCCATATTCCGAACGCGGCACGACGCGAGCGTCCGCCATCGTCACGTCCGCTTTCATCGCACCTGCTTCTTTGGCGGTGTCGATCGATGAAAGGATATGACATGGCCTTCCCCCTGACCAGCACGCTGCTCGCCTGCTGCCTCGCGATACTGCCTATGACGGCGCGGGCATCTGACGACAGTACGACCATCCGCGTCGATATGCGCGCGCTCGACCTTGCGAACCCCGGCGACGTCACGACCGCGCACCTCCGGATTGCGCGCGCCGCCAAGGCGGCGTGCCGCAACGATGTCGAACATCTGACTATCAAGGCGCGTAGTACGGCGCGCCAGTGCCGCCAGACGATACGCGAGCTGGCGGCGCAAAAATTGCGCACCCGTCAGTCGCAGCAAATGGCGGCGCAATGACCCGCGGCCTGCCGGTGGCGTACCGGCATCGCTTGCAGTAGCAGGACGCGATGGTGGCGCTCCTGATCTTTGACCCGATGATTCGTGGCGGTGCCATGGCGCTGTTCCTGCTGTGGATCGCGATCCTGTGGCGCGACCATCGCGACGTGTTGCCGGCGCGCGTCGCGATCGCGATGAACCTTGCGATCATTGCCTATCTGCTCACGCGCATACTCAAACCCGATGGGCTGGCACGCTTTCCCTATGAGCTGTGCGACGCGCTGTCGGTCATGGTGCCGGCCTTTTTCTGGCTGTTCGTGCGTCTGTGGTTCGACGACCAGCAGCGGATCGGCTGGCGCAGTTGGATGCTCGTCGCCGCGTTCGGTGTCCTGCCGCTGGCCCAGGTCGCGCTGATCACCGCGAGGGGATCGTTCAGCATGGAGATCTGGGTGCTGGTGCGCATCGGCATGTTCGCCTTTGCAGTGGCGGGAATGTGGATCGCGTGGCGTGGGCGTGCGAACGACCTGATCGAGGCGCGTCGCGGCTTTCGCGTCGCGCTCGTTTGCGCGATCGGCGTTTTCATCCTGTTGGTGACCCTTATCGAGATGTTCGACGGTCATGGTGCGGCTCCCAACCTTGGGCGATCCGTGACGCTGGTCGCGATCCTGATCGCCACCTTCATCGTCTCGATGGGGCTCTATCGGTTCCGCTCGGCCGAGCTGTTCGCTGCGCCCGGAGCGCCGCCAAAGCGCGCCGGGCGGTCCGCCGCACCCTCGCCGCTTGCGCAGCGGCTCCACGCGGTGATGGCCGACGAGCGCGCCTATCGCGCCGAAGGCTTTTCGATATCGGCGCTTGCCGCACGGCTGGGCGAGCCTGAATATCGCGTGCGGCGCGCGATCAATGGCGAGATGGGCTTTCGAAACTTCACTGCCTTCCTGAACAGCTTCCGCCTCGACGAGATCCGCGCCGCCCTCGCTGACCCGGCCCAGCGCGAGGTATCGATCCTGACGATCGCGATCGACGCGGGTTTCGGTTCGCTGGGGCCATTCAACCGCGCGTTTCGCGATGCCGAAGCGATGACGCCGAGCGAGTATCGCGCGGAGCGGCTGGCCGATTCCGGAATCGGCTAGCCGATTTTCGACAGTGCGGTGCCGGCGCCGCGCGAATCTGCTGAAGCCGGGGCAGCCATTCAAAGGATGCCCGCATGATCGACTCCATTCCTCCCCTCGCTATCCTGCTCAAACAGGGGCCCGCGATGTTCGCTTTCGACTTCGGCCGCTACCTCATCGCCGCCAGCGTCACGAGCGCGGTCGTGTGGGGCCTGCGCCGATCGAGCCTCGCTGCGCGCAAGATTCAGGCGCGCGAAGCAACCGCCGCCGACAAGCGCCGCGAATTCCTGCAATCGTTGCAGACTGTCGGCGTCTATCTGTTCGTCGCGTTGTTCATCGTCTGGGGCGTCGACAGCGGCGTGCTGCACCGTTTTCAGGGCAGCTATGGCTTTTGGGGCGACGCCGCGGTGCTCGCCGCGATCGTTCTGGCGCACGACACCTATTTCTATTGGGTGCACCGCGCGATGCACCATCCCAAGCTGTTCAAGACCTTTCACCGCGCGCACCACCGATCGATCACCCCGACGCCGTGGGCGGCGTACAGCTTCGCAATCCCCGAAGCATTCGTGATGATCCTGTTCGTGCCGCTCTGGCTGTTCTTCGTCGCGACGCCGGTGTGGGTGATGTTCCTTTGGATCAACTTCCAGATCATCCGCAACGCGATGGGGCATGCGGGATTCGAACTGCATCCGCGCTGGTGGCTGTCGACTCCGGCGACGCGCTGGATCAACACGACGACGCACCACGACCTGCACCACAGCGGCGGCTTCAACCGCAATTACGGCCTCTATTTCACCTGGTGGGACAAATGGATGGGGACCGAGCATCCGCACTATGCCGAACGCTTTCACGACGTGGTTTCGCGCGCGCCGGTGCAGACGGGCGAGCGGGCGGGGGCAGCCGCCTGACGGCGGGCGCTTGACAGGCGCGGCGAGGGGAATAGTCAGAACGACGGGTCGCGATGAAGTTGGGAGATTTCATGCGCGCGTCCCCGCTCCGGCTCTTGCCCCTCGCTTTGCTTCTCGCCGCCGCGCCGTTGGCGGCGATGGTCCCGCCGCCGATCCCCGAGAAAGATCTGAGCTTTGGCGATGGCTGGACCTTTCAGTCGCGCGGCAACAATTGCACCGCGACGCGGACGCTCGGCGAGGACCTGACGCTGCGGCTCGGCTTTACCAATTTCGAGGACGGATATGTCTGGCTGTCGGGCAAGGCGCTTCCCGCGATCGGCGACGACGAGGGCGCGAAGCATGAGAAGGGCGCGGGGTCGGTCGAGGATGCCGACGGCAATTTTGCCGATGCGCTCGATGCCGGCGTCACTTATGCGAGCTTTCCCGGTACGGCGCTGTTCGTCGACGGCCATGTCGCCGCGCGCTTCGTCTATGGCGAGACCGCGGACGGCAAGACGAGCTACAAGCTCGGCCATCTCCAGTCGGCCGTCTGGTCCCGGCTCAAGGCGGGCACGGAGATGCGCGTCAAACTGCTCGGCAAGGAGGCGGCGGTGGTCCAGCTTTCCGCCGCGACCGGGCTTTGGGAAGAGATGCAGGACTGCATCGGCCAATATCCGCACGGCTGAGAGGAAACCCGCCGTGCTCTCGCAGAGGCGGGAACCCATTCCTGCCCGATTGAAATGGCGAGGGCGGAAGCTCGATGCCCGGCTTGTTCGGAACACGAATGCTATCGCATTCGGCCTTCGCGCTTGTCAGCATGCCGGCGGCGGGAGTAGATCGCAGCCATGAGCGATTTCAGACCCCTGTCCGCCGGCTTCAGCGTCGCCCCGCAGATCAGCATCGAGGATGTTGCCGAGGCCAAGGCGCAGGGCTTTGCGATGATCGTCAACAATCGTCCCGACGGCGAGGAGCCAGCGGCGCCGCAAGGCGGCGATATCGCGCACGCCGCGGCGGCCGAAGGGCTCGCCTATGCCGCGATCCCGGTCGGCCACGCGGGTTTCAGCCATGCGCAGATCGACGCGCTCGACACGCTGTTGGCAGATGCGACGGGGCCGATCCTGGCCTATTGCCGCTCGGGCACGCGCTCGACGCACCTTTGGGCGCTGACGCGCGCCCGCGCGGGTGACGATGTCGATGCGATCGTCGATGCGGCGGCGAAGGCCGGCTATGATTTGAGCGGGCTGCGGCCGATGCTCGACGCGCTCGCGGGCGAAAAATGACCGTCCAGGATTTGATCCAGCTCGGCGCGTCGCTGATCGCGGTCTTCTTCGTCGCCTGGCTCGTCCGCAAAATGGGGCTCGGTGCCGATCCGCGCATCGAGGACGCCGATCATGCGATCCGCCTTGCCGAAGACGCCGAAGCGGGATTCGGCGGCACCGAAGTCGCGCGCGACCGCGCGGGCTTTGCGGCGATCGTGCGCAATGCCGAAGGACGGATGATGCTGGTGCGCGCGCACGGCAATCATTTCGCGGCACGCCCCGTCGACGCTGCGGTGGTGGGCCGGCTCGACAAGGATTTTCTGACGCTCGCGATGCCCGAAAAGACGTTCGGTGCGGTGACGCTGCATTTGGGGAAGGAAGCGGGGATGTGGGCGAGCCGGATGCGGGACCTCAACTGTGGATAAGTTGCCCGACCCCGTCGTTTATGCCGTCCCGGCCTTCATCCTGTTGCTGATTGTCGAGATGGTCTTTTCGCTGCGGCGCGACAAAAGCCGGTACGAAGCGCGCGATACGCTGACCTCGCTGATGCTCGGAACGGTGAGCCAGGTCGCGGGCGCGCTTGTCGGTGCGGCGGTGGTCGGCATATCGGTGTGGGTCTATCAGTTCCACCTCGTCGATATCGGCTTGGCGTTCCGTCAGTGGTGGTGGGCGTGGATCCTCTGCTTCTTCCTCGACGACCTGGCCTATTACGCCTTTCACCGCAGCGCGCACCGGGTGCGCTGGTTTTGGGCAAGCCATGTCATCCATCACAGCAGCCAGCATTATAATCTGTCGACCGCGCTGCGGCAGACATGGACCGGTTTCTTCAGCCTGACCTTCCTGTTCCGCCTGCCGCTGTTCCTGATCGGCTTTCCGCCCGCGATGGTGTTCTTCTGCGCCGGGCTCAACCTGATCTACCAGTTCTGGATCCATACCGAGGCGATCGGGCGGCTGCCGCGCTGGTTCGAGGCGGTGATGAACACCCCGTCGCACCATCGCGTGCATCACGGCGTGAACCCGCGCTATCTCGACGCCAATTACGCCGGCGTGTTCATCATCTGGGACAAGATGTTCGGCAGCTTCGTCGCCGAACGCGACGACGAGCCGGTGCGATACGGCATCGTCAAACAGCTGGGCAGCTTCAACATTCTCTGGGCCGCGGTGCATGAATGGGTCGGGATCGCAAAGGATATGTGGAGCGCGCCGTGGCGGCACAAGCTGAACTATCTGATCCGCGAACCCGGCTGGAGCCACGATGGCAGCCGCGCGACGAGCGCGATGATCAAGGAACGGTGGGCGGCGGGGCGGCCGGTCGAGGAACCGGCGGAGTAGCCGGCGGACCAGGAAGCCCTCCGCAGCGGTCATGCGATCTCGCTCTTGCCTCGCCCGCTAATGACATTCATGTAAGCATCCGGACGACCGCCGACAGGCGGCGCGAGGGAGAGTCGCTTCATGGATCAGTTCGACATCATCGTCATCGGCGGCGGAAGCGCGGGCAGCGCGGCTGCGGGACGGCTTGCCGAGGACGGCACGCGGACGGTCTGCCTGGTCGAGGCGGGCGGGCGCAACGACACGGTGCGGGTCAAGACGCCGGGTTTCATGCCCTTCATCCCAAAGTCGTCGAACTATCGATATGACACGGTTCCGCAGCCGGGGCTGAACGGCCGTACCGGATATCAGCCGCGCGGGCGCGGGCTTGGCGGGTCGAGCGCAATCAATGCGATGGTTTATATTCGCGGGCACGCTTTCGACTACGATCAGTGGGCGTCGCTTGGCGCGAACGGCTGGAGCTATGCCGATGTGCTCCCTTACTTCAAGCGCGCCGAGCATAACGAGCGCGGGGCAGACGAATTCCACGGCGCCGATGGACCGCTCAATGTGATGGATCAGCGCTGGCCGAATGTGACGAGCCGGCGCTTCATCGAGAGCGCGGCAGCGCTGCAATTGCCGCGCACCGCGGATTTCAACGGGGCAGAGCAAGAAGGCTTCGGGCTTTATCAGGTCACGCAAAAGGCCGGCGAGCGCTGGTCGGCGGCGCGCGCCTATGTCGAGCCGCTCCGCGAAAATGCGAACTTCGCGGTGCGCACCGGCGCGCTGGTCGAGAAGATTCTGATCGAGGATGGCCGGGCGGCCGGTGTGGTGATCCGTCGCGGCTCGAAGCGCGAGACGCTGCGCGCGCGCGGCGGCGTGATCCTGTCGGCGGGCGCGTTCAACAGCCCGCAGATCTTGATGCTTTCGGGGATCGGACCCGCAGCGCATCTGAAGGAACACGGCATCGACGTCGCGATCGACCGTGCAAGCGTCGGCGCCGATCTGCAGGACCATATCGACTATGTGTCGAGTTGGGAGACGCGCTCGACCGATCCGTTCGGCGACAGCCTCGGCGGGACCTGGCGGATGGTCAAGGCGATCTTCGAGCATCGCACGAAGCGTAGCGGGATCATGACGACCTGTTTTGCCGAGGCGGGCGGCTTCTGGAAATCGCGCCCCGACCTGCCCGCGCCCGACATCCAATATCATTTCGTCCCGGCGATGCTCGAGGATCATGGCCGCACCAAGGTGAAGGGGCACGGCTTTTCGTGCCATGCCTGCGTGCTGCGGCCCGAAAGTCGCGGGTCGGTGACGCTGGCGTCTCGGGACGCCGCGGCAGCGCCGGTGATCGATCCCGGCTTCCTGACCGACGAGCGCGATGTGGCAACGCTGCGCGCGGGGGTGCGGATGATGCATCGCGTCGTCGCCGCGCCGCCGTTGTCGGACTATGCGGGCGCCGACAGGCATCCGGTGAGTATCGACGATGATACCGCGCTCGACGCGCTGATCCGCAGCCGCGCCGACACCGTCTATCACCCGGTGGGCACATGCCGCATGGGAAGCGACGATGCAGCGGTGGTCGACTCCGGCCTGAAGCTCCGCGGGATCGAGGGGCTGTGGGTTGCCGATGCGAGCATCATGCCGCGGCTCGTTTCGGGCAACACCAATGCGCCGAGCATCATGATCGGCGAACGCGCGGCGGACTTCGTGAAGGCGGCTTTGGCCTGATCTGAACGCCCACTGCCAGCGCTTCGACGCGGCCGCTGGCGGCCGGTCGCTTCGCCGCGGCACCGGCGCAAAACGAGCTGAAATCCTTGGCTTTTCGCGCGCGCGTTTGCTGCGCACAAAAAAAGAGGGCCGGGACTTGCGTCCCGGCCCAGCCTTTCAGGCTCTCCCCTCCTGAAACTGTTGACGCAATGAATGCCACATTAATGTCATGTTGGGAAGGCTAAAATTGCGGCACGTGCGCCTAAATTTTGTGCAGCCTTTGGTGCAGCATCCGGCGCCGGATTCGGGCGGTGGGGCGGCGTTAACCCGCGACGCGGGGATCGGCTTGCGACGCTGCGCGGGGGTGCGAGCACCGGCAGGCAAGGCCCGAATCGAATCAAAAAAAATGGCCGGGAGCTTGTCGCATCCCGGCCAGTGGTTCGCAGGAGGAACCTCGGTAGGACCCCGCCGCCGTTGAAAGGAGAGAGAGCGGCGGCGGGTATCCTGTCTCGTCAATAATTGTAGGCGCGCTCCCCATGTTCGGCGAGGTCGAGCCCTTCTTGCTCGATGTCCGCCGACGGGCGCAGGCCGATGGTGTATTTGAGTGCGAGGAACAGCACCGCACTGACCACGCCGGTCCACACGACGGTGGTGCCGACGGCCCAGATTTGGGTCATCACCTGGCCGGTCAGGTCGAACTCGCCGGCCTTGGCGACGGGCGCGGTGTAATCGATCCAGCCCTGACCGCCCCACGCCGGATTGGCGACGAAGCCAGTGCCGATGGCGCCGATGATGCCGCCGACGGCGTGGATGCCGAACACGTCGAGCGAGTCGTCATATTTGAGTTTCTTCTTGACCGTGGTGACAAAGAAGAAGCAGCCCAGCGAGGCGACGGCGCCAAGGAGGATCGCGGTGCCGGGATGGGCAAAGCCCGCGGCCGGCGTGATGGCGACCAGGCCGGCGACGACGCCGGAAACCCCACCCAGTAACGACGGCTTTTTGTGCACGATCTGCTCGATGATCGCCCAGGTCGCACCCGCAGCCGCCGTGGCGACGAGCGTGTTGATGAAGGCCAGCGCGCCAAAGGCGTTGGCTTCGAGGCCCGAACCCGCGTTGAAGCCGAACCAGCCGATCCACAGCAACGAGGCGCCGATCATCGTCATGACCAGGTTGTGCGGGGGCATCGGTTCCGAATTATAGCCAAGGCGCGGGCCGATCACGAGGCAGCCGACCAGACCGGCGACGCCAGCGTTGATATGGACGACGGTGCCGCCGGCAAAGTCGAGCGCACCCCAGCCCCACAGCAGGCCCGTGTCATCGGGCGCGGCATTGAGGAAGTCGGGGCCCGGCCAGTACCAGACCATGTGCGCGATCGGGAAATAGGCGAGCGTCAGCCACAGCACCGTGAAGATGATCAGCGGCGTGAACTTCACGCGCTCCGCGAACGCCCCGATGATCAGTGCCGGCGTGATGCAGGCGAAGGTCATCTGGAAGATCACGAAGACATATTCAGGCAAATAGACCCCGTTCGAGAAGGTGGCGGCAAAGGTCGTCACATCGACGCCCGAGAGGAACGCCTTGTCGAGGCCGCCGACCAGCTTGGGGAAGGGCGACCCGGTGGAGGTGAAGGCCATCGAATAGCCCCAGCTGAACCAGACGAGCGCGGCGACGCAGACGATGGTGAGCACCTGCATCAGCACCGAAAGCATATTCTTGGCGCGGACAAGGCCGCCATAGAAAAGCGCCAGCGCGGGCACCGACATCAGCAGCACCAACGCCGAGGCGACGAGCATCCATGCCACGTCGCCTTTGTTGACCATCTCGGCGGTTGGTGTGAAAGGCGCGGGCGCCGCCGCTTCGGCAACCGGCGCGACAGCGTCCTGGGCCCAAACGGGCAGCGCGGCGAACAGCGCGAGGCCCGTGGCCCCGGCTCCCGCCGCAATCTTGTTTGCGAACTTCATTGCTTCCCCCTTTATCATTAAAGAGCCGCCTCGCCGGTCTCGCCGGTGCGGATGCGCACGGCCTGACCCACGTCGAGGACGAAAATCTTGCCGTCCCCGATCGACCCGGTCCCGGCGCTTTGCTGGAGTGTTTCCACGACCCGCGGTGCAAGCGCGTCGTCGCAGACGAGCTCGATCTTCACCTTCGGAACCATGTTGGTTGCATATTCGGCGCCGCGGTAGATTTCGGTCTGCCCTTTTTGGCGACCGAAACCCTTGACCTCGGTCACGGTCATGCCGGCGATGCCCAGCCCGGTAAGCGCTTCGCGCACTTCGTCGAGCTTGAACGGTTTGATGATAGCCAGGATCAGCTTCATGATGCCCCCTTTTGATTATGGCATCATGGTGCAGTGCAACAGCCGTGCCAGATTGCGCGAATGCTGCAAAAGTTAACATTTTGTGACGGTTTTGGGGCGAACGGCACACCTGATCGTTCGTTCGGTGGGCAGCCGAGGCAGGCATTTGCCTATTATTTGGGCAGAAATGTTCCCCTCCCGCCTGCGGGAGCGGATAAGGGCCTACCCCGAAACCGCCTGGAAGCTCGCCCAGATCGGCAAATGGTCCGACGCGCGTGCGGCGAGCGCACTCTGGTGGACACCGGCCTCGATCGCCTCGAGCTCGGGCGAAGCGAAGATGCGGTCGAGCTTCGCGACCGGGCGGCGGCTGTGGAAACTGTGGCCGGTGTCGACCAGCCGGTGCCGCGCGCCGAAATCGCTGAGACAGCCGCCCGACGCGCGCCATTCGTTGCAATCGCCCATCAGGATCGTCGGCAGATCCTCGCCCTCGGCGACGTGCGACAGGATGGCGCGCGCCTGCTGGCGGCGGCGGAGCCCCGAAATGTCGAGATGCATGCCGACGACGCGCAGGCGCGTGTCGCCGATGCGCAAGGTGGCCGCCACCGCGCCGCGCGGTTCGAGCGTCGGCAGGTGCAGCGCGTGGCTTTCCTCGACCTCGGTCCCTTTGCGAACGAGCAGCGCATTGCCGTGCCAGCCGATGCTGTGCGGCCGATCGGTCAAGGTGACCGGGATATAGTCGCTGTGCTCGGCGAGCATATGCGGCGGAATCGCGCTCGCGCGCGTGCCGAAGCGGCGGTCGCACTCTTGCAACGCGACGATATCGGCGTCGAGCTCGGCCAGAACGGACAGCACGCGACCGGGGTCGCGGCGCCGGTCGAGCCCGATGCCCTTGCGCATATTATAGCTGGCGACCTTGATCATGGGTGAGTTTTGGACCGACCTTTAATCCGTTGGTGCTGAGCCCCTCGACTGCCTCGTTGGCGCTCGGGACACGCTTCGACAAGATCAGGACGAACGGGGGAGGGGTTCGGTTGCAAATTCAACCCGCGCCGAACTCTTCGAGCAGCGCCTTGGCATCGCCCAGATCCTCGTCGAGCACCATCACCCGTACCGGGATCAGCAGCCCGACGCTTTCGGCGATGTTCATCCCCGCGTCGAAGCAGACGGCATGGACGCCCGCGCTTTCGAGGCGGCCGCGCAGCAGCTCGGCTTCGGCGCCGTTCGGCAGGCGCACCAGTTCGACGAGCGCCATCAGCCGGTGATGAACCGGTCGGTGGCGCGCGTCGGCAGACCGTCGATGCTTTCCGTACGCCCGCGGACTTTCTCGACCCACCGGTCGGGGTCGGCCTGACGGTGATATTTCTGCAGCGTATCGCGCTCGTGCTGCAACTCCATCATCGGCACGCCCCAGCCGCAGCTCGTCTGGACGCTCTCGACGTCGATGACGAAGATCTGACGCGTACCGGGGATCAGCGTGAAATGGGCGGCGAGTGCCTCCCATTCATCGTCTTGCGGCAGGACCGGGCGGCCATGGCCATAGATGCGAAGGATCAGTGCGGTGCGATCGAAGGCACAAAACATCAGCGTGATGCGTCCATCGGCGGCCAGATGCGCGTGCGTCTCGTTGCCCGACCCGCCAAGATCGAGATAGGCGACCTGGTTTTCGGACAGGACCCGGAAGCTGTCGGCATAGCCCTTGGGCGACAGGTTGATGCGGCCGTCGGCGGAAGCGGTCGCGGTGAAATAGACCGGCTGCTTCTCGATGAAGGCGATATGCTTGTCGGTCAGACTGTCGGTGAATTCAGACATGGTTGCTCTCCGTATCGCACGCGCCCTATCACCAATCCTTGCCCTCTTCTATTGCCGCTTCCTCGTCGTCGCGCGTCGCCCGGCCCAGCGCCGCGTTGCGGTGCGGGAAGCGGCCATAGCGGTCGATCATGTCGAAATGCGTCTGCGCATAGTCATGGAACAGCGGGTCGGCGAGCTGGTTGAACAGCCGCAGCGATTCGCGTTGGTCGGCCATGTCCTCGCTATGTTGGAACGGCAGATAGGCGAATTGCTGCCGCTCGTCGGGCCAGTCCCGGTCCCACCCGTGCGCGACGATCCCGCGCGCGATGGCCCGCGCCAGATCGTCGGTCGCAAAGGCTTCGGCGTTATGGCGATGGATATTGCGCGGCACCTGGTCGAACAGGATCGCCGCGGCGAGCGCCGTGTCGGGATCGGTCAGAAAGCTGCTCGCGGGCTGCGACCGCAACGCGTCGTGCCAGTCGGCGGCGAGGTCCGCGACGTCGCGGTCGAAGTCCGCGCCGCCGCCGTACCAGTCCTCCATCCCATGACCATCGAACCAGAAGCCGAGCAGCTGTCGCGCCCAGTCGGCGGGCGGTGAAAGAGGTTCCCTTTCGGACAAGGCAATCATTCCCGATACAGAGTCATCCCGGCGCAGACCGGGATATCCACCTGACGCGATAACGCGCCGGTGAGTTCCCGGCCTGCGCCGGGATGACGAATGGATTCTAGCGAGGCATCGCGAAATCTGCGCGAAGGCTATTCTGCCTTCGGGCGCCGATAGGGCACAAACTCGCCGAGCGTGACGAAGCCGCTGTACATATGGCTTGTGCGGTCGTGCAGCTGGACCGCGTCGATGCTGCACAGCTGGCTGCCGATCGTCTTGGTGACGAGAACATCGTCATCGTCGAGCGATTCGGCCCCGCTGCGCGGGCGATTGACCCAATATGTGCTGCCCACCTTGTACACGATCGCGGTCTTGTCGATCACCTGGCTGCTGCCGAGGCTCGCCAGCGAGATGCAATTTTGCGGCTCGCCCGCGACGCGATTGCCGAGCAGCTTGGTGAGCTGATCCTCTGGCGACAGCCTTTCGCGTGCTGACGCCGCGGGGCTGACCGCAACGGCTGCTGCAACGAGAAGCGTGGGGATAAGATGACGCATGGTTAGACTCCTGTCTTCAACATACCCTACCCACGTACCTTATACGCGAAAGCCGATGAACCGTGAATGACTCGCGATCAGCAGGTGGGAAGCGGGATCCCGAGCGGGCCTTTGCACTTTTTCTTCTTTTCGGGCTCGGCCGGCGTGCTGCCGCCGCTCGATCCCCCCATTCCGCCGAAATCGGCACCGATCAGCAGCATCGTGTGCGAGCGGAACCGCACTTTGGCGGTCCAGTCGATGTTCCACACGGCATTGCCCGCGGGTTTGGGCGGATAGGAGAAATGGGCCTCGGGGCCAAAGGCGTTGAGGTTGCCGATCATCATGTCGCCCGAGGCCTTCTTGACCTCGGCAGGAATCTGGCAGGTCGTTTGCGACGGCGGCATCACGATCTTCTGCGTGATCAGCTTGGCGACCGTCGCGGGGGGCAACCAGTCCCACAAGCCGCCGCCGAACTCCTTCGACGTGCTGCTCGTCCACCAGATGATATCGCCACCCTTTTCCTGCCGGTCCATGCCGCCGATCGTCCAGGCGGCATAGCCCGTCGCGGTCGGTACCTGGGTCCAGCGCAGCAGCACCGATTGGTCGGCCTGGATCGTAGTCGAGGCCGACAGCCCCTGCATATAATCCTGCGCCAACGTGAAGTTGATGTCCGATCCGACATTGCTCGCGATACGATGCGCGCCGAGCAGCGACGAGCCGCCGCCGGGCTGTTTGCCATTCTTGCCATTCGGCCAGTCGACATAGGATTTGCTGTTCAGCTGCGACACTTCGCGGATGACCGGCACCGCGCTGGAAAACAGGTTCGGCGGTACCTGGCCTGCCGCGACCTTCGCAAAGTCGATGATCACCGGCTGCCCCGGCCCCGCCTTGGCGCCGCAACCCCAATAGAGGAGCAGGCGGCCCTTGGGGCGCTCGAACTGGGTCGGATAGCTGCCTTCCTTGCGCTCGGGCGCTATCAGCGGCACCGATTTGCCCAGTTTTGCCTGCGGCAGGAAGAAATGGTCGGCTTTCGGCGGCGGCGCGGTCGGCCCCTGATCGGTGCCGAGGCGCAGGCTGAGCATATAGGCGACGCGGCTCGACGGGTCGCCGCCAAAGGCCATGCTCATCGCACCGCCGAGGCCGCCGCGCCCGCCGCTCATTGCGGCAAAGCCCGACATCGTCGCGACGTCCATCTCATACCGTTCCTTGGGACCGCTGGTCTTTTGCGCCGAGCCGGGAACGGCGGCGAGCATTGCGGCGATGACGGTGACGGAAACGAAACGCAGGCTCGAACGCATGAAATCCTCCCTGTTGCAGGGGCGTCCCTGCGGATGATGCGACCCGATTCTTATTGTGTTTGAAGGGGGTATAAGCGCGGAAAGGCGCCGCGCCAAGTGAGGGCGGTCACAGGCGTTCATAACCATCTTCACGCCGGACTTGATCCGGAGCATGCCTTCTTGAAGAAACAGGCAGGTCCCGGGTCAAAGCCCGGGATGACGACTGTTACGCCGTGCCGCCCACGGTCAACCCGCTCACCAGCAAGGTTGGCTGGCCGACCCCGGCGGGCACGCTCTGGCCTGCCTTGCCGCAGATGCCGATGCCTTCGTCGAGCGCCATGTCGTTCCCGATGCCCATCACCTTGGTGAGCACGCTCGGCCCATCGCCGATCAGCGTCGCGCCCTTGATCGAATCGCCGATCTTGCCATTCTCGATCTTGTACGCCTCGGTGCAGCTGAAGACGAATTTGCCCGACACGATGTCGACCTGCCCGCCGCCGAAGCTTTTGGCGAAGATGCCGGTCTTGACGCGGCTCAGCAGTTCGGCTGGATCGTCGTTGCCGCCCTTCATGAACGTGTTGGTCATCCGCGGCATCGGCGCATGCGCAAAGCTTTCGCGGCGGCCGTTGCCCGTCGGCTCGACCCCCATCAGACGCGCATTCAGGCGGTCCTGCATATAGCCCTTTAGGATCCCGTCCTCGATCAGGATCGTTTCGCCGGTCGGCGTGCCTTCGTCGTCGATGCTGAGCGATCCGCGGCGACCGCCGCCGATCGGGCTTTCCATCGCGCCGTCGTCGACCACCGTGACGCCGGATGCCGCGACGCGCTCGCCAATGCGGCCCGAAAAGGCGCTGGTGCCCTTGCGGTTGAAATCGCCCTCGAGCCCGTGACCGACCGCTTCATGCAGCAGCACGCCAGGCCAGCCGGGACCGAGCAGCACGGTGAATTCGCCGGCAGGCGCGTCGACCGCGCGGAGGTTGACGAGCGCCTGTGCCAGTGCCTCGTCGATCGCGCGGTTCCACTGCGCTTCGTCGAACAGATGATCGTACATATAGCGGCCGCCGAGGCCGAAATAGCCGGATTCACGGCGGCCATTCTCTTCGACCACGATCGAGACGTTGAGGCGGACGAGCGGGCGGATGTCGGTCGCAAGGAAGCCGTCGGCGCGGACGATTTCGACCACCGACCAGCTTCCTGCCAGCGCGACCGAGACCTGAACGATGCGCGGATCGCGCGCGCGGGCGGCGGCGTCGATTTCCTGGCAGAGCGCGACCTTCTTCGCGAAGGGGACCAGGTCGAGCGGATTCGCTTCGTCATACAGATGGCGGTTGGTGTGCGGTGGCGGCGCGGCATGCGCGTCCTTCGCCGGATCGAGCAGCGCGAGCGTTTCGGCGGCGCGGCGGATCGCTCCCGCGCTGATGTCGCTGGCGTGCGCGAAGCCCGTCATCTCGCCCGATACCGCGCGCAGGCCAAAGCCGGCGTCGGTCGAATAGTCGGCGGTCTTGAGCCGCCCGTCGTCGAAGCCGAAGCTCTCGGTCGCGCGATATTGCAGGTAAAGCTCGCCGTCGTCGGCCTTGGCGAGCGCTTCGCGCGCCAGCTTCTGTGCCAGATCGGGGTCGAGCGCGTCGGCGCGATAGAGGAAGCGGCGGGGATCGGTAGGACTGGTCATGAGCGTCATATAGGCGCGCGCGTGTCCACGCGCAAACCGGCGTTATACTCAGTCGCGACTGTCAGAGATAATTGACGGTGAGCGTGAAGGTGCCGCTGTAATCGCCTGCGGCCTGGTTCGCGCCGACGTTGAGCGTGCCGCCGATATAATAGGTCTGGACGCCGCTGGGCAGCAGAGTGCCGCCGAGCAGGGTGATGCCGCCGCCGCTGGTGCTCGCGGCACGGACGAGGCTGGCGGTCATCGTCCCGCCGCCGCCCGCGCGGGTCAGGGTAACGCTGGTATCGCCGCTGACGGTGATCAGCAGGACGCCGCCCGTGCCCTGAAACACCGCCCGCTGAAAGCCGACGCCGATCGGGGTCGCGCCGCCGGTAGCCGTGCGCGCGCCGGTGACGGCGTTGACCGTGACCGTGCCCGCAGTCGGCCCGCTGGTCAGCGTGCCGAAATCGAGGTCGTCGACTTTGACGAGCGTGTTCGGGCGTACGACCACCGACGTCGCGGTGCCGGTCTGGTTCGCGGCATAGGCCGGAGCACACGCAAGCGTGCCCGCCGCAACAGCGACGATGGCGAGGCGGCGGAGCGCCGCTCGCGGATAGCTGGTCCCTGGAATCCCCACGATTCTGCTCCTGTCTGGAACAGAGTGATAGGGCCAGGGCATGAATCGATGATGCGCGGGGATGGTAAAGCGGCGCTTAACGTTTCGGCGTGGTCGGCGGCCCGGCGCTCAACTGTGGTCGGCAACGCCTCCGGCGAGAATGAAGCGCCGGTCGCAATAGCCGCAGTCGGCATAGCCCTGGTCGGGATCGATCTCCAGCCACACGCGCGGATGGCCGAGCGCGGCGTTGGCGAGCCCGTCGCCGGTGCCGTCACAGGCGATGCGGGCTTTGGGCGTGCGGATCGTTTCGGGAGCGGGCTGGGTCATCGTCGCGCCTTTAGCAAGGCCGGGCGGAGTGGGCAATTGCTCTCGATCGTCATCCCGCACTTGATCCGGCATCTACTGCGGCGCTGAGGTCCTGGACCCCGGATCAAGTCCGGGGTGACGAACCATGGCTAGAGATAATTCAACGTGACTGTGAACGTCCCGGAGTAATCGCCCGGCGTCTGGTTCGCGCCCACTTCGAGCGTCGCACCGACAGGGAAATTATAATTGCCGAGCGCGCTCGCGATGGTGAAGCGCGTCGGCGTCGTCGAGAGGATCGCGGTCGGCGTCGAGCCGATCTCGAAATCGCGCACGCGCATCCGCACCCCCGGCCCGGTGATGAAGATCGTGTTCGACCCCAGCGAGATATTCACTTGGCGGTTCGGGGTGCCGAGCCCGGCAAAACGTGCGGGCTCGCCGTCATTGCCGGCGAGCGTCGCGCCGCCGGTGCGCGAGCGCGAGCCGTCGGGCGCGATCCGCACCGTTCCGGCCGTTCCCGACGCAATGATGCTCCCGAAATCGAGGTCATTGACCTTGAAGAAGCTGAGCGGCCGAAGCACGATGGCGTCGGTCTGGGCCTGCGTATTGTTCTGCGCGAACGCCGGCGATACGGCGACGGGCGCGAGCAAGAGCGCAAAGATGGCTAGGCCGCGCTGCGAACGCAGCGGGCGATGGGTGTGTCTGGTCCTCACACCGTCGTCCCTAGCGGCGATTTTCCAATTTACCGTTAACGCGCCGCGCGGGCCGATCGGTGCCGGAGAGAGGGCTTTCGCGCAGGAGTATGCGCGGCTATGGAAGCGGCCATGAGTGAAGCCGCCATCCGCATCGACGCCGTTTCAAAGACCTATGCCGGGGGGAAGCAGGCGCTCGACAACGTCAGCTTCGACGTGCCGCGCGGACAGATCTTCGGGCTGCTGGGGCCGAACGGCGCCGGCAAGTCGACCTTGATCAACATCCTCGCGGGGCTGGTCAACAAGACCGCCGGGTCGGCGAGCATCTGGGGCTTCGATATCGACGCCGATCCCAGAAACGCCAAATATTCGATCGGCATCGTGCCGCAGGAAATCGTCTTCGATCCCTTTTTCACGCCGTTCGAGACGCTGGAGAATCAGGCCGGGCTCTATGGCGTGCCGAAAGGCAAGCGCATTTCGGACGACCTGCTCGCCGCGGTGCATCTGTCGGACAAGCGCGACGCCTATGCGCGCACGCTGTCGGGGGGCATGAAGCGCCGCCTGCTCGTCGCCAAGGCGATGGTGCATTCGCCCCCCATCATCGTTCTCGACGAGCCGACCGCGGGGGTCGACATCGAACTGCGCCAGCAGCTTTGGGAATATGTGCAGTCGCTCAACGACCGCGGCGTCACCGTGGTGCTGACGACGCACTATCTGGAGGAGGCCGAGCAGCTTTGCGACCGGATCGCGATCATCAACCATGGTCGGTTGATCGCGAACAAGCCGACGCGCGAACTCGTCGACATGGCGCGCGAGAAGATCGTCGTCGTGACGCTCGACGCCGATGTCACCGTGCTGCCGACGCATCCGGCGTTCGAGAAGATCGAGCGCGAGGGCGAGCGCGGGCTCGCGATCAGCTATAACAAGGACCGGATGAACGCGGGCGAAGTGCTCGCGGCGGTCAATGCGATGGGGCACGGCATCGTCGACGTGTCAACGCGCGAGGCCGATCTGGAGGATGTATTCCTGAATTTGACGCGCGCGGCGAATGGCTGAGGAAAAGGCCGACGCTTTTTCCCCCCTCCCGCAGGCGGGAGGGGTCGGGGGTGGGCCTGTCCGTAAATTTCGGCCACGCGAGACGCTGAACGCGCAGCGACTTCGCCGCGAAGCCACACCGCCCGAGCGAACCTTGTGGCGCGCCATTTCAAGACGCCAGCTCGAAGGCTGGAAGTTCAGCCGCCAGATGCCCATCGGCCCTTACGTCACAGACTTCCTCTGCCGCGAGGCCAAGCCTGTCATTGAATTCGACGGCATTTCCCACGACGACCGGCAGGAAGAAGACCGCCGCAGGGATGGCTATCTGCGCGCGCAAGGCTATTGGACGCTACGTTTTTCCAACGCCGATGTGATGTCCAATCTTGAAGGTGTGTTGATGACGATAGTGGAAGCGCTGAATTCAGGCCCACCCCCAACCCCTCCCGCCTGCGGGAGGGGAGAAGAGTGACCCAAACCACCCCCCACGATGTCATCATCGTCGGCTCTGGCGCCGCGGGCCTTACCGCCGCGATCGCGCTCGCCGATCATTGCAGGGTGCTGGTGCTCGCAAAGGGCGAACTGACCGGCGGCTCGACCGCATGGGCGCAGGGCGGGATCGCTGCGGTGCTCGACGCGGGCGACACGTTCGAAAATCATATCGAGGACACGATGGTCGCGGGCGCGGGATTGAACCGGCGCGAGACGGTCGAGTTCGTCGTCGAGAATGCACCGCACGCGATCGAGCGGCTCGTTGAAATGGGCGTGCCGTTCAACAAGGATGCCGAAGCGCTGCACCTGACGCGCGAGGGCGGGCATTCGCACCGCCGTATCGTCCATGTCGACGACGCGACCGGCTGGGCGGTGCAGGCGGCGTTGCTAAAGACTGCCGAGGCGCATCCGAACATCAGCCTGCTGCCGGGGCAGGCATGCATCGACCTGATCACCGGGCGGCACGAGCAACGCTATTCGGGTTCGGGCCGCGTCTGGGGCGTCTATGCGCTCGACGAGAAGACCGGCAAGGTTCACGCGCATGTCGGCCGCGCGACGATCCTCGCGAGCGGCGGGGCGGGGCGTGTCTATCAATTCTCGACCGCCCCGCGCGGCGCGACGGGCGACGGAATCGCGATGGCGTGGCGCGCCGGCTGCCGGGTCTCGAACATGGAGATGATGCAGTTCCACCCGACCTGCCTCTATAATCTGGAGGTCAAGAACTTCCTGATTACCGAGGCGGTGCGCGGCGAGGGCGGCATCCTGAAGCATCCCGTCACCGGGCATCGCTATATGCCCGATTACGACCCGCGCGCCGAACTGGCGCCGCGCGATATCGTCGCGCGTGCAAACGACGATCAGATCAAGCGCTCGGGCCTCGACTATGTCCACCTCGACATCAGCCACAAGGACCCCGATTTCGTCGCGGGCCATTTCCCGAACATCTATGAAAAGCTGCTGACGCTCGGCATCGACATGACCAAGCAGCCGATCCCGGTGGTGCCCGCGCAGCATTATACCTGCGGCGGGGTGCTGATCGACCTCGACGGGCGCACCGACCTGCCGGGACTTTACGCTGCGGGCGAATGCACCGAGAGCGGCCTGCACGGCGCGAACCGCCTGGCGTCGAACAGCTTGCTGGAATGCTTCGTCTTTGGCGAAGCGGCGGCGAAGGACATCATCGCGCGCTGGGGCCAGCTCGAACCGCCCCCGGCCATTCGCCCGTGGGACGCCAGCCGCGTCACCGATTCCGACGAAGAGGTTGTGATCAAGCAGAACTGGACCGAAATCCGCCGCTTCATGTGGAACTATGTCGGCATCGTGCGCACGACCAAGCGCCTTGAACGCGCGCAGCACCGGATCAAGATGATGACGGGCGAGGTCGAGGATTATTACGGCCATTTCCGCGTGACCACCGACCTGATCGAACTGCGCAACCTGCTGCAATGCGCCGACCTGATCGTCAAAAGCGCCCTCCACCGCAAGGAAAGCCGCGGCCTGCACTACACGCTCGACTATCCGGCCATGCTGCCCAAGGCGGTCGATACGGTGCTGGTGCCATAAGGGCGGTTTAGCGAAATATTCTCACACAAAGACACAAAGATGGCGCGCGCTTATCGACCCGAATCGCCATTGGCTTGCGGCGTACACCTTCCTTGCAATCGACAACAAATCTCGCCAGCTGCTCGACATTTGCCGTTATCACAGACCTCTTTGTGTCTTTGTGTGAGATATTCTTCTTATCCGCCAATCCCCAGCAGCCGTCCCACAAAGATCAGCACGATCGCGCCCACCACCGACGCAAAGCAGCCCGCGCCGTGGAATTCGCGCTGGCCGCGCGAGGTGACGAAGCCGGCGAGCAGCGAGCCTGCTACACCGAGCAATATCGTGGCGATCCAGCCCATCTGGACCGCGCCCGGATAAAAGAAGCGCGCCAGCGCGCCGATGAGCAGGCCCGAGATGATGGCGCTGATGATGTTGATCATGCGTTGAATCCTTCGTTCAGGAAGCGCTCGGCCAGCGCGGCGTGCAGCGCGGCGCCACGCGCCATCACCTTTTCGTCGAGCACCATATGGTTGCTGTGCAGCCCGCAGCACGCCCGCCAGTCGCTGCCCGCTTCGCTCGCGCCGAGCCAGAACATCGCGCCGGGCACCTTCTCCAGGACATAGGAGAAATCCTCCGCCCCCATCACCGGATTGTCCATCGTCAGCCAGGCGGCTTCGCCGAACGTCTCCTCGACGACCGACTGGCCAAAAGCCACCGCGCGCGCGTCGCAAATGGTGACGGGGAAGCCTTCCTCGATCGTCACCTCGGCAGTGCAGCCATGCGCTTCGGCGATTGCGGGAGCGAGGCGCTTCAATTCGCGCGCGACGTGTCCGCGGCGCTCGGGCGACAGGGTTCGGATCGTGCCCAGCATTTCGGCGGTTTCCGGGATGATATTGTTCGTCGTCCCTGCGGCGATCCTGGCGATCGTGACGACCGCGGGATCAAAGACCGAGATGCGGCGCGTTACCATCGTCTGGATCGCAGTGACGATCGAGCAGGCGACCGGAATCGGATCGATCGCATCGTGCGGCATCGAGGCATGCCCGCCCGCGCCCTTGACGGTAATCGACAGCACGTCGGACGAGGCGAGCAACGGCCCCGCCCGCCCGGCGAAAATCCCGTGCGGCGCGTTGGGCATCACATGCAGCGCGAAGGCCGCATCGGGCAGCGGGTCGAGCAGATCGTCGTCGAGCATGAAGCGCGCGCCATGATGCCCTTCCTCGCCCGGTTGGAACATGAACATCACGGTGCCGGGCAGCCGGTCGCGCGCGGCACACAGCAGCTTCGCGGCGCCGACGAGCATCGCGACATGCGTATCATGCCCGCACGCATGCATCGCGCCGCTCGTCTCGGACGTGAAATCGAGGCCGGTATCCTCGACCAGCGGCAGCGCATCCATGTCGCCGCGCAGCAGCACGGTGCGCCCGTTCGCGGGCCCGCGCAGGATCGCGACCAGCCCGGTCGTCGACGGCCCCTCGCGAAACTCCAGCGGCAAGCCCGCGAGCGCCGCCTTGATCTTGGCCAGCGTCTTGGGGTTTTGCAGGCCGAGTTCGGGCTCGCGATGAATCGCGCGGCGCAGATCGACCAGGTCGCCCAGGAGCGTTTCGGCCTCGGCGGGCCAGCTTCGGGTAATGTCGTTCATGTCTTTCCTCCGCCGAACAATTGCCGCCCCGCCAGATCGAGCATGATTTCCTCGCTGCCGCCGCCGATCGCGTTGACGCGGACTTCGCGGTAGATGCGTTCGACCTTGCTGCCGGTGATATAGCTTGCGCCGCCGAGCACCTGCGCGGCTTCACGCGCGACGCTTTCCAGCATCCGCGTCGCCTGGACCTTCAGCATCGCGAAGTCGGCGGGGCGGTCTTTGGCCTCTTTGACCTGCCACGCGCAAAGATCGACCCACGCCTGTGTCGCCTCGATCTGGCGTTCCATGTCGGCGAGCTTGATGCGGATCGACTGGTGGCCGACGAGCGGCTTGCCGAAGGTCTCGCGGTTTTGCGCCCACTCCGCGGCCTCGGCCATCGCAACACGGGCATAGGCGCAGCAACCCATCGCCATGCCGAGCCGCTCGCTGTTGAAGTTGCGCATGATGCCGATGAAGCCTGCGTTTTCCTGGCCGATCAGGTTGGATGCGGGGACGCGCACGTCGCTGAAATGGATCGCGGCGGTGTCGCTGCAGCGCCAGCCCATCTTGTCGAGCCGCGTGCGCTCGACGCCGGGGCTGGCCATGTCGATGAGGAGGAGCGAAATGCCCGCGCCGCCGGGGCCGCCGGTGCGCACCGCGCAGGTCAGCCAGTCGGCGCGCATGCCGCTGGTAATGAACATCTTGCCGCCATTGACGACATAGCTGTCGCCGTCGCGGACTGCGGTCGTCTTGAGGTTGGCGACGTCGCTGCCGCCGCCCGCTTCGGTGATGCCGAGTGCGATGATCCTGTCGCCCGCAAGCACGGGCGGCGCGACGCGCTGCTTCAGTTCCTCCGTGCCAAGCGCCAGGATCGGCGGCAGGCCGATACCATGCGTCATCAGCGACGCGCCAAGGCCGCCCGCGCCGACCGCGGCAAGCTCTTCGGTCAGGACGAGGCCATGGAAAATGTCGAAGCCTTCTGAATGTCCGCCATATTGTTCGGGATAGCGCAGCCCCAGGATCCCGGCGTCGGATGCCTTTTTATGCAGCGCGCGCGGCAGCTCGCCTTCGGCTTCCCACCGGTCGATGTGCGGCGCGACCTCGCGCGCGACGAAGCGGCGGACGCTTTGCGCCAGCGCTTCGTGGGTTTCGTCATAATAGGGCGATCGGGCGCGCCAGTCGTCAAAGGCTGTCATGCGGCGATGCTGCGCGGCGTTGACGCGAACGTCAAGTGAGGCTTGCGCCCCCCGCTCAACCACTTAAGGTCGCACGCCATGAACAAAGCCCCCCTGCTCGCCGGCCTCGCCGCATTCGCCCTCCTGTCCACCCCCGCCATGGCGCAAAAGTCGCCCGAGGCGACCGCCGAAGCCGCGCTCAAGAAAGCGCCGGTGTTCGACGGGCATAACGACGTGCCCTGGGCGCTGCGCGGGCGCGCCGACAATGTCATCAACAGCTTCGATTTCGTCGACACGACCGACACTGCCAAGCCCGATGCGACGCCGCCGGTGATCGCGATGCACACCGACCTCCAGCGCCTGCGCAAGGGCCATGTCGGCGCGCAATTCTGGTCGGTCTATGTGCCGGCGAACACCAACGAGCAGCAGGCGGTGCAACAGACGCTCGAACAGATCGACGTCACCAAGCGCCTGGTCGCGCGCTACCCGAACGACCTCGCTCTCGCGGCCAATTCGGCCGACCTCGAAAAGGCGATGAAGGCCGGCAAGATCGCAGGCATGATGGGGATGGAAGGCGGCCAGTCGATCGGCTCGTCGCTGGCGGTGCTGCGCCAGATGTACGACCTCGGCGCGCGCTACATGACGCTGACCCACTCGAAGAACATCCCCTGGGCCGACAGCGCGACCGACGCGCCCGCGCTCGACGGGCTCAATGATTTCGGGCGGCAGGTCGTTCGCGAAATGAACCGCATCGGCATGATAGTCGACTTGAGCCACGTCAGCGAAGCGACGATGAAGGACGCGCTCGAGGTGTCGAAGGCGCCGGTGATGTTCAGCCATTCGGGCGTGCGCGCGGTGAACCCGCATCCGCGCAACGTTCCCGACAGCGTGCTGCCGCTGGTCAAGGCGAACGGCGGGATCGTCATGATCGTGTTCCTGCCGACCTTCCTCGACGCCGACGTCCGCGCGCAGGGGCTGGCGCGGACGGCCGAGCAGGCGCGGCTGAAGGCGCTGTATCCGGGCGATCCGGCGGCGGAAAAGGCTGCACTCAAGACCTGGGATGCGGCGAATCCGGCGCTGACGACGAATGTCCAGAAGGTCGCCGACCATATCGATCATCTGAAGAAGATGATCGGCGTCGACCATATCGGCCTCGGCGGCGACTATGACGGCATGGATTCGGCACCGGTCGGGATGGAGGATGTGTCGGGCTATCCTGCGCTGTTCACCGAGCTGGCGAAGCGCGGGTACAGCCAGGCCGAGCTCGAGAAGATCGCGAGCGGCAATATGCTGCGCGTGCTGAAGGCGGTCGAAGCCTATGCGGCAAGCCAGAAGGGCCAGCCGCCGGTCGAAACGCCGGTCGCGAAATAGCCGGTCGCAAAGGAGACAGCCCCCTCCCGATCAAGCGAGAGGGGGGTGTTCTTTCGTCCCGAACGGCCAATCCACCGCGCCGCTCGCCCAAAGCGCCCACCAGATGATCAGCGGCTGCAACGCAAGCCGAGGGCCATGGTACCACCAGCTCAGCGTCTCGCCGCCGATCGCGATGTTCGCGAGCGCATGGTGGAAGTTCGCGGGCCATACGCACAGTGCATAGAGCGCAAGGCCCCAGCCTGCCGCTTGGCGCACGCGCGGAATCATCAGGCCGATCGCGCCCGCCAGCTCGGCCACGCCGGTCGCCGCGACAACGGCGTCGGGCTGCGGCACCCACGACGGCGTGATCGCCAGGAAGGGCGCAGGCGTGGCAAGGTGGCGATAGCCCGCATAAGCGTAAGCGGCGGCCAGCAGCCAGCGGAGCGCCGTGCGGACCCGCTCGCTCAACGGCCGATCGCGGCGAGCATCGCCTCGACACTGGTGAATTTTTCGCGGGGATTGCCGTCCAGCGCCGCAGCAATCTCGGCCGCTTCGATCTTGCGCCAGTCGCGGAAGGTGACCGGTACGACGTCGCGGCTCGCAAGCAGCGCGTCGAGCGCCGGGCGCCCCGCCTTGCCGGCGCCGCGGCCGATGTCCTCGAGCACCATTTCGCCGATGCGCGCGCCGTCGGGCTTGTTCGTCCCGATGGTTCCCGACGGCCCGCGCCGCGCCCAGCCGACGGCATAGAGGCCGGGCAGGACGCGCCCTTCATCGCTCGCGAAACGGCCGCGGCCATGCTCATAGGGAACGCCGGGGATCGGCGGCGTCTGATAGCCGATGCAGCTGATCACCAGCCCCGCGTCGATCGCATAGGTTTCGCCGGTGCCATGGCTGCGCAGGTCGGCGTCGAGCGTCGTGCGCTCGACGATGATTCGCTGGACGCGGCCCCCGTCTTCGCTCGCACCCTCGATCGCGACGGGCATCGCAAAGAAGTCGAAATCGATCGTCACCGGCTTGGCGACGGGGTTGGCGGCAAAGCTGCGCAGATGCGTCACCGACTTGCGCATGCCGGGTTCGAGCACGGCGTCGTCGCCTTCGGGCGGCATATCGACGGGGTCGACGCGCGGGCTCGCGCGTTCGAGGTGGCCGAGCTCGCCCAGCTCTTTCGGGGTCATCGCGATCTGGTGCGGGCCGCGGCGGCCGAGGATGTGGATGTGCCGGACGGCGCTTTCTGCGAGCGCGGCGCGAGCGTGCGCGACGATGTCGCTGCCGGCAAACTCGGCCGGAGTCTTGGCAAGGATGCGCGCCACGTCGAGCGCGACATTGCCGTTGCCGATCACCACGACGCCCGCGGCATCGAGCGGCGGATCGAGCGTCGCGAAATCGGGATGGCCATTGTACCAGCCGACGAACGCCGCGCTGCCGATCACGCCGGGCAGATCGCCGCCGGGGATGTCGAGCGGTCGGTCGTGGGGGGCGCCGGTCGCGAGGATGACCGCGTCGTAAAGCTCGACCAGTTCGTCGATGCTGACGTCGGTGCCGACCGACACATGGCCGACGAAACGGACATTGTCGGCTAGCGCGACACCTTCATACCGGCGCGACACGGCCTTGATCGACTGGTGATCGGGGGCCACGCCGGTGCGGATCAAGCCATAGGGAACGGGAAGGCGGTCGATGACGTCGATCGCGATATCCTCGGCCTTTTGCAGCGTTTCGGCCGTATAATATCCCGCCGGGCCCGACCCGACGATCGCGACATGACGCATCAGCCCACCTCCATATGTGCAGCCTGCGCCGGGGCGCGGCCACTTTTGTTATCGGACGATGCTAGCGGCGAAATGCGCAAGGGCAAGCGGGCTGTTACAGATGGCCGCAGCGGTCTTGACACGGAGCGCGCGCAATCATATTGCGCCCGCCTCTGGTGCCCCGTCGTCTAATGGTAAGACTGCGGTTTCTGATACCGCCTATCGAGGTTCGAATCCTCGCGGGGCATCCAAAAAATCTCCTGAAATCTCACAATGGCCGGCGCATTGGCGCGCCGTCCGCTGGCCCGTCCGGGTCCCCCTCCACATGCGCCGTGCACGCCGAACCTCGTCCATCGCGGGGCGTTGACCGCCTGTCCCGCCGTTGCGATCGGGCGAGAGAGGGCTGCTTTGCGAATATCGAAGCCAGCGGCTGGCCATTATTGACGAAGTGTCAATTTTTTCTTGCGGGCGGCATTCCGCGGGCTTATCGAGGCGTCCTAAAACATAGCAAGATCGAGGATGCGACGATGAAGGATATCTTGGGTTATCGGGGAAAGCGTGTCGTCGTGATGGGCTGCTTCTCCGGAACGGGCGAAGCGTGCGCCCGCGCGCTCGTCGATCTGGGTGCCGAAGTGCATGGCGCCGACATAAAGCCGTCACCGGTCGACCTCGCCAGCTTTACGCAAGTCGACCTGAAGGACCCTGCCGCGATCGGCGCAGGGATCGCCAGCATCGGCGGCAAGGTCGATGCGCTGTTCAACGTGTCGGGCCTGCCGCAGACGTTTCCCGGTGAGGATGTCGTTACCGTCAACTTCCTCGGCATTCGCGCGTGGACCCAGGGCTGGTTGCCGCACCTCAACCCTGGCGCTGCGATCGTCACTGTCTCGTCGCTGGCGGGCATGGGCTATCTTGCGCGCCAGCCGTTGCTGCGCGCGTTCATGGCGCTTCCCGATTTCGCTACGGCCCGCCGCCATTATCTCGATAACGCGACCGATCTGGGCGATCCGTACACGCTGTCGAAGGAACTCATCAACACCTGGACCCAGGTCAGCGCGCCCGACCTGATCGGCCGCGACATCCGCATCAACTGCACGATGCCGTCACCGATCGACACACCGATGCTCGGCGAATTCCGCAAGATCGCGGGCGATGCGGTGCTCGGCGCCTTTGCCAAGGCCAAGGGCCGCTATTCGACGCCCGAGGAACAGGCGCTGCCGCTGATCCTGCTCAACAGCGATGCCGCGCGTTTCATCAGCGGCGTGTGCCTGCCGGTCGATGCGGGCCTGGCCGGGGGACTCGCGACCGGCGTGCTCAATATCCAACAGATGATTGCCGAAGCGAGCGCCGCCTAGATTTCCTCTCTGTCGCGCAGCGACGGCGAGGATCGACAGGCCTAATCGCGCACGCCCAGCATCATCGCGATGCTGTGCGCTGCCGCCGCCTTGAGGTCGGAATAGCCGACGCCATCGTCGTCGCGGCTCATCGGGCCGATGGCCGACAGCCGTTCAAGCAGCATCAGCATCGTGCCCGCGCACGAGCGCGATGACAGGTCGGCGGGGATGCGCCCCGCCGCTTGCGCGCGTTCGACCTGTTCGCTGATTGCGCCCATGATCGGTCGCGCCAGGTTCATCCGCGCCTCATAGAATCGCGCGTCGCCTTCTTCGGCGGCCAGGTTGCGGACGACGAAAATCGTCCGGTTGCGGTTCCAGATGTCGGTATAATGTTCGACGAAGGCGCGCGCCTCGCGTGCGGCGCCCGGCGTCAGCCAGTCGCGCGCGACGATCGCTTCCAGCTCGGGCGAGGTTTGCGTCGCGCTCTCGAGCGCGGCGAGCACCACCTCGGGCACCCCCTTGAAATAGACGTAAAAAGTCGCCGGAGAGGTGTTCGCGGCGCGCGCCACATCGACCACCGAAACGTCGCGCAGGCCGTGCGTTTCGAGCAGCGCGACCGTCGCGTCGATCAATTGCTGGCGCGTCCGTTGCCCCTTGGCACCCAGCTTGCGTGCGCCGTTGTCGGGGGCGGCCCCTGCCGCGCCACGGTCGTCCAATACTGCTTGCTGCTGCGTCAAAATGTCTGTCCTGCCCCGAAAATTCGTCGCAATCCTAACAGCAGACTTGCGATAAGGCAAAAAATTGACGTATCGTCAGAAATAACAAGAAACCAACGGAAATTGGGGATTCGGGATGGAGAGGCTGGCGGGCAAGGTTGCGGTCGTGACCGGTGCATCGAAAGGGATGGGGCGGCATTTCGTGGCGGCGCTGGTGGCGGCCGGGATGCGCGTCGCCTGTCTGGCGCGGGCGTCAGACGAACTCGATACGCTCGCGGCGGACTTCGGCGATGCCGTGCTCGCCTTACCCTGCGACGTCGCCGCGCCCGAGGCCGTCGATGCGGCGGTTGCACACACGGTCGAGCGTTTCGGGCGTATCGACGTCGTCATTGCTAATGCGGCCGTCTATCACCCCTTTGCGTTCGAACATGGCAGCGACGACATCGTCCGCAACCATGTCGATATCAACATCCTCGGCGTCGCGTGGCTGATCCGCGCGAGCATCCCGCATCTGCGCGCCAGCAAGGGCCAGATCGTCGCGATCAGCAGCGAATCGGTGCGGATGCCCTTTCCGATGCTCGCGCTCTACGCCGCGACGAAAGCCGCCGTCGAAACGCTCTGCAACGGCCTGCGCGACGAACTGCGCAGCGACGACATCCGCGTCACCATCTTGCGGTCGGGTTCGGTGAAAGGCGGCTCGGGCGGCAAGGCCTGGTCGCCGGATACGATCGCCGCTTTCTACAAAAAGATCGTCGAGACCGGCCATGCGTCGATGACGGGCGAGGGCGCGACTCCCGAATCGATGGCGCAGGCCTTGCTCTCGGTCATCGGCCTGCCCGCCGACATCGGCGTCGACCTGATCGAGGTGCGCGCGGCGCACGTCGGCGTGCCCGATGGCGCGAAGACCGCCGGGTGACCTCCCGCCCCAACCTCCCTCTCCTCATCGGCGCGCTCTGGATCGCCGAGGTCACCGGCAGTTTCGAAACCGCGATGATCCTCGCGGCGCTCAAACGGCTGATCCAGGATTTCGGCAATCCCGCGATGGTCGGCTGGCTGATCACCGGCTATCTGATCGTCGGCGCTGCGATTGCGGCGGTGGTCGGCCGCCTCGGCGACCTGTTCGGGCGGCGCCAGACCTTGATCGTCGTCCTCGCGATCGGCGCCGTCGGATCGTTGATCAGCGCGCTGTCGACCAATTTCCCCGTGCTGCTGGCCGGCCGGTTGATGCAGGGCGTCACCGGCGCGATCCTACCGCTCTGCATTGGGCTCGTGCACGAAAATCTGGGCAAGGACCGCGCGCCGATGGCGATCGGGCTGATGATCTCGGGTGCGTCGATCGGGACCGCTGCCGGGCTGGTCGTCGGCGGGCTGATCGTCGACAGTTTCAGCTGGCACGGCATTTTCTTCGCCAGCGCGGGGCTGTGTGTCGCCGCGGCGCTCGCAACGCTGGCGTTCGTGCCGCTCTCGAAACGGCAACCGCCCGCCGCGCCGGTCGATTGGTTCTCGGGGCTGGCCTTTGCGCCCGGCGTCGCGCTCGTGCTCGTCTATTTCAGCACCGGCAAGGATTGGGGCTGGGCCAATGGCTGGTCGCTGGCTGCGCTCGTGCTGGGGCTGGCGCTCATTGCCTGGTGGATGCGGCAGAGCCTCGTCAGCCCCAATCCGCTGATCGCGGTTCGCAGCTTCGCCAATCGCACCATCGCGGTCGGCGGCGCGGTCACGGCGCTTGTGTCGATGAGCACGCTTCAGATCACCGTCTTCTTCTCGCTGTTGCTACAGGCGCCGGCATGGACGGTCGCCGGCCTTGGCCTGTCGGCCACCGTCGCCGGGCTCGCCAAACTGCCCTCGAACCTCAGTTCGACCTTCGCGGGGCCGCTCGGCGGCTGGCTCGCGGGCAGGGGCGGCGGGCGTATCGCGCTTGTGGTCGGCGGGCTTATCACCACGACCGGCTGGATATTGGTCCTGCTCGACGCGAGCAGCTTCACGATCGTCGTCGCCGAACTCATCGTGATTTCCTTTGGCGCGACGATGCTGTTCTCGGTCGCGCCGACGATCATCGCGCAGGCCTCGCCGCCCGAACGGATCAGCGAGATTTCGGGCATGCTCACCGTCATCCGCCAGCTCTTCCTCGGCATCGGCGCGCAGATGGTGACGACCTTGCTCGCGGTGGACGTCGTGCGCCGCGGCCCGGAAACCTATCCCTCGCCCTTTGCCTATGACCTGACCGTCACCGTCATCATCGCGCTGTGCCTCGCGGCGATCCTCGTCGCGTTCGCGCTCCCCCGACAACGTCCATCGCAGGAACAGACATGAGACCGCTTCCCGAACTCACGCCCGAAAACACCGCCTTCTGGACCGGCGGCGCCGGGGGCAAACTGATGATCGCCTTCTGCGCCGACTGCCGGCACGCCATCCACCCGCCGCAGCTGATCTGTCCGGAGTGCTGGAGCGAAGCGGTCGAAAGCCAGGCGGTTCCGGGTACGGGCACCGTCTACAGCTACACCGTCAACCACCAGCCATGGGCCCCCGGCATGCAGGTTCCCTTCGCGCTCGCCGTCGTCGATCTCGACGGCGCCCCAGGTGTCCGCGTCACCGCCGAAGTGGTGGGCACCGACCCCGACACGATCGCGATCGGACAAGCGATGCGCATAACCTTCGCCAACATAGACGATATCTGGTTCCCGCAATGGGAGCCGGCACGATGACCCTGAATGCAGCGATCACCGGCGTCGGCATGTCCGACATCGGACGCAAGACCGGGCGCCCGGCAATGGCGCATCTCGCCGAAGCGGCGAAGCGCGCGCTCGAATGCGCGGGCCTGACGAAAGACGATATCGACGGCATCTCGACCTATCCCGGCAAAGCCGACAATTCGCCCGGCATGTCGCCGCTCGGCACCGGCGAGGTGCGCAATGCGCTGGGCCTGAAGACGCGCTGGCACAGCGCCGTCCCCGACGGTCCGTCGCAGATGGCGCCGCTGATGGTCGCGGCCATGGCGGTCGCGACGGGGCAGGCGCGGCACGTCCTCTGCTTCCGCGCGCTCACCGAAAGCAGCTCGCAAACTGCCGGGCAGCGCGCGAGCATTCCGGGGGCGGGGCGGGCACGGCTCGGCGGCTGGTACAGCTATCTCGTCCCCGCCAATGCGATGTCGGCGTCGAACTGGGCCGGCTGGATGGCGACGCGCTATTTCCACGAGTTCGGCATGACCCGCGAGCATCTCGGCCTAGTTGCGACGGGCCAGCGCGCTTTTGCCCAACATAATCCGTCGGCCGTGATGCAGGCGCCGCTGACGATGGAAGATTATCTCGGCGCGCGGATGATCTCGTCGCCGCTCGGCCTGTTCGACTGCGACGTCCCGATCGACGGCGCGTGCGTGATCATCGTTTCCGCCGCCGACGCGGCCAGGGATTGCGCACGCGCGCCGCTGGCGATCGAAGCGATGGGCGCGGCGCTCGACTCGCAGGAGACTTGGGACCAGCGCGCCGATCTCACGACGATGGGCGCGCATGATGCCGCGGCGGACATGTGGAAGCGCACCGACATAAAGCCCGCCGATGTCGACATGCTCGCGCTGTACGATGGGTTCAGCATCTTCGTGCCCTATTGGCTCGAAGCCTTTGGCTTCTGCGGGCACGGGGAGGCGAAGGATTTCATTGCCGATGGCCATATCGGCCCCGGCGGACGCTTTCCGGTCAACACCGGCGGCGGCCAATTGTCGGGTGGGCGACTCCACGGCTTTGGACTGCTGCACGAGGCCTGCACCCAATTGTGGGGGCAGGGCGGTGGACGACAGGTCGCGGGTGCGAAAACCGCGGTCTGCGGCATGGGCGGCGGATTCATCGCGGGGTCGATGCTGATCCGGCGCGATTGACCGCCGCGCGATGGAGTTCAGACATTAACCCAGCTTCGCTCGTCGCTCGCCCGTACCGCCGCTTCGACCACCTCCTGTACATGCAGGCCCTGCGCGAAATCGGGCGACGCGGCGCCCTTGGCATGGATTGCGTCGCGCATCGCGGCGAATATCGAGGCGAGCGCGAACAGCCCGGTCTCGGGCCGGTCGGCGACGGCGCGACAGCCGGGAATCCGAAGATAGTCCGGCTCCAGCGTGATGGCGTCCATCGGCGCGCTGCCCAGCGCTGCATTTCGCGTCCCGAACAACTGCGTATCATGCGCCATCGGAAACACAGGCGCACGCGCTTCGAGCCGCCCTTTCGATCCCCACACCGAAAAGCGAAACCCGTCGCCACCGATCTTGCACCAATTTGCCTCGACCCGCGTCGGCAGGCCCGACGCATGGCGCAGCAGCATCGACGCGCGATCGGGCACCTCGGGGCGGATGAGATCGCCGTCCGCCGGCCATTCCTTCAGCGCCAGCGACATATCGGCCGCCACCGACGCCACGGGGCCGAAGAAATGGACGAGCAGGTTCAGCATGTGGCTGCCCAGATTGCGCCCCGCGCTCGCGCCGTTGGCGGCGTCGGCGAACCAGACATAGCCCGGCACATTGGTCTGCGCCGCGCTGAACAGCGGCACTTCGAACGCAATGTCCGCGCCAAAGACGCCGCCGAGCCAGCCCGCGTCGACCATCGCTTTCATCTGCACCATCGCAGGCACAGCCTGCATGAAGGCATCGACGACCGCGACCGTCCCGGCCGCTCGCCAGGCCGCGGTCATCGCCCGCGCATCGGTCAGATCCTTGGCGAACGGGACGCCATTATAGACATGCTTGCCCGCGCCTAGCGCCGCCATCACCATCGCATAGCGCAGCGGCGGGCGGGTGCCGCAATCGACGATATCGATATCGGGGTCTGCCGCCATGTCGCAAAAATCGTGAAAGGCGCGCGCGACGCCGAAGTCTTTCGCGGCCTTGGCCGCGGTCTCGGGCCGCGACGTACAGATAGCGGTGACCTCGATCCCGTCGACACTGCGCCATGCCGGCAGATGCGCCCTCGCACCCCAGGCGGCGCTGATGATCCCGACGCGGAGGGGGCGAGCGATCATGCGGCGCCTGCCGTCAGGCGATCGCCTTCTTGTTCTTCAGATCCTCGATACGATCCCACTCGAGCCCGAGTTCCATCAGGAACAATTCGGTGTGCTCCGACGCCTCGGGCGCCCGCGTGTTTTCGACGCCCGCATGGTCGAACTGCACCGGGTTCGCGACCAGCCGGATCGGGGCTCCGCCGTCGGCGCTTTCGACCTCGAATATCAGGTCGTTCGCCAGCACCTGCTCGTCGCTCGCGACGTCGTGCACCGATTGATAGGCGGCCCATTGACCCTTCATCGTCTTGAGATGCTGGATCCAATAGGCATAGGGTTGGCCTGCGATGGCGTCCTTGACCAGCGGATAGGCTTCGGTCGCATTCGCCATGATCGCCTCGGCGGTCGAGAAACGGTCGTCCTTGGCAAATTCCGGAATGCCGAGATGGCCGAACACATCCTCGATATAGGGGCCGGGCGACAGCACGGTCAGGTTGATGAACTTGCCATCGGACGTCTTGAACACGCCCATGAACGGGTTGGTGCCGACGGCCTGGCTGCCGCCCGGCATCTGATTCTCGAACGGATCGGTGCCCAGCTCCATCGCGACATCGACCGAACAGGCGGTTGCCCAGATGCCCGACGAGAGCAAGGACACATCGACCTCGGTCGCCTCGCCGGTGCGCTCGCGGTGGAACAGCGCGGCGGCGATGCCGCCCGCGATATTCATGCCGCCGATCGTATCGCCATAGGCCGGACCCGGCTGGGTCAGCGGACCGTCGAGCGCCTTTGGCGTGACCAATATGGCGGAACCGCCGCGCGCCCAATAGGCGGTCGAATCGAACCCGCCCTTGTCGCGCTCGGGCCCCTTGTCGCCGAACGCCGATCCGCGCGCATAGATGATCTTCGGGTTCGCCGCGCGAATATGCTCGACGTCGATCTTCAGCTTTTGCCGCTGGTTCGGCAGGTAATTGGTGAGAAAGACATCGCAGGTCGCCGCGATTTCATAGAGAAGTTGTTGCCCTTCCGCGGTCGAAATGTCGATCCCGACGCTGCGCTTGCCGCGGTTCGGATGCTGCATCAGCGACGAGCGCTGCGGATTGACCGCGAGCCGCTGGAGCATCTGGATGCCGCGCTGCGCATCGCCGCGCACCGGGTGCTCGATCTTGATCACGTCGGCGCCCCAGTCGGTCATCACGCCGCCGGCCGCGGGAACGAAGGTGAATTGCGCGACCTCGAGGACGCGGATGCCGGACATCACTTTGGTCATGCGCTTTTCCTTTATTCGGCGTGGAAGCCGATCACCTTTTGATAGGTGAACTCGTTGAGCCCATCCTCGCCATATTCGCGGCCGTAGCCCGAGCGTTTGATGCCGCCGAATGGCGCGTCGGACTGCATCGTCCCGGCGCCGCCATTGATCGCCACCCCGCCCGTGCGCAGCTTCAGCGCCATGCGATAGGCCTGTCCCGCATCCGCCGAATAGATCGCCCCCGACAGCCCGAAATCGCTGTGGTTCGCCATCGCGATCGCGTCATCGTCGTCGTCGAAGCCGATCACCGCCCCGATCGGACCGAACACTTCTTCTTGCGCGAGGCGGCTGTCGTTCTTCACATTGTCGAACAGCGTCGGCTCGTAATAATAGCCCTTGTCGAGCCCTTCGGGCCGCTTGCCCCCGGCCACCAGCGTCGCGCCCTCATCCTGTGCGATCGCCACATAATCCTCGGTGCGCTTGCGCGCGACTTCGCGGATCAGCGGGCCATAGTTGACCGTCGGGTCGGCTGGATTGCCGATCTTGAGATGGCCGAGCATCGCCTGCATCGCCGCGACGAATTGCGGGCGAATGCTGTTGTGGACAAGGTGGCGCGTCGTCAGCGCGCAGCCCTGACCGCCATGGGTGGTGAAGCCCATGATCCCTGCCGCCGCGGCCTTTTGCACATCGGCGTCCGCGCGTACGATCAGCGCCGACTTGCCGCCGAGTTCCATCACGATGCGCTTCAAGGTCGGCGCGGCCTGCGCCTGAATCATCGCCCCGACCTTGTCCGAACCGGTAAAGTGGACCAGGTCGACGCGCGGGTCGGTGGTGAGCAATTTGCCCGTCTCGATATCGCCGGTGACGATGCTGAGCACGCCCTTGGGCAGCCCGACCTCGTCGGCGATCTCGCCGAGGATCAACGCCTGCATGGGCGTGTAGGGCGAGGGTTTCAGCACGACCGTACAACCGACCGCGAGCGCGGGGATGACTTTGCCGATGTTGAGGAAGAAGGGGAAATTATACGGCGAGATCGCGGCGACCACGCCGACCGGCTCGCGGCTCACCACCCCTGTGCCCAGCGTCGTGCGGCCCTGCGCATTGGGGGTCAGTTCGACCGGCAGCGACGAGACCGCCGGGCGCGACGCCACCTCGATCGTCCGGCGTGCATGCTTCATCGGGATACCATATTGCAGGAACTCGGCGAGCATTCGGGTCGCACCCGCTTCCGCGACGATCATGTCGACGATCGCGCCCTTGCGCGCGTCGAGCGCGTTGAGGAAGCGCGTCAGCACCGCCTGCCGCTCGGCCACGGGCATATAGGGCCAGTCGCCCTGGTCGAATGCGGTGCGCGCCGCGCCGATCGCGGCATCGACCTGCGCTGCGCTGCCGACGGGAGCCTCGATGAGCAGGCTTTCGTCGGCCGGGTTGATCACCGCCTCGCGCTGGTCGGTCTTTTGCCATTCGCCGCCCACATAGATGGCGTCGTCATATTTCAAGAAAGCCATATGTTTGTCCTTATGAAACGGCTTTTGCGTCCCAGACGATCGGCAGGTTGCGGATCGACAGCAGCCCGGGGATCACCGTCGTATCGGCACCCGCCTTGATCGTGAAGGGCGGCACGCGCGACAGGAATTCCTGAAGCAACACGCGCAGCTCACGCCGCGCCAGATGCGCGCCAAGGCAGATATGCACGCCGCCGATCAGCGTGAAATGCCGGTTGTTCTTGCGCTCGGGATCGAAATCGCGCGGACAGGCGAACTGTTTCTCGTCGAAATTGCCCGCGCTGTTGATGCACGCGATCCAGTCGCCTTCCTTCAGCTCGACGCCGTGCCAGGTGAAGTCCTTCTTGATCCGGCGGCCGCTGTTGACGAGCGGCTGGACGCGCAGGAATTCCTCGACCGCGCTGTTGATGATCTCCGGGTTGGCACGGATGCGGGCCTGGAGTTCGGTATCCATGCCCATGCGGCGGAACATCTGGCTGATCGTCGAGGCGACGGTGTCGAGCCCGCCGAGCCACAGGAACCAGGTCATGCCGATCGTCTCGTCGGGGGTCAGCGGTTGCCCGTCCATCTGGCCATTGGCGATATAGCTGCCCAGCGTCTCGTCGGGCTTCGCCTGCTTCTCCGCAATGAACCCGCGCAGATAGGCGAGGATGCCCTTCACCGCCTCGGCCTTGGCGCCGATGTCGGGATTGTGCAGGATGGCATATTCCCACTCGAGGAACTGGTCGAACATGCTGAAGGGGAACCCCATCAGGTTCAGGAAGACGCGGACCGGATAGATGCGCCCGAAGTCATAGGCGATGTCGACCTCGCCATCCTGGACCACCGCATCGATCATTTCGGTGACGATCGCGCGGATCTTCGGCTCCATCGCGTTCATCGCGACCGGCGTGAACCAGGGGTTCAGGAAACGGCGATAGCGGCCGTGGTCGGGCGGATCGATGCCGAGCGGGATCGAGGGAAAACTCTCGCCCGCCAGCACCTGGAACTGCGCCGCGCCTTCGGTCGAAAAGATGTCGTTGTCCTCATAGACGCGGCGGATGTCGTCATAATGCGACACCGTCCACGCGCCATGCTGCCGCCCGCTCGTCGGCCAGGGATAATAAAGGATGCGCGGCACCGCGGGCGAACGCATCACCTCGGCGGGCTGATAGGGATCGGGCAGGTCGTATGCGATCTGCCCCTGTGCAAAGCGTGTATCGAGCACCAGTTCGGGCGGGACATGCGCGGGCACCGCCGGCGCGTCCGCCGGGGCACGGGCGATCGGGCAGCGCGCGAGAGTCTCGGTCATCGACGTCCTCCGCTCAGGCCGAAGCGAACATGCGTTCGATGTCGCCCGACGTCACCGGGCGCCGCGCCTGGCCGATCGCGTCCATGCTGTCGGACTTCAATCCGCCGAGGTTGTGGCGCGGGCTGACATCGACGTCCTTGCCCAGTTCGCGCAGGTGCGCGACGGTGCAATTCTCGCGCCCGCCGTTGAGCGCGAACGCGTCGAAGCTGTATTCGCGCATCACATTCTGGTGGGTTATCTTGTCGATCGTCGCCTTCGACAGGCCGTTGACCGACGCCCACAGATATTCGGGAACATTGGGCCACACGGTGTCCGAATGCGGATAGTCGCATTCGTAGCAGACCATCTCCTCATTCATATATTCGAGGTTCTTCACCCCGAACTGGTCGTCGATGAAGCAGCAGATGATGTGGCGCTTGAACAGGTCCGACGGTCGCTCGCCCTTGAAATCGGTGAAGGTCCATTCGTGATGATGCTCGTGCGTGAAATCGGCGCGTTCGAGGAAATAGGGGATCCACCCGATGCCGCCTTCGCTGAGCGCCATGCGCAGATCGGGGTAGCGCTGCCAGAATTTGGCGAAGGTCCAGTCGGCGGCCGAATTGGCGATCGAGATCGGCATCGCGGTGATCCACGCGTCGATCGGGCTTTCGGGCGAGGGATGCATCGCGCGCGCGCCGGTGCCGATATGGCAGTTGATCACCATCTTATAGTCGCTGCACGCCTTCCAGAACGGCTCCCAATATTCATTGTGTATGCTCGGCAGGCCGATGTTCGACGGATTGTCGGAAAAGCTGACCGCATGGACACCCAGGTCGCTCATCCGCTTCAGCTCGGCCAGCGTGTCGTCCATGTTCCACATCGGGATCAGGCACATCGGGATGAAGCGGCCAGGCGCGGCCGCGCACCATTCCTGCACATGCCAGTCGTTCCACGCGCGGCAGGCGAGCAGCGATTCTTCGGGATCCTTCTGCGCCATCGCGACGAAGGTGCCACCGGCGAAGCTCGGCATCGTCGGGAAATTGAGTGAGGCGAGCACGCCGTTGGCGTTCATGTCGTCGACGCGCAGGAGCGGGTCATAGGTGCCGGGACGGAGTTGATCGAACGCGCTCGGCTCCATGCCATATTCGCTGCGCGGGCGGCCGACGACGGCGTTGAGCCCGATGGTCGGGAAACGCTGGCCGTTCCACGACCAGATGTCCTTGCCATTGTCCTGGACGATGCGCGGCGCGCGGTCTTTTTTCCCCTCGGGATAGTGGCGGATAAAGGCCTCGGGGGGTTCGACCGCATGGTCGTCGACGCTGATGATGACCATATCGTCCATCTGCATGGCGACTCTCCTCTCCATTTGCTTATTGTTGCGCGCATCATCGCAAAAATTGACGATGTGTCAACTCTTGGATTATGACCTGGTGTGATAAGTCGGGAGAGAAAAATGGTAGCGCGCGTTTTGCCGGTGATCGACCGCGACAATGAGGCGTATTGGACATGGGGCCGCGAGGGGAAGCTGGCGATCCATCGTTGCGCCGCCTGCGCCTATTTCGTCCACCCGCCGGTTCCCTTCTGCCCGCGCTGCGAAAGCCGCGACGTCGGTCCGCAGGCGGTGTCGGGGCGGGGCAGGGTCGTGACGTTCACCGTCAATCACAAGGCGTGGGTGCCCGATCTGGCCGAGCCCTATGTGCTCGCGCTCGTCGCGATCGCCGAGCAGGACGATGTGCGGATTCCCTGCAACATCGTCGACTGCACGCCCGAGACGGTGGACTTCGACATGGCGGTCGAGGTCGTCTTCGAACCGGCCGAGGATCTGTGGGTCCCGCTTTTCCGCCCGGTGCGCGCGTGACCCGTTTCGCCGAGAAGGATTGCGCGATCACCGGCGTCGGCATGTCCGAGGTGTCGCGCGGCGCCAGCCGGTCGGCGCTGGCGCTGACCGTCGACGCGGCGCTCGAAGCGATCGCCGACGCCGGCCTCGCGCGCGCCGACATCGACGGCATCGCGACCTGGCCCGGCGAACGCGCAGACGGCTCGGGCTTTTCACCCGTGGGCTGCGCGGCGCTCCAGGATGCGCTGCGTCTGCAAGTGAACTGGTATGGCGGCGGCGGCGAAGCGCCGGGCCAATATGGCGCCGTGTTCAACGCGATCGGCGCGATCGCAGCGGGACTCTGCCGCAACGTCCTGATTTTCCGCACCATGTATGAAGCGACGGCGCGCAAGGCCGCGTACGCCAACTCGCTGCTTCGCGAAGGGCAGCGGCAGGCAGGCCCCTTTTCGTGGTACGCACCCTATTACACCTATGCTGCCGCCTTGCAGCAGGCGCTGTTCTTCAACCTCTATGTCCACAAGAGCGGCATCACCGCCGAACAGGTCGGGCAGATCGCGGTCAACCAGCGCCGCAATGCCGCGCTCAACCCGAACGCGATCTACAAGAGTCCGATCAGCATCGACGATTATCTCGCCGCGCCGCTGATCGCGACGCCGCTGCGTATCTATGACTGCGATGTGCCGATCGACGGGGCGGCAGCGATCATCGTGTCGCGCATGGACGTCGCGCGCGACCTGCCGAATCCGCCGATCCGGATCGACGCGATCGGATCGTCGATGCGCTATCGCAACAGCTGGACGCAGCTCGCCGAACTCGACACGCAGGCGCAGCCCAAGGTCGCCGAGATGATGTGGAGCCGCACCGACCTGAAGCCCGCCGACGTCGACATCGCGCAACTCTATGACGGGTTCAGTTTCCACACGATCAACTGGCTCGAAAATTTCGGCTTTTGCGAACGCTATGGCGCGAAGGATTTCATCGAAGGCGGCACGCGCATCGCGCTCGACGGCGATCTTCCGGTCAACACCGGCGGCGGCGCGATGTCGGGCGGGCGGCTCCATGCCTATGGCACGGTGCACGAGGCGTGCACGCAGCTTTGGGGCCGCGCCGGAGCCCGGCAGGTGAAGGGCGATCCCAGGGTGTGCGCGACATCGACCTCGGGAGGACCGCTGGCGGGCGCGATGCTGCTGGTGCGCGAGTAAGGCGCGGCGGCTTGCGCACCGCCGTCGAACTAGTCCGTGTCCTGTTCGACGGGCGATGCGGCCAGTGGAGGCGCCGCGCCGCCGTCCAGCGCCAGCCGCAATTGTTCGCGGTCCAGCGCATTGTCCCAGCGGGCAACGACGATCGTCGCGACCGCGTTGCCGATGAAATTGGTGAGGCTGCGGCATTCCGACATGAAGCGGTCGATGCCGAGGATCAGCGCCATGCCCGCGACCGGGACCGAGGGTACGATCGACAGCGTCGCAGCGAGCGTGATGAACCCTGCTCCGGTCACGCCTGCGGCGCCCTTTGAACTGATCATCGCGACAGCGAGCAGCGCGATCTGGTCGCCGAGCGACAGGTCGACATTGCACGCCTGCGCGATGAACAGCGCCGCCAGCGTCATATAGATGTTGGTGCCGTCGAGATTGAAGCTGTAGCCGGTGGGGACGACCAGCCCGACGACCGACTTTTCACAGCCGGCGCGTTCCATCTTCTCCATCAGGCTGGGCAGCGCGCTTTCGGACGAAGAGGTGCCGAGGACGAGGAGCAATTCGGCCTTGAGGTAGCGGATCAGCTTGAAGATCGAGAAGCCCGCGAGCTTGGCCGCGATACCGAGCACGACGATCACGAAGATCGCCGAGGTGAGATAGAAGGTCGCGACCAGCCCCGCGAGGTTGGCGAGCGATTCGATGCCATATTTGCCGATCGTGAAGGCCATCGCGCCGAACGCGCCGATCGGCGCCGCGCGCATCAGGATGCCGACGAGCTTGAACACGACCAGCCCGATGCGTTCGAGCATGTCGCGCACCGGCGCCGCCGGTTCGCCCGCCATCGAGAGCGCGATGCCGAAGAGGATCGAGACCAGTAGCACCTGGAGCAGCGAATCGCCGGCGAGCGCCGAGACGAGCGTCGTCGGGATGATCGCCATTAGAAATTCGATGATACCGCTGTGCTTTGCCTTCTCGACATAGCTGTTCACCGCGCCGGTATCGAGCGTCGCGGGGTCGACGTTCATTCCGGCACCGGGCTGGATCGTGTTGGCGACGATCAGGCCGACGATCAGCGCGAGCGTCGAGAAGAAGAGGAAATAGGCGAAGGCCTTGCCCGCGACGCGGCCGACCGATCTCAGTTCGGTCATCCCGGCGATGCCGGTCACCAGCGTCAGGAAGATCACCGGCGTGATGATCATCTTCACCAGCTTGATGAACGCGTCGCCGAGCGGCTTGAGCGCTTCGCCCCACGATGGCCAGACATGGCCGATCAACGCGCCGAGCACGATGGCGACGAGAACCTGGGCATAGAGGTGGCGATAGAAGGGCTTCGGTCCCGCCGACGCCTGTCCGGACTCGTCGATTGCTATGACAGCCACGCGTACATCCTCCCGAGCGCGGCCGTTTCGCCGCTGGTTCCGCTCAAACATGGCCAGCATGTTTGCCGGACGGCAAGCCCGAATTGCTCGCCCACCGGACCGAGCCCAATCTTTCGGACATGACCAGGGGTCAGCCGCGTGTGCCGGTCCTTTGGCTGGCGGCCGCAGGCCCGGTCAGGAACAGCGGTTCCATCCCGCGCCGCGGACCGCGCGCCCCGGCACGGCGCCGCTCGGCTCGCCGTCCTTCAGCACCGCGACGCCGTTGACGAACACGTCGCGCATTCCGACCGCATATTGATGCGGCTTTTCGAAGGTCGCGCGGTCGGCGACGGTCGCGGGATCGAAAATGACGACGTCGGCGAAATAGCCGGGCTTCAGCGCGCCGCGTTCGGCGATGCCGAGGTTCGTCGCGGGCAGCGTGGTCAGCCGGTAGATCGCCTGTTCGAGCGAGATCAACTTTTCGTCGCGGACATAGCGGCCGAGCAGGCGCGCGAAATTGCCATAGGTGCGCGGATGCGAGCCCGATTTCAGGAAGACGCCTTCGGCCGACTGCGACGCGGCATCGGACCCGAAGCTCATCCACGGTAGCTGGACCTGCTTGCGGACATTGTCTTCGGACATCAGGAAATAGACCGCGCCGACGCGCGAGCCGTCCTCGACCACCAGGTCCATCGCGGTTTCCTCGGGCGACTTGCCGCGCATCGCGGCGACCTCGGCGAGCGTCTTGCCGGTCAGCGGTTTCAGCGCCTCATTCTTGAAGCCGCTGAGGATCATCTTGTCGGCGCCCGCGCCGAGGTAGAGATTTTCCCAGTCGCTGCCGGGCTTTTGCATTTCGGCCGCGACGCGCGCGCGAATCGCCGGATCCTTCAGCCGCTCGATCCAGGCCTCGAGACCGCCCGCTTGCACCCAGGTGGGCATCGCAGCGTCGAGTCCCGTGGCGCCGGCGGTATAGGTGTACATATCGGTCGTGATGCGAATCCCGTCGGCGCGTGCGGCCTCGATCTTCTTCACCACCGAGTCGAATTTGCCCCAGTTGCCGCGGCCCGCCATTTTGAGGTGATAGATTTCGGCGGGGGCTTTCGAACGACGCGCGATCGCGATCAGTTCGTCGACCGCTTCTTCGAGCCGGTCGCCTTCGGAGCGCATATGGCTGATGTACATGCCGCCGCATTTTCCGGCTTCGGTCATCAGCGCGACCAGTTCATCGGTCTCGGCATAGGAGCCGGGCGCATAGATCAGCGAACTGCCGACGCCGAGCGCGCCCTCGTTCATCGCCTGACGGACGAGCAGACGCATGCGAGCCAGCTGTTCGGGCGAGGGATCGACATCATCCTCGCCGAGTTCATGGACGCGGACCGTCGCGGCGCCGACGAAACTCGCGACGTTGGTCGCGATGCCACGCTTTTCGAGCGACGTCAGATAATCGCCGAGGCTGGTCCAATCGATCTTGTACTTGATGTCGCCCTGGCGATCGGTCTCCTGGCGCTTCATCGTCGCGTTCATCGGGCCCATCGACCAGCCTTCGCCCATCACTTCGAGCGTCACGCCCTGGCGGATGTCGCTCTGGCTGCGCGGGTCGGCGATCAGCGATTCGGTTGCCCAGCTCAGCATGTTGATGAAGCCTGGCGCGACCGCGAGGCCCTTTGCCGCGACTTCGCGGGTCGCGGTTCCTTCGATCCGGCCGACCGCAACGATCCGGTCGCCCTTGATCGCGACATCGCCGACAACGGGCGGCGCGCCCGATCCGTCATAGAGGGTGCCGCCGCGGATGATCAGGTCATAGGCGGGTTTCGCGGCGACCGGCGCCGTGACGAACAGGGCGCTGACAGGCAGCGTGCTGGCGAGCAGGGCCAGGCGAAGGGTGCGCAGCTCAACCATGGAGGCTCATCAGCGAATCCATCAGCCCGTCGTCGGCGCTGGAGCAGACACCCAGCACGAGTGCTTCGTCGAAGCCCCCGGCGACGACATAGGCGTGGCCCATCGACGAATCGATATAGATGCCCTGACCGACGTCGAGCGTGACGGGGTCGTAGAATTCGCTGTGCACTTCGATCCGTCCTTCCAAGACATAGATGAATTCCTCGCCCTGATGGTGGACGAGCTCGCCGAACTCGCTCGCGCTGTGGGCGCGGATGCGGGTCAGGATCGGGATCATCCGCTTCTGGCGGAGATCGGTGCACAGATAATGATAGTCGTAATTGTCGGTCGTCACGCGGGCCGCGCGGTCGATGGTCCCGATGCTGCGGCGGCCGGTAACGCGCGGCGTGCTGTCCTCTTCGTCTTCGGCGAACAGGTCGGACATGCGGATCTTGAGTCGCTGGCTCAGCTGCTGGAGCTTGTCATAGCTCAGCGTCAGCCGGTCATGCTCGACCTTCGACAGCGTCGACACGGGGATGCCCGACTTCGCGCTCATTTCCTTGAGCGTCCAGCCGTTTCGCGAACGAATGCCGCGCATCACCGCGCCCAGCGTCGGCGGGCTCGATGGGTCCGCCATCAATATTTCCATTCCATGTTTGACAATTTTCTAATCAGGATCATTATGTCCCCATCGGGCCAACAGATGTTAGTCCTTGGTAAGGGGTCGCGCGCCTCGCCGCAAGGGTCGGCGAGAGTGTCTGAAAAAAGGGGACGAAGATGCGTTTCATCCGCAAGCTGATGATCGGGCTCGCTGCGCTGGCGGCGGTCCCGCTGGCGGCGCAAGGGCCGATTCCTGCGCCCGCCGCGAAAAAGGCCGAAGCGGCGCCGCTGCCTGTGGCCAAGCCGGTGCAGACAGCGAATCTGACCCCGACCGACCTCGAGGCGTTTCTCGACGGCTTCCTGCCCTATGCGCTCGAACGCGGGCGGATCCCCGGCGCGGTCGTCGTCGTCGTGCGCGGCGACCAGGTCGTGCTCGAAAAGGGCTATGGTTTTGCGGATGTCGCGAAGCGCAAACCCGTCCTGCCCGAAACCACGCTGTTCCGGCCGGGATCGGTGTCGAAGTTGTTTACCTGGACGGCGGTGATGCAGCAGGTCGAGGCGGGCAAGCTCGACCTCGACAAGGATGTGAATGCCTATCTCGACTTCAAGATTCCGCCGTTCGAAGGCAAGCCGATCACGCTGCGCAACATCATGACGCACACCGCGGGCTTCGAGGAATCGGTGCGCTATCTGATCAGCAGCGACCCGAAAGCCGCGATGGCGCTCAAGAAGCAGATGCCGCTCGCGCTGCCGCAGCGGGTCTTTGCGCCGGGGACGACGCCGGCTTATTCAAACTATGCCACCGCGCTTGCCGGCTATATCGTCGAGCGGGTCAGCGGCGAGACGTTCGACGATTATGTCGACCATCATATCTTCAAGCCGCTCGGCATGGCGCATGCGAGCTTTCGCCAACCGCTTCCCGCCAACCTGGTTGCCGATATGTCGAACGGCTATCCCGACATCACGCAAAAGGCGCGGCCGTTCGAGATCGTCATTCCCGCCCCCGCCGGCAGCCTGTCGGCAAGCGGCGCCGACATGGGCAAGTTCATGATCGCGCACCTGAACGGCGGCGCGGGGCTGCTGAAGCCCGAAACCACGGCGATGATGCACGACTATAAGGCGCCGGGCGTCGGCCCGCTGAACAGCATGGCGCTCGGCTTTTACGAGCAACAGGTCAACGGCCACCGCGCGATCGCGCATGGCGGCGACACCGTCTGGTTCCACAGCTATCTGTGGCTGTTCCCCGACGCCGACGTCGGCGTCTATATTTCGATGAACAGCCCCGGCAAGGAAGGCGCGGCGGGCGCCGTCCGCAGCGCCTTGTTCCACAAATTCGCCGACCGTTACCTGCCCGGCACCGAAACGCCGGGGACGGTCGATGCCAAGACGGCGACGCAGCATGCGCAGATGATGGTCGGAAATTACGAAGGCAGCCGCGGCAGCTTCACCAATTTCCTGAGTCTGTTCGGCCTGATCGGGCAGGCCAGCATTTCGCTGACCGAAGACGGCAAGATCAATGTGCCGGGACTCGATGGGCTCGGCGCCGGCGCGCGCGATTGGGTCGAGGTCGCTCCCTTTGTGTGGCGCGACACGGGCACGGGCGAAAGGCTGGCCGCCGAGGTCAAGGACGGCCGCGTCGTGCGCTGGAGCCTCGATGCCGGGTCGCCCTTCATGGTGTTCGAACCCGCGCATACCGGCACCAACGCCGCCTGGCTGATCCCCGCCCTGTGCGCGGCGCTCGGCATCGCGTTGCTCGCGGCGCTGGCGTGGCCAGTGCGGGCGCTGGTGCGGCGCAGCTTCAAGGCTGACTTCGCGCTGGAGGGCCGGGCGCGCCGCGTCTATCGGCTGTCGCGTATCTTCGCGTGGCTGGTGCTGGCCGCGGTGGCGGGCTGGCTGGGGCTGATCGCCGCCTTCTCCGACGACATCGGCAGCATCGGCGGGCCGCTCGACTGGCTGATCCATCTGCTGCGCATCCTGACGCCGGTCGCCGCTTTCGGCCTGCTCGGCACCGCCGCGTGGCACCTGTGGCTCAGCGTCACGGGCAAGCGCAAATGGACGATGACGTTCGGCGCGCTGCTGCTGGTGGCTGCGGGTGCGGTGCTGGCGTGGGTGACGCTCGCTTATCATCTCTATGGGTTCGGGATGGTCTATTGATGGCCACGCAGAGCATGAAGGATCTGGCGCTCGACCTTCGGGTCGAGCGCTTTGCCTATCACCAGCCGTTCCGCATCTCGGGCCATGTGTTCACCGAAACCGCGCTGCTCGTCGCCGAGCTTTCGGACGGCACGCATGTCGGCCGCGGCGAAGGCGCCGGGGTCTATTATCTGGGCGACGATATCGACCATATGGTCGCCGAAGCCTCGCGCGTGCGCGGCGCGATCGAACGCGGTGCAACGCGCGAGCATCTCCAGACGCTGCTGCCGCCCGGCGGCGCGCGCAATGCGCTCGACTGTGCGTTCTGGGATCTCGAGGCGAAACAGAAGGGGCGGCCGGTCTGGGAGCTTGCGGGGCTGAGCCCGCCGAAAGCGCTGCGCTCGACGCTGACGCTCGGCGCCGACAGCGCGGGCAATATGGCGAAAGCCGCGCTTGCGATCGATCCCGAGGCGCCGGTCAAGGTCAAGCTGACGGGCGACCTGTCCGACGACATCGCGCGGATCGTCGCGATCCGGACCGCGCGGCCCGACGCGTGGATCGGCGTCGATGCGAACCAGGGCTATGACGTGGCGACGCTGGCCGAACTGTTGCCGGTGCTCGTGCAGACGCGCGTCGCGCAGCTCGAGCAGCCGCTGCGGCGCGGGCGCGAGGCCGACCTCGACGGGCTGAAGCGTCCGCTGCCGTTCGTCGCCGACGAAAGCGCCGTGACGCTGGCCGACACCGTCGCGCTTGTCGGGCGCTTCGACGTCGTGAACATCAAGCTCGATAAATGCGGCGGCCTGACCGAAGGGCTCGCGATCGCGCGGCAGGCGCGGAAACTGGGGCTCGATGTCATGGTCGGCAATATGATGGGGACCAGCCTGTCGATGGCGCCGTCGTACCTCGTGGGGCAGCTGTGCGACATCGTCGATCTGGACGGCCCGACCTTTCTGGCGCGCGACCGCGTGCCCGGCGTCGCCTATCGCGGCGGCCTGATTCATTGTCCGGCGGAAATCTGGGGCAGCTAGCGAATATATGTCCTAAACGGGTTGACAATTCTCTGATTAGGACAATAGTCGTGAAATTGAAATTTTCTTGAGAGGGAGTCCGGAATGACATCGTCATTCCCAGTGACGCGCCGCGCGATCTTCGCGGGCGCGGTCGGCGCTGCTTTGTCTGCGCCGATGATCAACCGGGGCGCCTATGCTTTCGCGGCGGCTCCCGGGCGGAGCTATTCGCGCCGCGCGGTCGATCTTGTCGCCGCGTCGCTGGTCATCGACATGCTCGCGCCGCTCAAGATCACGATGTCGGAGGAGTATGTCGCGCACCGGCTGACCGACGCAGAGGCGGCCGAGTTCCGGGCCAGCGGCATCACGGGGTTTCACAACGCCTATGGCCTTGGCGGTCCCGATGCGAAGCGCCAGGCGCTGACCTTTCTCGCCGGGTGGCAAGGGTTCGCGGGGCGCAACAGTGATGTCTTCACGCTCGTCGATACGGTGGGCGACCTCGACCGCGCGAAGAAGGACGGCAAATGCGCGGTCATCATGGGCATCCAGAATGCCGAGCAGTTCGAGACGATCGCCGATGTGGCGCTGTTCCGCCGCCTTGGCCTTCGCTGTGCGCAGCTGACGTACAACAGCCAGAATATGATCGGATCGGGCAGCACCGAGCGGGTCGACGGCGGGGTCAGCGACTATGGCGCCGCGATCGTCGCCGAGATGGAAAAACAGCATATGCTGATCGACGTGTCGCACTGCGGCGACAAGACGACGCTCGACGCGATCGAAATCGCCAGCGGCCCGATCGCGATCACCCACAGCAATGTCCGCGCGCTGGTCGACCATCCGCGGGTCAAGACCGACGCAGCGATCAAGGCGCTCGCCGCGAAGGGCGGGGTGATGGGCATCACCGGGGTGCGGATGTTCGTCCGCGCGACCGATCCGACGAACGTCGGGCATATGGCCGACCATATCGACCATGTCGCAAAGCTGGTCGGGGTCGATCATGTCGGCATCGGATCGGACGCCGATCTCAACGGCTATGACGATATGAAGCCCGACGAATATGCCGCGCTCAAGGGTGCGTACAAGGCCAGCTACGGCTTTCGCGACAAGATCGACATCGACGGCTTCGATCACCCGAAGAAGGTCTTTGACCTGACCGAGGAGCTGATCCGCCGGGCCTATTCCAACGAAAATATCACTGCCGTGCTGGGGGGCAATTTCCGCCGCCTGCTCGCTCAAGTCTGGGGGTAAGACGATGAACAAGGGACTATTTCTTGCAGGAAGCATGATCGCGATCATGGCGGCGGCACCGGCCTATGCCGAGGATGCCACGGGCGACGAACACGACATCGTCGTGACGGCGCAAAAACGCGAACAGCGACTGACCGACGTGCCGCAATCGGTGAGCGTGGTGTCGGGCGAGGCACTGGAAAACATCCAGGCCACCAACTTCTCCGACTATCTGAAGCTGGTTCCCGGCCTGCAACTGACGCAGACGACGCCCGGCTTCGGCCGCCTCGTCCTGCGCGGCGTCAACACCGGCGGCGTCGCCTCGACCGTCGCAGTCTATCAGGATGAAACGACCTTCGGTTCGAGCAGCGGCCTGGTCAACGGCGCCATTCTGGCGGGCGATTTCGACACGTTCGACATCGAACGGATCGAAGTGCTGCGCGGACCGCAAGGCACCATCTATGGTGCCAGCTCGATGGGCGGCGTGCTCAAATATGTGACGAAGAAGCCCGACACCGAGGGATTCGAAGCCCGCGCACGCGCCAGCGTCGAAACGACCAAGGGCGGCGATGAATCCTATCTTGGCAGCGCCGTCGTCAACATACCGATCGGCGACACGCTCGCGTTTCGGGCATCGGGTTTCTATCGCGATTTTGGCGGCTTCATCGACTCGATCGGGACCGGCGGGTCCGACGTCGATTCCAATATCAACAGCTCGAAAAGCTATGGCGGCCGCGCCTCGGTACTGTTCAAACCGAGCGATAATTTTTCGGTCCAGCTCGGCGCCTATCTCCAGAATCTGAAGACCGACGCCTCGAACAGCGTCGACAGCAATCCCTCGACCGGCCGTACCCTCTATGGCCGCCTGTCGCAGTCGCAGTTCGTTCCCGAGTTCACCGACGTCCGCTATCGCGTTTACAGCGCGATCGTCGACGCCGATCTCGGTTTTGCGAACCTGGTGTCGGCCACGAGCTATAGCACCTTGTCGCAATCGTTCCGCGGCGACCTGACCCCGCAGTTCGGCGGGCTGATCCAGGCGATTTTCGGTACCCCGAACAATTTCTTCCAGGGCCAGCTCACGCGCGTGCGGCGCGTGTCGCAGGAAATCCGCCTCCAGTCGCCCGAGAATGACAGCTTCGAATGGCTGATCGGCGGCTATTACACGCGCGAGAAGGGAATCATCGATCAGACCTTCAACGCGGTGCAGCCGGGCACGCTGACGCCGGTCGCCGGGCTGCCGCTGCTCGGCGTCGCGACGATCAACTCGCGCTATCGCGAGCTGGCGGGCTTTGCCAATGCGACGCTTCATCTCGGCGAGCGCTTCGACCTGACCTTCGGCGGCCGCTACAGCGGCAACAGGCAGTTCGCGAACCAGGTATCCGACGGCGCACTCGCAGGCGGTCCGCGCACCTTGCCCGACGCGCGCTCGTCCGAGAATGTCTTCACCTTCTCGGCCGCGCCGCAGTTCGAGATCAGCGATCAGGCCACGGTCTATGCGCGCGTCGCGAAGGGCTTTCGTCCCGGCGGTCCCAACGTCCTGGCACCGGGCGCACCGGCGAACCTGGGCACCTATGCCTCGGACTCGCTGATCAGCTACGAGCTCGGCGTGAAGGCCGAGACCGCGGATCGCAGCTTCTCGATCGACATCGCCGCCTTCCATATCGACTGGAAGGACATTCAGGTCTTTGGCCAGATCAACAATTTCGGGGTCAATTTCAACGGCGGCAAGGCGACGAGCGACGGTCTGGAATTCACCACGGTGCTGCGCCCGACCACCGGTCTCAGCTTCTCGCTCAACGGTGCCTATACCGACGCCAAGCTGAAGGACGACACCCCGCCGCAGGTCGGCGGCCTGTCGGGCGACGCGCTGCCCTACACTCCCAAATACAGCATCGGCGCCAATGCCGATTATGAGTGGGAGTTGGGCGGCGAAACCAAGGCCTATGTCGGCGGCTCGATCCGCAGCCTGTCGAAACAGCCCGCAGCCTATGATTTCGCCTTCCGCAGCGCCAATGGCCGCCAACGCTATCTGCCGTCCTATCAGGTGGTGGACTTGCGCGCCGGCGTCGATTTCGGCCAATATTCGCTCGAACTTTATGCGAAGAATTTGACCGATGCCGAGGGCAAGACATCGCTCGAAGCGCCGGGCAATGTTCCGCTCGGTGCTGCCGGAACCGCGGTCATCCGCCCGCGTACCTTCGGCGTCACGCTGACGGCCGGCTTCTGACGGCCCATAGGAGACGAACGACCATGGCCACCGTGCTGCAACGGCGTGCAGACGCCGATCGGGAGGGTGTACCCACCCTTCCGCAGCCTTATCTGCTGTTCCTCGGCGACACGAGCGAGGCGGGCTATGCCAAGACCGCTTTCGGTCTGGCCGACTGGGCGGGCGACCGCTGCGTCGGCGAATCGTCGATCGCGGGCTGCACCGTCACCACCGGCCTGCCGCCGATGTCGCCTGCCGAGGCGGCGACGGCCGGGGCCAAGTCGCTGGTCATCGGGGTCGCGAACCAGGGCGGCGTCATCGGCGAGCGCTGGGTTGCTGTCCTCGTCGAGGCGATGGAGGCGGGACTCGACATCGTCAGCGGTCTCCACACCAAGCTGACGAGCGTTCCCGCTCTCGTCGAAGCGTCGCGGCGCACGGGGCAGCGGTTGATCGACATCCGCACCCCGCCGCCGTCGATCCCGATCGGCAATGGGCGCAAGCGCAGCGGCAAAAGACTGCTGACCGTCGGTACCGACTGCGCGCTCGGCAAGAAATATACGGCGCTCGCGCTGCACCGGGCGTTCGTCGCGCGCGGCATCGATGCGGACTTTCGCGCGACCGGCCAGACGGGCATCATGATCGCGGGAGGCGGCATGCCGATGGACGCGGTGGTTTCGGATTTCGAGGCGGGGGCAGCCGAAATGCTGAGCCCCGACGCGCCCGACAGCCATTGGGATCTGATCGAAGGGCAGGGGTCGATCTTCAACCCCGCCTATGCCGCGGTGTCGCTGGGCCTGCTTCACGGTAGCCAGCCCGACGTCTTCGTCGTGTGCCACGATCCGACACGCAAGGTCATCCTGGGCATGGAAAGCTTTGCGCTGCCGACGGTCGACGAGGTGATCGACCTGACGATCCGCCTCGGCAGCCGTACCAATCCCGCGATCCGTTGCGGCGGCATCAGCCTCAATACGTCGAGCTTCGACGCCGACGGCGCCGAGGCGCTGATGGCGGCCGAGCGCCAGCGGCTCGGCCTGCCGGTTACCGATCCGATCCGTGGCGGCGCCAGCTTCGACGCGCTCGTCGAAAATATCCTCGCATGATGGTGGGCCTTCCGTGCCCCTGCGAAGGCACCGGCGAGCGGGCGGAACAGGAATATCGTGAAACCGATGTCGTCTGATTCGAGCTGGTTCCAGCGCTTCCTGCTGCCCGGCTTCGCGCTGAAAGCCGTCATCATCGGGGGCGGCTATGCGACGGGGCGCGAGCTGGCCGAATATTTCGTGCCGTCGGGGCCATGGGGCGGGCTGGCCGCGATGCTGCTCGCGACGGTGATCTGGAGCGTCGTCGCGGCGCTGACCTTCGCTCTCGCGCGCAAGTTTGCGGCCTATGATTACCGGGCGTTCTTCAACGCGCTGCTCGGCCCCGGCTGGGTCGCGTTCGAGGCGGCGTACATCATCTTCGTCATCCTGATCCTTGCCGTGTTCGGCGCCGCAGCGGGCGCGATCGGCGCCGCGACCTTCGGCTGGCCCGAATGGCTGGGGTCGGTGCTGCTGGCGGTGCTGATCGTCGCGGTAACCGCATGGGGCACCGGCGTCGTCGAGCAGATGTTCAAATATGTCTCGATCCTGCTTTACACCGTCTATGGCCTGTTCCTGATCCTCGCGCTCGCGAGCTTCGGCGGGCTGATCGGACAGGGTTTTGCCCATGCGCCGCCGCCGCCTGGTGGCTGGATGGGGGGCAACTGGATGGCGGGCGGGCTGACCTATGCGAGCTATAATATCGTCGGCGCGGTCGTGATCCTGCCGGTGCTGCGCCACCTGACCAGCCAGCGCGATGCCGTTATCGCCGGGCTGATCGCGGGGCCATTGTCCATGCTGCCCGCGCTCCTGTTTTTCGTCGCGATGATGGCTTTTTATCCTGCAATCGGCGCCGAGACGCTGCCATCGGATTTCCTGCTTCGCCAGATGAACGTGCCGGGCTTTCATATCCTGTTCCAGGTAATGATCTTCGCCGCCTTGCTCGAAAGCGGTGCGGGCGCGGTGCACGCGATCAACGAGCGCATTTCGGGCGCGGTCGAAAGCCGCGGCCGGCCCGCACTTCAGCCCGCCGCCCGCGCGCTCATGGCGGCGGTGATCCTGACCGGCTGCATGTTCGTGGCGGGCGAGATCGGTCTCGTCGACCTGATCGCCAGCGGATACCGCTTCCTCGCCTGGCTGTTCCTCGCCGTTTTCGTCGTGCCGCTGATCACTATCGGCACCTGGCGCCTGCTGCGCGACACCCCCATCCCCCCAGTGGAGACTTCGTCATGAAAACCGTGCGCCTGCTTGCCCTGTCGCTGATGCTGTCGGCCGCTACGCCGGTCTGGGCCGATCCGCCCGCCGATATCGTCCAGAGCGTCGAGGCGCTGCGGCAAAAGGTCGGCGCTCCCGGCGTATCGATCGCGATCGTCGAGAACGGCAAGACGACGCTGTCGCACGGCTGGGGCGTGCGCAAGCTCGGCGAGCGAGCGCCGGTCGATGCGCAGACGATCTTTCAGACCGGCTCGACCGGCAAGGCGATGACCGCCGCCGCGCTCGCGGTGCTCGTCGATGACGGCAAGATCGCGTGGGACGATCCGGTGATCAAGCATATGCCGTGGTTCCGCATGAACGATCCGTGGGTCACGCGCGAGATCACGATCCGCGACCTGCTCGTCCATCGCAGCGGACTGGGGCTGGGGCAGGGCGATCTGATGTTCGTGCCGCGCACCAATCTGACGCGCAAGCAGACGGTCGAGCGGGTCGCCTATCTGAAACCCAGGACCAGTTTCCGGTCGGCCTATGCCTATGACAATATCCTCTATGCCGTCGCCGGCCAGCTGATCGAGGAAGTCACCGGCCAGACGTGGGAGGATTTCATCCGCGCGCGTGTGCTGCGCGCCGGCGGGATGAAGAATGCGACGAGCGACAGCGAAGAGCGGTTCCGCGTGGCGAACCGGTCGTGGCCGCATGCGCGGCTGTCGGGCGCTTTGCGCGGGCTGGGGCCGCAGCAGGCGCTCGACGAACGCGACGAGCTGGGCCGCAATGGCGCCCCCGCGGGCGGGCTCGCGCTCAGCGCCGACGATATGGCGGCGTGGCTGAAGATCCAGCTCGCGCACGGCGCGCTGCCGAACGGCAAGCGGCTGTTCAGCGAGAAGCAGGCCGCCGAAATGTGGGCGCCGGTAACGCCGATGCCGATCACGCCCTTGCCCGACAGCCTCAAGCCCGCGCAGCCGAACCAGCAGGCCTATGCGCTCGGCTGGCAGGTGCAGGATTATCGCGGCCATCGCATCGTCCAGCACAGCGGCGGCGTCTTCGGCTCGATCACCCGCGTCGCGATCATCCCCGACAAGAATGTTGCCTTCGCGATCATGATGAACAGCGAGGACAGCGGAATGCTCCTCGGTCTCTATTACGACCTGCTCGACCATTATCTCGACCAGCCCGACTATGGCTGGATCGACAAATGGGAGGATTGGTATCAGTCGCGGCTGGCGGGCGGCGTCGAATATCTGAAGCAGAAACAGGCCTCGCCTGCAAAGAGCGGTCCTTCGCTGGCGCTGGCGGGTTACGCAGGGCGCTACCGCGATCCCTGGTATGGCGATATCGTGATCGGCTCGACGCCAAAGGGGCTGACGATCGATTTCACCTCGACCCCGCGGATGGCGGGACGGCTGGCGCATTGGCAATATGACAGCTTCGTCACGGCGTTCGACGATCCGGCAATCGAGCCCGCCTATGTCACCTTCGCACTCGATGCGGACGGCAAGGTGACCGGCGTGAAGCTGAAGGCGGTCAGCCAGATCGCCGACTTCAGCTGGGACTATCACGACCTCGACCTGAAACCGGTGGAGGACAAGAAGTGAAGCGCCTGGCCATCCTGCTGACGGCGACCGCGCTGGCGGGGTGTTCGGCCGGCGGCGAGAAGCCGAAGGGCCCCGAGGCGCCACTGCACAGCCGGATGCTCGTCCTCGACACGCATCTCGACACACCGCTGCATTTCGAGCGCGCGGGATGGAATTTCGCCGACCGTCATCCGCTCGCCGACGATATGGCGCAGCTCGATATTCCGCGAATGAAGGACGGCAATCTCGATGGCGGCTTCTTTGCCATCTATACCGAGCAGGGGCCGTTGACCGCGAAAGGCTATGCCGACGCGCTGGCGTTCGCGCGCAAACGGTCGGACCTGATCGACACGACGATCGCCGCGAATTCGGGGGCGATCGAGCCCGCACTGACCGCGGCCGATGCGCTGCGACTGAACAAGGCCGGCAAGCTGATCGCGTTCAAGTCGATCGAGAACAGCTATCCGCTCGGTGAGGATCTGTCGCTGTTGCAGGAATTCTACAACAAGGGCGTCCGCCTAGCCGGGCCCGTGCATTCTAAGGACAATCAGTTCGCCGACAGCGCGACCGGCGAAGGGCGCTGGAAGGGACTGAGCCCGCTCGGCAAGCAATGGGTGGCCGAGATGAACCGGCTCGGCATCGTCATCGATGCGAGCCATTCGTCCGACGCAGCGTTCGACCAGATTCTGGCGCTGTCGAAATATCCGATCCTGCTGTCGCACTCAAGCCTGCGATCGGCTTACAATCATCCGCGCAACCTCGACGAAGGACGATTGAAGGCGCTCGCGGCCAAGGGCGGCGCGATGTGCATTTCGACGATCTTCATGTCGCAGATGAACATGTCGCCCGCGCGCGCCGAGTTGTTTGGCAAATATGAGCATATCGGCAGCATGTCGCCCGCCGACCAGGCCGACCTCAACCGCCGCTGGCGCGAACTCGACAAGACCGAGAAGCTGTGGGCGGTAAACTTCGACGATTATATGAAGATGGTCCTGCGCGCGATCGAGGTCGGCGGGGTCGATCATATCTGCTTCGGCGCCGACTGGGACGGCGGCGGCGGGCTTGACGGGATCGAGGATATATCTGCGCTGCCGAAAGTCACCGAACGGCTGAAGGCCGCAGGCTATTCGGACGCCGATATCGGGAAGATGTGGAGCGGCAATATCCTGCGCGTGCTGGCGGCCCAGGGGAAATAGTCAGGCGGCGGCGGCAAGCTCCGCCGCCAGCTCGACCTCGATCACGGCAAACATCGCACCCAGCTTGGCGGCGATGACGGCGGCTTGCGCGGCGCTCAGCCCCGCCACCGCCACGTCGACGCGCATATGGTGGCGCAGCATCCGCATTCGCAGCATCGACGGAACCATCGCGCGCTGCGCGAAGAAACCGGCGATGCGGGGGAGCGACTGCGGATCGGGGATCGCGTCGATCCGGAAGCGGCGCATCAGGCGGCAAGCCGCTGCGCGTTCGCGATGATCTCCTCGGCCATTTCGTCGGCAAGCATGGCGGGCGAGCGGCCTTCGCGGACGGCGCGGTCGAGCAGCGCGGCGACGCGCGGCGCGATCTCTGCCACGCGGCCGCCGACGTCGCTTTCGTCCTCGCCCAGATATTCGGCCGACACGCTGATGATCCCGCCCGCGTTGACGACATAGTCGGGCGCATAGGCGATGCCGCGGTGCATCATCAGATCGGCGACCGCGGGCGAAGCGAGCTGATTGTTTGCCGCGCCGCAGACCAGCCGCGCCTTCATCTGGCGCACGCTCTCCGGCGTCAGCGCGCCGCCGAGCGCGCACGGCGCGAAGATTTCGGCCTGCGCCGAGGCGATCTGGTCAACGCCGACGACCGTGGCGCCGAGGATCGCGGCGAGCCGGTCGCGCCGCACCGGGCTGGGATCCGCGATCACGAGCCGCGCGCCGGCGTCGGCGAGACGGCGACAAAGCTCCGCACCGACATTGCCGGTGCCCTGAACGGCGACGGTCAGCCCGGCGAGATCGCTATCGAACGTAAACCGCGCCGCGGCTTGCATCGCTTCGAACACACCGCGCGCGGTCCAGGGCGACGGGTCGCCCCCCGCGCGCCCCTCGATCGGCGGCAGACCCGCGACATGGCGCGTCGCGCTCGCGACGTCCTGCATGTCCGCAACCGACGTCCCGACGTCTTCGGCCGTCACATACAGGCCCCCCAGATGTTCGACGGCGCGGCCGAAGGCGCGAAACAATGCGGCGCGGTCGAAGTCGCCCTCGGGCTTGCGCAACACCGCTTTCGCGCCGCCCAGCGGCAGGCCGGCGAGCGCATTCTTATAGCTCATGCCTTCGGCCAGCCGGACGGCGTCGGCCAGCGCGTGGTCGAGGTCGGGATAGCTCCAGAACCGGCATCCCCCGGCACCGGGCCCGAGCGCGGTCGAGTGAATCGCGATCACGCCGTCAAGCCCGCTGTCGCGGTCGAGAAGCCGCACGCATTCGAGCGGCGGCGTGAGGCGGGTAGGGCGCGAAACCATGGCAACATCTCCTTGTGGGACGAGGCCCGGTCTTCGCATCTTCGGTGCGATAAAACTTGTTCGCATTTTCGCGCATTCGGCTCGTTACCGGGTATTATGATCGAATAATACGTGATAGAAGGAATTTATGACCGATCTTGATCCCTTCGAGATAAAAATCCTCCGCGAAATGCAACGCGACGCGAGCCAGACGACCGCCGAAATCGCCGAGCGGGTCGGGCTGTCGGTCTCGCCTTGCTGGCGGCGTATCGACCGCCTCGAGCGCGAGGGGTTCATCCGCAAGCGTGTCGCGTTGATCGATCGGCGCAAGGTCGGGCTCAACGCGCATGTTTTCGCGCAGGTGAAACTGAATGCGCATGGCCGCGCCAATCTCGACGAGTTCAGCGCGGCGATCCGCGGCTTCCCCGAAGTGCTCGACGCCTATGTCCTGATGGGGACGACGGACTTCATGCTGCGGATCGTTGCGAAGGATATCGACGCCTATGAGCGCTTCTTCTTTGACCAGCTGAGCAAATTGCCGGGGGTGCAGGAAATCAACTCGACCGTGGCGCTTTCGGAAATCAAGGCGACGACCGAATTGCCCTTGTGACGAGCGCAGCCGAACGTTGCAAATCGGCCGCAGCGATAGAATATGCAAAACATGGCGACGCGGACCGACTATTATCTGTTCCAGACGGCGGCCGGTTTCGCGGCTCTGGGCTGGAATGATGCTGGCATCGCGGCCTTGCGCCTTCCGGCCGCGACCGCCTTCGCGGCGGACCAGGCACTGATCCGCCGGTTTCCCGAGGCGCAGCCAAGCGAGCCGCCGCCGCATATCCGGGCGGTCGTCGATGCCGTGGTCCGCTATTTCGCGGGCGACCGGGTCGAATTTGGCGAGGTACCCGTCGACATGGGCCAACAGACGCCCTTTTTTCAGCAGGTTTATGCGCTCGTTCGCACGCTGGGATGGGGCGAGACGACAACTTATGGGGCAGTCGCCAAGGCGCTGGGCGCCGGACCCGAATTCGCCCGCGACGTCGGGCAGGCGATGGCGGCTAATCCCGTGCCGCTGATCGTCCCGTGTCACCGCGTGACCGGCGCCGGCGGCAAGATCGGCGGCTTTTCGGCGCCCGGGGGATCGATCTCGAAAGCGCGCATGCTCGAACTCGAAGGCGTCGCGATCGATGCGGCTCCGGCGCCGCGACGGAAGGCGGCTGGCAGCGACGAGGCGCAGGCGGGGTTCGACTTCTGAGCGCGCGCCCGGCGCGGCCAGTCGCAGCTTTCGCGCGGTTGACCGCTCTTCTTCTTGTCAAGTAGATCAGTTGAGTTATTCTCGGGCGTTGCGGGACGTATGCCGAGTCGACCGGCATCGATCGACCAGAGGAGAGAGTTCATGGCTAGCCTTGCCCAGATTCCCGACATTTTCGATGCTGCGCGCTCGCTCGGTGTCACGATTTCGCCTTCGACCCCGACGATAGGGGCCGAGATCAGCGGACTCGACCTCGACCGGCCGCTGTTGTCCGAAGAGGGCGATCTGCTGCGTGCGGCATGGTTGCGCTTCAAGGTCGTCTTTTTCCGCGATCAGGACATCAGCCATGAAAGCCATGTCCGGCTTGGCCACTTCTTTGGCGAACTCGAAGGCCATCCGGTCATCCCTTCGGTCGACGGCTATCCCGAAATTCTGCGCATCGAAGGCGTCGAAGGCGTTCAACTGAGCGCCGAGACGCTTGCGCCGTTCCAGGCCTACAACAAATGGCACACCGACGTGACGTTCCGCGAACGGCCGTCGATCACGTCGATCCTCCGCGCGCGGCACCTGCCGCCGCTGGGAGGCGACACGATGTGGGCCGATGCCGCGGCAGCCTATGCGGGTCTGCCGCAGACGGTGAAGGACCGGATCGACGGGCTGGAGGCCGAACATGATATCGTCCGCAGCTTTGGCGGACGCGTCAGCGAGGAAAAGCGCGCACAGCTCGCGCGCGATTTCCCGCCCGTACGCCACCCCGTCGTGCGCACGCATCCCGAGACGGGCGAGAAGATCCTGTACGTCAACTATACCTTCACCTCGCGGATCGTCGGGGTGCCGGAAGAAGAGAGCGACAGCCTGCTGCGCTTGCTGTTCGACCGGATCAAGGTTCCCGAATATCAGGTGCGCTTCCGCTGGACGCCGAATGCGATCGGCATCTGGGACAATCGGTCGACCCAGCATTATGCGGTCGGCGATTATTGGCCCGAGTATCGCGCGCTCGAACGCGTGACCGTGTCCGGCGACATCGTTACGCGATGAACCTCGTCACGACCGAACTCCATTCGCCGCGTCCGCGCTTTCGCACGGCGACGCGCGTCGCGATCGTCGGCGCGGGCTTTTCGGGGACGATGCTCGCGCTCAACCTGCTCGAACAGGCCGATGTCGAGGTGCTGCTGATCGAGCGCGACCGGCACCGCATGGGGGCAGGGGTCGCTTACAGCAGCAGCGAAAGCGCGCATCTTTTGAACGTTCGCGCGGGCAATATGAGTGCCTTTGCCGACCGGCCCGACCATTTCTGCGACTGGCTGGCGTCGCGCGGGCTCGGCTGCGACGCGGCGTTCGTCACCCGTTCGACCTATGGCCGCTATTTGCGCGAGGCGTTGGGCGACGCGATGGAGCGCCACGGACGGCGCCTGAAGCTGGTCGATGACGAAGTGCTCGATATCGAGGAGCGCGGTGGGCAAGTGACACTCGGGCTGGTCAACGGCGGGCTGATCGAAGCCGACCGCGCCGTGCTCGCCATCGGCAACCTGCCCCCGCACGACCCGCCAGCGATCGCCGGCGCGCATCTGCCGTCGCATCGCTATATCGGCGATCCATGGGCAAGCGCCTTTGAGGAGGGACTGCCGAAGGATGCGCCGGTGCTGGTGATCGGCGCCGGGCTGACCGCAGTCGACGTCATCCTGCGCCTTGTCACCCACGGCCACGAAGGACCGATCACCGCCTTGTCGCGGCGCGGTTTGCGGCCGCACCGTCACATCGACGGGCTTCCTCGGCCAAAGCCGGTGCTGGCGAAGCCGGCGCCCGAACTGTCGGACCTGGTCGGCTGGGCGCGGGCCGAGGCGCGCCGGCAGGATTGGCGGCTCGTCGTCGATTCGATTCGCCCGATCACGCAGATGATGTGGGCGTCGGCGGATGCCGCGAAGCGTGAGCGCTTCCTGCGCCACCTGCGGCCCTTTTGGGATGTCCACCGCCACCGGCTCGCTCCCGATGTGGCGGACAGGATCGAGGCGCTGATCGCGTCGGGGCAACTCCGGTTTCGGGCCGGCAAGATTGCCAGCGTTGCGGTCGAGCGCGACGCGCTGGCGGTGTCGTGGTTGCCGCGCGGCGACGACGAGCTGGTCGTCACGCGCGCGGCGCGGATGATCAATTGCACGGGGCCGCAGGGTGACCTGCTGCGCTCGACCGACCCGCTGGTGAAGCGGATGCTGGGTGCGCGGCGTATCCGGCCCGACGCGCTGCGTCTCGGGCTCGATATCGACCGCGACGGCCATGTCATCGACGCGAAGGGCCATCCGTCCGAACATATCCTGGCGATCGGACCGATGACGCGCGGCGACCTGTGGGAAGTCGTCGCGGTGCCCGATATCCGCATTCAGGTCGGCGCACTCGCGCGCCGGTTGGTCAATGCCCATTGGATGGGCGGCGAAGGGCTTTAGGGTCTTGGCGTCGGGGTCCTGAACCTGGCCCGCGCCCACATTATTTTCTCCTTCCTGCATCCACCGAAGCCGTTGGTGCCGTCTAGTCCATGATCGGCTTCGGCTGGTCCCGGCGGCGGCCTCGCGCGCATCCGGCCCGATCCCCGTTGGGTCCGATGATGCGCCTTGCCGGAGGCCGCCGCCTGTGGTTTGACCATGCCGTCCGGCATGAAGGAGAATGACAATGACCTATCTGCTTGCCGCGACCGCCGCCACGGCTGCTGCCACGTCCGCAGCCCCGGCGGCGCCGGCCGCCGCAGTGACCGTGCCGGTGACGCCCGGCCAGTCGATCAGCCCCGCCGACGTCGCGGCCTATATCGACCCGCGCGACATCGCATCCTTTCTGCCGCCGCCGCCGCCGACCACCGAGCTGGTCGCGATCAGCGACAGCTTCTTCAATCTCATGGAAAACATCACGATGGTCGCGCTGTTCGTGATCGGTTTTTTCCTGCTCGCGCGATTGCTCCATGCGTGGATGCTCCACCGGTCGATCCGCCGGGCGATCGAGGCGAAGTCCGACGCGGTCGATGCGATGATCGACAAGCTCAACAAGCCATATGAGCATCTTGGCGCCGGCCGCACCGGCGACGCGCCGGGCGACGACCGCAACGGTCTGGTTCTGCTCGCGATCGGACTGGCGATGGCGGGCTTCGGGTTGATCCAGGGCCATGAACAATTGATCCGCATCTCGGCGGGCGCGGCGCTGTTCCCTGCCTTTGTCGGGGCGGCGCTTCTGTACCGCCGCCGCCTTGCCCGCGCCGCCGCCGCCGAGGAGCGCGCCGCTGCGTGACGATGAAGATCAGTCCCTCAACACACGCGTCGCAGGGGGTGATCGCGCGGCTTTCCAGCTCCTCGTGCTCCGGCACGAGGGGCGGCTGCGCAGCTTTCTGGCGCGCGTCGCGGGAAGCGACGCCGACGACCTTGCGCAGGAGGCCTTTGTCCGTGCCTGGCAGCGGGCCGGCGATTATCGCGGACAGGGGAGCTATGGCGCCTGGCTCATCGGGATCGGCTGGCGGCTCTTTCTCGACCAGCGGCGCACCGCGCGGCGACGCGAAGGACTGGCCGCGGGCGACGATATCCCCACGTCGATCGATCCGCGTGCCAGTGGCGATGCCGCAATCGACGCCGACCGACTGCTCGCCGCGCTTTCGCCGCAAGAACGCGCCGCGCTCACGCTGTGTTTCGGGCATGGATGGTCGCACGGCGAGGCGGCAGAGATCATGGGCGTGCCGCTCGGCACGCTCAAATCGCTGGTCTTGCGCGGACGCGCCAAGGCGCAGAAGATGATCGGCGAAGGAGCGCAGCCATGACCCGGCCCGACGAGAGCGAGATCGACGCGATGCTGGCCGACGTGCTGGCGCCGCCCGCGCGCGCCGGCGACCGCCAGTTCGTCACGCGCATCGACCAGGCGATTGATGCCGAAGCCGCGCTCGCCCGCGCCGAGCGGCGCTTTTGGCGCAGCTTCGCGGTCGAGGCGCTGGCGATCGGCGCGCTGCTGGCCGCGCTGTGGCTGCTGTCCTCATCGGTGTTGCTGGCGCCGCTGGCGGGGCCCGCCCAATGGGGCTTTGCGCCGCCGCTGCTGCTCGTGTTGCTGCTTTGGTTCGGCGGCACGCAGCGGCTACGCGGCACCTGACGCGCGGCGATGACGATTCCGCTGGTGGCTCTATGCGGCATCGGGGCCGACGCCGCGTGCTGGCGGGGCATGCCCGTCGACGCGATCCATGTGCCAAGCGGTGCGTCGATCGCCGCGATGGCCGATGCGGTGCTGGCGAAACTGCCCGACCGGTTCGCGCTCGCAGGTCATTCGATGGGCGGTTATGTCGCGCTCGCCGTTGCGGCGCGCGCGGCGGATCGGCTGACCGGGCTTGCTTTGCTCAGCACCAGCGCGCGGGCCGATTCGGACGAGCAGCGCGCGGGGCGGCGGCGGGTGATGGCCGACGCGCGTATCGATTATCCCGCGGTCGCGGGCACATTGGCGCGCGCGTCGCTGGCGCGTGACAGTCGCGCCGATCCGGCGCTGCTCGATGAGGTGCGCGCGATGCTGCTGCGCTGCGACGCCGACCGCTTTATCGAACAGCAGACGGCGGCGCTGGAGCGCCCAGATCAGCGCGGGGATCTGTCGGCGATCGCTGTGCCTGTCCTGGTGCTGACCGGCGCCGAGGACCGCATCGTGGCGCCCGAACGGTCGATCGAACTCGCCGAGGCGATTCGCGGCGCGACGCTGGCGGTCGTGGACCGATGCGGTCATATGCCGCAGCTGGAAGCGGCGGAGGCGACGCGGGCGGCGCTCGCGGCCTGGTTGGAGCGGATCGCCTAGACAAGGCGCGTCCGGGACGGTCAGACCGGCGGTGTGTCCTCGCCCTCGATCCCCTGATATTTGAGCTGGAGATAGCGTTCGCGCGTCGCCAGCTTGTCGAGGTCGCCGGCGGCCAGGCTGCGCGCGGCGTCACCGATCTCGCGCTCGATCATCCCGAGTCCGCCGACCAGCGTTTCGTCGGGGGTGCGGCCGGCATGCGCTTCCTTGCGGAGCCCGGCGGGGATGCGCTGATAGCCGGCGACGAGTTCGGGCAGGTCTTCGCCGACCAGCTTGCGGATATTGGCCGCTGCCGGGCTCGCTGCGTCGAGCGTCTGGAGCTGCGGGGCGAGCAGGTCGAGCTGAACGCCGATGCCGTCGACGAGCTGGCGCGCGGGGGCGGGAAGCGCGGGGCGCTGCGCCTCGAGCCATATTTCGGTACGCCCCGCGAGCTGTTTCAGATCGGCTTTGGGCAGGTCAGCCTGACGCGGTTCGGGGAAGGGCGATCGACCGAACAGAACGGCTACTCCGATCAGCAGCACGAACAGCGCAAGCAGCCCGGTAAAGCCGAGCGGCTGGATCAACGCTCCGAACAAGGCTGCGCCAAGCAGCACGATTCCGCCCGCGATGAGGACGCGGCCGAGCTTTTTGTAGAGATGCTGGCGACGCAGCGCGACGCTCTTCGTCCCGATCGGGCGGCGACGCTCGCGCGACCGTTCGATTGCCGAGGCGGCCGAAATCCGGACCTTGTCGACTTCGCTCATCGTCATGTCTTAGCCTTCGAGCGATGCGAGCGGACTATCGGCGCCGCCGACGCTCGCCTGCGCCTGGCTCGCACCTTCGGCGCGCGCGATATAGCCCTTCGACTTGGCGACCTCGCCTTCGAGGGTGGTGACCGTTGTCTTCATGCTGTCGAGCGCTTTCAGCTTGAAGGTGTCGATCGCGTCCATCGTGTCATAGATGTTCTGGAAGGCGCGCTGCAGCGTTTCCATCGGGATCGTGCTCGATGCCGCCTGTTCATGGATGCGCGCGGTGTTGTCCTTCAGCATCTTCGACGTGCCGTCGATGATGTTCGCGGTGGTGGTGTTGAGCGCGGTGATCTGTTCGAGCACCATCTTCTGATTGGTCATCGCCTGCGCGACGGTGATCGCGGTCTTGAGCGCGCCGACGGTGGTCGTCGACGCACGGTCGACACCTTTCACCAGTTCGACATTATTCTTTTTGACGAGGTCGAGCGCGAGATAGCCCTGCACCGTCACCGCCATCTGGGTCAGCAGATCCTGTGTGCGCTGGCGGGCGTAAAAGAGCGCGTTCTCGCGTAGCACCTTCGCTTTCGCGGGATCGACGCTGTCGAGTTCGTTCGCCTTGGCTTCGAGCTTTTCGTCGAGCGTCTGGGCGATGTGGACCATCTGCTCGAGCTTGCCCATCGCTTCCCACAGCTTGCGGCGTTCGACGTCGATGGCGGCATTGTCCATCAACAGCTCGTCCTTGCCGTTCGACAATGCGGTGAGAACCCCCGAAATATGCGTCTGGGCCGAGCGATATTGGGCGAAATAATTGGTGACGCTGCTGCCGAAAATCTTGTCGAGAAAGCCGCGCTTCGACAGCAATTTGCCGTTCGCCGACGGATCGAGCCGCTCGACCGTATTGCGCAGTTCGATCAGGTTCATGCCGATGTCGCTGTCGCGGTCCATCGCCTTGATCGGGCGGTCGAGGAAGCGGTTCGACTGGTTCGCCGCCTCCAGCATTTCCTTGCGGCCCATATTGGTAATCTGGTCGACCTTCTGCCCGAAAGCGGGCGAATTGACGTCCTGCGCCACCAGATCGTCGACAAAGCCGTCGACGCGTTCCTCAAGCTTCGATTTCTGATCGCCTGACAGCGGCACAAGGCCTGCTGCCTTTTCCGGGGACACGACGGGCACCGGATCGGGCGGGGTCAGCTTCAGCTCGTCGGTTGCGGTCGCAGTGGCCGTCACTTCGCTCATTCGTCTTCCTCCAACCCGCCGTTACGATCTCGGGCCGCCTGCCTATATGGCATGCCAGCCTGTGTTATTCAAGCACTACACCTCTTGATGGCGCGCAAGCGTGGGCGCGAGCCACGCCGAGAGGATCAGCTGGGCCATATGATAGACGAGGATCGGGACAAGCACCATGCCGGCGGTCGCCGCCGGAAACAGCGTTGCGGCGAGCGGGGCGCCGACCGCGATGCTCTTTTGCGCTCCCGAGAAAAGCAGCGTGACGCGGTCGGGACGGCGCAGCCCCAGCAGCCGCCCGAGTCCCCAGGCGCCGCCGAAGGAGAGCGCGAGCAGCAGCGCGACGACGGCGAAGACGATCGCGATTTCGCGTCCGTCGAGCAGTCCCCAGATGCCCGCGACGACGGCGGCCGAGAAGGCGACATAGACTGCGATCGCAATGGCGGTCCGGTCCATGATGGTCGCAAGGCCGCGATGGGCGAGCACCCAGGGGCGCAGCCAGCGCTGGACAAGCTGCCCGGCGATGAAGGGCAGCAGCAGGATCGACACGATTCGCAGCACCGCTTCGCCATGGATCTCTCCCTCGGCCCCCGCAAGCGCGGCGAACAGAAGCGGCGAGGCGGCGACGCCGATCAGGTTCAGCAACGCGGCGGCAACGACGCTCGCGCCGACATTGCCGCCGGCAAGGCTGCTCGCGGCGGTCGCCGACTGGACGGTCGATGGCAGGATGCCGAGGAACAGGAAACCCAGCGCAAGCGTCGCGGGGAGGAAGGGCGCGGTGGCAAGCTGCGCACCGAGTCCAAGCAGCGCCATCGCACCGAAACAGAAAGCCAGCGCGCCGCCTTGCAGCTTCCAGTTGCGGATGCCGTGCAGCACTTCGTCGCGCGGCAGACGAACCCCGTTGAGAAAGAACAGAAAGACGATCGCTGCGGTCGATACGCCCTGTGCGACAGGAACCGCGGCGCCGCGCACCGGCAGCAGGCTGGCGATCAGGATCGTGGCCAGCAGGATGGGAACGAAGCGGTCGGGAAAAAGGCGCGAGAGCATGGGAATCGGCGATGGCGGGATGAGGCGGGGTTGGCAAGGCCGCGCGACTCGATAGAGAGGCGCGATGGCCGATATCCTGATCCTCGCCGCGCTTCTCGAAGAGGGGGATGCGCTGTTCCGCGATGACGGCATCAGGAGCGCCGGGCCCTTTACGCCGCGCCGGGTGCTGGCGCATGGCCATCGGGTGACCATTGCGATCTGCGGCCTCGGGAAGGTCAATGCCGCGCTGTGCGCCGGGATGCTGGGCGGCGAGGCCGACCTGCTGTTGATGAGCGGCACATGCGGATCGCTCGGCGCCGCGCCGGGGAGCTATTGGATCGCCGAGGCGGTGCAGCATGATTATGGCGCGATGCAGCCCGGCCTGTTCAGGCGCTATCGCGCAGGCGACTGGCCGATCGGCGAGGCGGGAGAGGCGCATTTTTCGGCATTGGCCGATCCGGGTCTCGGCCTTCCGCACGCCCGCATCGCGAGCGGCGACAGCTTTGTTGCGTGCCCCGATGCCGCGGCCGATCTGGCGGACAACCTCGGCGCGACTCTGGTCGACATGGAGGTCGGCGCAGTGGCACAGGTTGCGGCCCGGCTCGGCAAGCCCTGGGCTGCCATCAAGGCCGTGACCGATGAAGCCAATGGCGAGAGCGGCGGCGATTTTCAGGCCAATCTCGTTCGCGCCGCGCGACTGGCGGCTGTCGAGGTCGAGCGGCTGGTTGCACTGCTTTAGGGTTCTGCCCTCAAGACCCTTACCCTGGCCGTTCCGTGCGCCGTGCGTCTGTGCTAGACTGCGGGCAACACCGGCCAAGGGAGAGGTCGTCATGCGCTACCGGTCACTGACGCTGTTTGCAGTCTGCGCTCTATTCACCGCACCGCTGGCCTTTGCCGCGGGCGGCGGCGGGGGTGGCGGCGGCTCGATGCCGAGCCAGAGCGCGCCAACCTATGACCCGACCGTCGACTATAAGAAGGGCGCCGATGCGTTCGCCACCGGCGATTATGTCGAGGCCGCCAAAGCGTTCAAAAAGGTCGTCTCGGCGGTTCCGAAGAACCCGCAAGCCAATTATCTGCTTGGTGCGAGCTTGATGGCGCAGGGTGATCTGACGCGCGCCGTGAAGCCGCTGGAAGCCGCAGTGCGCTATGACGAGAAGATGGTCGACGCGCGCCGCGACTTGGGCATCACGCAAGCGAAGCTCGGCAAGACCGAGAAGGCCACCGAACAACTCGGCGCGCTGAAGGCGATGCAGGAAGCCTGCGGCGGTATCTGCGCCAACGCCGCCAAGATCACCGACGGGATCGCCAAGATCGAGGCTGCGATTGCGGCGGGCCCGCAGGCGCAGCGCGGCGTCGAGCCCGAGGTCCGGCTCGCTTCCGCCGAATCGCTCGACGCGACCTATGTCGCGGCGGTCTCGCTGATCAACGAACATCGCTACGACGCCGCGATCGCCAAGCTCGACGAAGCCCTCTGGGCGGCGGGGCCGCACCCCGATGTGCTGACCTATCTGGGCTTCGCGAACCGCAAGCTGAAACGGTACGACCAGGCCGAAGCCTATTACCGCGCCGCGCTCGACATCGCGCCGACGCATCGCGGTGCGCTCGAATATTATGGCGAACTGAAGCTCGAACGCGGCGATGTCGCGGGCGCGAAGGCGAATCTCGCGAAGCTTGAAGGGATTTGCGGCTTCGGCTGCCACGAGGCTGACGAGTTACGGCGCTGGATCATGGAGCGCCGCGCATCCGTCAGCTGATCGCGCTCGCCGCGCTGTTGCTCGCGACCGCAGCGACGCGCGCCGATGCGCCGCCGGCGTTCGAGCAATCGCGATGGACGGCGCCGGGATCCGACTATGCCTTGCTGTCGGCGCAGCCCGCAACCTGCCTTGCGATCGACGATGCGCGCGTGAGAAGCGGTCGCGCGCTGTTTGCGACCCCCACTTTGCTCGGCGGACAGGCGGCGAAGGCAGGGCTGAGCTGCGCGAGTTGCCACATCAACGGGCGCGGCAATCCGCATTTCCAGCTGGCGGGCGTGTCGGATGCGCCGGGCACCGCCGACGTCACCAACAGCTTCTTCAGCGCCGCACGCGGCAATGCGCGTTTCGACCCCGTCGCGATCCCCGACCTTGCGATGCCTGGAAAGGTCGCGCGCGATCCCGCGGCGCGCGCGCTTGAACCCTTCATCCGCACCCTGATCGTCGAGGAATTCGGTGGCGAAGAGCCGACGCCGGCGATGCTCGCGGCGATCGCCGCCTATGTCCGCGCGATCGGACCGTGCCAGCCGGACCGTTCGCAGGCGCGGCGTCTGGACGACCAGTTTCGCGCAATTGATGATGGCACGGCCGCAGCCGTCCTGATGATCGGGCGCGAGGATCGCGCCGGCGTGCGCCTGTCGATCGCCGCGGTGCGCCATCAGCTCGCCCTGATTTCGGAGCGCTATGCGGGGACCGGTTTCGCCGGCGACCGCGCCGCGCTCCTCGCGGCGTCGCGCGAATTGCAGGCGATCGGCGAGCGCGAGAATGCGGGCGCTCTGCTGCGGCGCTGGAAGACCGGTTTCGACGGCGGGCTCGCAAAGCGCCTCCGCCGCGACGAAGATCATTCGCTATATAACCCCAATAGACTAGCGCGCGCCCTCCGCCGGTCGGCGCCGCGTCGGCAATGATGTTGCGCTGCAGCAGTCATTCTGTTAGGGGCGCGGCGTTTCGCGGCGCCTTTGCGCTGCCCTCTCCATAAGGCCTAACCGAGCATGTCTCTGCGCAATATCGCCATCATCGCGCACGTCGATCATGGCAAGACCACTCTCGTCGACCAGCTGTTCCGTCAGTCGGGCACGTTTCGCGACAACCAGCGCGTCGAAGAAAGAGCGATGGATTCCAACGACCTGGAAAAGGAACGCGGGATCACGATTCTCGCCAAGTGCACCAGCGTCGAATGGGGCGAAGGCGCCGACACGACGCGCATCAACATCGTCGACACGCCGGGTCACGCCGATTTCGGCGGCGAGGTCGAGCGGATCCTGAGCATGGTCGACGGCGTCATCCTGCTCGTCGATGCCGCCGAAGGCCCGATGCCGCAGACCAAGTTCGTCACCGGCAAGGCGCTCGCGCTGGGCCTGAAGCCGATCGTTGTCGTCAACAAGATCGACCGCAGCGACGCGCGCGCCGCCGAAGTGCTCGACGAAGTGTTCGAACTGTTCCTGACGCTCGAAGCCAATGACGAACAGCTTGATTTCCCGATCCTTTATGCGTCGGGCCGCGGCGGTTATGCCTCCGAAAGCGCCGCCGCGCGCGAAGGCACGCTCGAACCCTTGTTCAAGACGATCGTGTCGCACGTCCCGACCCCGGGCCTGCCCGAGGATGGTCCGTTCACCTTCCTCGCGACCCTGCTCGACCGCGACAATTTCATCGGCCGCATCCTGACCGGCCGCGTCCAGTCGGGGACGATCAAGGTCAACCAGCCGATCCACGCCATCGACATGGACGGCAAGATCATCGAGACCGGCCGCGCGTCGAAGCTGCTCGCGTTCCGCGGGCTCGAGCGCGTTCCCGTCGAGGAAGCGCGCGCGGGCGACATCGTCGCCATCGCGGGCCTGGCACAGGCAACCGTCGCGAACACCATCGCCGACACGACCGTCACCGAGCCGATCGCCGCGCAGCCGATCGATCCGCCGACGCTGTCGATGCGCTTCGCCGTCAACGACAGCCCGATGGCGGGCCGCGAGGGCAGCAAGGTGACGAGCCGCATGATCCGCGACCGCCTGTTCCGCGAAGCCGAAACCAATGTCGCGATTCGCATCACCGAAAGCGCCGACAAGGACAGCTTTGAAGTCGCGGGCCGCGGCGAGCTTCAGCTCGGCGTGCTCATCGAAACGATGCGCCGCGAAGGCTTCGAACTCGGCATCAGCCGCCCGCGCGTCCTCTATGGCGAAGACGAGGCCGGCAAGCGCACCGAACCCTATGAAACGGTCGTCATCGACGTCGACGACGAGCATAGCGGCACGGTTGTCGAGAAGATGCAGATCCGCAAGGCCGACCTTACCGACATGCGCCCGTCGGGTGGTGGCAAGACGCGCATCACCTTCAGCGGCCCGTCTCGCGGCCTGATCGGCTACCATGGCGAATTCCTGTCCGACACGCGCGGTACCGGGATCATGAACCGCCTGTTCGAAAAATATGGCCCGTACAAAGGCAATATCGCGGGCCGCCAGAACGGCGTCCTGATCTCGAACGGCAATGGCGAAGCCGTCGCCTATGCGCTCGGCCCGCTCGAAGAGCGCGGCATCCTGTTCGTCTCGCCCGGCGAAGCGCTGTACGAGGGCATGATCATCGGCGAGAATGCAAAGCCCGACGATCTTGAGGTCAACCCGATGAAGTCGAAGCAGCTGACGAACTTCCGTTCGACCGGCAAGGACGACGCGATCCGCCTGACCCCGCCGCGCCGCATGACGCTGGAACAGGCGATTGCCTATATCGACGACGACGAAATGGTCGAAGTGACGCCGAAGAACATCCGCATCCGCAAGGCGCTGCTCGACCCGCACGAGCGCAAGAAGGCGTCGCGCAAGAAGGAAGCGGCATAACTTCGCCGAGGAACAAGGGTTTGCGTGTCCCCGCCAAGGCGGGGACCCTTCTCCTGCCGGTGCGAGTTTGAGGCCGCAGGAGATGGACCCCCTTCGCGGGGGAACACGCAAATTTAAGTGCTCAGGGTGATCTGGAGGACACGCCGTTGGCCCGCCTGATCCTGTTCAACAAGCCATATGGCGTCCTGTCGCAATTCACCGATCGCGGCACGCCGGAGGCGCGCGCGACGCTGTCTGACCATATCGACGTGCCCGGCGTCTATCCCGCGGGGCGGCTCGACCGCGACAGCGAGGGGCTGCTGATCCTGACCGACGACGGCGCGCTGCAGGCGCGCATTGCGTCGCCGAAGCACAAGACGCCCAAAACCTATCTGGCGCAGGTGGAGGGTGAGCCCGACGCCGCGAGCCTCGACCGGTTGCGCGCCGGGGTCATGCTCAACGACGGTATGACGCGCCCCGCGACCGTCCGCCGCATCGACCCGCCCGAGCTCTGGCACCGTGACCCGCCGGTGCGATACCGCAAGAGCGTCCCCGATAGCTGGATCGAACTGACGATCACCGAAGGCCGCAACCGCCAGGTCCGCCGCATGACCGCTGCGGTCGGCTATCCGACGCTGCGGCTGGTGCGGTGGCGGATCGGGGAATGGGAGATTGGCGTGCTCGCGCCGGGGGCTTGGCGCGCGGTTTCGCCTTAATCAAAGGGACGCCAGGCGATCGAGCAGCGACGCTGGGCGGATCGCCGGCTTGCATCTCGCTGATCTTTCGGGGAAGCTGCGCGCTTCGCTTGAGGAGGTCGAGGATGGCGATTGCGGTCGATACGGCGCCGACGGGACGCGCCAGGCTGACGCTGCCGGCGCGGCCCGAGCCGGTGATCGTCGATCCTGCGACCACGGCGGTCGTGGTGATCGACATGCAGAATGCCTATGCGTCGAAGGGCGGCTATGTCGACCTGGCGGGCTTTGACATAGCCGGCGCGGCGAGCGTGATCGGGCGGATCGGACAGGTGCTGGCGGTCGCGCGCGGTGCGGGGATGCCGGTCGTCTATCTGCAGAATGGCTGGGACGCCGACTATGTCGAGGCGGGCGGGCCGGGGTCGCCGAACTGGCACAAGTCGAACGCGCTCAAAACGATGCGCGCACGGCCCGATTTGGCGGGACAATTGCTCGCGCGCGGCGGCTGGGATTATGAACTGGTCGACGCGCTGGCGCCGCAGCCGGGCGATATCCGCGTCCACAAGACGCGCTATTCGGCGTTCTTCAATTCGCAGCTCGACAGCGTGCTGCGCTCGCGCGGCATCCGCACGATCGTCTTCGTCGGGATCGCGAGCAATGTGTGCGTCGAATCGACGCTGCGCGACGCGTTCCACCTCGAATATTTTTCGGTGATGCTGGAGGATGCGACGCATCATCTGGGCCCCGATTTCGTCCGCGAGGCGACCGTCTATAATATCGAGACATTCTTTGGCTGGGTTTCGACCGTGGCCGATTTTTGCGGCAGCATCGGCCAGCAGCCGACAGGAGACGAATGATGCCTTTCGAGCCGATCAATCCGCCGCAATTCCCGACCCCGATCGCGCCCTATTCGGCGGGGGCGAAGGCAGGGAACACCGTGTATGTCTCGGGCGTGCTCGCGCTGGGCGAGGGTGGGGTGGTGCTGCACGTCGGCGACGCCGCGGCGCAGACGCGGCATGTGCTCGATGTCATCCGGATCACGCTGGAAGCCGCGGGGGCGACGCTGGAAGATGTCGCGATGAACCATATCTTCCTCAAGGATTTTGCCGATTATGCCGCGTTCAATGCGGTCTATGCCGAGTATTTTCCGGGCGCGAAGCCGGCGCGCTATTGCATCAAGGCCGATCTGGTGAAGGCCGATTGCCTGGTCGAGATCGCAAGCGTCGCACATCTTGACTGATGCTGTCGTCGGGGCGGAGGCCGCGGGCCTTTATTATGAACTGCACGGGCCAGCGGATGCGCCACGGCTGATCCTGTCGTCGGGGCTGGGCGGATCGGCAAGTTACTGGCAGCCGAACCTTGCGGCTTTTGCCGAGCGGTATCGGGTGCTGGTCTATGACCATCGCGGGACGGGGCGGAGCGACCGCGCGCTGCCCGACCGGGTGACCGTCGACGATCTGGCTGACGATATGATCGCGCTGATGGACGCGCTCGGCTGGGCCGCGGCGAGCATTGTCGGCCATGCCGCGGGCGGGGTCGCCGGGCTGGCGCTGGGGGTGAAAGCGCCCGGGCGGCTCGACCGGCTGGTCGTCGTCAACGGCTGGGCGAGCGCCGATCCGCATTTTCTGCGCTGTTTCGAGGCGCGGCTGAACCTGCTGCGCCATGCCGGCACCGAGGCGTTTCTGCGCGCGCAGCCGATCTTTCTCTATCCCGCCGCGTGGATCAGCCAGCACAGTGGCGCCCTAGAGGACGAACTGCCGCACCAGATCGCGGCGTTCCCCGGCCGCGCGACGATGGAGAAACGGATCGCGGCGCTTGCAGGCTTTGATGCGCGCGGCTCGTTGAAGGGGCTGGGCGCGCGGACGCTGGTGCTTGTCGCCGACGACGATATGCTCGTGCCCTCAACCGCAGGCGCGTTGCTCTCGGGCGAATTGGGCGATGCAGCGCTCGAAGCGATTTCGTGGGGCGGTCATGCGTGCAATGTGACGCGCCCCGATGCCTTTATCCGTCCCGTGCTGGCGTGGCTCGCCGGTACTTATAGCGAGGAATAGCCCATGCAGGTCGGCGTCTTTGTCCCCATCAACAACAATGGCTGGCTGATCAGCGAGAACGCGCCGCAATATATGCCGAGCTTCGATCTCAACAAGGCGATCGCCCAAAGCGCCGAAAGGCACGGGCTCGATTTTCTGTTGTCGATGATCAAGCTGCGCGGCTTTGGCGGCAAGACCGAATTCTGGGAATATGGGCTGGAAAGCTTCACGCTGATGGCGGGGCTTGCCGCGGTGACCGAGAAGATCAAGATCTATGCGACCTGTCCGACGCTGGTGATCCCGCCGGCCTTTGCGGCGCGGATGTGCAACACGATCGACAGCATCAGCCACGGGCGCTTCGGACTCAATCTGATCACCGGCTGGCAGCGCCCCGAATACAGCCAGATGGGGCTGTGGCCGGGCGACGAGCATTTCCGCAACCGGTATCAGATGCTCGACGAATATGCCCGCATCCTGCGCGAATTGTGGGAGACGGGGCGGAGCGATTTCAAGGGCGACTATTATCAGATGGACGACTGCCTCGTCCGCCCAAAGCCCGAAGGCGACATGAAGATCATCTGCGCGGGCTCGTCGGACGAAGGGCTCGCCTTCTCGGCGCAATGGGCGGACTATGCCTTCTGCCTCGGCAAGGGAGTGAACACCCCGACGGCGTTCGCGTCGAACAACGAGCGGCTGGCGGTCGCGACCGCGAAGACGAGGCGCGACGTGTCGGTGTTCGTGCTTGTGATGATCATCGCCGCCGAAACCGACGAGGAAGCGCAGGCCAGATGGAAGTCGTACAACGACGGCGTCGATCTCGAAGCGATCGCCTGGCTGAAGGATCAAGGCGCCGCCGACAAACATAATGCGACGACCAATGTGCGCCAGCTCGCCGCGCCCGAGGGGGCGGTGAACATCAATATGGGGACGCTGGTGGGGTCGTATGAAAGCGTCGCGCGGATGCTCGACGAAATGGCCGAGGTTCCGAACACCGGCGGCGTGTTGCTGACCTTCGACGATTTCCTGGAAGGGGTGGAGGCATTCGGCACGCGCATCCAGCCGCTGATGAAGAGCCGCGGCGGCTGACGGTCCATCATTCCGCCACAAACAGGCAGCAGACCAACGGCGGGAGGACACTGTCATGAGAAAATCCATGCTTGCTCTCGCGCTCGCCGCGACCTGCGCTGCACCGCTTTCCGCACAGACGATCGATCCGACGCCACAGCTAAACGACGCGGGGCCGGTGACGATGGGCGGCTTTGCCGGCGCGCGAATCCGAATTTCGCTGGGCGGAACGAAGCGCGAGGATCAGACGATCCGCGCCGGACTGACGATCGCGCCGATGCCCTATCGCGGCGGCGGAGATCGCGGGAATTTTCGTTCGCGTATCGGTGAGGGGCTGGAATTCGGCTTTCGCGGCGGCGCGCCCGGACCGCAGTTGTCCCTCGCCGGAATGCCGTTGACGCCCGCGCACTACGCACCGGGCGGACGCGCGACGGGGAAACAGCGGAACTCTATGTCGGGCGGCAATACCGGACTGGTCATTGCAGGGGTGGCGGCACTCGTCGGGATCGGTCTGCTCGTCGCGCTCGGCGATTCAAAAGACGATTGCACTGGCGGCGAGTGCAATAACAACTAGCGCCCCGACCGCAATATTAGCGCATATGCGGTTGACAGCGCCTTTACCCACTTTTCACAGACGCGCTTTAGGGCGGAGTCCGAGGGACCGCTCGCCTTGGGAATTTCAGATGCCCACCATGCGCGAAATAGAGCGGTTGCGCGCCGAGCATGCGGCGCTGGAGACGCTGTCGCAATTCCTGATGGAGATGGTCGTGCGCGCGCGGCCGCCGCGCCCGACCGAACTCGGCGCGGTGCGCGGCATGCTGCGCGACACGCTGGTCCGCCACCTGAAATGCGAGGATTGGGCTCTGTATCCGCGGCTCCGCGCGACGGGCGACCTTGAACTCAACCGGCTGGCGACCGAATTTGTCGATGAGATGGGACATATCGCAGGCGATTTTGCCGCTTATGACGCGCGCTGGACGGCCGAAGCCGTCGAGGCGCGCTGGTCCGACTTCTGTGCGGAAACGATCGGGATCCTCGACGCGCTGGGCATGCGGATCGAGCGCGAGGACCGCGATCTTTATCCCGTCGCCGAACGGCTAGCGGCCGCCGAACCCGACCGCGCCGACCGGCGAAGGCATCGCCGCGCGGCCTAGGGCCCGACCCTAGCGGTCGCGGTTCGTCACCAGAGTGAACGGCGCCCAGCTTGCGGGGTGCGCCCAATGCGGTTTCCAGTCGTCGACCGGACTGCCGTCCGCATGTCGGCCGGTGCGCACGGCTTCCATCGCCGCGGCGAGTGCTGTCGCCGGGGTGGCATGATCGTTCGACAGCGCCTCGACGATCAGCGCGGCGGTCGCGTCATCGGCAACACGCCAGTGGCTCGCGAGCAGATTGTCCGAGCCGGCATAGAGAAAGCTGCGCGCGAGGCTGGAAAGCGACTCGCCACTCGCGCCCGCCTCGGCGCCGGGCGTGGCGGTGTTGCACGCCGACAAGACGACCCATTTGGCGCTGAGCGACAGCGCTGCAGCCTCGCTCGCAGTGAGCAGGCCGTCGTCCTGCAGGCTGGCCTTGCCCGGCGGCGTCAGCACCAGCCCGGGTTCGGAGCCGATTCCCATTTCATAGGGGAGCAGGCCGTGCGTTGCGAAGACGACCATCATCGCGCGCGGCAGATCAAGGTCGGCCTTGAGCGCTGTCTCCGTCGCATCGGCGCCGAGCCGCGCACCGCTGCCCTTGCCGATCATCGCCGACAATTTCGTCAGTTCGGCGGCGGTGCCGGGCAGCGGTTCGAGGCGGCGGAGCTTGTCGACCGATGCCATCGTCTTGTCGCCGCTGGCCTCGGTAAGCCCGGCGCCGCGCACGCCGACGCCGCCGCGCCGCCGCGTGCCGCCGCCGCGGTTGTCGCTGCCGGTCGCTTGCTGCCCGCTGCCAAGCAGTGTCGGGGCACCATAAGCGACGAGGGGCGGACGCGCCGCGGCATCGGCAGGCAAAGGACGTCGCGCGAGGCCGAGTGCGCTGACCGAAGGCAGGGTGACGAAGCGATACTGCTCGCCGAGCCAGTCGGTCGCGGCGAGGTCTTCGGCTGAACCGCTTTCCGCTTCTCCCTTCGGGGCTTTCGCGACGAGCGCCGCGAGCGGAAGACCGGCGATCGGACCGCTCACCACATTGTAGACTCGGCCGTTCTTCGGCAGCGCCGCTGCGACAGGCGCGATCAATTGTCGGTAGAGGCGATAGGCCGCGGCGCGGTCGTAGCGCGGGTAGCGATCGTCGATCACGCTCTTCGGGCCGTGCTCTTCGGCCGCGAGCAGCGCATTATAGTCGGGCAGCGAGCAGGTGTTCTCGTCGATCCGGCATTTGAGCCGCGCGACATCGGCGGCGATCGGTGCCGCGCCATTGTCGACGCGGTGCCACAGCGCCTTTTTCTTCGAGATGGCGAAGGCATAGTGGTGGCCTTCGGACGGCAGCAGCATCAACACCGCTTCGTCGGGGGCAAGCAGCTTTTGTACTGCGGTGACCTCGATCGATTTCGGCGCGACAAGCGTGGCGTAATCGGGAAATTCGGTCGCGATCCGCGCGTCGAGCGGCGCCAGCCTGGTCGCCGCCGCGTCCAGTTGATGGCGGAGCGCGGCAGCGCGGCCCTCGTCCTTGCCCAGCGCTTCGTCGCGGTAGCGCCGGGTCAGCGACACCACGGCCTGTGCGGCGTCCTGCCGCTCGCGCACCAGATCGCCGAGCGGCCCGGCGCCCGCGATGTCGCGCGCCGCCGCTTCGTTGATCGCGTCGCCCGCGTCGGTCAGCGTCAGATCCTGCGCGGCAAGGAAGGCGGGGCTCATCGCATCGATTCGCCCGCTATGCGCTGCCCATCCCGCGAACATCACCATGTCGAATGCACCCGACAGCGGATTTCGCCGGGTCCCCTTCGCCACGGCCTTGGCCAGTGCTGCAACGGCAGGGTTGGCGTCGCTGCTGTTGAGCCCGGCATCGCGTTTCTGGCGCAGCCGGTCGGCGGCCTCGACCGCGGCGGCGAGCCCGTCGGCCTCACGTCCCTTCACCTGCGCGCGGGCTCGCGCGAGCGTGGTGAGCAGGATGATCGTGTCGTCGCGGCTGCCGGTCCATGTATCGGTCTCGACCGAGAGCTGGAGCGGCAGGGCTTCCTCGAAAAAAGGCAATGCTTCGACGGCCTTGCCCTGACCGAGCAGCGCGAGCGCGTAATTGTAGCGCGATTTCTGCGTCCCTATCGCCTGGCGGTCGTTGAGCCGTTCGCCCTCGACCGCGGCAAAACGCCCCGGCGCCTCGGCCGCGGCAAAGCGGCCGGCGATATTGTGGAAATAGCTGATCTGGTTATTCGCGAACTGGATTTGATATTCGTTGCCGCCGGCGAGCAATTCCAGCGTCTCGGCGAAGCGTTGATCGGCCTCTTCGTCGCGCCGCGCGAGCGTCAGCGCCTCGGCATAGGCGAGCTGCATTTCCCAGTTGGTCTGCTTTACCCCGGCAGCGTCGAGTTCGGCATAGGTGTCGTCGAGCGCGCGCAGAAGCTCGTCCTGGCGGCCTTCCTGCAGCAGCGACTCGCCGGCGATCTCCATCGATACGCGCGCGCTGCGCCCCACCGGTCCGTCCAACTGTCCAAGCTGTGCGGCGCGGCGATGGACCAGACGCGCATGTCCAAGCCGGTCGTCATACGGCATGCCGTTCTGCATCCAGTCGAGAAAGAACAGCTCGGCTTCCGGATTTTCTTCGCCGCGGAACCGGGCCGCATACGAGCGCATGCGCGCGGTAACGCGGGCATAGTCGGGACCATCGGCGTTGCGTTTGTCGTCGCCCATATAAATCCACAGGCCGAAATCGATGTCGGAGCGCGTTTCCTCCGACAATGTCCCCGAATAGCGAGCGACGAGATCGACAAGGGCCATGGCGGCATCGACCTGCGCGTCGCCGCTCAGCGCCTGAAAATGTTCGAGCGCCGCGTTGACGGCCTTGTTCGCTTCATCGTCGCATGCGCCTTTGCTGCTTTTCGGGCAGGCGGCAGGCGCAGTGCTTTTGGCTTGAATGGGAAGGGCGGCGGCTAACGGCAGGGCGGCCAGAAGGGCAAGGGCGCGGCGTATCATCGAAGAACTGTCCTGCGATACGCGACCCGCAGGCCTTATCGACGGGGCACGGCCCGAGCGCAAGAGGGGGCCGACATCTGCTGTTCGGCCGAAGGCAGCGCTTGATTTGCGCCGCGCGCTCGCCTAGCGGCGGCCCCAGAAACCGGAGATTTTTTGATGACCGATACGCCCCCCGACCATTTGTCGACCAACCCGCGCTCGCCCCATTTCAACATGGACGTGCTGCAGCGCGGCATCGGAATCCGCTTCAAGGGCAAGGAGCGCACCGACGTCGAGGAATATTCGATCTCGGAAGGCTGGATTCGCGTCGCCGCAGGCAAGTCGAAAGACCGTTTCGGTCAGGCGATGACGATCAAGTTGTCGGGCGAAGTCGAGGCATGGTTCGAGGATGCTGCCGCCGAAGGCGGCGAAACGTCGGAAGACTGACGCGGCTTAAAGGGGGAAGCCACCCGGAAGGGTGACCCCCCGGATGGCTTCTGTGCCCGTCAGTGGCCCTGGAGGGTAGTGGGGGGCAGGGCTCAGCTGCCGAGCGAAGCGGCGATGAGTTCGAGACCGTTGCCGGGCTTCCAATTGTTGTTCGCCCATACAGGCGCGTCAAACGCATCATGATCGGGGCGCGCATTGCCGCCCGCATAGATAAAGCCCTGCACGGGATTGGCGCGCAGTCCCAGGTCGCCGATCGGTGCATACCACACGCGCACCAGGCTCCAGTCACCGCGGTCGCTGACATCGACGACGCGCACGTTGCGCTCGATCTGGCCGCGACGGCCATTGATCGGCGACCAGTTGGCATGGTCGATCAGGATTTCCCGGTCGCTGAGGATCTTCTTGACGACGGCAACATGGCCGAGCGGCATGCCGCCGGTGCCGGAAAAGGCCATCACGGCGCCCTTGCGGGGCTCTTGGCCGCGGTCGTAGGTGCCCGCGGCTTGCGACCACCAGGTTTTGGCATTGCCGCGAATTTCGACGCCCGATTCGGCACGGGCGAAGGGGACGCACTGCAGATAGTCGCGCGCGGTTGCCGGAACGCTGGCAAGCAGCGAGACGCACAGGGCGAGAGCACCCAGACAGCGGCGATTGATCATGGAAGGCGACCCCCGTTTGGCTTGTCTTCAAGCGTTGGAGTGTCATTGCCGCAGCAGCGCCGGGGCACCAACCGGATAGCGGTGAATTGCGCCCATCATGCGATGAGCGGGGGAACCTTTTGTTAAGTCGTTCAATTCGTCGCGCGAGCGGTTCAGCTCACCGCCGTCAAGCGGCTACGGTCGACATCGTCTCGGGCGGACGGAACAGCGTGAGCACATCGGGCGCGGGCATCGGGCGGCCATAATAATAGCCCTGGATGTTGCTGCAGCCGAGCGTGCGGAGCGTGTCCACCTCGACTTCGGTTTCGGCGCCTTCGGCCGTGGTCGACATGCCGAGGCTGTCGGCGAGCGCGACGACGGCGCGGATGATCGCGATCGATTCGATGCTGCCCTTGGCCGCGCCGACGACGAAGCTGCGATCGACCTTGATCGTCGAGAATTGCGTCTTGCGCAGATAGCCGAGCGACGAATAGCCGGTCCCGAAATCGTCGAGGCTGAGCCGGATGCCGAGCCCGATCAGCTGATCGAGCAATTGCGCGGCACCGCCGCCGTCGCGCAGGAAGACGCTTTCGGTGACCTCGACCTCGAGCCGCTGAGGCGGCAGGCCGCTTTGCGCCAGCGCCGACACGACGACCGAAGCAAAGGCGGGATCGGTGAGCTGTTCGGCCGACACGTTGACCGCGACCTTCAGGTTCGACGGCCATTTCATCGCTTCGTGGCACGCGGTCCGCAGCACCCATTCGCCGATCGGCGAGATCAGGCGGCTGTCCTCGGCCAGCGGGATGAAACGGCCGGGCGAGACATTGCCCAGCTTCTTGTTCTGCCAGCGGATCAGCGCCTCGAAGCCGTTGAGCGTGCCATCGGCTGCGGTGACCACCGGCTGGTAATAGAGTTCGAACTCGCCGCGATCGAGCGCGCCGCGCAGTTCCTGCTCCATCACGCGCCGTTCCTCGGCCTGCGCATGGAGCGAGGCGACATAGCCGGCCACGACGTTGCCGCCCTTGTCCTTCGATTTATACAGCGCAAGGTCGGCGTTGCGGGTCAGCGTCTCGACCGTCGCGCCGTCGGTCGGGCCGATCGCAAAGCCGACGCTGGCGCCGACGAAGAGCTGGTGATTGTCGACCACATAGGGCCGGCTGATCGACGAAATGATGCGGTTGGCCAAGTCTTCGGCGTCGATTGACGAGGGGACATTGTGGAGCACCACCGCGAACTCGTCGCCGCCCAGGCGGCCGCAGGTCATGCCGCGCTCCATCATCCCCTTGAGCCGCGCGGCCACTTGCGCGAGCAGCTTGTCGCCAACGGGGTGGCCGAGCGTATCATTGACCGCCTTGAAGCGGTCGAGATCGATCATCAGCATCGCGCAGCGTGATTTGGCTTCGATCGCCTGCTGGAGCGCGCGCGCCAGATCCTCGTGCAGGCTGAGGCGGTTGGGCAGTCCCGTCAGATTGTCGAAGCGCGCCATTTTGGCGATCTGCTCGGCGGTTGCATGCTGTTCGGTGACATCCGAGCCGACGCCGCGGAAGCCCAGAAATTTGCCGGCTTCATCGAGGCGCGGCGAAGCAGAAAGTTCCCACCAGCGCGGCTTGCCGCCGATCGTCACGGGAACGATCAGGTTCGAAAAGCTTTCGCGCCGCTTCATCCGCTCGGCCATGTCGTGCAGCGTCTTCGGGAAATTCCCCGTTTCCCACGCATCGCCCGACAGCGCCTGTAGCAGCGGTAGGCCCTCGAGTGCTTCGGCGGTGCCGCCCAGCGCATAGGCAAGACGCGGCGAGATGTGGATCAGGCGGCGGCTGTTGTCGGTCTGCCACAGCCAGTCCGCCGAGGTTTCCTCGAACTCGCGCAGCAGCAGGCTGACCGTTTCGCTCTTTTCGTGCAGCGTTTCCTCGGCGCGGCGGAAGCGGACATGCGCCTGCGCGAAGCGAACGCAAAAGAGGCTGAGCAGGACGCCTGCAACGACCGCAACCCCGGCGAGCGTCGACGAGCCCGCGGCAAACAGCGCGGCGCTGGCCGACAGGCTGACCGGCGCGATGAACAGGATGCAGGCCCGGGGAAGGCTGTGCGCCACGATCGCCAGCGTCAGCATCATGAGCAGCGAGATCGCCCACATCGACAGTGCATGGTCGAGCGGCGGGGTCAGACCGCGAAGCCAGAAAGGGAGCGACCAGACAGCCGCCGACAAGAGCGCGTGGCGGCTGCACAGCCGAAATTCGGCGATGCCGGGCGATTTGGGGTCGCCAAGCGGCATCGTGGCGAAGACGCGGTACGACCAGAGGCTGAAGCCCATGGCGCCCGCCAGCCAGCCGCTGACGATCGGCCAGGCCATGCTGTGGACCATGGTGAAAGCGGCGAGGAGCGCCATGCCAATGCCCATCCACAGGCGCAGTCGGCCTTTGCCGCGAAGCGGTGCAAGTTGAAGCTGGCGTAGGTCGCCCACGTCCTCATCGCGCGGCTCCAGCCCCAAAAGGGTCCGCGCAGGAATATCGTTGGCAACTATCTGGTCGGTCAGCAAACTCTTCACGCGAGCATGCTTAGCGGCTGCGGGTTACCCGAACGTAACTATGGGGCTGTTCCGTCGCGAAATTTTTGTCCCGTCGCGGGACGCAAATCGCGCGCCGCGATCAGGCGGCGAGGCGGAAAGGCTGGATTTCGCCGGCAAGATATTGCGCGCGCGCTTTCGACCGGCTGAGCTTGCCCGAACTGGTGCGCGGCAGGGTGCGTGGCGGGATCAGCTCGATCAGGCAATTCATGCCGGTGATCGCACGGACGCGGTCGCGAATCTTTTCGCGCAGCACGACGCGTTCATTCTCGTCGCTGGTCCGGCACTGGACGAGCACCGCCGGCGTCTCTTCGCCGCCTGGCGCGGTGATCGCGAACGCGGCAATATCGCCGGACTTGAAGCCGGGCAGCTGTTCGACAGCCCATTCGATATCCTGCGGCCAGTGATTCTTGCCATTGATGATGATCATGTCTTTGGCGCGGCCGACGATATAGATGTAACCATGTGATAAATAACCCATATCACCGGTATCGAGCCAGCCGTCGGCCATGCAGGCGGCGGTCGCTTCGGGGTCGCGGAAATAGCCGGTCATCAGCGACGGGCCCGTGCACCACACCTTGCCGACGGTCTGGTCGGGCAGAATGTTGCCGGCTTCGTCGCGGACCTCGATCGTCATGTCGCGCGCAGCGCGGCCGCAATTGACGATCGCGCGATAGCGGGTCGGTCGACCTGCGTCGCCTGCCGCGCCCGACAACTCGGTTTCCTCGACCAGTTCGACCACGATCCCTTCGCCGGGCGGCATGATGCTGACCGCCAGCGTCGCTTCGGCCAGGCCATAGCTTGGCAGGAAAGCGCTCGCCTTGAAGCCCGCTTCGGCAAAGGCGTCGACGAAATGCTGCATCACATCGGGGCGAATCATGTCGGCGCCGTTGCCTGCGACACGCCAGCGCGACAGGTCGAAGCGGTCGGCGACGTGCGTCTGGCTCGACACGCGGCGCGAACAAATATCGTAGCCGAAGGTCGGCGAATAGCTGAGCGTCGTGCCCTGGTTGCGGCTGATCAGGTCGAGCCACGCGAGCGGACGGCGGGCGAAATCCTCGGTCTTCAGATAGTCGACCGACACCTGATTCGCGACTGGCGAGAGCAGGCAGCCGACCAGGCCCATGTCGTGATACCAGGGCAGCCACGACACGCAGCGATCGGTATCGCGCACTTCCATCCCGTGCGAGTGCGCGGCAAGATTGTTGAGCAGGGCCGCATGGGTCACCGCGACGCCGTGCGGGAAACGCGTCGAGCCGCTGCTATACTGGAGGTAACAGGTCTCGTCGGTCTTCTGCTCGGGCAGAGCGGCGACCGGCGCCGGGCGCGCTTCGAATTCGGCCCAGTCCATCGGCACGACGCCGCGCTGTTCGGCGGCTTCGGCCGCCATCGCCGCGATCTCGGGCGGAAAAAACAGCATCTTGGGATCGGAGCTGGTGAGCTGGACGACCAGCTGGCCGACATAGCTGTCGCGTCCGCCGAAGCTGGTCGGCAGCGGCAGCGGGACCGGCCAGGCGCCAGCATAGATGGTGCCGAAAAACAGCGCCGCGAATTCGGGGCCGGTCTCTGCGATCAGCGCAATCCGGTCGTTCGGCTGAACCCCCGCGGCGATCAGCCGGTACGCGGCCTGAAGCGCGTCGGTCTTGAGTTCGCTATAGGGATAGGGTCGCACGAGCTTGCCGCGTGGATCGTGGAAATTGAGCCCGCGCGTGCCGCTCGCGGCATAGTCGAGTGCTTCGCCGACGGTGGCGAAGTCCGAAAAGCGGCGCGGCTGGGCGCAGTCGGTCGGGGTGGGGACAAGGTCCTCCACCGCAGAAGCAGATTGATCGGTCATAGGGCGTGCTGGGTCCCGGGAAACGGGTCGCGTGGCAACAATCATGTCATCTTTTGAGGCCATGGTGACGGTGCGCGATCCCTATTGTTGGAACAAATTGGCCCGTTTCCGGGCTTTGTTGCCCGATATGGCGGCGCTGCTCGTTCTCAATCAGGCCCGACTGTGGCATAAACATGGCATGGGCACCAGCCGCACGCCATCCGACCGCTCCAGAAAGCGGCTTACCGCAGCGCGGCTCGACGAGCTGGGGCTGAGCTATGTCGCGCGATTCGCGACGAGCCGCGCCAAGCTGACGCGCTATCTTTCACGAAAAATTCGCGAATCCGAATGGGTCGACGATCTCGATCCGGTGGCAGCGTGCGAGGCGGTTGCCGACCGGATGGAGCGGCTGCAATTTCTGGACGACCGACAATATGCGACGATGCGCGCAGGGGCGATGACGCGGCGCGGGCTGGGCGTGCGGCGCGTCAAGGCGCAACTCTTCGTCGACGGCATCGCGCCCGAGGATAGCGGCGAGGCGATCGCCGAAGCCGAAGACAATGCGATGGCGGCAGCGGTCCGCTTTGCCCGACGCCGCCGTTTCGGGCCCTTTGCGGTCCAGCCGGCCAGCGATCCCGCTGCGCGCGAACGGCAGGTTGCTGCTTTTGCGCGCGCGGGACACAGCCTGGCGCTTGCACGCCGGATCCTGGCGGTCCCGCCGGGGGACGAGCAGGCGCTGGCAGCGCTGGACGCCGAGACGGTGCTCGATTAGGTCCCGCGGGACGAGTTGACCGGAAGGGAATTGCCGATGCGCGCCATATTGATCGCTCTTGGCCTGACGCTTGCCCTGCCGGTTGCGGCGTGCAGCAAGGATGCTGGCGGCGAAGCTGAAAATTCCCAGACGATTCCGCTGACGATCGACATGGCGGGCACGGCGCACCGGTTCAAGGTCGAGGTCGCGCGTAGCGAGGCCGAGCAGGAACAGGGGCTGATGCTCCGCATGGGGCTGCCCGTCGATGGCGGCATGCTGTTTCCGTTTGCCAAACCCAAAATCGCGAGCTTCTGGATGAAGAATACGATCATCCCGCTCGACATGATCTTCGTTCGTGCCGACGGGAGCATCGACCGGATCGCCGAAAACACGATTCCCGAATCGCTCGAACCCGTGGTCAGCGGCGGCGAGGTCGCGGCGGTGCTCGAACTTGCGGGCGGCACGGCGGCAAAGCTGGGCATCGACGAGACCGCGAAGGTCACATGGACGGACAAGAAATAACGCCGCGCCGCGCGGTTTCGCGCTTGCGGAGCGCGCACCCTTGCCTGTAAACGCCACGCCATGACGATCCTCGGCAAGACTTTCACCTGGTGGGACGGCGCGACCGTCGGCACGCTGCTGAACAGCTGGAGAACCGGCGAAAAGGTCGGCGAGGACAGCCTTGGCAACCGCTATTTCCGTGCGAAAAAGGGCACCCGCCGCTGGGTCCTGTATAACGGCTCGAACGATGCGAGCCGCGTTCCGCCCGAATGGCATGGCTGGTTACATGGCACGCTCGACGAGCTGCCGGGCGACATGCTGCCCGCGCCGCGCGCGTGGGAGCAGGAACCGACCGCGAATCTGACCGGCAGCCTTGGTGCCTATCGCCCCGCGGGTGCGCTCGAACGCGGCGGCCACCGCGCCGCGGCGACGGGCGATTATGAGGCGTGGCGTCCCGGCGCCGACTGAGCTTCGTGGCCTCGAACACCATCCGGATTGCGCTTCTGGCGCTGGTCGCGGCGACCGCACTGTCCGCGTGCAACCGCAGCAACGACAATGGCAAACGTCCGGGCGAGGCGACGTCGCAGCTCGCGAAATCCGAACGCGTCCGCAAGGAAGTCGGCGGGATCGAGGGGGCGACGCCGATGGAGCAGCGCGTCGCGATCGTCGGCCTGCTCAACAAGCGCAACGGCCTGGTCCGCGATCTCGAGATGAAACCCGGCGATACGGTTCGTTCCGGCCGCGCGATCGTTCGCCTGCGCGCGTGCGAGACGACGGCGCCATGGGAAGAGCCGCCTGAAACCGGCGCTTTCGTCCAGCTGACGGTGCAGGATCAGCGCGACGACAAATGGTATCGCGTGTTCTCGGGCTGGCTGTTCAAGGAACGGCCCGAGCGCAACGTCATCCAGCACCCGATCTATGACGTCTTCGTCAAAAGCTGCGCGATGACATATCCGGGCGGCGAACCCGTGACGCGTCCGGCGCCCAAATCGGCTGCTGCGCCCAAGCCGTCGAGCGCGCCCCAGTCGCCCGCAACGAACGGCGGCGAAGGCACGCCCGCACCAGCCGCACCCGCACCGGCCGCGCCGAAAGCCGCGCCGGCGCCATCCGACAACACCGAATAGAGCCGCCGCAGATAGTCGGCCTGCGGGATTTCGATCGCGCCAAGGCTTTCCAGATGCGGGGTGATGAACTGGCAGTCGAGCAGCTGCCAGCCGCCGGCCTTGAGCCGCGCCACCAGATGCGCCAGCGCGACTTTCGACGCATCTCGCGCGCGGCTGACCATCGATTCGCCGAAAAAGGCACGACCGAGCGAAACGCCGTACAGGCCGCCGACCAGATCGTCCCCCGACCAGCATTCGATGCTGTGCGCATGGCCGAGCTGGAACAATCGCTCATAGCTCGTCTTGATGACGGGGTTGATCCACGTCGTCGGCCTATCGTCGGCGGACTCGGCGCACAGCGCCATCATCGCGCGGAACGCGGTGTCGGTCGTGACGCGAAACCGGTCGGCGACGATGACTTTCCTGAGGCTCTTCGACAGATGGAAGCCGCCGAGCGGCAGGATCGCACGCAGTCGCGGTTCGACCCAATGGACCGACGGGTCATCCGCCCCGTCGGCCATCGGGAACAGCCCCTGCGCATAGGCGCTGAGCAGCAGCGCGGGGTCTATGGCTTCGATGTGCCTCAGCGTGCGGGCTTCACTAATTTCAGCGTCATGCGATCCGATTCGCCGATCGCCAGATATTTCTCGCGGTCCTTGTCGCCGTCGCGAAGGTTCGGCGGCAACGTCCAGACGCCGTTCGGATAATCGTGCGTGTCCTTGGGGTTGGCATTGATGTCGCTTTCACCCGCGAGCTTGAACCCGGCCGCTTCGGCGAACGCGACGATCGACGAGCGCTTCATATAGCCGCTCTTTTCCTCCAGCGCCGAATCCATGTCTTCGGGCAGGCGATGTTCCTCGATCCCGAGGACGCCGCCGGGTTTTAGCATGGCGTAGATCTGGCGGAAGGCGTCGGCGGTGTTGTCCTTGCCGCCGAAGCGCCAGTTGTGGACGTTGCGAAAGGTCAGCACCGCATCGGCGCTGCCGTCGGGAACCTTCGGGCCGGCGCCGGTGCCGGGGAATTCGGCAAGCTTGAGCGCGCCATAAGTGGCGGCGTCGGCGGCCTGCTTGTCCTTGATCCGTGCGAGGCCCTTCTCCCAGGGCGCCGCCGCATAGAGCGTGCCGCCGCCGGCTTTGGAAAGCGGCGCCAGGATCTCGGTATACCAGCCCCCGCCGGGCCACAGCTCGACCACCGTATCGCCCGGCTTCACGCCGAAGAAGGCGAGCGTTTCGGCGGGGTGGCGGTATGTGTCGCGCGCGACGTTCGCTGCGGTACGCGTCGGCGCCGCGACGGCGGCGGCAATGGCGTCGCCGCTCTGGCTTGCGGTCGTGGCGAGGGCGGGGGCGGCAAGCGCGACGAGAGCACTTGCAACGAGGATCAGCGGACGCATATGGGCACCTCTCATTTTTCTCTCGGCGAGAGACTGGGGGGGGAAGTGGCCCCTGTTTGCGAAGGGACGCGCCTCAATGCAAGGGTCGATGCTGACGGTGAGTGCGGTCAGCGCCGCGGTCGCGGTCATTGCCGAAGTCGCCGACTATCGCCGCCGTCACCGGCGCGACGTCGACGATGTCGGTTTCATGCCGTGGCGGAGCATTGCGCTGACCGCCGTAACGGTTGCGCTGTTCGCGGCGGCGATGGGGTTGAAGCCTTAGAGGCAGGCCTCGAGATACGGCTGATCGAAGCCGTATTGGCGTGCTTTTTCAAGTGTATAGGGGCGCAGGCCCATCGCGCGATATTCGCCGATGATCTTGCCGTCCTTGTCCTCGTCCTGATATTCGAACTTGAACAATTCCTGGGTGACGATCACGTCGCCTTCCATCCCGATCACTTCGGTGACGTTGGTGACGCGGCGCGAACCGTCGCGCAGGCGCTTGATCTGGACGATCAGGTCGACCGAATCGGCGATCTGCTTCGAGATTGCTTCCTTCGGAATCTTGATGTCGCCCATCAGCACCATATTTTCCATACGGCCCAGGCATTCTCGCGGCGAGTTGCTGTGGAGCGTACACATCGATCCGTCGTGACCCGTGTTCATCGCGGCGAGAAGGTCGAAACACTCGGCGCCACGGACTTCGCCCATGATGATACGGTCGGGGCGCATACGCAGAGCGTTCTTCACCAGATCGCCCATGTGGATCGCGCCATTGCCCTCGAGGTTCGCGGGGCGCGTTTCGAGCGGCAGCCAGTGCGGCTGTTGCAGGCGAAGTTCGGCCGCATCTTCGATCGTGAGCACGCGTTCGCCGGGATCGATCATCTTTGACAAGGCGTTGAGCATCGTCGTCTTGCCCGAACCCGTGCCACCCGAAATCACGATGTTGAAACGGCTCGCGCCCGCAATCTTGAGCGCGGTGCACATTTTCTGACTCATCGCGCCCCATTGGTGGAGCATGTCGAGCGTGATCGGCTTGGCCGAGAATTTACGAATCGAGATCGCGGTGCCGCGAAGCGACAGCGGCGGCACGATGACGTTGACGCGGCTGCCGTCCTTGAGACGGGCGTCGGCCAGCGGGGTGGTCTGGTCGACGCGGCGGCCGACCAGGTTGCAGATGCGCTGTGCGATCTGGAAGAGATGCTGTTCGTCGCGGAACTGGATCGGCGCGATGACCAGCTGGCCCTTCTTTTCGATATAGGTCTGATAGGGCCCGTTGACCATGATGTCGGAAATATCGGGGTCGGCGAGCAGCTCTTCGAGCGGGCCGAAGCCGAGCAGTTCGTCGACGAGCACCTTTTCGAGCGCGAACTGCTCGCGGCGGTTCAACGTGATGCGCAGTTCCGCGAGCACTTCGAGGATGATCGGCCGGAATTCCTCGGTCAGCTCGTCCTTGCTCAGCGTCGCCGCGGCTTCGGGATCGACGCGTTCGAGCAGGCGCGGCAGCACCTGTTCCTTGATCTTGTGGACGCTGGCTTCGAATCCTTGCGCCTTTTCAGGCTCCATCGCCTCGGCGGTCGAACGCTGGTTCAGCCGCTCCATCGCCTCTTCTTCGGGCGAGAGGTTCGACGGAATCGGCGGCGGTGCTTCGGGGGACGGCGTCTCGATGGCAGGGAATTGCGAGCCGCCACCCATGCCGGAGCCAGACTGCATCGGCTTGGCCACGCCAAAGGCGGGGCGGCCAGCGGTACCGGGTCGGCGTCCGAATGCGCTCATTTCATCATCCTGCTTCGAATCTGCATGTGCGGGGATCGGCCGATTTCCATGGCAAACCCCCATCCGACACGGTGAATAAATCGGAAACTTTGATATTCTCCTAATGCGCGGTGACGATTGCGGCGTTTGACGCAAAAAGGCCCGCATCGGACGATGCGGGCCTTTGAAGTGCAGCGAAAAGCTGAAAAATCAGTTGGCGATATGCTCGGCGAGGACGGTCAGGCCGGCCTCGTTCACTTCGGCGAAGCCGCCTTCGACCTCGATCACTTCGGGCGCCGCGCCGTTGGTGGCATAGATGGTCAGCGGGCCGTTGCGCAGCGTCGCCATGAACGGCGCATGGCCTTCGAGCACCGAGAAGTCGCCTTCGGCGCCGGGCACGGTGACCATATAGACGTCGATCGACCGCTCGAGGCGGGCGGGGGTGACGAGTTCGAACTTGAGGGCCATATCAGTCTCTCATTTCCCTCCCGCCGCGGCGGGAGGGGAAACAGGGGTTTATGCGGCGTCCGCGGCCAGCTTCGCGGCCTTGGCGACCGCTTCTTCGATGCCGCCGACCATATAGAAGGCCGCTTCGGGAAGATGGTCATACTCGCCGTCGACAACGGCCTTGAACGACTTCACCGTGTCTTCGATCGCGACGAACTTGCCGGGGATGTTGGTGAAGACTTCGGCGACGTGGAACGGCTGCGACAGGAAACGCTGGATCTTGCGCGCGCGGGCGACGACCAGCTTATCTTCTTCGCTCAGCTCGTCCATGCCGAGAATGGCGATGATGTCCTGAAGCGACTTGTACTTCTGCAGCGTTTCCTGAACGCGGCGAGCGGTCTCATAATGCTCCTGGCCGACGATCGCGGCGGTCAGCACGCGGCTGGTCGAATCGAGCGGATCGACCGCCGGATAGATGCCGAGTTCCGAAATTGCGCGGTTCAGCGTCGTCGTCGCGTCCAAGTGAGCGAAGGAGGTTGCCGGGGCAGGGTCGGTCAAGTCATCCGCGGGAACATAGATGGCCTGCACCGAAGTGATCGAGCCCTTGTTCGTCGAGGTGATGCGTTCCTGCAGCGCGCCCATGTCGGTCGACAGCGTCGGCTGATAGCCCACCGCCGAAGGAATACGGCCGAGCAGTGCCGACACTTCCGAACCCGCCTGGGTAAAGCGGAAGATGTTGTCGACGAAGAAGAGCACGTCCTGGCCTTCCTGGTCGCGGAAATATTCGGCGATCGTCAGGCCCGAGAGCGCGACGCGGGCGCGGGCGCCCGGCGGCTCGTTCATCTGGCCGAACACCAGCGCAACCTTCGACCCTTCGGGGGTCGGGTTGCCGTCCTTGTCCTTGGCGATAACGCCGGCGTCGAGGAATTCGTGATACAGATCGTTGCCTTCGCGGGTGCGTTCACCGACGCCCGCGAACACCGACGTACCACCATGGCCCTTGGCGATGTTGTTGATCAGTTCCTGGATGAGCACGGTCTTGCCGACGCCCGCGCCGCCGAACAGGCCGATCTTGCCGCCCTTTGCGTAAGGCGCGATCAGGTCGATGACCTTGATGCCGGTGACAAGAATGCTGCTTTCGGTCGACTGGTCGACGAATTCGGGAGCCTTGGCGTGGATCGGCGCGCGGCTCGCGGCGTTGACCGGACCCTGTTCGTCGATCGGCTCGCCGATGACGTTGAGGATGCGACCGAGCGTCTGCGGGCCGACGGGAACCGAGATCTGCGCGCCGGTGTCGGTGACGGGCTGGCCGCGGGTCAGGCCGTCGGTCGCGTCCATCGCAATGGTGCGGACCGTGTTCTCGCCAAGGTGCTGCGCGACTTCGAGGACGAGGCGGTTGCCGTTGTTGTCGGTTTCGAGCGCATTCAGAATCGCGGGCAGCGTCCCCGTGAACTGGACGTCGACGACGGCGCCGATGACCTGGGCGATGCGGCCCGTGGCGATTTTGGTGCTCACGGTCTTCGGAGCAGCGGCCTTCTTCGGCGCGGCGGCCTTGGGCGCTGCGGGCTTCTTGGCGGGCGCCTTTTTCGCGGCGGTGGGTGCGGTTGCCATTGTCTTCTTCCTTGCTTGGATAGCTTACAGCGCGTCGGCGCCAGTGTCGTCGTGGGCTACAGCGCTTCCGCGCCAGCGATGATTTCAATCAGTTCGGTCGTGATCGCCGCCTGACGCGTGCGGTTGTAAATGATGGTCAGCTTGTTGATCAGGTCGCCCGCGTTGCGCGTCGCATTGTCCATTGCGGTCATCGACGCGCCCTGTTCGGACGCGGCGTTTTCGAGGATGCCCTTGAATATCTGGATCGTGATGTTGCGCGGCAGCAGGTCGGCGAGGATCGCTTCCTCGTCGGGTTCATATTCGACCGCGGCGCCGCTCGATGCCGGAACGTCGACCGGAGCGGGAACGGGGATCAGTTGCTGGCCGGTCGCTTCCTGGAGGAGCGCCGAGCGGAACTTCGAATAGAAAAGATGCGCGACGTCGAAGGCGCCGGTTTCGTACAGCTCCATGACCTTCGCCGAAATCTCGTGCGCCTGGTCGAAACCGATGTCGCGGATGCCCGTCGTCTCGTACAATTCGGTGATCTGGCCCGCGAACAGGCGTCCGATGACCGGACGGCCCTTGCGGCCGATCAGGTAGAAGAGAACCTTCTTGCCCTGCGCCTGCAATTCGAGCGCCTTGTCGCGCGCCGCCTTGACGATGTTCGAGTTGAACGCGCCGGCGAGGCCGCGGTCGCTGTTGAGCACGACGAGCAGGTGCGTGTCGGTCTTGCCGGTGCCCGAAAGAAGCTTTGGCGCGCTGTCCGACCCGCCGACCTTGGACGCCAGGCTGGCGACGACGCGTTCGAGGCGCTCGGCATAGGGACGCGCGGCTTCGGCAGCCGCCTGCGCCTTGCGCAGCTTGGCCGCCGCGACCATTTTCTTGGCCTTGGTGATCTTCTGGGTCGATTTGACCGAGTTGATCCGCCCTTTGAGTTCTTTCAGGTTTGCCATGAAGGCCCCTATATTGCGTCATCCCGGGCGCAGCCGGGGCGACGTAACCTTTAAGCGAAAATCTTGGCGAACGCTTCGAGCGCGGCAACCAGGCCCTTCTTGGCATCGTCGCCAAGGTCCTTGGTGTCGCGGATCGTCTTGAGCACGCCGGCATGGTCGCTGCGCAGATAGGCGATCATCGCCGCCTCGTAACGCGAGACGTCGGTCGTCGCGACCTTGTCGAGATAGCCGTTGGTGCCGGCAAAGATCGACGCGGTCTGCTCTTCGAACGGCATCGGCTGGAACTGCGGCTGTTTCAGCAGCTGCGTCAGGCGCGCGCCGCGGTTGAGCAGCTTTTGCGTCGATGCGTCGAGATCCGAACCGAACTGCGCGAACGCTTCCATTTCGCGATACTGCGCGAGTTCGAGTTTGATCGAACCCGACACCTTTTTCATCGCCTTGGTCTGCGCGGCCGAGCCGACGCGCGACACCGACAGACCCACGTTGATGGCGGGGCGGATACCGGCGTTGAACAGGTTGGTTTCGAGGAAGATCTGGCCATCGGTGATCGAAATCACGTTGGTCGGGATGTACGCCGAAACGTCGCCCGCCTGCGTTTCGATGATCGGCAGCGCGGTGAGCGAGCCCGAGCCATTGTCGGCGTTCATCTTGGCCGAACGCTCGAGCAGGCGGCTGTGGAGATAGAAAACGTCGCCGGGGTAAGCTTCGCGGCCCGGCGGACGGCGCAGTAACAGCGACATCTGGCGATAGGCGACGGCCTGCTTCGACAGATCGTCATAGACGATCACGGCGTGCATGCCGTTGTCACGGAAATATTCGCCCATCGTGCAGCCGGTATAGGGCGCCAGGAACTGCAGCGGAGCGGGCTCCGACGCGGTCGCGGCGACGACGATCGAATATTCCATCGCGCCATTTTCTTCGAGCTGGCGAACGATCTGCGCGACGGTCGAGCGCTTCTGGCCGATCGCGACATAGATGCAATAAAGCTTCTTGCTCTCGTCGGTGCCGGCGTTGGCTTCCTTCTGGTTGATGAAGGTGTCGATCGCGACGGCGGTCTTGCCGGTCTGGCGATCGCCGATGATCAGTTCGCGCTGGCCGCGGCCCACGGGGACGAGCGCGTCGAGCGCCTTGAGGCCGGTCTGGACGGGTTCGTGCACCGAGGTGCGCGGGATGATGCCCGGCGCCTTCACTTCGACGCGCATGCGCTTTTCGGCCTTGATCGGGCCCTTGCCGTCGATCGGATTGCCGAGGCCATCGACGACGCGGCCGAGCAGGCCCTTGCCGACGGGAACGTCGACGATCGTGCCGGTGCGCTTGACGACGTCGCCTTCCTTGATCTCGGCGTCGCTGCCGAAGATCACGATGCCGACATTGTCGGCTTCGAGGTTGAGCGCCATGCCCTTCACGCCGTTGGCGAATTCGACCATTTCACCGGCCTGGACATTGTCGAGGCCGTGGACGCGGGCGATGCCGTCGCCGACCGACAGAACCGAACCGATCTCGCTGACCGTGGCTTCGGTGCCGAAATTGGCGATCTGGTCCTTGATGACCTTGCTGATTTCAGCGGCGCGGATTTGCATTGTTTAGCCTTTCATCGGGGCATTTTGGCGTAGGGCTTTCAGCCCTTCATCGCCTGGGCGAAACTGTTGAGACGGGTACGGATGCTGCCGTCGATCAGCTGGCTACCCAGCTGGACGACAAGGCCGCCAAGGATGGCGGGGTCGACGGTGGTCGCGATCTGGACGTCGCGGCCGACACGGGTCTTGAGGTTGGCGGCGAGCGCCTTGATCTGCTCGGCGCTCAGCGGGTGTGCGCTGGTGACCTTTGCGGTCACTTCGCCGCGATGCGCTGCGACGATCGCGTCATACGCGTCGATCATGCCGGGCAGATCGGCGAGGCGGCGGTTCTCGGCCAGCACGCCCAGAAATTGGGTCGTCAGCGAATCGAGCTTCATCGCCTTGGCCACTGCGCCGATCGCTTTCGCGGCGTCGCCGCGGCCGACGATCGGGCTGGTGACGAGCGCGGTCAGGTCTGCCGATTCGGTCAGTCCGGCCTTGAGGTCGCCCAGGCTCTTCCGGACGCTGTCGATATTGTTCGATTCGCGCGCCAGATCGAACAGCGCGCTGGCATAGCGGCCCGCGAGGCCCGCCGTGATGTTGCCTTGAATGCCGCCGGAATTCTCCACGCGTGAAAGTCCTTTGCTACGATCCCGTGGGGGATGGGTCGCGCGGGATTTGGCGGATATCGGTGATATCCCCCGCGGCGAGTTCGCGGCGCGCCTAGCAACGATTTTGCTGCAATGCAAGGCGGGGGTGGGATGAATCATGCGACCCCTGCCACGCCGTTCGCGCCGAGCTTGTCGAAGCGCTGTTCTTTCTTCAAACACGGACCAAAGAAGGCCGGGACTTCGACACGCCCCGTCCAAAGAAGAGAGGGATATGCGCATGGGAGAGATGATCCGGATGACGATGGGCGATGGCGCCGAGATCGCCGTCTATCATGCGCAGCCCGAAGCAGAGCGGCCCGAAGACCGCAAGGGCGGACTGGTGCTGATCCAGGAAATTTTCGGGGTCACCGACCATATTCGCGAGCTGTGCGACGAATATGCCGCCGACGGCTATGAAGTGCTGTCGCCCGCGCTGTTCGACCGCGAGCATCCGGGGTTCGAGAGCGATTATTCGGGGCCGCAGTTCCAGCGCGCGGTGCAGCTGGCGCGCGAGCTTCATCCTTTCGAGCAGAGTCTGAAGGATGCGCAGACGTGCATCCACGCCCTCAAAGGGAAAGGCCCGGTCTTCATCACCGGCTATTGTTATGGCGGATCGGTTGCGTGGCGGATGGCGCAGATCAGCCCCGACCTTGCGGCCTCTTCCTCCTATTACGGCAGTCTCGTGCCGACGATGTTCAAGGACGAGGCGCCTGCCTGCGCGTCGATCGCCCATTTCGGCCGCTTTGACGACGGCATCCCGATGGAGGGTGTCGAGGCGCTGATTGCCCAGAATCACCCGACCGCGCAGATTTTCGTCTATGAAGCGGGGCACGGCTTCAACAGCGACCGGCGCAAGGATTATCACGAACCGAGCGAGGCGCTGGCGAAGGAGCGGACCTTGATGCTGTTCAAGGCGTGCGGCGGATGAAGCCGATTATCTTGGCCGTGTCGGGCATGCTGGCGCTCGCCGCTTGTGGAGGCGGCGGGGGCGAGCAGCAAGCGCTCCAGGACCAGCAGTCGCGCATCGCCCGCCTGCGCAATCTGGCCGATGCACGCTGTATGTGCGTGATGAACGATGCGACCGACAAAAGATGCAGTTTCGATTATGACCAGGAGCGGAAGGGCTTGACGGTCACCCCGATGCCGCCGGTCGACTTCGCGGTCACCACCCAGGGCTCCTGCTTTGCCGAGCTCGACGGTCAGTGCGCGAGCGAGGGCTATTATCTGCGCGGCGGCAATCCGGACGAGCGGATATGTTCGCAGGACGACGCCATCGCGGTCAACGACCTGCATGAGAAAGTGGCAAGGCAGGGCGGCAAGGCGGCCGCGGATGCCGCAGCGAAGAAGCGGATTGAGGAGATTCGCGCCGCCTGGCGCGCGCGCTGAGCGGCGATGGCAAGGGGGAGAGAGCGATGCATCTGATCGTTGTTGTGCTGACCATGCTGGTGCTTCCGGCGGCGTCGGTGCTGATCGAGCGCTGGGCCGGCGGGGGGACCGCGAACCTGTGGCAGCTGATCGGCAAATGGTTCGTCTTCTGGGGCGTCGGCGTCCGGCTGCTGATCGCGGGTGTGCGGCAGGTCGTGAAGCCCGAACTGACCGCGACGGGCATTTTCGGCGTCACCGACAAGGCGGCGTTCCCTCTCGCGCAGGAACTGGGCTTCTGGAATGTCACGATCGGGCTGATTTCGATCGCGTCGATCAGGCGGCCTGAATGGGTCGCGCCGATGGCGATCGCGGGGATGCTCTTCTACGCGATGGCGGGCGCCCTGCATGGGACGAACCGCCACCGCGAATTTTCGGAGAATGTCGCGATGGTCTCCGACCTGGGGATGGCGGCGTTGCTGTTCGCCTTTCTGGCTGCGACCTTTCCGGTCTGGGGGCGCTCTTAGGGTCCTGGCTCTAGGGTCCTGGCCCTAACCCAATCTAAACCTCTTCGGCGCAGCTTTTGCGCGAGGAGGGCCGCCGCCATGTCGTTGATCGCCGCGCTGCTGTTGATGTCGGGAACGACATTCGCCATCGATCCCGCATACAAACCGGTCAAGGACCAGCTCGCCCCCGCGCGCGCCGGCAAGATACAGTGCCACGAACCCGATACCGAGGCGCGGACCTGCCGGATCATGACCTGGTTCAGCGAGGGCGACGGCGGCCGCGTCCAGGCGCGCCAGCTGACGGCGCTCGCCGACAGCCCGTCGCTCGCGGCCGAGCTCCGGATCGGGCTGACGCGCGAAGGTGCGGCGCTGTGCGGCGTCGTCAACGAAAGCTATATGGCGGGCTTTCGCATTGTCAGCGGGCGCGAGCCTTATGCGCCCGCCGATAACAAGCGCTATGCGATCCTCTATCGCGACGCGATGGTCGCGACCTTGTGGAACCGCAAGGCCTGCTCCTATGCCTTTACCCGGCCCGACGATGCGATGCAGCTGGAGGTCGGCACCGTCGACGGCGAATTCGCCGGCGAGCTGATGGCTAGCTATATCTGGATCGACCCTGGCGCGGGCTATCGCCTCAAGGCGCGGCCGCAGCTTTGACCGCGGCCGCCCCGGCGGCGGCTTTTTGGCATTGATAGACAAGGCGTTCGTTCGGGCTCGCGGGCAGCACCGCGCGCACCGCATCCTGCTGCGTGGCGAAGGCGGTGACCTGCCCCTGATCTGCGGTGCAGCTCTTGAGCGTCGCGCCGGCGCGAATCTCGCGCGCTTTGGTCATCGTCTCGGCATCGAGCAGATAGCGGTCAACCCGATATTCGCGCCCCGAAGGGTCGAGCGAGGCGACGGTGACGGTGGGCTCGTCGTTCGGTACCAGAATGCGCTGCCAATGGCCGTCGGACCCTTGCGTATATTGCGTCTTGTCGTTGACGCAGCCGCCCGTGCCGATCTTGATCGGGACATCGTTCGTCTCCGATACCGTGATCCGGCTGCGGTCGGGCCGGATCGTGCAGAGGAGGTCGCCCTCGGCGAGTTTGGGGGCGGCCTCGACAGCAGCGGGCGCGCTTTCGCCTTCGATCTCGGCATGCGCGTCGGGGCGGGTGACGAAAAGCACCGCCGCGGCGAGGATCAAAGCGCCGCCGACGCCGCCCGCGATCTTCGCGTTGCGGACATTCTTCTGGCCATGGAACATCAGCGCGGCGCCCGCCGACAGCGCGCCGATGACGAAAAGCACGCCCGCAAGCGCGATGCGGTTCTCGCGCGCGGCGAGTGCCTCTTCCTCGGCGCGCGCCTGTTTGAGCTCCTGGTCGAGCCGCGCGGCTTCGTCTTTGGCGGCATTCGCCGCGGCCGCCTTGCGCGCATCGGCATCCATCGCGGCGCGGTCGCGCGCGTCGGCTTCGGCCATCGACAGGCACGGGGTGCCGATGCTGCCATATTGCTGGTCCGCGTCGGTGAGGAAACGCGCCAGCTCGCGCGTCGAGATGGCGAAGGCGAACGGCGAATCGCCGTCGTCGGCGCGGGTGATCGCGCTGTTGATCCCGACGATGCGGCCGCACTGGTCAACCAGCGGGCCGCCCGAATTGCCGCGCGAGATCTTGGCCGTGTGGACGAGCATCGCGACCCCGTCGACCGACTGCGTGTTCGACAGATTGCCCTCGCTGCGCGTCGGCGTGCGCGGCGTGATATAGTCCGACGCGCTGCGCGCGGTCGCCAGGTCGACGTTGCCCGGATAGCCCAGCGCCACGACATCGGCCCCCGAATCGATCGGTCCTGAATAGATGGCGGCGGCCGGAAGCCGCGTGCCGGTGATTTCGATCAGCGCGAGGTCGCGCGCAGTGTCGATCGCGATCAGCTTTGCCGCATAGCTTTTCTGACCTTCCGACGGGACGACGCCCAGGGCGACATTGTCGGGGTAGCGCGCCGCCGATTCGACGACATGCGCGTTGGTGACGATTCGCGTCGGCGAAATCGCGATGCCGCTGCCATGGCCAAAGCCGACGACCTCGCCGTCGACCATCGCGACCGTGACGACACGCACGACGCTGCGCGAAGCGGCGGCGATATCGTCGGCGGCGTGCGCGGGCAGGATGATGGCGAAGAGGGCGGCGAGAAGCAGGGCAAGGCGGTTCATGGCGCGGAACCTAGCCGCTCACGGCTCGAAGGCAAGCGCGCCTATAGGTACGGACCCCACATCACCATCCAGGCCCCGGCGCTTCCCCCGAGGATGATCAGCCCGCTGACGCCAAGCAGCGCGGCGACGCCCTTGCGCGCGGCCGCCGTGCCATGCGCCGATGCGCGCAGATAGAGTTCGGCCACGGCAAGCGGCACGAGCGAATTGGCGAAAGCGAGCAAGATGTCGAACGGGCCGTCCATCGCCTTGCCGATTCCCGCGCCGCCCGTCGCGATGCCCCATGCCATATAGCCGACGCGCATGAACCAGACGGCGCTCGCGACCGCGAACAGGCGGAGCGCCCAGCTGCGGTGCAGGGCGAAGCGGCGTGCGCGGGCGGCGCGATACGCCAGCGCCGCGAAGGTGAGAATGAGCATCGCGTCGAGCGTGATGCCGAACGCGCCCGTCAGCGTCAGCCAGGTGCCGCGGGCCCACGTCAGCCACAGACCGCCGAGCGACAGCGTGAGAGCGCTTACCAGATAGACGCGGCCGTTCCAGCGATGGACTGCCGGCCAGCGACCGCGAATGGCGGGGATCAGCTGCACGAGCCCGCCGAAGCTGATCACTGCGGCCATCAGCACATGCGCCGCAAAGAAAAGGTTTCCGCTGACATCGCCCGCGACGAACCCCTTGATCAGCGGTTTTGTATTCCACGCGGCGAAATCGCCCGACAGCGATGACGGGTAATAGAAAGCAAGGATGAAGGCGGTGAAGAGAAGCTGTCCCGCAGCGATCGCGAGATAGCAGAAGGTGGCGGCCCGGCCGAGCCAGTCGGTCCGGCGCGCCGGTCGGCTGGATGCGAAGGATGCGTCGATCGTCGCCATGGCAAGCTCCCCCAGATGGGCGGGAGAATGGCGCAGAGATGGCGGTGAGTCAATGTTATAATACAGCAATACAGTAAGCGAGAAACTTTGAACGCAAGCATCGGGACGCGGGCCCGATTGCGACGTGGCATCCGGTGGTCAGACAGAAAGGATATCGACATGACCTACCAAATCCGCGGACTCGACCCCGACACCTTCGCGCCCTTGTTCGATCTGGACGATGATGCGCTCGCGGCACTTCATGCCCGCCGCGTCACCGCGACCGCCGACCATGGCTTTCCGTGCCGGACCAGCCTGGCCAATGCGCGCGCCGGCGAGGAATTGATCCTGCTCCATCACACCAGCCACGACGTCGCGACTCCGTATCGAAGCGCCTATGCCATTTTCGTCCGGCGCAACGTCGAGGCCGCCAGCTATCGCGACGCGACGCCGGATGTGTTCGACGACCGGATGATCGCGATGCGCGCTTTTGACGCCGACGGCCTGCTGCGGAATACGCGGCTTGCGGGACCGGGCGAGAGCGATGGCGCGATCCGCGATCTGTTCGCCGACGATGCCATTGCCTATATCGATGCGCACAACGCTGCGGCCGGTTGTTTCGCCGCGCGGATCGAAAGGGATGCGGCATGAGCAGCGATCTGATGACCGACGACGAGCGTTGGGCCGCCGCGATCCGCCGCGACAAGGCGTATGACGGACGCTTTATTACCGGGGTGCTCACGACCGGCATCTATTGCCGTCCGAGTTGCGCCGCGCGCCACCCCTTGCGCGAAAATGTCCGCTTCTTCGCCGACGGCGCCGCGGCGCGTGCTGCGGGCCTGCGCCCGTGCAAGCGCTGCCTTCCCGACGATGTCGCGCGCGACGAAGGCGCGGTGATCAAGGCGATCGCGGCGATCAAGGGGAGCGAGGAGCCGCTCGCGCTTGGCGATCTTGCGGCGCGCACCGGCTATTCGCCGACGCATTTCCAGCGTGTCTTCACGCGCCACACGGGGCTGTCGCCCGCGGCCTACGCCCGCGCGCTACGCGACGAGCGGGCGCGCCAGGCGCTGAGCGATGGCACGCGCGTGACCGACGCGATCTACGATGCGGGCTTTTCGGGGCCGTCGCGTTTCTATGACAATATGGAGGGACGGATGGGAATGACGGCTTCGGCCTGGGTGAACGGCGGCAAGGGCGCGACGATCCATTGGGGTGTCGTGCCGACCAGCCTGGGCGACATGCTCGTCGCAGCGACCGAGAAAGGCGTGTGCCGCCTGAGCTTTGACGAAGGGCGCGAGGCGCTCGAGCAGCGTTTCCCCGCCGCCGATCTGGTCGAGGGCGGCGGCGAGTTTTCGGCTCTGCTGAAACAGGTCGTCGATGCGGTCGAGGCGCCGGTGAACGGCTTCGACCATATTCCGATCGACGTGAAGGGCACCGCATTTCAGGAAGCGGTGTGGCGCGAGCTGCGCAAGATTCCGGCGGGCGAAACGCGCAGCTATACCGATATCGCCGCGGCCGTCGGCAAGCCCAGGGCCGTGCGCGCGGCGGGGAGCGCAAACGGCGCGAACAATGTCGCGGTGTTGATCCCGTGCCACCGCGTGGTACGCAGCGACGGATCGCTCGGCGGCTATGCCTATGGCCTGCCGATCAAGCGCGAGCTTCTGAAGAGGGAAATCAAATGACGGACAAAGTGGCCCAGTTTCGCGCGCTTCATGTTCCCGGCGACCCGCTGATCCTGATCAACATCTGGGACGCGGGAAGCGCAAAGGCCGTTGCCGCGGCCGGCGCGAAGGCGATCGCGACGGGCAGCTATGGCGTCGCGGGCGCGCAGGGGCGCGCCGACGGCGAGGATTTCCCGCTGGCGGATGTGTTCGAGAATCTGGGCCGCATCCTGTCGGTCACCGACCTGCCGGTCACCATCGACATGGAGTCGGGCTATGGCGCCGATCCCACCGCGGTCGGCGTGTCGGTCGGGCGAGCGAAGGCTGCGGGCGCGGCGGGGATCAACATGGAGGACCGGCTGCCCGGCCAGTCCGACCTGCTGCCCCTGGCGGAAGCCGTCGCGCGCTATTGCGCCGCTGCCGACACCGGCATCTTCGTCAACGCGCGCTGCGACACCTTTCGCGGAGCGGATGCGGCCAAGGATGGCGATGCGCTGGTCGCCGCGACGCTCGAGCGCGCGCGCGCTTATGCCGACGCTGGAGCGGGTTCGTTGTTCGTGCCGTTTCTGCTCGACCCCAAATGCATCGGCGCGATTTGCGAAGGCTCGCCGCTGCCAGTGAATATCCTGCGCGGGAAGGGCGGTCCGACACACCAGGAACTTGCGGCCCTCGGGGTCGCGCGGATCAGCCACGGGCACCAGCCCTGGGCGGCTGCGATGGCGTGGCTGGCCGGACAGACGCAGCAGCTATTGGGCGGCGCCGAACCCGATTATTGAGCGACGTCAGTCGGCCGACGCTTCGGCGTCGGCTTCGCCGCCTTGCGCTTTTCCTTCGGCATAGGCGCGCATTTTCTCGAGCTGGGCGAGCAATTCCTCTCCGCCGCCGCCGTCATGCGGATCGAACGCGACGATTCGAGCCAGCCTGATTGCCGCGTCGAACTTGCCGTCGTTCGCGAGTGCGAAGGCATAGTTCATCCGCGCCTCGATATTTTCGGGGCCGAGGTTGAAGGCGCGCGCAAGGCCTTCGACCGCGATCGGCGGGGGCTTCATGCCCTGATTGACGAAGGTCCGGTAATACGCCGAGAGCGGTACCGGGTCGTCCGAGTTCGTCCGGTTGGCGAGGATGATCGGTTTGCGCACCGCGTTCCAGTCGGCGGCGGTCGCGTCCTTCTTGTCCTCGACCTCGCCGGTCAGCATTTCGCCGAGCAGGACGTTGGCGCGCACATGCTTCGGGTCGATCGCCAGCGCCTTGTCGACCGCCGAGCGCGCCGCAGCCTTGTCGCGATTGTCGTCGGTCAGGTCCCACTCTGCGCGCGCGAGTTCGAACCAGATGCCGGCATCGCCCGGATATTGCGCGGTCAGCCGCTTGAATCCGTCGCGCGCCTTGAGCATCCGGACGTCACCGTCAGCGCTGAGGCGCTCAAGGCGCAGCGGCACCGCCGCATCCTGCGCGGACGTCAGCGCGCCGATCGTGATCGGCCCGGCGATCGCGATGGCGTCGGCCGTGGTTCGATAGTTCATCGGCTTGTTCATGTAGCGATTGAGATCCTGATCGAGCACCGCGAGATCGCCGAAGCTGTCAGTCGCCGCTTTCTTTGGATCGACGCCCTTGTGGATCGCGTCGATATAGGAACCGAGCTGCCCGATGCGCGCCTTGTCGTTGAAAAGCATGTGGGTCAGCAGCCAGGACCGGCCGTAATAGACGTCCATCTGTCCCGAATTGCGCATTTCGAGCGGGCGTTTGAACAACAGGGTCTCGGCCGGGATCTTTGGCATGGTGAGCAGGCCGAAGGCGCGGCTGTAAACGGGCTTGCCGACCTCGGCCTTGCCGTCCTTGGTGAAATCGGCGCTCGAATAATATTCGGCGAAGCCCTCGATGAACCATGCCGGAAACGCTCCGGGCAGGAACCGCCGCATGAAGTGATGGCCATATTCGTGGAACAGCGTCTGCTGCGATTGCGGCGTTCCCTTGATGACATAATCTTCGCGGTTCGAGACGGCAAAGCTGCCCTCGGGATCGGGGCTGTAGAAACCGGCGATCGACGACCCGCCCTTGCCCGACGCGAGGCGGCCGGCGTCGGTCGCTCGGTCGACCAGATAGATGGTCAGCGGGTTGGGATCCTTGCCGCCTTCGACCTTGAAGCGATAGCGCAGCGTCGCGTCGAAGCGTTCAAGCTTCTCGGCAAAGTCGCGCAGATCCCGCTCGCTGCCTTCGCTGTAGATGATGAAATTGTTGGAATCGGCGCGGAGCCACTTGGCCTGCGCCGGTGCCGCCACCCCGACTATCGCGATTCCGGCCACAAGGCCTAAACCAGCTCTTCTCATTTCTGCGCCCCCGCCCGTTAGTGACGCGATGCTGCCAGCCCGCCTTCATGCTGTAAAGTCATGTGACGGTTACACAAAGCTGTATGGATCGATATCGATCGCGAGCCGTGCCTTCGCGGGCCAGTCGATGCTGTCCACCCATGTGCGGATCGTCCCCTGCAGGTCGAAACTGCGCGGCGCGTGGAGGAGCAGGCGGAACCGGTGACGTCCGCGCAGCATCGCAAGCGGCGCGGGCGCGGGGCCATAGACCGCAAGGCCATCGGCGACCGGTGCCTTCTGCCCCAGCCGCTGCGCGACGCCGCGCGCGACCTCGATATCCTCCGACGAGATGACAAGCGCGGCAAAGCGTCCATAGGGCGGCGCGCCGGCCTGTTTGCGCGCCGCAGCCTCGGCGGCGTAAAAGCCTTCGCGGTCGTTGGCGACGAGCGCGGCCATCACCGGCGCGTCGGGGACGCGCGTCTGGATCAGTACCTCGCCGGGCTTGACCCCGCGCCCCGCGCGCCCCGCGACCTGTGCGATCTGCTGAAAGGTGCGCTCGGACGCGCGCAGGTCGCCGCCGTCGAGGCCAAGGTCGGCATCGACCACGCCGACGAGCGTGAGGTTGGGGAAATGATAGCCCTTGGTGACGAGCTGTGTGCCGATGATGATATCGACCAGCCCGCCCTCGACATTATCGACGAACTCGGCAGCCTTCGCGGGTGACCAGAGCGTGTCGGAGGTGACGATTGCGGTGCGCGCTTCGGGAAAGCGCAATGCAACCTCGTCGGCGACGCGTTCGACCCCGGGACCGCAGGCGACGAGGCTGTCCTCGTCCTCGCACTCGGGGCACAGCCGCGGCGGCGGCATGACATGGCCGCAATGATGGCAGGCGAGGCGGTGGACAAGGCGGTGCTCGACCATCCACGCCGTGCAGTTGGGGCACTGGATGCGGTGGCCGCAGGTGCGGCACAAGGTCAGCGGAGCAAAGCCGCGGCGGTTGAGGAACAGCAGACTCTGTTCGCCCTTTTGCAACCGGTCGGCGAGCGCCTCGACGAGCGGCGGGGCGAGCCAGCTTCCGCGGTCGGGCGGATCCTGCCGCATGTCGATCGCGGCAAGATCGGGCATTGTCGCGCCGCCATAGCGCGCGGGAAGGACGATATGGCGATAGCGGCCGGCCTCGACCATCGCGAGGCTTTCGAGCGCAGGGGTTGCGCTGGCGAGGATCACCGGCAGCCCTTCGAAATGCCCGCGCATCACCGCGACGTCGCGCGCGTGATAATGGACGCCATCCTCCTGCTTGAAGCTCGTCTCGTGCGCCTCGTCGACGACGATGACGCCCAGATTGCCATAGGGCAGGAACAGGGCCGAGCGCGCGCCGACGACGATCTTCGCCTCGCCCGCTGCGATGCTGTGCCAGGCGCGGCGGCGCTCGGTCGAGCGCAGCCCGCTGTGCCATGCCACCGGCTCGCATCCGAAGCGCGCAGCAAAGCGCGTCAGCATAGGCTCGGTAAGCGCGATTTCGGGGAGCAGGACGAGCGCCTGCTTGCCCGCGTCGATCGCGGCGGCGATCGCTTCCATATAGACTTCGGTCTTTCCCGATCCGGTGACGCCGTCGAGGAGCAGGGTCTCGAATTTCGCGGCGGCAACTGCCTCGCGTAGATGCGCGGCGGCGGCGGTCTGTTCGTCCGAAAGATCGGGCGGCGCGAAGGCGGGATCGGGGTCGGGATAGGGCGCGTCGGCCGCGACGCTGACGGCTTCGAGCGCACCGGTCTGGACGAGCCCGCGGATCACCGCTTCGCTGACCTCGGCCATCGCCGCGAGTTCGCGGACGATGCCCTGGCGGGGACCGATCCTGTCGAGCGCGGCGGTCCGCTGCGGGGTCATCCGTGCGGGCAGTTCGCCGGTGGCGCGATATTCGATGATCGGGCGCCGCGCGTCGGCGAAGGCTGCGCCGGGCAAGACCATGCGCAGCACCGATCCCGGCGGCGCGAGATAATAGTCGCTCGTCCATTCGACAAGCTTGCGGAGCGGCGCCGAAACCGGCGGCACCGGCACGACCTCGAACAGGTTGCGCAGCCGATTGTCGCCGACGGGTTCGGGCGCGCCGAAGCTCTCGTCCTCCCACACCACGCCGCCCATGCGTCGCGGCCCCAGCGGCACGACGACGACGCTGCCGAGCGGCGCGTCGCTGCCATAGGGCACGCGATAGTCGAGCGGGCCGAGGGCGGCGGTCAAAAGGAGGACGCGGGCGCGGGTCATGGATGGGGCAGGATATAGGGCGGCGGGTAAAATAGGAAAGCGCAGGGAGCACCGGCCCCTTGTTTTTGGTTGTTCCCGATATTTTGCCGGTCATGGCGCAATGTCTTGTCGAAAGCCTCGTCCAGCAACGCTCCGGATAACTGAGATTCAGTGCGTCGGCCTTGATCGTTCTTCGAAGGCCATTTCGTCGCCGCTACCGATTATATGGGCGCTCCTTTGCCGAGCGCTCAAACCGCGCTATCACCTGCGTATGCGGGAAAAGGAACTGCGCTTCGCCCTGATTTGCTACGGCGGCATCAGTCTCGCCGTCTATATGCATGGCATCACGAAAGAGATCTGGCGGCTGTCCGCCGCGTCGCGCGCCTTTCACGAAGGGGCGTCGCAGACCGGGTCGGGCCGCATTTATGGCGAATTGTTGAACGCGATCGCGGCCAAGAGCGGCGTGCATCTGCGCGTCCTTGCCGACATCGTCGCGGGCGCGAGCGCGGGCGGGATCAACGGCATTTTCCTGGCGCGCGCGATCGCCGGCGGCCAGTCGCTCGATCCGCTGACCGAACTGTGGCTGAAGGATGCCGATGTCGACAGTCTGCTCGATCCCGATGCCCGGCCGCTGTCGGCAGCGACCAAATTCTGGGCGGTGCCGATCGCCGGCTGGGCGATGAAGCGGCGCGGCAATGTCATCGACCGGACGGTGGGCGAGGATGCGCAGGACGAAGTGCGCGCGAAGTTGTCGCGTTTCGTGCGCGCGCGCTGGTTCGAACCGCCGTTCGGCGGCGAAACCTTTACCGAGCTGCTGCTCGACGCGTTCGACGCGATGGACAAGGGGCCGAAGGGCCCGCCGCTGGTGCCGGCGGGTCAGCCGGTCGACCTGTTCGTCTCGGTCACCGATTTCGCCGGGCACAGCACGTCGCTCGCGCTCAACAGCCCGCAACGCGTGACCGAGCAGGAGCATCGGCTGGTGATGCGCTTCCGCCAGGACGATCGGGTCGGCGACGGGCTTTGCGACGTGCCCGCGCTCGCCGCGGCCGCGCGCGCGACGGCGAGCTTTCCGGGCGCCTTTCCGCCCTTCACCTTGCGCGAACTCGACCGCGTGCTGGACAAGCGCGGCCTGGCCTGGCTCGGCCGCGAGGCTTTCGTCCGTGCGCAGCTGCCCGCCGGCGGCGAGGCCGATCCCGCCGACCGGGTCCTCATCGACGGATCGGTGCTCGCCAACGCGCCCTTCCGGCCCGCGATCGCGGCGTTGAAACAGCGTCCGGCGCGCCGCGAGATCGACCGGCGCTTCGTCTATATCGATCCCAAGCCCGATTATCGCTCGATCAGCTTTGGCAAGCCGGGCGAAGCGGCGGATGGCGAGCCGCCGCGCCTGCCGGGCTTCATGTCCACCATCCTCGGCGCGCTGTCCGAAATTCCGCGCGAGCAGCCGATCCGCGACAATGTCGAGGCGATCGAGGGCATGTCGCGACGTATTCGCCGCATGCAGCACATCATCGACGCGATGAAGGTCGAGGTCGAGGAACAGGTAGCGGCGCTGTTCGGCAGCACCTTCTTTCTCGACACGCCGACTCCGGCGCGGCTTCAGAAATGGCGCGCCAAGGCGCAGAAGCAGGCCTCGGCGCGCGCGGGCTTCGCTTATGCGCCCTATGGGCATCTGAAGCTGTCGGCGGTGGTCGAAGAGCTGATCGGTGCGATCGACCGCCTCGCCCCGCCCGAAGGCGACATCCACCGGCGCAACCGGCGGAGCGCGCTGTGGGAGGAAATCCGCGCGCGCGGGCTCGACCGGCTGTCGGGCAAGCGCGGCCTCGGCGCGAGCGACGATGCGGTCGTTTTCTTCCGCACCCACGACCTTGGCTTTCGCATCCGCCGTCTGCGCTTCCTGGCGCGCGAGCTCGACCGGGTGGTCGAGGCGAAGCGCGAAGCGCGCGACCCCGCGTGCGATGCGATGCGTGACGCCATCTATGCGGCGCTCGGCCTTTATGTCGAACGCGAGGGCGATAGCTGGCTGGCGGGCATCGACGTGCCCGCCAACGCCGACGCCCAGGCGTGGATCGACGCGATCGGCAGCCGCCGTGACCTGATCGGCGCCGATGCCGAGGCCGACACGCTGGTGGCGGAGGGGCTCGCCGGGTTGCCGAAGGACGACCGGCGCATCATGCTGCTCGCCTATCTGGGCTATCCCTTTTACGACATCGCGACCTTGCCGTTGCTCCAGGGCGAGGGGTTCGACGAGTTCGATCCGATCAAGATCGACCGCATCTCCCCCTCGGACGCCACCGCGATCCGCACCGGCGGCGCGGGGGCGATGCTCAAGGGGATCGAGTTCAACAGCTTCGGTGCCTTCTTCAGCCGCGCCTATCGCGAGAATGACTATCTGTGGGGGCGGCTCCACGGCGCGGACCGGTTGATCGATATCGTATCGAGCGGCGTGAGCGGCGAAGGCGCGCTGACCGCGGACGAGCTGGCGGCGATCAAGCGCCGCGCCTTCCACGCGATCCTCGACGAGGAAGAGGGCCGGTTGCCGAAGGTGAAGGCGCTGATTGCCGAGCTCAGGGCGGAGATCGGTTGAGTTGATTCCGATAGTGCTCCCCGGCGAAAGCCGGGGTCCATAGCGTTCGGGAGCGAGGTTGGTTCAGGCGTCTGGACCCCGGCTTTCGCCGGGGAGCACAGCTTCGGGCGACAGCCTACTCCGTCAAATCGTCCCACATTTCCTTGATCCGCCCGAAAAAGCCCTGGCTCGCAGGGCATTCGTCGCCGGTCTCGGTCTCGCGAAACTCGGCGAGCAACTCCTTCTGGCGCGCGCTGAGCTTGGTCGGGGTTTCGACATCGACCTGGACGACCAGGTCGCCATGGCCGCGGCCGTTGAGCACCGGCATGCCGGCGCCTCGCTGGCGCAGCTGCTTGCCCGACTGGATCCCGGCCGGGATATTGATCTCGTGCCGCTCGCCCTCGAGCCCGGGAATCGTGATGCAGCCGCCAAGCGCTGCGGTGGTGAAGCTGATCGGCGCGCGCGTGAACAGCGTCGTGCCTTCGCGCTCGAACACCTTGTGCCGCGCCATGTGCAGGAAGATGTAGAGATCGCCCGGCGCGGCGCCGCGCGCGCCGCTTTCGCCTTCGCCCGACAGGCGGATGCGCGTGCCTTCATCGACCCCGGCGGGGATGTTGACGGTCAGCGTCTTGCGCCGGTCGACGCGGCCTTCGCCATGGCATGTGTTGCACGGGTCGGCGATGACCTCGCCCGCGCCCTGACAGGTCGGGCAGGTGCGCTCGACCATGAAAAATCCCTGCTGCGCGCGCACCTTGCCGTGGCCGGCGCAGGTCGAGCAGCGATTGGTCTGGGTGCCGGGCTTGGCGCCCGACCCGTCGCACGTCTCGCAGCGCGCGGCGACATCGACCTGAATCTCGCGCTCGCAGCCGGTGAAAGCGTCCTCGAGGCGGATTTCCATGTCATAGCGCAGATCGGCACCGCGCGCGGGACCGCGTTGCTGGCGCCCGCCGCCGCCGAAGGCCGACCCGAAGATCGATTCGAAAATATCGCCGATGTCGCCGAAATCGGCCGAGCCGCCGCTGAAGCCCCCGCCGGGCCCGCCATTCTGGAACGCGGCCTTGCCGAAACGGTCATAGGCGGCGCGCTTCTGCGGGTCCTTCAGGCAGTCATACGCTTCGCTGATCGCCTTGAAGCGCGCTTCGCTGTCGTCGCACCCCGGATTCTTGTCGGGATGATATTGCATTGCGAGCTTGCGATAGCTCGCCTTCAGCGTCGCATCGTCGGCGGTACGCTCGACTTCGAGCAGTTCGTAATAATCGATGTCGAGCGACATAATCTATCGGCCCCTAGCCCTACCTCTCAATTCCGTTCGCCCTGAGCCTGCCGAAGGGCCGTTCTTCCCTGAAGAAGAAGGGCAGCGCTTCGACAAGCTCAGCACGAACGGCATGAGAGGTCAGCTCTTACTTCTTGTCGTCTTCGACTTCGGAGAATTCGGCATCGACGACATCTTCGTCGGCCGGAGCGGCTTCGGCATCGGCGTTGGGGGACGCCGCCGACTGCTGCTCCTTCTCGTAGATCGCCTGGCCCAGCTTCATCGCGACCTGCGCGAGCGCCTGGCTCTTTTCGGTCATCGCTGCCGGATCGCCGCCTTCGACCGCAGTCTTGGCTTCGGCGACGGCCGCTTCGATCTCGCTCTTGAGGGCCGCGTCGATCTTGTCGCCATGCTCTTCGAGCTGGCGTTCGGTCGAATGGATCAGGCTTTCGGCGTTGTTCTTCGCCTCGGCCGCCTCACGGCGCTTCTTGTCCTCTTCGGCGAACTGCTCGGCGTCCTTGACCATCTGGTCGATGTCCGCGTCGCTGAGCCCGCCCGAGGCCTGGATCTTGATCTGCTGTTCCTTGCCGGTGCCCTTGTCCTTGGCGTGGACCGACACGATGCCGTTGGCGTCGATGTCGAAGGTCACTTCGATCTGCGGCACGCCGCGCGGCGCCGGCGGAATGCCGACCAGGTCGAACTGGCCGAGCGCCTTGTTGTCGGCCGCCATTTCGCGCTCGCCCTGGAACACGCGGATCGTCACGGCCGACTGGTTGTCGTCGGCGGTCGAATAGACCTGCGACTTCTTGGTCGGGATGGTGGTGTTGCGGTCGATCATGCGCGTGAACACGCCGCCCAGCGTCTCGATGCCGAGCGACAGCGGCGTGACGTCGAGCAGCAGCACGTCCTTGACGTCGCCCTGCAGCACGCCGGCCTGGATCGCGGCACCGATCGCGACGACTTCGTCGGGGTTCACGCCGGTGTGCGGTTCCTTGCCGAAGAAGTCCTTCACGACTTCGCGGACGCGCGGCATGCGCGTCATGCCGCCGACCAGGACGACTTCGTCGATCTCGCTCGCCGAAATGCCGGCGTCCTTGATCGCCTTCTTGCAGGGTTCGAGCGTGCGCTTCACCAGCTCTTCGACCAGCTTTTCCAGGTCCGATCGCGTGATCGTCTTGACCAGGTGCTTCGGCCCGTTGGCGTCGGCGGTGATGAAGGGCAGGTTGACCTCGGTCGTCGCGGCCGACGACAGCTCGATCTTCGCCTTTTCGGCGGCTTCCTTCAGACGCTGCAGCGCCAGCTTGTCGCCGCGCAGGTCGATGCCTTCATCCTTCTTGAAGCCGTCGGCGAGATATTCGACGATCTTGCTGTCGAAATCTTCGCCGCCGAGGAAGGTGTCGCCATTGGTCGATTTCACCTCGAACACGCCGTCGCCCACCTCGAGGATCGAGATGTCGAAGGTGCCGCCGCCAAGGTCATAGACCGCGATCGTCTTGTTCTCGGTCTTGTCGAGGCCATAGGCCAGCGCGGCCGCGGTCGGCTCGTTGATGATGCGCAGCACTTCCAGGCCCGCGATGCGGCCGGCATCCTTGGTCGCCTGGCGCTGGGCGTCGTTGAAGTAAGCAGGAACGGTGATGACCGCCTGTTCGACCTTCTCGCCCAGATAGGCTTCGGCGGTTTCCTTCATTTTCTGGAGGATATAGGCCGAGATCTGCGACGGCGAATAATCCTCGCCGCCCGCCTTGACCCATGCGTCGCCGTTGGCGCCCTTCGCGATGGTATAGGGGACGAGTTCCATGTCCTTCTTGGTCATGGGATCGTCAAAGCGGCGGCCGATCAGGCGCTTCACCGCAAAAACCGTATTTTCGGGATTGGTGACCGCCTGACGCTTGGCCGGCTGACCGATCAATCGCTCGCCGTCCTTGGCGAAGGCGACGATCGACGGCGTCGTGCGCGTGCCTTCGACATTTTCGATAACCTTGGGCTTGCCGCCTTCCATCACCGCCACGCAGCTGTTCGTGGTGCCGAGGTCGATCCCGATCACTTTGGCCATATAGTAAACGTCCTTGTTGCTTCTTGGGCGCCCTGAAAAGGCACGCCGTTCATGGTTTTGATGGGGGCGATATAGGTGCGCTTTGCCTTGGCACAAGGGTTTTGACGGCGTATCGGGGACGCGAAATATCGCGCTTTTACGGAGTCCTCCCAAAATGAAACCCTTCGCACTCCTCGCTCTCGCCGCCACCGCGCTCACGCTGACGGCGTGCGAGAAGAATCTGGGCGCCGGACAGCAGCTCAACGTCGTCGGCGGCTATATCCAGATGGGCGCGACGCCCGACCGTCCCGCCGTGGGCTATTTCACCGTCGAAGGCGGCCCGCGCGACGTCCAGCTCGTCGCCGTCACTGCCGACCTCGCGCAGCGGGTCGAGATGCATGAAAGCGTCAAGGAAAATGGCGTGATGACGATGAAGCCGCTGCTCAGCGCCGATGTTCCGGCGAACGGCAAGCTGCAATTCAAGCAGGGCGGCAAGCATCTGATGATCTGGAACATCAACGGCGCGGCCGTGCGTGCGGGCAAGCTGCCGATGGCATTTGTTTTCACCAACAACAATAACGAGCGCATCCTGTTCGATGTGCCGATCAAGGGCGCGCCCGGCGAGGCAGCGGGCGGCGAAGCCGCAATGGACCATGGCGCGATGGACCATGGCGCGATGGGCGCCGGGACGCCGGCTCCGGACGCGGCCAAGAAGTAAGCGGCGGTGCCGCGCCCGTCACGGCCCCTGACCGACGGCGAAATCGCGCTCGCGCGGACGGTGTTCGGCGACGCGATCGATTATGCGCGCGTGCGTGTGCGGCACTATAAATGGGCCTTCTTCCAGCCGCGCCGGATCGTGATGGCGCCGATGGGCGACCTGCATTTCCATCCGAAGGGCGGCGTCTATTGTGACGACTTCTCGTGCCCAGTGGGCGGGCGCGAAGCGGAGCTGAAGGCAAAGGGCCTGTTCCTCCACGAATTGACGCATGTCTGGCAGGCGCAGCAGCGCGGACGCTGGTACCTCGTGCTGATGCGCCACCCGTTCGCGACCTATGATTACGGCCTCAAACCTGGCTGGCCGCTGCATCGCTACGGGCTCGAACAGCAGGCCGAGATCGTGCGGCATTACTGGCTGCTGACGCAGGGCGTGAGCATCGGCGGCGCGCCCGGCGTCGATTCCTATCGCGCAATCCTGCCCGACGCCTGGAAGGTCGCCCAATGAGCGATTTCGAATTCGTCTTTGCGCTCTACAGCCTGCTGCTCGGCCTTTCGATGGTCGAACTGCTCGGCGGGCTCGGGCGCGCGCTCGAGGCGCGTTTCGCGGCGGAGGAACGCCACGGCAAGTTCGCGATCGGCTGGCTGACGCCGCTCCTCGCGGTCTTCGTGATGCTCGATCTTCTGTCGTTCTGGGGTACTGCGTGGCGCGTGCAGGCGGATGTCACAGTCTCGTCGGCGGTGCTGATGGCGGTCGCGGCCTTCGCAAGCATCTATTTCCTCGCCGCCCGGCTTGTTTTCCCGTCGCAGCCGGAGGGGTTCGCCAACCTCGATACCCATTATTTCCGTGTGCGGCGGATCGTCTTCGGCCTGCTGCTGGCGTTGCTCGCGGCGCAGCTTTCCTATTTCGCGGGCGATCCCAAACTGGCGCCGCTGCTTCTCAATCCGCTGCCGCTCGCGATGACGCTGATCCTGATCGCGCTGATCGCCGCGGCGATGTGGGTGAAGGACCGGCGCTGGAATATGATACTGCTCTCGCTGCTCATCGCGCGGTATGTCGTCGCGTATCTGATCGTTTAGGAGGTGCCCATGCCCGAAGTCCTCGATCGCTTTCGTTCCTCGACCTGGGGCTGGCTCCGCGGCACGCTCGTCGGCTGGCTGACGCTGGCGCTCTGCCTGGTCGGGGTCGGCTTTTTGATCATCCTCGTCCAGTGGATCCGCAACCTCGACGTCACTTATGAACTGACCGAGGACCGGCTGCTCCTGCGCAAGGGCATCTTCGTCAAGAGCGTCGACGAGATCGAACTCTATCGCGTCAAGGATGTCCGCATGGACTTTACCCTGATCAACCAATGGGCCGGCATCGGCACGATCAGCGTCGATTCGTCCGACGAGACGACGCGCGGCGGCGCGCTGGTGATGCCGCATATCGAACGCGCTGCCGAACGGCGCGAGGAACTGCGGCGCCTCGTCGACGCGGCCCGGCAGAAACGGCGCGTGCGCGAACTCGACGTTTCGAGCGAATTGATCTGACGTCGCGCAATTCGCTCTAGCCAGACCGGCGCTGTTCATTCTATGTTCCGCCGATGGATGGAACCGCGCTTCTCGTCGCCTTTGTCACGCTGCTTCTCGGGGGGCTGATCGGTTGGCTTCTCGCCGGGCGGCAGGCGGGCGCGCTCAAGGCCGAGCGCGACGGATTGTCTGAGCGGTTCAAGGTCGCGGTGACCGACCTCGCTGCCGAAGCCGACGCGCGCAAGCGCGCCGACCTGCAGCTCGCGGCGCGGCTGGCCGAACAAAAGGCGCGCGACGAAGCGCATGATGCGCAGATCGCGCAGCTCAAGGATGCGCAGGCCGCGCTCACGGCACAGTTCCGCGAGGTCGGGCAGACGATGCTCGGCGAAGCGCAGAAAGTCTTTCTCGAACGCGCCGACCAACGCTTCAAACAGAGCGAAGAGACGGCGGGGCAGAATTTGAAGGCGCTGCTGAACCCGGTTCACGAGCGGCTGCAGAAATATGAGGAAGCGGTCGGCAAGGTCGAGGCCGAGCGTCAGACCGCGTTCGGCCTGCTCCACGGCCAGATCGCCGCGATGCGCGAGGGCACCGAACGCGTGTCGAGCGAAGCGGCGAAGCTCGTCAATGCGCTGCGCAATGCGCCCAAGGCGCGCGGACGCTGGGGCGAGCAGCAGTTGCGCAACGTGCTCGAAAGCTGCGGGCTTTCGGAACATGCCGATTTCCAGACCGAGGTCAGCGTCACCGATGGCGACGGCGGCCGTTTGCGCCCCGACGTGGTCGTCAAGGTGCCCGGCGGGCAGAGCCTGGTCATCGACGCCAAGGTGTCGCTCAATGCCTATCAGGATGCGTTCGGCGCGGTCGACGAGAATGAGAAGATGGCGCATCTCGCCGCCCATGCCGCGGCGATGAAGGCGCATGTGAACATGCTCGGCGCCAAATCCTATTGGAACCAGTTCGACGACACGCCTGACTTTGTCGTGATGTTCGTCCCCGGCGAACATTTCCTCGCGGCCGCGCTCGATCAGGATCACGAGCTTTGGGACTATGCGTTCGAGCGCAAGGTGCTGCTCGCGACGCCGACCAACCTCATCGCGATCGCGCGCACGGTCGCGGCGGTGTGGCGGCAGGAAAAGCTGGCCGGGCAGGCGCGCGAGATCGCGGCGCTCGGCAAGGAGCTTTATGCGCGCATGTCGGTGATGGGGGGCCATATCGCGCGCGTGGGCAAGAATCTCGATCAGGCGACCGGCGCGTACAACGCCTTCGTCGGCAGCTTCGAATCGCAGGTACTGACGCAAGCCAAACGCTTCGAGGCGCTCGATGTCGAGACGGGCGACCGCGAGATTGCGGCGCTGCCCGTCGCCGAAACGGCGGCGCGGCCGCTCGCCAAGCTGTCGGGGACGAACGGTGCGAACGACTGACCGAGCGCGGGCAGGGCAAGGATCGCAAGCGAACGGATCATCGGCTGACCTCTGCTTCTTGGCCATCGCGGATCGCGTCCGGAATGACCAGGATTACCTCAGCCGGCGCGCAATAATCATCGCCGCTGGTTCAGCACCTCATACGCCATCACCGCGGCGGCGACGGCGGCGTTGAGGCTGTCGGCCTTGCCCATCATCGGCATCTTCACGCGCACATCGGCCGCCGCGGCATAGCTTTCGGGCATCCCCTGCGATTCATTGCCGATCAGGATGAAGGTCGGCGCGGCATAGCGCACCGCCTGATAATCCTGCGTGTCGTCGCCCAGCCAGGTCGCGATCAGCTCGCCCGGCCCTTCGCGAAGCCAGGGAAGAAACGCCTCCCATCGCGCCTGAACCAGCTTCTGCGTGAAGATCGCCCCCATGCTCGCGCGCACGGCTTCGACGGCATAGGGATCGGTGCTCTCGTCGAGCAGGATCAGCCCGCCCGCGCCGACCGCATCGCCGGTGCGCAGCATCGTGCCGAGGTTGCCCGGATCGCGCAGCCGCTCGGCGACCAGCCAGATCGGCGCGGCGCCCCGATCGAGATCGGTGAGCGCGGTCTTCGGCTCGGCATAGATCGCGACGATCGCCTGCGGGTTGTCCTTGCCCGACAGCTTCGACAGGATCGCCGGCGTCGTGTCGATCACTTCGCCCCCGGCCGCGAGTGTCGCGTCGATCAGTGCTTTGGCGAGCGGGTGCGCTGCGCCGTCCTCGGCCAGAAACAGCCATTGCGGCAACACGCCGGCTTCGCGCGCTTCGGTCGCGATGCGCAGCCCTTCGGCCAGGAACAGCCCCTCGGCGCGGCGATGGCGCTTTTCACGCAGCAACCGCATCCGCTTGATCAGCGGATTGGACAGGCTTTCTATCAAGCTGCGGCGGCCGGGCATCTCTTCTCTTTCCTGCGCCCGTGCGAAGGCAGGGGCCCATCATCTATGCTCTCGCCCGCCAACCACGCCCGTCTCATAATTCTACCCCGGGTGGAGCGCCCCTGCCTTCGCAGGGCGCGGCGAATGAGAGAGAAGCGCGCTCCCCGTCAGTCCTCGCCGAAGCTGTCCTTGACCAGCCCGACGAGCTTGAGCAGCGCCGCGTCGGCACCGTCGCCCTTCGTGTGGATCGTGATGCTGTCGCCCTTCGCGGCGCCCAGCATCATCAATCCCATGATCGAGGTGCCGTTGACGCGCGATCCGCCCTTTTCGACTTCGACCGACACCGTTTCGGGCAGGCGGCTGACGAAGGTGACGAACTTGGCGCTCGCGCGGGCGTGCAGCCCGCGCTGGTTGGTGATCTCGACCGTCTCGCTGTTTTCGCTCATGGCCCCACTCCCAGCATCTCCGACGCGACGGAGATATATTTCTGGCCTGCTTCTTTGGCCGCGATCACCGCGGCGCGCAGGTCCATCGTTTTGCGGGCACTTTCCAGCCGGATCAGCATCGGCAGGTTGACCCCCGCAATCACTTCGGTGCGTCCGCCTTCGAGCAGGCTGATCGCGAGATTCGACGGGGTGCCGCCGAACAGGTCGGTCAGCATGATGACGCCGCGCCCTTCGTCGACGGCATGGATCGCGTCGGCGATTTCCTTGCGGCGCATTTCCATATTGTCGTTGGGACCGATGCACACCGTGCCGATCGCGCGCTGCGGGCCGACGACATGCTCCATCGCGCGCACCATTTCATCGGCCAGGCGGCCGTGGGTGACGAGTACCATTCCCAGCAGCGGCAATGCTTTATCGGTGGCCATGCAATCGGAGACCCTTATGATTTTCCTGCGCCGGCGGAAGATGCGGGCGGGGGCCTGCCCTCAAGCCCATCTTGCGGGGCAGAGTCAAGATTGCGGTGGGTCAGGGTCGGCTCATATCCGGACACGCGTAGCGTTTGGGCAACACGCGCGGCGACATGGACCGAGCGATGCCGGCCGCCGGTACAGCCGAATGCGATGGTGACATAGCTTTTGCCCTCGACGCGATAGCGCGGCAGCAAGGTCAGGATCAGCGTCTCGATTTGCGCGACGCTGTCTTCATAAGCCGGATCGGCCATGACATAGGCCGCGACGTCGGGATCGAGGCCGGTGCCGGGCTTCAGCGCGGGGTCCCAGTGCGGATTGCGCAGATAGCGCATGTCGAACACCAGGTCGGCGTGGCGCGGCAATCCGCGCGCGAAGCCGAAACTCACGATGTTGAGAACCGGCTCGTCGTCATCGGTGTCGCCAAAGCGCTGGCGGACTTCCTGTTGCAGGTCGTTGCTGCTGTAGTTGGTGGTGTCGATCACATGCTCGGCCCAGCGGCGGAGCGGCTCCATCATTTCGCGTTCGCGCGCGATCCCGTCGGCGGCGGGCCGGTCCTCGGCCATCGGGTGCCGACGGCGCGTTTCGGAAAAACGGCGCTCGAGTTCGGCGCCCGCGCAATCCAGAAACAGAGTCTGGATATCGCGCTCGCCACCCTCGCGCAGCTCCTTGATCCGCTTGACGAGCAAGGGCGGGCGGAAACCGCGGCTGCGGCTGTCGATCCCGATCGCGAGCGGGCGATTCGCTTCGCTGCGCTTGGCAGGCGCGTCGATCAGCGCTTCCAGAAGCGCGAGCGGCAGATTGTCGACGACTTCCCAGCCCAGATCTTCCAGAACCTTGAGGGCCGTGGATTTGCCGGCGCCCGACAGGCCGGTCACGAGCAGCAGCCGTTGCTCGCTCGGTTCGCTCATGCGCCCGGCGCCAGCCGTTCGAGCGCCAGCATGATCTTGATCGGTGCCGACGCCTCGAACGCCGACAGCAACAAGGCAGGCAGCGGATGCCCCGCCACCATCTCGACCTGGTTCATCACCGGCATGCGGTCGTAACGGTCGGTCAGCCGCACCGCGAGAGCCAGCGGTGCGGGAGCGGTCCACGGCCGTTCGATGATGCCGATGCCGCGCACCTCCAGCTTGCCCGCCAGATTTTCGGGCGGGCGGCACCACAGCCGCTCGCGTTCGTACCAGATGTCGCAGCGGTCGTCGGCGACAAGCCGCGCGCCCTTGTCGATCAGGCGCAAGGCGAGGTCGGATTTACCCTGTCCCGAATTGCCGAGAATCAGCACGCCTCCGCTGCCCGCCACGACGCAGCTGGCATGGATGTTGACGATCTCGGGCTTGGTCCTGCTCGGGAACATGGGCAGCACGCTTACCGGCGATGCTGCGGTGCCGCAAGGACGATAGGTTAACCTTTCCCGGGAAGGATAACGCTTCTCAAGCGGTCTCGTCGGCGCCGTCGCGCGCCGGAAGCGTGATCAGGAAGCTCGCGCCGCGTCGGCCGTCGTCGCGATCGCGCGCCGAGATCGTCCCGGCATGGCCTTCGATGATCGTCCGCGCGATGGCGAGACCCAGGCCGCTGTGGCGCCCAAAGACTTCGCCGTCGGGCCTTTCGCTATGGAATCGGCGGAAAATGGCCTCGCGCTGGTCGGGGTCGATGCCGGGGCCATCATCATCGATGCGGATATGGACCTCGTCGCCCAGCCGCGTCGCGGAGACGCAGACAAGGCCGTCCACCGGCGAGAAGCTGATCGCATTGTCGACGATATTGTCGATCGCGCGCTCCAGCCGGTGACCGTCGCCGGCGACTGTCGTCGTGTTTTTGCGCGGTCGGGCAAAGGCGACGGGCGGCGCGGACGCGTTCTGGTCGGCGCGCGCGGCGCGGCCCGCGAGCATCGATTCGATCATCATCCCGACATCGACCGGCTCGAACAGGGTGCGCGACAATTGCGCGTCGACGCGGCTCGCTTCGCTGATATCGCTCACCAGCCGGTCGAGGCGCCGGACATCCTCGTCGGCGATCGCGAGCAGCTGCGCGCGCTGGTCGTCGGTCGTGACGCGGCCCAGGCCCTCGATGGCCGAGCGGACCGAGGCAATCGGATTTTTGAGCTCGTGCGTCACGTCGGCGGCGAAATGCTCGCCTGCGTCGATCCGTTCGCGAAGCGCTTGCGTCATGTCGCTGAGCGCGCGGGCCAACGTGCCGATCTCGTCGCGGCGGCTCGGCAGGCGCGGCACGACGACCTCGCGCGCGCGGCCCAGCCGGACGCGGACCGCCGCGCGGGCCAGTCGTCGCAGCGGGCGGACGATCGTGCGCGCCAGGAACAGCGAAAGCAGCACCGAGGCGAGCAGCACCATCAGCACGACGACGGCAAGCCGGAAGCGCTCGGCGCGCACGGTCTTGGTGATGTCGCGCGCATTGACGGTCATCAACATCGCCTCGGGCGTGTCGAGATCGACGACGCGCGTCGCGCTGAGCAGCGGGGTGCGTTCGGGCGCGTAGCGGAAACGGCTCGCCTCGCGGCCGGTCTTCATCGTTTCGGCAATTTCGGGCCACGTGCCTCCCCAATCGACGAGAGGCTCCTCGAATTCGGGATAGGCCGGCGCACCGACGATCCAGTCGATGCCGCGGTCCATGGCGCGCGCGGCATCGCGTTTCCAGGGCTGCAGGTCGGGGTCACGCAGCGTGTAGGTGGCCGGGCCGGTGGCGAAGCTGTCGGCGAGCTTGCGGCCGTCGGGCGCATAGAAACGCAGCCGCGATTCGGTGGCGCGGGTAAATTCGTCGATCAGATGCTGGCGCTGGTCGGGCCGCGCCGCTTCCAGCGCTTCGTCGAGCTGGTCGAGCTGCGCCGCCATCACGTCCATGCGCGTGTCGACCAGGCGCGTGCGATAGGTATCGAGATAGAAAAAGCCGCCACCGAACAGAATGATCGCCAGGATATTCACCGCCAGGATGCGCGTCGTCAGCGACCAGCGCGCCGACCAGACGAGCGGGGCTTCCTCCTGCTCGGCGATGGTCGCATCGAATTTCTTTGCGTCAGCCATCATCGGAAAAACGGTATCCCGCCCCATATAGCGTTGCGATCGCGTCGAATTCCGGATCGACCTCGCGGAACTTGCGGCGCAGGCGCTTGATGTGGCTGTCGATCGTCCGGTCGTCGATATAGACATCGTCCTGATACGCCGCATCCATCAGCTGGTTGCGGCTGCGCACGATGCCGGGCCGCGCGGCCAATGTTTCCAGGATCAGGAACTCGGTGACGGTCAAGGTCACGTCCTTTTCGTCCCAGCTGACCCGGTGGCGGGCCGGGTCCATCGTCAACCGGCCGCGGCTGATGGGTTCGGCGACGGGTTCGTCATCCTCGCTCGGCACGTTTTTGTTGAGCTCGACGCGTCGCAAAATGGCACGGATTCGCGCGATCACCAACCGCTGGGAGAACGGCTTGGCGATATAGTCGTCGGCGCCCATCGCAAGGCCCAGCGCCTCGTCGATCTCGTCGTCCTTGCTGGTCAGGAAGATCACCGGCAGCTGACTTTTTTCGCGCAGGCGGCGCAGCAGTTCGAGCCCGTCCATCCGCGGCATCTTGACGTCGAAGACCGCAAGATCGGGCGGATTGTCGATCAGCGGCCGCAACGCCGCTTCGCCGTCCGAATAGACGCGCGTGACAAAGCCTTCGGCCTGCAGCGCGATCGACAGGGATTGCAGGATGTTGCGGTCGTCGTCGACCAGCGCGATGGTTGCCGTCATGTTCTTTCCATTGGGCGGACCCGACGACGAACTAGCCGATCTGCCGCCCAGCGACAACTGCGCACCGCTGCGCGGTTTACCCTTTAATATTTTGACGTCCTGTATCATCCTCGCTAACGCGACCGGGATTTCGGAATCGACATTTCGTCGGCACCCATTTGCAGATGCGGGCCTGTTCCTTCGTTCGGCAGGGCTTGCATACCTATGCAAGGGCAGCGGACGGATATGGGAAAGGCTAAGTAAATGACGAAGCTTGTTATCGGCAACCTGGCCGTCGAGACGACGGCGGATGTGGCCGAAAACTGGGGTACGGCCCAGCTGGTCGAGGATGCGGTCCGCCACGGCGAAGGTCTGCTCGCGAAGGACGGCCCGCTCGTCGTCGCAACGGGCAAGCACACCGGCCGCAGCGCCAAGGACAAGTTCATCGTCCAGGACGACGAAACGCGCGACACCATCTGGTGGGGCAAGACCAACGTCCCGATGACGCCCGATCATTTTGCGGCGCTGAAGGCCGATTTCCTCGCGCACCTCGCCGCGCGTCCGCGCCTGTTCCGCCAGCAGCTGTTCGGCGGTTCGCAGCCCGAGCATCGCGTTGCGGTTCAGGTCGTCACCGAATTCGCCTGGCACAGCCAGTTCATCCGCACGTTGCTCGTCCGTCCGACGGCCGACGAGCTGGCGGCGTTCGCGACCGAATATACGATCATCGACCTGCCCAGCTTCCGCGCCGATCCGGCGAAGCATGGCACGCGCACCGAAACGGTCATCGCGGTCAACTTCACCGAAAAGCTGATCCTGATCGGCGGCACGCAATATGCGGGCGAGATGAAGAAGTCGGTGTTCGGCATCCTCAACTATCTGCTGCCGGTGAAGGGCGTGATGCCGATGCATTGCTCGGCGAACATCGGCGCCAATGGCGACACCGCGGTCTTCTTCGGCCTGTCGGGCACCGGCAAGACGACGCTGTCGGCCGACGCCTCGCGCACGCTGATCGGCGACGACGAACATGGCTGGTCGGACACCGCGGTCTTCAATTTCGAGGGCGGCTGCTACGCGAAGATGATCCGCCTCTCGCCCGAGGCGGAGCCGGAGATTTTTGCGACGACGAAGCGGTTCGGCACCGTTCTGGAAAATGTCGTGATCGATCCGGTGACCCGCGAACTCGATTTCGACGACGCGACGCTGGCCGAGAATAGCCGCGGTTCGTATCCGATCGATTTCATTCCGAACACGTCGGAGCAGAATATGGGGCCGGTTCCCAAGACCGTCATCATGCTCACCGCCGACGCCTATGGCGTGCTGCCCCCGATCGCGAAGCTGACCCCCGACCAGGCGATGTATCACTTCCTGTCGGGCTATACCGCGCGCGTCGCGGGGACCGAGATCGGCGTGACCGAGCCCGAGGCGACCTTCTCGACCTGCTTCGGCGCCCCCTTCATGCCGCGCCATCCGTCGGTTTATGGCAATCTGCTCAAAGAGCGCATCGCCAAGGGCGGCGTCCAGTGCTGGCTCGTCAACACCGGCTGGACCGGTGGCATGGCGACGATGGACGGGATCAAGCGCATGCCGATCAAGGCGACGCGCGCGCTGCTCAATGCGGCGCTCGACGGCAGCCTGAACGACGCCGAATTCCGCAAGGACCCGAACTTCGGTTTCGAATATCCGGTTGCGGTGCCGGGCGTCGACAGCGCGATCCTCGATCCGCGCGGCGCCTGGGCCGACAAGGCCGCCTATGACCGCACCGCGCAAGCGCTGGTGCAGCAATTCATCGACAATTTCGCGCAATTTGCGGACCATGTCGATGAAGGCGTCCGCCAGGCCGCGCCGCAGGCGGCCATCGCAGCATAATTGACCCGGACAACGTCCGGGTGGCACATCACCCGGAAGGACCGGACCAATGACTATCGAATATTCAACGCGCCTGTTCGAGCGCGATTCCGACATCCGCGCGCTCGGCACCGGCCTGCTCGCCTGTACCCTGCCGCGCGAAGCCTGGACGCACGAGGCGCATCTCGGCGCCTGCCTGTGGCTGCTCAGCGAGCGCCCCGACGTCGATGTCGATGCCGCGATCGGCGACATCATCCGCCGCTTCAACGAGAGCGTCGGCGGCGTGAACGACGATACGCAGGGCTATCACGACAGCATCACCCGCGCCTATGTCGCGGGGGTGCGGCTGTTTCTTTCCGACACCGCCGAGACCGGCCTCGCCGCACGCGTCAATGCGATGCTGCTGTCCGACGTCGGCCGCCGCGACTGGCCGCTGCGCTTTTACAGCCGCGAATTGCTGTTCTCGGTCCCCGCGCGGCGCGGGTTCGTCGCGCCCGATCTGGCGCCGTTGCCGCAGGCCTAGCCCTTCGTCCCCGCAATATAGGCGTCGACATTCTGCGCGAGCACGTCGAGCGGGACGTTGCCGCCCTCGACGACGACATTGTCGAAATCGCGCAGGTCGTATTTCGCGCCGAGCGCGGTCTGGGCGCGGCCGCGCTGGCGGACGATCTCGCTGTGCCCGACCTTGTAACCGCACGCCTGGCCGACCCAGCTGCAATAGCGGTCGACTTCGCTCGACACCTCGAGCGGGTTCGAGCCATTTTGTTTGACGAAGAAATCGACGCCCTGTTCGCGCGTCCAGCGCTTGGCATGGATGCCGGTGTCGACGACAAGGCGGCACGCGCGGAACGCGAGCGACTGAAGATAGCCGAGCCGTCCGACCTCGAAATCGTCATAGAGGCCCAGCTCGTCGGCGAGCTGTTCGGCATAGAGCGCCCACCCTTCGGAATAGGCATTGAATGCCAGCATCGTCCGGATCAGCGGCATCTGGTTCGCATATTCGCCCTGCCAGGCATGGCCGGGGATCGCTTCGTGCATCGCCAGGTCGGGCAGCGAATATCTGCTGTGCAATTCGGTGGTGCGCAGGTTGATCCAGAACCGTCCGGGAACGCTGCCGTCGATCGACCCCGCGCCGCCATAGGCCGCGGGCGCGCCGGGCTCCTCGGCCAGCGGCAGCCGTTTCACCTCGACATTGCCCTTCACCAGGGTGCGGAACGCGCGCGGCAGTTGCGCACGGATCTTGCCGAGCCAGGTCTGGATATAGGCGACGATCTCGGCGCGGCCGGCGTCATTGTCGGGGAATTTGAACCGCGGGTCCTTGGCCAGCTCGTTCATCCGGTCGCCGACCGAGCCATTGGTATAGCCCAGCTTCTTGAGGATCGGGTCCATCTGGCCGTGCAGGTCGGCAAGCTGCTCGCGGCCCATCGCATGCACTTCGTCGGGCGTCATGCGCGTCGTCGTCGATGCGCGCAGCGCCCAGGCGTAGAATTCGTCGCCATGCGGGCGCGCCCACATGCCGGCGTCCATCGTCGCCTTCGGCCGCTGGGCCTTGAGTTCGGCAAGCTGGCGATCGAGCGCCGGGACCACGGCGCCGCGCGTGATCGCCTCGGCCCGCGGCCCCCAATTGCCCGCGATGTTGCCCTCGCGCGTCCGCTTGGCGAGGCTTTCGACCAGCCCGCCGCCTTCGCGCGCATCGACCAGGCTTGCCTCGAGCTGCTTGACCGCCTTGTCGATCAGGAAGGCGGGCGGGATCATCCCTTGCGCGCCCGCGGCCTTCAACCGGTCGGTCTCGCCGTCCAGTGCGCCCGGATAGGCATTGAGACGCGACAGATAGGCTTCGGCATCGCTCGCGTTCTTCACCGGATGGTCGCTGTCGAGAAACTTGGGAACGTCCAGATAGGCGCCGACATTCTGGATCACGACATAGGGGGTGTTGCGCCAGCCACCGACCGCGACGTCGCCATAGGGCTGGGCAAAGCCGTCGAGCGCGACGCCATAGGCGCTGTCGACGACGGCCAGGCTGGTGCGCGTCTTATGGTCGAGGCCTGTCTTGTCGAACGCGCGGACGCGCGCCAGGTCGGCCTTCAATAGGGTCGCGACGGCGGCCTGTCCTGCGGCCGACCGATCGCTCAGCTTGCCGCGCATCGCCGCGCGCGCACCGGTGTCGATCCCCAGCGCGGTCGCGCCTTCGGGCGACAGCGCGAGCAGATTGTCGGCCACCGAATCGAGCAGCAGCTGCGCATCGCTCTTCGGCGGTGCCTGCAACGCGGCGGCGGGGCTGGTGACGGCAAGGCTCGCTGCGCCTGCGCCCAGCGTGGCGAGCGTCTGGCGGCGGCTGACGGGGGTCGAAAGATGGTCGTGCACGGCGGGCTCCCTGGCGATCTTGTTTCTCGTGAAACCTGTCTAGGCACGCCCGCGCGGGGGTCAACGAAAAGGGGTCGGGAAAGCGCTGGCTTTCCCGACCCCCGTCGAAAACTATGCTGCGTTGGTCAGTCGGTAAGGTCGGCGGGAACCTTGCCGCCATTCGCCGCGAGTTCGCGCATCACGGCCTTGTGCAGCCAGATGTTCATTTCGGCGCTGCCGTCGAGGGCGCCGGTATAGCCAAGCTCGGTCGCCAGTTCCTTGCGGTTGTCGAGGCTCGAATCGATGCCGAGCAGCTTCATCAGGTCGACGATCGAGGTCCGCCAGTTGAGCGTCTGACCTGCCTTTGCGGCTTCCGCCGACAGAATCGCCTCGACATCGACGTCGCTGATCGGGGCAGGGGTTTCGGCCGCCGTTGCCATCGCGCTCGTCGCGGCGCCGACCGCAGCACCGATGGCGCTTGCCGATGCCGACGGAGCAGCGGGCTCTGCCGCTTCCGCCTTTTTGCCAAAGATCGCGTCCTTGATCTTGCCGAAAATGCTCATGATTATGCTCCCACTAAGATGCGCGGCCCCTGCCCGAAGGGGCGAGTCGCAGGGCCGCAGAATGGACTTAGGCATCTGAAAATGACAGCGAAATGAACGTCTCGTGCTTCGTCTGTCACGGGCCTATGGTACGCGCCATCGGCGCTCTTCGATCCTGCGCCGAAGTGGGAGACTTATCATGAATCTGACCGACATTTTGGCGCAGGCCGGCGGCATCGAATCGATGGCGAGCGAGCTGGGAATTCCGCCCGCGGTCGCAAGGCAGGGCGCCGAGGCGCTGCTCCCCGCTATCCTTGGCGGCTTCAAGAAGCAGGCGACCGGCACTGGCGGAGTCGAAGGGCTCGGCGGACTGCTGGGTCAGCTCGGCGGCGGCGGACTCCTCGACGCGGTGCTCGGGTCGCAGCCGACTCCGGTGGGGCAGGGCAATGACGTGCTCGGCCAGATTTTCGGATCGAAGGATGTCAGCCGGACGGTCGCCGACCACGCCGCCGGCCAGACCGGCCTCGATTCGGGGCTGCTCAAGCAGATGCTGCCGATCCTCGCGATGATGGTTGCCGGCTATATGGCGAAGCAGGGTGGCCAGGGACAGCAGGGCGGCGGCGGCCTCGGCGACCTGATCGGCGGCGCGCTGGGCGGCGGCTCGACCGGCGGTCTCGGCGGGATGCTCGGCAGCGTGCTGGGCGGCAGTGGCGGCGCCAGCGGCGGCGGCCTCGGCGGCCTGGCCGGCATGCTCGACATGGACGGCGACGGCAATCCGCTCGACGATATCATCGGCATGGCAGGGAAGTTGCGGGGCTAAGCGAAGGCATATCCCCTAACGACCGAAAGACGACGTCCCTTTCGCCGTCATCCTGAACTTGTTTCAGGATCCATGGGCGGCCGTTTCCTTCGACACGGCGCGAAAGGAGGGGTCCGGCCATGGATGCTGAAACAAGTTCAGCATGACGGGGGCTAACGACCGATTGCGGACAATTGCGATGTGCTCCCCGGCGAAGGCCGGGGTCCACAGCGTGCACGCAAGGCCAGCTGTCCAGCGCCCTGGGCCCCGGCCTTCGCCGGGGAACAGCTGGGTCGTCAGGTTCTCGCTTTCGCGGGAATGACGAAGGTCGCGATGCCCGCTCACCACCCCAAAGCACTCGCTAGACTGGACGAATCTGGCGTCTCTTCACGCCGCCAGCAAGCGGATTTCCTGGCGAAAATCGTCGTCACCCCCGATGCGGTCTCGCATCGGGCTGACGGCATCGCTGCCGTCGCCGTCGCCCTCTTCGAACAGCGCGCAGGGCGCTTCGCCGCCGCGCGCCGCGCTATAGCGCTGGGTGACCTTGCCGGTCGCCCGGAACCCCAGCTTGCGCAGCACCGCACCCGACGCCGGATTGTCGAGAAAATGGCCGGCGCCAAGCTTGGGCAGGTCCATCGCCCGCGCGATCCGGACGAGCTGGCGCCCGGCTTCGGTCGCAAAGCCGAGACCCCAATAGGGGCGGGCGATCCAGTAACCCATTTCGAGTTCGCCGTCGGGGTTCGGCGAAATGCCGCATCCGCCGACCAGACGCGGCGCACCGCCGGTGCGCGCAAAGATCAGGAAGCGCGGCTGCGCGGGATCGTGCGCCATGCTCAGGAACCTCTGCGCTTCCTCTTCGCCATAGGGCCAGGGCGCGCGGGCGAGGTTGCGCACGACCGCCTCTTCGCCGATCGCGCGGGCAAGCGCGGGGGCATCTTCCTGCCAGCCGGGCCGCAGCAACAGTCTTTCGGTACGCGCAAACATCAGTATCACTCCCATTTGCCTGTCGCCCTAGCCGCCAGATGGTGACGCTTTGACGACATGCGATGCGGAGGGAGATGGATGGCCCCGTTTTCGCGCCTGACCGCTAGCATGCGGATTTCGGGCAAGAAAAAAGGGAGTCCGGGGTGACCCGTCTCCCTCTTTTCGAACTTTGTTCCCGCCGTGGCGGAAAGGACCGTTCCGGGTCATCCCTGGTGGACGACCCGTACAAAGTCGTCCGTTATTCGGCGGCTTCTGCCATCATGTCGACCGAGACATATTTGCGGCCAAGCTTGCCGTCGTGGAATCGGACGCGGCCTTCGGCGGTGGCGAACAGCGTATGGTCCTTGCCCATGCCGACATTGACGCCCGCGTACACCTTGGTGCCGCGCTGGCGCACGATAATGTTGCCGCCGATCACTTCCTGACCGCCGAACTTCTTCACGCCAAGGCGCTTGGCTTGCGAGTCGCGACCGTTGCGCGACGAACCGCCTGCTTTCTTATGTGCCATGACCTATACTCCTTAGTTCGTTCCGGGGCCGAGCTGCGTTACCGCACTCAGGCGTCCTTCTTGGGGGCTGCCTTCTTGGCAGCGGGCTTCTTGGCGGGCGCTTCGGCGGCTTCGGCCTTGGGGGCAGCAGCCTTCTTCGGCGCGGCGGCCTTTTTCTCGGCGGCGGGCGCAGCAGCCTTGGCTTCGACGGCCGGAGCGGCTTCGGCCTTCGGAGCAGCTTCAGCCTTCGGAGCGGCTTCCTTCTTCGGCGCTGCCTTCTTGGCTTCGCCGACGGCCAGGATGCGCAGCAGCGTCAGCGACTGGCGGTGACCGTTGCGACGGCGATAATTGTGCCGGCGGCGCTTCTTGAAGACGATGACCTTTTCGCCGCGCGTCTGGGCGATGATCTCGGCCGAAACGGTCAGGCCGTTCGCGTCCTTCACTTCGCCGCCGTCGCCGGCCAGCAGAATGTCGCCCAGCGACACGGTGTCGCCAGCTTCACCCTCGATCTTCTCGACGGCGATCTTGTCTCCAGCGGCGACGCGATACTGCTTGCCGCCCGTGCGCACGATTGCGAACATGGTCTTCCATCCAATCAAAAAACTAGATCACCCGCGCACCAGTCACCTGCCGAGGCAGGCGATTTTTCCGGCATGCGGGAAAGTCAGCGCCACTAGCGTTCCCGGCGCGAGCTGTCAACCGCATATTTCCGCGCTTTTTCCAATAAAAGAGCGGTGTGCGGTGTCGCGCGGGCAGAAGGCCGATTCGGCGCTTGCTGCGATGCGTCTGCGCTCATATCAGGGACGGCGATGAAGCGCGCCCTTCTTTTTCTGCCGTTCACCGCCTCGCTGATGCTCTCCGGCTGCGCCGCAGCGCAAGGCAGCGGCGCGGCGGCTCCGTCGCTTGCCAAGCGCGCGGTCGAGGGGCGATTCGACGTCGCGCCGCCCAGCGTTGTGGTTGCGCCGCCGGGGGCGCTCCCAACCGACCTCGCGGGCCGCCTCGCGCGCTGGGATGCCGATGGTGCCGCCGCACAACAGGCCTTTGTCGCAGAGCGCGGCAGCACCGCGTCGCTCGTCTCGGCGGCGGCGGGCGCGCCGGTTGCCAGCGAGCGGTGGGTCGTCGCGCAGCAGGCGATCTCGCGGCTTATTGCCGCCCGCGCCCCGCTTACGGTCGCGCTCGCCGATATCGACCGCCTATATATAGAACGCAGCATCGACGAAGCGGTCGACGGCCTGCCCGAAGTCTATGCGCTGCGCGAAAAGCTCGCCGATACGGCGTCGGCGCAGGATGCGATCATCGAGGCGCTGAGCGACCAGCTCCCGGGGGAATAGCTTATCCTTCGTTCGTCACCGCCCGTTCTTCCGTAACCGCTCCTTCTTTCGTAACCGCTCCTTCTTTCGTCACGCCGCCTTCTTTCGTGACCCGTCATTCTTTCGTGACGCCTCATTCTTTCGGCACCCTTCATTCCTTCGTCACCCCGGACTTGATCCGGGGTCCATTCGGCCGATGCGGTCATGGATGCCGGATCAAGTCCGGCATGACGATAAAGCGGTGACCTATTGATTCAGCCCATGCTTCTTCAAGGCATGGCGAATCTGGTCGTAACTCAGTCCCAGCGCTTCGGCCGCGACCTTCTGGTTGAAGCGGCAGCGCGCCATCGTGTCGGACAAGATCTGCTTCTCATACGCATCGACCGCCGCGCGCAGGTCGCTGACGGGGCCGGAGGGCGCCTCGTGCGCCGTGGTCGCGGGCGTCGCATCGCCCGCCGAAGCGGGCGCGGCGTCCGCCTTTGCCGCCGTCTTGCGCACCACCGGCTGCCACGGGCTCGCGAACGGGTCGAAGCTCAGCGCATCGATCGGCCGTTCGGGATCGGCCCAGCGATAGATGGCGCGCTCGATGACATTGCGCAGCTCGCGGACGTTGCCTGGCCAGTCGTGCCCTTCCATCGCGGCCAGCGCGCGCGGGCCGAAACCCGGCCATTCGTCCCAGCCGAGCACCGCCGCCATACGCTGGCCGAAATAGGTCGCGAGCACTTCGATATCGCCTTCGCGCGCGCGCAGCGGGGGCAGGGTGATGACCTCGAACGACAGCCGGTCGAGCAGGTCGGCGCGGAACCGGTTTTCGTCGACGGCGGCGGGCAGATGCTCGTTGGTCGCCGCGACGATGCGCACATCGACGCGAATCGGGCGCGACGAACCGACGCGCGTGACTTCGCCATATTCGACCGCGCGCAGCAGACGCTCCTGCGCGCCCATCGACATCGTCGCGAGTTCGTCGAGAAACAGCGTGCCGCCGTCGGCTTCCTCGAATCGCCCCGCGCGGGTGCGCGTCGCGCCGGTGAACGCACCGGCCTCGTGCCCGAACAGTTCGGATTCGATCAGCGTTTCGGGCATCGCCGCGCAGTTCAGGATCACATAGGGCCGGTCCCAGCGCGACGACAGGCGGTGAAGCCGCTCGGCGATCAGTTCTTTGCCGGTGCCGCGCTCGCCGATCACCAGCACGGGGCGGTCGAGCGCCGCGGCCTGGCTCGCGCGATCGACCGCGTCCTGAAAAGCTGCCGACTGGCCGATGAACTGCGTTTCGCGCTCCATTCCCAATCATTGGCAAAATTTCCCGCTGATTGGCAAGTCAAATCGGCCGGAAATGCGATTTGTGCGTGAAGTTATGCGCTTTTCCGCGCTTCAGGGCAATTGGCACGCCTTATGCAGAGTATCAGTCGAACCGGTGCAGCACGCTCCGGTGCAGCGAAAAAAGGAAGGTAGAACCCATGAAGACGACTTTTGCCCAGGCCGCCACTTTCGCGCTCAGCGCGGTCGGAGCGCTGGCCATCTTCGTCGGAGTGATCGACCAGCCGCGTGTCCTTTACGACATCGCTGCAGCAACCCCGGCGGTCAGCCATCTGGCCTGACCGACACACTGGTGCCGGGGCACTCTCCCCCTTGCCCCGCCCCGGCACCAGCATTTCTCGGACCAAAATTTTCGACAGGAGTTTCCAAATGGGTATTTTCTCACGAACCCGCGACATCATTGCCGCCAACGTCACCGATCTGCTCGACCGGGCCGAAGATCCCGAAAAGATGATCCGCCAGATCATCTTCGAAATGAACGAAACGCTCGTCGAAGTCCGCGCTTCCGCTGCCCGCACGATCGCGGACCAGAAGGAAATGCGCCGACATATCGCCAAGCTGGAAAGCCTGCAGGACAGCTGGAAGGAAAAGGCCGAACTCGCGCTGTCGAAGGACCGCGAAGACCTTGCCACCGCAGCGCTCGTCGAAAAGCAGAAGGCCGGTGACATGGCCGAGCGCCTGAAGAGCGAGATCGCCGTCCTCGACGACGCGCTCAAGGGTTATGAAAACGACATCGCCAAGCTGCAGAAAAAGCTCAGCGAAGCGCGCGCCCGCCAGTCGAGCGTCGTCAACCGCCTCGAAAGCGCGGAGAACCGCTACAAGCTGCGCGAGATGACGAACGGCGACCGCGTCGAAGATGCCTTCTCGCGCTTCGAGATCCTCGAACGCCGCGTCGACGACGCCGAAGGCCGCGCCGATGCGCTGAACCTCGGCTATAAGAAGTCGCTCGACGAGGAAATCGCCGAACTGCAGTCGGCCGACAAGGTCGCCGACGAACTCGCCGCCCTCAAAGCGGCCCAGGCCAAGAAGTAAGGAACCGGACCGATGGAAGAAGTGATCATTGTCCCGATCGTCATCGGCACGCTCTTCCTCGGTCTGCCCTGGCTGATCCTCCACTACATCACGAAGTGGAAACAGGCCAAGACGCTGACCGGAGAGGACGAGCAACTGCTCGACGAACTATACGACACGGCGCGCCGGCTCGAGAACCGCCTGCACACCGTCGAACGCATCATCAGCGCCGACCATCCCGACTTCCGCCCCGCGGTTCGTAGCGATGAAGAGCTGGCGCAGCTCGAAAACCCCAGCCGGAGGAACTGAGATGTCTGCCAGCCGCACAAAATTCTATCTCGACAAACAGAACGCCAAATGGAGCGGTGTATGCTCGGGGATCGCAGACTATAGCGGGATCGATGTCCTCTGGGTTCGCGTCGGCGCCGTCCTGCTGACCCTGATGGGCGGCTTTCCCTGGACGCTGATCGCTTACTGGATGGTCGCCTGGATGGGCACGCCGAAACCCTTCGCGCTCTATGGTTCCAGCGAGGAAGCGAAGTTCTGGCAGGGCGTGCGCAGCAACCCGACCGCTTCGACCCGCGACATCAAGTCGCGCTTCCGCGACATCGACCGCCGCCTCGCCGACATCGAGCAATATTATACCAGCCACAACCGCCGCCTCGCCGACGAAATCGACGCGCTGCGCTGAGCGGGCATCCCGGCAGGGATGGGGCAACAGGGAGAATCAAGATGAATTTCGCCGGTCCGACTTTCGTCCTCGCCATCATCGCTCTGTCGATCGGCGGCTGGATGTTCACCACCTGGATCCGCGCCAAGCACGGCTATCCCGTTGAAAATGAGTGGGGTGGCACGGTTCATCGAACCGACGTCGACGCTGATCGAAAAATCGCGCTGCTGACCGACGACAATGCAAGGCTTTCGGGTCAGATCAGTCGGCTGGAAGAACGCATCTCGGTCCTCGAACGGATCGCGACCGAAACCAACGGCCAGGCCGCACAGCTCGCCGACCAGATCGACCGTCTGCGCTAAACGACAAAAGGGAAGACGACATGACTCTCGACGTTCTGAATAGCATCGCTCCCGTGGCTGCCGTTGTCGGCCTGGCCGGGGTCGGCGGATGGGTCTTCACCACCTGGCTTCGCGTCAAGAACGGTTATCCGCTTGAAAACAGCTGGGGCAAGGCGGTCTATCCCAAGACCAGCGACGAAGCGATGGAACGCGTCAAGCTGATCAGCCAGGAAAATGCCCAGCTGCGCGCCGAGCTTGGATCGGTCAAGGATCGCCTCGCGGTGATCGAGCGCATCGTCACCGACGAAAGCCACCGGCTGAGCCACGAGATCGAGGCGCTGCGGCGCCCGGCCAACTGAGGAGACCCGCCATGGGTGATGCTATCTGGATCCTGATTCCCCTCGCTCCCTTCCTGCTCGGCGGCTTTGCCATCTGGTCGAAGCACCAGCAGAAGATGATCGAGAAGCAATCCGAAATGACCGCCGAAAAGGCCGCCCAATATGCGGCGCACACCGAGCGGCTGGAGGAGCGCGTCCGCGTCCTCGAACGGATTGCGACCGACCGCGGCGTCGATGTCGCCAACGAGATCGAAAAGCTGCGCGACACGCCGCTCAACTGAAAACAAGCGAAAGGATCTTCCCCATGGGCCCGTTTGAAATGGTTCTCGGTATCGTCGCGATCGTGACGATCGGCAGCATCATCCGCGCCAAGCACGGCATCCGCCGCGATCGCCAAGGCAACGAGTTTTTCGTCGGCAACGCCGGAAACGATGCCGAGACCAAAGCGCTGCAATCCGAAATCCGCGCGCTCAAGGAGCGCATCCAGGTGCTCGAACGCATCGCCACCGACAGCAACCGCGCCGCGACGCTCGATCAGGAGATCGAACAGCTCCGCGACCGGTCTCTGCCGTAAGATTTGTGACGAAGAAGGAGCCGCGACATGGCCATAATCGCTTCTGATCTCGCAGCCAATTTGATCCCCGCCGCGGTGGCGCTCAGCGCGCTGATGATCGTCAGCCTGGTCGCGCTCCGCGGCTGGCGCGACTGGATCCAGCTGAAGCGCGAGGAACTCGCCGCCGGCCATATGCCGGCGCAGGACCCCACCGTGCCGCACGCCGGATCACGGATCGAAATCGCCGACCTCAAGGAACGGCTGCGCAAGCTCGAAGCCATCGCCGCGGGGGTCGATCTTTAACGGACATCGACCCTGAGGGGGCGATGCCGATATCCTGCTCCTCGTCACCCTGACCTTGTTCCAGGGTTCATCGTGGACCGCTCCCCCAATGGTGCAAACGCGTTCAAGGCAGTCCATGGATGCTGACACAAGTTCGGCATGACGATATGGGAGGCAAGTTGTTCGAGCTTTCCACCACTCCCCAAATCTGTCACTGGCGCCGCCATGCGCAGTCTCGACGACATCTTCGAAGAATATGACTTTCTCGACGGCGACGATCGCTATCGTTTGCTGATCGACCTCGGCCGCACGCTCGATCCGATGCCCGACGCGCTCAAGACCGACGCGACGTTGGTCCGCGGATGCAGCGCAAGCGTCTGGGTCTATCCGGTGCCCCGCGACGATGGCGCCTTGCATTTCCTCGCCGACAGCAATGCCGCGATCACCAAGGGGATCGTCGCACTCGTCCTCGCCGCCGTGCAGGACAAACCCGCGGCCGACGTTGCGGCGATGGACGTCGCTGCTGCGCTTGCGCCCTTCGACCTGACGCGCCAGCTCTCGTCGAACCGCACCCAGGGCGTGCCCAACATGATCGCGCTGGTCCAGGACACCGCCCGCCGCCTCGCTGCGGGCTGATCAAGCGCTCGCGGGTTGATCCCGCGCGCTATCCCTCGCGACGCTTCCCACGATTTCCGCTGACAAGAAAAAGGGCGCGGGAGTTTCCTCCCGCGCCCCTTTTTCCTCTCTGTCCGTGCGGCTTAGAAGCCGACGGTGAGCGTCGCGCTGATCGTGCGCGGGGCGCCGATCTGGGCGTTCGGAACCGCTGCCGGGTTGCCGGTGAACACGCCTGCGCCGAGCACGCCACCCTGGTTCAGACCCGGGGTGTAGTTGCCCACATAAAGCGAGTCGAACAGGTTGTAGACATTGACCTGGAAAAAGGTCTTGTCGTTCAGGCCCGCCCATTCGAGACCGATGCGCGCATCCAGGTTGACCAGCCAGTAAGCGTTGGTCTTCGCCGGATACAGGGTCGTCGGTACGGTGGAGGTGCCGCCCATGACCGGCAGGTTGGTGTCATAGATAAAACGACCGCCGGTGCGCTTGCCGGTGATGCCCAGCTCGACCGGACCCAGCGTACCACGGACCGTGCCGCCATAGCTGTATGCCGGCGCGCCCGATTCGCGGTTGCCTGCGGTCGCGACGAAGATCGGCTGGCCGACCGTGGTGCAGCCTGCGATCCGCGGAACGGCGTTGACCTGCGCGAGCGTGCATTCGCCCGACTGCACATCGTCCTTGATCTTCGACTTCATCCACGAACCGAAGACATAGAGCGCGAGTTCGGGAACCGGCTGATAGGCGATGCTACCATCGATGCCATATTTATCGACGCGGCCAAGGTTGCGGTACAGGTTGCGATCGGTTTCGGGATCGAACGCCGATGCCAGACGGTTGTCGTACTTGGTGAACCAGCCCGAGACCTGCGCCTGGATCTTGCTCGTGCGATAACGGACGCCGAGGTCGAAGTTGTCCGAGGTTTCAGGCTGCGGACGCGCCGACGGCGTGTTCGGGGCAAAGAAGAATGCGTTGTAGAGCGCATCCGTACCCGGAACCTGCAGGCCCTTCGAATAGTTGGCGAACACCGACATCTGGCTGTTCGGCTTGAACATCAGGCCGACGTTGGGAAGGATGTCGTCATACTTCAGCACGCGCTGCTGCGGAGCCTGGATCGTCGGGTTCAGGCCGGCGTAGGTTGCGTTGCGTGCATCGGCGGCGCTGCCGAAGCATTCGACGAAGCCCGTGTCGCTCGACGTGAAGCAATTGTTGTTCAGGTCGCGCTTGAAGAAGGGCGCGCGGATACCGACCGTCGTGATCAGGCGGCCGTCGGCCCATTCGCCGCGATATTCGCCCGAAACCTGCGTCAGGATCGCGTACGACAGGCGGTCGCGCTTCTGCAGGACGACGCCGGTGGCATCGGCCAGCGGATTGTCGGTGACGGGGAAGACGCTGAACGGCTCGCCATTGGCCTGCAGGAAGCCGACTTCGCCGGTCTGGCGATGACGCGCACGGTCATAGGTAAAGCCGGCGCGGACGGTGTGGTTCTCGTTGATGTCCCAGCGCAAGTTGGCGATCACGCCATAACGATGCGTCTGGGTCTGGCTGGGCGCCAGGACCGTAACGCGGTCGAGGATATCGCCGTCACCGTTGAGGTCGCGCCCGAAATAGGGCTGGCCGGCAAGATAGCCGGTCGAGCAAAAAAGCGTCGAGGTGATCAGGCCAGCCGTGGTGCCGCAGGTGCCGACGCCGTTGGTACCGGTCCCCGTCGGATTGATGTCGCGATAGCCTTCGTTGCCGGTGGTCGTGCCGCCGCCATTGGCCTTCACATATTGATAGCTGGGGTCGATCGTCAGCACGAGGCCTTCGGTCAGCGTAAACTTCGATGCACCGCGGATGTTGCCCGTGTTCGACGGGTTGTAACGGCGATCGAACTCCGTGCCGCAGGTGTTCGTTGTCTGGGGGCCCGGACCCGAGGCCGTGATGATCTGGCAGGGAGCGGCGATGTCATATTCGCGCTCGTCCTTGGTGATCGGGAAGCGGTTGCCCGAACCCGAGCCGACGACGCGGCCGGTGTCGAGGCGCAGCGGCACCGAACCGAAGAAGTTGTTGCGGTTGACGTTATAGTGACCCGCGACCGAGACGAAGTCGCCGTCGCTGCCGATCGGCTGCCAGATGCGGCCGTTGAACTGCTTTTTGCGGAGGCGGCCGTAGTTGTTGTACGGGTTGTTGTTCGACGCCGTCGACGCCGACAGGAAGGCGCGAGTGCCGAAGGGCGTGAATTCGCCGGTGTTCACCAGGCCGAAGATGCGCATGAATTCATATTCACCCGCCGAGCCCGAAAGCTTGACGCCGAATTCTTCGGTCGGAACCATCGTGCGATAGTTGACGGTCGAACCCGTTGCGGCGGCGGTCGGGCTGTCGACGTCGGTCGAACCGAGGTTGACGTTGACCTGCTCGATCAGCTCGGGGTCGAGCTGCTGGTTCGAATAGATGGCATAGTTGCCCGAATCGTTCAGCGGCACGCCGTCGAAGGTCAGGCTGATGCGGTCGGCCGAGAAGCCGCGGATCGTCAGCTGGCCACCGGCCGAGCCATAGGCGTCGTTGTTGGTGAAGTTGACGCCGGGGATCAGGTTGATCGTGTCGAGGATCGTCTGGCCGGGGTTCTGGCGGCCGATGACTTCCTGGCCGAGGACCGACTTCGCCTTCGACGTGTCGGGCGAGGTAATGCCGGCGACGTCGGTCGCGGAAACGCCCGTGACAACGATTTCGTTTTCGAAATCCTGCGAGCCGGTCGACTGTGCGAAGGCCGGCGTCGACAGCAGCGCGAGCGGCAGCATCGCGGCGCCCGCGGCGAGCGTGTTACGTAAAGTCATGATCAGGTTGTCCCCTTAGATTTGCAGTCGGCAGGCGCGCGACCAAGGGGCGCGCCTGTCCTGCGAGCGCCCCTGAAGCCCGCATGTGGCACGATTGTGACAGCAATTGTGACAGTGCAAGCCGCGAAGGCGGCGGGGATCAGGAAAAGGTCAAAAAAGCACGAATTTGCGTGCGGCCTGCGGAATTATCCACAGGCCGCCATGCATTTTTTCGGGAAACTGTTGCTGCGATGCAACATGAAGCGCCGCCCTATCGGGGCAGCACCGCGACTCAGGCCGCGTCGCCCGCCGCTTCCTTTGCCTTGTCGGCATAGACGCGGACCGGGTCCTTGCGGCCCTCGACGACATCCTTGTCGACGACGATCTCGACCACGTCGGTCAGGTCGGGAAGGTCGAACATGGTATCGAGCAGGATCGCCTCGACGATCGAGCGCAGTCCGCGCGCGCCGGTCTTGCGTTCGATTGCCTTCTTGGCGACCGCGATCAGCGCATCGTCGGTGAAGGTCAGCGCGACCTCCTCCAGGTCGAACAGCTTCTTATACTGTTTGACCAGCGCGTTCTTGGGCTCGCCCAGAATCTTGACCAGCGCGTCGATATCGAGATCCTCGAGCGTCGCGATCACCGGCAGGCGGCCGACGAATTCGGGGATCAGGCCGAATTTCAGCAGATCTTCGGGCTCGATCTGCTTGAGCGTCTCGCCCGTGCGGCGCTCGTCGGGTCCGGCGACATGCGCGCCAAAGCCGATCGACTTGCCCTGCAAGCGGTCGCCGATGATCTTTTCGAGGCCTGCGAAAGCGCCGCCGGCGATGAAAAGGATGTTCGTCGTGTCGACCTGCAGGAACTCCTGCTGCGGATGCTTGCGGCCCCCCTGCGGCGGAACGCTTGCGGTCGTGCCTTCCATCAGCTTGAGCAGCGCCTGCTGCACGCCTTCGCCGGACACGTCGCGGGTGATCGAGGGATTTTCGGCCTTGCGGCTGATCTTGTCGATTTCGTCGATATAGACGATGCCGCGCTGCGCCTTTTCGACATTATAGTCGGACGACTGCAGCAGCTTGAGAATGATGTTCTCGACATCCTCGCCGACATAGCCGGCTTCGGTCAGCGTCGTCGCATCGGCCATGGTGAAGGGCACGTCGAGGAAGCGCGCGAGCGTCTGTGCGAGCAGAGTCTTGCCGCTGCCGGTCGGGCCGACGAGCAGGATGTTCGACTTGGCAAGTTCGACCTCTTCGCCGCGGCCGCTGTTCGCGAGGCGCTTGTAATGGTTGTGGACCGCGACCGACAGCACGCGCTTGGCCTTGTTCTGACCGATCACATAGGCGTCGAGATGCTGGCAGATTTCCAGCGGCGTGGGCACTGCGCCGTCCTTGCGCGCAGCAACGCCGCCCTTGATCTCTTCGCGGATGATGTCGTTGCACAGTTCGACGCATTCGTCGCAGATGAACACGGTCGGTCCTGCGATCAGTTTGCGGACTTCGTGCTGCGACTTGCCGCAGAAGGAGCAATATAGTGTGCTCTTGCTGTCCGAGCCGCTCAATTTGGTCATATTATGTCCTCTGGCCAGCGCCAAAAGGGCGCTGCCGTCATTATCCTAGCCCGCGGTCACCCAATTACAATATGGCAATTGGGTGACATCGCCGCAATGTCCCGAATAGCGCCGCACGGCAAAGGGCGCGTCAAGAAACGCGGTTACCAGCCCTTTGCAGCTTGCAGCGACGCCGTTCGTCAGGGCGTCGGGCCTTCGCTCTGGGTCGCCGCGCCGGTCTCGCCGTCGCTCGCCGGGCGCGAGCCGAAGACATGGTCGACGAGTCCGAATTCCTTGGCTTCATCGGCTTCGAGGAACGTATCGCGATCCATCGCCTTTTCGATCTCTTTCAGCGTCTTGCCGGTGTATTTCACATACAGGTCGTTCATCCGCTTGCGGATGCGCAGGATCTCGCGCGCCTGGATCTCGATGTCCGATGCCATGCCGCGCGCACCGCCCGAGGGCTGGTGGATCATGACGCGGGCGTTGGGCAGCGCGACGCGCATGCCGGGCTCGCCCGCCGCGAGCAGGAAGCTGCCCATCGACGCAGCCTGGCCGATGCAGAACGTGCCGACGCGGGGGCGAATATATTGCATCGTGTCGTGGATCGCCATGCCCGCCGTGACGACTCCGCCCGGCGAGTTGATGTACATGAAGATGTCCTTCTTCGGATTTTCCGATTCGAGGAACAGCAGCTGGGCGGTGATCAGCGAGGCCATCTGGTCCTCGACCTCGCCCGTGACGAAGATGATCCGTTCGCGCAGCAGGCGAGAGAAGATGTCGAAGCTGCGTTCGCCGCGGCTGGTCTGTTCGACGACGACGGGAACAAGGGCGGCGAGCGGGTCGATCATTGGAATTTCGTCCTTCATTATCCGGGATGCCCTGCCGCGAACCGGCGGGCTGCCCCGTCGCCATCCTACATCGGCGCCAAGCCGAGTGGTTTCAAGGGGGCAAAAAAAGGGGCGGGATGTCCCGCCCCGGTAAATCAAACTGTGCCCGCGATCAGTCGCCTTCGCCGGGCTCGGCCGAGAAATACTTGCCGAACTTGTCATCGACGCCCTTGAATTCGTCGGCGTCCGCGGGGCTGTCCTTCTTGGTCGTTAGGTTCGGCCATTCGGCGCTGAACTTGGTGTTGATCTCCAGCCATTTTTCGAGACCGCTCTCGGTATCGGGCAGGATCGCTTCGGCCGGGCATTCGGGTTCGCACACGCCGCAGTCGATGCACTCGTTGGGATTGATGACGAGCATATTCTCGCCCTCATAGAAACAGTCGACAGGGCAAACCTCGACGCAATCCATATATTTGCAACGGATACAGGCGTCGGTGACGACATAGGTCATGGGTTTTCGCTCCCTTGGTCGGCGGCACCCTTGCCGTCCGGACGGTGATTTGCTCGGCTCTAAGCTGCACCAACGGAGTGCGTCAACGCAAAGTGACAGTTGCGAATCACTCTCATTCGATAGGCCGATCGGCACGCTTTCCGGAGGCAGCTTTTCCTTTGCGGTCGATAGCTCAGCTCGCGGCGGCGGGCGTTCCGCCATCGAGCCGGGTGTAGCAGGCCTGCGCTTCGGGAGCCGGGCCGCGTCGCTGCGGCAGCACGAGCAGGCGGATCACCTCGATCTGTTCGCCGACGGGGAGGACGAGCGTTGCCCCGGCGTGGACCGCCGCGGATGCGCGCGTGATCCGGCGCCCGTCGAGCCGGATATGGCCGGCCGCGACCATCGCCTGCGCGACGCTGCGCGAGCGCGCGAAGCGCAGATACCAGATCAGCTTGTCCAGCCGGATGCTTCCTGCCGCGCCGGGGCTGGCCATCAATCCTTCCGCGCGTCGGCAAGCAGCGCGGCAAGGCCGGCGAAGGGACTGTTCGGCGACGGGCCGCGCCGCGCGGGACGGTCGGGGCGCGGCGGACGGGCGGCGGCCTCGGGCGGCTTCGGCGTGGTCCCCGGCTTGCCGTGCCGGTTCTGGCCGTGTTGCGCAGGCCGTCGGGGGCGTTCGCTCCGGGTCGCGGGCTTGGCGGTCGTTTCGTCCTTTTTGCCTTGTTTGCCCCGCTTGCGGCGTTCGCGCTGGTCGGGGCGCTTGAGACCTGCCCAGCGCCAGCGGTCCAGCGCGGCGTCGCCGATGCTGCGAAAGCCGAAGCTGCCAAGCAGCGCGCGCCGCGTCTCGTCGTCGAGGCCGAGCGAGGTTGCCAGCGCAGGATCGATCACAAAGCCCGGCAGCGGCGTCTGGTCGCCGCCGTCGTGATGTTCGTCTTGATCGTCGCCTGTACCGGCGAGCGGCGCGCTCGGCGGCGCTGCGGCCTGCATGCGCGCGGCATGCGCCTGTCGCGCGAGCTTTTCGGCCATGTCGACGCGCAGCCAGCCATTGGCGCAGCGACGGAATCCCGCGATCGTCAGCGCGGCGTGGTTGCCCGTCTTCTGGATCACCGCGCCTTGCGGCGGCAGCGCCGGAACTGCGGTTGCCTGTTGCGCCGCCATCAACGCCGCGCGCCAGCGTACCGCCTCGGGCTTCAAGAGCTGGGGGTGAAAGATGTCGAGCGAGCCGATGGTGAGGCCCAGCTTGCGAAGCTGTGGCCGCTCGTCGGCGGTGATGGCGGCAAGCTGCTCCTCGACCGCTGCGCGGCTTGCGGTGCCGCCGCCATCGACGAGTGCGGCGAGCAGCGCGCGGACGCGCGGCGGCGTGAAAAGATCGCCAGCTGCTTCGCCCATCATCGCCAGCGGACCGGCATGGCGCGCCAGTTGCTGGGCAACAAATGCCTGCAAGCGCTCGGAAATCGCTAGCACTTGCTGCGGTTCCAGGCGGCGCAGCGACGGGTCGATCTGGATCGTCGGCTGGACGAGCGTCGGCCCGCGCGCCAGCGTTGCCACGACATCGCCATGCCAGGCGAGACGCGCTGCGGTGCCGGGTTCGCTGACGAGCGACAGGCCATTGTCCTCGCCGGCGGCCAGGGTCGCGGCGCGGCGCGCCAGCTCGCTGCGCAAATGCTTTTCGGCAGCGGCGAGCAGCATCCGGTGGTCGCTTGCGCGGGCCTTGGCATCGACCTTGAACGAGAAGCCCTTGAGCGTGCCGATCGCCTCGCCATCGACGGCAACGGTGCCGTCGGGACCGACGGCGACGGGCAGGGCGGCATGGCGCTGCCCCGCGTCGCGCAGCAACAGCGCGAGGCGCCGGTCGACGAAGCGCTGGGCAAGCGCGGCATGCAGCGCGTCGGACAGGCGCGATTCGAGCGCCTGCGTCTGTTCGGTCCACCCGGCGCCGCCGGCAATCCAGTCGCCGCGTTGCGCTATGAAGCACAGCGTGCGGACCGCCGCGATACGGCTCGCGAGCTGGTCGATGTCGCCGTCGGTGTCGTCGAGGCGGGCCAGCCGCTTGGCAAACCAGTCGGGGTCGATCGTTCCGTCGCCGCTCGTCCGCCATTGCCACAGCTTGAAGACGGTGCGGCTGTGATGCTCGGCGCCCAGTTGCTCGAAATCGGGAAGCCCGCAGACGTCCCACAGCCGCTCGACCGCTTCGGGCTCGCCGGCGCGCATCCGCACTTCCATGTCGCCGGCAAGATGCTTGAGCACCGCGAGGTCGACGGCTTCGGGCGCGGCGCGAAGGATCGGCTGCGTGGGCGGCTGCGCGAGATCGGCGAGCAACCGGTCGAGTGTGTCGTATCGCGGCGTCGGATTGCGCCAGAACAGGCTCGACAGCGGCGGGAAATGATGCCCCTCGATCGCGAGGATTTCTTCGGGCGTAAAGCCGCCTTGCGGCATGCCGACCGTACCGAAGCTGCCGTCCTGTTGATGGCGGCCCGCCCGTCCCGCGATCTGCGCCATTTCCGAAACGGTCAGGCGGCGGAGTCGGCGTCCGTCGAATTTTTGCAGGCTGGCGAAGGCGACATGCTGGACGTCGAGGTTGAGCCCCATGCCGATCGCGTCGGTGGCGACCAGATAATCGACTTCGCCCGCCTCGAACATCGCGACCTGCGCATTGCGCGTCTTGGGACTGAGCGCGCCCATCACGACCGCCGCGCCACCCGCGAAGCGGCGGAGCATCTCGGCGATCGCATAGACTTCTTCGGCCGAGAAGGCCACGATCGCCGAACGCTTGGGCAGCCGTGACAGCTTCGAGGTGCCGGCATAGCTCAAGGTCGAAAAGCGCGGGCGGGTGACGATATCGGCTTCGGGAACCAAGCTCTTGACCAGCCCGCGGATCGTCGCCGACCCGAGGATCATCGTTTCCTCGCGGCCGCGCGCGCGCAGCAGGCGGTCGGTGAAGACATGGCCGCGCTCGGGGTCGGCGCCGAGCTGCGCTTCGTCGATGCCGACGAACGCGACGTCGCGGGCAACGGGCAGCGCCTCCATCGTGCCGAGAAGATAGCGCGCGTCGGGCGGCAGGATGCGCTCTTCGCCCGTCATGAGTCCGACCTGCGCCGGACCCTTGATCGCGACCACCCGATCATAGACCTCGCGCGCGAGCAGCCGCAGCGGAAAGCCGATCATGCCGCTCGAATGGGCGGTCAAGCGCTCGACCGCCAAATGGGTTTTGCCGGTGTTGGTGGGGCCAAGGACAGCCTTGACCGGGTGGGAAGAGGGTGGCGCCATTGTCTTGTTCCCTCTGCTGGCATGCGCGCGTTCGGCGCGCAACAGGTGATCGTCGAACCGCGGCGGAACGGCTGCATTTTCTTGGCGCGGGCACATCATGGCGCAGCGCCGCCACGGCCCGCCGCAAGCAGAGCGCTGTCAGAGGCCATTAAATTGACTTTAACGACCTTTCTTTACAGACAAGCGGTCGAAAAGCATGCGACGGCCGGGTCATGGGAGGCCCGTCGAGCGGGGGTTGCCTTTTTTGTTTAAGCGCCACGAACCCATTGCGGGCCACGGATCCCTTGCGGGCATATCCGGCAACGCGGCTGCGCTTTCGATGGCGCAGGCGATCCCGTTGCGGACAGTGGGCACCCGCCCCGAGCCCAGGCTGACGTGGCGCGACCGGCTCGCGCTGCTCGATCTCGTTCCCGATCTCGGCGACAATATCGGCTCGCGCGAATGGTGGCGGGGCCTTGCGACGTTAACTTTTCTCTGCGGCGCGGCGATTGCGACGTTCCCGGGCGTCCGGCCGCTGGCAACCGGCGGCGCGCCTGCGCTCGACGCCTCCGATTTCAACGAAGCGCGCGCGCAGATGATCGTGCCGCTCGCTTATGGCGGCGACACCGGCCGCCACATGGCCGCGACCGACGCCGTCCGCCCGCTCGTCCAGACGCCCGAGCGCCCGCAGATCGAACTGACCGCGACGCTTGGCGCCGGCGACAGCTTCGCGCGGCTGCTCGAACGGTCGGGTGTCGGCAGCGGCGATGCGCAGGCGCTCGCCAGCCAGGTTTCTTCGGCCGTGCCGCTGGCGGATATCGCGCCCGGCACTCGCATCGACCTGATCCTCGGTCGCCGTGCGGCGCGCACCATGCCGCGCCCTGTCGAAGCGCTCGCGATGCGCGCGCGGTTCGACCTGCGGATCGAGATGGAGCGGATCGACGGCCGCCTGGTGATGCGCCGGATTCCGATCGCGGTCGACAGCACGCCCTTGCGTATCCGCGGCAGGGTCGGCGACAGCCTTTATCTCTCGGCCCGTGCCGCGGGCGCCTCGCCCGAATCGATCCAGTCGTATCTCCGCGTCATCGGCCGCCAGATTTCGGTCGGCGGCGACATCCGCTCGTCCGACGAATATGACATCATCGTCGATCATCGCAGGGCAGAGACGGGCGAGAGCGAGACCGGGAAACTTCTCTATGCCGGACTTGTCCGCGGCGGGAAGCCGAAAGTGTCGATGATCGAATGGAATGTCGACGGTCGTCTGCAATGGTTCGAGGCATCGGGCGTCGGCCAGCAGAGCGGAGGCGGGGTCGGGCGTCCGACCAACGGCCGCATCACCTCGACCTTCGGTATGCGCCGCCACCCGATCCTCGGCTACAAGCGGATGCACAGCGGCGTCGACTTTGGCGGCGGTTATGGCGCGCCGATCTATGCCGTCAGCGACGGGCAGGTGACCATTGCGGGCCGCACCGGCGGTTTCGGCAATTATGTGAAGCTCAGCCACGGCGCCGGGCTCGGCACGGGCTATGGCCATATGAGCCGCATTGCGGTGCGCCCCGGCCAGCATGTGTCGCGCGGACAGGTGATCGGTTACATTGGTTCGACCGGCCTTTCGACCGGCCCGCATCTCCATTTCGAAGTCTATCGCAACGGCGTTCCGGTGAATCCGATGTCGGTGAGCTTCGTCACGCGCGCGCAGCTCGAGGGCAAGGCGCTGGCTGATTTCCGCGCCCGCATCCGCCAACTGACGTCGATCGTGCCGGGCGCCGCGATGAGCGCGGCTGCGGTCAAGCCCGCGGCGGGGCCAAAGCTCGGTTCGCTGGCCGACGTCGCGACGAAGCGCGCGGGCGGCGCGAACTGAACACACCATCCTCTCCCGCCGGCGGAAGGGGGCCTTGTCCAATAAGCATTTGCCCTCGGGCGCCGCGCCGCTATGCACGCCGCATGACTGAAGCCGCCTTTCCCGACCTGCGCTTGCGCCGCACGCGCCGCACCGGTTGGAGCCGCGCGATGGTTCGCGAAAACCATCTCACGCCCTCGAACCTGATCTGGCCGCTGTTCGTCTGCCCCGGAACCGGCGCTGAAGAGCCGATCGGCAGCCTGCCCGGTGTGTCGCGCTGGTCGGTCGATCTGATCGTAGCGCGCGCAAAGGAAGCGGTGGCGGCGGGCATCCCGTGCCTGGCGCTCTTTCCCTATACTCAGCCCGACCGGCGCAGCGCCGATGGCGCCGAGGCGCTCAATCCCGACAATTTGATGTGCCAGGCGGTCGCCGCGATCAAGGATGCGCTCGGCGACGATATCGGCGTGCTCACCGACGTCGCGCTCGATCCCTATACCAGCCACGGCCAGGACGGGCTGATCGACGAGGCGGGCTATGTCCTCAATGACGAGACGGTCGAAGTGCTTGTCGGGCAGGCGCTCAACCAGGCGCGCGCCGGTGCCGACATCATCGCGCCCAGCGACATGATGGATGGCCGCGTCGGCGCGATCCGCGAGGCGCTGGAGATGGAGGGCTTTGGCCATGTCCAGATCATGAGCTACGCGGCGAAATATGCCTCGGCCTTCTATGGCCCGTTCCGCGATGCCGTGGGCTCGCGCGGCCTGCTCAAGGGCGACAAGAAAACCTATCAGATGGACCCGGCCAATGTCGAAGAGGCACTGCGCGAGGTCGCGCAGGACCTTGCCGAGGGCGCTGACAGCGTGATGGTGAAGCCCGGCCTGCCCTATCTCGACGTCGTTCGCGCCGTTAAGGATCATTTTGCAGTCCCGGTCTATGCGTATCAGGTGTCGGGCGAATATGCGATGATCGAGGCTGCGGCCGCTGTGGGGGCAGGGGACCGCGACGCCCTCGTTCTCGAAACCCTGCTGGCTTTCCGCAGGGCGGGCGCGTCGGGCGTGCTGACCTATCATGCGCTCCACGCGGCGCGGCTTTTGAACGATTGACCGACCGGGTGGGGAATAGATGACGCAGACACCGCGCCGCTGGCTTTTTGTCCTGACCATATTGGTCGGCAGCTTTTTGCTGTTCCAGGTTCAACCGATGGTGGCGCGCATGGTGCTGCCCAAATTGGGCGGCGCACCGGCGGTGTGGAACAGCGCGATGCTCGTCTATCAGGCGTTGCTGCTTGGCGGCTATGCCTATGCGCATTGGCTCGGCCGTTTCGAGATCCGCCGCCAGGCGATGATCCACATTGCGCTGTTCGTGCTCGCCGCGCTGTGGCTCCCGCTCGGCATCGCGCAGATTGCGCCGCCGGGGCCGGGGCAGGAAGCGTTGTGGGTGCCCTTGCTGTTGCTCGCGTCGATCGGCCCGGTCTTTTTCGTCATATCGGCGCAGGCGCCGCTGATGCAGCGCTGGTTCGCTGCCGATACGCGCGCGGGCGATCCCTATTATCTCTACGCGGCATCGAACCTCGGCAGTTTCGCGGGACTGATCAGCTATCCGGCGCTCGTCGAGCCGAATTTGCCGCTCGCATCGCAAAGCTGGGGCTGGACCGCGGGCTATGCCTTGCTTCTGCTGCTGGTCGCTGCCGCCGCGGCGGCGCGCTGGCAAAACCATGTCGCGCAGGATGATGCGGCCAGCGCGGCGGACGAGCCACGGCCGACGCTGCGCCGCCAGATCCATTGGCTGCTCATCGCTGCGGTCCCCTCGGGGCTGATGCTGTCGACGACGACGCATCTGACCACCGACATCGTGGCGATGCCGCTGCTCTGGGTCCTCCCGCTCGGGCTCTATCTCCTCAGCTTCTCCATCGCCTTTTCCAATGCCGAATCGATCAAGGGAACATTCCGGGTGCTCGCCCCGGCGGTGCTGCTGATCGCAGGCGGGCAGGCACTTCTCAGCACCAGCGGCGGGACGATGCTGATCGCCTTCATGGGTCTGGTCATGCTGTTCGTCGTGGCGACCACATTGCACGACTATCTCTATCATTTGCGTCCGCCGACCCGTTACCTCACCCTGTTCTATCTCATCATGTCGGCGGGCGGCGTGCTCGGCGGCCTGTTCGCGGCGCTGATTGCGCCGCTGCTGTTCGACTGGGTTTACGAACATCCGATTCTGGTGCTGGCGGCGGCCATGCTGCTGCCCTTGCCGGCGCTGTTCCCGTGGGACCGGTGGCTGAAGGTGTCCCGGCCGCTGCCGATCGTCGTTCTTCTCCTGGTCATTGCCGCTCTTGCCAGCTGGAAATTGTCGGCCAACTGGAATGGCACGTTCGGCGGCATCAATGGTCTTTGGGCGGGGCTGACGCTTGGCGTCGGCCTGCTCGTGATCGGATGGCGCTGGGCCTATGTCCTGTCGCTCGGGATGCTGATGCTCGGCGTTGGCGGCCTCGAAACGCTGAAAAGCAGCACCGACGGCTCGCGCGTGCGCAGCTATTTCGGCGTCTATACGGTGACCGACGACAGCTATCGGCACCAGCGCCGCCTCGCGCATGGCACGACGCTGCACGGGTTGCAGCGCACCGAAAAGGGGCGCGAACTCGAACCGACGACCTATTATGGGCACAAATCGGGCGTCGGGCTGACGCTCGACAAGGCACCGCAGCTTGCCGGACCCAACGCTTCGATCGGTATCGTCGGCCTCGGCGCAGGGACGCTGTCCTGTTATCGTCGCCCCGGACAGGCGTGGACGATCTTCGAGATCGATCCCGCGATGGCGGCCATCGCGCGGGACCCGTCGAAATTCACCTTCATCAGCAAATGCGCGCCCACCGTGCCGATCGTGATCGGCGATGCGCGGTTGCAGATCGCGAAGCGGCCGGCGGCGCAATTCGACATCCTCGTCATCGACGCCTTTTCGTCCGACGCGATCCCGCTGCACCTGCTGACCAACGAAGCGATCGGTATCTATGCGCGGGCGCTGAAACCCGGCGGCATCTTGCTGATCCATGTCTCGAACCGGTTCTTCGACCTCGAACCCGTCCTCGCGGCCGAGGCGAAGGCGCGTGGGTGGAGCGCCGCGATCCGGCTCGATCCTTCGGGGAACGCCGACAACCCGATGGCCCGCGACTATGGCAATCTGACCGCGTCGAGCTGGGTGGCGCTGACCGAAAAGCCCGAGCGCCTGCAGCAATTGACCGGCGGCGTGAAGCCGCGCGCCAAATCCGATCAGGATGACGCGTGGGTGCCGCTTGCCGCGCGTCCCGGCTTCACACCCTGGACCGATGACTATGCATCGACGCTGCCGGTTCTTCTCTGGGGCCATCTGGTCGGGAAACGCTCATGACCTACGTCGACGTCACCATCATCAGCGTCAATGGCAAGACGCCGCAGATCGACCCGAGTGCGTTCATCGCGCCGGGATGCCGGATCATCGGCGATGTCGTGATCGGACCCGACGTCAGCATCTGGTACAATTGCGTCCTCCGCGCCGATGTCAGCCGTATCGTCGTCGGCGCGCGGTCGAACATCCAGGACGGCAGCGTCGTGCACTGCGACGGCCCGATGCCGCACCGCCCCGACGGCTTTCCGACGATCATTGGAGAGAATGTGCTAATCGGCCACATGGCCATGGTGCATGGCTGCACGCTCGCCGATCGGGCCTTCGTGGGGCTCAAGGCGACGGTGATGAACGGGTGCCGCATCGGCAGTGACGCGATGCTGGCGGCGGGCGCATTGCTCACCGAGAATAAGGAAATACCCGACCGCGAACTATGGGCGGGATCGCCCGCGCGCCGCGTGCGCGAGATCGACGACGCACAGGCGGCGGGAATGCAGATGGGCGTCGCGCACTATGTGCTGAACGGGCGCATGCACAAGGCGGCGATCGAAAGCTGACGCCAACGAAAAAGGGGCGCCCGGGTTTCCCCGGGCGCCCCTTTTTTTCAGGCTCGCTGCCTCAGCTGAAGTTCACCATCGCATAGAGCATCGGGATCGACAGCAGCGTGTTGGTCCGCGAAAAGATCATCGCGGTCTTCGCCGACTTGGCTTTGGTCGCATCGTCGGCCTCGACGATACCGAGCGCCTTTTTCTGGTTCGGCCAGATCACGAACCAGACGTTGAATGCCATGACCAGGCCCAGCCACATGCCGACGCCGATCAGCTTGTAGGGGTCCTGCAAGCTCAAGGCCGGGATCGCATATTTCGCGTGGAACGCGATGGCGAGGCCCAGCAGCACCGTGATCAGCGCCGCCCAGCGGAACCAGAAGAGCGCGGCGGGCGCGATATGCTTCGACACGCCGGGTTTCAGCTCGGCCGGAATCTTGGGCATCGTCGGAATCTGGACGAAGTTGAAATAATAGAGCAGCCCGATCCACAGCACGCCGAAGAAGGTGTGCAGCCAGCGCATGATCGCGTTGCCCGCAGCAATGCCATCCTCGAAATTCTGGCCGTTGAGGCCCAGCATCAGGATGATGGCCAGCACCAGCCCCGCGCCGAGTACGGCGTGAAGATTCCCGAAAAACTTGTCCATTTGCAATCCCCCTCTTGTCTCGGCCCAGTGCGACCCGGTGCCGGATGGCGCTGCTATGCCAGCCTAGGGGGACAGGCTCAAGCTTGCTTGTCGGCGTCCTCGGGAACGGCGAGCCCGTTCCTGAGCATCACCGGCAGCTGCGCCAGCGTGAAGAGGAACGACAGCGCGGTGACACCCCAGACCTTGATCGTCAGCCAAAAGTCGAAACTCATCTGTTTCGCCTGGATCATCTCGTACATCACATGATTGGCGATACCGAGCGTGGCGAAGAACAAACCCCAGTTGCGCGACAGCAAGAGCCAGCCCCTTTCGGTCAGTCCCTCGAGCGCCGACTGGAGCAGATATTTGAGCATCGGTTTCTTGAACCAATAGCCACCGAGCAGCAGGACGGCGAAGGCGGCATAGATGATCGTCGGCTTCATCACGATGAAACGTTCGTCGTGGAACCAGATCGTCAGTGCGCCGAACCCGATGACGAGGATGCTCGACATCCACAGCATCGGCGAAATCTTGCCCAGCTTCCACTTTGACACGCCCATCGCGATGACGATCGCGACCATGAAGGCAAGCGTGCCCTTGATCGCGGCGGTGGTCGCAGCGAAGGCGCCTTCGCCGCCCGAGGACAATTTATAGGCGAGGAAGAAGACGAGCAGCGGCCCGAAATCGATCGCGAAATTGAGCCAGCCATGCTTGGCGGGCGGCGGTGCGGGGGCGGCCTCCGGGCCGCCGGGAAGCTGGTCGATCGGTTCGTTCATCGGATGTTTCCGGCAATGATGCCTGCAATTTCGTCGGCGTCGAAGGGGCGAAGATCGTCGATGGTCTCGCCGATGCCGATCGCATGGATGGGAAGGCCGTGGCGCTCGGCCGCGGCGACGAGCACGCCGCCGCGCGCGGTGCCGTCGAGCTTGGTCATCACCAGGCCGGTGACGCCGGCCACTTCACGAAACACGTCGATCTGCGACAGCGCATTCTGTCCGGTGGTTGCGTCGAGCACCAGCACGACGTCGTGCGGGGCGGCGGGGTTGAGACGGCCGAGCACGCGCTTGATCTTTGCGAGTTCGTCCATCAGCTCGCGCTTGTTCTGCAGCCGCCCTGCCGTGTCGACGATCAACACGTCGATGCCCGTCGCGGTCGCCTGCTTGACGGCGTCGAAGACGATGCCGGCACTGTCGCCGCCTTCGGGTCCGGCCATGATCGGCACGCCCAGACGTTCGGCCCAGACCTTCAATTGTCCGATCGCGGCCGCGCGGAAGGTGTCGCCTGCGACGAGCATCACCCCATAATCCTGTTCCTGGAACAGATGCGCCAGCTTCGCGATGGTCGTGGTCTTGCCCGATCCGTTGACCCCAATGACCAATATGACCTGCGGACGCGGGAAGGCGTCGATTTCGAGCGGCTCGGCGACGGGGCGCAGCACCGCGGCAATTTCCTCGGCGACGACTTTGCGGAGCTCGTCGGTGCCGTTGGCGGCGACGTCGCGGCGATCCGACAGGCGATCGCGAATGCGGCCGGCCATCGCGGGGCCAAGGTCGGCGGTGATCAGCGCTTCCTCGATCCGGTCGAGATCCTCGTCGTCGAGCCGCGACTTGCCGGTGAGCCCCGACAGATTGTCGCCGAGCCGCTCCGACGTGCGCTTGAGGCCGCCGAGCAGCCGTTCGCTCCAGCTGAGCCCGCTCATGCCGCGAGCAACCTGTCGCCATTGCGGCTGATCAGGCGGACCGGAACGATGGTGCCGGGTTCGGCGGGCGTTGTCCGCGTCAGCGCCGCAAAATTCTCCGCATGGCCCGTCAGGCCATCGCGCTCGACGAGCATCGACGCGCTGCTGCCGACCTGCGCATCGAGCCATGCGGCACGGCGCTGCGCATTGGCTTCTCGAAGCATCGCAGCACGTTCTCGCGCAATGGCGCGACCGACTTGCGGCATGCGCGCCGCGGGCGTTCCGGCGCGCGGGCTGTAAGGAAAAATATGGCCGAAGACGATGTCGCAATCGTCGATCAGGGCCATGCTGTTGGCAAACATCTTGTCATCCTCGGTGGGAAATCCGGCGATCAGGTCGGCGCCGATCGCGATATCGGGGCGCGCGGCCTTCAGCCGTTCGGTCAGGCGCACTGCATCGGCGCGGCGATGGCGACGCTTCATGCGCGTCAGCACCATGTCGTCGCCCGCCTGCAACGACAGATGGACGTGCGGCATCACGCGCGCCTCCTGCGTCAACAAGGCGAACAGCGCGTCGTCGATCCGGTTCGGATCGAGCGACGACAGCCGCACGCGCTCGACGGGCAATGCCAAAAGCGCCTCGACCAGCGTCGCGAGCGTCGTGCCGCTGTCGTCGCCGTAGCTTGCAAGATCGACCCCCGTCAGAATGATCTCGCGCTGGCCGCGATCGAGCGCGATGCGCGCGGCATCGACGACGGTTTCGACCGTCGCCGATCGCGCCGTGCCGCGCGCCATGACGGTCGCGCAAAAGGTGCAGCTATGCGAGCAGCCGGTCTGGACGCCCAGAAAAGCGCGCGCATGGTCTGCGCCGGATAGGGCGGGAATGTAGGCAAGGGGCGATCCAAGAAGACCCGGGTTCCCCCGCGAAGGCGGGAGTCCATCTCCCTCCGGTGCTATTTCGAGCGCATCGGAGATCGGTCCCCGCCTGCGCGGGGACACGGCATTTTTATAGCTCTCGGCCAATCCCTTGGCATCATTGCGTACGACCCGCGCACCCATTGCGGTAAAGCGCTTGGCTTCCAGTTCCGCCGCGCATCCGGTCACCACCACGTCGGCATCGGGCCGCTCGCGCAGCGCGCGCCGCACCGCCTGTCGCGCTTGCCGCACCGCTTCGTCGGTCACCGCGCAGCTGTTGAAGATGATCGTGTCGTGCGCGCCGGCCTGGACGGCGGCCGCGCGAACCGCTTCGCCCTCGGCGATATTGAGCCGGCAACCGAAATTGACGACCTCTTGCCGGTCGGCGGTGGCAACGCTCATCCGAACTGCGCCCAATCGGTCTGGCCTTCATAGACGCGCGTTGCCGCGCCGCTCATCACGATCGGCTCGCCCGGCGCCCAGCGGATGATCAGGTCGCCGCCGGGCAGCGACACGGTGACCGGCGAGGCGACCTTGCCGGCGCGGATCGCCGCGACCGCGGTCGCACAGGCGCCGGTCCCGCACGCTTGCGTCAGACCGACGCCGCGCTCCCAGACGCGGAGCTGGAGCTGGTTTTCGCCGTCGAGGCTCGCAACATTGACGTTCACGCGTTCGGGAAACAGCGGGTCGGCTTCGATCCGCGGCCCCAGCTCGTCGAGATCGACCGCATCGGCCTCGGGGACGAAGAAGATGATGTGCGGATTGCCGACGTTGACCGCTGCGCCATGTTCCAGCTCGTCCCACGCGACGGGCATGTCGCGCGTATCCATCGGCATCGCGAGCGGGATATGCTCCCAATCGAAGACGGGCTCGCCGAGCACGACTTCGGCGCCGCCGTCGGCAGGGGTAACGCGCAGCATGCCGCCCAATGTCTCGATCACCGCGGGTTGGCCGAGCAGGGTCGCGACACAGCGCGTCGCATTGCCGCATGCCTCGACCTCGCCGCCGTCGGCGTTGAATATCCGCATCTTCACGTCGGCCTTCGCCGATGGTTCGAGCAGGATCAGCTGGTCGCAGCCGATGCCGTGGCGCCGGTCGGCGATCGCGTGCGCACGCGCCGGGGTCATCTCGACGCCCTGCTCGCGCGCGTCGATCACGACGAAGTCGTTGCCGAGGCCGTGCATCTTGGTGAAGCGATCCGCCATAGCTCGCGCATGTAAGGGCGTGAAAGCGCGAAGTCTAGCGATGTGGCCGGATTACGCCGACTTGCGCAGCACTTCGTCTTCGGGAGGCTGCGCGCCGGCTTGCGGCGCCAAGGGGACGCGAAGCAGGCCGCGATCGGCGAGCAGGCGCGCGGTATCTTCGGCCGAGGCGGCGCGGCCATAGTACCAGCCCTGTCCCTTTGAACAGCCAAGGCGGGTGAGTTCGATGGCCGTCGCTTCGTCCTCGACACCCTCGGCCGTAATCGGCATCGACAGGCTTTCGCCCAGCCGCACGATTGCGACGACGATCGCTTGTGCGTCGGGGCTCCCGCGCATCGCGGCGATGAAGCTACGGTCGATCTTTATCCGATCGAAAGGCAGCGCGCGCAGGTGCGACAACGAGCTGTAACCCGTCCCGAAATCGTCGAGGCTCAGCGATACGCCCTGGTTCTTGAGGCTGGTGACGATCGAGCGGACCAGCGGAAGATTCTCGAACAGCGAGCTTTCAGTAATCTCGACCTCGAGCTGGTTCGCGGGGAACCCCGTTTCGACGAGCAGCTTGGTCAGTTTCTGGCTGAACCACGGATCCTTGAGTTGCTGCGGCGAGATGTTGACCGCGAGCATGATCGACGGGTCCCAGCCCTTGGCGGCTTCCATCGCCTGGCGGACAACCTGCAGCGACAATTCGCCGATCAGGCCGCTTTCCTCGGCGACCGGAATGAAGCGTTCGGGCGGGATCAGGCCATATTCGCGCGATTCCCAGCGCATCAGCATTTCAAAGCCGAGCAGGCGCCCGCTCGCGATATCGACCTGCGGCTCGAAATGCGCGACGAACTCGCCGCGCGGCATGCCGTCGCGAATTCCGGTCTCGATCTGGTTGCGGACTTGCACCGCCATTTCCATGCCCTGTTCGAACCAGATGTGGCGATTTCGGCCATCGTCCTTGCAATGATACATCGCGATGTCGGCCTGGCGGACCATCGTTTCCATCGTCATGCTCGCGTCGGTCGCCAGCGCGATGCCGAGCGAAGCGCCGATGCGGATCTGCTGAGCGTCATGAGCGACCGTCGCCTCGAGCGTGGCGACAAGTTCGGCCGCGAGCGCGTCGATATTGCCGCGCATGCCCGGTTCGAATTGCAGCATCGCGACGAACTCGTCGCCGCCGAGCCGTGCCTTGGTCGCATTCGGTGGCAGGACGCTGCTGATGCGCTCGGCTGCCACCTGCAGCACGCGATCGCCTGCGGCATGGCCATGGATATCGTTGACCGTCTTGAAATGATCGAGATCGAGCAGAAAGAGCGCAACGTGCCGTTGTTCGGCAGTTGCGCTTGCGATCATCTGCTGGCCCTTGGCGAGCAACGCGCGGCGGTTGAGGAAGCCGGTCAGCGGATCGGTATCGGCCAGATAGCGCGCACGCTGCTCGGCGTCGGTGCGTTCGCGAATCTCGCGGTTGAGATCTTCGTAACGGCGCCAGCCGAACAGGATCAGCGCGATGTTCAGGATCAGCGCCGCCGACAGGGCCTTGTCGGGCCCGCCGCCAATGCCGATCAGCGTCTGAACGACGGCCTGCATGACGCTGCCGCCGGTTCCGACGAACAGGACGATCGCCGCGACGACGATGCCCCCCGCGAGCATATCGCGCTTGGCATCCTCGCCGCGGTTGCGAGGCTTCGGCTCCGCCATCATGTGATCATTCCCCACCATCACAGCCTCTATGGCGGCGAGCGGTGAAATTTGCGTTAAGTGGCGGGCGATGCCGTGCTTGCCTTTCGGCGCGCTTTTGCGTAAAGGCCCCGCGTCCGGACGCATATTGCAGCCGGGCAATATCGACATCCGCGACGGAAAATACTGTCCACGGATACCGCTGGTTGGCGAGGTTTCGCTCACCGGCGTGTTTTGCGTTGCGGTCGTCAGAAGGGACTTTTTAGGCGCATGTTCGACAGTCTGAGCAACCGGCTGAGCGATGTTTTCGGAAAGCTCCGCGGCCGCGGCGCGCTGACCGAGGCGGACGTGCGCGCCGCGATGCGCGAAGTGCGAATCGCCTTGCTCGAAGCCGATGTCGCGCTGCCCGTGGTCCGTACATTCGTCGATCAGGTCACCGAACTTGCGATCGGCCAGAACGTCCTGCGCTCGGTCACGCCGGGCCAGCAGGTCGTCAAGATCGTCAGCGACGCGCTGACCGAAATGCTCGGGTCGGAAACGGCCGAGCTCGAACTTGCCGTCACCCCGCCCGCAGTGATCATGATGGTCGGCCTTCAGGGCTCGGGCAAGACCACCACGACGGCAAAGATCGCCAAGCGGCTCAAGGAAAAAGAGCGCAAGAAGGTGCTGATGGCGTCGCTCGACGTCAATCGCCCTGCCGCACAGGAACAGCTGGCCGTCCTCGGCACCCAGATCGACGTCGCGACGCTGCCGATCATCGCGGGGCAGGGGCCGGTCGAGATCGCACAGCGCGCGTTGCAGGCGGCAAAGCTGCAGGGCTTCGACGTGCTGATGCTCGACACTGCCGGCCGCCTCCACGTCGATCAGCAGCTGATGGACGAAATGCAGGCGGTGTCGCGGACCTCGAACCCGACCGAAACGCTGCTCGTCGTCGACAGCCTCACCGGGCAGGACGCGGTTCAGGTCGCGCAGCGCTTCACCGACCAGGTGCCACTGACCGGCGTCGTGCTCACCCGCATGGACGGCGACGCGCGCGGCGGCGCGGCGCTGTCGATGCGCGCGGTCACCGGCAAGCCGATCAAGTTTGCGGGCACGGGTGAAAAACTCGACGGGCTCGAACTCTTCCAGCCGTCGCGCATCGCGGGCCGCATTCTGGGCATGGGCGATGTCGTCAGCCTGGTCGAGCGCGCCGCCGAGACGATCCAGGCCGAAGAGGCCGAGGCGATGGCCGCGAAGATGGCGAAGGGTCAGTTCGACCTCGACGACCTTCGCACGCAGCTCAATCAGATGCGCCGCATGGGCGGCCTTGGCGCGCTTGCCGGAATGATCCCCGGCATGAAAAAGGCGCAGGCGGCGATGGCCGACAGCGGTGCCAACGACAAGATGCTCATCCACTTCGACGCAATCATGGGATCGATGACCCCCAAGGAGCGCGCGAAACCCGAAATCCTGACCGCGAAGCGCAAGATCCGCGTCGCCAACGGGTCCGGCACGACGGTGCAACAGGTGAACAAGGTGCTCAAGATGCACCAGGAAATGTCCACCGCGATGAAGAAAATCCGCAAGATGGGCGGCCTCAAGGGGCTCGGCGCGCTGTTCGGCAAGGGCGGCGGCGGCATGGGCGGCGGTGGCATGGGGGGCGGAGGCGGCGGCCTTGGCGGGCTTCCCGGCCTCGGCGGGGGATCGATCCCGCCCGAACTCGCCAATCTGATGAATAAAAAGAAATAACCCGAACAATCCAAGTTAGACTCAGAAGGAAAATATCATGGCTACCTCCATTCGCCTTTCGCGCGGCGGTTCGAAAAAGCGCCCGTATTACAAGATCGTCGTTGCCGATTCGCGCGCCCCGCGCGACGGCCGCTTCATCGAGCGTATCGGCAGCTACAACCCGCTGCTCGCCAAGGACAATCCCGAGCGCGTCAAGCTTGACGCTGACCGCGCGAAGCATTGGCTGAGCGTCGGCGCCCAGCCGAGCGACCGCGTCGCCCGCTTCCTTGATGCCGCCGGCGTCCAGGAACGCGCCGCGCGCAACAACCCGAACAAGGCGGTCCCGGGCGAGAAGGCCAAGGAACGCGCCGAAGAAAAGGCCCAGAAGCTGGTTGACGCCGAAGAAGCGGCTGCAGCCGCTGCCGCTGCGCCGGCTCCGGAACCTGAAGCGGTCGAAGAAGCGGCTCCGGAAGTGGCCGCTGAAGACGTTGTGGCCGAAGAAGCCGCTGCTCCCGCAGCCGCTGAATCGGACGCGACCGGCTCGGTGAAGAGCGAAGAAACCGCCGAAGCGGTGGCTGAAGCCGTTGCCGACGAAGTTCCGGCCGACGCGACAGCCGACGACGCGACCGCGATGGCCGAACAGGCTGCCGAAGGCGGTCCGGCCGAAGAAGCTCCGGCTGCTCCGGTTGCTGAAGAAGCCGCTGCTGAAGAAGTCGCTGCTGAAGAAGTCGGCGAAGAAAAGGCCGAAGGCTAAGTCTTGGCCAACGCTGCGCGCCCCGTCACCCTCGCCGCCATCGCCGGCGCGCATGGGGTGCGGGGCGAAGTGCGGCTCAAGCTATTTGGCGAAGGCGCGGAGTCTCTCCGCGCCTTTTCCGTTTTCGAGGCAGGCGATCGCAAGCTGACCTTGAAATCGGTGCGCCCCGCCAACCAGGGCGCGGTCGCGACCTTTGCCGAAGTCACCGACCGCAGTGCGGCAGAGGCTTTGCGCGGGACCGTCCTCACCGTCCCGCGATCGGCGCTCCCGCCGCTTCCTGACGGCGAATATTATCACCACGACCTGCTCGGCTTGCCGTGTGTTTCCACCGACGGCACCGCACTCGGCCATGTCGCCGCGATCGAGAATTTCGGTGCCGGCGACATTCTCGAAATCGAGAAGCCGGGCGAGCCCGGAAAAAAGCCCGCGCGCTTCATGGTGCCGATGACCGCACAGGCGGTGCCGACGTGGAACGACGACGGCGTGACCATCGACGCGGCATTTGTCGAATAACGGTCTCTTTCCCATTTCATCATCCCGGACTCGATCCGGGATCCATCTTCCAGCGCCGGCCAAAATCGACCCCGGATCAAGTCCGGGGTGACGAAGGCCGTCTGATCGTCGATCGTCGATTGTCGGTTGTCGGTTGTTCGACATGCTGTTGGCCACGCGGCAATGAAATGTGCAGGGATTATGCGCTTTCCTACATTCCGGCACTGTGCGACGCTTCGTTCGACTCGTTGGTCCAGCTCGAAGAACAACAGATGACCGCGATGGCCTAAAGCCACAAAAGACACAATTTGGTGCTGCGCGTGCGGGGCTTTTGTGGCTTTAACGGGTTCGGTGACAGGCAGGAGACGGGGATGCGTTGGAAATCGGGACTGGCTTTCGCGATCATGCTGGGAAGCGCGCTTCCCGTCGCCGCCCAGGAAACCGCTCCCAGGAACCTTCAGCAGCTCGCTCCTGAAATCGATGCCCTTTTCGCCAAATTTCAGGCCGATCAGCACGTCCCCGGTCTGGTGTATGGCGTCGTCAAGGACGGCAAGCTCGCTTATGTGAAGGGCGTTGGCGTGCAGGAGCTGAACGACAAGCGCGCAGTCACGCCCGACACATTGTTCCGCATCGCGTCGATGACCAAAGCGTTCACGGCGCTCTCGATCCTGAACCTTCGCGATCAGGGCAAGCTGCGCCTCGACGACCTGGCCGAAGACTATATCCCCGAGATGAAGGGCTGGACCTATCCGACAACCGACAGCCCGCGTATCCGCATTCGCGACCTGCTCCAGCACGTCGGCGGCTTCGTCACCGACGATCCGTGGGGCGACCGCCAACAGGTGTTGCCGGACGACGAGTTCACAAAGCTGATCGCCGCAGGCGTGCCGTTCACCCGCGCGCCGCAGAGCCGGCACGAATATTCGAACTTCGGTTATGCGCTGCTTGGTCGCATCGTCGCCAAGGCATCGGGGATGGCGTACACCGACTATGTCCGAAGGACGATCCTGACCCCGCTCGGCATGACCGCGAGCGGCTATGACGCGCCGCATGCGCCCAAAGCGCGCTACGCTCTCGGCTATCGGTGGGAGAATGAGCGCTGGACGGCCGAGCCCGAGATGGTCGACGGCGCGTTCAACAGCATGGGCGGGCTGCAGGTCAGCGCGAACGATTATGCAAAATGGGTCGCCTTCCTGCTTTCGGCCTGGCCGCCGCGCGACGATCCCGACACCGGACCGGTCAAGCGGGCAACGGTGCGCGAGATTGCGCAGGGGCTGAATTTCGTGTCGGTCACCAATCGCAACGGCGCGACCGGCGCAACCGCGTGCAAACAGGCTTCGGCCTATGGGATGGGCTGGCGCGTCGCACAGGATTGCGACCTGGGTCTGACGCTCGCCCATGGCGGCGGATATCCTGGTTACGGCAGCCACGTCATGCTGATGCCCGACTATGGCGTCGGCGTCTTTGCGCTGTCGAACCGCACCTATGCCGGGCCGTCGGCGCCCGCTTGGGACACCGCAGTTGCGATGAACAAGGCGGGGCTGCTGGCGCCGCGAGCCGTGCCGGTGACGCCAGCGGTCGCAGAATTATATGCAGCGTCGAAGGCGGCCTATGCTGCGGGCAATCTCGGTCCGCTGCAGGGCAGGCTCGCGATGAACTTCCTGATGGACCGCTCGGCTGAAAATTGGGCGGCGGAGTTCGCGAAGCTTAAGGCCGAGGTGGGCGACTGTCCGGCCGACGATCCGCTGACGCCGACGGGGGCGATGTCGACGGCGTTCCGGCTCGACTGTGACAAGGGCAAGCTGGACGGGACGCTGCTGCTGGCGCCGACCCGGCCCGTGACGGTACAGGCGCTGCGTTTTCGTGTCGTCAAGGACGCGCCCTAGGGTTTGACGGCCTGCCGCCCCGTACAAGGGGGCGAGGCGACAGGCCTGCGCCGTCTAGCGGCGTTTCGTGATGCGGGCCGGCGCCGCACGCTTGGCAAGCCGGCGGGCCGGGACCGCGCAGTCGAAATAGGCATCTTCGCCGGGCGCGTGGCTTGGCGTGACAAGTTCGACGAAGCGGCGGAATGCGCGCTTCAACCCTATGATGCCGCGGTCGAGATCCGCGCTCAGGCGTTCATGGCCGTGGGTCCATCCGCGCATCCAATGTTCTTCCATCATCGCTTTTCTCCTTTCTGATCCTGTGCCCTTCAAATGCGCTTCGGCGCGGCGCAAAGCCAACAAAAGCATTGAACGAATATATAAGGAGAGCTTATATGGATGGATGCCGAACCTTCCCCCGCTTGCCGCCGTCCGGGCGTTCGAAGCTGCCGCGCGGCTGCAAAATTTTTCGCGTGCGGCCGAAGAGCTCGGGATGACGCAAGCTGCCGTAAGCTATCAAATCCGGCAGTTGGAAGAGCGGCTTGGTCGCGCGTTGTTCGTGCGCGAAAAAGGGCGGGTGCGGCTGTCCGAAACCGGACAGCGGCTGCTGCCAGCAATAAGCGGAGCTTTTGCCGCGATGAGCGATGCCTTTGGCGCGCTGCGCAGCGATGACACCGACATATTGACGATCAGCGCCGCGATCACGCTGGGCGGCACCTGGCTCAGCGCGCGGATCGGACGCTTTCAGCTGCGCTATCCCGATCTGGCCGTGCGCCTGCTCATGTCGAACGAGCTGATCGATTTCGACGCGACCAACGTCGACGTCGCGCTGCGCACCGGCGACGGAAACTGGCCGGGTCTGCGCGCCGACTTTCTGTTCCGCAGCCATGTGACGCCGATCTGCTCGCCCGTGTTCCGCGATGCGAACGCGATATCGGAGCCTGCGGATCTGCTGCGCGTCGAGCGCCTTGCGCCCAACGATCCCTGGTGGGCCGGCTGGTTTGCCCAGGCGGGCATCGGCACGCCCCCGCCGCCGCGGCAGGGGGTCGAACTCGACAGCCAGTTGCAGGAATCGGTCGCGGTGCAGGGCGGCTTCGGCATCGCGCTGATGACACCGCTCTATTGGCGCTTCGAACTCGAGGCAGGGCGGCTCGTGCGGCCGTTCGAGCCGATCTATGAGCCCGGGACCGGCAATTACCTTGTCCACCGCGACAACCGCGTCGGCGTGCGCAAGATCGAACGCTTCCGCGAATGGTTGCACGAAGAGCTGGAGATGGATCGCCAGCTGATCCCCGAGCCGCTATGGGAGCCGCTGTCATGACCTTCACCGCCGTTCCCCTGACGCTCTATCCCGACATGTTCCCTGGCCCGCTGGGGCATAGTATGGCGGGCCGAGCGCTCGAGGCGGGGTTATGGTCGTGCGATCCGGTGCAGATCCGCGATTTCGCGACCGACAAGCATCGCACGGTCGACGACACGCCCGCGGGCGGCGGCGCAGGAATGGTGCTGAAGGCCGACGTGCTGGCCGCGGCGATCGACCATGCCGCCCACGCGAATCCGGACCTCCCGATCCTGGCGATGACGCCGCGCGGCGCGCCGATCACGCAGGCGCAGGTTCGCACGCTTTCGGCGGGTCCGGGCGCCATCATCCTCTGCGGCCGCTTCGAGGGATTCGACGAGCGAATCTTCGAGGGGCGACCGATCGAGCAGCTATCGATGGGCGACATCATCCTGTCGGGCGGAGAGATGGGCGCGCTGCTGCTGCTAGATGCTTGCATTCGGCTGCTTCCCGGCGTAATGGGCGCGGCTTCAAGCGGTGACGACGAATCGTTCGAAAACGGTTTGCTCGAATATCCGCACTATACCCGACCTGCTAGCTGGGAAGGGCGCACGATCCCCGAAGTGCTGCGATCGGGGGATCATGCGAAGATCGCGGCCTGGCGGAAACAACAGGCCGAAGATCATACACGGTTACGCAGGCCGGACCTTTGGGAGCGTCATATCGATGCTCGGGACCGACCTGCCTCTGGCGCGCGGCGAAAAGAAAAGGACTAGAGGACATGAACCTCATCCAGACGATCGAAGCCGAAGAAATCGCCAAGGCGGCAAAGACCATTCCGACCTTCCGTCCCGGCGACACGCTGAAAGTCGGCGTGAAGGTGGTCGAAGGCGAACGCACCCGCGTCCAGAATTTCGAAGGCGTGTGCATTGCACGCTCGAACAAGGGCATGGGCTCCAACTTCACCGTGCGCAAAATGTCGTTCGGCGAAGGTGTCGAGCGCGTGTTCCCGCTCTATTCGCCCAACATCGACAGCATTACCGTCATCCGCAAGGGTGCTGTGCGTCGTGCGAAGCTTTACTATCTGCGCGGCCGCACCGGCAAGTCGGCGCGTATCGCGGAACGCCGCGATTATCGGCCGGAAGCTAGCGAAGGCTGAGGCCGACCGCTTTCCGACACGAAACCCAAACAAAAGGGCCGGGAGCGATCCCGGCCCTTTTTTTATCTTCCGTTCGTTTCCGCTGTCAGGCGGCGAGGCGCCGGGCGGGCTCGTCGGGTTTGCGCAATATCCCCCACTGCGACAACCCTGCTACCCGGCGCAGCGACACCGGCGCGAACAACGGGATGCGCCGGAAGTCGATCAGATGATCGTGCGGGCTGGTGCGCTTCTGGTTGAGCCCGACGGCTTCCAGCAACTGCATCGCCCAGTCCATCTCGGGCACCGGCGAGGTCAGCAGCAACTGGCCGCCGGGACGCAACAGGTCGAAGGCTTCCTGAAACAGGTCGACATGCTCGACCACTTCGAAAGCGATGATGGCATCGAAGCTTTCGGGTTTCAGGCCCAGCGATGCCCAGGTGCGAATGTCGCCGACGATGTCCGCCGGCGGAAACAGGTCGTTGCCGACATATCCGCTATAGCCTGCGCCGCGAAGATGGTCGCCCACCCAGCGCGACCCGCAGCCAATCTCGAGGATCGCGGCATCGCGCGGCAATGGGTCCAGGAAATAGGCAATCTTCTTGCGCTGCGCTATATCGCTGAGCATGGGCATGGTGCGGTCCTCCGCCATGGAAACTGGCGCCATCTGTTCCGCTAAATTGGTTAACAAGTCGTTGCACCGCCGCCGGGTGCGCCCCTTGTCCGCATAAAAACATTGCATAGATGGGGTAAAGTTGGGAAAGGCGCGCGCCTTGGAGTTCTGGAGTTTTCCATCATGGGTTATCGTATCGTAGTCGCCGGCGCGACGGGCAATGTCGGGCGCGAAGTGCTCGCCATCCTGGCCGAACGCGAATTTCCGATCGACGAACTGGCCGCAGTCGCATCGTCGCGCAGCCAGGGCGACGAGGTTGAAATCGGCGATACCGGCAAAGCCGTGAAGTGCCAGAATATCGAGAATTTCGACTGGACCGGCTGGGACATGGCGATCTTTGCGATCGGCAGCGACGCAACCGCGATTCATGCGCCCAAGGCGGCGGCGGCGGGCTGTGTCGTGATCGACAACTCGTCGCTCTATCGCATGGATCCCGACGTGCCGCTGATCGTGCCGGAGGTGAACCCCGACGCGATCGACGGCTACAAGCGCAAGAACATCATCGCGAACCCCAATTGCTCGACCGCGCAGATGGTCGTCGCGCTGAAGCCGATCCATGATGCGGCGAAGATCACGCGCGTCGTCGTCTCGACCTATCAGTCGGTGTCGGGCGCGGGCAAGTCGGGCATGGACGAGCTGTGGAACCAGACGCGCCAGATCTTCGTCGGTGACGAAAAGGACATCCAGAAGTTCACCAAGCAGATCGCCTTCAACGTCATTCCGCACATCGACAAATTCCTCGACGACGGTTCGACCAAGGAAGAGTGGAAGATGGTCGTCGAGACCAAGAAGATTCTCGATCCCAAGATCAAGGTCACCGCGACCTGCGTCCGGGTGCCCGTCTTTGTCGGGCATTCGGAAGCGATCAACATCGAGATGGAGAATGAGCTGTCGGCCGAGGACGCGCAGCGCATCCTGCGCGAAGCTCCTGGCGTCGTACTCCACGACAAGCGCGAGGACGGTGGATATATCACCCCCGTCGAATGCGTCGGCGATTTCGCGACCTTCGTCAGCCGCGTCCGCGAAGACCCGACGGTGGAAAACGGCCTCAACCTCTGGTGCGTTAGCGATAACCTGCGCAAGGGTGCGGCGCTGAACGCGGTGCAGATTGCGGAGCTGTTGGGGCGTCGGCACCTGAAGAAGGGGTAGTCGGCCTCTCAAACCCGCTTTTGCCGAGCGCAGTCGAGGCACCTGTCAGGGTGCATCCCCTCAGGGCATCTCGACTTCGCGCGATGCGACCGGATAAGGAGGGGTATGGCTGACCCATTCCAATTCACCCACGCGCTCTGCCGCACCCCCGCCGCTTCCGCTGTGACCGGCATCCGTGCCGGCGGTGGTCCCGATCCCGACTTCGCGGGTCTGCTTGCCGAGCATGAGGCCTATGTCGCAACGCTGCGCGGGCTTGGCCTGCGTGTCGACGTCTTGCCCGCGCTCGATGATTTCCCCGACGCGCTGTTCACCGAGGACGTCGCGCTGACCTTTCCCGAAGGCGCGATCCTTCTCCGCCCCGGTGCGCCGACCCGCGCGGGCGAGGTTGCGCATGTTCGCGGGCCGCTGGCGGAGCGACATCCGCGCCTGCTCGCAATGACCGGACCGGGGTTTGCCGATGGCGGCGACGTGCTTCGGTTGGCCGACCGGGTGATCATCGGGCTGTCCGACCGGACCGATCCGACCGGTGCCGACGAACTGGCGCGGCTGCTCGGCGACCTGGGCTATCGGGCCGAGATCGCGACGACACCGAAAAGCGTGCTCCATTTCAAGACGGGTTGCAGCCTGATCGACGCGGAAACGATCCTGACCGTCCCGGCGATGCGCGACTGCCCCGAATTTGCTGGTCTGGAGGTCGTGGTGACACCGCGGGGCGAAGAGGGCGCAGCCAACATCCTTCGCATCCGCGAGACCGTGCTGATCGGCCACCGCTGGCAGGCGACGCAGGATCTGCTGAGCGCGCGCGGCGTAGATATCCGCCCGATGGCGACCGACGAGATCGCGCATATCGACGCCGGGCTGAGCTGCATGTCGCTGCGCTGGTAATCGCCGCGGCTGCTGGCATAATATCTTCCGATCGGACGATGGAGGCTGCGATGAAAATGGGGACTGGTATTGCGATGCTGTTGCTGGTTGCGGCGTGCAAGCCCGCGGCCGACAAGGTCGCGGTAGGCGACGACACCGTCGACGCACCGCCTATGCCCCAAGCCAAGGCGGACGGTCCCGCAGCGGCGACGACCGCAGTCAGCCTCGACGGCGAAGGACTGCGTTTCATCGACAAGGCTAGCGGCAAGGCCAGCGTGCTGGCTTTCGGCGTGCCGCGGACGCAGGCCGAGGAAGCGCTCGCGCGCGTCGCGGGCAAGGCCGACGACCGCAGCAGCAATGCGGAGTGCGGCGCCGGGCCGATGGATTTCACGCGCTTCGACGCGATGACGCTCAATTTTCAGGACGACAAGTTCGTTGGCTGGTTTCTTGGTAACGAGAATGGCGCGTCCGAATATTCGACGACGAGCGGAATCGGCGTCGGCACGACCCGCGCGAAAGCGAAGGAATCGGTGTCGATCATTGATGTCGAGGACAGCACGTTGGGCGAAGAATTCAGCATCGGCAGCGGCGAGCATGTCGTCGGCGGCATGTTCGCCGAGCCTGGCGAGGCGGCCAGGATCGATGCGCTGTTCGCGGGCGCCAACTGCTTTTTCCGCTGATGGCGACCACGGTCACCGGCGGCTGCCGCTGCGGGCAATTGCGGTACCGTTTCGAGCAGGAGGGGCCACTGCTCAACTATTGTTGCCATTGCCTCGATTGCCAGAAATCGACCGCGAGCGCTTTTGCCGACCAGTTGATCGTGTCGACCGACGCGTTGACGATCGAGGGGCGCGCCATAACCTTCTCGACCCAGCGGCCCTCGGGTGGGACCACGACGAACCAGCACTGCCCCGACTGCTTCAGCCGCGTGTGCAATGCCAATGACGTCTATCCTGCGATGACGATCGTGCGCGCCGGCACGCTTGACGATCCGTCCGGCCTCGATCCCTTCGCGCATATGTGGATCAAGAGGAAGCGTGGCTGGATCATCATCGCCGACGATGTGCCGGCCTTTGATGAAGGCCCCGACCCGATGGAGTTCATGCGGCTCGCGATGGAGCGGCGCAAAGGCTAGCGGTCAGTGGCCCATGTCGGCCATCGACGCCTTCGGCGCGCCGACCTTGGGCGGCCGGAGCAGTAACACGAGCGGTATCGACGCCAGCGTCACCCACATCATCACCCAGAAATCGTCGATATAGGCGACCATCGCCGCCTGCCGGTTGATCTCGGCATTCACCATGGCCATCGCGGTATCGCCGACGATGCCAAAGCGATCGGCGGTCGACGGATCGAGCAGGCTGACCGAAGAGTTGGTGACATGCGCCGCCATATCCTCATGGCTCGTCTGGATATTGGCGCCGAGCAGCGTCGTGACGACCGAGATTCCAACCGACGCGCCGATGCTGCGGAGCAGATTGAGCAGGCTCGATCCGTCGGTACGGTGCTGCGGCGCGATCGTCGCAAACGCCATGGTATTGAGCGGGATGAAGATCAGGCCCATGCCCAACCCCTGCACGACGCCGCTGATGATCACGGGCTGCATCCCCATGGCGAGCGACCAGTGGCTCATCTGCCACAGCGATAGCGCGGCGATGAGCAGCCCGCTCCCCACCATCCAGCGCGCGTCGATCTTGCCCAGCATCTGGCCCGCGAACCACATGCTCGCGAGGATGCCGACCCCGCGTACCGCGAGCACGACGCCAGTGTCGATGACGGGCCAGCCGAACAGGTTCTGCAGCATCGGCGGCAGCAGCGCCATCGAGGCGAACATCACGATGCCGATGACGATCATGAAACCCATGGCGGTAACAAGGTTGCGGTCGGCTAGCATCTGGCGATTGAACAGCGGCGCGCGGGCCGTGAACATATGGATGATGAACATCCACAGACACGCGACCGCAACCCCCAGCTCGATCCAGATTTCGATGCTGTCGAACCAGTCCTGATGCGCCCCGCGATCGAGCATCAACTGGAGCGCCGCGAGCCCCAGCGCGAGCATCGAGAATCCGAAAAGGTCGAACCGCCGGTTGGTCTTGCGCGTCGCGGGCAGCAAAGCCCACATCATCGCGATGGTCAGCAATCCGACCGGCAGATTGACGTAGAAGACCCAGCGCCAATTGACGCTTTCGGTCAGCCAGCCACCGAGCAGCGGGCCGAGGATCGGCCCAACCATGATCCCCATGCCCCAGATCGACATGGCGCGCGCCTGCTTTTCGGGCGGGTTGATGTCGAGCATCACCGATTGCGACAGCGGGCCGATGAAGGCCGCGCAAATGCCTTGCAGGAAGCGAAAGACGACCATCTGTTCGAGCGATTGCGCCGCACCGCACGCCATCGAGGCGATGATGAAGCCGGTAATGGCGGCAAGGAACAGCTCGCGCCGGCCGATCCGGTCGGCCAGCCAGCCGGTGATCGGCATCGCGATCGCGCTGGCGAGGATATAGCTCGTCAGCACCCAGGTCACTGTCTCGCTCGTCGCCCCCAGCGCCGATTGCATATGCGGGATGGCAACATTGGCGATCGTCGTGTCGAGGATCTGCATGATCGACGCGCCCATCACCGCGACCATCAGCAGCCCGCGATAGCGCACGCGTTCGTGCAGCGGGCGGCTGTCGTCGACCGGAAGCGCGGCGGCCGCCGACCGGCGGGGGAGGGAACGGCTTGCCATGGCTATTTGCCCGCGGTGAAGACCCGCACATCTGCCGAAAGCCCCGCGATCATGTCGCGCGCCGGCTTTTCGTCGAAGGCGATGCGCACCGGAACGCGCTGCGTTACCTTGACCCAGTTACCCGTCGCATTCTGCGCCGGCAGCACCGAAAATTCGCTGCCCGTACCCGCGCCGATCGTCAGCACATGGCCGCGAACCTTCAGCCCCGGATAAGCATCGAAGCTGATTTCGGCGCGCTGGCCGACGCGCATGTTGGCGAGGTCGGTTTCCTTGAAATTGGCCTCGACATAGGGATGCAGCGTATCGACCAGCGTGACCGCCGGCAGACCCTGCACCATCATCTGGCCGATCTGCAGGCGGTCGGACTGGGCGATGCGGCCGGCGCTCGGCGCGCGCACTTCGGTGCGGCGGAGATTTACCTCGGCCTGCGCACGCTGGACTTTTGCGGATTCGACCTGCGGATTGACACCGCTGGCGCCGGTTGCAAGCTTTGCGCGCGCCTCGGCAGCATCGGCCTTCGCCTGCGCAACCTGCGCGCGGGCTTGTTCGACGGCATGCTTCGAGGCGTCATAGGCGGCCTTGGTCGTAAAGCCCTTGTCCATCAGCGCGGCCTGGCGGGCGAAATTCGACTGGGCAAAGGCAAGGCCTTCTTCGGCCGCCTTGATATCGACGCCTGTCGTGTTCAAACTTGCCGACAGGTTGCCGACATCGACATTGGCGGCATCGATCGCCGCACTCGCCTGCGCCACCGTCAGCGCATAAGGCTCGCCGTCGATCCGAAACAGCAACTGCCCAGCCTGCACCGTCTGGCCATCCTTGACCGCGACGTCGGTGATGCGGCCGCCGACTTCGGCAGCGACCGAGACCTTGTCCATCTGCACATAGGCATTGTCGGTCGACACCGACCCGCCGCTCGTAAGCCAGTACCAGCCGCCGGCCGCGACCAGCACCGCGGGGAGCCCGAACATCAGCAGGCGCGTGCGCCAGCTGGCGCCGGCTTTTGCGTCGGTTTCGACGACGGGCTTGGTCACCGGAGGCACCGGATCGGCTTTGGGGGCGCGCGCCGGTGCGGCGTCTTCGGCTTTGGCAGGAGAAGGGGAGATCTGGTCCATTATGCGGTCTCTTTTAGGCATTCACGGCGGGAGAGGTTGGCGCGCACGCGTTCGACGAGTGCGATCAGCTGTTCGCGCTCGACGGTGCTGAGGCCTTCGGTGGCTTCGTCGGTGAGCGACTGGGCAATTTCGCGCATGCCGTCCAGCAGGTCGGCGGCGCGCGGCGCCAGGTAAAGCCGCCACGCGCGGCGATCGGTCGGATCGGCGCGCCGCTCGACGAGCCCGGCCTCCACAAGGCGATCGACCATCCGTGACAGGGTGATGGGCTCGACTTCGAGCAGCTCGGCAAGCGGTCCTTGCCGGATTCCCTCATGGCGTTTCAGATAGGTGATCAGTCGCCACTGCAGGGCCGTGATCCCGCTGTCGCGGGTGCGCGCATTGAACGCGCGGCGGAACAGGCGGGCGCTGTCGTTCAGAAGGAAGCCAATCGTTTCACTCATGGCAGCGGATATAATAGCAATTGCTACTAAATTCAATTCAACTTTGCTGCATCTGCGAAATATCTGATTTGCTGTAAAATTGTCTTACAAATGCTTGCGTTGCCGAGCATTTTTTGCAGGATGAAGCTTATGACTTTGACCGCAGACCTCTTCTGGTCCTTTCGCTCGCCTTACTCCTATCTCGCCGTCGGCCGTTATCGGGCGCTTGCCGCCAGCCACGATCTGTCGATCGATCTCCGGCCAGTTTACCCGCTCGCGGTGCGCCAGCCCGATTTCTTTGAGCGCAACCATCCGAACTGGTTGAGCTATACGATGCGCGACATGATCCGGGTTGCGCAGTTTCATGGCATTCCCTTTGGCCCGCCGCGGCCCGATCCGATCGTCCAGAACATCATGACGCGCGAGATTGCGGCCGAGCAGCCCTACATCTATCGCCTGACGCGCCTCGGGCAGGCCGCGGCGCGGCGAGGGCGCGGTCTCGGCTTTGCGCACGAAGTGGCGCAGCTCATCTGGGGCGGGGCGCAGAACTGGCACCTCGGCGACCATCTTGCGGGCGCCGCACGGCGCGCCGGGCTGAGCCTCGCCGAACTCGATGCCGAAGCGGAAGCCGATGCCGAGGCGCTCGACAATGAAATTGCGGCGAACCAGGTCGCGCTCGAGATCGCGGGCCATTGGGGCGTGCCAACGCTCGTCTTCGACGGCGAGCCCTTCTTTGGGCAGGACCGGATCGAAATGGCGAAATGGCGGATGGAGCAGAAGGGTCTGCAACCGCGCTGATCGGCGCTTGCGCGAATGCAGACGGACGGCGCATAGCGGCGGCATGACGACCGAACCCCAATTTTTCGAGGCGCGCGACGGCGTGCGGCTGGCGTGGCGCGAGACGGGAGAAGGCCGCCCGCTTGTCCTGCTCCACGGCCTGTTTTCGAGCGCCGAGGTCAACTGGATCAAATTCGGCACGGCGGCGCGCATAGCGGCCGCGGGCTTTCGGGTGATCATGCCCGACCTGCGCGTTCACGGGTCGAGCGAAGCGCCGCACGAGCCGGACCATTATCCGCCCGATGTCCTGGTCCACGATCTTGAGGATCTGGTCGCACATTTCCGTCTGACCGACTTCGACCTTGGCGGCTTTTCGCTCGGCGCGCGGACGAGCACGCGCGCGGTCGTGGCGGGAATGACGCCACGCCGCCTGATCCTGGGCGGCATGGGGCTGGCGGGACTCGCCGGTTGGGCCAAGCGCGGGCAGTTCTTCCAGCGCGTCATCGCCGACTATGAGACCGCGAAGCGCGGGGACGACACCTGGATGTCGATCCAGTTCATGAAGACGATGAAGATCGACCGTGTGGCGGCCAGTCTGCTCCTGGACAGCTTCACCGACACGACGCCCGCGATGCTGCGCGCGCTGACGATGCCGACCTTGCTCGTCTGCGGCGATCAGGATCAGGACAATGGATTGGCCGAGGAACTGGTGGCAGCGCTGCCGGACGCTAGGCTTGCGACGATCCCGGGCACGCATATGTCGAGCGTCACGCAGCCCGAAATGGGCGAAGCGATCGCGGCCTTCCTGACCGCTTGACCGGGCGCATCGCGCGGTCCAGATTGCCCGCCATCGCGCCAGAGAGCGCATCAAATATCCAGAGGACGCACCCCCATGAAAGCCATGATTTCGACGCTATCGCTTGCCCTGTCGCTTGCGGTGGCCACCCCCGCCTTTGCCCAGGCGGCGCCGACGGCGGCCGACGCCGACGCCTTCATCGCCGCGGTCGAAAAGGACCTGTTCGATTATACGGTCGAGGGCAGCCAGGTGAACTGGGTCAACGCGACCTATATCACCGAAGACACCGATGCGATGGCAGCGCGGATCAACGCGATAGGCACCGAGAAATCCGTCAAATATGCGCTCGATGCCGCCAAATATGCCGGCGTGGCGGGGCTCAGCGCCGACACCAAGCGCAAGCTGGAAATCTTGCGCACCGGCATCGTCCTGCCCGCGCCGACGAAGCCCGGCGCCGCGACCGAGCTCAACAATATCGCGACCGATCTGCAGTCGCAGTATGGGAAGGGCCGCGGCACGCTCGACGGCAAGGAAATCTCGGGCTCGGACATCGAGGCCGAGATGGGCAATTTGAAGCGCACGCCCGCCGAATATGCCGAGATGTGGACAAGCTGGCATAACAATGTCGGCGCGCCGATGAAGGACGATTACGTCAAGATGGTCGGCATCGCGAACGAAGGCGCGAAAGAGCTGGGCTTTGCCGACACCGGTGCGATGTGGCGGTCGGGATATGACATGCCGCCCGAGGAATTCGCCAAGGTCACCGAGAAGATCTGGCAGGACATGAAGCCGCTGTATGTTGCGCTCCACACCTATGTCCGCTGGAAACTGAACGAGAAATATGGCGATGCGGTGCAGCCCAAGACCGGCCCGATCCGCGCCGACCTGCTCGGCAATATGTGGGCGCAGGAATGGGGGAATATCTATCCGCTCGTCGCGCCGCCGGGCACCGGCGACCTGGGCTATGATGTCGGAGACCTGCTTACCGAAAAGGGCAAGGGACCGCTCGACATGGTCAAGGCGGGCGAGAATTTCTATTCCTCGCTCGGCTTTGCGGCGCTGCCCGACACGTTCTGGAAGCGCAGCCAGTTTCTGAAACCCGCCGACCGCGAAGTCGTGTGCCACGCCTCGGCGTGGGACGTCGACAACAAGGACGATATCCGCATCAAGATGTGCATCAAGGTGAATGCCGACGATTTCACGACGATCCACCACGAGTTGGGCCACAACTATTATCAGCGCGCCTATAACAAGCAGCCGTTCCTGTACCTCAACGGCGCGAACGACGGCTTCCACGAGGCGATCGGCGATTTCGTCGCGCTGTCGATCACGCCGCAATATCTGGTCGACATCGGACTGCTCGACAAATCGAAGGTGCCGAGCGCCGACAAGGATATCGGCCTGCTGCTGCGGCAGGCGATGGACAAGGTCGCGTTCCTGCCCTTTGGCCTGCTCGTCGATCGCTGGCGCTGGGGCGTGTTCGACGGCTCGATCAAGCCTGCCGATTATAACAAGGCGTGGACCGACCTGCGCACCCAATATCAGGGGATCGTGCCGCCGGGCGAGCGGCCCGCGAATGCTTTCGATGCCGGCGCGAAGTTCCACATTCCCGGAAACACGCCCTACACCCGCTATTTCCTGGCGCGCGTGCTGCAGTTCCAGTTCTATCAGGCGGCGTGCAAGCAGGCCGGCTGGAAGGGGCCGCTCCATCGCTGTTCCTTCTATGGCAACAAGGAGGTTGGCGCGAAGCTGAACGCGATGCTCGAAATGGGTGCTTCGAAGCCGTGGCCCGACGCGCTGCAGGCCTTTACCGGCAGCCGCGAAATGTCGGGCAAAGCGATGGCCGATTATTTTGCGCCGTTGAAGAAATGGCTCGACCAGCAAAACAAGGGCAAGCCGTCGGGCTGGTAAGCCCGCGTTTCGACCAAGATGATGATGGCCGGGAGGGACGCTTCCCGGCCATTGTCGTAGCGATCGATGTCATGTCGATCGAAGCATCTGCATGAGGGACAACGGAGCAAGCGGAGGGTGACGATGGAGCTGAAATTTCGAGTCGCGGCGCGGATCGCGAAGCCGGTGCACGAGGTTTTCGAGGCCGTGGCCGATCCTGCGAAACTGTCGAACTATTTCACCACGGGCGGCGCGAAGGGGCGGCTGGAGACCGGCGCGACGGTGCAGTGGGACTTCGCCGATTTTCCCGGCGCCTTTCCGGTCTGGGTGATCGAGGTGGTGCCAGGCGAGAAGATCGTCCTCGAATGGCGGGCGAACGAGGGCGAGGCGCCCAATGTCGACGGCGGCGGGCTGAAAGACGCCGATTACCGAACACGCGTGACGATCAGCTTCAAGGGATTGGAGGACGGCCGCACGCTCGTCGAGATCGCCGAGGAAGGCTGGCGCGAGAATCAAGGCGCGCTGGGCGCCTCTTACGGCAATTGCCAGGGCTGGTCGCAGATGCTCTGCGCGCTCAAGGTGTGGATCGAGCACGGCATCAACCTGCGCGAGGGCATGTATAAATAGCGAGGCGATGAAAGGAGCGGAGCGAATTTACCTCTTTCGTCACCCCGGACAGGATCCGGATATGTCCGATAGGGGCAAGTATCTGTTCCCCCGCGAAGGCGAGGGTCCAGCTGCCAGGACAGACGCGCGCGGCAGCGCGCCCTTCGACGCTTCGCGTAAACGCTGGACCCCCGCCTTCGCGGGGGAACACCCCTTCCTTGTCCCAGCGGGATCATTGCGGTCTTGATCCGGCGGGGCACGACTTCAAAGGCGCCAATGGATCCCGGATCAAGCCTGTCCTGAGCCTGTCGAAGGGTCCGGGATGACGAGGGAAGCGCGGCCGCGGTTCAGTCCGGCATATCCAGGCGGAGCGGACGCGAGCCGATCGGCGCGCCGGTGACGGCATCGACGACGACCGGCCGGACAATCTCGCCGGTCGTGGCATCGCGGTGCAGGCTGAGCGCGCCCGCGCCATTATATTTCCGGCCCCAGGCGCCGATCGCCATCAGGATCGGCAGGAAATCGCGCCCCGCATCGGTCAGCAGATATTCGTCGCGCGGTGGGCGCTGGCTGTAGCGCCGCTTCTCGAGCAATCCGGCCGCGGTCAAGGCGGCGAGGCGCCGCGCCAGGATATTCGGTGCGATGCCCAGGCTGGTGCGCAACTGCTCGTACCGCGTCAGTCCATATTCGACATCGCGCAAGATGAGCATGCTCCAGCGGTCGCCGACGCGGGTCAGGCCGCGGTCGACGGGGCAGGTGCCCAACATTTCTTTTTCGTCGGTCATTGAACTCATATGGGGCAGTCACTATTCTTTTGCAAGCGACTCATTGTCGGGCCGCCTGCAAGGAGCAATGACATGACTTCCCCCACCATTGGAACGGCCCTGATCACGGGCGCTTCGACCGGCCTTGGCGCGGTTTATGCCGACCGCCTGGCCAAGCGCGGCCACGACCTGATCCTCGTTGCGCGCAACGCAGCGCAGCTGGAACCGCTGGCCGCCAAACTGCGGGCCGAAACCGGCGTCGAGGTCGACGTGATCGCCGCCGACCTGACCAATAGCGACGATGTGACGCGGATCGAACAGCGGTTGATCGACGATGCGACCATCACGCTGTTCGTGAACAATGCGGGCATGTCGCTGAACGGCGGTACGCTGGAGAATAGCGCGGCCGAGATCGAGACGATCATCGCGCTCAACATTACCGCCGCCGCGCGGCTCGCCATCGCGGCGGGCAGGGCGTTCGGCGCACGCGGCCAGGGCGCGATCGTCAACATCGCCTCGGTCCTCGCGCTCGCACCCGAAACGTTCGAGGGCGTGTATAGTGGGTCGAAGGCGTTCCTGCTCAATCTCAGCCAAGCGCTCGCGACGACCGGCCGCGAAAAGGGCTTTCATGTCCAGGCGGTGCTCCCCGGCGCCACGCGCACCGAAATCTGGGAGCGTTCGGGCAAGGATGTCGATGCCTTCCCGGCCGAGATGGTGATGAGCGCCGTCGATCTGGTCGATGCCGCGCTGATCGGCCTCGATCGCGGCGAAGAAGTGACGATTCCGCCGCTCGCCGATGAAGGCCAGTGGGACGCATATCATGCGGCGCGGCTGGCGATGGGGCCTGGATTGTCGCGGCGCGACGTCGGCGAGCGCTATCGGGTGACCGAAGCGGTTTGACGATCTGTGTTCCCCGGCGAAGGCCGGGGTCCAGAGCGTACTCGCGCAACGTCGGCTCTCCGACGCCCTGTTCCCCGGCCTTCGCCGGGGAACAGGATAGGCCGGGCTACCGTCAGCCCACCACCCCAACGCCGTCCTTCACGCGTTGCGCGCCATCAACCCGCCGTCGACGGGAATCACCGCGCCGGTGATATAGCTCGCCGCCGGCAGGACGAGGCTCAGCGTCATGTGCGCGACCTCCTCGGGTTCGCCATAGCGGCGAAGCGCGGTGCGGCGCCGGGCGAAGATCGCCTTGTCCTCGTCGGGCACCTTGCCGGTCATGCCGGTGCGGATCGGGCCGGGGCATATGCAGTTGACGGTGATACCCTCCTTGCCGAGATCGACCGCCAGCCCTCGGGTGAGGCCGACGACGCCCGATTTGGCGGCGACATAAGGCGTGTCGCCCGGCGTCGCGCCCAGGCCTTCGGTCGAGGCGATGTTGACGATGCGCGCGGCATCGCTTTGACGCAGCCACGGCAGGGCGGCGCGGACCATGCGCTGGTGTGCGGTCAGCATCACCGCGATCGCACGGTGCCAGATCGCTTCATAGTCATCGTCGGCGTCGAGCGGAGCAAAGCTCGATACGCCGGCATTGTTGATCACAATGTCGATGCCGCCGAAGGTCGCCGCGATCTGGGCCACGACACGCTTGATCGCCTCGCCATCGGCGACGTCGAGCGCAAAGGCCCTGGCGTTGCTGCCTGCTTCGGCCGCCACGGCTTCGCAGGCCGCCAGATCGAGATCGGTCACAGCAACCCTGGCACCCTCGCGCGCGAGCAGCAGCGCGGTTGCGCGGCCCATGCCGCTCGCCGCGCCGGTGACGATCGCGATGCGGCCGGCGACCGAGCGCGAGAGGGTGGGCGCTTGCCCGTGGTCTGTCATAGATTTCCCCTCGTCCATTCGCCCTGAGCTTGTCGAAGGGCTGTCCTCGTGTTCCACGTTAGAAGGAAGAACGGCCCTTCGACAAGCTCAGGGCAAACGGGAGAGGGTTATTGCGCGGGCGAGACCCAATCCGTCACCGGAACGGCGGTTCGTTGAACGCGCGCAATTTGCGGCTGTGGAGCTTCGCACCCTCGTCGCGCATCGTCTCGCACGCGCGGATGCCGATCTGAAGGTGCGCGGCGATCGCTTCTTCATAGAAGCGGTTGGCCTGGCCGGGCAGCTTGAGCTCGCCGTGGAGCGGCTTGTCGCTGACGCAGAGCAAGGTGCCGTAGGGGACACGGAAACGATAGCCCTGCGCGGCGATCGTCGCCGATTCCATATCGATGCCGATCGCGCGCGATTGCGAGAAACGCAGCGCACTGTCGGTGTAGCGCAGTTCCCAATTGCGGTCGTCGGTGGTGACGACGGTGCCGGTGCGCATCCGTTTCTTGAGGTCGGCGCCGGTGGCGCCGGACACCGATTCGGCGGCGCTCGCGAGCGCCTGCTGCACTTCGGCGATCGGCGGGATCGGAATGGCGACCGGCAACACCGCGTCGAGGATATGGTCGTCGCGCAGATAGGCGTGCGCGAGCACATAGTCGCCGATCCGCTGGCTGGGGCGCAGGCCGCCGCAATGGCCGATCATCAGCCACGCCTCGGGGCGCAGCACCGCAAGATGGTCGCAGATCGTCTTGGCGTTCGACGGGCCGACGCCGATGTTGACGAGCGTGATGCCGCCGCCGTCGGGCGCGATCAGGTGATAGGCGGGCATCTGGTGCCGCCGCCAGGCGCTGTCGGCGACGAGCGCGCTTGCGTTGACGCCGGGCTGGTCGACATAAAGGCCCGCGGCGCCCGCGAGCGCGGTGTAGCGTCCCTGCCCGACCTGCGACCCCGCCCAGGCGACGAATTCGTCGACATAGCGATGATAGTTGGTGAACAAGATGTAGCGCTGAAAATGCTCGGGCGCGGTGCCGGTATAGTGGCGCAGGCGCGCCAGGCTGAAATCGGTGCGGAGCGCGTCGAACAGCGCGAGAGCCTGCGGCGCGGCGGGATCGGCGCCGAACAGACCGTCGGCGAGCTCGTCGCCGATGTCGGCCAATTCGGTGGTCGGGAAATGGCGCGCGAGCTCGAGCGGCGTGACGCCGCCCATGTCCGACCCGTCGCTGGCGTCGAGCACATAGGGGAAGGGGATCTGCTGCCCCGTCCGCGTCACTTCGAGCGTGATGTCATAGTGACGCGCGAGCAGCATGAGCTGGTCGCGCAGATAATCGGCGAACAGGTCGGGGCGCGTCACCGTGGTGACGAATTCGCCCGCGCGCTCGAAACGGCCGAAGGACAGATTATGCCCCTTTTGCCCCTCGCGCTGCTCGCCGGTGGTGACGAGGCGGATCGCGGGATAGTCGAACAGCCCGCTCGCCGCGGCGTCGGCCGGCGGCAACGTGCGGTCGTGGACATAAGCGGCGATGGCGGATTTGAGATTGGCAACCGAGGTGCGGAACCGGTCCTGCAACTCGGTGATGATCCCTTCGACGAGGGCGGCGGGATCGATGGTTTCTTGCGATGAGTTGGCTGTCATCGCGACGCTGTTGCACGAAAATGTGACAAAAGGGAAGGGGGCGGCCCGCGATCAGGCCGCCCCGATGATCCTTACAGCTGCTCGAGCATATGGTCGGCGCTCGACACCTTGAATTCGCCGGGGGCTTCGACGTTGAGCTGTTCGACGACGCCGTCGTTGACGATCATCGAAAAGCGCTGGCCGCGCTTGCCCATGCCGAAAGCGGTGCCGTCCATCGTCAGCCCGACCGCATCGGCGAAGGCGCCATTGCCGTCGGCGAGCATCGTGACGCTGTCGCCGGCGCTGGCGCTCTTGCCCCAGGCGCCCATCACGAAGGCGTCGTTGACCGCGGTGCAGACGATTTCGTCGACGCCCTTGGCCTTCAGCTCTGCCGCCTTGTCGACGAAGCCCGGCAGATGCTTGGCCGAGCAGGTCGGCGTGAAGGCGCCGGGGACCGAAAACAGCGCGACCTTGCGGCCCTTGAAATAGTCGGCGGTCGTGACCTGCTCGGGACCATTTTCGGTCACCTTGACGAAGGTCGCGTCGGGCAGCTTGTCGCCGGTGTGGATCGTCATGGAAGGCATCCTTTCGTTGAGGGGATTTTGTCGGACGCGACATTGGGGCGCGAAGGGCCGGTGTCAAGCGCGGTGGATGCCGTCGGTTCGCCGAAAGGCGCTGGACCGTGCGGACGGTGCGCGGCATGGTGCGGCGATGGAGACCGCTCCTCCCTTTTTCACCGGCCAGCTGCTGCTCGCACTGCCCGGCATCGGCGACCCCCGGTTCGAGCATGCGGTGATCGCGATGATCAGCCATGACGAGGAAGGCGCGATGGGGATCGGTATCGCCGACCCGATCGACGGCATGACCGTTGGCGCGGTGCTCGACCAGCTCGAGATCGACCATGACGAGCCGCTCGACCAGCCGGTCTTCCTGGGCGGCCCGGTCGAACAGACGCGCGGCTTTGTCATCCACAGCCTCGACTGGGGCGGGGCAGAGGCGGTGCAGGTCGCCGACCGCTGGATGCTGTCGAGTTCGCACGATATCCTGCGCGCGATCGGCGAAGGGCGCGGGCCGTCGCGGTGGCTGGTCGCGCTCGGCTATGCGGGCTGGTCGCCGGGGCAGCTCGAGGAAGAAATGGTGCGCCACGGCTGGCATGTGACGCCGGGCAGCGATGCCGTGATATTCGAAACGCCGCCCACCAATCGCTGGCAGGCGGCGTTTGCCGAAGCGGGAGTGGACGCCCGCCTGCTCACCACCGAAGGCGGCGAAGCGTAATCGTCAGCGCGCGAGCGCGAGCAGCGGCTTGCCCTGGTTGAGGTTCGAAAGCGCGGTGCGCGCGGCCCAGCGCGAATCCATATAGGTGCCGTTCGCGAGCTCGACATCGTAGCGGATATCGCTGGTGATCGCGGCGCGATACGCGGTCTGCGCATCGTCCTTTTGACCCAGTCGCGCATAAGCGGTGCCCAGATTGATCAGGCGCGACGGGTCTTGGGCGTCGATCGCACTGTGGGTCAGCTTGTCGACTGCCAACTGGTTCTGGCCGGCCCGAAGCTCTTCATACGCGACCGACAGCGGCGCCGAATCGGTCTCTTCGGCCCCGGTCACGACAATTGATTGGGCCGCGGCGGGGGTCGCAAATGCGAGCGCGACGAGCGGCAGCAGAATTTTTTTCATATCCAGTATCTCCCCGAAAACTTTGGTCGATTTTCTGCCTCAAGGGTTAAAAAGTCAATATTTCGAGGGCTTTGTAACACTGGTGTCACAAACAGGAATTAAGCTAAACGCTAAGGCGCATTATAAGGCAAGATTTTCAGAATCTTGACCGTCGCGACTCCGTGTCACAATGGCGACGCGGCGATTGTCACAATTGCGCCTGCCGAAAATTTATTTTGTGCCGTTCGCGATTTTGCGGCGCCGAGTCGTGCGCGAAGCGCGCTCGGCGAAGGCATCGGCCTTGAGCATATAAAGAAAACTTTATATTTGATCGGTGGCGCACTTTCGGCTAGGGCGCGCAACATAATTGCTGACACTTTCGTGGCCGCTCGCCTGCGGCCGAACTCGCCTACAGGAGACTACGCCGTGGCCACTCTCGCCGCCGACACCCGTGATTATGTGATCGCCGACATCGGTCTTGCCGATTTCGGGCGCAAGGAAATCAACATCGCCGAAACCGAAATGCCGGGCCTGATGGCGCTGCGCGCCGAGTTCGGCGCGTCGCAGCCGCTGAAGGGCGCGCGCATCGTCGGATCGCTGCACATGACGATCCAGACCGCGGTGCTCATCGAGACGCTGACCGCGCTTGGCGCCGACGTCCGCTGGGCGACGTGCAACATCTTCTCGACGCAGGACCATGCCGCCGCCGCGATCGCCGCGACGGGCGTGCCGGTGTTCGCCGTGAAGGGCGAAAGCCTCGCCGATTATTGGGATTATGTCGGTCGCATCTTCGACTGGGGCGTCGACGACGGCACGACGTGCAACCTGATCCTCGACGACGGCGGCGACGCCACGATGTTCGCGCTGTGGGGCGCGAAGCTCGAAGCCGGGCAGACGATGCCCGCGCCCGAGAATGAAGAAGAGATCGAAATGCAGCGCGCGCTGAAGGCGTTTGTTGCCGCGAACCCCGGCTATCTGACCAAGACAGTCAAGGCGATCAAGGGCGTGTCCGAAGAAACGACGACCGGCGTCCACCGCCTGTATCACATCGCGAAGAAGGGCGAGCTGCCCTTCCCCGCGATCAACGTCAACGACAGCGTCACCAAGTCGAAGTTCGACAATCTTTATGGCTGCAAGGAATCGCTGGTCGACGCGATCCGTCGCGGCACCGACGTGATGCTTGCGGGCAAGGTCGCCACGGTTGCCGGCTTCGGCGACGTCGGCAAGGGCTCGGCACAGAGCCTCCGCAACGGCGGCGCGCGCGTTCTGGTCACCGAAATCGATCCGATCTGCGCGCTGCAGGCAGCGATGGAGGGGTTCGAGGTCGTGACGATGGACGAAGCGGTCAAGCGCTCGGACATCTTTGTCACCGCGACCGGCAACGCCGACGTCATCACGGCCGACCATATGGCGGCGATGAAGAACATGGCGATCGTCTGTAACATCGGCCACTTCGACAGCGAGATCCAGATCGCGGCGCTCGCCAACTATAAGTGGACCGAAGTGAAGCCGCAGGTCGACCTGGTCGAATTCCCCGACGGCAAGCAGATCATCATCCTGTCGAAGGGCCGCCTGGTGAACCTGGGCAACGCGACGGGCCACCCGAGCTTCGTGATGTCGGCGAGCTTCACCAACCAGACGCTGGCGCAGATCGAACTGTGGACGCGCAGCGAGCAGTACGGCAACGACGTCTATGTCCTGCCGAAGCATCTCGACGAAAAGGTCGCGGCGCTGCACCTGGAAAAGCTGGGCGTGCAGCTCAGCCAGCTGACCAAGAAGCAGGCCGATTATATCGGCGTGCCGGTCGAAGGGCCGTTCAAGCCCGACCATTATCGTTATTGATCGCAGCTCAAGCGATTTGGACAAGGAAACGGCGCCGGGCCTCCGGCGCCGTTTTCATTCGGCCAGCGCGCCTAGCGTGGCGCGCAGCGGGTCAAGCCATTCGGCATAGGGCCGCCATATTTCCATCCCGTCGCGGTTGAGCGGGCGGCGCACCTGCTCGCTTGACGGTGTGCGCACCACGCGGTCGAGCGTGTGGAATTCCAGCACCGAAGGATCCCATTCGAGCCCTAGATGCGCCAGCGCGCCGCGCAGATGCGGCTCTGCGTCGTCGACCAGCGCGGCATAGTCGATGTGGTGGACCAATCCGGGCGCGACGCGATCCAAATGCGCCATCAAGCGGACGTAATCGGCATAGCATTGTCCGATGTCGGCCAGGCGGAAAGACGCGGCGTGCGCGCTGGAAAAGCTGTGGGTGAAGTTGGAGAAACAGCAATCCATCGCGGGACGCCGGATGTCGAGGAACTTCGCCTGCGGCAGGATGCGGCGGATGAAGAGGATGTTGCTCCAGTTATGGGGAAGCTTGTCGATGAAAAACGGCCGATCGGTTTTGCGATGCATCGCGGCGCGGCGCAGATAGTCCTGACCCATCGCGGCTGCCTGGTCGGCGGATAGCGAGGCGACCAATTGCGGCACGGTAACCTGACCGCGGCGCGTCGCCATCTCCATGACGCTGCGCAATATGGCGGGTGCATAGGGCAGCTCGCCGACGGCCTCGATCGCGCGATGGCTGCCGAGCATCTGTTCGAGAAGCGTCGATCCCGATCGCGGCAGGCTGACGATGAAAATGGGGACGGCATCGCCAATCGGCCGCTGGTCGAGCGATGCGATGAAGGCGGCGTCGACCGCGTGCTCGATCTCGGCAACCTCGGCAGAGAGTTCGCGTGCGTCATAGCCGATGTCCACGGCGCGCAGGTCATTGCCTTGCTTGTAGTGGTCGAAGGCTTCGGCATATCGGCTGCGGTCATGGAGCGCGCGCGCAAGTGCAAAATGGAGCGGTGCAATGTTGCGAATATCGATGGCGATGGCGAGCGCCTTCTGCATCGCCGCGACGTCGTCGTCGGTCAGAACCTTGCTCTTGATGTTCGCCAGAGCCCACCACGCCTCGCCGAAATCCTCATCCCGCGCGATGACGTGGCGATAGGAGGCGATCGCCGCGTCGACATCGCCAGCAGCGCGCTGGCTGTTGCCGAGCGCGATCCACTGGCGCGGATCATAGGCGCTGTCGCGAGTCAGCTGCTCGTGGATGGTTCGCGCTTCGGCGTTGCGGCCGAGCTTGTCGAGAATATGCGCGCGCAGCGCCGATAGCCTCGGATCGGGAGCTTCCTGGTCGAGCGCGGCGTAGAGTTCGCCCGCCTCGGTCAGCCGCTCCTGCTGATCGAGAACCGATGCGAGAAAGCGCCGGATTTCGATGTCGCGTCCGCCCGCGGCAAGGGCGCGGCGGAGAAAATGCTCGGCCTGCCCGAGCGCGCCGAGCCGCATCGCAATTTCACCAAGCTTTGCAAGGCCCTGTGGTTCCTCGGGATGGCTACGGAGGTGCGCGATGACCTGCTGCGCCGCTTCATCGTACCGGCCAGCGGCAGCAAGGTCGGAGGCCATGCCGAGCAGCGGATAGAAGGTGATGGTCGTCGCGGTCATCGAACGCGACTATTCATACCCGAGCACGGCGCGAAGCCCCGGCGCCTCATAGTCGACCAAGGCGCGATGGCGCTGGTCCAGCGTCGCTGGAAAGTCGAGCGTGATTCCGGTCAGATTTTCGCGCGCCGTACCGCTCTGGCGCGGATCCGATCCGACCCGCACCCGTTCGCGCCAATCGCTGGGGAGATCGATGCCGCAAGCGCGCAGCAGCCCTGCGAAAAACCCTTCGGCCCCGGCGGCATCGAGGTCGCCGAGATGATGGACGAGATCCTCGTATTTCACCGCATGGACGCGCGCTCCGAGCCACGCCACGGCGTTCAACTTATATATGTCGGCCAGCGAAGGCGCCTTTCCCGGCAGCCCGAAAATCATCATCGTCAACAGCTCGTCGACACTGAGCGCTCCCGATTTCAGATGGTCGACATTTCCCGAAAATTGCTCGGAAACGAAGAAGCGTGCGCGGGCGATGACCCAGTCATAGGGATCGCGATACAGGAGGATGCGATGCGTCGGCGCGGTTTCGATTGCCGACGCGTCGGCAAAGAACAAATGGCCCCAACTAAGCTGCGGGTGCGCCGGATCGAAAGCGGCGCGATGCTGTTGCAGCGTCGGCCACTGAATGAAGTCGCGGGCATATTGCTGTTCGGGCGGCACGAACATGCGCACGATATTGCGCAACAGATGGCTGCCGCTTTTGGGCACGCTGTTGAGGAATACCGGCTGCGCCAGCGGCACCTGCGCAAATTGCCGGTTTTCGACGTCGAGCGTGTCGGCCTTCACATTGACTTCGGGCATGGCTGCGGAGGCGCTTTCTGCTGCGGTGGAAACGAGAAGGGCGGCATGTCGCCATGCCGCCCAATCCTCGTGCCTGTCAATTCGATCAGAATTTGGCGCTGACATTCAAGAAAGCGCGGCGACCGACGAAGCTGTATTGCGATGCGGCAATCACAGGACCGAGCGTCGCGATCTCGCCCCCGTTGAACACCGAGACGCGCGGCGGCCGGGTGTTGAACAGATTGCTGATACCCGCCGTGATCTCGAACCGTCCATCGGCGATCTCCTGCGTCGCGGAGATGTTGTGATAGAAGGTCGTCGGCGTCTTGAGGTCCGGGCAATAGCGGCCATAGATCGCCGAATTGACACAGACGTCGCCGTTCGCTTCGACGAAGTCGCTGACATCCGACGTCTTGCCGATCACGTTGATGCCATAGAAGAGGCTGAAACCGCCCATCGACTGCCAGTTGAGGCGGAAATCGCCGACCCATTTCGGCGACCCGGCTTCGCCATTGTCGGACGTGGCGACCGACGTCGGCAACAGCTGGAAATCGTCCTTTGTCTGCCAGGTCATGTCGGCGGTGAAGCTGAGCCGGCCGAGCTTGCCAAGGTCGTGGCGGATGTTGACCGCCACATCGACGCCGCTGTTACGCTGCCGCGCGATGTTGACATATTGGTCGAACACCTGGTTGACCGCGAGCGGGTCGCCAGTCTGGCCGCGCGTGAACAGGTTGCACAGCGGCTCATTGGCAAAATCTTCGGAATCATAGCAGCCGAACAGGATGTTGGCCGCGCCGAGCTGCGTGATCTCGCCCTTCACCTTGATGTCGAAATAATCGACGGCGACGTTGATCGTCGTGTCGGGCAGGAAGCCGAATTTCGGCGTCAGCACGCCGCCGACGACCAGTGCCTTCGACGTTTCCGATTGAAGCTGGCCGAGGCCGCCCTGCGAGAAGGCGGTCGCCGTGATGCTGCCGCCGGCATACGCGCCGGGAATTCCGTCCGCGGCGCAATTGTCGGCCAGGCGTTGCGACTTCGTGCCGTTCGTCAGACCCTGTTGCCAGCGGACGCAAGGATCGATCGTTCGCGCGCTCGGAAAGCTGGTTTCGTTGGCGAGGAACTGTTCGAACAGCGCCGGAGCACGGAAAGACGTGCCATAGCTGGCGCGGAAACGGACGATATCGTTGAGCGCCCAGTTGGCCCCGATCTTGTAGGTCCAGTTGCCGTTGTCGCTGTCCGACACTCCGTCCGATGCGCGCGTCGATTTGACGCTGGTGATGCGCGCGGCGGCCGAGAGCGTGAGGTTCTTGAAGAAGGGCTTGTCCGCGAGCAGCGGCACGTTGAGTTCGCCGAAAGCTTCCTTCGTGTCCGCCTTGCCCGCGGTGACGCCCGATGCCGACGAACCCCAGGCATTGCCCGCCAGCGTAATTTCGCCCGGCACGTCGTTGATCTTGTCGCGGCGCGCCGTGACTCCAAATGCGACCTGCACGGCGCCAGCAGGCAGAGTGAAGAGATCGCCCGACAGCGTCGCTTCGCCGGTCAGCTGGGTATAGACCGTCTTGCCTTCTTCCCACGAGAAGAGGAAATTCTTCTGCGCCTGCGTCAGCTCTCCGCGCAGGAAATAGGGGTCCATCCACGGCAAATCGATGCACTGCTTGCCCGAAACGGGCAGCGTGGTGCCGACGCACGAGCCTGCAAACTGAAGGCCTTGGGCGTTGCCCGAGTCATAGGCGTCCTGCAGGATGCGCTGGTCGCGATAGCGACCGATGCTCTTGCTGTACTGGCCATAGGCCTCCCAGCGCCAGTTGCTGCCGAAATCGCCGCGAAGGCCTGCAACGCCGCGGTAATAGTCCACTTTCTGGCTGCTGTCGGCCTGATCGGTGATGCCGGTCGGGCTGACCAGGTTGATGCCTTCCCAGCCCTGGGCCCAGATATTGGTGTTGGCGCCGCTGCCATAGAGGTCGCCCGTGTAGCCGAAGTTCCAGAACTGGCGCCAGCCGTTCTGATAGGTCTTGCGGCGGTTGAAGAGGAATTCACCGAACATCTCGATCGAATCGGAGACTTCGTAGGAACCCTCCGCATACGCCGTGATCAGCGAGGTTTCCGGGATGATCGATGCCTGTTCGACGAAGGGATGATAACCGTTCTGCACCGCCTGTGACGCGGCGTTGTATCCGGTCGGGAACCATCCGCCGGGCATGCCGAAGTCGCCGCCATAAGCCGGTGCGCCATAAGTGGGGATGCCCAGCGTTTCGCCCGGATACTGGAATTGCATCAGGACCGTTTCGCCGTTGGGCGAGGTGTTGAGCCCCGAGTTGGGGCCGCCCGGACCGTCGAGCTGAAGATTGTCGACGAGATTATAGGTCCACACATGACCCCAGGGAAGATCCTCGCACTTGGGCTGGCCCGTGCGCGGATCGATCAGGTCGGCGCGGCTGCCGTCTTCGCGGAAGATATAGGCTTCGGGGCAAGCGAGATATTTGCGATCGCCGCGAGTGAGCTCCTTGACCTTGGTATAGTCGCCCGCGATCAGGAAGTGGCCGCGGCTGAAGGTCTTGCCCCAGATGCCGCTCAGGCGATATTCCTCGCCGCCGCCGGCAAAGGGTACCGAGACGTTGGCGTTGAGTTCGAGCCCGTTGGTGTCGGTCTTGGTAATGATATTGACGACGCCGGCGACCGCATCGGAGCCATAGACCGACGAGGCGCCGGTTTTCAGGATCTGCACATTCTGCGCGATCGATTGCGGCAAGACGTTGAGGTCGAACGACGATACGCCGCCGCGCGTTCCCGCGGGGCCGGCGCGGCGGCCGTTGAGCAGAACGAGAGTGCGGTTGGCGCCCAAGCCGCGAAGATCGATCGTTTGCGCGCCGGGGCCGCCGTTGGTGACGAAGTTCGATGAAATGGCCGCCGTGATCTGGGTCGAGCCCGCCGCGATCGGCGAGCTTTGCAGCGTCGAGGCCAGGTCGAACTTGCCTTCCTTCGCAGCGATTTCGGGGTCGATAACCGAAATCGGATCGGGGCTGTTGAACGGGCTCAGCCGAACACGCGAGCCGGTGACGACGATGGCGTCTTCGGGCGCGGTGGCCTCATCACCCTGAGCAGCCGTATCTTCGGTTTGCGCATAGCTCGGCGTCGCCATCACGATGGCCATGGCCGAAAGGCTGGCAAGACCAAATTTCTGGCCCAAGCGCGTCGATGCGCTGTTCATATTCTGCATGGTGATATCCCCGTTTTCAGTAGCGGCTGCCTTGCCCGAGCGACCTGGCATCTGGCGGGCTGACCGTCTTCATCCGCGCGTCACAGCCATACCCGTTAGAATCTTTTAAAAGTTTTAACTGCAAATCAACCCGATGTCGCATTTTGCGACACTTTTCGGCGGCTTGGTGTGACTCCGCTGCAACAGTGGCGCGGACGCGCGAGGCGTAGCGGTCGCCGTCGTCGGTCGATCGGGCGCCGGGCGATTGAAACCGCGAAGGACAGTCGGTAGGGCGGTCCTATGGCCACTCGCCCCCTGTTCGATCCTCACCTGTTTGCGGCAATCTGCCCATGACGTTGTCACTGGGGGGTCTCTATGCGGCGGGCTTTTTCGCGGCTTTCTGGCTGCTTGCGGGGCTCTGGGCGGTCGGCCGGGGGATCGCGATGCAGCGACGCTCGGCCTTTGTCGCGGCACAGACCGAACGGCTGGCGAGCCTGGTCGAAGCATCGCCCCAACTGCCCATCATTGTCCGCGCCGACTGGCGCATCGAGGCGAGCGAGCGGATGGGCCGCTGGCTCGGTCTCGACGAAGGGCCCAGAAATTTCGACGAACTGCGTGGACTTGGCGCGGGTCTCGATCAGCCGGGGCACGAACAGCTGCGTCAGGCGATCCTCGGCGCGCAGCGCGGGGCAAAGCCCTTTGTCCTGAGCCTCAGGCCGCAAGGCAGCGCGCGCACGATCGTCTTTCATGGCGCGGCTGCGCCGCAGGCGGTGGGCGGGCCGGGCAGCGTGCTGCTCTGGCTCAGCGACGCAACCGACGGCCAGCAGTCGCTGGCGCAGGCGCGAAGCGAGCGCGACGAAGCGCTGGCGGCTTTTGCGGCCTTGTCGGGGCTGATCGAAGCGGCACCCTTTCCGATGTGGTTTCGCGAGCCCGACATGCGGCTTGCACTCGTGAACGCCGCCTATGTCCGCGCGGTCGAAGCAAAAAGTGCGGCGACGGTGATCGACGGCGGGATCGAGCTTTGCGAGCCGATCGCGGGGACCAGCGCAAGCGATGCCGCCGAAGCAGCGCGTACCGCAGGATCGGCACAGCAGCGCACGGTACCGGTGACGATCGAGGGCGAGCGGCGGATCATGCGCGTCGTCGATGTGCCGCTGGCGCCCGAGGGCGGGCGTTCGATCGGGGTCGCGGGCTATGCCATCGATATCCAGGAGCTTGAAAGCGAGCGCGGCGCGCATCGCCGGTTCGTCGACACGCAGCGCGAGCTGCTCGACCGGCTGTCGGCGGCGGTCGCGCAGTTCGGCCCCGACCAGGGGCTTGTCTTTGCCAACCAGCCGTTCCGGCGGCTGTTCGCGCTGTCGGCCGAGGATGTTTCGGAAACACGGTCGTTCGCGCGATTGCTCGACTTGTGGCGCGAGGGCGGGCGAACCCCCGAGGTGCGCGACTATCCCGAATGGCGGCAGGCGCATGTCGACTGGTTCGCGCGCGCCGAGGCAAGCGAAGAGGAATGGCTGCTTCGCGACGGCACGCACCTCCATCTTGTCGCGCAGCCGACCCCGGACGGCGGCCTGTTGCTGATCGCCGAGGATCGCACCGAGCAGGTACAGCTTGCCGGCGCTCGCGACACGCTGCTCCGCGTCCGCACCGCGACCTTCGACAATCTGTTCGAGGCGGTAGCGGTGTTTGCGCCCGACGGCCGCCTGCACCTGTGGAACCAGCGCTTTCGCCGACTGTGGAATGTCGAGGAGCACACGCTGGCGGCGCATCCGCGCGTCGACGTGCTGATGGGCGGATTGGCCGACCGGCTCGCCAAGCCGAACCAGATCAGTGTCGTGCAGGAAGTGATCCGCGCCGCGACGCTCGAACGCACGCAGCGTGTCGGCGAGGTGCGCTTCGCCGACGGACGTCATTTCGACTTTGCGTCGATCCCTTTGCCCGACGGCAATGCGCTGCTGATCATGCTCGACATCACCGCGAGCCGGAACATGGAAGGCGCGCTGCGCGAGCGCAACGAGGCGCTCGAAGCCGCCGACCAGGTCAAGACGGCGTTCCTGTCGCGGATGAGTTACGAGCTGCGCACGCCGCTGACGTCGATCGGCGGCTTCGGCGAGATGCTGCAGGCAGGCTATGCGGGCGAGCTGCCGGCTTCGGCGAAGACCTATGTCGATGCAATCATGGATTCGGTCGGCGTCCTCGGGCGCCAGATCGACAATGTGCTCGACCTTGCGCAGGGCGAGGCGGGGACGCTCGCGGTCGAGCGCGCGCCGGTCGATGTACGCGCCTTGCTCGACAAGGCGCTCGCCGACGCGAAGATCTTCGCCGATGCCGAGAAGATGGAACTTGCGGTGCAGATCGCAGCCGATCTGGGCTCGATCGAGGGGGACGCGCCGCGGCTGTCGCGTGTCCTGGCCGGCCTGCTCGACAATGCGATCCGCTTTACGGCGCCGGTCAAACGCGGTGGCGGGCGCGTGCTGCTCCACGCCGAGGGCGATGCACAGGGAGTCGAGATTATCGTATCCGACAATGGCCCGGGCATGCCGGACGCGGTCGCGGCGGTGACCGAGGGGACGCAGGCGGCGACGCAGAGCGGCGGCATCGGCCTCGCCCTTGCGCGCCAGCTCGTCGCCGCGCATGGCGGGACGATGGCCGTGATGAGCGAGAAGGGGCAGGGAACGCTGGTGCGCGTGCGCCTGCCGCGCGGTGGGTGATGCTGTATTCCCGAACATCGATTGCATGTTTCCCCGCGCAGGCGGGGGTCCATGTTCTGCCGGTTCAAGATAGCGTCGACAGGAGATGGGCCCCCGCCTGCGCGGGGGAGCATGGGTGGACTTAGGTAGATGCCGCTCGAATTCCCCTACACTCTGAAAGACGTGACGCGCATTGGCGCGGCGATCGGTGCCGCGCTTGCCGCCGGCGACGTGGTGCTGCTCTCGGGCGATCTCGGCGCCGGCAAGACCACGCTGGCGCGGTCGATGCTCAAGGCGCGGGGGCTTGCGGGCGAGGCGCCGAGCCCGACCTTTGCGATCGTCCAGCCCTATGCGCCGCCCGAAGTCGACCTGGCCATCGCGCATGTCGATCTTTACCGGATCGAGGCCGAGGACGAGCTGATCGAGCTGGGGCTCGACGATTATCTCGATGACGGCGCGCTGCTGATCGAATGGCCCGAGCGGCTGGGCGCGCAGGGCTGGCCCGAAGCGCTGACGCTGCGTATTTCGGGAGAGGGCGATGCGCGCGTCTTGACAGCTGCGGTGCCTGCGGCTTGGGAAACGCGATGGCCGCTCCGATGATTCCGCCCGCTCATGCCCCGGCATTCCTTGCCGCGCATGGCTGGGGCGAAGCCCAGATTTTGCCGCTCGCCGGCGATGCGTCGTTCCGGCGCTATTTCCGCGTCGTCGACGGCGACCGGCAAGCGGTGTTGATGGACGCGCCGCCGCCGCATGAAGACCCGAGACCCTTCATTGCGGTCGCCGAATTTCTTTGCGGACAGGGGCTCACCGCACCCGCGATACTCGCACGCGATCTGGAGCAGGGCCTGCTGCTGATCGAGGATTTCGGCGATGTGCGCCTTCGCGAAACGATGGACCAAATGCCGCATGCCGAAGCGGACCATTATGCGGGGGTGACCGACCTGCTGATCCATCTCCACGCGCGACCGGCGATGGATGGCCTGCCGGTACATGGGCTGAAGCAATGGCTGAGCGAGGTGGAGCTGTTTACCGACTGGTATTGTCCTGCGCTGGAGATCGAGGTCGATCGCGACGGGTTTCGCGCCGCCTGGGAGGCGGCGCTGGCTCCGGTCGAGGCGGACGGCCTGCCGCGCGTCACGGTGCTGCGCGATTTTCATGCCGAGAATATCATGCTCGTGCAGAACAAGGACGGGATCGCGCATTACGGCCTGCTCGATTTCCAGGACGCGCTGGTCGGGCATCCGGGCTATGATCTTGCCTCGGTGCTGGAGGATGCGCGGCGCGATGTGACGCCCGCCGTCGAAGCCGCGATGCTCGATCGCTATGTCGCCGCGACGGGACAGGGCGATAAATTCCGCGATGCCTATTGGGCGCTCGCGGCGCAGCGCAACACGCGCATCCTGGGCGTCTTCGTCCGTTTGTGGAAGCGCGACGGCAAGCCCGGTTATCGCCAGTTTCAGCCGCGCATGTGGGGGCTTCTCGAACGCGATTTGCAGCATCCGGCGCTCGTCCCGGTCCGGCGGTGGTTCGACGCCAATATCCCCGCTTCCAGACGGGCGGAGGCGTGGAGGTGAGCGCGAAGATCGAAAGCGCCATGGTCATGGCGGCGGGCATCGGCAAGCGGATGCGCCCGCTCACCGCAACGCGGCCCAAACCGTTGGTGCGCGTCGCGGGAAAGGCGCTGATCGATCATAGCCTCGACCGGATCGAGGCGGCGGGCATCGGCCATGTCGTCGTCAACGTCCATTATCTCGCCGACGCGCTCGAAGCGCATCTGGCAGCGCAGAAGCGCAGCTTCACCATCGCGGTGTCGGACGAACGGACGCGGCTGCTCGAAACCGGCGGCGGGATGATGAAGGCCTTGCCACTGCTCACCGGCGACCCGATCCTGATCGTCAACAGCGACAATATATGGACCGACGGACCGCAGGACAGCATCGCGCATCTCGCGCGCCATTGGGACGATGCGAAGATGGACGCGCTGCTGCTCGTCATCCGTCAGGCGAGCGCCACCGGCCACGGCGGGCGCGGCGATTTCCACATGGACCCCAACGGTCGGCTTTCGCGCCGCAAGCCCGGACATATAGCGCCCTTTGTCTATACCGGTATCCAGCTTGTCTCGCGCCGCCTTCTCGTCGATGCGCCCGAAGGGGCGTTTTCGACCAACATATTCTGGGACCGGGCGATCGCGACAGGGCGCCTCTATGGCCTGTCGCACATGGGCCAATGGTTCGACGTCGGCACGCCCGCAAGCATCGCGCCGACCGAAGCCGCGCTCGGTGAGGTTTGACGTAGGAACCCGAATGGCTGCGTCCGGCCGCCCCACCATTTTTTCGATTCCGGTCCACCGGGCCTTCGCGGACTCACTCGCGGCCGGATTGATCGATCGGTATGCCGACGGCGCGCTCGGGCTCGCCGAAGGACTGATCCTGTTGCCGAGCAATCGAGCGCGGAGCGCCGTGCAGGCGGCGTTCGTGCGCGCGGGCGGGGCGGGGCTGTTGATGCCGCGGCTTGCGGTGATCGGCGATGCCGATCTGGATGAAAGCGTGGCGCTTGCGCTCGATGCGATCGACGACGATCCGGTCGGCCCCGCTATCGACCCGCTGCGGCGGCGCCTGTTGCTTGCCGAACTGATCGAGCGATACACGCCCGCGGGCGACGCGCCGATCACGGGCGCTGCGGCCTTTCAGCTCGCCGACGGGCTCGCGCGGGTGATCGACCAGCTTCATTATGAGGAGGTCGGCGTTGCGGCGCTCGTCGACCTAGACCTTGGTGCCTTTGCCGAACATTGGCAGGCGTCGCTGGGGCGATTGCGGCTGCTCGTCGATCATTGGCCCGCGGTGCTGGCGCGGACGGGAACGATCGACCGCGCCGAACGGCGCAACCGCCTGCTCGACCAAGTGACCGCAGGATGGCGCGCCGCACCGCCCGCGCGATTCATGGTCGCAGCCGGCATCACGACCGCGGCGCCCGCGATTGCACGGCTGATGCGGACGGTCGCTGATATGGAGCGCGGCATGGTCGTGCTGCCCGGCGTCGATGGCGTGATGGCCGCGGAGGAATGGGACGCGCTCGGACCGACGCGGCCCGACCCCGAAAATCCGGCGCGCGCGCTCGAGACGCATCCGCAATATCATCTGAAACTGCTGCTCGACCGCATGGATGTGAGCCGGGGCGAAGTGGTCGATTGGGACGCGGCGTCCGAATATGACGGACCGGCGGCGCGCACGCCCTTCGTATCGCTGCTGTTCGCGCCCGCCGATTATACGGCGCAGTGGCAGGCGGCGGGCGACCTGTCGGCTGCAACCGCCGGGATTTCGGGCGCGGTGTTCGGCGATGACGGGCAGGAGGCGCAAGCGATTGCGTTGTTGATGCGCGAAGCGGTCGAAACGCCGGGGCGTACTGCCGCGCTGGTGACGCCCGATCGCGGGCTGGCCGAACGCGTTGCGGCAGCGCTCTCGCGCTGGGGGATTTCAGTCGACGACAGCGCTGGCCAGCCCTTGTCGCGCACGCCGCCGGGCGCGTTGCTGCTGTTGCTCGCCAGGCTGGCGGCGGAATTCGACCCGGTCGCCCTGGTGTCGCTGCTAGGGCATCCGCTCGTCCGCAAGGGCGAGGGGCGGACGGCGTGGCTCGACCAGCTGCGGCGACTCGATCTGACGTTGCGCGAACCGGGGCTGACGCCGGGGTGGGATGGCGTAAGCGCGCGCATTGCCGCCCGCGCCGCCGATCCGAAGGCGCGCGGACATGGCCGGGCGGCCGAGTTGCAACCCTGGTGGGACGAAGCGTCGGGCGAACTCGGCGCGGCGCTCGCGCCTTTCGCGGGGCCGACGCCGCCCGCGGCCTTGCTCGCCGCGCTTCAGACAGGCGTCGAGTGGCTGACCGGCGACGCGATATGGGCTGGCCCCGCCGGGCGCATGCTCGCCGAGATGTTCGACCAGTGGGCGTTGGCGCGCGGCGACGGACCAGCGCTCGTCGACCCCGCCGATTTCCCCGCGATGCTGGAGCAGCTGCTCGCGCAGGCGAGCGTGCGGCCGCCCTATGGCGGACATCCGCGTTTGTTCATATGGGGCCTGCTCGAGGCGCGGCTGCAGCGCGCCGACCTGATGATCCTGGGCGGGCTCGACGAGGGGCGCTGGCCCGCGGTGACGCAGCCCGATCCGTGGCTCGCGCCGGGCATCCGGCGTTTGCTGGGACTTCCCGCGCCCGAACGGCAACAGGGAATGGCGGCGCATGATTTTGCGGGCGCGCTGGGTGCGGGCGAGATCGTCGTCACGCGCGCGGCGCGGAGCGGCGGCGATCCGGCGGTCGCCTCGCGCCTCTGGCTGCGGCTCGCCGCGCTGGCCGGCGACCTCCCCGAGCCGGCGCCGGGCGGGGTGCCGCTCACCAGGCTCGCCGCCGAACTCGACGTGCCGCCAGGGCGCGCGCAGCCGGTGGGACGGCCCGCGCCGAAGCCGCCTGCCGACGATCGTCCGCGCCGGATCAGCGTCACGGGCGTCGACAGGCTCGCACGCGATCCCTTCGCTTTCTATGCCGATCGCATGCTCGGCCTGTCGTCGCTCGACCCGCTCAGCGCGGCCCCCGATCCGCGCTGGCGCGGGACGCGGGTGCATAAATTGTTCGAGGATTGGGTGCGCGAAGGCGCGACACGCGAGGGGTTCGAGGCGGAGTGGCGGGCGCTGAAGGACGATGCCGCGCTCGATGCGATTGCGCGCGCTTTCTGGTTGCCGCGGATCGAGCCGGCCTTGCGTTGGGCGGCGGCGCAAGTCTGGGATGCCGCGGCGCGTCGGCCAATCGCAGTCGAGGCGCAGGGCGAGATTGTCGTCGACGGCATCACGCTCCACGGCAAGGCCGACCGGATCGACCGCGATGCCGACGGCAAGCTATCGATCGTCGATTATAAATCCGGCGGGGCACCAAGTGCGAAGGCCGCCTTCGACAAGCTCGACAATCAGCTCGGCCTGCTCGGCCTGCTCGCGCGCGAAGGCGGCATGAAGGATATGGCAGCAGCGGCGGTCAATGCACTGGAATATTGGAGCCTTCGCCCCGATCGCCGCGCCGACGGGGCAGGCAAGATATCGAACAGCTATGGCGCGCGCAGCGACCTCAAGAGCGCCGAGCAGGCGATCGACCATGCCGCCGAGGCCTTGTCCGAACTGGCGGCGCAGTATCTGTTCGGCGATGCGCCCTTCGTTCCCGGCGAGGGCGCGGGCTATGGCGACTATGACCAGCTGATGCGCCGCGACGAATGGTTCGGGCGGGGCGAGGCCGACTGATGGTGAAACCCACCGGCCTTGCGACGCTCGACCCGCGGCAGGGCGCCGCCGCTGACCCCGAAAGCCATGTCTGGCTGGGCGCGTCTGCGGGGACGGGCAAGACGCAGGTGTTGTCGGCGCGTGTGCTGCGGCTGATGCTGGGCGGGGTGTCGCCCGAGGCGATCCTCTGCATCACCTTTACCAAGGCGGGCGCAGCCGAGATGGCGCACCGCATCCACGAACGGCTCGCGGCGTGGGTGCGGATGGACGATGGTGATCTGCGGCTCGACCTGCGCGCGCTGGGGCTCGATTGGCAGCGGCCTGGACTCATGGCGCGCGCGCGGTCGCTGTTCGCGACGGTGATCGACAGCCCGGGCGGCGCGATCCGTGTGCAGACGATCCACAGCTTTTGCCAGACCTTGCTGGCGAGCTTCCCGCTGGAGGCGAAGCTGTTGCCGGGTTTCCGCGCGATCGAGGAGGATGAAGCGGCGGCGTTGCAGCGACAAGTGCTCGGCGCGCTGCTCGAAGAGGCGGACGAACGCGCCATGCTTCGCGAGACGGCGGCGATGTTGTCGCGGCGATTGGGGCAGGAGGCGGCGCTGTCCTTTCTGTCGAGCTGCGCCGCTGCGTTCGGCGGGCCGCGCGCGGCGCTGCCACCGACGGCACATGATTTGCGCGCCGCGTTCGACCTGCCCGGCGGCGATCCCGATGCGTGGATCGGCGACCAGCTGGCGGCGGGGGCGATCGCCGATGCCGACATCAAGGCGGTCGCGACGAGCGGCGCGAATTGGGGGACCAAAACGGGGGAGGCCTGCTCCGACGTGATGGTCGGCTGGCTGATGGCCGATGCGCGCGCTCGCGCGGCGATGCTCGGCGAATTGCTTGGCAGGTTCGTGACCGGCAAGGGCGACCTGCGCGCCGATTTCGCGGGCGACAAGGGGCGGATGACCGATTGCGTCGACAGCGCGGTGCGCATCGTCGACGCCGCGCAGGCCTTGCTGGGCACTGCGGCCGCGATGCGCGTCGCCGATGAACTGGCGGCGGCGTGGAAGCTGGGGAGCCGTTTTGCCGAGGCTTATGCGCTCGCGAAACGCGAGCAGGGGCTCGCCGATTTCGATGACCTGATCACGCTCGCGGGATCGCTGCTGCGCGTCAGCAGCTTTGGCGAATGGGTGCGCTTCAAGCTTGACCAGCGTACCGACCATATTCTGGTCGATGAGGCGCAGGACACGAACATGCGCCAATGGGGCATCGTCTACTCGCTCGCCGAAGAGTTTTTTGCGGTGGCGCCGGACGATGCCGAGCGTTTTCGCACGCTGTTTACGGTGGGCGACCGCAAACAGGCGATTTTCGGATTCCAGGGCACCGATCCCAAAGCCTTCGCGACGATGCGCGATGCTTTCTATCGGCTGGGCGAGCAGGCGGGGCAGCCGTTCCGGCAGGTCGATCTCGTCTCCAACTATCGTTCGACCCCTGCCGTGCTGGCGGTCGTCGATGCGTGGCTTGCAGCAGGCGGCGCGGACGCGATGGGGCTCGACGGCGAGGAGCCGCCGCACCGGCCGTTCCGCGATGCGCATGCGGGGCAGGTCGAGCTTTGGGCGCCGCTGCCGGTGGGCAAGGCGCTCGATGCCGAAGCCGAGGAGAGCGGCGACGAAGAGGGCGGCGATACAGGCGCCCCGGCGTCGGACCCGGCGAGCATGCGGCTCGCCAAGGCGATTGCAGGCGAAGTGCAGGACTGGATCGCCCGCGGCAAGGACGGGCGGCCGGTGTCGCCGGGCGACATCATGATCCTGGTGCGCCGCCGCCGCGACCTGGCGGCGCGGATCGTCGCCCGGTTGCAGGCGTTGCATGTTCCGGTGGCGGGCGTCGATCGCTTTGCGCTGACGCAGCCATTGGCCGTGCAGGATCTGATCGCGGCCATGCGCTTTGCGGTGCAGCCGCTCGACGACCTCAACCTGGCGTCGCTGCTGGTGTCGCCGCTGATCGGTTGGACGCAGCAGGATCTTTACGAGCGCACGCATCGACGCGGCCGCGCGGCGCTGTGGGAGCATCTGCGCGCGACGGAGGGCGATGCGTCTGCCGCGACGATGGCGGCGCTGCGTCACCTGCTCGGCATGGCCGACTTCACGACGCCCTTCCGCTTCCTCGAGACGATCCTGTCGGGGCCGATCGACGGACGGCGCAAGCTTTACGCGCGGCTGGGGCGCGAGGCGCGCGACCCGATCGACGAATTGCTGAGTCAGGCGCTGGCCTTCGAGCAGCGCGAGACCGTCTCGCTGCTCGGTTTCCTGACGCAGGTCGAAACGAGCAGTGCCGACATCAAGCGACAGACCGAGGCGCGTAGCGATGTCGTACGGGTGATGACGGTACATGGGTCGAAGGGCCTGCAGGCGCCGATCGTCATCCTGGCCGACGCGACCGACGATACCGGAGGCGGGCATCGGCCGTTCAGTGTCGACGTTGCGTTGTGGGAGAAGCTGCCGGTCTTTGCGGTCCCCGCCGATGAACGGCACGGCAAGCTTGCCGACGCGCATGCGGCCGTCGGATTGGCGGCGGCGCAGGAGCATTGGCGGCTCTTCTATGTCGCGATGACGCGGGCCGAGGAAATTCTCGTCGTTGCAGGCGTCACCAGGAAAGCCGACCGGACGATCCCCGAGGACAGCTGGCACGCCGCCGTTGAGGGCGTGCTGGCGGGCATGGGGAGCGAGTGGGAAGAAGCAGGGCCGATGTGGGCACGCCGGCGCGTCCACCGCGCCAATGCCGGAAAGTGGACGAAGAAGGACAAGTCGGCGAAGGTCGGGGCGGCGAAGGTCGAGGCGGCCGCATGGGTGCTTCCCGAATGGGCGCACCGGCCAGCGCCCGAGGAAGCGCGCCCGCCGCGCCCGCTCGCGCCGTCAGCGCTGGGCGACGACGACGTCGCGGTGCCGCCGCAGGGCGCGGCGCGCGGAGCGGCGGTCGAGCGCGGGCTGCTGCTTCATGCGCTGTTCGAGCGGTTGCCCCCGGTGGCGGTGGAGCGGCGGCGCGATGCCGCATTGCGATGGCTTGGTGCGCAGGCGCCGGCGCTCGGCGACGTGGCGCGCGGCTCTATGGTCGACGAGGTACTGGCCGTGATCGACGACCCGGCGCACGCCGCGCTTTTCGGATCCGGATCGCTTGCCGAGGTGCCGCTGTCGGCGGTGGTCGCGGGAACGGTCGTCGCCGGCATCGTCGATCGGCTGCTTGTCACCGACGATCTCGTGACGGTCATTGACTACAAGACCGGGCGGCAGGTGCCGGACAGTGCCGATGCCGTCGCGCCGGCCTATCTGCGCCAGATGGCCGCCTATCGCGATGCGCTCGGCGTGATTTTCCCGGGCAGGCGCGTCGCGGCGGCGCTCCTCTATACCGCTGCGCCGCGGCTGATCGGCCTCGACGACGCGATCCTCGACGCACACAAGCCGGGCTTGCTGGCAACCAAGGCGAATTTGCAGGGTTCGACCCTTGAGCCGGACGCCCCGACATCCTAGCTTGGGGGCAACAGAATTTCAGGAGTCCAGATTATGGGTACCAAGGCAATTACCGACGCCAGCTTTCAGGCCGACGTCCTCGACAGCGACACCCCCGTGCTCGTCGATTTCTGGGCCGAATGGTGCGGCCCGTGCAAGATGATCGGCCCGTCGCTCGAAGAGATTTCGGACGAGCTTGCCGGCAAGGTCGTGATCGCGAAGATCAATATCGACGAAAATCCGGACGCACCGGGCAAATATGGTGTGCGCGGTATCCCGACGATGATCCTGTTCAAGAATGGCGAGATCGCCGAGACCAAGGTCGGCGCCGCGCCGAAGAGCGCGCTCAAGGGCTGGCTCGAAGGGGCTCTTTAAAGTCTGACCTCGCCCTTGCGAGGAACTGCGCGGCGATCCAGAGTAGTCGTAAGCCGCCCTGCGTCGCTTCCCAGCATTTGCCGGGATTCGCCATGGCGGGCTTTCATGATGCTCAGGTCAGCGGAATCATGACCTGTTCGGCATAGCCCGGGCGGGCCTTGATGCGGGCGTACCACGCCTCGACATGCGGCAGTGCCGGGCGTTCGATAGCCATCGAAAAATATGTATATACATAAACGCCCATCGGGATATCGCCGATTCCGAAGGCGTCGCCGGACAGCCACGGTGCGCGCGCCAGCGCGGCGTCGAGGATCGCCATCTGCTTCGCGCACGCGGCGGCCGATGTCGCAATAGCCGCCGCGTCACGATCGCCAGCGCGCTTGCGAACGAGATTAAGGAACGCGCCGCGCTGCGCGTCGGCATAGCCGATCTGCCAGTCCATCCACTTGTCGCCGGTCGCGCGCGCTGCCGGATCGGCGGGCCAAAAGCGGTCGCCGCCATGCTTTGCGGCGAGATAGCGCAGGATCGCGTTCGATTCCCACAGTAGCAGCCCGTCGTCTTCGATCGTCGGGATCAGCGCATTGGGATTTTTCGCCCGATAAACAGCATCCATACCGAACTGGCCGCCGACGTCGTGACGCGCGAATGCAAGCCCAAGTTCGACCGCGAACCATGCGACCTTCTTGACATTGTGCGAGTTGAGGCGGCCCCAGATCGTCAGCATAGGCGTCAGCTCCGATAGTCGGCGTTGATGCTGATGTAGCCGTGGGTGAGGTCGCACGTCCAAACGGTCGCATGGCCTTCGCCGAGCCCGAGGTCGGCGCCGACCCGGATCTCCAGTCCTTTGAGGTGCGCCGCCACCGGCGCCTCGTCATATCCGTCGACGGGGAGTCCGTCCTTCGCGACCCAGTGATCGCCGAAGCGGATGGCGAGCTTGTCGCGGTCTGCAGGTTCGCCGGCCTTGCCCACCGCCATCACGACGCGGCCCCAGTTCGCGTCCTCGCCCGCGATCGCGGTCTTGACCAGCGGCGAGTTGGCGATGGCGAGCGCGACGCGCTTCGCGCTGTCGTCGCTGACCGCGCCGTTCACCTGAACTTCGATGAACTTCGATGCGCCCTCGCCGTCGCGAACCACTTGATGGGCGAGGTCGAGAGCGACGGCGCGGATCGCGGCATAGAGCGCGTCGACACCCGGATCGTCGCGCGTGGTCAGCGGCGCGTTGCCCGCCTGCCCGGTGGCGAAGAGCAGCACGGTGTCGCTGGTCGAGGTGTCGCTGTCGACCGTGATGCTGTTGAAGCTGCCGCCGGTGGCGTCGCGCAGCATCTGCTGCAACAGCGCGGGAGCGACCGCAGCGTCGGTGAAGATATAGCCGAGCATCGTCGCCATGTCGGGTGCGATCATCCCCGATCCCTTGACGATTCCGGCAATCTGGACGGTGGTGCCGCCGACGATCGCGCTCGCGGCGGAGCCTTTGGCAAAGGTGTCGGTGGTTCCGATCGTCTCGGCGGCGGTTTCCCACGAGCAAGGTTCGGCGGTCAGCGCGGCCTCGACCCCGGCGCGCGCCTTGTCCTTGGGTAAGGGCACGCCGATGACGCCCGTCGAGCTGACGAAGACTTCGGTCGCGGCGCAGCCGAGATGGCCGGCAACCTGCGCCATGATCTGCTCGACCGCCTCGCGCCCACGATAGCCGGTGAAGGCGTTGGCGTTCCCGGCGTTGACGATCAGCGCGCGGCCGGTGCCGCCCTTGACCTGCTCGCGGCCGAGCTCGACTTCGGACGAGCAGCAGACATTGCGCGTGAAGACGCCGGCGACGGTCGTTCCGGGCGCGAGCTCGACGTAGGTGAGGTCGCAGCGGTCCCAATTCTTGTACTGCGCGCGCGCGACGCGGCGCGTCACCCCGGCGATTTCGGGGAGGGCTGGGAAGGCGTCGGGGGCGAGCGGTGAACGGCTGGTCATGGGGCGCGCATAATCGCTATCGCGCCAAAGCAAAACCCCTCCCGCAAGCGGGAGGGGTTTCGGTCCTCCCTGCGGCGAAGCCGTGGGGAGGGGGCAGTCGCGCAGCGGCTGACGGAGGGGCCATGACGCGACGTCTCAGCCCCTCCACCACCGCTTCGCGGCGGTCCCCCTCCCCACGGCTTCGCCGCAGGGAGGAGTTTCGGCCTACGCCGGAATGCCGCTGATCGACTTGATTTCCATGAAGTCCTTCAGCCCGAACAGACCGCCTTCGCGGCCATTGCCCGACGCCTTGTAACCGCCGAAGGGCGCGCCCGGGCCGGGGCCCCAGGCGTTGACTGCGACCATGCCCGCGCGCAGCTTCGGCGCGACGTCGGCGGCCTTTGCCGGGTCGCCCGAAATCACCGCCGACAGGCCATATTCGGTGTCGTTGGCGATATCGACGGCCTGGTCGAGATCGTCATAGGCCATCACCGTTGCGACGGGGCCAAAGATCTCCTCGTTGGCGATGCGCATGTCGCGCGTCACGCCCGAAAAGACGGTCGGCTTGATGTAATAGCCGCGGTTGACGTTGCTCGGCAGGCCGGTGCCGCCGGTTTCCAGTGTCGCGCCTTCGTCGATCGCCGACTGGATCAGGCCCTGGATCTTGTCGAACTGCGCCTTGTTGACGACGGGGCCGATATGCGCGCCCTCGGCCTGCGGATCGCCGACCGAGGTGCCGTCGAACATCGCCTTGATCACGCCGACTGCGGCCTGCGCGTCATCCTTCTGGACGAGGATGCGCGTCGGGGCGATGCAGCTCTGGCCGGTGTTGACGAGCACGCCCGACACCGTCGGGGGCAGCACGGCGGCGAGATCGGCGCCCGGCAGGACGATGTTCGGCGATTTGCCGCCCAGTTCCTGATGGACGCGCTTGACCGTGTCGGCGGCTGCCTTCGCGACGAGGATGCCCGCGCGGGTCGAGCCGGTGAAGCTGACCATTTCGATGCCGGGATGCGACGAGATCGCGTTGCCGACGGTCGGGCCGTCGCCCTGCACCAGGTTGAACACGCCCGGCGGGACGCCCGCGGCGTCGAGAATCTCGGCAAAGATCACTGCATTGCCGGGGCATTCTTCGGAGGGCTTCAGGATCATGCAATTGCCGCCGGCCAGTGCCGGCGCCACCTTCAGCGCGATCTGGTTGAGCGGCCAGTTCCACGGCGTGATCATGCCGACGATGCCGATCGGTTCATAGACGACCTTGTTCGCGCCATGCTGTTCGGTGAAGGCGAAATCCTTGAGCGCCGCGATGGTGCCCAGGAAACCGCCGATGCCGGCGCCGACCTGTGCGGTGCCCGCGAAGCTGACCGGCGCGCCCATTTCGCTCGCCATGGACTTGGCAAGATCAGCGCCGCGCTTCTTATATTCCTCGACGATCCGGCCCAGCAGGTCGAGGCGTTCTTCGCGCGTCGTCTGCGAGAAGGTCTTGAAGGCTTCCTTTGCCGCCGCCACCGCATCGTCGACATCGGCCGCGGTGCCGAGCACGACGGTCGAGGCCGCTTCCTCGGTCGCGGGGTTGATGACGTCGTGGAGCTTGCCGCCCTTGCTGTCGACCCATTTGCCGCCGATGTAATTTTGTTTCAGGTGCGTTTCGGTATCGCTCATTGTCTGTCTCCCATCGGCGTGTCTCAATACGTATCGCATTGCTACCTAATGACGGCAGCGAATGAATCAAGCGCCAGCCCCCACTTTCGTTAGGGGTGACGGCGCGGAAAGGGCGCCCTAGCGCTTTTCAGCCGAAAGACGTGACATCAATATGGCCGCGCGCGTTGCCTGCCGCGCGATGCTCGGGATATCGACCGCTTCGCCGGGCGCATGGTCGCCGGTGCCGTACGGCCCGAGTCCCGCGAGTCCGTCGACATCCGCCGCGACGAAACTGATGTCGCCGGCGCCGCGCTTCAGCGGATCGAGCGGGGCCATTTCGGCGAGGCCGAGATCGCGGTTCACGCCGTTGAGCTTGACGAGCAGGGCGCGATTGCCGTCGGTCGGAGCCATCGCGGGATAGCCGCCGGGGTCGAAGCTGATCTTCGCGTCGGTGCCGGGCGCGTGCTCGGCGACGATCGCGGTCATCTTGGCCTTCACGCGCGCGATCTGCTCGGGCGAGAGCGCACGCAGGTCGCCGCGGGCGATCGCGATGGCGGGGATGATGTTCGTCTTGCCGGTCGCCGTCGCGCGGATGCCGCCCGCGTCGAGCTCCGCCTGCTGGCCGCCGGTGATCAGCCCGACGTTGAAGGTCAGGTTGGGCTCGGGAAGGTCGGTGCGAAAGCGGTGGATGATGCGCGTCAGCTCATAGATTGCGCCGTCGCCTGCCGCGGCGCTGAAGATGCCCGAGCTGTGGCTCGCCTTACCCGTAGCGGAGACCATCCAGCTGTCCGACGAGCGCCGGGCGACAGACCCCATGTCGGCGCCATTGTCGCGCACCAGGCCTTCGAAATCGAGCGCGACGTCGCTGCGCTTGCCGGCCGCGATCAGGTCGGCGCGGGCTTTCTCGATCGGGCTGCCCGAATCTTCCTCGTCGCCGGTCATATGGATTTCGATGTTCGCGCCCTTCAGCGTTCCCGCCGCCTGCATCGCTCGCAGCGCGGCGACGATCACGACCATTCCGCCCTTGTCGTCGCCCGCGCCCGGCCCCTCGCCCCGGTCGCCCTTGCGGACGAACGTCTGGAACGGCGAATCGGGTTCGAACACCGTGTCGAGATGGGCGATCAGGAGCAGGCGTTTGGCGCCCGGCTTGCCGGTGTGCGTCGCGATCAGATGGCCGGCGCGGCCCGTGTCGGTCATCGGCTTCCATTCGACCTTGAAACCGAGCGGCTCCAGTTCGGCGCGCATCATCCGTCCGACCGCCTCGACGCCGGCGAGGTTGAGCGAGCCGCTGTTCTGGTTGACGAGTTTTTCGAGGAGCGCGACGCTGCGGTCCTGCTCGGCCTCGACGGTCTTTGCCATCTTCGCCTCGGGCGGGCTGAGCTTTGCTGCCGCAGCGGGCGCGAGCGCGAGTTGAAGGGCGATCAGGGCGGCAAAGGGTAGCGATTTCATGGGGGGACTCCTCTGGACGTCCCCTTGTGGCGTGTGGCGCGCGCGGCGGCAAGCGGTCAGCCGGGCCGCACCATGAAGATGTCGCCGCCGATGCCGACGATGAACAGATTGCCTGCGCTGTCTTCGCCGAAGGATGCGATCGAACTCAGCGTTCCGGCATCGGGCGCGAAATCCTCGTTCCGCCGTGCAAAGCGCGACGAGGCGAGCGTCTGACCGGGAACCAGGCTGGCAAAAGGCACCGACCAGATGTTGCCCGAGACAAAGTCGGCAAAGACATATTGGCCGGCGAGCGATGTCACCGGGCCGCGATAGACATAGCCGCCGGTGATCGAATTCCCCTGGCGCGGGCCGCTGCCGTGGCCATATTCGGCGACGGGATTGATCAGGCCGCCCGGCGCCGTACCCGAATAGGTCTGGGTCCCTTCCTTGAATCGCCATCCGAAATTGGCGCCGGGCTGCGTCGTCGTCAGCAGATCGACCTCTTCGACCGCACCTTGCCCGACGTCGCCGATGACGAGCGTCGCGCCGTTGAACGACGCGCGGAACGGATTGCGCAGGCCATAGGCATAGACATAGGGATCGCCGCCGCCCGTCAGGAAGGGATTGCCGGGGGCAGGGGCGTAGCTGCTGCCGTTCGCGCCGACCGTGAAGCGCAGGATCTTGCCGAGGCGCAGATTGGTGTTCTGCGCATTATTGTCTGGATCGCCGCCACCGCCGCCATCGCCAATCCCTACATAGACGAGCCCGTCGGGGCCGAAGCCGATCCAGCCGCCATTGTGATTGTCGGCCGCGGCATGCGGCACGCCGAGCACCGTGTCGTAAACGGTCGAGCTATTCGGCTGGCCAAGCGTGTAGCGGCGCACCTGCACCGTCCCGTCGGCCGCGGTCGCGACCGCGAGCAGCCGCTGCGACGTCGCATGGTCGGGATAGGCCGCGAGGCCGAGAAGCCCGCGCTCGCCGCCCGTCGAAATGTCGGCGATGTCGAGCACGCGGGTGCGGCTGCCGTTCGCGGGGTCGAAGCGATAGACGTCGCCGCCCTTCTCCACGACATAGACGCTGCTGCTGCCGGGGATCGGCGCGACATAGAGCGGCTGGTTGAAACCGGTACCGACGCGCACGACGGCGATGCCCTCGCGGCTGTTGGTGACGGTGATGTTGACTGGCTGCGTCGCGCTCGCGGTGCCGTCGCTCACGCGCAGCACGACGGCATAGACATTGTCGCCGTTCGCATCGCCGGGCAGGTCATAGTCGGGCGCAGCGTTGAAGCGCAGCGCACCGGCGCCGGTGATCGAAAAGAGCGCCGCATCGGCGCCGCCGTCGATCGTGAAGGTCAGCGGGTTGGCGTCGGGGTCGCTTGCCGCCGCCTGATAGGCCGCGGTCGTATTTTCGGCGACGCTCGCGGTTTGTGCCGACGTGAAGCTGGGGGGCGAATTGGCGGCGGGTGGATTGCCGCCGCCGCCATTGCCCCCTCCGCCGCCCCCGCACGAGGTCAAGAGAATCGGGAGGAGGGCAAGCGAGACAGGGAACCGCATGGCCAATCAGCCTTTCGCTATACGCGCCCCCGCCTGCAATGTGCCATTCGTTCCGGCCGGCCGCAACCAGCGACGTGCAGCGGTGTTAAGCGGGTTCCTTAACCTCTTCGAAGTCGTCGAGCCGGTCGAGCGCTTCGCGCGCGATCGCGTGCATTTTCGCGGTGTTCACCACCAATCCCTTCGCGTCGTGACCGGTCAGGTCGTCGATCGTGAACGCCACGCGCGTCGTGCCGGGCGCAAGTTCCTCGAAAGTGAATTTGAGCCCGGTCTGCAAGGCGCCATCGTCGACGCTGTAGAGGATGTGCGTCTCGCGCGGGATATTCATCTCGATCGCAAACCGGACTTTTTGCGCCTCGGGACGCTCGTCGGGAATAAGCCCCTCGAAACCGGGCTGCCCCTTTTGCACCACCAGTTCGTAGAGCCGCGACGAGCCGCCATTGGTGACCAGGGGAATGTCGCGAAAATTGGCGCCGTCGGTGCCGAACATCTTCTTGAACACCTCTTCGCGCGGCGCCGCGACGGTTTTTGTCTGGCTGACCAGTGCGGCCATGTCGCCGCACCCGGCCAGAAACAGCGCGGCGGTGATCAGGAACAGGTTACGCAGCATGACAATCCCCCGACAATCGGGATCTGCATAGCGTCAGTCATTTACCAAAGCGTCAATGAGGCTTTCGCGTTCCTGTAAAGAATGTTTGACAGGCCGGGCGTGGCAGTGTAAAGAGTGTTTGACAGGCGAAGGGACGGTCGTTGGAAAATCGGGTGCGCGATCATCGCGAGAAAGCGGGATGGAGCCAGGGCGAACTGGCGCGGCGGCTCGGCGTGTCGCGCCAGACGATCAACGCGGTCGAAACCGACAAATATGACCCTAGCCTGCCGCTTGCGCTGCGCATGGCGCAGCTGTTCGGGCTGGAGGTACGCGAACTGTTTATCGACCATTGGGTAGCGGAGAATGAAGGATGAGTGTGATGACGCAGGATAACGCTCCGAAATGGAAGCGATCGGTCGCGCGGATGCTCGCGGGCGGGCTGGTCGGCGCCGCGGTTTCGGCGGCGGCGCTGGCGCTGGCCGGATCGGCGCTGCTCGACGCGATGGGTCCGTCGCGCGTCGCGCTGGCGACCGTCGGCCTCGTGTATGGACTGATGGCCGCGTTCGTCGGTTTCGGCCTCGCTGCGCCGCGGATGGGCGCCAGATTGCTCAATGTCGCCGACGCCGACGAATTGCGCGAAGAGCGGTCGGGGATGCTGCTGTCGGTCATCACGATGGGCGCTCTCGGACTCGCTCTCGTCCTGCTGGCGGTCGCGCGCGCGCCTGGCTTTGCCGCGGGTCTTGTACCTGCCGGCGCCGCGATGGGCGCGTTGATTGCCATCAGCGTCGCTGGCGTCGTGGCCAGCTGGCGCTGGCAGGGCCGCTTCGACGAACTCAACCGCCAGCTCGGGCTCGAGGGATGTTTCTGGGCCTTCTGTCTCAGCTGGGTGCTGCTGACGCTGTGGGCGGCGGCCGATTTTCTGGGGCTGGGCGCAGTGCTGACGCCGATCGACGTCGTGACGACGCTCGCTGCGATGATGCTGCTGGGCTCGTTCGTTGCGGTCGGCCGACGCGGGATGATGGTCCGCTAGCGTGAGGCTGGGTGAGCGGTTCTGACGGGTTGCCGCTGCCTCATCCTCCCCTGCGCCGTTGTCCTCCGCTTCGTCTTTCGCGGGAATGACGAACTTGGGGAGGGCCGCTCCTGCCGCAATGCGTCATCGGACGGGACACAGAAAAGGCGTCCGATCCCCCCAGACCGGACGCCCCCCCTTGTCGCGCCTGTCAGTGATCAGGCGCTGTAGTACATATCGAACTCGACCGGGCTCGGCGTCTGCTCGACGCGATGGACTTCGTCCCACTTCAGTTCGACATAGGCTTCGATCTGGTCCTTGGTGAAGACGTCGCCCTTGAGCAGGAAGTCATGGTCGGCGAGCAGGCTGTCGAGCGCTTCGCGCAAGCTGCCGCAGACCGTCGGCACTTCGGCCAGTTCCTCGGGCGGCAGGTCATAGAGATTCTTGTCCATCGGGTCGCCCGGGTGGATCTTGTTCTGGATGCCGTCGAGGCCCGCCATCAGCAGCGCCGAATAGCAGAGATAGGGGTTGGCCATCGCGTCGGGGAAGCGGAATTCGACGCGCTTCGCCTTGGCGCCTGCGCCATAGGGGATGCGGCACGAGGCCGACCGGTTGCGGCTCGAATAAGCGAGCAGCACGGGGGCCTCGAAGCCGGGGACGAGGCGCTTGTAGCTGTTCGTCGTCGGGTTGGTGAACGCGTTCAATGCCTTGGCGTGCTTGACGACACCGCCGATGAAATAGAGGCACATGTCGCTGAGGCCCGCATAGCCATTGCCGGCGAAGAGCGGCTTGCCCTTTTCCCAGATCGAGATGTGGGTGTGCATGCCGCTGCCGTTGTCGTCCTTGATCGGCTTCGGCATGAAAGTCGCGGTCTTGCCATAGGCATGCGCGACCTGGTGCACGACATATTTGTAGATCTGCATGCGGTCGGCGGTTTCGGTGAGCGTGCCGAAGGTCAGGCCAAGTTCGTGCTGCGCGGCGGCGACTTCGTGGTGATGCTTGTCGCACGGCAGGCCGAGCTCGAGCATGGTCGAGACCATTTCGGCACGGATGTCGACGGCGCTGTCGACCGGCGCGACGGGGAAGTAACCGCCCTTGGCGCGCGGACGATGGCCCAGGTTGCCGCCCTCATAGCTGCGGCCGGTGTTGGTCGGCAGCTCGATATCGTCGATCTCGAAGCCCGACTTGTTATAGCCGGTTTCGAAACGGACATCGTCGAACATGAAGAACTCGGCTTCGGGGCCGACATAGACGGTGTCGCCAACGCCGGTCGATGCGACATAGGCCTCGGCGCGCTTTGCCGTCGTGCGCGGGTCGCGCGAATAGCCTTCGCCGGTCGACGGCTCGACGATGTCGCAGAAGATGACGATCATCGGGGTTGCCGAGAACGGATCGTCATAGACGGCGTCGAGATCGGGCATCAGGATCATGTCGGATTCGTTGATCGCTTTCCAGCCTTCGATCGACGAGCCGTCGAACATCAGCCCGTCTTCGAGCGCGTCCTCGTCGATCACGCCGGCGCACATCGTCAGATGCTGCCACTTGCCCTTTGGATCGGTGAAACGCAGGTCGACCCACTCGATGTCGTTTTCCTTGATCCGTGCGATGATGTCCTTGGGCTTTGTGGCCATGGTCTGAACTTCCTTCTTGCGATGATGTCCCGGCGTGCCGGGGTTTAGTGGAACAGGATGAAGAGCGACGGCTTAAAGCGCGTCCTCGTTGCGTTCGCCGGTGCGGATGCGAAGTGCGGTCTCGACCGGAATCACGAAAATCTTGCCGTCGCCGATGCGGCCGGTCTGCGCCGCGGCGGCGATCGCTTCGACCACGCGCTCGGCCATCGAATCCTCGACGATGACCTCCAGCTTCACCTTGGGCAGGAAATCGACGACATATTCGGCGCCGCGATACAGCTCGGTATGACCTTTTTGTCGTCCGAAGCCCTTGGCCTCGGTCACGGTGATGCCGCTGACGCCGACTTCGTGAAGCGCTTCCTTCACTTCGTCGAGCTTGAACGGCTTGATGATCGCCTCAATCTTCTTCACGCGCCTTATCCCCCACTGGGTCTTTCCCTTGTGCTCGCGGCCAAAGCCGGATCAGGCTCGCCTGGTCCGGTCTGCTCCTCCATGAGTCGCTGCGAGGCCCCGTCATGTTGCACCAATCAAAAGCCGTGCCAATTGGCGAATCGCAAGCTTTCGGTAAGATTTGTGACATCATGTTGCGCCGCTGCCCAAGCGGTGTGCAACGGTACGGAATCGATGCCTATAAAAGCGGCAGATGGAGTCGGGCGCAGTGAAAATTTGTTTCACGCGAAGACGCGAAGGCGCGAAGAGGCCGCGCCAGCGCTGCACGCCGCACGTCGCCGCAGGCGATTAAAAGGCGCCTCGCGCGATGAAGAAGCGGGTCTTGCAAGGAGGCCGCTTCCTTCTTCGCGCCTTCGCGTCTTCGCGTGAGATATTTCTATCCCGCCCTATCGCCCCATCGGTGCCGCGTCGGTGTCCAGATTCGCCTTGGTCCAGTTCGACCGTTCGATGACATAGGCACGGATCGCCTCTGCATCGGCCGGGGTCAGCACATTGCCGAAACTGACCATGCCGCGTTCCTTGAGCGCTCCGCCGATGACGACCGATTTCCACGCATCGGCGTTGGCTAGCGCGCCCGAGACGCGAAGGTCGGGGGTGAAGCCGTTGCCGATCGCGCTGTCGCCGTGACAGACGATGCAATAGCGCCCGAAATGCGCCTTGCCGGCAGCGACAACGGCGGGCGTCGCGGTCATCGGCGGCGGGTTCCACGCGAGCGGCGCGCTTGCCGCCAGCGCGGGCAGCTTTGCGGTGCCGCCGATCTTGAGCACGACGAGCCGCGGCAGGTTCGGGACCTTGCGCGTCACGCCGCCAGCGACGCCCGCGACGAGCGGGAAGGCGCCGCCCTTGCTCGTCATGAACGCGACATATTGCACCCCGCCGACGCGGAAGGTCGAGGGCGCGCTCACGATACCCGACTGCATGTCGAGGTCGAGCAACTGCTTGCCGGTGTCGGCGGTATAGGCACGGAAACGGCCGGTGCTTGTTCCCTGGAACACCAGATTGCCCGCGGTCGTCATCGTGCCGCCGTTCCATGCGGCAGGATAATCGACCGCCCAGGCGACCTTGCCGGTGCGCGGGTCGAACGCGACGAGACGCCCGGTGGTTGCGGCAACCGCCGCCTTGAACGCGGCTTTGTCGTCGGGGAGCATCGTGCCGGTGAGCGTCGAGCCGATGTTGAAGCCCAGAATCTTGCGCTTGTCGAGTTCGGTCATGTCCTGCAGATAGCCCTGCGGAATCTGCTGTGCGGGAATATAGACGAGGCCCGTCGCGGGGTTGAAGCTCATCGGATGCCAGTTGTGCGCGCCGAGCGCGCCGGGGATCGCGATGAAGGGCTTGCCGGTCTTGTAGAAACGCGCTTCGGGCTTTTCGATCGGGCGCCCGGTCGCCATGTCATAGCCCGACGCCCAGTTGATCCCGTCGACGAAGGGCTTGGCGTCGATCAGCTTGCCGTTGGTGCGGTCGATCGTGAAGAAAAAGCCGTTCTTCGGCGCGTGGTACAGCACCTTGGTCGGCTTGCCGCCCACCGCCTGCTCGGCAAGGATGATCGGCTGGGTCGCGGTATAGTCCCACGTCTCGCCCGGCGTTTCCTGATAATGCCATTTATATTGGCCGGTCGTGGCGTCGAGCGCGACGACCGACGACAGGAACCAGTTGTCGCCTTCGCCATTCGACCTGGTGCCGTGGTTCCACGGGTTGCCGTTGCCGACGCCGAGATAGATCTGGTCGAGATCCTTGTCATAGACGATCGCGTCCCAGACGGTGCCGCCGCCGCCCGATGTCTGCCACTCGCCCTTGTCGGACCACGTCGCATTGCCCTTGCTCGCGAAGATGTCGTCGCTGACTGCGCCGTCCTTGGCTTTGGTCGGGTTGGGCGCGGTGTAGAAGCGCCAGCGCTCCTTGCCGGTGTCGGCGTCATAGGCGGTGACATAGCCGCGCACGCCGAACTCGGCGCCGCCATTGCCGATCAGCACCATGTCCTTCACGACGCGCGGCGCGCCAGTGATCGTATAGGGCTTCGACGTGTCGAAGGTCTGCGTCGACCAGAGTTCCTTGCCGGTCTTGCGGTCGAGCGCGATCAGGCGGCCGTCGAGCGCGCCGACGAACAATTTGTCGCCCCACACCGCGACGCCGCGGTTGACGACGTCGCAGCAGGCGCTGACCGCGCGCTCGCCGGGGACCTTGGGGTCGAACGACCACAGCTTCTTGCCGGTCGCGGCGTCCCACGCGTCGACCTTTGACCAGGCGTGGCTGACATAGAGGGTGCCGTCGACGACGACCGGCGTGGCTTCCTGCCCGCGCGCATCGTCCAGATCGGCGAACCAGGCGAGGCCGAGCTGGCCGACATTCTTGTCGTTGATATCGGTGAGCGGGCTGAAGCGCTGTTCGTCATAGCTGTAGCCGATGCCCGCCCAATTGTCGCCGTTGCCGCCGGTCTTGAGCAGGGCCTCGCTGGCCTTTTCGGCTTCGTCGAGCGATCCGCCGCCCGAAATGCTGTCATTCTTCGATGCGTTGCATGCCGCCAATGCCAACAGCGCGCCGCCCAGCAGCGCGGCCTTCAAGACCCGTTTCGCCATCCCATGCTCTCCCTACGTCTATGCTTGACGTTAACGTCAAGACTGCGCGCGAAGTGCCTGGTGCGCAAGCGGGAAAATGGGGGGTGGGGGAGGGGGCTTGATGTGGTGGCGCCGTCCCAATCGCCACCCCGGACCTGATCCGGGGCCCACCATCGCCAGGGTTGCGTTGGACGTCATGGATGCCGGATCAAGTCCGGGACGACGAAATAAACTATCGTGCTGATCGGCTTACGCCCAGGGCGGTGCGTTCAGGCCCTTGGGGCTGGCGGTGAAGATTTCACAGCCGGTTTCGGTGATCCCGATGCTATGCTCGAACTGCGCCGACAGGCTGCGGTCGCGCGTCACCGCGGTCCAGCCGTCGGGAAGCATCTTCACGGCATATTTGCCGGTGTTGATCATCGGCTCGATCGTGAAGAACATGCCGGGGCGCAGTTCCGGGCCGGTGCCGGGGCGGCCGGCGTGAACGACCTCGGGCGCATCGTGGAACATCTGGCCGAGGCCGTGGCCGCAGAAGTCGCGAACGACCGAATAGCGGTGCCGCTCGGCATGCGTCTGGATCGCGTGCGCGACGTCGCCCATGCGGTTGCCAGGCTTCGCCTGCTCGATGCCGAGCATCAGGCATTCATACGTGATGTCGACGAGGCGCTTCGCCTTGATCGGCACGTCGCCGACCAGATACATGCGGCTGGTGTCGCCATGCCAGCCGTCGATGATCGTCGTCACGTCGATATTGACGATGTCGCCATCGCGCACCGGCTTGTCGTCGGGGATGCCGTGGCAGACGACATGGTTGATGCTGGTGCAGCAGCTGTGGGTAAAGCCGCGATAGCCGAGCGTCGCGGGGATGCCGCCGCCGTCGAGCATCATCGTGCGAACCAGGTCGTCGATCGCGCCGGTGGTCACCCCCGGCTGGACGAAGGGGACGAGCGCGTCGAGGATTTCGGCCGACAGCCGTCCCGCCTTGCGCATGCCGGCAAAGCCGGCTTCGTCATGCAATTTGATCGTGCCGTCGCGGACGCGGGCAGGGGCGGCCGCTTCGTCGGCGCTTACGGAAACATAGTCGTACATGACCCCGATATAGGGCGCGATCGGCAAAAAAGCGAGAGGGCAACCGCTCGACCGCCGACTTGCTGCCGGAGGATCGTCTCAAACCTGAATCTGCGCAAAATCCTTCGTGCCCGGCATCTTCGTAAAGGCACTGCCGGGCGCGGCGTCGAGGTGCGGGATGATCGACGGGTCATAGTTGGCGACCGCATTGACGTCGAAGATGCTGTGATTGTCGGGATTGGCCAAATAGTCATCTTCTTCGGTGCCCGACAGAAAGGCCCAGCCGCTGTCATGATCGTCGCGCGGCATCTCGCGGTACATGAACCGGATCGGCTGCCCCTCGACCGTGATGCGATCGGACGCGATGCAAATGCCCCGGCCGATCACGAGCGGCCGTATTTCGGCGGTCGAAAGGCGATAGAATTTCGGCTCTTCCATCATCGTCGATCCACAGGGCGCTGCTGGGCTAGCGCTGCGGGGCGGGCGTATCAAGTCGCGGACCTGATACGCCCGCCTCGCCTCATATTCGAACGCTTGCCTATTTGGACGCCTTTTCCGGCTTGGTCTTTGCCTTGCCCTTGCTCGCCTTGGGCGGGGCGGGGGTGATTTCAAAGGCCAGCGGGTTGCCGACCTTGGCATCCTCGCCTTCCTTCATCTTCACCTTGACCTCGCCGCCGTGGACGAGCTTGCCGAACAACAGCTCCTCGGCGAGCGGTTGTTTGATCTTTTCCTGGATCAGGCGGCCCATCGGACGCGCCCCATAAAGCTTGTCATAGCCCTTGCCGGTCAACCACTGACGCGCGGCATCGTCGAGCTGGATGTGGACGTTGCGGTCGGCCAGCTGCAGCTCGAGCTGCAGGATGAACTTGTCGACGACGCGCGTCACCACCTCGGGCGGCAGATAGCCGAACGGCACGATCGCATCGAGGCGGTTGCGGAATTCGGGGGTGAACATGCGCTTCACCGCTTCTTCCTGCACATCCTCGCGCGTCGAGTTGCCAAAGCCGATCGACTCGCGCGCCATGTCGCTGGCGCCCGCATTGGTCGTCATGATCAGGATGACGTTGCGGAAGTCGACCGTCTTGCCGTGGTGGTCGGTCAGGCGGCCGTTGTCCATCACCTGGAGCAGGATGTTGAACAGGTCGGGGTGCGCCTTTTCGATTTCGTCAAGCAGCAGCACGCAGTGGGGATTCTGGTCGATCGCGTCGGTCAGCAAACCGCCCTGATCGTAACCGACATAGCCCGGCGGCGCGCCGATCAGGCGGCTGACCGAGTGGCGTTCCATATATTCGCTCATGTCGAACCGCTGGAGCGGAATGCCCATGATCAACGCGAGCTGCTTGGCGACTTCGGTCTTGCCGACGCCGGTCGGGCCGCTGAACAGATAGTTGCCGATCGGCTTTTCGGGATCGCGCAGCCCCGCACGCGACAGCTTGATCGCCGACGACAGCACTTCGATCGCGGTGTTCTGGCCGAAGACGACGCGCTTGAGGTCGGTTTCCAGGCTCGCAAGCGTCGCCTTGTCGTCGGTCGAGACCGACTTGGGCGGGATGCGCGCCATCGTGGCGATGACCGCTTCGATCTCCTTGGCGGTGATCGTCTTCTTGCGCTTCGACGGGGCGACGAGCATCTGCATCGCACCGACCTCGTCGATCACGTCGATCGCCTTGTCGGGCAGCTTGCGGTCGTTGATGTAACGCGCCGACAGCTCGACCGCCGCGTTGATCGCGTCGGGGGTATAGCGCACCTGATGGTGGCTTTCGAACGCACTGCGCAGTCCCGCGAGGATCTTTTTCGTGTCTTCGAGCGTCGGCTCGATCACGTCGATCTTCTGGAAGCGGCGCAGCAGCGCGCGGTCCTTTTCAAAGTGGTTGCGGAATTCCTTGTATGTCGTCGATCCGATGCAGCGGATGACGCCGCCCGACAAGGCGGGCTTCAGCAGGTTCGAGGCATCCATCGCGCCCCCGCTCGTCGCGCCGGCGCCGATCACCGTGTGGATCTCGTCGATGAACAGGATCGCGTGCGGCAGGTTTTCGAGTTCGGAGACGACCTGCTTCAGCCGCTCCTCGAAGTCGCCGCGATAACGCGTGCCGGCAAGCAGCGCCCCCATGTCGAGCGAATAGATGACCGCGGGCAGCAGCACTTCGGGCACGTCGCCTTCGATGATCTTGCGCGCAAGGCCTTCGGCGATCGCGGTCTTGCCGACGCCGGGATCACCGACATAGAGCGGGTTGTTCTTGCTGCGGCGGCAGAGGATCTGGATCGTGCGATCGACCTCGGCCGTGCGGCCGATCAGCGGGTCGACCTTGCCGCCCTTCGCCTTTTCGTTGAGATTGACCGTGAACTGGTCGAGCGCGGTTTCCTTTTTGGATTTGCCTTCGCTCTTGTCCTTCGTCTCTTCCTTTTCCTCGGGCTCGGCCTGCGGCGAGGGCTTGCCGCCCTTGCCGACGCCGTGGCTGAGGTACGATACCGCGTCAAGGCGCGTCAGATCCTGCTGCTGCAGGAAATAGACGGCATAGCTTTCGCGTTCGGAGAAGAGCGCGACGAGAACATTGGCCCCCGTCACTTCATCCTTGCCCGACGACTGGACGTGCAGGATCGCGCGCTGGACGACGCGCTGGAACCCGCTGGTCGGCGAAGGGTCGCTGTGCCCCTCGACCTTCAGGCTGTCGAGCTCGGTGTCGAGATAATGGACGACCGCCGATTGCAGGTCGTCGAGCGCGACGCCGCAGGCGCGCATCACTTCGGCGGCATGATCGTCGTCGATCAGCGCGTACAGCAGATGCTCCAGCGTCGCATATTCGTGATGGCGCTCGGAAGCGGCCTTCAGGGCGTTGTGCAGGGTCTTTTCGAGAGATTCCGAAAAGGACGGCATGTCTTTCATCTCCTTGCGGGGACGAAGCCGGGGAGAGGCCGCCCCTAGGACACTAACGTGGCGATGCCGCCGCCCGACCGCAAGGGAAAAGCGGATGGCATTGTGAAATTACGATGACAGGATTGCGCTATGGTTAACGTGGGGTTGCGATTTCGGGGTTTGGGGCGTGTCCTTTGGGCGGCAAGCGGCTATCTTTTCCTTCCGTCCCCTCGACTTGATCGGGGGTCCACAGCTGCCGTGGCGTCCATGGATCCCGGATCAAGTCCGGGATCACGATGATAGATAGCGCCAGCAACGGTCGCCTCTGTACCCCTCAGCCCTTCTTGAACAGCGATTCCGCAACCGCCTTGTGGCTCGTCGCGGCAGCCTTGTGCGCCTTCACGCGCTCGATCTCGCCTTGCAGGACCGCGACGCGGTCGTCGAGTTCGTCCAATGACAGCGGATCGAGCGGCTGTTTGATCAGCGCGGCGAGCACATCGTCGCGGCGGCGGGGAAGGTCATCATCGTCCATGGCGTGTCCTTTCTCTCGCGGGTTCCTGATGGAAAGCGCGCAACTGTTGACCCGTGTCGCACCTCTGTCAATAAGACGGGGCAGGGGGATACATTGCGTCCTATTCTGTCGTCACCCCGGACTTGATCCGGGGTCCATTGCGGCGACGCCGGAAGTGGATGCCGGATCAAGTCGGGCATGACGAAACAAGGGACGGACGACCAAGTGGGGGACCAGAGCGTGACTAATCTGCCAGCGACCATGACCGCGATCGCGATCCGCGAGCCGGGCGGCCCCGAGGTGCTCGTTCCCGAACAGCGCCCGGTGCCGCAGCCGGGGCCGGGCGAAGCGCTGATCCGCGTCGCCGCGGCGGGGGTCAACCGCCCCGACGTGCTGCAACGCATGGGCTTTTATCCGCCGCCACCGGGCGCGTCGGACCTGCCCGGGCTCGAGGTCGCGGGCACCGTCGTCGCGGTCGGGCCGGGCGACGACCCCGAGCTTTTGGGGCAAGCGGTCTGTGCGCTCGTCGCGGGGGGCGGCTATGCCGAATATTGCGTCGCGCCGGCCGGCAGCTGCTTGCCGGTGCCGGCGGGCTTTACGATGGCGGAGGCCGCCGCGCTGCCCGAGACCGTCTTTACCGTCTGGCACAATCTGTTCGAGCGCGCCTATGTCTGCGAGGGCGAGACCGCGCTCATCCATGGCGGGACGAGCGGGATCGGCACGACCGCGATCGGGCTGTGCCGATTGTTCGGGATCAGGACGATCGTCACCTGCGGCAGCGCCGCCAAATGCGACGCCGCGCGGGCATTGGGCGCGGACCTGGCGGTCGATTATTCCAGCGAGGATTATGTCGAGGCGGTGAAGGCGTTCACGGGCGGCAAGGGGGTCGAGGTCGTGCTCGACATGGTCGGCGGCGACTATGTGCCGCGCAACCTCGCGTGCCTCGCCGACGACGGGCGGCATGTGACCATCGCATTCCAGCGCGGCGCGAAGGTCGAGATCGACATTTCGCAGCTGATGCGCCGCCGCCTGATGATGACCGGATCGACGCTTCGCGCGCGGAGCGCCGAGTTCAAGGCGTTGCTCGCCGACGAAATCCACCGCACCCTCTGGCCGCGCCTCGCCGACGGCGGGTGGAAGCCTGCGATGGACCAGAGCTTCGCGCTGGCCGACGCCAGCGCTGCGCACGCGCGGATGCAGGCCGGCGCGCATGTCGGGAAGATCGTGCTGACATTGGGGTAGAGCAAAAGGGGAGGGCGTTATGAGCGACTGGCCAATCCTTCACGAATATGCCGCGAGCGGCAATTGCTACAAGATCAGGCTGACTGCGGCGTTGCTCGAAACGCCGATCGAGCGGCGCGAATATGACATCATGAAGGGCGAGACGCGCACCGCCGACTTCCTCGCGAATGTGAGCGCCAACGGTCGCATCCCCGTGCTGCAGATCGGCGACCGCTTCCTGCCCGAAAGCAACGCCGCTTGCTTCTGGCTCGCCGACGGCACGCACCTCATCCCGCACGACCGCTTCGAGCGCGCCGACATGCTGCGCTGGATGTTCTTCGAACAATATCATCACGAACCCAATGTGGCGACCTTGCGTTTCTGGATGCGCTGGATCGGCGTGGACAGTCTGACCGAGGTGCAGCGCGCGCTGGTGCCGGTAAAACAGGAGGCCGGGAAGGCGGCGCTGTCGTTGATGGACGAGCATCTGGCAGTCCATGACTGGCTTTCCGGGCCGGACATCTCGCTCGCCGACATCGCGCTCTATGCCTATACGCATGTCGCCGAGGACAGCGGGCTGTTTTCGCTGGACGACACGCCCGCGGTGCAGCGCTGGATCGCCCGGGTCGCGGCCGAGCCGGGGTTCGTCGCGATGGGGGTTTAGCGTCAGGGCCGCTTGCGACCGATGGCGGACGATATGGAAATGGTGCCGCTTACAGGACTCGAACCTGTGACCCCATCATTACGAATGATGTGCTCTACCAACTGAGCTAAAGCGGCGCTCGGGCGGGCCGTTAGCAAGGCGCGCGGCTTTGGGCAAGCTTGATCGGGCGCTCGTTGCCAAAGCGGCGCGAAAGGGGCGGCCGCGGCACATCGTTTACGCGGCCTTTACCACTTCCAGTGCATAACATTCCCCGATGTTTGCGACTGGGGACATATGATGGACAGCTTGCGCGGCCTGCTCTCGAGCAGCCACGACCAGGATGACGGCGCGATCGATGCGCCCCCTTCGGTCGGTGTCGACGAACGCCGGATGCAGGTCCGGGCCTATAATTACTGGGCCTCGCTGCTTTCCGACCGGGCCTATCCCTCGGTCGAGGATCTCGATCTCGACGGCGCCGATTTCGGAGCGAATTCGGTACTGCTCGACTTTACCGCCGGCATCGACAATCCCGGGCTGTCGTTCGTCGGAGAGGCGCTGCGCGCAGAATCGCAGATCGACGACGATATCCACTATATCAGCCAGATTCCCGGCCGTTCGCTGCTGTCGCGGCTGACCGACCATTATCTCCAGATCATTGCCAACCGCGCGCCGATCGGCTTCGAGGCCGAGTTCGTCAACGATCGCGGCCTGACGATCATGTACCGCGGCATCCTGCTGCCATTCTCGTCCGACGACGACACGATCGACTTCATCATGGGCGTCATCAACTGGAAGGAAGGCGTTCCCGCCGATCAGGAAGCGGAGCTGCAACTTTCGGTCGAGCAGGCGTTGCGCAGCGCCGCACCGCTCAGCGCTCCCGTGCCCGTCTGGGCTGACGGCCCTGATTCGGAGCATCTCGACGATGATGTAGCCGAAGCGAACACCGAAGCGGACGCGATTCCCGGCTTCACCGCGCTTGACGATGGTGCCGATGACGAAGAAATGCTGCTGACCGACGTGCTCGTCCCGACCGACGAAGAGGGGGACGAAGCCGCGCCCGAGCCGGCTGCCCCCGAACCGGATGCCGACGCCGAGCTTGCCGACTGGCTCGCTGCAGCGCGCGAAACCGCCGAGCGTGCGATCGCCGCCGACAGCCGCAGCCGGTCGGCGCTCTATCAGGCGGTTGGCAAGGCCTGGGATTTTGCGATCGCTGCCGACGCGCAACCTGACGCCTTTGCCGAACTGCTCGCCGATGCGGGCCTCACACCGCAGGAGCGCGCGCCGATGACCCCGGTCGTGAAGCTTGTGTTCGGTGCGCGCTACGACAAGACACGCCTTGCCGAATATGCCTGTGTGCTCGGCCATGCGAAGGACGAAAGCGTCGGTCGCGGCGAACTCGCCGCCTATCTCGATCGCTATCCGGGCGGGCTGAAGGGGCTGGTCAAGGACGCGCGGGCGCGCCGCAAGCCCGACGCGGCGAACGATCAGGGCGAAGATTCGATCGAAACGCTTCGCCGCGCGCATCCGGCGATCATCCTCGAACATGACGCTGGCGATGCCGAATTCGTCGTCCTGATCGCCCGCGCCATGCCCGGTGGGCATATCGGCATCGTCGCGAAGGCGGCTGACGATGGGGCGCTGATCGCGAAGCTCGCGAAAAAGGCGATCCCGATCGCATCGTAAGAAATTTGCCCCATGGCGCAGCCATGATGAGCGAAAGGGCGGACGTAGCGGGGCGCGGGCTTGGCTGCCATCCTTCCGCTCGCGCAATAGACAACCCAAGAATTGAAATTTTTTTGCGCGGAAGCGCGCGAGGTGTTGAACCGCGCGCGCCAGAGGCGCATAGGGGCGATAGCGAACGGGCCCGCCGGTTCCACGGTAGAGGCCCGCCAACCTTGGTTCGGGATGTAACACCCTTATGCCCTCAAATCTGACCGACACGCCGGAAGCCGACATCGCGCCGGCGGCCCAGGCACCTGCCAAAATCTCCAAAGCCTATCAGGCCGCCCTTCAGGGCAGCGCGCTGCCCGGCGAAGGCGACGATCTTGACGCGAAGGCGCTTGCCGCCGCGGGCGAATTCGCCGCGCGTGCCTCGCTCGAACGCAGCGAAGACACGCCGTCGCTGCTGCTCGAGCCGATGGCGGTCGATGGCACCGATCGCCGCATGCGGCTCGTCGTCGTCAACGACGACATGCCGTTCCTTGTCGATTCGGTGTCGCAGATCGTTGGAGCGCAGGGACTTGCGATTCATCGCATCCTGCATCCCGTCGTCTCGGTCGAGCGCGATGCGAAGGGCCGGCTGACCGGCGCCGATGCCGCCAGGACCGGCGCGGGACGCGAATCGGTCATCTATATGGAACTCGAACGCGGCGACGCGCGCGCGCGCCGCCGCTTGCTCGACGGGCTCGAGGCCGCGCTTGCCGACGTGCGCGCTGCGGTTGTCGACTGGAAGGCGATGCGCGCCGCGATGCTCGCCGATGCGGCGATGCGTGCCGACGGCGAAGCCGCCGAGCTCCTCCGCTGGTTCGAGGGGGGCGCGATGACGCAGCTCGGCCACGAATGGCGCACCCGCGACGGGGCGGTGCACGATGCGCTCGGCATTTCGGCGACCGGCGCCAGCCAGCTGCTCTCTCCCAATGCGCTCGACGCCGCGTTCGCCTGGTTCGACCAGGGCGGCGGCGCGCCGCTGCTCATCAAGTCGAACCGCCTGTCGGCGGTGCATCGCCGCGTGCTGCTCGACCTCGTCATCGTCCCCGAACTCAAGGGCAAGACGGTCGAGCGCCTGTCGATCCACGCCGGCTTGTGGACGAGCGCGGCGCTGTCGGCGCCGCCTGCCAGGGTGCCGATGTTGCGGGCGCAGCTGGAAGCGCTGATGGCGAAGTTCGGATTTGACCCGACGGGCCATGCGGGCAAGGCGCTCGCGCATGCACTCACCGCGCTGCCGCACGATCTGCTCATTGCGTTCGACACCGCCTCGCTCGAGGATCTGGTGCTCACCTCGATGTCGATCACCGACCGGCCGCGTCCCAAGATCGTGATGGTCCGCAGCGCGCTTGGGCGGCACCTGTTCGCTTTCGTCTGGCTGCCGCGCGACGAAGTATCGACCGGTCGCCGCCTCGCCGTCGAATCCTTGCTGGTGCGTGAAGCGAAAGCGGGCGTCATCGGCTGGACGATGGTCCTCGAAGATGGTGGGGCGGCGCTGCTCCGCTACACGCTCGACCTGCGCAGCGGCGGCGTGGTGCCGGACACCGACGCGCTCAATGCGCAGCTCGAACAGATGGTCCGTGGCTGGCAGCCCGAGGTCGAAGCCGCGCTCGCCAAGCGCGGCGACGCGGGTCGCGCAGCGGCGCTTGCTTCGCGTTTCGCACCGCTTTTCCCGGCGAACTATCGCAACCTCTATAATCCCGAAGAAGCCGCGCGCGACATTCTGCGGCTCCGGGACCTCGACGCCGACAAGCCGCGCAGCGTGCGGCTCGCCAAGAAGAGCCTTGATGGCGATGACCGGCTGCGGCTGAAAGTCTATAGCGCTGCGGGTCCGCTCGCGCTTTCGGACGTCGTCCCTGCGCTCGAACATTTCGGATTCGAAGTGCTCGAGGAAATCCCGACCGAGCTCCATGTCCGCGCTGGCGCGGATGACGACACGCCCGAGACGCCGACCTTCATTCATGATTTCTCGCTGCGCTTGCCTGCGTCCGTCGATGAAGCGGCATTGATGCCCTTCGTCGAGACCGTCGAAGGCGCGATCGCGGCAGTGCTCGACGGCAACGCCGAAAACGACGCGTTCAACGAGCTGGTGCTCGTCACGCAGACGAATCCCCAGGCGATCGTCTGGTTGCGCGCCTGGTTCCGCTACATGCGCCAGGGCGGGTCGAGCTATGGCATGGACACTGTCGTTGCAGCGCTCCGCCATGCGCCGAAACTCACCGCTGCTCTCGTCGAGCACTTCCGCGCGCTCCACGATCCGAAGACCGCCGATGCCGCGCGGGCCGAAGCGCTCGACGCCGAAATCCTTGCCGGCTTTGCCGATATCAAGTCGATCGACGATGACCGCATCCTGCGCCTTTTCCATGCGGTGATCGGGGCGACGCTGCGCACCAACGCTTTCGCGCCTGCCGCGACGGAAGCGCTCGCGTTCAAGATCGACAGCGCGCTCGTTCCGGGCCTGCCCAAGCCGCTGCCGTGGCGCGAAGTGTGGGTCTATTCGCCGCGCGTCGAGGGCATCCACCTGCGCGCCGGCCCGGTCGCGCGCGGCGGGCTGCGCTGGTCCGACCGTCGCGACGATTTCCGCACCGAAATTCTGGGGCTGATGAAAGCGCAGCGCGTGAAGAACGCCGTGATCGTGCCGACTGGTGCGAAGGGCGGATTCTATCCCAAGGCGCTGCCGAGCCCTGCCGAAGACCGCGACGCGTGGTTTGCCGAAGGCACCGAATGCTATCGCATCTTCATCCGTTCCTTGCTGTCGATCACCGACAATCTGGTCAGCGGCAAGGTCGTGCATCCGAAGGGCGTCGTGATCCGCGACGGCGAAGACGCCTATTTCGTGGTGGCCGCCGACAAGGGTACGGCCACCTTCTCCGACGTCGCCAACGCCCTCGCGATGGAGCGCGACTTCTGGCTCGGCGATGCATTCGCGAGCGGCGGGTCGAAGGGTTATGACCACAAGGCGATGGGGATCACCGCCAAGGGCGCGTGGGTCTCGGTCCAGCGGCATTTCGCCGAACTCGGCGTCGATGTTCAGACCGACACGATCCGCGTCGTCGGCTGCGGCGATATGTCGGGCGACGTGTTCGGCAACGGCATGCTTCTGTCGAAGGCGCTCAAGCTGGTCGCGGCGTTCGACCACCGTCATATCTTCCTCGACCCCGATCCCGATCCGGCAAAAAGCTGGAAGGAACGCGACCGCATGTTCGCGCTGCCGCGCTCGAGCTGGGAAGATTATGACAAAAAACTGATCTCGAAAGGCGGCGGGATCTTCCCGCGCAGCCAGAAGAGCATCCCGCTGACTGCCGAGGTGCAGGCGGCGCTCGGCCTGTCGCAGGCCGAAATCGAACCCGGCGCGCTGATCTCGGCGATCCTCAAGGCGCCGGCCGACCTTCTCTGGTTCGGCGGCATCGGCACCTATGTAAAGGCCGCGAGCCAGAACAATGCCGAAGTCGGCGATCCCGCAAACGATGCGCTGCGCGTCGATGCCGAGGATCTGCGCGTCCGCGCGGTGGGCGAGGGCGCGAATCTGGGCGTGACCCAGGCCGCCCGCATCGCCTTCTCGGCAAAGGGCGGGCGGATCAACACCGACTTTATCGACAACAGCGCGGGCGTCGATTGCTCGGATAACGAGGTCAATATCAAGATCGCGCTCAACCGCGAGATGATCGAGGGGCGGCTGTCGCAAGACGATCGCGACACGCTGCTGGTGCGGATGACCGACGACGTGGCGGCGCTGGTGCTCGAGGACAACCGGCTTCAGGCGCTCGCGCTGTCGATCGCCGAAAAGGGCGGGTCGTCGGCGGTGCCGTCGCTCGTGCGGATCATGGAGAATTTCGAGGCGACGGGCCGGCTCGACCGCAAGGTCGAGGGGCTGGCGGCGAACGACGAATTGCTCCGCCGTTCTCAGGAAGGCCGCGGGTTCACGCGGCCCGAGCTTGCCGTGCTGCTCTCTACGGCCAAGCTCGCGCTGCAGGATGCGATCGAGGACAGCGAGCTGCCGGACGATCCGGCGCTGGCGAGCGACCTTGCCGCAGCTTTCCCGACCGAAATGCAGCGCGATTTCGCCACCGCGATCGCCGAGCACCAGCTCCGCCGCGAAATCATCGCGACCAAGCTGGCGAACCGCATCATCAACCGCATGAGCGTCGTGCACCCCTTCGAACTCGTCGAAGAGGAAGGCTGTTCGCTTGGCGATGTCGCGGCGGCGTTCGTCGCGGTCGAACGGCTGCTCGGCATGAACGACGTGTGGTCGGCGCTCGACACGGCGAAGATCGATGAAGGCATCCGCCTCTCGCTGTTCAGCCAGGCCGCCTCCGCGATGACCTCGCAGATGGCCGACCTGCTGCGCGTGACGTCGGCGCTCGCGCAGCCGGGTCCGGTGGTCGCGCGGCTCGAACCCGGTGTCGACCGCCTGATGGCGCGCGTCGACGGGCTGCTCAGCGATTCGGTGCGCCGCCAATGGGACATGCTGTCGCAGCAACTGCTCGACGCCGGCGCGCCCGAGACATTGACCTCGGCGGTCGTCCGGCTGTTCAAGACCGACGGCGCGATCGGGATCGTCGACCTGGCGGCGCGGCGCGGCGATGACGAGGTTGCGGTGACGCACGCCTTCACGCATCTCGGCGAAGCGCTCGGCCTCGACTGGGCGCAGACGCTGGCGGCGCATATGAGCCCTGCCGATCCGTGGGAACGCCTGCTGGTGAACAGCCTCGCGCGCGATTTTCAGCAGATGCGCCTCAGCTTCCTTGCGGGACTGCCGAAGGGCGACCTCGACACCGCGGTGACGAAGTGGCTCGCCGATAACAGCGCGCGCGTCGTGCAGTTCCGCGCAACGGTCGACCGGGCGCGGACGATCCCGAACCCGAACGGCGCGATGCTGTCGCACATTGCGGGGCAGGCGCGCGGGCTGCTGGGGCGTTAGATGCCCTATCAGCCGCGCGTCGCGATCCTCGTCCCGGCGCCTGATTATTACGAGAAATGGCAGCCGGCCTTCGCCCGCAAGGCGGCGGCGCTGACGGGCGCGGGGCTGGTCGTCGAACAGCGGGTGTGGACCGATCCCGGCGATTTGTCGGGCTATGACCTGATTCTTCCGCTGTTTGCATGGGGTTATCAGCGCGACGTTGCGGTATGGTACGGCCTGCTCGACCGGCTGGAGGCCGAGGATTTGCCAGTGGTCAACCCGGTCGCGGTGTTACGCTGGAACAGCGACAAGGCCTATCTGGCGCAGCTCGCCGCGAAGAATGTGGCGGTGGTGCCGACGGTCGAGGCGACCGCGCTCGACGAGGCGAGCCTGGCCGAAGCCCGTGCCACGCTCGGCGCCGACGAGGTGGTGATCAAGCCCGCGGTATCGGGCGGTGCCGACGGGACGCACCGCATCGCGTCGGGAGCGCCGGTTCCCACCGATGCGATCGGGCAGCGCCGCCTCGTGCAGCCGCTGATGCAGGGCATTTTGACCACCGGCGAGTTTTCGCTTTTCTACTTTGCGGGCCGGTTCAGCCACGCGATCGTCAAGCGCCCAGCCTCGGGCGATTTTCGCGTGCAGGAGCAATTCGGCGGGCGCGAAGAGCCGTGGACGGCCAGCGTCGCCGCGCAGGCGCTCGCCGAAGCAGCGTTGGCCGCGGCTCCCGCTCCGCCGGTCTATGCGCGCGTCGATATGGTCGGCGATGCAGCAGGCACGCTCCACATCATGGAACTCGAACTGATCGAGCCGTCGCTGTTCCTGCACCATGCACCCGACAAGGGCGCGGCGTTCGGCAGCGCCATCTACGCAGCCATCTAGCCGCGGCGTCGCCACAGCCACTGCCGGATCGCCGAGGTCAGGTTCGGCGGGTCGTCGGCGTCCATCCGCTCGACATCGATCCGCGCGACGAGCGCGTTGACGGGCAGCGACTGGCGTGCGGCTTCGGTTTCGAGGGCGTCCCAGAACATCGGCTCGAGGCTGATGGAGGTCGGATGCCCGGCGATCGTCACCGACCGTTTGACCGGAGGATGAAGACCGCCGGCCACCGTCAGTACATATGCTGCCCGCCGTTGATCGACATCGTCGATCCGGTCACGAAACCCGCATCTTCGCTGCACAGGAACGCGACGCCGCGCGCGATCTCGTCCGCCTGGCCCAAGCGGCCGACGGGAATCTTCGCGACGATCTTTTCCAGCACGGCGGCGGGGACCGCGGCGACCATGTCGGTGTCGATATAGCCCGGCGCGATCGCATTGACCGTCACGCCCTTCTTCGCGCCTTCCTGCGCGAGCGCTTTGGTAAAACCGTGGATGCCCGACTTGGCAGCGGCATAATTGACCTGGCCATATTGTCCCGCCTGCCCGTTGATCGACCCGATGTTCACGATGCGGCCCCAGCCGCGTTCGACCATGCCGGGGAAGGTCGCCTTCGCCATGTTGAAACAACCGCCGAGGTTCACGCGCATCACATCGTCCCAGTCGCAATATTGCATGCGCGACAGCGTGCCGTCGCGGGTGATGCCGGCATTGTTCACGACGATGTCGATGGGTCCGAAATCCTGCGCGATCTTTTCGCACGCGGCCAGGCAGCCTTCATGATCGCCGACGTCCCATCTGACGGCGGGGATGCCGGTGCGTTCGGTAAACTCGCGCGCCTTTTCGTCGTTGCCGCCGTAATTTGCGACGACGGTGACGCCCTGCTCTTTCAACTTGAGGCTGATTGCTTCCCCGATGCCGCGGCTGCCACCCGTGACGATTGCGATACGTGCCATAGTGCCAGTCTCCCAAAAGGCGTTTCTCGGCCTTGCTTAGGGCGCGTCTCGGCGCCCCGCAAGTTGACCGGAACGTCAATCATCGGGCAATCGGGCAATCGCGACAATCAGTTACTGCCGAGCGCGCGCATCCTGGAAAAGTCGCCCGCGACAAGGTCGACCTTGCGGATCGCGAGAACCAGATTTCCGCCCGCCCGAACGCCGCGGCTCATCAGCCCGCCTGCCGGAAATTCCAGCAGCACGACATCGCGCTCGTCGTCGAAGCCGACGGCGTGCAGCGACGGGAAATTGCCCATCGACGGCATTTCAGCCACCGCCATCGCTTCCCACAGCGGCTCGAAAAACGCGCGCGCCGGCGCCGACAATGCGTCGGCGTTCCGGCACCAGGCGTGCTTAGCATGGTCGAACAGGATCGTGCGATAGGCGTCGACCCACAGATCGCCGTCGGGGCGATGGCGGGTCAGCGGGAACGTCGCCTCTTCGACCCGGTCCTCGCCCGATTCCGCGTCGACATGGGTCGACACGCGGGTCCAGCGGATCGCGTGGAGGCCGGCCATGACCGCCGTCGCGTCGGGCGGCAGAAAATGGCCGCCATGCTCGGCGCCTTCGCGGATGATCGCAACAATCTCGGCGGCGCGTTGCACCGCGTCGCGGTTGCGGTCGTCGGCATCGGCGATCGTCTGCGCCAGTTCGTCGCTCGCATCGTCGGGCGCGGCGCCGTCCAGCGGCTGCTGCGACAGCCGGCTCTCCAGAATGTCGGCGAGCGCGAGCATGCTGGGCCAGTCGAACGGGTGAAACGCGGGGTCGGCGATGTCATAGTCCGCCGCCAGCAAGGCGGCGACATCGGCCGTCACGGCATCGCGCGGATCGTCCGCGCCCGGTTCGACGGTGACGATGTCGACCGGCCATTCGGGAAAGGCGCGAATCGCGAGCGGAGCAAGATCGGCCGAATCGATGCCGTGCGGCTGGAAATAGATGGCACCCACCGGACGCGGTGGATCGCGGGGCTCGCCGTCCTGCATGAGGTGCAGCGCAGTCACCGCGCCCGAATCGGGGCTGGCAAAGAAAGCGAGCGACCCGGTGCGCGGACCCAGCCCGCCCCACAGCGCAGGGGGCAGGTCGGTGCAGGCGATCTGCGCCAGAAAGTCGCCCTCGCTGCCATCGACGCGCGGCCATTCGGTTGCGGCGGGCAGGTGCGGACGCCCGCCCAGCCAACTGGTCCGGAACAGCGCATCGCGCGGCGGCACCTGGGGGACCAGGCGAACGATGGCCTTCTCGATGGCCGGCGCGCTTTCGATGGCGGGCGGCGTGTCGATCGTCGGCTGTTCGATCAGTCGCGCCTGTTGTTCGACATCGGAGGCAAGCGATTCGAGGGTCGCTTCGTCGAGTGCGGGCGGTTCGATTGCAGGCTCCGGGGCCGGTTGCAGCTCGGCCGCGGGTTCGGGCGCCCCCTTTGCTTCGGGCTCGGCGGGAGCCGCCGGTTCCAGTTCGGGGGCAGCGGGAGCGGCCCATTGCGGTTCGGCGGCGGCCTCTTCGGCGACCGGTGCGGCCGCGGGCTCCGCAGGCGCATCGGGTTCGTCGAACAGCGAAGGCTGGTCGGCCGGATCTACGGTAAATTTGCCGCTGATCCGCGCCATCCGCGCGGCCGAGACTTCGACCGGCGGCGCTTCGGGTTCGGCCTTGCGCGACAGTTTCGGCATGCGGCTTTCGCGGGGTGCCGGCGGCGTGCTGTAGGCGACGGGTTCGGGACGCGGGCGGCGCATCCACCAGACCCCGAACATGACCAGCGCCCACACGAGCAAGAGGCCGCCGACTGTCAGCGCCGCGCTGTTGAGATCGCTCATCGCCTGTCCTTCCAATTGCGGTATCCGGCCAGACCCGGCGCCGCGTCCGCCGATCCTAGCGGAAGGACCTAAACAGGAAGTAAGCGTCTGCTATTTCAAAGCCATCCGCCCAGTTCGCGCCGGACCAGCGCCTCCAGCATCGCCATGCCAGGCGCGCTATCGTTGAGGCACGGCAGATAGGCAAAACGGGTTCCGCCCGCGGCGACGAATTGTTCCTGGCCGCGGATCGCGAGTTCTTCCAACGTTTCAAGGCAATCGGCAGCGAAACCGGGCGCGAAGATCGCGACGCTTTTGCCCTCGCCGCCAAGTCGCGCCAATGTGACGTCGGTTGCGGGTTCCAGCCATTTGGCGCGCCCGAAGCGCGACTGGAACGCGACCTCGACCGGGCGGCCGAGCGCATCGGACAAAAGCCGCGCGGTCTTGCGGCACTGGCAATGATAGGGATCGCCCAGGTGCAGTGTGCGCTCGGGCATTCCGTGGAAGCTCGCGACCAGCACGTCGGGGACAAAATCGAGCGTGGCCAGCCCGCCCTCCACCGACGTCTTCAGTGCGTCGATATAGGACGCGTCGTCGTGATACGGCGGCAGGACGCGCAAGGCAGGCTGCCAGCGCAATGTTGCCAGATGCGCATGGACCGCATCGACCACGGTCGCGGTGGTTGCGGAACAATATTGCGGATAGAGCGGGGCGACGAGGATGCGGCGGCATCCCGCGGCGGCCAGTGCGTCGATTGCCGGTCCGATTGCGGGCTGGCCATAGCGCATTGCGTGCGCGACGCTGACGATGCCGTCGGCGCGCGCTTGCAGCGCCTGCGCCTGGCGGCGGGTGATCGCTCCAAGCGGGGAGCCTTCGTCGGTCCACACCTGCGCATAGGCATGCGCCGATTTCTTCGGCCGCGTGTTCAGGATGATCCCGCGCAGGATCGGCTGCCAGATCAAGGCCGGGATCTCGACCACCCGCCGGTCGGAAAGGAACTGCTTCAAATACCGGCGGACGGCCTGCGGCGTCGGCGCGTCGGGCGTGCCCAGATTGACGAGCAGAACGCCTATTCGCGGGTCGGCGATCGCAGGGTGGCCATCGGGACGCACGGTCACAGGGGCTGCGCCGAAAGCGGCAGGCGGCGGATGCGGCGCCCGGTCGCGGCCGCCATTGCGTTGGCGATGGCCGGGGCGACGACCGGAACGCCGATCTCGCCGACGCCGCCGGGGTCGCGGTCGCTGTCGATGAATTCGACCAGGATTTTGGGGCTTTGCGACAGGCGCGGCAGGCCCAGTTGACCGAATTTGCGCGCCGTCGCGATCCCGCCTTCATAATCGGTGGTCGCGCCCACCGCAGCGGCAAGGCCAAAGATCAGGCCGCCTTCGATCTGCTGGCGCGCGATCGCCGGGTTCACCAGGCGACCGGCATCGACGACCGCGACCAGCTGTTCGACCTGCAGCCCATTCTCGCCCGGCCGCGCGGTCGCCATCAGCGCGATATGGCTGCCGCGCATGCTATGGCAGGCAAGCCCCTGCGCGGTGCCCGAAACGCCGCCTTCCCAACCGCCCAGGCTGGTCGCGGTAAGCAGGCAGCGCGCGAGCAGCGGTGACTGGCCGAGCATCGCCATGCGATAGGACAGAGCGTCGCTGCTGGCGCGCGTCGCCATCTCGTCGATGAAACATTCGGTGAAAAAGGCCGTGTAGCTGTCGGCGTTGCCGCGCCAACGGCCGGTCGGCAGACCGATATCGGCGGGGCAATGGTCGACGGCAAAATGGTTGATCGAATAGGGGGTCGCGAGCCCCTCGACCGCGACGGCATCGGCCGCGCCCGCTGCGGCGCGCTGCGCGACGTCGGGGGGCGTGTTGTCGAACAGCCGGTCGCGAAATTCATGCGTGCTCGGTGGCACGGCAATGCGCGCGACGAGCGCGTCGATCCCGCCCGCGGCGTTCAGCGTAGCGGTCATTCGCGCGCGCGCAGGGGCGCGGGGGATGTCGCGCATGATTTCCTCGGCGCGCGACCAGGCGAGCTGCACGGGGCGTTTCACCTGAAGCGCGATGATCGCGGCCTGCACGGCGACGCTATGGTCCAGGCATGCATCGAACGATCCGCCCGCCATCATCGGAAACAGGGTGACGCTCGATTCGGACAGTCCCGTCGCGCGTGCAATCGCATCGCGGCATTGCGCGGGTGCCTGTGTCGCGACCCAGACGCGCAGGCGGTTGCCGTCGGGCGCCGCGGTCGCCGTGCGCGTTTCGATCGGCGCGTGGAGCGCGGGGGCGACGGCATAAAGCGCCGAAATCCTGGAGCGTCCCTCCATCGCTTCGGCGACATCGCCATTCTGGCGGATGCGATAGCCACCGTCCTTGAGCGCGGCTTTCAGCGCCTTGTCGATGCGGCCCGAGGCGATCGGCGCGCCTTTGGTCTCAAAAACCGGCGCAAAATGGTCGAGCGCATTGTTCGCGGCCCACCAGTTGCGCGCGACCGTCGCGAGCCAGCGTTCATGCTCGACGATATGGAGCAGGCCGGGCGATTTCATCCCCGCCTTGCGGTCGATACTCTTCAATCGCGTAGCGCCCAGCGGACCTTGGCGGATCGCGGCAAAGACCATGTCGGGCAGGCGGATGTCGCCCGCGTAATTGGCCGATCCGTCGATCTTTGCGGGCAGGTCGAGCCGCGTCAGTTCCTTGCCATAAAGCGGGTCGGCGCTCGATGCGCGATAGACCGGCTCGGCGGGCGGTTCGAGCAGCGCTGCCGCGGCGGCGACCTCGGCAAAGCGCAGCTTTTTCTTGCCGAATGTGACGAAGCCGTCCTGCGTGTCGCATTGCTCCCAATCGGTATCCCAGCGCCGCGCGGCCGCCATCATCAACAGCGCGCGCGTCTGCGCCGCTGCGGCGCGGCAGGGTCCCTCGAACATGCGCACCGACGACGAGTTCGCGGTGAGCATCACCGCGTGGCGTACGGCCCATTCGCGCCGCGCCCAACCGCGCACGTCGGATACGAAATCGGGAACGAAGCGGCGCGGCATGAAGGTCGCGCTATCCTCGTCGACGAGCAATATGTTGGTATAGAGCGGGCTGATCGGCGCGGTTTCGACCGCAATCGTGCGCCAGTCGGCGCCGAGTTCGTCGGCCATGATCTGCGGCAACAAGGTGGTAATGCCCTGACCCATCTCGCATTGCGGGACGACCATCGCGATATGGCCGTCGTCGCCGATTTTCAGAAAGGCGTTGAAGACATGCTCGCCCTTCGCGGCGGTCAGATTGGGCTGATAGTCACGCGGCCAGAGTGTCCAGGCGATCGCAAGACCGCCCGCCGCGGTCGCGCCCACCAGGATCGAACGGCGACTGACATGCGGCAGTCGCGACTGGTTTTGCCCCACTTTGTCCCTGATGCCGGTCATGCCCGCTGCTGATAGTCAGCGGCGGGAATCGGCGCAAAGAAAATCAGCGTAGAAGGCCCAGCCGGGGAATCTCGATCTTCGGACAGCGGTCCATCACGACCGTCAGCCCCGCCGCTTCGGCGCGTTTGGCGGCGGCTTCGTCGATCACGCCGATCTGCAGCCACACGGCCTTGGCTCCGTGCACGATCGCTTCGTCGACCGCGGCGCCGGCATCGGCGCTGTTGCGAAAGATGTCGACGATCTCGGCCGGCGGCTCGACATTGGCGAGGTTCGCGACGACCGGAGCGCCATGGATGGTGCTTCCGGCATGGCCCGGATTGACCGCGATCACGTCATGTCCCTGCGCGACGAGAAAGCCGAGGACGCCGTTCGAGGGGCGCGCCGGATTGGGCGAAGCGCCGACGACGGCGATGCGGCGCGGCTGGCCCAGCAGCTCGCGGATGTCCTGGTCGTCGTTGATCGCCATCATTTGCCCTTTCGTGCGTCCAGCCAGTCGGCGACCTTGGCCGCTATCGCATGGAACGGTTCGCCCTGCGGGTCGGTTCCGGCCGCGGGCGGCACGCCGCCGTCACTCGCCAGCCGGATGCCCATCGACAGCGGCACGCGGCCCAGGAAATCAAGTCCCATCACCTTTGCCGCCGCTTCGGCGCCGCCGCTGCCGAACGGATCGCTGATCTCGCCGCAATGCGGGCAGGCATAGCCCGCCATATTCTCGACCAGCCCGATCAGCGGCACGTCGGCCTGCTCGAAAAAGCCGATCGCGCGCGTTGCGTCCATCAGCGCCAGGTCCTGCGGGGTCGAGATGATCACGGCGCCCGCGGGCTTGTGCTTCTGGATCATCGTGAGCTGGACGTCGCCGGTTCCCGGCGGCAGGTCGACGATCAGCGTGTCGATGTCGCCCCAGCTCGCGTCGATCAGCTGTTCGAGCGCTTTGCCGGCCATCGGGCCGCGCCAGGCGATCGCCTGACCGGGCGCGGCGATCTGTCCGGTCGACAGCATCGGGACGCCATAGGCGTTGGGAACGGGGACCAGCTTCGATCCGCGCGATTCGGGTTTGACGCCTTCGCTGTCCATCAGGCGCGGCTGCGACGGGCCGTAGATGTCGGCATCGACCAGCCCGACCTTCATGCCGCGGCGCTGGAGCGCAACGGCCAGATTGGCGGCGAGAGTCGATTTGCCGACTCCGCCCTTGCCGCTGCCGACCGCGACGATCGTCAGGCCGCGGCGCTCGGCGGTCATCGCGACGCGCACCGAGGTCACGCCGGGCCGGGCGAGCAGGCCGGCGCGCAATGTCTCCTCGAGCGGTTTGCGCTCGTCTTCGGCAAGTCCCGTGACATCCAGGACGATGGCGAGCGTGCCGTCGCCGTCGAGGAAGCGCAGGCCGGAGGTGCGGCCGCCGCTGAGGTCGGTGGCGATACTGGCGAGAGGTGCGGTGTCGGTCATGTCTGGGGCAGATAGGCATGGCGACCATGAATGCCAGCCATTTTCGCCAGTGATTTTTTTGCGACCCCTGTTAATCGCGCTCGCTCTCCCTATAAAAGCAGGCATGAGCAACGAAAATGACGGCAGTATGGAAAGCCGCACCCCGGGGGGATTGCGGCATTTTTTCCACCAGATCAGCCTGATGGCGAACAGTCCATGGGGGCCAAAAGGCGGCAAGGGTGACAAGGGCGGCGACGGTGAACGTCCGGGCCCGCGCAACCCGTGGGTGACGCCAGACCCCGCCGATCCGGCGCGTCCGCGCAAGCCGCGCGGCCCTTCGGCGCTCGACGAACTGCTGCGCAAGGGGCGCGGCGGTTTCGGCGGCGGCGGCTCGGGTGGCGGCGGCGGCTTCAACTTCGGCGATTCGGCGAAACTCTGGAAATGGGGGATCGGCGGGCTGGTGCTCGTCTGGCTCGTCTTCTCGTCGGTCAAGGTGATCGGCGAAGGTCAGGCGGGCGTCGTGACCACGTTCGGCAGCTATTCGCGCACGATGGTCCCGGGCATCAATTTCAAGCTTCCCGAGCCGTTCGAGCGCGTTCAGATCGAGGATGTGCAGTCGATTCGCGAGCTCAAGATCGGTGCGACGAGCAATGATTCGCAGAATTTCGTGCTGACGCAGGATCAGAATATCATCAATCTGGGTTATGAAGTGCGCTGGCGGGTGCGCGATCCGCACCAATATCTGTTCCAGATCGCCGATCAGGAAAACACCATCCGCGAGGTCGCCGAAAGCGCGATGCGCGCGACGGTTGCCAATTACACGCTCACCGATGCGATCGGCCCGCGTCGTGCCGGTATCGAAAGCGAAGTGCGCGCGCGCATGCAGCAGCTGCTCGACAAATATCGCGCCGGCGTGACGATCGAGGCGATCCAGTTGCAGCGCGCGGTGCAGCCCGAACAGGTCACCGATGCCTTCAACAAGGTGACGGCGGCGCAGCAGGAACGCGAATCGAACATCAACGAAGCCGAAGCCTATGCGAGCGCGCAGCTTGAGCGTGCGCGCGGTGCCGCGGCCGAGTTCGACAAGCTGTACGAGCAGTACAAGCTGGCGCCCGAGGTGACCAAGCGACGGCTTTATTATGAAACGATGGAACAGGTGCTGGCGCCGGTGAACAAGGTGATTGTCGAATCGGGCGGCGTGACGCCCTATCTTCCGCTTCCGGAGCTTCGGCGCCGGGCTGCGCCGGTGACGGAGGGCGGACAATGAACTTTTTCGACACCGTCCTGTCGCGCCCGCTGCGGCTGTTGTTCGCCGTCGTCGTCTTGCTGGTGATCGCCAGCCTGACGCTGGTGATCGTGCCCGAAGACAAGCAGGCGCTGATCATCCGCTATGGCCAGATCAACAGCGTCGTGAACCAGTATAAGCCGAACGAGCGCTTCGGCAGTTCGGGCGCGGGCCTCGTCGCGCGTATTCCCTTCTTCGACTCGGTCGTGTTCTTCGACAAGCGGATCCTCGGCGCGAACATGCAGAACGAACGCGTGCTGACGACCGACCAATATCTGCTCGAAGTCGATGCCTTTGCGCGGTTCCGCATCACCAATCCCTCGCGCACCTATACCTCGATCCGCTCCGAGGAGAATCTGAAGGGCCAGCTGACCTCGATCCTCGGGTCGTCGCTCCGCAACGAACTGGGTAAGCGCAGCTTTGCCTCGCTGCTGTCGGCCGAGCGCGGCAATGTGATGACCAACATCCAGAATGCCCTGAACCGCGAGGCGCGGCGCTATGGCGCCGAGGTCATCGACGTGCGCATCAAGCGTGCCGACCTGCCCACCGGCACCCCGCTTGACGCCGCGTTCAATCGCATGCGGTCGGCGCGCGAGCAGGAAGCGGTCGCGATCCGCGCGCTCGGCCAGAAGGAAGCGCAGATCATCCGCGGCAACGCCGATGCCGAGGCAGCGCGCATCTATGCCGAAGCCTATGGCAAGGACGCGCAATTCTATGATTTCTACCGGGCGATGCAGAGCTATCGGCAAACCTTCCTGAGCGACGCCGCCAAGGGCGCGGACAATTCGATCATCCTGTCGCCGAACAGCGAATATCTGCGCCAGTTTCGCGGCAATTGAGAAACATGAACGGCGGTTGCAACCGTCGTTCATGTTCAAACGTCGTTCAGCCTGCGGTGAGCAGATAGCGGCCTGCCGGGGTTAGAATTTTCGCAAGAGAAAAGGAATTGCGATCGTGCGTTATGTTTATGGCATCACTTCGGCCTTGCTGGTGGGTGGCACCGCGCTGGCGCTCGTCACCCAGTCGCCCGTCATCGCGCAGGTCGCGCAGAATGAACGCAGCGAGATTGCGAAAGCGGTCCCGCGCGCCGGCGCCCCCGAAAGCTTCGCCGACCTTGTCGAACAGCTCCAGCCCGCGGTGGTCAACATCTCGACCAAGCAGGAAGTCACGCTAGGCGTACGGATCGACCCCTTCGCGGGGACGCGCGAGCCCGTCACGCAGGAACAGCAGGGCGGCGGCTCGGGCTTCCTGATCTCCGCCGACGGCTATATCGTTACGAACAACCATGTCGTCACCGGCGGCCCGCGCGGCGAGGCGGTGAACCAGGTCGCGGTCACGCTGACCAACGGCAAGGAATATAAGGCGACGATCGTCGGCCGCGACACGGCGTCCGACCTTGCACTGCTCAAGATCGACGCGACCGGCCTGCCGTTCGTGAAGTTCGCCGACAGCAGCCAGGCGCGCGTCGGCGATTGGGTCGTCGCGATCGGCAACCCGCTCGGCCTCGGCTCGACGGTGACCGCGGGGATCATCTCCGCCGTGCAGCGCAACCTTGGCGGCGGCGGCGCCTATGATCGCTATATCCAGACCGATACCGCGATCAACCGCGGCAATTCGGGCGGTCCGCTGTTCGACCTGCACGGCAATGTCGTCGGCATCAACAATATGCTGATCTCGCCCGTCGGCGCGAACATCGGCGTCAATTTCGCGATTCCTGCCGAAGCGGCGATCCCCGTGATCAATTCGCTCAAGTCGGGCGAAAAGATCCAGCGCGGCTATCTGGGCATCGGCATCGCGCCGGTCGACGAGGATATGGCGGCGGCGCTCGGTCTGCCAAAGGATCGCGGCGAACGTATCGGCCGTCTGGAAGAGGGCCAGGCGGGTGAGAAGGCCGGACTGAAGCGCGGCGACGTCGTGACCAAGGTGAACGGCAAGGATGTGACACCCTCACAGACTTTGTCCTTCATCGTCGCGAACACCAAGCCCGGAACGCGCATCCCGCTCGAGGTCATTCGCGACGGCAAGACGATGACGCTCTACGCCGTCGTCGGTACACGTCCGCCCGAGGAGCAGCTTGCAGGCACGACCTTCGACCCCGAAGAAGATCAGACGATGCCCGAGGATCCAAAGGGCGCCGCCGATACCGCGATCCAGAATCAGCTCGGACTTGCGGTCCAGCCGCTCACCGCTGATATCGCGCGCGCGGTCGGCGTCGATGCGACGACGAAGGGCCTCGTCATTGGCGCGGTGTCGGCGAACAGCGACGCGGGCCGCAAGGGTCTGCGTCGCGGCGACATCATCCTGAGTGCGGGCAACGCCCGTACGCCGATTACGACCAGCGACGGGCTGTCGAAGGCGATCGCCGCCGCGAAGGCCGCCGGCCGCGAAGCGGTGCTGATCGAGGTGCTGCGCCGCGGCGGGCCGTCGTTGGACGTCGCGCTGCGTATCAAGCCGTAAGGGCGCTATTCTGCCGCTCGAACAAGGGCGCCGTGATCTTTCGGTCCGGCGCCCTTTTTCTTGCCTGCGCGGCATAATGTTCTTACTATGTTCCGATAAACACGAGTCTGGAGATGGATCATGATCGGATATGTGACGCTTGGGACGCAAGACCTCGCCAAGGCGGCGGTTTTCTATGACGCGATCGCGGGCGAGCTCGACACGCCGCGGATGATGGAGTTCGACGGCTTCATCGCGTGGGGCAAGCCGGGCGGCGGCGCGGGTATCGGGCTGACGAAGCCGTTCGACGGCAATGTGGCGACGGTCGGCAACGGCGTCATGGTCGCGCTCGAAGCCAGGGACGAAGCGCAGGTCCAGCGCCTCTACGACCTCGCGCTCGCCAATGGCGGCACCTGCGAAGGCCCTCCGGGACCGCGCGGCGAGGGTTTCTATGCGGGCTATTTCCGCGACCCCGACGGAAACAAGCTCAACGCCTTCATCATGGGGTGACGGGGCGACCGGCGGCGGCTTCGGTTTCGGGGTGGCTTTCAGCCCTTCGACATCCTTCAACGCGTCGTCATCCTTCAACGCTTCGTCATCTTTCAGCCCGTCGGCATCCCTCATCCCTTCGTCATCCCGGACTCGATCCGGGATCCACCGCAGCGCTGAAATCATGGACTCCGGATCAAGTCGGCGTCTGTACCCATCGGGCAAGCATCTGTTCCCCGGCGAAGGCCGGGGCGCAGAGCGCGACACTGCCCTGTTTGCCTGCAAAAGCTCTGGACCCCGGCCTTCGCCGGTGAACAGCTGCTTGCCTCAAGGAATTGACCGCCGATCAAGCCCGGAGTGACGAGCGATGATGCTCGCTGCCGCGAAGCCGATGGTGGAGTGGCGGCCCTCCGCCGCGTCGCCATGCGAAAAGCCTTTCCTATAAAATCGCGGCATGATCTAGTCTGCACGATGACCCGCCGGCCTCCCCTTGTCGCGATGCGCGCGTTCGGAACTGCGCCGTTCCCGATCCCGCCCGCTAAAGCCGCAAAAGCCACAATTTCGGTCCGTTCATGCGGGGCTTTTGTGGCTTTAACACCCGGGGTTGTGGTCCGCCCGTATCGCCGCGAAATGCGATTTGCGAATGAAGTTGTGCAGTTTTCCGCCGCTCCTTCTTCGATCGGACGCCGACGCCGCTCCGGGGTTTGCCGATTGCCTGACTTGCCCTGCCGTTCTAGACCGATGGACAGGTGCCCAAGCGGAGGAAAAACACAGTGAGCGACGGTAGCGAAGCGACCGAAATCTATATCGGCCTGGGCGGCGGCGGAGCTCCCGATGGCCCGCGCCAGTCGCTGGTGCTCAAGCGCGCCAATCGCCATGGGCTGATCGCCGGCGCCACCGGCACGGGCAAGACGGTGACGTTGCAGGGACTCGCCGAGGGTTTTTCGGAAGTCGGCGTCCCGGTATTCGTCGCCGATGTGAAGGGCGATCTGGCCGGCATGGCGATGGCGGGCAGCCCGACATCGAAGATGCACGAGATTTTCGCGGCGCGGGCGGCCGAGATCGGCGACACCGGCTGGGCCTATCACGACAATCCGGTGATCTTCTGGGATCTGTTTGGTGAGCAGGGCCATCCGATCCGCACGACCATTTCCGAAATGGGGCCGCTGCTTCTCGCGCGGCTGATGGGTCTGAACGAAGTGCAGGAAGGCGTGCTTGCGATCGCATTCCGCGTCGCCGACGAACAGAATCTGCTCCTCCTCGACATGGGCGACCTGCAGGCGATGCTCGTTTGGTGCGCCGAGAATGCCGATGAGCTGACGACCAAATACGGCAATGTGTCGAAAGCGACCGTCGGGACGATCCAGCGCCAGCTGTTGACGCTGGAAAGCCAGGGCGGCGAACATTTCTTCGGCGAACCCGCGCTCGACATCCAGGACATGATCCGCTGCGACGAAAATGGCCGCGGCTATGTCAACATCCTCGCCGCCGACAAGCTGATGGCGAGCCCAAAGCTCTATGCGACCTTCCTGCTCTGGCTGCTGTCCGAAATGTTCGAGACGCTTCCCGAGGTCGGCGACCCCGACAAGCCGAAGCTCGTCTTCTTCTTCGACGAGGCGCATCTGCTGTTCGACGACGCGCCGCCCGCGCTGACCGAAAAGATCGAGCAGGTCGTGCGCCTGATCCGTTCGAAGGGCATCGGCGTCTATTTCGTCACGCAGAATCCGATCGACGTTCCCGAAACGATCGCCGGCCAGCTTGGCAACCGCGTCCAGCATGCGCTCCGCGCGTTCACCCCGCGCGACCAGAAGGCGGTGAAGGCCGCGGCCGACACCTTCCGTCCGAACCCGAAGGTCAATGTCGAACGCGAGATCACCGAACTCAAGGTCGGCGAAGCGCTCGTCTCGTTGCTGATGGCCGACGGCGCGCCCTCGCCGGTCGAGCGCACGCTGATCAAGGCACCCTGTTCGCGCGCGGGGCCGCTCGACGCCAAGGAACGCGCGATCATCAAATCGATCTCGCCGGTCGAAGGCAAATATGACACTGCCGTCGACCGCGAGAGCGCCGAGGAACTGCTCGCCGCCAAGGCGGATCAGGCGCAGGCCGCAGCGGTCGAAGCGAAGGCGCAGGTCGAAGCCGACAAGCAGGCCGCGATTGCCGCGAAGGAAGAAGCCAAGCAGAAGGCCGCCGACGAGCGTATACGCCTGCAACAGGAAAAGGTCGCGGCGCGCGAGGCCGCAAAGCCGAGCTTTGCCGAGAAGATGGTCCAGTCGGCAGCGCGGTCGGCGGCGACGAACCTCGGCCGCCAGGTCGCGGGCAAGTTCGGCGGCCAGCTGATGCGCGGCATCCTCGGCAGCCTGTTCAAATGACGCACCATCCTGTTCGTCATCCCGGCAAAGGCCGTGATCTCGACGGAAAGGTCCCGGCCTTCGCCGGGATGACCGGTCATGTGGGGGCACAAATTTGAACGATGCGGCGTTGATGGAGGCGAGCCTGATCGCCGCTGCCGACGCCGACGCCGACATCCGCTTGTCGCTGTTCGAGCGTTTCTTCGCCGCTTTTCCCGAGCGCCGTCCCAGCTTCATATCGGTCGACGCCGCGTCGCGGCGCATGACCGACGAGACGCTGCAGATGATGTTCGGGTTGGCGCAGGGCGAAGCATGGGTCTGGCCGCTCGTCGCCGAACTGGTGTTCACCCATCGCAGCTATGGCGCGCTGCCGATCGCCGAATATGACGCCTTCATCGACATGACGGTCGAGGAACTGGGCGCGGCGGCGGGGGCAAGCTGGACCGCCGAAACCGCCGCCGCGTGGCAGCGCCACGCCGATGCGCTGAAGGCGATGATCCGCAAGGCACGCGCCGAATGGAAAAGCGCGATGCCTGCCGGAGCGCCGCAGCTGGCCGAATGAACGGCCAGCCGCAGCATCCGCTTACCGGGCCGTCAGCCAGGCGGCGACCTCGCCCTTGATCCGCGGGCGGCTCACGCTGCGTTCCTTCAGGCTGGCGATCGTCTTGTCATAGGGCTTGCGCACATCGGCGGGCAGCGGCGCCGCAATCCGTTCGAGCTTGGCGATCATCGCCGGATCATTCGACGAAGACGCCAGCCCGGCCAGGAAGCGCGCCCGCGCCGAGGCGTCGATCAGCCGGTCGACCGCGGCTTGGTTCGCCTGCGCAAAATCGACCGCGAGTTCGGCATGGCTTCGCGCCACCGCACCGATGATGGCGGCGCTGACCGTCTTGCCCGGTTCGTCGGTGAGCGCGAGCTGGAGCGCGCGCTTCGCAAGCTCTGCGTCCTTCGCATTGCCGAGCAAGGTGTAGAAGGCGCTGCGTTCGACTGCCGACTTCGATCCCTTTGCCATCGCGCGCAGCTTGTCCCATTCGGCCGGGCTCGCATTGCTGGCGACGATGCCGAGCCAGCGCGATTTCAGCGGCCCGTCGAGCGCGGCCGGATTGCTGTCGAGCAAGGCGAAGCGGCGGCGCGCTTCGGCGAGCAGTTTTGCATCGCCGAGTGTTCCCAGCGCGCCGAGGAGGTCGGAGCGCAGGATGCTGTCGAGCGCAGGTTCGCCGCGGCGGACGTCGAAGCCGAGCCGCTGCATGGCCGGCGCCAGCGCCGCGCTGCCACGCGACACGATCTGCTTCTGCAGGGCGGGCTGGTCGTCGAACAGACCGTAAAGCGTCTCGTAGCGCCCGGCGCTATCGCCGATGACTTTCTGGTTCGCATCCTTCGGCGTTGCGGCCAGCAGGTCGAGCGCGGCGCCCATCGGCTGATAGCCGGCATTCGCCAGCGCGAAATTGTCGCCGAGCAGCCCGAGCTGGTCGATCGGCGCGAGACCCGCGAAGCTGCTGCGCAGCGCGCCCAGCGCTGCGGGCGAATAGAGCGTCCGGTAATATCCGGCCTGACCTGCGTTGATCAGCACCGGGCCGCAGCCGGGCAAGGTCAGCGTGCCCGCGCCGCCCGAGATCACTTGCCGCGCCACCACGCCCTGTCCGGCCCGCGCCAGAACGGGCACCTGCCAGCGGCGGCCTTCGGCATCGACACTGGCCTTGCGGTCGCGCGAAAACTCGCCCTGGACCAGCTGGACGCTCGTGTTGCCGCCCACGCAAGCGACGCCGCCGACGTGCAGCAACGGAATGCCAGGCTGGTTGGTGAAATCATGCGCAATGGCGGTCAGCCCCTTGGCCCCCGCCGATTCGACCGCATTCCACAAGTCGTCGGTGCGGGTGTTCGCATATTTGTGCGTCTCCATGTACGCGCGCAGTCCGTCCCGCCACACATTCTCGCCCGCATAGGATTCGAGCATCGTGATGACCGCTTCGCCCTTTTGATAGGTGATGGTGTCGAACGCCTGGTTGGTGTCCTCGACGGTGCGGATCTTCTGGACGATCGGGTGCGTCGTCGCGAAAGCGTCGAGCGCCATCGCGCGCTCGCGGCCGCCGACGCGGTCGAGCAGGGGCTGCCAGTCGGGGTGGAAATGGTCGCTCGCCTTGGTTTCCATCCAGCTGGCGAAACCTTCGTTGAGCCACAGGTCGTCCCACCACGCCATCGTCACAAGGTCGCCGAACCACTGGTGCGCGACCTCATGCGCCTGCGTCGTGTAGATTTCCTGCCGCGTCGCTTCGCTGGTGATCTTCGGGTCGTCGAGCAGGATGCGCTCGAAGGTGAAGATCGCGCCCCAATTCTCCATCGCGCCGAAGAATTGCGACTGGCCGGGCCCCGCGACATTGTCGAGCTTGGGCAGCGGATAGGGCTGGCCGAAATAGTCGCGGTAATAGCTCAGCAACGGGCCGAGGCTGTCGAGCGCGAAGCGCGCCTGCTCGCCCGATCCCCTGGGCGATACGATGCCGACTTCGGCGCCGCTTTCGCTCTTCGCGGCAAGCCGTTCGAAATGGCCGGTCGCGAAGAAGAGGAGGTAGGAGGACATTTTCGGCGAGGTCTGGAACACCACGGTCTTTTGCCCGCCCGCGGTGGGCGTCTCGCTGATCACGGGCATGTTGCTGACGGCGAGGTCGTCCGCGGGCACCGTCGCCGACAGGCTGAAGGTTGCCTTGTAACTCGGTTCGTCGAAGCTCGGGACGAAGCGGCGGGCGTCGGGGGCTTCGAACTGGGTGAACAGCCCGCGCACCTCGTTGCCGCTGACCTTGTCCGGATAATCGAGCGCGAACAGGCCGTTCGCCTGGGTGTTGATCACCCCGGCGTAGCGGGTGGCGAGCCGGTATTTGCCGGGCGCGAGCGGCGCGGGCGCGGTGAAGATGGCGGTCTGCGCCGCGGCGTCGGTTGCGACGGTCAGCGCGATGGCTTTGCCGTCGGCACCCGTCAGGCTCGCGCCCGCGAAATTGAGGTCGAGCGCATTCAGCGTCAGCGTCGTCGACCGCTCGTACAGTTCGAGGTCGATCCCCGCCTCGGCGGTGAAGGTCAGCGCCTTCGCGTCGGGCGTCACGCGGACGTCATAGTGCACAGGCGCCGCGATTCGCGGCAGCTGGCTCGGTATGCTCGGATCGAGCGGGGCGCCGGTCAGCGCGGGCGCGGCCGCGACGCGAGTGGCGGCAGGCTCGATCCCCGGCTGCGCTGCGCAGGCGGAGAGGCCGAGCGACGAGACGGCGGCAATGAGAAAATGGCGTGTCGAAAATGTCATGGTTGCGATCCCGGTATGATTTTGTGGCTCCGGCTAAGGCCGATGGCGCGGCCCCTGCGATGCCGCCTTTCGGCAGGCCGTCGTCGAGGCTCGACAGACGGCACGCGATGAGGCAGCTTTGGTTGCATGACAAAACCTATATTGCCTGGAGAGGTATCCGCCGCCGTTGTCGATCCCGCCGCCTATGGCGCGTGGGAGCCGCTGCACCAGCATCTCGCCTGGGCGCGGGTCAACGCGCCGCTCGCGGTCGCCGAAAACCCCGAGGTCGATCCCTTCTGGCTTGTCACGCGGCACGCCGACATCATGGCGATCAGCCGCGATCCGCAACGCTTTGCGAACGGTGTCCGCCCGACCGTCCTTACTAACCGCGACGGCGAAGCGATCGCGCGGGCCGCAACCCCGAACAACGACGGCCATCTGATCCGCTCGCTGGTCCAGATGGATGCGCCCGACCATATGAAATACCGGCTGCTCACGCAGAGCTGGTTCATGCCCAAGAACCTCAAGATCGTCGAAGACCGCATCCGCACGCTCGCGCGCGACACGGTCGACCAGATGCTGGCGGGCGGGTCCGAATGCGATTTCGCGCGCGACGTTGCGGCGCATTACCCGCTGCGCGTGATCATGGATATTCTGGGGGTGCCGCCGGAGGACGAGCCGCGCATGCTGATGCTGACGCAGCAGCTGTTCGGCTCGACCGACCCCGATCTCAACCGCAGCCGCGAAGCGATTACCAGCGCCGAACAGGCGATCGCGATGCTCCATTATGTGATCGCCGATTTCGAGCAATATTTCGGCGCGCTTACCGCCGACCGCCGCGCCAATCCGCGCGAGGATATTGCGACGGTGATCGCCAATGCGACCGTCAATGGCGATCAGATCCCCGACCGCGAACTCGCCGGCTATTACATGATCATCGCGACCGCGGGGCATGACACGACCAGCGCCTCGACCGCCGGCGCGATCATGGAACTGGCGAAGAACCCGGCGCTGTTCGAACGCTTCCGCAGCAGCGATAGCGACAAGGCGGGGCTGATCGAGGAAGCGATCCGCTGGACGACGCCGGTCCAGCATTTCATGCGCAGCGCCAGGGAGGATGTCGAGATCGGCGGCCAGACGATCCGCGAAGGCGACTGGCTGATGCTCAACTATGTATCGGGCAATCGCGACGAGGATGTGTTTGGCGACCCGTTCGCGTTCGATCCCGACCGCGAAAAGAACCAGCAGATCGCTTTCGGCTTTGGCGCGCATGTCTGCCTCGGCCAGCATCTGGCCCGGATGGAAATGCGGATCATGATGGAAGAGCTGCTGCCGCGAATCAAAAACCTCGAACTCGCGGGCGAACCGGCGCGCGTCGAATCGGTCTTCGTCGGCGGGCTCAAACGCCTGCCGATCCGCTTCGAGGCGGCGTGATCGATTTCTCTTTGCGATCGTCCGGCGTCATGCAAAGGCAGGGTGTGGGTCGATTTCTTGTGAGAGAATCGATGAAATATCAGACTTTTGCTGCGGCCCTGATGCTCGCCGCGTCTGCGCCTGCTGCCGCGATGACGATCGACGCGGACGAGCGCGAGCTTTACGACGACAGCGTCCAATGCATGGCCTTTTACGGCATCATGGCCGGGCTCGGCGGCGACAAGGCGCCCGAGGATCCGAAAGCTGCGGCTTCGGGAACCAAATTCCTCGCCGTTGCGACCGTTCTTGCCGACGAGGACAAGGACCAGATCCAGGCGGACCTCAACAAGCAGATCGCGATGTTCGGCAAACTCGCCGAGCGACCCGACGAGCCCGCGAACATCGAAAAGCTGCGCGGGATCAAGGACAGCTGCGAATTCATGGAAACACTCGTCGATGCGATGATCGAAGGGTCGAGCTAGGCCTTTTCGCCGGGGAAAAAGCGCGCGATCACGTCGCTCGCAAGCCGCGCGGGGCGCAGCGTTTCGGCGTCGATGCAGCACCAGCTTGACTTGACTTCGGCCAGCACATCCTCGCCGCGCTTGATGATCGTTTCATAGAAGGCGCGGGCGCCCTGGACTTTCTCGAGGATCACGGTCGCGATGACCTGATCGTCGAGGAAGGCGGGGCGGCGATAGGTGATCTCGTGCTTCAACGCGACCCACAGATGCGCCGCAACGGCGTCGGGCGGCGCAATATGGCGCCAGTGCGACAGCACCGCGTCCTGCACCCAGCTCAGATAATGGGCGTTGTTGACGTGCCCCATGAAATCGATCTGGTCGGCGCCGACGGCGATGGCGTGGTCGTGCGGGTGCGAGGCTGCGGTCATATCGCTGACACTAATGTCAATATTTTGTGACGGAAAGATGAATCTTGTCAGCCGCGCCCGCGATAGGGCGCGACGCCCTGGTCGGGCAGCCACAGTGCCGCGGGCGGGGCGCCCGATTGCCAAAAGACATCGATCGGGATGCCGCCGCGCGGATACCAATAGCCGCCGATGCGCAGCCATTCGGGTTGCATCTCGTCGAACAGGCGGCGGCCGATGCCGACGGTGCAATCCTCGTGAAATCCGGCATGGTTGCGGAACGAGCCGAGGAACAGCTTCAGGCTCTTCGATTCGACGATCGTCTTGCCCGGCGCATAGTCGATGACGAGGTGGGCGAAATCGGGCTGGCCGGTGACCGGGCAGAGCGACGTGAATTCGGGCGCTGCGAAGCGGACGAGATACAGTTCGCCCGCACGCGGGTTGGGCACATAGTCCAGAACAGCGGCCTCGGGCGAGGCAGGCAGTTCGCTGGATTGGCCCAGATGTTTGGGCGCGAGCGGCGCGGGGGTAGAATCGGACATGGAAACCATCTAGGGACGCGCGCGGCCTCTGTCATCCGCGCGATGCGGGTGATGGCACGGGCCGGGTTCAGCGCCAATTCAGCGCGAGAGCCGGAAAAGAGCAGTTTCGGGATCGCGGATTCATACATGACGGTGCGGACAATCGGGCGGAACGAAAAGACGGCGCGGCTGTCGCTGGGCGCGATGGCGGCGTCGCTCGCGCTGAGCATGCCCGTCGCGGCGCAACAGTCCGACACCGCTTCGCCGACGCCCGCGCCGTCGTCGACGTTCCGCCTGCCGCCCGCGAACGACGGCCGCGCACCGGGGGTGCAGGGACCGACCGACAATAATATCCCGCCGCTCGGACCCAGCGAACGGCCGGGCCAGCCGAGCCCGACGCCCGCTCCCGCGCCGTCGCCGCCGGCGGTGGTCGCGACGCAGCCCGCGACGTCGGCGCCGGCGCCTTCCGGATCGGCGCCCGCTCGCCGTCCCGCGACGGCAACGACCCAAACGGCGCCGCGCGCCATCGACGCGGTGCCGGGCACCACGGCGCCCGCCCTTCCGGCCGGGACGGAGGCCGCTCCGGCCAGCGATGCGGCTCCTTCTGCCGCTCCCGGCTTTTCAAACGATCCCACCGCGCCCGTTGTCGCGGCGCCCGTCGCGGACGATGGCGCCGCACCGACGCCTGCGAGCGGCGACGGCACGCCGGTCTGGGCGTGGCTGCTGGCCGGCCTTGCCGCCCTTGGCGCGGGCCTCTGGTATTGGCGCCGCCGACCCGCCGTCGCGGGCGATGTGCCTGCCGATTATGCCGAGCCGACGCCGCCGCCACCTTTACCGAAGCCGTTGCCGCGCGCCGCCGAACCGGCGCCCCGCGCCGCTCCTGTCCCGGCCGCGCGACCCGCGTCGCAGCCTGCGTCGCCGCTCGTCACGCGGCCCGCCGACGAACAACGTGCGATCGTATCGATGGCGCTCGACATTCGCGGTATCCGGATGACGCGCGAGCAGCTTGTCGTCGCTTTCTCGCTCAACCTGATGAACCAGGGGCCAGTCGCCGCAACGGGGCTGATGGTGCGCATCGCGCTCAATCAGGGTTCGGCGATGACCGAGCCGGTGCTGGCGCGCTTCTTCGACGGTGCCGGCGGCAGCGTCTTGCGCGACGACATGGTCCTGGAAGCGGGAGCGGGCGAGCAGCTCAGCACCGAAGTGATGTTGCCGCGCGTGGCCGTGGAGCCGCTGATCATCGGCGGAAAGCCGATGCTCGTTCCGGTGCTCGCGTTCGACGTCACCTATCATTGGGACGGCGACGGCGAGGCGTTCGGCCAGAATGCCGGCACCTTCGTGCTCGGCCGCGAGCAGGGCGTGAGTGGCAGCGTCAAGCTGGCGCCCCTGCCGCTCGACCATCCGACTTTCGTCGTGAACCGCCCGGCGGCGCGCACGACCGCGATCAAGCGCGCGCAGTAAGCCAATCGATCCGAACGGCTGCTTTTTTGTTGCAGCGCAGCATTAGCTGAGGCAGGCACGCCACCGTGCTTGAAAAAGGGCACGCCGGGGCATAGGCTTGCCATCCCCAGGAAAAACAGAGCCACAGCAGGATGGCCGGGGCGGGACAGGCAAAACAGGTTCCGCTCGGTCGCAACAGGAGCATGACATGGACGCCTTGGTCTCAACCGACTGGCTGGAAAGCGAACTGGGGGCATCGGACCTGCGGGTCGTCGATGCAACGAAATTCACAGCTGACGCGGGGCGCGATGCGCGCGCTGAATATGAGGCCGGCCATATCCCGGGCGCGGTGTTCATGGATCTCGCCGAACTCGCCGACGCGAACAATGCGATCGACAATATGGCGCCTCCGGCCGAGAAATTTGCGAGCCGCATGCAGTCGCTCGGCCTCGGCGACGGCAGCCGCATCGTTATTTACGATGACAGCCCGCTGAAAAGCGCGGCGCGCGCCTGGTGGCTTCTCAAACTGTTCGGTGCGCACGATGTCGCGCTGCTCGATGGCGGTCTTGCCAAGTGGAAAGCCGAAGGCCGCCCGCTCGAAATGGGCAAGCAGACGATGCGCCATCGCCACTTCACCGTGTGGCGCGATGCCAAGGCCGTGCGCACGAAAGACCAGATTCTCGCCAACATCGACAGCGGCGCCGAACAGGTCGTCGACGCGCGCGACGCCAAGCGCTTCACGGGCGAAGAGCGTGATGCGCGCCCGGGCCTTGCGCCGGGCCATATTCCGAATTCGCGCAATCTGCCCTTCGGCGACCTCTTCAACGCCGACGGCACCTGGAAGCGCGGCGACGAGTTGAAGGCGGCCTTTGGCGCGGCAGGTGTCGATTTCGACAAGCCGCTCGTCACGACCTGTGGCAGCGGCATGACCGCGACCGTGGTCGCGTTCGGTGCGCATCTGCTCGGCAAGGAAGATGTCGCGGTCTATGACGGCAGCTGGCTCGAATGGGGCTCCGACGCCGCGACGCCGAAAGCGACCGGCGCGGCTTGAACCGGGTGGCGTGACGCGGGGGGCGGCTCAGTCCCCCGCGCGTAGCGCTATTTTGACTCACGCAAAGATACAAGGATGGCAGTTCTCGCGCATATCGTGTGTGCGCGAACTGCCATCCTTGTGTCTTTGCGTGAGATAATGAAAGGCCCTCGGCGCGGGCGTAGTTCCCGGCCACTGGATTTTGCTCCCTGCTCCGCTAACAAGGCTCGATGAGCAAGAATGACGAAGAGAGCCTCCGCCCCGCGACCAGGCTCGTGCAGGGCGGGCGGCGGCCCGAATGGACGGGTGATCCGCGGCTCGGCGGCGCGGTCGTCAATCCGCCGGTGTGGCGGGCATCGACGATCCTCTACGACAATGTCGCCGACCTGAAGGCGCGCGGGCATGCGACCCACGACAAGCTGTATTATGGTCGGCGCGGGACACCGAACGTGTGGGCGCTCGCCGACGCGCTGACCGATCTCGAGCCCGGGGCTGAGGGGACTTTGCTCTATCCGTCGGGGGTCGCCGCGAATTCGGCGGGTCTGCTCGCTTTGCTCTCGCCGGGCGATCATCTGCTGATGGTCGACAGCGCCTATGAACCGACGCGGGCGTTCTGCAACGGCATGCTTGCCCGGATGGGGGTGCGGACGACCTATTATGATCCGCTGATCGGGGCCGGCATCGCCGACCTGCTGACGGACCAGACGAAACTGATCTTCCTCGAATCGCCCGGCAGCCTGACGTTCGAGGTGCAGGATGTTCCGGCGATCACCGCGATCGCGCGGCGGCGCGGCATCGTGACGATGCTCGACAACACGTGGGCGACACCCTTGCTGTTCCCCGCGCTGGCGCATGGCGTCGATGTGGCGATGATGAGCCTCACCAAATATGCTGGCGGGCACAGCGACGCGATGATGGGCTCGCTGACGGCGACCCGCGCGGTGTGGCCGAAGCTGCGAAGCGCGGCCTATCAGCTTGGGCAGGCGGTCTCGCCCGACGATTGCGCGATGATGCTGCGCGGGCTGCGCACGCTCGACGTGCGCATGGCGCGGCATGGCGAAAACGGCCTCGCTGTCGCAAACTGGCTTGCAGCGCGGGCCGAGGTCGGCCGTGTGCTGCATCCCGCGCTGTCGGGCGATCCCGGCCATGCGCTTTGGAAGCGGGACTTCAATGGCACGAGCGGCCTTTTCGGTTTCACGCTGAAGGGCGTCGACGAAGCGGCGCGCACGCGGTTCATCGATGCGCTGTCGCATTTCGGCATCGGGTTCAGCTGGGGCGGCTATGAAAGCCTCGTCGTCCCCAGCGATCCGGCAACGATCCGCTCTGCCACGCTATGGACCGACCCCGATCCCCTCGTCCGGCTGTCGATCGGGCTTGAGGATCCGGCCGACCTGATCGCCGATCTCGAACGCGGCTTCGCCGCGCTATGACCGTCCGCGGCGGTCTTCGCGAGGGGTTCGAGGGTACGGTCGCGGCGATGAAGGCGATCGGGCTCGATGTCGGCGCCTATCGCCTCTCGCTCTACAGCCTCTTTTCGACGATCGTCGTCGCGGTCCTGCTCTATATCGCGGTCAAGCTGGCGCTGCGCGCGATCAAATGGCTGCTTCGCCGCAACACGCATATCGACGCGACGCAGCGGCTGCTCGCCGAAAAGCTGATCGCGATCGCGCTCTTCTCGCTCGCGCTGCTTTTCGGCATCGACCTGCTCGGCATCGACCTGACGGCACTCGCGGTGTTTTCGGGCGCGGCGGGACTCGCGATCGGCTTCGGCCTGCAAAAGACCGTCGGCAATCTGATCGCGGGGATCATCCTGCTGATGGACCGCTCGATCGAGCCCGGCGACATCATCGTCGTCGGCGATGGCAGTTCGATGGGCGGATCGGCGCTTCCCGGCGGCGTGCCCAATGTCGGCCGCGTCGCCAAGATCGGGGTGCGTGCGGTCAACGTCATCACCCGCGACGGCAAGAAGCATCTGATCCCGAACGAGCTTCTGATGACCCAACCGGTCGAGAATTGGAGCTATGCCAGCCCCGAGGTGCGCGTGCGGATGCGCGTGCCGGTCGGTTACGACTGCGACCTGCGCCTCGCGCAGCGGCTGATCGTCGAAACGGCCAAGGCCAATTCGCGCATCCTCGACGAACCCGAGCCGGCCGTGTGGATCACGGCTTTCGGCGAACGCGCGGTCGAACATGAACTCCGCTACTGGATTTCGGACCCCGAAGCGGGGCTCGGCAACATCCAGGGCGAGGTCTTCCTCGGGATCTGGGACCGTTTCCAGGAAGCGGGGATCGCGATTCCCTATCCGCGGCAGGATGTGCGGATATTGGGAACGCCGAGCGCGGCGCCGACCCCCTGAACTCCGTCGCGGCGCGCGCCGCGACGACGATCGCAGAGGCTAAAAGCCCACTTTCTTTGCCCGCTCGATGCATTCGACGATGATGCGTTTGGCCTCGTCGACGTCGCCCCAGCCGTTGAGCTTTGCCCATTTGCCGGGCTCGAGGTCCTTATAGTGGGTAAAGAAATGCTCGATCTGCTGGAGCACGATCGGCGGCATGTCGGTGTAGCTTGCGACATCGGCATAATAGGGAAAGGTCTTGTTGACCGGGACGCAGAGCAGTTTCTCGTCGCCGCCGGCATCGTCTTCCATCAGCAGCACGCCGATCGGGCGGCATTTCACCACGGCGCCCGCGACGATCGGCGACCGCGCGACGACCAGCGCGTCGAGCGGATCGCCGTCCTCGCCCAGCGTGTGCGGGACGAAGCCGTAATTGGCGGGATAGCGCATCGGCGTGTGCAGGAAACGGTCGACGAACAGCGCCCCCGACGCCTTGTCGAACTCATATTTCACCGGCTCGCCGCCGATCGGCACTTCGATCAGCACGTTCAGGCTGTCGGGCGGGCTGTCGCCGGCCGGGATCAGGTCGATGCGCATGGGAGATGTCCTTGTGTGTTTTTGAATCGCGCGCGCCTTTAGCGCCGGAACCGGCGCAAAGTCGAGGCCGTTAAGCTTGGCGCAGGATCAGAGCTGGCGCTTGGCCGCGAACAATTGGTCGAACCAGTCGGGTCCGGCCCCCGCCTTTTCGATATGCGGCCAGCGCAGTCCGCCATGATAGTCGATATCGACCTGGCGATACCGCCCGCCGCGCTCGACGAGCAGCTTCACCGGCGTCTTGCCGTCGGTCGCCGTCTTGATCGCTGCCTCGAGCCGGTCCTTGCTATAGCTCATGCCGTCGACCGCGACGATCTTCGTTCCGTTGACGATGTCGGCCTTGAAGGCCGGCCCGTCCCACAGGATGCTTCCCGCGCTGCCATCCTTGTCGACCACCATGCCCAGCGAATGGGTGAGGTCGTAATTCTTGGCCTGCGCCATGCGGTCGCGGTCATAGGCGTTCGGCGCGTCGCGCCACAGCAGCCGATAGCCCGCCCGCTCGATCCCCGCGGTCGGCGCGGGCTGGCCGGGCGCCTGCATATGATCGCGGAGGAACTTCGCCCAGTCATAGGGGTGGACGGCATCCAGCGCCGCGACGACATCGTCGAAATCATAGGTGACCTCGCCCCAGTCGCCGCTCTTGCCGCCGAAAAAGGCCTTGGCGAAATCGTCGAGGCTTTTCGCATTGTTCGTCGAGGTGCGGATGATCATGTCCGCCTCGAGCCACATCAGCGAGCCCTCGTTGTAATAATCCTCGGTGCGCGTCGCGGTCGGAAAGGGGCGGGGTTTGCGCGCCGCCATCACCGGATCGAGCGTCGTATCCTCGACCGAGCGCCACGCACGCCCCGCCTGCACGCTGTAGAGGCCGGCAAGATTGGCCCATTCGCCAAGGACCATCTCCTTCGACTGCATGCCCGAGCGGCCAGCGAGAACCAGGTCCCAAAAGCTGGTCTGACCTTCATAGACCCACAGCAGATTGCCCTGCATCGGGGTGCGGTAATCGGGGGTCCACAGCTTGTCGGGGCGGCGATATTTGCCGTTCCAGCTGTGGGTGAATTCGTGCGGCAGCAGCCCGCGCTCCGACCCATTGTCGTCCCATTCGGTGAAATAGTCGGGGTTGCGGCTGTTCTCGCTCGACCGGTGATGCTCGAGGCCGATCCCGCCAAGCTCGTCGCTGAGCGCGAGCAGGAATTCATAGCGGTCGAAATGCTTCGTCCCGAACAGCGCGATCGTCTCGGCGACCATCGCGGCGTGGCGCGCGATATGATCGGGCTTGGCGTCGAGAAATTTGGCTTCGTCGGCGACGACGTTCAGCGTGACATTCTGGCCGAGGTCCCATTTGCGGAAATGAAGCCCCGCGAACATCGGACTGTCGATCAGTGTCTCATAGCTCGTCGGCGCATAGCTGTAGCGATTGCCCGAGACTTTCAATCCGTCGAGCGCCGCCGCGCCGGTCCACCCGTCGGGCAGCGTGACGTCGAGCTGCACCGGAATGCCGCGGGTGAAATAGCCCGCGGGATACAGGCTCACCTGCTCCCATTGCAGGTTCATCATCGCCGGGGTGACGACGACGCGGCCCTCGGTCGTGCGGGTCGGCGACAGGAAGTCGAAGACGACGTCGATGCTCTTCACCCCCGCAGGCACGTCGACGTCAAAGGCATAGACGTCGGTCGGCTGGCGCATCCATGTCAGCAGCTTCCCGCCCGCGCTTGCCTTGAAGCCTGCGATCTCGGCGATCGCCCCGCGCGGCGCGTGCTTGCCGGGAAGCCATTGCGGATAGAGCAGCGTGAACTTGCCGCTCTTCGCGACCGGGACCGTCTGGCGGACGCGAAAGATGCCACGCGCAAAATCGCTCGCATCGACCTTGAGCAGCATCGTCCCCGGATAGGGCCGGTCGGCGGGCAGCGGGATGCTGTGCGGCTGAACCACCGGTTGCGGGCGGCTGTTGCCCTCCTGCGCAAAGGCAGGGGTTGTGACGGCGATCAGGGCGGATGCGACGAACAATGTCTTTTTCATCGGCAATCTCTGCCGCCAAAATGGCGCGAGGTCCAGCCAGCGGTCTGCCAGCGGGCGGCGCTGTTCGACAAAGCGCCTCCGTCAGCCCCCGGCGATCATGTTGATCGAGAAAGCCAGAATGCCGATGTTGAAGATGAAGGCTTCCAGGCAATGCCCCGTCGAAACGCGGCGGATCGCACGGCTGGTGATGTCGATGTCGGCGGTCTGAAAGGTCATGCCCAGGATCAGCGCGAAATGAAGGAAGTCGAAATAATCGGGCGCCTTTGCGCTCGGGATGGCAAGTCCGCCGGCATGGCCGCCGTGCACTTTGTCGGGGCTGTAATAAAGATGCGCATAATGGATCGCATAGACAAGGTTCGCGAACAGCCAGGCCAGCGCCAGCGTGACGATGACCAGCGGTTTCGGATAGGGGCCGGTACCCGCGACGAGCAGCGCCAGCGCGCCGAGCACCACGGCGCTGACCGCGAAGGAAATGACGAGCAGCGCGGCGCGATTGGCGTCATTCTGGGCCGCATGCTGCGCGATGACCTTCGGGTCGCGGGTGCGGAACAGCGGGATCGTCGACAACAGGAACAGCGCGGTGACGATGTCGAAGCCGATCAGGAAATCGCGCAGCGCCGATCCGTCCTGGCCCGCCGCATAAGCCGCGGCGGCGATCAGTCCCGCCGCATAGGCGATGAAGCGCGGGGGCGCGATGCGGTTGCCGATGGTGCGGGCCATGGCGCGAGCCTAGCCGAGAGCGAAAGCCGCGCAAGCCCGCTTTGCCTTTCGGCGAAAAAGCATTAGACGCGCGGCGCATGAGCAAGGACAAATCCGCCAAAATTCCGACGCCGCAGGCCGTGCGCGGCACGCAGGACATGCTCGGCGATTTCGCCGACCGGTTTCAGCACGTCGTCGACACGTTTGATCGGGTGCGCCGCCTTTACGGGTACAAGCGCGTCGAGGTGCCGGTGATCGAGCCCACCGCCGTGTTCGCGCGCTCGCTTGGCGAGACGACCGACGTCGTGTCGAAGGAAATGTATTCGTTCGAGGATCGCGGCGGCGAATCGATCACCTTGCGCCCCGAATTCACCGCCGGGATCGCGCGCGCCTATGTGACCAACGGCTGGCAGCAGTTCGCGCCGCTGAAGGTCGCGACCCATGGCCCCTTGTTCCGCTACGAGCGCCCGCAAAAGGGCCGCTATCGCCAGTTTCATCAGCTCGACGCCGAAGTGCTCGGCAGCGACAGCCCGCTCGCCGATGCCGAACTGCTGGTCTTCGCCGATCAGCTTCTGAAGGAGCTGGGGATTTCGGAGGGCGTGACGCTGACGCTCAACACGCTGGGCGACGCGGAAAGCCGCGACGCATGGCGCGCGGCGCTCGTCGAACATTTCGAGGCGCACCGCAGCGACCTCAGCGAAGACAGCCTCGCACGGCTCGACAAGAACCCGCTGCGCATCCTCGACAGCAAGGACCCCAAAGACCGCCCGATCGCCGACAGCGCGCCCGATATCGACGCCTATCTGACCAGCGAGGCACAGGATTTCTTCGGCGCCGTGACCGCGGGCCTCGACGCCGCGGGCGTCGCATGGCACCGCAACGCGCGCCTCGTGCGCGGCCTCGACTATTATCGCCACACCGCGTTCGAATTCGTCACCGACCGCTTGGGCGCGCAGGGCACCGTGCTCGGCGGCGGCCGCTATGACGGGCTGATCGAAAATCTCGGCGGCCCGCCGACCCCGGCAGTCGGCTGGGCGGCCGGGATCGAGCGGTTGGCGATGTTGGTGGAAGAGCCGAAAACCGAACTCTTGAATGTCATAATGGCCGTCGAGGATGACCTCGCTATTCCGGCTGCGCAGAAGATCGCCGCAACTTTGAGGCAGAACAAATTGTCGGCCGACATGATTGCCACCGGATCTGCCCGGAAACGCTATGACAAGGCGACGAAAATCAACGCTCATGTTTTGATGTCGGTGCGGTGGGTTGACGGTCAACCGGTCGTTCGAACTCAGTCGGCCACTCCAGACGAGATTGCCGAGAAAGTGCAGAGCGTTCTGAAGAATATTTGATGCCACTGAGCATGGATCACACAATCGTCACCCTGAACTTGTTTCAGGGTCCATGGACTGAAGTCTCGGCGTCGCGCCATGGATGCTGAAACAAGTTCAGCATGACGGTTTCTGAATGGGATCGGCGACGCCCCAGGCAACGGCCAAGTCCTTCCAGTCGGGGTTGTCAGCCTCGATCAGATTGATTTTCCATGAGCGATGCCATCGTTTTAGCTGCTTTTCGCGTGCGATCGCAGTGTGCATGTCGTCGAATAACTCGGCGTGTACGAGTCGATAAACCCGGTATCGGCGCGTGAAACCAGGCACGACGCCGGATCGATGCTGCCACAGCCGTGCCGCCAGGTCGGACGTGACGCCAATATAAAGCGTGCCCTGCTTCTGGCTGGCGAGAATATAGGTGCAGGGTTGCCGCGACGGCATGTTGGCCTCTATGCGGCGCCATGGATGCTGAAACAAGTTCAGCATGACGTAGTTATTACCGTTTTGGACAAGATGACCTCCGTTTCCGAAAAGCAGATCGACGCCATCATCGAACGCCATGCCGCGTTGCAGGCGCGCATGGCGACGGGCGATATGGCGCCCGCCGATTTCGTCGCGGCGTCGAAGGAATTCGCCGAGCTTGAGCCCGTGGCGATCGCCGCGCGGGAAGTCGTGCGCCTGCGCGGCGAACGCGTGTCGCTGACCGACATGCTCGCCGATCCCGAAATGAAGGCGATGGCGGCCGAGGAAATCGCGGCTGTCGACGAAGCGCTGCCCGCCGCCGAACATGACCTCGCGATCAAGCTGCTGCCGAAGGACGTCGCCGACGAGCGCGCCGCGATGCTCGAAATCCGCGCCGGGACCGGTGGCGACGAGGCGGCGCTGTTCGCGGGCGATCTGCTCCGCATGTACAGCCGCTATGCCGACGGCCAGGGCTGGAAGGTCGAGGTCATCTCGGCGAACGAGACCGAAGTCGGCGGTTACAAGGAAGTCGTCGCGTCGGTCAGCGGGCAGGGCGTTTTCGCCAAGCTCAAGTTCGAGAGCGGTGTCCACCGCGTCCAGCGCGTCCCCGCGACCGAAAGCCAGGGCCGCATCCACACCAGCGCGGCGACCGTCGCGGTATTGCCCGAGGCCGAGGAAGTCGACGTTGCGATCAACGACGGCGACCTCAAGATCGACATCTATCGCGCGTCGGGTGCGGGCGGCCAGCACGTCAACACCACCGACAGCGCGATCCGCATCACCCACTTGCCCACCGGCCTGGTCGTGATCCAGCAGGACCAGCGCAGCCAGCACAAGAACCGCGCGAAGGCGATGCAGGTGCTGCGCGCCCGGCTCTATGACCTGGAACGCGAGAAGATCCACAGCGCCGAGGCATCGGCGCGCAAGTCGATGGTCGGGTCGGGCGACCGCTCCGAACGCATCCGCACCTATAATTTCCCGCAGGGGCGCGTCACCGACCACCGCATCAACCTGACCCTCCACCGCCTGCCCGAAATCATCGAAGGACAGATGGACGAGCTGATCGACGCGCTGATCGCCGAGGATCAGGCGCAGCGGCTGGCGGGGCTGGGTGATGGCTGAAAAGCCCCTCCCCTTCAGGAGAGGGGTTGGGGCGGGGTGTCGAGGTGCGGCACCATGCTTCTAGACCCCACCCCCGGTCCCTCCCCTGAAGGAGAGCGGGGAATTGGCGTCGCCCTGCGCGAAGCAGCGAGGCGGCTAGCCGCGATATCCGAAACGCCGCGCCTGGATGCCGAATTGCTGATGGCGCATGCGCTCGGCGTCGAGCGCGATCGGCTGCTGCTCGATTCCGCGCGCTTTACGGTGCCTGACGACTTTGCGAAGTTTGTCGAGCGGCGGCTCGCGCACGAACCCATTGCCTATATCGTCGGCTATCGCGATTTCTGGACGATCCGGTTGGCTGTCGGCCCCGGTGTGCTGATCCCGCGTCCTGACAGCGAGACGCTGATCGAAGCGGCCGTCGGATATTTCGGCGCGGTCGGCCCTGCGTCCATCCTCGACCTGGGTACCGGGCCGGGGACATTGCTTCTCGCCGCGCTTTCCGAATGGCCGAATGCCAGCGGCCTTGGTGTCGATGCCAGCGACGCGGCACTGGCCTGCGCGCGCGTCAATGCCGACGCGTTGGGCCTGCCGGATCGCGCCGAATTCAGGCCGGGCGACTGGGCATCGGGACTCGATCGGCGCTTCGACCTCATTCTCTGCAATCCGCCCTATATCGCCGACAGCGAAGCGTTGATGCCCGACGTCGCCGATTTCGAACCCGCCGCCGCGCTTTTCGCCGGCGCCGACGGCCTGGGCGACTACCGCCGGATCATCCCCGATTTGCCGCATATTCTGGCGCCGAACGGGGTGGCCGTCGTTGAAATCGGCCATCGGCAACGCATATCGGTGACCGGGATTGCCGAAGCAGCGGGATTTTCCGTTGCCTGCCGCCAGGATCTGGGCGGCCGCGACAGGGCGCTTTTGCTGACCCGCCCCTGATCGCCCGCACAAGAATTTGCTTGGTTTCCGCAGCAAAGCGCTGTAGGGGCGGCTCACAGACCCGGCACGGGTACCTTTATTGGTCCGGCTGGTCTGCTTCCCACTTACGATGCTGGTGCAGGGCCTTGGCTCGGCGCAAGCGGTAAAGGGCAAGAACCGCGCGCGAGGCGCGGGCGCGACGCGCTAGACAAGCGCGGTCGGCCAAAAGGGGTTGGCGTAGCTTATTAGCTTATCGACAGGATGTCTCAGTTGAACATGAACAACCGACAGAGCGGTCGCCGTCGCGGCCGCAATAATAACAACAACAGCAACAACAATAATCGCTCGCAGTCCGGTGGCGGACGCGGCGGAGTCGATCAGGCCAACCGCATCGACAGCCGTGCCCGCGGCAATGCGGCACAGATGATCGAGAAATACCGTAATCTGGCGCGCGATGCGCAGCTTGCGGGCGATCGGGTCCAGACCGAATATTATCTCCAGTTCGCCGACCATTATTTCCGCGTCGTGAGCGATTTCCGCATCCGGCAGGAAGAAAAGGCCGCGCAGAACGGACAGGAACGTCCCTACGACCGCCAGCGCGACGTTCGCGGCGTCGAGGATTTCGACGGACATGACGACAGCGGCTTCGACACCGAGATCGAACCCGAGCGTAACGAAGACAGCCGCGATGGCGGCCGCGATCGTAACGAACGTGGTGAGCGCGACGGCGGTGGCCAGCGCAGCGGCAGTGGCCGCGGCGAAGACGAAAATCGCGGCAATCGCCAGCCGCGCGGCAATGGCAACCGTCGCGACCGCGACGACGATCGCGGCAATGCGGTCGAGGCCGATGAAAGCGACGAGACCGACGTGGTCGCCGAAGAAGCGGCGCCGGCACCGCGTGCCAATCGTCGCGGTCCGCGCCGCGCGCGTCCCGAAGCCGATGCGAATGACGATGGCGGCAATGCCGGCATCGACACCTCGGTCCTGCCGCCGGCGATCGGCCGTCCGGCCGAACCCGAGACGAGCGAAGACGACGATGCACCGGCGCCCAAGGCGCGCCGCACCCGCCGTACGCTCGCTCCGCGCGGTCCCGGAGTCGAAGCGGCCGAATAGGGCTTTCGTTTTCGGCTAGCCTTTGGATTCGACATGACATAGCCTCCCCGCAACACGCTTGCGGGGAGGTAATTATGCGCGCTTTGGCAATGATTTGCTTGGTTGTCGGCGGGGCGGCGACCACCCCGCTCGCGGCGCAGGAAAGCGCGTTCGGCAACGCGCAGGGCGACGTCGCCGTCACCATCTATAACAATGGCCAGTCGCTCGTTCAGGACGACCGGCAACTCAGCGTCACGCGCGGGCGCAACCGCATCGAATTTCCCGACGTCTCGGCGCGCATCCGCCCCGAAACGGTGACGCTGTCGGGTCCCGGCATCGGTATCGTCGAACAGAATTTCGACTTCGACCTGCTCACCCCCGACAAGTTGATGGACAAGGCGGTCGGTCAGCAGATCACGCTCATCCGCACCAATCCGGCCACCGGCGTCGAACGCAGCGAGCGCGCCAAAGTGCTCGCGGCGAACGGCGGTATCGTGCTGCAGGTCGGCGAGCGGATCGAGGTGCTGCGCGACGACGGCCTGCCGGTGCGCGCGGTGTTCGACCGCCTGCCGCCCAATTTGCGCGCGCGCCCGACGCTGTCGGTGACCGTCGATGCGGCCGATGCGGGGACGATTCCGGCGCGGCTATCCTATCTCACGCCCAACCTCGGCTGGACCGCGGACTATGTGGCCCTGTTCGACGCCGCGAAGGGCGCGATGGATATTCAGGGCTGGGTGACGCTGACCAACAGCACCGGCACGACGTTCGCCAATGCCCGCACGCTTCTGGTCGCGGGCAACCCTGGCGGGGGCGGCGGTTTCCGCCAGCTCGGCGGCGCGATGGATTCGGCCGGGACCGAGAGCAACAATCGCGAACGGCTGGGCGATTATTACCTCTATCCGCTTGCCGAGCGCACGACCATCGCCAACGCACAGCAGAAGCAGGTCAGCTTTCTCGACGTGAAAGGCGCGCCTGCGCGTTCGACATACGAGTTCGTCAACCGCTGGCTCGGCAGCAGCACCGATCCGGTGAGCACCGCGAGCGTGCTGCGCTTTTCGACGTCGAAACAGGGCGGACTCGGCGACCAGCTGCCCGCGGGAACGATCCGCGTCTACATGCGCGACGCGCGCGGCGATCCGCAGTTCATTGGAGAAAACAGCATCCCCCACACCCCCATCGGCTCGGCGATGTCGCTGCGGACCGGCGACGCCTTTGACGTGAAGGTCCAGACGACCGTCGTCTCGCGGACGCGCAAGGGCGATTCGCGCTGGGTGACGAAGATGAAATATGTCGTCACCAACGCGCGGCCCGACGCGGCGACCGTGCTGGTCGCACAGGACGGGCTCTATGGCGATGTTCGGATCACGGACGAAAGCCTGAAGAGCGAACGCGTTTCGGCCGACCGTGTCGAATGGCAGGTGCCGGTGCCCGCCAACGGCAAGGTCGAACTGACCGCCACTTTCGACACGCGCTACTGAGACGCGGCCGTGGCGCGGGCTTGGCCCCTGCTGATGTTCGTCGCGGCGCTGCTTGCGCCGATGTTGGCGCATGCCCAGGCCGAACCGCCGGTCGTCGTTTCGTCGTCGATCGCCAACACCGCCGTCACCGTCTACCGCGCGCCCGATCGCGGTGGCGGAGGAATCAACCCGAACTGGCCGCAAGGCTTCGCGTTCATAACCGAAACGCGAAAGGTGACCTTGCCCGCGGGCGTGTCGATATTGCGCTTCGAGGGGGTGGCCGAAGGACTGCTTCCCGAAACCGCGGTCGTGAGCGGCCTGCCCGAGGGCGTGATCGAAAAGAATCGCGACGCGCGGCTTCTCTCGCCCGCGGGGCTGGTCGACGCCTATCTCAAGCGCAGCGTGACCGTGCGCCGTACCGACCGCGCGACGGGAAAGGTCGTCGAACAGGAAGCGCTGATCCAGGCTGGCCCCAACGGCGGTGTGATCCTTCAGACCGCCACAGGCTATGAAGCGCTTGGTTGCTCAGGGCTTCCCGAGCGGATGCTCTATGCCCGCTTGCCGAAAGACCTTTCGGCGAAACCGACTCTGTCGGTGCTGGTCGAAAGCAAGGCTGCGCGGACGGTCACTGTGCAGCTTCTCTATCTCGCCGAGGGGTTTGACTGGGCGGCGAACTATGTTGCTGATCGGGGTGCCGACGGAAAGACGCTGGGGCTGACCGGCTGGATCACTGTCGCCAATGGCGGCGTCACAAGCTTTCCGAACGCACAGCTCAACGTGATCGCCGGTCGCCTCAACAAGATGTACAGCCCGCCGCTGCCGCGCAGCACGCCGGGCGCGCTGGTCCTCCGCTGCTGGCCGATGGACATCACCAGCACGCATCCGTTGTGGGAACTGCCGCCGATCATTGCGTTCGAAGAGGCGTTTGCCGAGGAATCGATGCAGGACGTCGTCGTGACCGCGAGTCGCCGCAACCGCGGCTATGCGATGGCACCGCCTCCGGCGCCCGCACCGCCGCCCCCGCCGCCGCCGCCGCCGCCGCCCGAAGATTTGGGCGATCTCAAATTCTATCGCGTCCCGTTCCGCGTCGATGTGTCGGCGAAAGGGCAAAAGCAGGTCGCGCTGCTGGCGAGCAACAGGGTTGCCGTCGAACAGCTTTACGCGGGTACGCTTTATCAGAACTATGGGGGCAGCCCCGTGCCGCTGATGACGCGGCTGCGTGTCCAGAATCGCGAAACGGACGGGCTCGGCTTTGCGCTGCCTGCGGGCATGGTCACGGTGTTCGAGACGATCGGCGACCGCCGCCTGCTCGTCGGCGAAGCGAAGGTCGGCGACAAGGCAAAGGACGAGCGCGTCGATTATGACATCGGAACCAGCCCCGCGGTCCAGGTCCAGACCGCAATCCAGGTCGATCCCGCCAACAAGGATGTTCGGTTGTGGCAGGTCACGCTGACCAACGCGCGGCCGTTCGATGCCGAAGTCGAGATGCTGGTTCCGCTCAAGCTCGATCCCGAGCCCGAAGGGTGGGAGCGCCGCGGCGACAGCTGGGTCTGGCGCGTGCGCGTCCCCGCGAACGACCGGCTAGTCCAAAATTTTCGCGTAAAATAAGCCCCGTCAGACTGGCGGCAGCGGCCGTGGCCGGTGATTCTCGTCGAGCGCGACAAAGGTAAACAGCCCTTCGGTGACCTTGACCTGTTCTTCGCCGCGTCCGCGCGTCGCCACGACCTCGATCCGGATCCCCATCGACGTCCGGCCGCGCCGCTCGAGATTCGCATAGACCGAGATGATGTCGCGCAGCAGGATCGGGGCAATGAATTCCATCGCCTCGATCGCCACGGTGGCGGTCGGACCCTGCGCGATCCGCGCCGCGACGATTCCCCCGGCAATGTCCATCTGGCTCAGTACCCAGCCGCCGAATATGTGGCCGTTGCTGTTGATGTCGGCGGGCGCGGGAACGACGCGCAGGATCGGCTCGCGTGGGCAGTCGGCAAGTTTATCGGTCATGTTTCATATCCGGATCATCTTCGAAAGGGTCCTCGATCGCCTCGTCATGGCCGCTGCCGCTCGACAGGAAAACAAGGCCCATCAATGCCGCGCCGAGCATCACCGACAGGCCGACGCCCGCTGCGGTCGCAATGATCATGTGGATGGTGAGCTGGTCGCCGAGCGTATAACGCAGCCAGCCGAGCGCAAGGATGACCGCGCCAAACGATACGAGCGCCATGCCCGTCATCAGCCGGCGATACCGCGCCCAGGCGACATCCGATGTGCGGTGATCGTCGAGGGGCGAGGGTTTGACCATGGGCGCCTCCATGAACCAACCGCCGGACAAGTCCAAGCGTGAAAGCCGCCCCTTTTGGCTTGGCGGCGAATCATGATAGGCTCGTCCGGCAACGGATAAAGAAATGGGAGCGGCACCTATGACGATCGGAGCGATTCTTCACGGGCGCACAGGCGCGGTGATTTCGGCGCGGCCGGCCGACACCGTGCGCGCGGTGATCGACTTGCTGGCACAACATCGGATCGGCGCGGTACCGGTGGTCGAGGACGATATCATCGTCGGCATTTTTTCGGAGCGCGATCTCGTTCGCCTCATGTCGTCCTATGGCCCCGAGGCGCTCGACAGAAAGCTCGACGAGGTCATGACCAAGTCGCCGGTAACGTGCGATTCGAACATGGCGGTGATGGGCGCGCTGTCGCAGATGACGCAAAAGCGCATCCGGCACCTGCCTGTCGTCGACGGCAGCCGGCTCGTCGGTTTCGTGTCGATCGGCGATCTCGTCAAATATCGCATCGATCGTATCGAGGCCGAAGCCGCGGCGATGCGCGATTATATCGCGTCCTGATCCGCTAAGACCGGAAACTTGAATAGAGCGCGCGCGCCGCGCTCTTGGGGTCCCGCAGCAAATGCGTCAGGCGGCTTCCGCTCGCGCGCGCCTCGGTTTCGCCGAGCGCCTGCCAATAGCCGCGCCATCCCTTGCGCGAATACCAATAGCGATAATGGCCGCTCTTCTCGGCAATCGCGGTTTCGAGCCGAGCCCGATTCGCCGACGTCAGCCGGAGCGGGATGGAACCGTCTCGCAGGCCCAGATAGACGTGCAGCATCTGCTGCGCCCACAGCGCGTCGGTGCCGGCGCTCGTCAGATTGTCGCCCTGCCGATAAACATTGGCAGCATCGAAGAACTGGACCGCGAAGCCGCCCTGATCGGTGAGCTTGAGCCAGAACAGCCAGTCGCCGGCACGGCGATATTCGGGGAACCAGCCGACGGCTTCAGCGGCGTCGCGGCGGAACATCGCCGAACAGGTCGGGATCATGCTGATCAGCAGCAGCGTCGATTGCGGGTCGTTGAGCTGGCGCCAGCCCGTTCCTGCGGGAGCGCCCTCCATCGGGCTTGTCTCGTCCGCCCGAAGGCGGCTTTCGACGAGCCGCGGCGGCAGGCCGGGGCCGGGCTCGGGCAGGACGAAGGCGTCGCCAAAGCTGACCGCGAGCGACGAATCGGCGATCAGCGGCGCGATCAGCCGCTCCATCGCATCGGGGCGGAACTCGTCGTCCGAATCGAGAAAGGCGATCAGCGGGGTCGTCACCGCCTTCATGCCGATATTGCGAACGACGCCTTCGCCGCCGTTCTTTTCCGCCGCGATATACCTGACCGGCACCGAGTTCCGCGTCGCCCATGCCTGGACCACTTCGCCAGTATTATCGGTCGAGGCGTCGTCGACGACGACGATTTCGGCAGGCAAAAATGTCTGCCGCGCGATGCTGTCGAGCGAGCGTTCGATCAGGTCGGCACGATTATAGGTCACGATCAGAACGGTGAATTGCATGGCAGGCGATGGCTCCATGATCAGGGCAGTGGGTGTTCGGACGCGATTCGGCGCACGCCGATTCGGTCAAGCGTGGTGGCGATCAGCAGCCGGACGTCGGCTGCGAGCCGATTGCCCGTCACGAACAGCGCGGCGAGCCAGAGCAGGACGCCGGTGCCGACCGGCGCCAGCAATTCGGCAAAGCCCATCGCGGTCGGCGGCGTGATCCAGCGGTACCACGCAAGCAGCGGCGCGACCGCTGCAGCGGCGCCGATCAGGCTGCGGCCATAGTCGGCAAGCAAGCCGCGCCAGCGGAACCCGGTGAGGCCGCGCAGGAACACGACATAGATACAGAACCAGAAGGCGGCATAGGCGACATAGGCCGCAGCTGCTGCCTGTCCGCCATAGCGCGCGCCGACAAACAGAAGCACCACCGCGGCAACCGTCGCGATGCCGGTGCGCTTCAGCACCCCGTCGAGGCGGCCGAGCAGGATCGGAACCTGGACGCTCATCGGCAGCGCGACAAAAATCATCTCGGCAATCGCGAGCAGGCTGAGAATCGGCGCGACGGCGGTCCAGCGCGGCCCGTACAGGGCGTTCACCAACGGATAGGATGCGACAGCGAGCCCGGCGAGCGCTGGCCAGACGATCCCAGTATAGCCGCCGACGAGCCGCAGATAGGGTTCGGCGAGCGATTTGCCCTCGTTCCGCATCTGCGCGAGCGCGGGATAGAAGACGCTGTTCACCGCGCCGGTCATCAGATTGACGAGCTGCACCGCGAGCCCACTCGCGCGCGAATACAGGCCGACCGCGGTGTTGCCGGCGATGCCGCCGACGATCAGATCGGGCGAGCGCGTGCCGACCGAATCGAATATCTGGAGCAAGGTCGACCCGCCGCCGAAACGCAGCACGTGCGACGCGCCGGCGAAGCGCAGCGGCCAGGGAAAGATCCAGCCGTTGCGCCACTGGCTGACGAGCGCGCGGGCGACCTGCTGCGCGAGCGCTCCCCATGCGAGCGCCATCGGACCTTTCCCCGCTGCGGCAAGGCTGATCGTCACGACCGCATTGGTGATCGCGGCGGCGACCTCGATCATGAAGTCCGACCGGAAATCCATCGCACGCTGGCGAAGCGCGGTCGGCACGATCGCCAGCGGCACGAACAGATAAGAGGAACCGATCACCAGCATCAGCGGGAAAAGCTTGGGGTCGCCGTAGAGCCAGGAAAGAGGTTTCGCGGCCGCGAGAATCACCAGCGCGACGCCCCACGCCACGGCGAGCGACACGGAGAAAGCGGTGTGGAGCTTTTCCTCACCGAGCTCGGCTTCGCCGACGATGTAGCGGTTGAGCCCGAATTCCTGGAGCACGGCGATCAGCGCGGTTGCCGCGAAAGCGATCGAAAAGAGTCCGACCTCGGCCGGGGTCAGGAACAGCCGCGCGACGACGATGCTGCTCGCGAACGCGATCGTGAAGCTCAGCAATTTGCTGGCGCTCGCCCAGGCGATGGCTTTGCGGACCGACATGCCCGGATCAGCCCGCGCGGAATTCGGGGGACGGCGTCATTGTCGTGGCGTGCCGCTTCTGGCGCCAGGCGAGCATCGGCGGCGCGAGCCGGGGAAAGACACGCCACAGCGCAAAGGCAAACGACCAGACGGGCTTGCGCATCGTGTTTCGGTGCGACCGCAACGCCTGCAAGCCTTTGCCGGTGTCGCCAGCGATGACTGCCGCGACGGCTTCCTCGACCTCGCCGCGCTCTTCCTCGCGCGCGCGGAGCGCCGATGCGAGTCGGGCTTCTTCGCTGCCGGGACGGGCCGCGACGATCTTGTCGTACACGCGCATGTTG